>NZ_JAFIEU010000019.1 GCF_020832325.1 Lunatimonas sp.
GGCACTGTTCGAACCGATATCACTGGCACAAAACGAACCGTTAAAGGCTCAAGACGCCCAAGCAAACTGGCACAGTTTGAACCGGAATCACTGGCACGGAAAAACCGGAATCGGTGGCACAAAACGATCCATTATATCCAGTATTCAGCCATTGATGATATAGAAGATGTGAGGGTGTTTATGCAATACCATGTTTATGCCGTTTGGGATTTTATGTCCTTGCTGAAAAGTTTGCAAACCAGCCTCACTTGTACCGAAGTACCTTGGTACCCAAAGGGGTCTGCCGATACCAGGTATTTGATCAATGAAATTGTGGTTGGGGAAGAAAGTGATTTGGACGAGGACGGAAAGCGAATGAGCCACTTTGAATTGTACCTCGAGGCAATGGAGCAATGTGGAGCGGAAACGGGAGGAATTAGGGTTTTTATTCAAAAGCTTCAAGAGTCAAGCAGCATCGAGGAAGCCTTTCAAGCTGCAGGCACTCCGGAGGCGGCCAGAAATTTTGTTCGTTTTACCTTTGAAATCATACAAGGACGCCGCGATCATCAGCAATCAGCGATTTTTACGTTTGGTCGCGAAGACCTTATTCCAGGTATGTTTTTTTCCATCATCAGTGACCTTAACTTGAAGTATCCGGAAAAGATCGCCAAATTTAACTACTACCTGAAAAGACACATAGAGGTTGACGGCGATCAACATAGCCATCTGGCCCTAGCCATGACTTCAAACTTATGTTCGCAAAACGATAGGTTTTGGGATGAAGCAGAGCAAGCTTCTATCACCTGCTTGCAGAAGCGTATTGAATTGTGGGACGGTGTTTACGAAGAGATCATCAAACACCCAAGGCAGGTTCGTTCGGCTTCCATTTTATCCTAGTGTCGATTACCCATTCCGTCTAGTTGGCAGCTATTGCTGTAGCTCCGTACAGCTAACAGTGTTTTTGGCTGTCGGTTTATTCAGCGGAACGGGTCTTGCGAGCAGGGCTGCCCTTGTACTACCTCCTGCTTTCCAAAAACCCATTCATATACCAAATGTGGGGTGCGGATATCAGTGAGACCAACACAAAAAACAGCAGGGTCAGCTCCTGTGTAGTATTGGTTGGATATAAGATAACAAGAATAATCCCCATCCCAATAATGCTAGCCGCCGTGAACGGCAACATTCGCAGGATAAATTGAGTCAATGGAACTCCGCGATAGGATTTACGCAGTGATTGGTATTCCTCTGCCATGCTAGGCAGTGCATGCCAAAATCCAAAGTAGAGGATGAAGCCTACCAACAAGGGTAAATGGAACAAAATGATGCCTACTGCAGTCATTTCTGCCAAATAGAGAAAAGATTTGGTAGGCAGATTTCTAACTAGGAGAACGGCGACTAGCGAAAAGCTAAGGACGGTCAGGGAAGGACCGAAATTAGCAATCCCCGATATATCCACTATAGAAGCCAGGATTTCAGCGGTTTTCGAAAAGTTCCCAAACAGGATAACAGCCAAATAGAAGGTTCCGGTGCCTAGGTAGGTGAGTTTTCTCCCAATCCGTAGGTTTTCGCGGATATAGTGGCTTTGACCAAAATGATAAGCAGACATGAGCAGAAAGGAAATCAAAGCGACGAGGGGTAAAGTCACCCAAACCAGCAGATAGAGTACGATGATTGCCAGGTATTTAAGGATGAAAACAGCCAAGTCCTTGCGCTGTATATGGGGGTTTACTAAGAGGTGATCTACCGCGCCATGCGGAATACCTACCGTGAGTAGCACCACAATAAATAATAACCATTCAAACATCTCATGGCTTTGAAAGAACAGGAAGTAGATGATAGCAATGGCGAAGCCCAGCGTTTTTCCCCAAATATCAATGTTTTTCATATCGGAGGAGAGACTGAATGAAAACAGGAAATTTAAGTCGTGACAGGATCTTGATGTCTTCGAAAAAACTACTTTCTTCATTCAGGAATTTAAGAACTTCCGGACCCGAGTTGGTCTGAAATAAGTTCATGAAGATAGCGGGTAATTTTTTCGGCCATTTTCTGGCGATGTTGAGTAAGATATTGTCGTAGAAAAGGTATTTTGCCTTTCGCTTCCACGTCATTTGACGAGGGAAGTTTTTTTGCTCAAGGCAGGTAACGATCCATTGGCAATGTTTTTGGATTGTGTAAAAGGTAAAGCCGGTGCTCGGTTTGCTGCACCCAGCCAAGGTCCCTAGGGGAATGATGTGTGTATACCGGTCAGGTGATAGTTCTCGGGTACTCATGGGGATACTACCCTGCTCCCGAAAGGTTATTTCATAAGCCTCTTGCCCAAGGTTATTTTTAATGAATTGATCGATATTCCTTTCCATCCCTATCAGGTCTGGTTTTTGGTCACTGAACAGGGTGTACTCTACCAAGGCCTCACAGTCCGAGTAGGGTAGAATGTAAAAGAAGTCAGTTTGCTCCTGTGTGCCTTGCAAAAAATCCATAAGGACCACGGTATTTGCGTCAAAACAGGGCGCTTGGGTTTTGATTTTCCATCCCACAAATACCTGCTTTAACATTGAATCTGTAAACCGATTCGTTGACAAATTCGGGATGGAATTAAAGACTTTTTCCGCATGAAAGATGCCGTTTTTTTCTGTTTTCACATAGGCTCCTACTTCAGTTTCCGCACATTCCAATATGCTGTCCTGCAGGAGGTGGATATTGGGGAAGTTTTTGAGCAAAGCTAGGATCTCCCGGTAAAAATCGGATGATTTGATGTGGAAGTAGCGAAGGTTTTCCAGAGATTTGACGACTCGGGAGTGTCCGTTAGAAAGGGAGATGTTTTGCCAGCTTATGATGGCATGGCCGGTAGGGTGGATGCTCAACGGCTTTTCAGCCCAGTAACACCACGTGCGGTCGTTAGCCTTTTTGGCTGCACTGTCAACGATGAGGATTTTATGGTTTTTAAATTTGCCTTGAACCAAGTAATACACCAAACTCATACCAGCACAGCCAAAGCCGCTGATAATAAAGTCATAGGTAGTTTGTCGAGGGTTCATGGGTTATTTTGGTTTGTACGGTAATGGCGGCAATATGGGGTAAAAAAGGCTACCCCTTTCGGTAGGAAAAGGATAGCCTGTTAGGATTAGGCAGCTACAGCCAGTCTGGACTTTGCAGTCTCTGCAATGGCAACGGAATAGATTACCAAGCCAAACCCAATTTTGTTAATGGCGTCAGCAAGGTTGTAAAAGAGATCGATGCTGCTTACCTCAAATGCACCGGAGAGCAAGTTGCCGGGAAGCACCATGTATCCGATTGGATAGATGGACCATCCTAGTGTGATGAAGATCTTTAAGAGGAACATCGCCTGTCCCAGCGCCGGACTGTCGGAAGATTTTGCCAGTTTGGCCACATCGCCGGCAAACACTTCGTACACAATGTAGAGGTAACCCAGGGTGGATAGGATTCCCCACAAGATGTTACTTTCAATACCGGAGGTTTCACCGATGTAGCCAGTGATCAACATGACCAATGAGGCCAAAATCAACTTGAACAGGGTGCTTCCTTTGGCGCCAAATGGTTTGGTCAGCAAGTAAAACTCGACGCACATCAGTGGAACGGTGAGTGTCCAGTCTACATACCGAAATGCGGTGGGACTTTGGCCCGTTTCGAGGTAGAAGTCTCGCATGTAGTAGTAGTGGACAGCGGCGATTCCGGTAATCAGTCCGGATACGAGCAGGGAAGTTTTCCACTTCCCATCTACGGAGCTCCGTTCTACAAAGAAGAACACTGCCGATGCAAACATAGCCATGTACCCGATAAAAAAGGTGATGGCAATTGGGTCGCTATTGATGATCTTGTCAAGACCTACCAAATCTGCGGTTAGAATGGTGTTCATAGATAATTGTTTTTTATGTGGTGTGAATTGAAGAAGAATGTATTGGTGATCACGTGATAGTATAATGAATCGGAATAAAGTTTGTTTAATAAAAAAAATAAAAAGATAAACAAATGTGTATGTGCGGCTAAAAAGTAACTATAAGGAATTCAAAATAGGTATCAGGATTTTAGAGTGAATAGACCTCTTTTTCTTTTATTCCAAAATAAAACTTCTAGACACTTTTGTCGTACAGCACTTCGGGGATGAAATCGGACAGTGGAATTTATAAAATTCCGCCAAACGTGATTCAAAAATAAATTGAACTGGATACTGAACCAGTGGGAAATTAGTGAATTCGATCTTCAAGTTAGGATATTGAGGGGTTTATAGAAGAGCGAGGTGGTTTGTGGTAAAGGGTGCTATATCGAGAATTAGGTGTTTCAAAATAGCACACTTTGTAAGTATATAACTCAGCAGCTACCTGTACTTTGGTAAAAAGAGAAAAGGATGAAGAAGGAGCGAAAGTATGGCAACTTGGCAATCGAATCAATCATTTGGGTTACCAATATTGATATCGCAGGTTTTTTAAGGCAGGCAAGTTTGAGGTTTACCGATCAGTTAGCAAGTTTAAACTATTTTTCCCATCTTCACAGGCCATTTGGGTCTTTTGCGGCTTAAGGCGGGCTTTCCCAATCTTTAGATATTTTACACGGTTTAGCTGTTTAAATAGTAGGATCATTCGATGAACAAAACTCAATCAATTTCTTTATCTGTTGCACTTTCGGCGGCTATCTTCCTGATGGCCTGCGCTAGCCCCGTGGAAAGTGAATCCCAAAGCGGCATTACGGAGCCTTTGCAGTTTAAGCAGGATGGAACCTTCAAAATCGCTCAGTTTACCGATATCCACCTGCATACGGATACGCCCGGTGAACCCGAAAAAACCCGCGAAATCATCGAATATGTGCTCAAGAGCGAAAAACCGGATCTGTCTGTGCTGACTGGCGATATCGTAAATTCCCCTGCACCGGAAGGATGGGAGTTCATTGCTGCTATTTTCGGTTCGTCGGGAATTCCCTGGGCGGTGACGTTGGGAAATCACGATGATGAGGACCAATGGAGCAGGGAGCAGATCTTTGAGTTTCTGGAAAAACAGGAGGGGTTTGTAGGGATAAGCGGCCCCGATATCTCAGGAGTAGGAAACTACCTTATACCGCTGCAATCCGCATCAACTTCCGAAACAGCGGCTCTGCTTTATTTTTTGGATTCGCATGGCTATCCGAAAAATGCCAAACGGGGAAGCTATGACTGGGTGAAATTCGATCAAATAAACTGGTATCGTACCCAAAGCACCAAGCTGACCCAGACAAACCATAATACGCCGTATCCGGCCCTTGCATTTTTTCACATACCTGTTCCAGAATTTTTGGAAGTTGTGGGCAATGAAACCTATATGGGGATTAAGGAAGAAGGGGTGGCGTCGCCAGAGATCAATACTGGGCTGTTTGCTGCTTTTGTAGAAATGCAGGATGTGATGGGTGCATTCGTTGGTCATGACCATTATAACAACTACATTGGTATTTTACAGGATGTAGCACTGGCTTTTGGGCAAACATCCGGCTATGGAGGTTATGGGGATTTTGCAAAAGGTGCGCGCATCATCGAACTGAGGGAAGGAGAATACGCTTTCAATACGTGGATCACTACCCAAGAGGGGATTTCGTTTGAGTACAACTATCCATCGGGGATGGCTTTCAACGTAGAGTTAAGCAATGCACGTGTCCCTGTAAGCCCAAGTGGAGAATTAAAACAGGGCCTTCAATACCGCTATTTTGAAGGTAAGTTCAAAAGCACTTCAGATATGTTAGCTACAACGCCTAAACGAACGGGTACCATTTCCAATTTTGATATCAGCGGAGCGGACGTCAAAGATCATTTTGGCTTTGAGTTTACCGGATATATTAAGATACCCAGGTCAGGATATTACAGGTTTTATACGTTTTCAGACGATGGGTCCGTATGTTACATAGGCGATTCATTGGTGGTAGACAACGATGGTTCGCATAGTTTGCGTCGCAGGGAAGCCACCATTGCGTTGACCGAAGGCTTTCACCCTATCCGTGTGGTCTATTTTGAGGATTATATGGGGGAAAAGCTCGAAGTGGGTATCTCAGGACTCACGATCAAAGAAACCCCTATTCGTGATGAGATGGTTTTTCATGAGATGGATTGACTGCCGTCAGTCTTCTGGGCTATCCCAAACCCATGATGGGTAGCTTGACGCACGAAGAAAATGGAAAAAAATAGCATTACCTATTAGCTGAACCAAAGATCTTTGCAAATTCGGTTACGTTGGGGTACATATTGTCAGCCGCAAGCACTTCCTCTGCGGTAAAAAATGATATCTCTACACATTCGGGAGTGGGGGTGAAATGCAGGTGTTCAAAAGTAGCCAAGTAGACGACGTTGGCAATAAATACTCCTTTTGGATTGATGGTGGTGAAAAAATAGCTGGGGTGCTCGGCAATAAATGTCGTATGGATACCCATCTCTTCGGATACTTCCCTTTTCAAGCCCTGCTGGGGAGTTTCGCCAAAATCGAGCCCTCCACCCGGTAGCTCCCATAGGCCGTTATCTTCGCGGACAAGGAGAAACCGATCATCTCCCTCCAGCACGAGGGCTTTTACACTCACACGGTAAAAACATTCTGGTAGTTGCATATAGCAGGTATGGTTAGTTTTTTGAGATCCAAGCTACTTTTTGTTCTGATCTGTGGGGTTGGGAGAGGATATCACCGTATAATTCCGGTCTGCGGGCATTTTTATACCGGTATCCTCCTGCCTGTGTGAGCTTTTCCGGAGTAAGGGTAGCAACCACAAGGTCATTGTCCAATGCTCGGCATTCTGCTAGGATATCCCCAAATGGATCCAATATCATGCTGCATCCATTTTTTAACTGGTCATCATCCATCCCGATAGGGTTGGAAAAAACGACGTACATGCCGTTGTCATAGGCCCTGGCTGGGAGCCATTTCATCAGCCATGCCCGACCCTTCAGTCCGTCAAATTCGGCCCGTAAGCTAGTAGGGTCCGCCTCCCTGTTTTCCCAAAGCAGGGGATCTACAAATCCGGCACCTGGGCGTGACGAAGGCGTGCACATGGTGACATGCGGCATGAACAGGATATCGGCACCAAGGAAATTGGTAGCCCGGACATGTTCGATGATGTTGTTATCGTAACAGATAAGGATCCCACACCTCCATCCATTTAGTTTAAATACACAATAAGCGTCTCCTGGCTCGATGTGGGGGTTGATAAAGGGGTGGAGTTTGCGAAACTTGGCGATTACTCCGGTCTTGTCCACGCAGACGTAGGCCTTGTAGATGCGATCTCCTTCCCTTTCGAAAAGTCCCGCAAGCAGGGCCAAGTTGTGTTCCTGAGCGATGGACTGCAATTTCTGTATGCTGGGCCCATTTGGTATGGGTTCAGCTATTGACAGTAGGTCTTCTTTGGACAGGTGACGGGCAAAGGTATACCCGGTGATTGAGCACTCATGAAAGGCAACCGCCTCCGCACCTTTTTTTGCGGCTTCTGCCGCAAATTGCTCGATAACCTGTAGATTATAGGCTTTGTCGCCACTTTTGTTTTCAAATTGTACCGTTGCGATTTTGATCGGGTCCATGGGGTTGGGGTTAGATGCTGCGATCGATTACCTCGTTCGAAGATAACATCAAAACCAGCAGGACGCAAGCCTCTCACCCTATCTAGGGCACTTATCTGATCAGATTTTGCTCATGGAAAAACCATCCCCGAGAAAAAAATAAGATGGTGAACAAAAAAGCGAGACATACATTCAGAAAAAAAAATCCACTCCCGGAATGGGAATGGATTTTTAGTATTGGCTTCTGCGCAAATTGCCTTCCAATTGGACCGAACGACTTCTAGGATTACGTTAGTCAAAATCTTTATCGATTCTTGCAGAGGGGTCCGGTAACACCAGATAAAAGGTTTTTTCCGAATACCTCGAATCGTCTTCCACCCGCAGGTTACCTTTGGATTCGAAAGCGGGTAACCGGGGATCATCCGGTACAATTAGTTTTTTTAGCGTCATATTCAAATAATTCCCCATAGGCGGCACGGCGATAGGCATCCGAATCGGGTCTGCAAGTTTGAGTTCGGTCATCGTCACCACGTCGCTAAACGTGTCGTCCAGCTGGTAAGCGTCATGCTCCTGATAAATAGATCCTGGCCTTTCAGGGTTATTGTCCATGTTGATCACGTCCTGTCCAAAGGCTGAAAAACTCAAGGCGAATAAGAAAACATAAACCAGCTTTTTCATAAATAACGGGGTTTGGGTTTATTTTATGTTTCTCAATATATGGGCTTCCGTTCGTAAATCATAATTATCTGCTAAGAAATTTCGAAATAAATCGGAAAAATAACCTGAGGAGCGGCGATATGCCTGTTTTATCGGTGAAAAAAATCAAGGTCCGCTGCTTTGGATCGCCAGTTGGATACGGGCCAATAGGGACCGTTCACCGGCGTGATCACCATTCAGGTGCCAGATCATTACCCCGCCGGCACCTTGTTCGACGGCAAATCGGACTTTCTTTGTAATGGTGGCCTCGCCATTATAATAGATGGTACCACCCTCGATCACCTTAATCTCGTCCGATTCATGTGCCTCCGGGAAGAGTTCCAGCAGGCGTTTATAGGTGAGGCTTACCGGTGCACCCTCACCAAAGCCATAACCATAAAAGGGAAGGCCAATGGTCAACTTGTGGGAGGGAACGCCCCGTTCTTGGTGGAAGTACAGAAAGTCTCTTTCGGCCATTTCAAATGGAGCGTGAGGCCCCACCTTTGCAAGGTTCCAAGGGCCGGTTTGGTCGTATGACATGATGTGGATTCTATCGTAATCCGCCAGTGTGCCGTCTGCAATACGGTTTGCATTCCAGCTCGCAAGAGCGGCGGTCATTTCTTTACCCTTTGCTTTCAATGCGACTCCCAACGCGGAGACCAATGGACCATATTGATCGTTAATGAGGTCGTTTTCCAAATCCACATCCACACCATCGAATCCCATCCTTACGGCAAATTCCACCGTTTGTTCCACAAAATCAACGTGTCGATCGGGTGTTAAAAACGTGTGCAAATGATCGGGAGGGCTACCTCCTCCCAAGGAGAGGAACACCTTCTTTCCATGTTTTTTAGCGAGGGCAATGGCTTCGGTCATACGGTTCTCTGCCCGGTAGGTTCCGTCTTTCTGGATATTGATAAACGCGAAATTGATGTCGGTTACCCGATCCAGGTTTACCTGTTCCAATCCGTCCATCCAGTCCCGGGGGCTAAACAAGTAACCCACCACCCTAAAAACGTTTTCTTCTTGTGATGCTTGCGGTTTACAGGCAAACCATGAAATCAGGCACAGGGTGCAGCAGGCAAATCGGAGAAGTAGCGACATATTAACGGGTATAGGATAGTTTTGGAATAAACTTACTGATTTTTATCAGTTTTTTTGCTGGAGCTCATCATATTGTTTGGTTTTATATTCCTGTACCTTTAGGTTTCTGGTCAGGCGTTGGACATAGATAGCCCTGTACCGAACGTAGTAGAATCTTTGCTAACCAAAAATAGTTTTTATCATGGAATTAAAAGGAAAAATTGCCGTCATCACAGGAGGGGCAGGAGGGATTGGCCTTGCAACTGCACAGTTGTTTTTGGAACAGGGAGCGGCGGGGGTTGCCGTTGTAGATTTCAGTCAGGAATACTTGAATACTGGACAAAGGCAGCTTTCCGATAGCCGAGTTATTTGGATTCAGGCAGATGTCGCTACGGCTGCCGGGGTGCAGAAGTATATGGGGGAAGTAGAAAACGTCTATGGCAGGCTAGACGTCCTTTTTTTGAATGCAGGAGTGGAAGGTGTCGTGAAGCCGATAATTGACTATCCCGAGGAAGTATTTGACCATGTGATGGCTGTAAACGTCAAGGGCGTATGGCTTGGTATGAAGTATGGGTTTCCCTTGCTAAAAAAGAGTGGTGGAGGCAGTGTTATCATTACCTCATCGGTGGCGGGATTGGGCGGAACACCCTCTGTGAGTGCTTATGTAGCCAGCAAACATGCCACGATCGGATTGATGAGAACGGGCGCACTGGAGGGAGCACCGGACCAAATCCGTGTGAACACCATACACCCCTCTCCGGTAGACAACCGAATGATGAGGTCACTGGAGGATGGCTTCGCACCGGGGCAGGGTGATGCCGTCAAGGAAAACTTCACGAAGATGATTCCATTGGGAAGATATGGTACCAACGAAGATATTGCACAGTTGGCTTTGTTTCTGGCGTCAGATCGCAGTTCCTTTATCACGGGTGCCACCTATGTGATCGACGGCGGAATGAAGGCCTGATTTTAATTTCCTTTTTATCGAAGAAAATCGCAGTTTTGCAGAAAGTATTTTTAATATGAAAAAAATATTTCAGGCACTGCGCCTTATTTCCGATAACAGCATTCTCCCACCCGCCGATTATTTATTTGATGGTCAGGTTATACAAGAACTCCCTCAGGGAGCGGAATATCCATCAGATGCAGAACTGCTGCCTTGTGAAGGGCTTTTGGCGTCTAGAGGTTGGATTGATTTGCGGTGTTTCGTGGGGGAACCCGGATTGGAGTCAAGGGAAACGTTCGAGAGTCTTGGGGCAGGCTTGCAGCTGGGAGGCTTCTGCGAGGCGGTCATTCTTCCCAACACTCATCCAGCAATTCAATCGGTCAACGAGGTTGCTTTCGTGCAGCAGCGCGCCAAAGAGCTGTTTTCCACGATCCACGTTCAGGCGGCCGTGACAAAA
Source organism: Lunatimonas sp. (assembly GCF_020832325.1). GTDB lineage: Bacteria > Bacteroidota > Bacteroidia > Cytophagales > Cyclobacteriaceae > Lunatimonas. The sequence continues at coordinate 10,675 of NZ_JAFIEU010000019.1, forward strand.
GACACTTTTGGAGAGGACTTTACGGAAATGATGGACCTGAACCATCAGGGTGTTCGGATCTTCGGTGAGGGCCTGCAGTCGCTATCGAATGGAGATCGCATGATGAAAGCCCTGCAATACTTGAAAAGATTTGGAGGAGTGCTGTTTGACCATTCTTATGACCCTCTGTTGGCATTATTTGGCCAAATGCACGAAGGGACTACCTCGACGGTACTTGGACTTAAGGGTATTCCCAGGCTTGCTGAGGAAACCGCCATTGATAAAAACCTTGCTATTTTAGAATATACTGGTGGGCGCATGCATTTTCAGGCGCTAAGTACGGCCGGTGGAGTGGACAAGATCAGAAAAGCCAAGAGAAAGGGGTTGCAAGTCACTGCTGATACATCTATTTATCAGTTGATATTCGATGCGGAAGATTTGATGGACTTTGATACCTCCTACAAGGTGCTTCCACCCTTTCGGGACGAGGCAGATAGACTGGCATTGATCGATGGGTTAAAGGACGGAACCATCGATGCCTTGGTCAGCAACCACATTCCCCAGGATGTGGATGCGAAGTTTATGGAGTTTGACTTGGCCCCCTTTGGCATGATCGGCTTGCAGACGTTTTTGCCGGCGATGGTGTACTTGGAGGAGGTATTGGGCTGGCCTTTGCTAATCCAAAAACTCACGTCGGGTCCAGCTTCGGTGTTGGGGCTGCCGGTAGACCGATTTGATACGCTGACGGTATTCGACCCATCGGCTATCTGGGAATATGATTTGAGAAATAACGCGTCCGTGAGTCAAAACTCACCCTGGCTGGGAAAATCGCTGAAAGGCAGGGTGGAATTTATGGTGAATAAAGGTAAGTTTTTGAAAGTCTATGAATAAATTTATGCACGCTGCTCTGCCTTTTGGGATAGCGGGAGGCTTTCTGTTGGTTCTTGGCTTTTTGTTGTTGTATTTTCTCGGCACCGAGCCTGTCGGGATGGTGCTCAATTTCGGGTATGTAGCCACTCCGCTATTTGTATTTGCCGGCATCAAGCAATTTAGAGATAAACACAATGGAGGCGAGCTGTATTTTAGTCAGGGGATGAGCGTGGGTTTTTTTGTGTATACCTTGATGGCGTTGATTTCAGCCTTTTTTATATGGGTCTTTATGGTGTTTCAGCCGGAGGTTTTTGAGGTTTTTAAGGCATCCAATATAGCGTTATTGGAGCAAAAAAGAGCACTTTTGACCGAGCAACTTGGGGAGCAAAGTTTTGAGGAGACCTATGTGAACATACAGGCGATGTCGGTTTTTGACGTAGCACTCAATGATTTCCTACGAAAAATAATCCCTGGATTATTTTTTACAATAATAATTTCCATAATTTTAAAGAGGACTTTAACCCCATAAAATGTAATCACTATGGAAAATAACATGACTACTTCTCCCTCGCAAGCTGCGCTCAAATCTGGCCTTTACCTCGGTTTGACCATGTTTATCCTGACACTATTGGCCTATTTTATCGATTATACCATTCTGGTGTCCTTTTGGTTTGGTATCGTGATTTTGGCCTTGTTTTTTGGGCTGATCGTATATTTTGGCTTCCAATACAGAAAGGAAGTAGGCGGTTTCCTAGAATATGGCCCGGCTTTTATGTTTTCCTTTGTCACGTTGTTGGTGAGCGGTCTGATTGGGTTGGTCGGTAATTTGATCTTGTACCAGGTCATAGACCCTCAGCTTCCTACCATGCTGGTAGATGCCCAATTGGAAAACATGTTGAACATGATGGACCGGTTCGGGGCCGGAGATAGTATCTCCGGTGATCAATTGGATGAAATACGGGACGGTGTTCAAGCAAACTTTACAGTTTTTGGGCAGATTAAATCATTTGGAATTGGATTGATTGTCTACGCAATTATGGCGCTTATCTTAGCAGCAATAATCAAGAAGCGGGATAAGTCATTGGACTATTAAAGCATTTAGATGTTGCAAATATCGGTTGTCATACCTGTTTTTAACGAAGAAGAGTCATTGCCTGAGCTGGTTTCCTGGATCCACCATGTGTTGAAAAAGCAGGGGTTTACCTACGAGATTCTCTTGGTAGATGACGGCAGCACAGATGGATCTTGGGAGGTAATCCGAAGATTGGCAGGCAGAGACAGCGTGGTGAAGGGCATTGGTTTCAACCGGAATTATGGCAAGTCTGCTGCCTTGGACATCGGCTTCTCCAAAGCGAAGGGGGACGTGGTGGTTACCATGGATGCGGATATGCAGGATTCTCCGGACGAGATCGCCGGACTATACCGAATGATCAAGGAGGAGGGTTACCATTTGGTGTCCGGTTGGAAAAAAGAGCGCCATGATCCCATTACCAAAACGATCCCTTCCAAGTTTTTCAATGCGGTGACACGCCTTATTTCGGGCATCAAGCTTCATGATTTTAATTGTGGGCTAAAAGCCTATCAGAACAAGGTAGTGAAGAATATCCACATCTACGGGGAAATGCATCGCTATATCCCTCTGATAGCAAATTGGCAGGGATATGGAAAAATAGGGGAAAAGGTGGTATCTCATCAGCCCAGAAAGTACGGAACGACCAAGTTTGGGATCGAGCGGTTTATCAATGGATTTCTGGATTTGATTTCGGTTTCCTTTGTCAATCGGTACCGTAAAAACCCCATGCATTTTTTTGGTACCCTAGGTACCATTTCATTTCTCTCCGGCTTTATCATTACATTCAAGTTGGTGTACGAAAAAATTCAGGGATTGCGCCATGGACTATCTGTTCGAGAAATTACAGATCAACCGCTTTTTTTTCTGGCTTTGGTGGCCTTGATAGTGGGAGTGCAGCTATTTTTGACCGGATTTCTGGCCGAGATGATGACCTCTAATAATTCCAGGCGATCCGATTATACCATTTCGGAGGAGATTAACTTAGAGGATTGATGCTGTTTTCAGTTATCATTCCCGTATTTAACCGTCCAAAGGAGCTCATGGCCCTTCTAGACAGCCTTTCAGGGCAATGCTATAGGGATTTTGAAGTCATCGTGGTGGACGACGGGTCGGATATTACCTGTGAGGCGGAAGTTCTTTCCCTGCAGGACTCCATGAATCTAACGTACGTGTACCAGCAAAATTCCGGGCAGGGGTTTGCTCGTAACAAAGGAATGCATCAAGCGAACGGGAATTTTTTTATTTTTTTGGATTCGGATTGCATACTACCGACAGACTACCTAAGTAAAGTGGCTGAAGCCGTTAACGTGAAAGGTTTAGATGCCTTTGGGGGTCCCGACCGCGCGCGGGATGACTTCAATCCGTTACAGCAAGCCATGAACTATAGCATGACCTCCTTCTGGACAACGGGAGGCATACGTGGAAAGATGAAAGATCCCGCTAAATACCAGGCAAGAGGATACAATATGGGGTTTTCGAGGGAGGTTTTCGAGGAAGTCGGAGGCTTTCGAGATGCAAATCGGGCAGAGGATATAGAAATCAGTCTACGCATCAAAAAGGCTGGGTTTAGGCTGGAACTGGTTCAGGAAGCATGGGTCTACCATCATCGGAAGAGCACACTCTGGGGCTTTGCCAAACAAAGCCATCAATTTGGGAGAAATAGAATACACGTAAACCGACTACATCCTGGGGCAATGCAGTTGGTTCACCTGCTGCCCTTGTTTTTTTTGATCGGGATGTTGATGCTACCGGTACTTTATGGCTTTTTTCCGGGGCTTTTTGCTGTAGGTGCTACACTTTTTGGTTGTTGGGTATTGGCCATTTTGGTGTCAGCATCCTTCGAGACAGGCTCTCTCAGAGTGGGTCTCTTGGCTGTCCTTACGTCCTGTATTCAGCTTGCGTGCTATGGGGCTGGGATTGCGTACGGGCCCTTCCAGTCAAAATGAGCTTGGCAGCACCACTCTGGAAGTGTTTCGCCTTTCCCGAAGGTTAGATGCTACGTGCCTTTTGTGCAAAAGAAAAGGATTTCCTTTGGCGGGAGCGCGTGCCGAATGATAGTCTCTTCCGGCAAGGTTTTGACGAATGTATTTTCCTGTACGTGTAGGCCCGATTTACTGAGCCGGGAGGCATAGTCTCTGCCGTATTTTCGTACGTGATCCCGCTGCCCAAAAAGCCTTTCACGCTCAGAAGGGTCGGTGACAGTAGCATCCTCCAGCGTGGTGTCCATCTCGTATACCGGGGATTGTATGATACCCCAGCCAGTATTTTTCAGTACCCGATTGATTTCCCGGCAGGCTTGTATATCGTCCTGTACATGCTCCAGCACGTGGTTGCAAAAAACCACGTCAAAACTATCGTCGGCAAAGGGGATTTGATGTATGTCCATTTTAACTTGGGCAAGGGGAGACTCCAAGTCTCCGGTGATGTACTCCAAATTGGAGAGTTTGGCAAAACGATCGATAAAGCAATGTTCCGGAGCGACGTGAAGCACCTTGAGTTCTTGGGTGAAAAAGGTAGTTTTGTCTTTCAAAAATAACCACATTAACCGGTGTCTTTCCAGAGCTAAACAATTTGGACATAGGGCGTTTTCTCGGGCTTTTCGGCCATAGGGAAGGAACTTCCGAAACGATTTCCCGCACACATTGCAGGTGACATTTTTGCCGGAATAGAATAAAACACTTACTTTTAAAAAACTATGGCTGAATAATTGAAGGTATTTTCTTGGAACATAACGGATTACCCAGCTTATTAATGTTTTTGTCATAACGTGGTTTTGTAGAAACAGCCGTGCAAGATAATCAATCTGATTTGATTGCCTTTTCGAAAAACAGAGAAACTGAACGATTTGAAAATTATGTCAGTGGTGATATAAGTGGGTTACTGGGTTCGTTTCTAACATTGAAAAGTTTAAATTTGTAGATGTAAATTGCAATTTGATGAATAAGAACTTAATATATGTGGCCATCGGCAGTATCGTAGTGATTACCATCCTGTACTTTTCGCTGGGGTCAAACCGCGTAGGGAGTGGCAATGAACTAACGGCTACGGTCCGGATGGGCAAGTTTAAAGTGGAAATTACGACAACAGGTGAGCTCGAAGCGTTGCGCTCTGTACAGGTATTTGGGCCATCAGATGCCCGACGCTTTCGAATAGGAAGTTTTACTATTGATAAGATGGTGGACGAGGGAACGGTGGTGAAGCAGGGAGATTTTATCTGTTCGATCGATAAGACAGAGTTGTTCGGGCGGCTGGAAGACAAGCGGCTGGAGCTGGACCAAACAAGGGCGCAGTACGAACAAATACAATTGGATACCTCGCTCAATCTTCGGCAGGAGCGGGATAATATACTCAACATGGAGTATATCGTTCAAGAGCAGGAATTGATTTTGGAGCAGTCTCAATATGAGCCACCGGCTATCATCAAGCAGAACCAGTACAATATGGAAAAAGCCAAGCGGGAGCTCAGCCAGGCAAGGGAACGCTACCGTATAAAAACGCTGCAAGAAAGGGCCCGAATGGTAGAGATTGGTGCAAAGCTACGCGAGGTTCAGACGGAGGTGGATCAGATGATTGAGGTCTTGGATAAATTTGTGGTAAAAGCACCGCAAGATGGCATGGTGATCTATGTAACCAACCGTGGTACCAAGGTTCGGGAAGGGTCTCAAATCAGTTCTTGGAATCCTGTAGTGGCGACCTTACCCGATCTGACCACCATGCAGAGTATCACCTACGTGAATGAAGTGGATATTCGCCGTGTCAAGATCGGACAGGAGGTAGAGATAGGCTTGGATGCATTTCCCGATAAGCGGTTTAGTGGAAAGGTAACTAAAGTAGCCAATGTGGGACAGCAGCGTCCAAATTCCGATGCAAAAGTGTTTGAGGTAATCATTCGGATTCATGAAAGTGATGACCTGTTGAGACCTTCGATGACTACCAGTAATGCCATCATAGCCGACCAGCTAGACAATGTGCTGTACGTGCCATTGGAGGCGATCAATGTGGAGAATGATTCGATCAATTATGTGTACCTAAAGAGTGGGGTGAAGCAAGAGGTAATGATGGGCTTGACCAATGCCAACGACGTGGTGATTGAAAAGGGATTAAATCAAGGTGACAAAGTGTATCTTTCCACTCCCAATTGGGGAGAAAACTTAGCGGTTAAATTATTGGACGAGCTGAATGGAAAGCGAAGTTTGGATCGTGACGAACCGAGAGTTACCGCAGATCGAGCCCAGGGATTTGTTCCTTAGCCTTTGGTCAGACTACCCATTTTCCGTACGGCAACCAAAACACGAAGTATGATTAATGAACGGCTTTTAGCTAATTTTTATATTGCCTTTGAGGCTGTTTTGGCCAACAAAATACGCTCCTTGTTGACAGCGTTGGGAATTATTTTTGGAGTGGCAGCGGTGATTGCTATGCTGGCGATTGGTACAGGTGCGCAACAGGAAATCATGGAGCAGATTAAGCTGGTGGGGGTAAACAACATTGTGATCCAACCGGTAGTGCAACAGGTGGAAGAGCAGGTCGATGAAAACAGCCTGTTAGAGATGGAAAGAGCAAAGTTTTCACCTGGACTCAAGCTTCAGGATGTGGAAGCGATAAAAGCTACGATTCCCGGAATCAAAAAAATCAGCCCCGAAATTGTCTTTGATACCCATATTGTCAAAAGTGGGCTGAGGCGATCTGCGAAGTTGGTGGGAGTGACGCCGGCCTACTTTGATGTGCTGGATTTCCGGCTAAAGGAAGGACGGATGTTTAGCGAAAAAAACCTCGTAAAGGGTGATGCGGTCTGTATTATCGGGCGTAGTGTGCAATCCAGGTTTTTCCCAAAGGAAAACCCCATAGGAAAGCGGATCAAAAGCGGAAACCAATGGTTGGAGGTGATTGGTGTGTTGGAAGAGCGGGTCGTTTCCGAATCCAGTATATCGAAGCTAGGGATCCGGGATTTCAACATGGATGTGTATATTCCGGTTCAAACCATGCTGATACGGTTCAGAAACCGGGATTTGGTCACCCAGTCGGCCCTGATGGGGTCTGAATCCGGAACTTCCCGTGCTAATTATCACCAACTGGACAAATTGGTGGTGCAAGTAGAGGAAAGCGAGATGTTGACACCCACTGCCGAGGTGCTTTCCAAGATTTTGGAGCGCAGGCATTTTAATGTGGTAGACTTTGAAATCACCATTCCGGAGCTGTTATTGAAGCAGCAGCAGCGTACACAGAATATCTTTAACATCGTACTGGGGGCGATCGCCGGCATTTCACTTTTGGTCGGGGGGATAGGGATTATGAACATTATGTTGGCCTCGGTGATGGAAAGAATAAAAGAAATCGGACTAAGACTTTCGTTGGGAGCAAAAAAATCCGATATTGTAAATCAGTTTCTTTTCGAGGCAGTGATGATCAGTATTTCAGGCGGAATCATAGGCGTTATTTTGGGAGTGGTGTTGGCCCACATGGTTTCTACCTTTGCGGAATTTCCGACGGTTATCACGATGCCTTCGATTATTTTATCGTTTGGAGTGGCTGCCACGGTGGGGTTGGTCTTTGGGATCATGCCAGCCAGAAGAGCCGCGAGTCAGGACCCTATAACTTCCCTTCGTTATGAGTAAAAATTACGGCATTCTTTTCCTTGCCTTTTCGTGTTTTTTGGCGGTTTCGTCAGCTTTTGCCCAGGAGGTCACACAGTTTACATTGGATGAAATCATTGCCAGGGCAAAGGCCCAGTCTCCCGCAGCGCTTCAGGCGGAGACCCGGCGAGAAAACCTCTACTGGAGTTACCGACTATTCCGCTCCAATTATAACCCACAGCTTTTCCTCTCAGGTACCCTGCCTCGTTACAGCCAGGAGTTTGCCAGCGTAACCCAGCCGGACGGTACGGTGGAATTTAGAGAGGTACGCCAGAATCTGATGGACGTGGAGCTTGGGCTTCGGCAGGAAATTGCAGCTACAGGAGGCACTATTTCCGTCAATAGCAGCACCAACCGGTTTGATAACTTCATGGCATCCAATTTTGACCCTCAGACGCGTTGGAGTGGGGTGCCGGTCAATATCAGGTTACAGCAGCCAATTTTTGCTTTTAACCGGCTAAAGTGGGATAAGCAGATAGAGCCGCTTAGGTACGAGGAAAGTAAGCGGGGCTACGTCGAAGAGATGGAGAATATCGCCCAACGGGTTTCGGCCATGTTTTTTGATTTCCTGGTTGCCCAAGTGGATCTGGAGATCGCCTCTAAAAATTTAGCGAACTCCGAAGCCATTCTTCAAATTGAACGGGGACGGTACAATATTGGAACGACCTACGAGGACAAGTTACTACAGGTAGAACTGCAAGTATTGCAAGCCAAACAGGATTTGGCTAGAGCAAGGCTTCAGATGGAGACAAGTTCACTGGCACTAAAGTCCTATGTGGGATTAAACGAAGCATTAACTATTAATCTCATATTGCCGGCTGACATTCCGTCTTTCGGGATAGATGTCCAAGAGGCGATCGACCGGGCGTTTCAAAATCGTTCCGATGCCGTTTCGTTTGAAAGGGAAAGGATAGAAGCAGAAAGCATTGTGGCTGCGGCGAGAGGACAACGCTTTCAGATGAACCTGAACGCTAGCTACGGGTATAATAATGCTGCGTTGGATTTTCGGGAAATTTACACCAATCCTAACACGCAGGCTTTGGTGAGTTTGGGAGTAGGCGTCCCAATTTTGGACTGGGGCAGAAACAAGGCCCGTATGAGTCAGGCCAAGGCCAACCAAAAACTGATAAACTACACCCTTGATCAGGAAATCATCAACTTTGAGCAGGAGATATTTACCAAAGTAAAAAACTTTGAAATGCTCCGCGATCGAATCGCGATTACAGAGCTTTCCGACCAAGTGGCGGATAAGCGGTACGAAATCTCCTTTAAGCGTTACCAAAATGGCAACGTCACCATCACCGACCTTGGGATAGCGCAGTTGGACAAGGACCAAAACAGGCGAGCCTATATCGAGTCACTTCGGGAGTTTTGGACTGCCTATTATGAGATGAGGTCGTTGACCTTGTTTGATTTTGAAAAAGGCGAGCTTTTGTATAATCCCACTTTGGAATAGTACTGGATTTCCGTTGATTGATAGCTCATTCGATACATGATTGAAGTTACCTGCGCAGTGATTTGTCAGGGTGGCCTTGTCCTGAGTGTCAGGCGATCCATGCATAAGCCTCGCCCTGGAAAGTGGGAGTTTCCAGGAGGTAAAGTGAAGGCAGGAGAATCGGAAGCCGATTCGCTGAAACGTGAGATTTTGGAGGAGCTGAATGTGGATATAGTTATCGGCGTGAAGCTGATTCCTGTTGACCATTGCTACCCGGACATTCAGATACGACTCATTCCTTTTTTGGCAGAGATCAAGAGCGGGAATATTCGGCTGGTAGACCATTCCGAGATGGTATGGTTACCGCTGGAAAAGCTGCACGAATTGGATTGGTCGGAGGCAGACTTGGGTGTACTTTCTCAAGTGAAAGCAACTAGTGTCAGTAGAAGTCTTGCCAAAGGGAGAGATTCAGAAATAATCTAAGTGCGAATAAACAAACAAGCCCAGCAGAAATAGTTTCCGCTAGGCTTGATTAGGTATTAAATATTAGTTGGTTTGGTATTGTACTATCTAAATACGTATTTCAATCCGATTCCAGCCCTGAAATAATTTCCGGAATGTCTCGGAAAAATGGGGCTGGCCTCCATCATGAAGCCGAAGTGCCGATTGGCAGTGAATGGCTTTATAAATAATCCTAACGGTATTCCCAGATAAAGGTTTTCCCTAGGCTCATTTCCGAGGTGAAATCCCGAGTAAAAGTTTACATCCTCCCGTTGCACGAAGTTATAACCGAAGGTTCCTTCTATGCCGACCCTCCTTCCAGTAGATACTCGTGCTTCTCCGAAAATTTTTTGATCCGGATCGGTACCGATGCTGGCAAACGTACTAGAACTAAGTCGATACACACCGGCGCTGATCTGTGCGTTGGCAGTCGCTATCCAGCCGAAAAAAAGTAGGGAAGTGATCAAAAGAATCTTGTTCATATCAGTTGATTTGTTGTTGTAACGAGGAAAATCAAATTTCTTGCCAAATTCTAGTGATGTCCCGTGGGTTAGGGAAGGTTTTAGGCCTACAAAATGGGCAGTAATGGCTACAGCAATGGCAAATGATCCGAACGGTTAATAAGACTTATTGTCACAGAACGGCGGGGTTTTAGTCTGTTGACAGGTGCAAATTGCGAATTCTCCGGTGTGGGTGGGGAAAAATTTCAACGGTTTCATTTCTGATTTTCGATGAGAGCCATCACAAAAAGGTGAATTGGTACTATGGCCACAGGTGCACCAAGCCGCTCGCAGGGTGGCCTTAAGATGTATTCGCAGAGGCTTGCAGGGGTTATGGGAGTCATTTGAGGCACTCATTGGCAGATAGAAAAAAAGGCAGCCAATCTTCTTGGCTGCCTTTTGTAGTTTAGGGGATCTTCACTTAATGTGCAGCTGCTACACCCACGGGTGCTTTTACATTTTTCTGCCAGAAGAAGAAAATGATGAAAAGGACCACCAGAATACCGGGGAAAGCAACCATGTTAAGGAGGGTTGCCTGCCCGGCTGCCAATTCCAGTTCTTCGCCTGTTAGGCCTTGCGCAGATTTTGAGGCCATATTACCATCAATCCAACCACCAATAATGGGCTGGAAGATAGCTGTAGAGAACATACCCACGCCACCGATGATGGACATACCCAGCGCGCCGCTCAGTGGCACGCGCTGCGCCACTGCTCCGATCATAACCGGCCAGAAATAGCACACACCTAAAGCGAAGATGATCGCTGCAAAGTAGGCAACACCTCCGGTCACTACACTAAAGAGGTAGATTCCGATGGTAGCTAAGATTGCCCCAGATAGAAGGACACCTGTTTGGCCCAATTTGGCTACAACTGGTCCAGCAAAGAACCGACCCACGGCCATGATGCCGGTAGTCAACGCAAGGATCAACATCGCGTTTGCACCGCTTTTGCTCAATACGATATTTACCCACTGTTGTGGTCCGAATTCAGTGATGGCGGTAAGTGCCATGGTGAAAAACAAAAACAAGAAAACGGGGCTGATCATCGCCTTGAAGTTTTCTGCCAAAGAAGTTACTCCTTCCACTTTTGGCTTGGGGAATGCTTTTCCGTAGAATAGGACTGCGTAGATCACGGTAGGAATCATCAATACCCACATTTGGGTCTGCCAAGCACCCATCACACCACCCATGGATGTCATAATGTTGGAAATGATCGCTCCTAGCATGATGCCTCCAGGGAACCACATGTGGAACCTGTTCAACATTTTGTTCATTTTGTCGCCGGAGTACATGTCTGCAATCATGGGGTTACATGCAGCCTCAGTACACCCGTTTCCGAACCCGATAAAAAGGGTGGAGATCAATAGCGTGGTGTATCCGCCAGCGTAGATGGTGAGCAGGATACCAAGCGTGTGGGCAACAAACGCGACCCGCATAATATTGGCAGGTCCGAAGGTGTGATAAACCAACCCTCCGATGATCATGGAAATCGGGAATCCCAAAAACCACATGGAATTGATAAAGCCCAACTGCTCGGCACTGAGGCCAAACTGCTCTCCAAGTTGGGGAAGAATCCCTGCCCGAATAGCGAACGTAAAGGCGGTGGTGATCAAGGCAAAGCAGCTTCCGTTAAAAAGCGCGCTTCGGTTAATGTTTTCGTTCATTGACTTTGGGTTTTGAATGAGTTAGAAAATGTTTTTAGGTTGATTAACTGATTTGTTGCGACAATATAAAAAAAATTGAACTTACCATCGAAAATAACTATCAAATATTCCCGAAAAATTTGATGGACAAAGTATTTAAATGGTTAAACGCATTGGTAGCCATATTTTTAAACTTTTCGGTATACAGATATGCCCCTGATTGGGAATATTTATTCTTTTTGATGCCTTAAACGTTTGTAAATTTATGACAACGTTTAATAAACTATAAGATTAGGTTATAATAAAATAGATTAAAATGTATTTTAAATATATAAAAAAACACTTGGTGTTTTAATACAAATATAAAAAAAAAATTAAATAAAAAAAAATCAATTAAAATAATATCTATTTTGATTATTTATGTGTAATAAAAAAGTATAATAATTATAAAAAAATAGTAATTTTGAAAAATGACGTTAAATAATTTTTTTATGTCTACGCAGTTTCCTAGCTTTACCCTAATTTATTTTTCTTAGTGGCAGAACAGTTAGATATGGAGACAGGAAGAATCAATTTGTTTGTCCACGAAATGGTGGAACACATGGTTGGGGAGTGGAGTGAGCATGAGGCAGTAGTTTTTCGATCGGAATCACTCACCTACCAGCAATTAGATGCTAAAGCAAATGGTTTTAGTGGGGAGATATTACGGAGGTTTCCAAGCGAACAGCTAATTGGACTGAGTACCACACGGAATGTGGGCTTAATTGCAGGTATGTTAGGTATTTTAAAGGCAGGAAAGGCCTATGTTCCGCTGGATCCTAGCTACCCCCAAGCTCGAATTGAACAGATACTGGGCAATGCAAGCCTAAAAACTGTATTATGTTTGCCAGAGGAAGCTGATTTCTTCAGGTCTTTGGGACTTGATGCCATCCCTTTGACATTGGATCGTTTTGTTTCCCATAGAAATACCACGCCTGAGTTTTCCCAGCCCAACGCCTGTATACTGTATACCTCTGGATCCACGGGAATTCCAAAGGGAGTCTGTGTACCACATGCGGGCTTAGTGAATTTTCTGGAGCACCACATTCAAACCTCAGAGGCTAAAATTGGTTCGAAGTCGGCGCAATTTTGCCATATAGGCTTTGATGTTTCCATGGATGAAATCTTTGTACCACTGGTCACAGGAGGCACTGTCCATTTACTTTCCGATGAACTTCGTCTGGACTCAAAGGCACTTTTGGATTACATCGTGAAAGAAGAGATAAATCGACTATACCTGCCATTTGTTGAGCTACAGTATTTTGCAGAGGAGGCGGTTAGGTCCTCAATCTTTCCGTCCACTTTACAAGAAATCACGACTGCCGGAGAGGCGTTAAAGATCTCTCCCCCTATAAGGAAGCTTTTTACAAATTTAGAAGGGTGCCGGTTTAACAATAAATACGGGCCTACCGAGACTTGTATTTATGCTACCGAGTACCGGTTGCCCGCAGACCCTGCTACCTGGGATGAACTGCCCTGTATAGGAAAGCCACTATCCGGTGTGAAAATCCATATGTTGGATGAGAAATTGCAGGAGGTCCCTTTGGGTCATACCGGCGAAATATGCGTAAGTGGTGTTTCGGTTGCAAATGGCTACCTCAACAATCCGGACCTAACGGCTATGTCGTTTCTCTCTTGGACCGATAGCGATGGCCAAACCACCAAACTGTATCGCACGGGAGATTTGGGCCATTGGCTGCCAGACGGGAACATACAGTTTGAGGGAAGGCGGGATCAGCAGGTCAAAATCAGAGGAAATCGCATCGAGGTATCCGAGATTGAAATTTGTCTTATGCAAATGCCATCGGTAAGGCAGGCCGTTGTTGTTGCTAGGGAAGAGATAATTGGGAATAAGTATTTGGCGGCTTATCTGGTAATGGATGAAGGGGACTTGGAAATAGAGGCCGTGCAGGCGCACCTGAACCGTTCCCTTCCTACTTACATGATCCCCTCCTTTTTTATTCAGTTGGATGAACTTCCCAAGACTAGTAGTGGGAAAATCGACCGAAAGCAGTTGCCTGTTCCGGTTCATAAGCGGCCCGCTTTAAAGACACTATTTCGCAGGCCAAAAACAACGCTGGAAACGCAATTGTCGGAGATTGTTCGCACCGTATTTGGCTTTGATCAGATTGGTGCAGACGATCATTTTTTTGAACTGGGGGGCAACTCCCTGCTGGCCCAAAAGGTAGTGGCCGAGATTTATCATCAATTGGGGCGCCGCTTGCCTATCACCAAGCTATACCAGGCTCCAACAGTGGGAGGAATGGCTGCTTATTTTGAACCACCGTCTCAACAAATAAGTAGCAGGAAAAAGGGACATGCAGCGGGAGATTCTCCCAAAGGTATTGCCATCATCGGCATGGCCGGTCGTTTTCCGGGGGCGGATACTGTGGAAGATTTCTGGAGGGTATTGACGAATGGGGAAGAAAGCATTACTTTTTTTGAAGATTCGGAACTGGACCCTTCGGTTACCGAGCAGCTTAGGAAAGATCCCTCCTATGTGAAGGCTAGGGGAGTGATCAATGGGGTTGAGTATTTCGATCCGGGATTTTTTGGCATAAATGCGAAACTGGCTTCTCTGATGGACCCGCAGCAGCGGGTATTTTTACAGGTTGCTTGGGAAGCATTGGAGGACGGAGGCTATTTTCCGCAATATGGCCAGGATCAAATCGGTGTTTTTGCTGGCTGTTACACCAATAATTATTACATCAATCATGTAATCCATCACCCTGAACTGATTCAGCAGGTTGGGGCTTTTCAGGTAGCCACGGTTAACGAAAAAGACTATATCTCTTCCCGAGTGGCCTATCACTTGGATTTGAAGGGTCCTGCGGTAAGTGTATTTTCAGCCTGTTCCACTTCTCTTTTGGCCATAGCCCAGGCGGTGGAAGCGATACGTTCGCGAAAATGCACCATGGCCCTTGCCGGAGGCGTATCCGTCAGCGCGCCCTATAAAGTTGGCCACCGCTACGAGGAAGGTTCCATGCTCAGTGCTGACGGGCATTGTAAGCCGTTTCAGAAGGGCTCCACTGGCACGTTGTTCAATGATGGGGCAGGGGTGGTTTTGTTGAAGGATTTGGAAGACGCTGTCCAAGATGGCGATTTTATCTATGGAGTGATCAAAGGGATCGGTATCAATAACGACGGTGGAGAGAAGGGGAGCTTTACGGCACCCAGTGCAACCGGGCAGGCAGGCGCTATCCGCATGGCACTGGACGATGCGGAGGTCGACCCTCGGCAGATTCAGTATGTGGAAGCCCATGGTACGGGCACGCCCATAGGAGACCCGATAGAGGTAGAAGGGCTAAAACTCGCTTTTGGCGTCGATGATCAATTTCAGTATTGTGCGCTAGGCTCAGTTAAAAGCAATATCGGCCACCTGACTGCAGCAGCAGGAGTAGCAGGTACCATAAAAACTGCCTTGGCACTCAGCAAGAAGTTTATTCCCCGTTCCATAGGTTACGACACACCAAATCCTGCAATTGACTTTGTACAAACGCCATTTTTTGTGAACACCAAATACATCCCTTGGCCATATAATGACAATCGTTTGGCCGGGGTTAGTTCTTTTGGGGTAGGAGGCACCAATGTTCACTTGGTGCTTGAAGGCTTTGATAATCCAGAGGTGAGTGATTCACCTCTCCGAAATTCTCAGTTAATTTGTTGGAGTGCCAAGTCAAACGGGAGTCTTGAGAAATACCGGGAGCGGCTATTGGCGTTTTTGCAAGCACACCCGGACACACCACTTGATAGGATTGCTGCGACCCTCCATACCAAACGGGCAGGGTTTAACCACAGGAGTTTCGTGGTGGCCGATTCCGTAAGCAGCTTGATCTCCCAATTGAAAAATACATCGGGGGAAGCGATGCAATCCGGGGTATTGACCCACATGCCTGGAGATATCGTGTTTACGTTCCCTGGACAGGGTGCCCAATTTCCCAACATGGGCAAAGGCCTTTATTTGGCGGAGCCTGTATACCGCCAGGCAGTGGATACCTGTGCGGAGCTACTCGAGGTGCATTTGAAGGAGGATATCCGTCAGGTGCTGTATCCAGCCTTGGGAGCCCGGTTGGATGAAGAAAAGATTCATAATACAAAATATACCCAACCTGCGATTTTTATTACCAGCTATGCGTTGGCAAAACTCTGGATGCATTGGGGCGTGCGGCCGTCCACGATGTGCGGGCATAGCATTGGAGAGTTTGTAGCGGCCCATCTCTCGGGGGTGCTGAGTCTAGAGGATGCGTTGTATTTGGTCGCTGTCCGGGGCAGTATGGTGTCTGAACTTCCAAAAGGCAGCATGCTTTCTGTACGGCTGGAGCCCGATCAGCTAAAGGTCAGCTTACCAGGTGGCCTATCCATAGCAGCGATCAACAGCCCCAATGCCGTGGTTGTCTCAGGCGAAGACGATCTTATTTCGGAGTTCTCAAAGACATTGGACCGGCAGGAGATTCCGAACCGGGTATTGGCCACTAGTCATGCATTTCATTCCCATATGATGGATCCCATTGTGCCGGATTTTTTGGCCGTGGTCCAACAGGTTACCCTTTCTAAACCAACCATACCCTTCGTATCGACCGTAACTGGAACTTGGATCAAGGATGCAGAGGCGATGGATCCCACTTATTGGGCCAATCACCTCCGGCAAACGGTACGTTTCAGTGATGCATTGGCCACAGTTGCCATGATGGAGAGCCCTTTGGTGTTGGAGGTAGGCCCGGGTACAGTTACCAGTGCGCTTGCCAGGCAACAAATAGGCCGAAACGTGGGCGGGATTTTTCATTCCATGGACCGCAGTGGTGCTGCAGACTCCAGCTCTTTGCTTCAGGTTTTGGGGCAACTGTGGCTTGAAGGACACCTACCCGATTGGAAGGCATTTTATGGCAGCAATAAGCCGGCAACCTGTAAATTGCCGCATTATGCATTTGAGCAAATCCGTTGTTGGGTAGAGCCAGGCAGATTCAGGGTAGATTCCGAACCAGCGAAAACCCACTCAGCCATTCCGGTGGGAACCAAGGTTCCAGAGGAAAAAACAGTGTCCGCGCCCCACGGACACTTGGATCCCATCAAAGGGAAATTGATGGAAATATTGGAAAATGCCTCTGGATTGCCCGCGGTTAGTATTCAAATGGATGGGTCATTTGTCCAGCAAGGATTTGACTCCTTGCTGCTAACGCAATTGGCCTTTACACTTAAAAAAGCCTTTCAGGTACCTGTTTCATTCAGGCAACTCAGCGAACAGTTTTCTTCTCCCGGCCAGTTATTGGCCTATCTAAGGGAAACCACCCGGTCAGAGACCGTAGCCGAAAAAAATACCGATGTACAGCCTGCATCTACCTCTTTTGATTCAAGTTGCCCTCCCGTGCCCAACGCCAAGCTGGGCCTCGACCAAAGCGGCAACCCAGCTTGGTTTTTGGAAGATGAAAAAAATCCGGGGAATTACTTACAGTTAACTTAATTTTTTCGTGATGAACGAATCAGCGCAAGCAAAACCCATAGGTTTCAACCCATTTGAGGGCAATCCCATCGAACGGATAATCCCAGTGATCCCACCACAACGGGAAATCTGGCTAGCCTGCAAGGTGGGCGGTGAAGAGGCAAACTTGGCCTACAATCAGGCCATTACCGTTCAGCTAAAGGGAAGCCTGAGAATCGACCTATTAAGGCAAGGTCTTTCCGTGCTGCTACAGGGGCATCAGTTGCTACGCAGCAAGATCAGTGGTAATGGGGAAAACATCATCGTCAGTCAAAAGGGTGACTTGGTGGTTGAGGAGTTGGATTTCAGTGTGTTGCAACCAGAAGTAACGGAAAAGGAGATAGCGGATTTTTACCAGCGCAATGCGTTGCGTGCCTTCGATCTCCAGCAGGGGCCATTGGTTCGCTTCACGGTCATAAAAAGGGAACCAGAGGATTTTCTGCTCAATATTACGGCTCATCATATCATTTGCGACGGCTGGTCATTGAATGTGATCGTTGAGGAGTTGGCCCGTAACTATTCCCTGCTATCGCAAGGTAAAAACCCTTTGGTAAACAGCGAGCCGGATTTTTCCGACTATGCGAAGAGCTTGCTGCAATTCGAGCGATCGGAGGAAGGTAAAGAAACCCAGCGCTATTGGGAGGAAAAATTTGGCGGGTATACCACCGACCTACCTTTGCCCCTGGATTTTTCACGTCCTTCATTGAGAACCTACCGTGCTGCAAGGGAAATCTATCGATTAGAGGCACGTCTAGCTGCCAGCCTACGTAGGATTGTGCAGGAAAATGGATGCAGCTTTGTAAACTTACTTTTGGCCGGTATGGAGGTGTCTCTGGCCAGTGTGTGCGGTAGAGCTGATGTGGTGATCGGATTGCCCGCAGCCGGCCAGGTGGTAAATGGGGATTTTGGCTTGGTAGGGCATTGCGTGAACCTATTGCCTATCAGGAGCATTGTTCCCAAGGAGGTTTCTTTTTTGAGCTATTTGCAGGAACGCAGGAAGGCGCTGCTCGATGATTTGGATCATCAGAATTTCACTTTCAGCAAACTCCTTGGTGGTATGCAGCGCTTCCGGGATTTTTCGAGGGTACCGCTTGTCCCGTTTGTATTGAATGTTGATTTGGAGTCGGGCGAAGGTCTTTCATTTGGAGGACTTAGCTCAAGCATGTCAAATGACCTCCGGGCGTACGAAAACTTTGAAATATTCTTAAATGTAGTAGGTTCGCCTACCGGTTTTTCATTTGAGTGGACGTATAACTCGGATTTGTTTTTGCCCAGCACCATCAATCGGTTGATGGAAAGTTTACTGGTTATTTTTGAATCGGTAAATGCTAATACAGCGGTCATGATTAGAGATATTCCGATAGGGGGTGCAATGCGTGAGGAGAAGACGATGTTTGCCGTTGCCAATCCGCGTAGCTACTCCATGGAGCGACCTTTTCAGCAGCTTTTTCACGAAACCGCTCAAAGGTATCCGGAATATCCAGCAGCTGCATTTGGCAACCATGACATGGATTACCGAGGATTGGATCGTGTTTCCAACCAATTGGCCAACTATCTTATACGTCGAGGTGCGGGACCTGATTCGGTGATAGGATTGGCGGTGGACCGCTCACTGGATATGCTGGTTGCCGTTATCGCCATTTTAAAGACTGGGGCCACCTATTTGCCGTTGGATCCGGAGTTTCCGTCGGAGCGCCTCTCTTACATGGTGGAAAACGCAAACGCCCAGTTAGTATTTGTCAATAAAGGGGGGAGCCACCTCTCCTTGTCAAACTCTGCTGAAATGATTGTGCTGGAGGAAGCAGTTCAGATGCTTCCCTCGGAAGATCCTTCCTTCCCCGTCATGACGGTAGGCCCTGATCAAGTGGCCTATATTCTTTATACCTCCGGTTCCACTGGACGTCCCAAGGGGGTGATGGTCACCCACAAAAACCTAACAAACCTACTGTTGAGCCTTAGGGAAGAGCTGGTTTTGACTCTGTCGGATAAATGGCTGGCCGTTTCAACTATCTCTTTTGACATTTCTATTAATGAGCTGCTGTTTCCATTGGTTTCGGGCGCTTCTGTCGTCATTGCAGATAGCAAGTTGGCTAAGGATGGGCAGCGCTTGGTATCAGCCGTACAGGAAAATGGCATCACCGTGTTACAGGCAACGCCGCCCACTTGGAGATTGATGCTGCAAGAGGGTTGGGGTTTTCAGTCCAGCTTGCGGGCAATTTCCACTGGAGAGGCCTTGGCAAAGGATTTGGCAGAGAAGCTTTTGCCAAGAGTTAAGGAATTATGGAATGGTTATGGCCCAACGGAGACCACGGTTTGGTCGTCCCTAAAGAAGATCAGCCTATCTGAGAATGGAGTCAACATTGGAAAGCCGATTGGCAACACGGTATTTTATTTGTTGGATGCGGTAGGAGGGCCGGTCAACAATGGGGAGCCAGGAGAGCTTTTCATAGGTGGCGCAGGGGTTGCTTTAGGTTACCTAAATCTTCCCGAATTGACCGCCGAGCGCTTTTTGATGGATCCATTTTCGGAAGCTTTAGGCAGCCGTATGTACAAAACCGGAGACCTTGCAGTATTGCTTCCTAACGGTGACTTTCAATGCTTGGGCAGACTGGACAATCAGGTGAAAATCCGGGGATATCGGATCGAGTTGGAAGAAATTGAGTACGCTTTGCAGAAGCTTGAAGGTATTAAGCAGGCCGTTGTGGGCGTACGAAGTTACGGACCGGGGGATGACAGGCTCGTGGCCTTTGTCAAACCGCTTACCCTGGATCAGCAGCTTTTCGAAGCCTATCAAAATGTCTGGAGAAACCAACTAAAAGCGGTGCTACCTCCCTATATGGTCCCAGTCGGATGGGTGATGATGGAAGATTTTCCATTGACGCCTAATAAAAAAATAGACAGGGCAGCACTTCCCAACCCTAACGAGATTGTGCAGTTGGGGCAGGAGTTTGATGACACGCTTAACGATGAGGAAGGTAAAATAGCCTCCATCTGGGCAGAGACCCTGGGCCTTCCACAGGTAAAGAAGCAAGACAATTTTTTTGACATGGGAGGTCATTCCCTTACCGCGGTAAAAATGATAGCCAAGCTGGAGCAGCTCCAGTCGAGGAAAATTCCCGTCATCACTGTTTTTCAATATCCTGTTTTCGGAGATTTCTGCTCCCATGTTTTGCCTTTACAGGAGGTTATTCCGGAAAATCCAGTGGAGGATTTCATTACCCCCGTCGAGATGCCGGAGATGGCCGATCTTACCTTTGAGGCCACGGAACCTCAGGCGGAAATATTTGCTGCCTGTTTGCTGGGAGGCGAAGACGCGAACAGGGCTTATAATCTATCTTTTTCGTTGGAGCTGAAAGGTCATTTAAATGTTCCGGCATTTGAGCAAGCACTGGCTTACCTTCAACGGCACGAGTTACTTCGGGCCACCTTTTCGGATGATGGCATGCAGATCCATGTAAGCGCAAAGCCATCAAACCCATATGAATACCGGGATATTTCTGCATATTCCCCTACCGAAATCCAATACTTTCTCGACCGTTTCAAGCAGGAGGGTGTGAATCAGGTTTTTGATCTGCAAAATGGCCCCTTGACTAAATTTTCGCTCATCAAGTTGTCGGGAAATACCCATTTGTTCACCATCATGGTGCATCACATCGTATGTGACGGTTGGTCTATTGACAATTTATTTAGGGAGCTCGGTGACCATTACCGTAGGCTTATCAAAGGAGAGGCGTTGTCACAAACGTTTCCGCCTGCTTTCAGTAGGTTTGCAACGGAAAAGCAAGCATACTACCATACAGAGGAGTATCGGGCCACCGGGGCTTATTGGAAGTCCAAATTTCAGGATGGCCTTCCTGTTTTGGAGTTGCCAACGGATCGTGAGCGCCTTCCCACCCGTAGTTTCGCCAGCAAACGAACGGATTTCTTCGTTTCCTTTGCAGAATCTTCCCATTTGACAAACAGTTCCAAGCACCTAGGTGCAAACACTGCGACGTTTCTCCGGGTGGTTCTTGAGGTTTTGTTGTATCGAGTATGCCGTCAGTCCGAGGTGGTGACGGGCATGCCTGTAGCGGGCCATTTGGAGCAAGTCGCGTACCACGACATGGTGGGCCACTGCGTAAATATGTTGCCCATAAGAGCGGAACTTAGCGGTGAACTCTCTTTTCGGGACTACCTCGATAAGAGAAAGCAGGAAATTTTAGCTGATTTTCAGCATCAGTCCTATACCTACGGTAGTATATTAAAGGATTTTAACGTCAGAAGAGATACGGGACGAGCTCCTTTGATATCATTTGTGCTGAATTACGAAAAGGCAGAGGATTTAAATTCTCTCTATCCGGGTATGGATGTTCGTTTGATTAGCAATCCACGGAGCTTTGAAAATTTTGAGATAGTACTGAATGTAAGCGAGGATGCACAGGGTCTTTGGTTCAACTGGGGTTTTCAAACCGCATTGTTTTCAGACAGCACGATCGCAAGGTGGCACAGGAACTTCTTGAAAATAGCCGAGACTATAGTCGCTGATCCGCATATTCGGCTGGACGATATGCCGCTATTGTATGACCAAGGGTTTCGCCCGGCTAGAATAGCTGGCGCATCAACGGCGTTGGAATCCGGCTTTTTGGAGCGATTTGCGCAAATCGCAAAAACCGCTGAAAACCAAGTGGCAATGGTCTTGGACCAAGTTTCCCTGACCTATGAGGAGTTGGATAAACGTTCCAACCAGTTTGCCAGATTCCTGATTTCCAGCCAAATTCAGCCAAATGACCGGATTGGATTGTACCTAGATCGAACTCCAGAGCAACTGCTGGCACTTTTGGGTATTTTAAAAGCGGGAGCTACCTATGTTCCGTTGGATGTTACCTATCCGCTAGATCGCGTGCAGACGATTATAGACCATGCCGACCTGAAGTTGATCCTTTCGAAGCGGGACAGAAGCTGGGTCTTTGATGATAAAAAGGTTGTTTACGACGTGGATATTTCGTCTAAAATTGCTCATTACGATACCAGTGCCCTAGGAAGACCAGCCGATGACTCCCAAATTGTCTATGTGCTTCATACCTCCGGTTCCACAGGCAGTCCCAAAGGCGTATGTATGGGGTACAGAGCATTGTCAAACTTGATACATTGGCAATTAGGGGCCTCTGTGGCAGGTAGGGAATGGAAGACAGTACAGTTTTCCCCGATTACGTTTGACGTGTCCTTTCAGGAAATATTCGCTACTTGGTGCAGTGGAGGCACGTTGGTGTTGATTTCAGACGAAGACCGCTTGGATGCAAATCGGCTATTGGATAAATTGGTGGATCAAGCAGTCAATCGCCTGTTTCAGCCATTTGTAGCACTGCAGGCGCTGTGTGAGGCAGCAGTTAACAGGGGTTTGTTTCCCGTGTCTCTGCGGGAGGTGATGACGGCAGGAGAGCAATTGCAAGTTACCCCGCAAGTAGTGGCTTTCTTTAAGCAGCTTCCAGGTGCGGTCTTGTTTAATCAATATGGTCCTACTGAAACCCACGTGGTGACCGAGCTACGGTTAGACGGGGATCCCAGTGCTTGGCCATCCCTACCTGGGATAGGAAGACCTATTAACAATACCACCATTTGCATATTGGGTCCGGGATCAGAGGAAGTTGGATTGGGCCAGGTTGGGGAACTTTGCGTGGCTGGATTTCCGCTCGCTGACCATTACCTTGGTTCCGAAGAGCTTACCCGGGAAAAGTTTTGTAATTGGGTCGATTTTCAAGGTCATACTTTTAGGATTTACAGGACCGGTGACCTGGCTAAGTTGACTTGGGACGGTAACCTAGACTTCTTGGGACGCGGAGACCATCAGGTGAAGATCCGTGGCTTTAGAGTGGAGCTGGGAGAGATAGAAACGGTGATAAATTCCCTCCCCTTTGTGGTTCAATCTGTGGTAAAAGTCCAAACGAACGGGATCGGTCAACAGGAACTGGTTGGCTATATACAAACCGCATCTTTGGGCAAACAGTCTATGAAACAATTGGGCAAGGACACTCAACCAATATCGGAAGCGGTTATTTCGGACCTATCAACTACGGAAGCTGGGCTAATTCTGAGCGAATTAAAGGGCAGCTTGCCCGCCTACATGCATCCCAAGATATTGGTAGCCATTTCCGCCTTTCCAAAAACTTCCAGTGGAAAGATAGACCGCAAGAGACTTCCCCAGGTTGAGGCATCCGATTATGTCTTTGGAAGCGAGGACTACATTCCCCCAAAGACGACAAACGAGCGATTGCTTTGCGAAATTTGGGCAAGATGGCTTAATCAGAAAGTGATAAGCGTCAGGGATAATTTCTTTGAACTAGGGGGCTATTCCTTGATAGGTATCAAGGTGATGGCTGAGATAGAAAAGGAGACCGGTATCCGCTTACCATTGATTACACTTTTCAATTATCCGACGGTAGAGCAGCTCGCTGGTCAGCTGGGGGCAAACAAAGAGTCCATCAAATGGGATTCACTGGTAGCCATCAAGCCGGAAGGGACGAAAAAGCCCATTTATATCGTTCATGGTGGCGGACTGAATGTGACACCTTTTTACAAATTAGTGGGTAAATTGGATCTAGATCAGCCCATCTACGGCATACAGGCAAGGGGCTTGAATGGGGTAGACGAGCCCTTCGAGACGATCGAGGAGATGGCTGCATATTACTTATCCGAAATATTGGACCAGAATCCATACGGCCCCTATATTTTGGCCGGGTATTCTTTTGGGGGAGTCATCGCTTTTGAAATGGCACAGCAGCTGACCCGTATGGGAAAGCAAGTTGACAAGCTGATTCTTTTTGATACCTACGCGAATCAGCATAAAAAACCCACCACTTTTAAGGAGCGGGCTTGGGTGGCCATACGGGACGAGATCGGCAAACGTGCCATTGAATTGAATTTGTTATTGAGGCACCCCAGGGTTTTCAAAAACAAAAAGGTAAGCTCCTACCGAAAAAAGAAGGCTGCGTTAATGAAGTTACTGGGCAGGACGCAAGCAGTAGACAAGGAAGGAATTATGGCTACTCAGGAACGAATCATCGCGATAAATAAGCGTGCAGCCTACAATTATCAAGCCCGTAAATACGACGGGGAAGTGTATTTCTTTCGCGCAGGAATTTGGGATTTCTATGAAACCGATCTGAAGTATTTGGGGTGGAAGCCTTTTGCAGACCGAATACAGGTTGTGCAAGCAGCCGGAGAGCATGTAGCCATGTTTGAAGACGGAAACGTGGAGTTGCTTGCAGAGAACCTACGACGCATACTCAAGGATTGAATGGCTGCGGAGTTTCGATTTGCGGACCATGGGGAATTTCCTGCCACGCTCGGGTCAGGCGATACCCCAGGGGTTAAGCTTTTTATGGTGGATACCGAAGTGGTGCCGCTTCCGATCAACTACCTGGATGTGGTTTCTGTTGAGGAACGGAAGAAGGCAAATTCCTATGCATTTGACTGGCTGGTAAAGCGGCATTTGATGGGGAGATTTTTTCTTCGTCAAGTGCTAGGTGCCGCACTTAACTTGGATCCGGGCAGCTTGTGTTTTGAAAGAGATCATCACGGAAAGCTAGGTTTGTGCGGAAACCAACGGGTAAACTTTAATCTTAGTTATTCGGGAAGAGTCGTATTAATAGCATTGGCTGATTTCCCCATAGGGGTAGATATAGAGCGAATTAATCCCACGTTCGCCTATCAGGATATTGTTGGGCATTATTTTTCGCCGGAGGAATCCCGCTATATTTCCAATGCCCGGGATTCGGCGGACGCTTTCTTTTTGCTGTGGACGAGGAAGGAGGCGGTTTTGAAAGCGGTGGGTATTGGATTGGTAGATGACTTGCATACGGTTCCTTCCATACGTACCAGCCATGTACGCGATATGGGTTCGAAACGCCTGTCATCGGGTACTTGGCAAGTCAACAGCTATACCTTTGCTGGACGTTTTCGGATAAGTATTGCTTGTCCAACGGCCTGCTATGGGGTGGATTTTTCATTTTTGGGAGATTGAACCGATTTTTTCTGGGGTGATTTTGACAGTAATTGATTGGTTTTATGTATATTCCTGCCTAATACATAAGGAATTATTCTCACAACCACGCCAACAAGTAAGCATGAAGCCAATTAAGAAAGAAGACGTAAGCCAAGAAGTATTTGATATTTACGACGAGTATGTTCACAGCAAGATAGATCGGAGGGATTTTGTCAGCCGTCTTTCCGCGTATGCGGTAGGAGGTATTACTGTGTCGGCATTGCTGGAGTTTTTGATGCCAAATTACGCGCAAGCAAGGCGTTTTGATCAGCGGGATCCCCGATTGATTTCCGAGTATGTCACCTATGATTCACCAAAGGGAGCTGGAACCATGAAGGGATTGCTCACCAGACCAGCAAATGCAACCGGAAAGCTGCCAGGAGTTTTGGTCGTTCACGAAAACCGTGGACTAAATCCGTACATAGAAGACACCGCTCACCAGGCGGCATTGGATGGTTTTGTGGCCTTTGCGCCCGATGCACTGACACCCTTTGGCGGATATCCCGGTACAGATGACGAAGGACGTACCATGCAGGCAAAGCGGGACAGAGAAGACATGTTGCAGGATTTTATTGCTGGCTATGAATTCCTAAAAACACAACCCCAGTGTATCGGCAAAGTTGGCGTAGTGGGCTTTTGTTTTGGAGGTTGGATTTCCAATATGATGGCTGCCAGAATCCCGGATTTGGGTGCAGCGGTGCCCTATTATGGAGGGCAGGCAACTGCTGAAGATGCAGCCCACATTAAGGCGCCGCTACAATTGCATTATGCAGAATTGGATACACGAGTGAACGAGGGCTGGCCTGCGTATGAGGAGGCGCTTAAGGCGAATGGGGTTGGTTACGAAGTTCATTTTTATCCTGCGGTAAACCACGGCTTTCACAACCATTCCACTCCGAGGTACGATAAAGAAGCGGCGGAACTTGCTTGGGGTAGGACTGTGGCGTTCTTTCGGCAGCATTTAGGCTAAAATGAGCTAAATAGTGTAAATATTTCATCAACCCTTAACCGTAGTTGCCATGAATTTGAACGAAAAAGGTATCGCGCTGATGCACGAGTTCGAGGGGCTGAGACTACAGGCCTATCTGTGTCCAGCCAAAATCCCTACCATTGGCTGGGGCAATACAAAGTATGAAAACGGTCAGCCTGTAAAAATGGGGGATGCCATCACCAAGGAAAGGGCCGATGAGCTTTTTCTGAATATCGCGAACGACTTTGCCAAGGGGGTCCGTAGGGTGGTTACCGCTCAACTGACGGATAACCAATACAGTGCCCTTGTCTGTTTTGCGTATAACCTAGGGCTGGGAAGTCTGCAGCGTTCTACGCTGTTGAAAAAGGTAAATGCAAACCCGGGTGACCCAACTATTCGGGACGAGTTTTTAAAGTGGACGAGAGCTGGAGGGCAGGTGCTACAAGGGTTGGTTAGGAGACGAGAGGCAGAGGCCAACCTGTATTTTTCCAGCTAATCCCAACTATCATCGTTTGGTCCTTGCATCCGAATCAAAGAGGGAAGCCATGTTAAAATAACGCTCAAAAAGCAGTGCGATTTCTTCTTTTCGCCTTGTGACACCAATGTGGATTCAGGGTGAGATCTCCGCGTGAAAATGAATGTAAATCAAGTAAAAAATTGAGGATGAGTGATAACCATGTGGATTTGGATGGACTATTTGTCCGTTTTCTGGACAAAGGCACGGAAACCCCCTTGTATTTCGCTGAGAAGCTGGCCAAAATCGGTACGGATGAAGTGAAAGAAAGGCTTTTGGAGATAGTTGGAGGAGAGGATATGGAAAATGCTTATTTGGCAGTCAAAGCACTTTCTTTGATGGAAAATCGGGAGGATGTACTGGATTCAGTGTTTGCTGCCATTCATCGTCCTGCAAATAGAGATAAAAATGGTGGACTGGTGTCCTTGTTGGAGGATTTTGACCTTAGCGAACATTTTGTGGATGTTTTTCGGGTTTTTCTCTTTGGAAATTTTAAGGCGTCAACACTTGCAGGTAGCTATTTGGACTACATGGAATTTGACATTACTCCCCGAACACTAAAAAAGGCCGAAAAGCACTGGAATCATTTTCTCAACAATGCATCAAGCGACGAGGCTTTTGAACTAAAAAGGACGGAGGGCGAAGAAATTCTTCGCGAGATTAAAGCGTTGCTCGATGATTAATCGCCACCCAGGAAGATCCAACGAAGATTTAAACGTAAACCCATGATAAAAAATATTCGCCTGTATGCCATTGCCGCAGTGGTTTCCCTGCTGGCAGTTACTACTACTGCCAAAGGGCAACAGTCTTGGAAGAATATTCAATCCATATCCGAGCTTTTTGATGCCTATCCCGCATTGGTCCAGGAGGTCTTTGAACCGTTTGACTTGGATTATCCTGGTTTGGAAAGTGTCAAAATGGCCTATGAAAAAGGGGATTGGGTCATTGCGGCCGAGGCCCTACTTCGTTACTATAGGGTATCCGAAAATGCGAGGGAATTAGCGCGGGATATCCCCACCCCATCGGCCGTTATGGACGCAGAAGCAGACACCTTGTTGAATTATGTTTTCACTATTCAAAATGTACGGGGTGCGGTTCCTTTGGGTGCCGATGGCCACCGCGATTGGTATTACAAAGGTCCAAATAACGATCGGGAATGGGCTTGGCTATCCAATCGCCACACTCAGTTGGCACGCGTGATGAACGTATATTTTGAAACAGGTAATGTCAAATATGCACGGTTTGTAGACGAGTTTCTCAAGGACTTCATTCTAAAAAGCATGCCTTACCCCGCCGAGAAGGGTAACGAGTCGATTTGGAGAGGATTGGAGGTAGCCGCGAGGGCCAAAGTTTGGACGCGGGTATTTTACGGAATGAGTAACAGTACTCACCTTTCTGATGCCACCCGCCTGCTCATTTTAAGGAGTTTGCCGGATCATGCCCACTATAATCGGAGTTTTCATGGGGGAAACAACTGGTTGACGATGGAGATTTCGGCTTTGTCTACGATAGCGGCCTATTTTCCGGAGTTACAGGATTCGGGTGCGTGGTTGGATTATTCCATCGATGCCATGGTAGCAAGTATGCGCGACCAGGTGTATCCAGATGGTGTTCAGACGGAGCTGGCATCCCATTACCACAACGTCTCCCTGCATAATTTTGAGTTGTTTAAGGAGATTTGTGAAAAGGCCGGTCGCTCCTTACCTGCCTATTTCGAAAACACCATCCGTGATATGTATCGGTATATTGCGCATGCAGTAAGACCGGATGGGCATCGCATACTCAACAATGATGGCGATCGAGGCAGCGACCGAGAATTGATTTTGGCAGGGGCCCGGAAATACCAAGCGGCGGATTGGGAATATATCGCCACCAATGGATTGCGCGGATCGATTCCTGCTGGGGGGCCATCGTTCTTTTTCCCCTGGGCAGGTCAGTTGATCTCCAGAAACGGATATGGTCCCCATGCCCATTGGTCTTT
Source organism: Lunatimonas sp. (assembly GCF_020832325.1). GTDB lineage: Bacteria > Bacteroidota > Bacteroidia > Cytophagales > Cyclobacteriaceae > Lunatimonas. The sequence goes on from NZ_JAFIEU010000019.1 coordinate 39,307, forward strand.
TTTTGATGTGGGTCCTTGGGGCAGCGGACACCAACATAATGACAAGTTACACCTCTCAATAGCGGCCTATGGCAGGGACCTGTTGGTGGATGCTGGCCGATTTGCTTATACAGGGGCAGTGGCAGAGAAATTTCGACCCTATGCACTAAGTAGTGCAGGGCATAACCTATTGCTACTAGATGGTAAGGGACAGGGAAGGGGACCTACCCATGCACAAAACCCCCTAACGGAAGAGGATGTAGTCATTACCGAGGACTTTGATTTCGCCTATGGCATGTTCGATAGTTTTTTGGACTTAGAGGGTGAAGCTTCCCATGCCCGATCCATGATGTATGTAAGGGATCATTTCTGGGTGGTGGTAGACCGGGTGTTTACAGATAGACCACGCACTGTAGAGGCATTGTGGCATTGGCACCCCGATTGCGATCCCCTGATTGATGGAAACAGGATCCAAACCAATAATTCATTCGGTAATCTAACTATTGTGCCAGTGGGACCAAGTGGATGGCGCATTGACCAAGTACGAGGTCAGGAAGATCCGGTCATTCAGGGTTGGTATAGTCCAGAATACAATGTATATGGTCCCAATACTACGTCAATTTACCAAATGCCTATTTCGGAAAACTCACAGTTTGTTTGGGTATTGGTGCCATCCGAAAAGCCTGGAGTTGCGGCAAGCGCAGCCATATCGGAATCAACGGAGGAGGCCATTAAATTGGAGGTGGAGGTAGCTGGAGACAGATGGGTGTTAACCATTCCGCAGAAAGGTACAGATGGGGTTGGGATACTGCGTCGCTAAATTAATTGCATCGAATCTACCTAATGGAGGTAAATTGGCATTTTCTTCCGTTCCGTGAATCGGAGCAGGTTACACCTTCACAACATGAAAAACAATGGCCGATCGTAATTAACTAAATTGCCGCGGCCTATAGGTTTTTGATGATATCTATCAACTTTTCTTTGTGAATGGGTTTGATAATAAATTCAGAGACTTGAGAGATGGATTTCGCCAGGGCAATATCTTCGGGTGAGATGGAGGAAGAACATATGTAGATGGTGATTTTTTTGGGAAGCAGATGATATAATTTTTGAAACTCATCCAAAAATTGCCATCCATCCATAATGGGCATACTCAAATCCAAAAACATTACTTCTGGGAGTACCTCTGCATTTCCTTTGTTTTCTTTCAGGAAATTAATGGCGTCAAGGCCATTGCCAAACACTTTAACAAGATCCACCAAGTTCGTTTGCTTGATGGTTTTTTTTGTCAGGTAGACAAACACATCATCGTCATCTACCAGCGTCAAGTTTTTGATTCGCTCCATAATACTAGGGGGTTATTTCAATAAAAAAAGTACTTCCCCGGTCGGGAGCACTTTCTACCCAAATACTTCCTCCCATCGCCTCGATTTGAGTTTTGGTCATAAATAGCCCAAACCCCTTGGCGTCCTTGTGTGGGTGAAAAGTCTTTCTAATCTTAAATAGGTTTTTTCTATGTAGCTTGGTATCTATCCCTAGCCCGTTGTCGGCGACGGAAAGTAGAAATTTTCCACTTTTGGTGGTGGATTGAATTCGAATGACCGGTTTTCTGGTTGGGGATTTGTACTTGAGGGAATTGCTGATCAGGTTTGCCAGCGCGCTATCCAGGTATTTTTGCGGAAACAGTACCTTAGGAGCTTCCTCAAAATCCATTTCGATGGTTGCTTGGGATTATTCGATTTGAGTCGAGAAGCCTGTAAGCACTTTTTCTACCGCTTCTTTGAGCACGATCTCCTGTTTGCTGATTTCTGTGTCCTGTTGCACTTGGATTGATTCCACCAGCTCGTTGAATACTTCCATCAGATGGTTTATCACGGGCTTGATTTTGCCAAGCAACTCATCCTTCTCTTCCTCATCTTCTGCGTTTTCCATAAAATCCACCAACATCGAAATATTTACCAAAGGGGCTCGTAAGTTGTGGGATACGATATTGCAGAAGTCTACCAATTGTTTGTTTTTGTTTTCCAGTTCCTTTACGTAACCTATCGCTTTTTCATTGCTGATTCGGAGATCCTCCTCTGCTATTTTTCGTTCGGTGATGTCGGATCGAATGGCAACATATTGGTAGGGTTTACCGTCTGGATTCAAAAAAGGAACGATCGTTGTGTCCACCCAATAGTAAGATCCGTCTTTGGCTTGGTTTCGTATTTCCCCTTTCCAAACTTTTCCGTTTCCGATGGTTTTCCACAAGTTCCGGATGAATTCCTTGGGATGGTATTGGGAGTTGATAATCCGGTGATCTTGTCCAATCAGCTCTTCAGGGCTATATTTGGAAATCCTACAAAAATTTTCATTCACGTGCTTGATGATGCCCTTATGGTCCGTAATCGCGACGATCGCTGATTCGTCCAGGGCATATTTGTAATCGGAAACTTCTTTTAGCGTTTTTTGCAGACGTTCTTCGTTGATTTTTCGGTCGGTAATGTCAAATCGAATGGCAAGATATTGGTAGGGCTTGCCCTGCTCATTCAAAAATGGGATGATCGTAGTATCTACCCAATAGTAGTTTCCATTTTTCGCCTTGTTCCTTATTTCCCCTTTCCAATCTTTGCCCGAACCGATTGTTCTCCAAAGATCGCGGATAAATTCCTTGCTATGGTATCCAGAATTGATGATTCGGTGGTCTTGGCCAATCAATTCCTCCGAAGTATAGCCTGAAATTCTACAAAAATTTTCGTTGACATGCTTAATTGTTCCCTTTTGGTCCGTTATGGCGATGATCGCGGATTCATCCAGTGCATACTTGAAGTCTTCGATTCTTTCCATTGCTTCAAAAATTTTTTAACGGTGCAAATATTCTTTTATGCTTCAAAAAGAATTTACAGCTAAAACAGAGACAGCTACCTATTCTGATCTCCCACGCGGTTCATTTCCCTGGATTTAATGACATTAGTCATGTTTTTCCTAAATTTATGTAAAAAAACGGAGGAATTTGTCTTTAGTTGACTTTTCGTTTTAATTTAATTGCTGGAAATGAACAACAAAGATCTTATATCGGCTTCTGGGAAAAAAAGAGCATGCTATGAAACCCCCTTGAGTCCGACTATGGAGCCGATGAGCGTGGTCAGGAAAAAAATACGCCAAAAGGTTACGGGTTCCTGAAATGCAAATATCCCAAATATCACCGACCCCACTGCTCCAATTCCGGTCCAAACTGCATAGGCGGTACCGATGGGCAGTTGTTGGGTAGCTTTTACCAAAAGCACCATGCTTATGGCAAGACAGATCAAAAATCCTATGTACCAGACAGTTGCAGGTGTTCCGGTATGCAGTTTTGCCTTGCCCAGACAAAAAGCAAATGCAGCTTCGAAAATTCCCGCAATTATCAGTATAAACCAACTCATGGTACAATAATTTGTGTTTGTAGATACAGGCTAAAGATACACCCGACCTTGATTTTTTATAAGAAGCGGTTTATTTGAGTGGATCGGTATGCACAGAATAACCCTTGGGACGCTTTTGGTTAATTTTTTCGAGCATCACCTGCAATAGCTCTTTTACACGTTCCTTCAGGGAGTCCGGTTCGTAAATAGTAATCTGGTCAGCCAACATAAGAATCCAGCGAGCGATTCCTTCTATCGAAGCAGTCATAAAGGTCATTTCGACGAAGTCTTCCTTTGGTTGCTCCATTACAAAGCCATGGTTATACCGCTGCTCCTTTACGTATTTGACTGCCTGCTTATTTACCGCCAAAACCACCTTTTGAAGCTTTTCCTCTTTGGCTACCCGATCCAAGTACTCTACCAGTGAGGGGTGATTCGCCTGGAACGATTCCTCTAGTATGGAAAGGGTATGGATACGGTCTAGTCTAAACGTGCGGTAGGCATTTCTAAGCCTACACCATGCGATGAGGTACCACTGCTCGTAGGCATGGTACACGCCCACGGGTTCCAGGGTACGCTGCGTACTGTTTTCGTCGACAAAGCTGGTGTAGGTAATTTGGACGGTCCGGCGGTCCGAGAGCGCGATCAACAGGGATTGCAGTGTTTGGTTGCTTCTTTTTCTAGGTTGATGTATTACGGCGATTTGACTGGAAAGATGCTCTACGGTATCTTTTTCCTGTGGTTTTAGTAAGGCTTTGATCTTATACATGGCGGCATGAAAGTGTCGACTGCTTTCCCGGTCAGAGACTTTCTCGATGATTTTTTCAGCAACCAAACAGGCCACAGCTTCCTCTTTGGTAAACTGTACAGGAGGCAGCCGATAGCCCTCTACAAAGGAATAACCAACCCCAGCCTCTCCCAAAAGTGGAACCCCAGCCTCTTCCAATGAACGGATATCCCGATACACGGTGCGAAGACTGATACCAAACCTGTCCGCTATCTCTTGGGCCTTCACGGACCTCTTTGACTGCAGTTGGGTCAATATAGCTGTAAGCCGGTCAATTCTGTTCATTTTTTCACCATTGTCCTGCCAAATTACGGTTTTTTAAGAGGCCCTACAATATACCCTGTGTCAGTTATCATAGGAGGAGTCTGAGGGACATAAAATCTTTTAAAAAAATTCAAGGCTGTTGACATAGGGCTGTCACCCGGCAGGCTTTACTTTGTCCATAGACGAACGTAATATTAACCTAAACGTAAAAAAATCGGATTATGGAAACACGAGAGAAATTACCCAAAATGAGCACTGCCCAAATCATTGATTCGGAGCAGTTACTGAATCATTGGCAAGGACATCGCAGTCTTACCCGTAGACTGATCGACCTGTATCCGGAGGACAAGCTGTTCACCTTTAGCCTTGGAGGGATGAGGCCCTTCGGGGGACTTGTCAAGGAGCTCCTGGCCATCGCTGGCCCGGGCATTCAGGGCCTAGCGACCAATGAATGGAAAGAGTTGGACGAAGATCTGGCTTCATTGGATTCCAAAGAGAAGCTATTGGAGGCATGGGATCGTACAACAGCAGAAATCGACACTTGGTGGCCGCGGATACCGGTAGAGCGGTTTCAGGAGCGTATTACCGCATTTGGGCAATACGAAGATACGGGGTACTGCACCCTCCTGTATTTTGTTGATAATGAGATTCACCACCGGGGCCAAGCCTATGTGTATCTCCGTGAGTTGGGCATCGCTCCCCCCAATTTTTGGGAGCGGTAGTACCTCGCAAAACCAAAGGGTTACTTCTCCCGCTTCCTCCTGTCTCCACAGGTCGAAGCGGGAGCCTTTGTATGGCGGTTTGTTTATCACTGGGATTTCCTCCTGACCGGGGTCATTAGCAATTCTTTTGGTTGATGTACTTTTACCCAAATAGGTATTTAGTTAGATTTGGGCGATGAAGACGTTAACCACGCAGGTGCTCATTTTTCTTCGGAATAAGCCGGACAGAAAGAACTTGTTGCTTTTGTTCCGGTTTTTAGTATTGTTGTTGTTGATCATCCTGGTTTATACGGTGATATTTAGGTATCTGATGGGGCTGGAGGGGCAGTCATATTCTTTGGTAACCGGATTTTATTGGACACTCACCGTGATGTCTACGCTTGGATTTGGAGACATCACCTTCCAAGGCGATGCAGGCAGGTTATTTTCGGTGATCGTTTTGGTATCTGGCATGCTTTTTCTCCTCATTCTCTTTCCCTTTACCTTTATCAATTTTTTTTACTCTCCCTGGATGAAGGCCCAAGAGCTGGCGAAGGTTCCAAGGGAACTGCCCGAAGGAATTTCCGGTCATGTGATTTTAACTAAATATGGCCCCATTGCAGAAGTGCTGATCAAAAAGCTCAAACAGTTCAACTACGAGTATGTGGTGTTGGTGGCAGATATACAAGAGGGGCTGAGGTTGCGGGACTTAGGCGTTCAGGTGATGCTGGGGGATTTGGGCGATCCGGAAACCTATCGGATGGCGAGAGTTGGTAGGGCAGCTTTGGTCGCCACTACGGAGTCCGATGTCATTAACACGAACGTTGCATTTACGGTAAGGGGTATTAGCAAAGACGTTCAGATCATCGCTACCTGCAGTTACGCAGCCTCCGATGATATACTCAAATTGGCTGGCTGTAATCATGTGCTGCATCTGGGAGAAATAATGGGCTTGTTTTTGTCGAGGAGAGCAAACGGTGGTGACGCCGGTGCCCACCTAATCGGGGAGTTTGATGAATTGAAGATTGCCGAAGCGCTGGTTACCGGGTCGAGTTTGGTTGGACTTAAATTAAAGGAAACGAGGCTACGCCAGGATATTGGGGTGAGTGTGGTAGGAGTCTGGGAGCGGGGTAAATTCCAAGCGGCCGAGCCAGACACACTGATTTCGTCCAGTACAGTGTTGGTGTTGGCAGGGACTGCCCAGCAGATAGAATCGTACAATCAAACCTTTTGCGTGAAGGCCGTGATGGCGGCGCCCGTTTTGATCATAGGGGGAGGGCGCGTGGGGCGTGCTACGGGTCGTAACCTGATTGCCAGAGGATTGGATTACCGAATTGTCGAGAAGGATCCTGAAAGGGCGAGGGGAAAGGAGCGAGTGGTGTTGGGAGATGCTGCCGAGTTGGAAGTGCTCAAGGAAGCCGGCATTGACGAAACCCACTGTGTCATCATCACATCCCATGACGATGATGTCAACGTTTACCTGACCATCTATTGCAGGCTTTTGCGCCCGGATGTGCAGGTGATCACACGGTCAAATTTGGAGCGGAATATTGGAATCATGCATAGGGCAGGTTCCGATTTTGTCATGTCCTATGCCTCCATGGGCGCTAACACGATCTTTAACCTCTTGGAGCGAAGTGGCATTCTGATGGTGGCCGAGGGATTGGACCTCATCGAAGTGGCCGTTCCGGAGTCGTTGGAGGGAAGAAGCATAGCTGCATCCTGTATACGGAAGGAAACCGGTTGTACGGTGATCGCAGTCAAGGCGAAGGGCATCACCCATGTTAACCCTGAGCCTAACATGATCTTGCAAAAAGATGCCGAGATCATCCTGATTGGAACGGTAGAGGCTGAAAAGAAGTTTTTCGAACGGTACGGTTCAACTTAAATACAGGCTTTCAAGCCTTCTTCAATAGGGGTAGGCTTGAGTCCATAAGCCTTTTCAATTTTGGAGGAATCAAAACAATAGTCGTTTTCAAGCTGATAACTCAGTTCTTTCGCCTCTGAAAGTACGGGGATGAATGGTGAGAGGAGGGTCATCATCCACGGAGGTAGACTCCGAATCGTAGCCTCCATGCCCAGGTATCCGCTTAAAATGTCCGCCACATCTTCTGCTGAGGGGTACCGGTGGTCGGTCGGTAAGTGCCAGACTTGGTTGTATGCAGCATCTTGTTGGGCTAAAAAAGCTGTAGCGCTTGCGGCATCTGGAATATAGGTGAAGGAGTGTTTTTTATTGGTTTGGTAGAGCCATTGTGCAGACTTGCCGGATTTCATGCGGTTGATCACCGATTCGTTTAACATGCAAAACCGGGCATTCTTCCCATAAAAATCAGCTGCACGAACGATCATTCCCTTAAGTCTGCCGGAACGGATTTCATCCAGCATCTCTTGGGCGATTTTGGCGCGGACTATTCCTTTTCTACTGGACGGTTTGATGGGACTGGATTCCGTGAGTTTTCCTACATGTGCGGGGTCATACGCATACATGTTGTCAAAAAACACCAACTTGGTGCCGTGGGCAATGCAGGCGTCCAAGACATTTCGCATGACGACGGGCCACTGTTTTTCCCAAATGTTGGTTTTGTAGGCTATTCCCACTACTAAGTAAGCCGTATCTGAACCAGCTACAGCGCGATCAGTTGCTTCCGCATCCAATAAATTGGCGGTGAATACCTCATCGCTCGGGTTGACCTTCGAAGGGTTTCTACTGACCAATCGTAGGGGGAGTGCATTTTTCGCAAGTTCTTTTGCTAGTGCCTGTCCGATATTTCCGGTTGACCCTAGGATGGTGTGATAGAGGGGTTGGCTCATGGCTGTTGCGGAGACGAGTGAGTGGAAAAGAACGAATAGGTGGTGGTCCAAGATTGGCTTTCGCCGGGCATTACGTGTACATCCATGTATGGTTCTGGACATAGCGTAGTGTGTATTCCCCAAAAGGGTAAGAAAACGATGGGGTGATCATTGGTGATTCGTACTCCATAGCCGCTCTTTCGGTTGGTTAGGGTGATGTCGTAATCCGAAGCTTCTTCCGAGTAGCCTCCCAACACAAAATAGATGCTTTCTCCAGGTGGGATAGCCTCCTTAAATACCACTTTATTGCCGGAAATCTCGGTGACTGTGCCCATGCCCCGGGTATTTGAAATCAGCGTAGGCTGAAAAGGGAAAGAGACCTCGTAAGCGGGGCCTATGGGCTTATTGTCCAACATAAAAAAATTGTGATTGTATACGCGGGTTTTGATGGGATTTTTGCCGGTATTTTCCAGTCGGTGCACCAACTTCATTTCCGGCTGACCTTTTGCCAGTTCTACTGTCTTGGTATATTGGTAGCCATAGCCGTTTTTTTTCGAAAGGTGCTGCCTAAAGCTGACACTGTTTTTTGTTTTCTTTACACGCCATTTCCCGTGGTCGGTGATTTCAAAGGGAGCGGTAAACCGATAAGGTTCTTCGTCTATTTTCCGAATCCGCCCAATGCCGATTTTTAGAAACTCTTCTCCAGCCTTGGCTTCCTCGTATCCGATCGGGTCAAAAGCTTCTACAGGTCCAATGATTGCATCGTGAAGATAGGGATCGTATCTGGGAAACCACTGCCCAAAGTACGTGTGTCCCTGATAGGTGAGTTGGGACACCACGCCTGACCAATCAAATCGGGAGCCTCTATAGTATCCTTTTGTGGCATCGGGGAGATAAAGATTTACATGGAGGTCATCGCTTTTTATCACCGCGGAGGGGACGTCCTGGGCAGTTGCATCAGTTAGGCTAAAGGTTAATACCAGTAAAAATGCATACCAGCAGCGCCGCACAGATAAAGGAGGAAAATGGATCATACTTAGCTGAAAATAAAGCAGTAAGATATGGGTTCTTACCCGAAAAGCAAAATGGTTTTATTTTCGGTAGGTCATGTCATTCCACTGGATTTCCTTTTGGAAATCCCTAATCTGGGTGTCCTTATCTATAACAAGGGCTTCCATCCCGGCAATTTCGGCAAAATCCATCAATACTTCGGAGCTTAGGTTGGTACTAAAACATGTGTGGTGTGCTCCGCCGGCCAATATCCAGGCCTTACAAGCGGTATGCATATCGGGCAGTGGTTGCCAAAGCACCCGAGCTACCGGTAGCTTTGGGAGTTCATGGGGTGGGTCTACCGCCACTACTTCGTTGATCACCATTCGGAAGCGGTTGCCCATATCCACTATGGAGGCGTTCAGCCCCTGCCCTCCTGCTACGTTAAATACCAGTCGAACCGGATCTTCCTTACCACCGATCCCCAAGGGGTGTATTTCCAACGATGGTTTGTGAGAGGCCAAGCTTTCGTCCACCTCCAGCATATGGGAACCCAAAACAAGGCTGTTGTCCGGATCAAAGTGGTACGTGTAATCTTCCATGAACGCATTGGCACCAGCTAATCCAGATCCCATTACCTTCATGGCCCTTACCAATGCAGCCGTTTTCCAATCCCCCTCTCCGGCATATCCAAAGCCTTTGGCCATCAGACGCTGCACCGCTATGCCGGGGAGTTGCTTCATACCGTGGAGATCTTCGAAGGTGTTGGTAAACGCTTTGAAATGGCCGGATACCAAAAACGTTTCCAACCCCCGCTCAATTCGTGCGGCCTCTTCCAGCGATGGCCTGCGGGCGCCTCCTTTTTTTAGTTCCGGAGCTACATGGTACTTTTCTTCGTATTCTGCAAGCAACTCGGCTATTTCTGCTGGTGTCACCTGTCTTATGGATTCCACCAAGTCGCCTACGGCGTACGTATTTACTGAAAAGCCGAAACGTATCTCGGCTTCTACTTTATCGCCTTCTGTAACGGCTACCTGGCGCATATTGTCACCAAATCGTACAATTTTAGCGTCCTGCCAGTCGCTCCATCCGGCACATGCCCTGGCCCAATGGTCGATTTCCTTATGTACCTGCGCGGAGGTCCAGTATCCAACCACCACCTTACGAGGAAGCCTCATTCGCGAAGTGATAAACCCAAACTCTCTGTCGCCATGTGCACTTTGGTTTAGATTCATGAAATCCATGTCTATACTGCTCCAGGGAATGTCTCTGTTGAATTGGGTATGCAGGTGTAGTAAAGGTTTCTGGAGGGTTTTAAGCCCATTGATCCACATTTTTGCCGGTGAAAAAGTATGCATCCACACGATCACCCCTATACAGGTGGATGACTGATTTGCCTGAGAAAGCACTTGCCGAATATCCGGTGTATCTGTGACCACCGCAATAAAACGAATTTTTATGGAAAGATGGGGAGATGCATCGAGGCCTTCGGCGATTTGGGAACTATGTTCGCGGACTTGTTCCAACGTTTTTTCGCCGTAGAGGTACTGGCTTCCGGCTATAAACCAAATTTCAGGTTGGGTTTTAGGTTTCATTCTTGTGTTTTTGACACTTTTTAGCATACACTATGCCAATCAGGCATAGGCAGCTGTGATTGGCTCGAAAGTTAGGGTAAAATGGCTAATTATCCAGCAATGCTACAGGCTCTTTTTGATCCGCTTCCACACTCAGTGGGATTTCATTTTTAGGTATGAAATTTAGAACCCGCTGAAATTGTGCTTGATAGTTTGCTTTGTTCAGGGTGTAGTAAAACGCGCCTTTTTTGGATTTCGATTTGTCTTTTTCCTCTTCTTTGGTGATGATTCCGGTAGAAAGGACTTTTCGGGAAAAATTTCTTTTGTCAATACTGATATCGTATAGCCCTTCATACAGAATCTGCAGTTGGGGTAAAGTAAATTTTTCAGGAAGCAATTCAAACAAAATAGGGTGCATTGCGGCTTTATACCGAAGTTGTTTTAGGGACAGATTGACCATTTCCTGGTGATCAAAGATCAAGTTGGGCAGGGAATTCATAGTGAACCATTTGGGCTGATAGAGATCGCTGAGTTGCCGTGCATACTGGTTGATGTCGATCAGGGCGTAATAGGTCACACCGATGACGCGTTCCACAGGGTCTCTGTGGGGCTGACTAAAGGCGTGGAGTTGCTCCATATAAATATTTCGCAAACCGGTGAGTTTGGTTAGAATCCGTTGTGCTGCTTCATCGAGGGATTCATTGGGCTGGAGAAATCCACCCATCAGGCTCCATTTGTCCTTTTCCGGTTCGAAGCCACGCTGGATGAGCAATAGTTTGTAATCTTCGCCGTCAAACCCAAAAACAACGCAGTCCACTGAAACCAACATGCGGGTTTGATTTGAATACTTAATCATAATTGATGTTAATATTAGTTTAAAGGAATACGCTTTAAGGTTCCGTTTAACAGGTTTGGCGATAGGTTGACAAAGGGATTGGTGAAATTCGAAATCAAATTTAAACTTTTATGCGAAGGAAACAAGGCGAAAATTTATTTTACACAGATTACCAGCTTTGCCCGATTCATCTTTCTATTCTGAAAACGGCAATATAACTTTGTCTACCGTTAACCTAGCGAGTGGGCAATCGGCACGTAGGTGTTCGTGTCCGGTTTTTTGTTGGGATCTGGTTTTAGTCTATTTTCTTCTAGGTGTACTAGGTATACTGGTTCAGGGAGATTATGTACTAATCGGGTCCTTACATTTTATTGACGGAGGGTTTGCCCGAAGGGCATTTTGAAGCTTTACTGAATGAATTTATTCTCAAAAACAACGAAAGATGACATCGTACAAAGACCTCAAGGAATCGTGCTATGAAGCGAATATGGAATTGCCCAAACTGGGTTTGGTAGTCTACACTTTTGGCAACGTTAGTTCGGTGGACCGGGATCGGGGGGTATTTGCCATTAAGCCCAGTGGTGTTCCCTACGAAAAACTCAAACCTGCCGATATGGTCGTTGTTGATTTTGAAAATAAGGTGATAGAGGGAACCATGCGTCCCTCATCGGATACCAAAACCCATGCATTTCTTTACAAGCACTGGGAGGAGATAGGAGGCATCTGCCATACCCACAGTACCTATTCGGTCGCATGGGCCCAATCCCAATTGGATATTCCCTTGTTTGGTACTACCCATGCAGACCATAATACGAGTGATATTCCCTGTGCACCCCCTATGGCTGACGAGTTGATTGAGGGTGACTACGAACATAATACCGGACAGCAAATAGTGGATTGTTTTGCTGCGAAAAACATCTCCTACCGAGAAGTGGAAATGATCCTTATCGGAAATCACGGTCCATTTACCTGGGGAAAGGACGCGGCAAAAGCAGTATACAACAGCCGGGTGCTTGAGGAAATCGCGAAGATGGCCTTTCTTACTATGCAGATCAATCCCAAAGCTCCTAGGTTAAAAGATTCACTTATAAAAAAACATTACGATCGAAAGCATGGGGATGGGGCTTATTATGGTCAAGGGTGTTGATAGTTAATAATCGTTAGAATATTGTCATTTTTGTAGACAACTGTTGGTTAGAAAGGTATGAGGGCGTTTTGTTGTATTCATGTTTTTGTTAATTGTATGAAATAGATGCTTATATAATTGTCTAATTTCGATTTAAAATAATATTTTTTTTTCAAAAAATTTATTTTTTTTTGATTCGACTGAGTGATTTAGTGCAAGGGTAGTAAATTGGTTTATCGGTTTATTTTTGTGTTTATCGGTCTATGTGTGACTCAAAGGGGATGGTGAGTTTTGCTCACAGAATTTTGTTTGACTTTTTTTATATATACAAAAATAAATTTCAAATATTCGTTTTTTTTAAATTTCCTAAAAAAAAACTTACCCCTTTGTTTTTATATTTTCCAATTTTTTTTCACATTTCGACGTGTATATAAGAGATATAAAATTATGGCTTACGTAGTGAGCCATAATTAATCATTATTTGTGCAATCGATTGCTCATTGAGCAGTGATTTGTAAGTACAACACCTGTTTTTGTTTGTTTAACTATCAATATAAATGCCTATGAGACAAAATCGGCATACTTGGAGAGGTATGTCAAAATCATTATGAATATCTCCAAAAGTTTGATTAACTTATTTAAAACCCAAAATGTATGAAAAGAATAGTACGTGTATTTCGAGAAATTCCCAGATGGGGTACAAGCGCATCCGCATTGCTCCTATGTTTGGGACTATCTCATTCGCCAGCTGCTGCGGATAGCCTAAAGGCATCCAACGAGATGGCATTTTCGGAAATGGCAGACTTTGCTAGGATCACCGGAACGGTTAAGGATTCAAATGGTGAACCTATTCCTGGCGCGACGGTAGTCGTGGAGGGCACTGGAGCAGGAACTGCCACCGATATCGATGGTAAATTCACATTAGATGTTCCAGAGGGAAGTACTATTGTGATTTCCTTTATTGGATATAAGCCTACCCGGATGACTATCGGCAATCAAACTACCGTTAACATCGTGCTGGAGGAAGACATGTCCTCCCTTCAAGAAGTAATCGTGGTAGGTTACGGTACTCAGGAAAAACGAAATATTACCGGAGCCATTGCGTCTCTTGACGAGCGTTCCATCCGTGAAATCCCCGTGGCTTCTGCCGTGGAGGCTATCCAAGGTCAGGTAGCTGGTGTGGATGTCGTTTCCGGTGGGGGACGTCCTGGTCAGGCACCTCAGATCCTTATTCGGGGAAGAAGATCAATTTCCGCATCCAACGAGCCGCTTTACGTAATTGACGGAATTCCTCAGACCAGTGCAGGGTCTGCCATCTTTGATATCAACCCACAGGATATTACTTCCATGGAGGTATTGAAAGATGCCGCAGCCACCGCCATTTATGGGTCCAGGGGTGCAAACGGTGTGGTGATCATCACCACCAAGCGGGGTAGCACCGATAAAACCACCGTTTCGTACGATGGGTATTATGGTCTTTCCAATACCACTTCCCGTGTACGCATGATGAATGGAGAGGAATTTGCCGCGATGAAGCGCGAATCCAGAAGGTGGGACCCAAACACCCGTGCGGCGGCGTGGAATGGAGTAATTCCGGACGATGAGTTTGTGTTTTTGGATCCCGTTGAATTGGAGTCGTTGGCGTTGGGCCGTTCTACCGATTGGTTGGATCTGATCCTGAAAACCGGATACCAGACCAACCATCAATTCAGTGTAAACGGTGGTAATCAGAATACGCAGTTTAATATCTCTTTGGGGTATTTTGACGAAGAAGGTATTGTGGATAATATGGATTACCAGCGGGTAACTGCTAGGATAAACCTAGACCATAAGATCAGCAAGATATTCAAGGTAGGAACTTCCTTTACTGCTTCCTCAGTGATTCAAAACTGGGGATCTGGATCAGCCCTCGGAGAAGCCGTAGCTAATAATCCACTGGGCGTACCCTTTAACGAGGATGGCAGCATTCGTTTCCTTCCTACCAATGATGGAATACGTACCAACCCACTCTCAGAATTGGTGCCCGGCGCATTTATGGATGAGAGACGATTCACCCGAATTTTTGCTCCTTTTTACATGGAGGCAACGATTACGGAGGGGTTGAAGTTTACTACAAACGCCGGCCCAGATATACGTTTTAGAAGGGTTGGAAACTTTAGGGCTAGACAAACCAATGCAAACAGAGGTGGGCCAGCGAGTGCGTCACTAGAGAATGAGCTTGATATGGGATATACGGTAGAGAATATCCTCAATTATTCCAAATCGTTCGGTATTCATAGCCTGCAAGCAACTGCCTTGCAGAGTATACAAGGTCTGAGGTCAGAGAGACATCTGACCCAGGTGTCCAACCTGCCTTACGAAACCCAATTGTTTTATGACTTGGGGTCTGCTGAGGTTAGAAATAATGTGGCTAGCCACTTGAGAGAATGGACGCTGGCTTCCTACATGGGTAGAGTAAACTACGAATTGGCTGGTAAATACCTTTTCCAAGCTACTTTGCGCGCCGATGGTTCGTCACGTTTAGCACCCGGAAGACAGTGGGCTTATTTCCCAGGTGCATCTGTAGGATGGAGGATGATAGACGAAGATTTTATGAAGGGCCAAAACGCGATTACCGAATTTAAACTAAGAGCTTCATATGGTAGGGTAGGAAATACCTCCGTGGATCCGTATCAGACCTTAGGTAGACTTCGTCGCACAGTCTATGCATTTGGCGAAACCCAAGCCCTTGGATTTGGTCTGAATGAAATCCCCAATCCGGATTTGGGATGGGAGATATCTTCTACCGTAAACGGTGGAGTGGACTTTGGTTTGTTTAATAACCAACTTTCCGGTTCGTTTGAATATTTTGTTACTAATACGACTGATATTCTACTCGCTCGAAATCTTCCTTTCACTTCCGGTTACAACAATATCCTACAGAATATTGGAGCAACCCGCTCCAAAGGCGTTGAGTTGAGTATTAACGCAACTCCAACGGACACACCCAAATTCCGATGGGATATCCAATTCAATATTTCGCGATGGAGGGAGGAAATCGTGGACTTGGTGTTCAAGGACGAGAATGGCAACTCCATGTCCGACGTGGGTAACCAATGGTTTATTGGACAGCCTATCCGGGTGTTCTTTGATTATGAAAAGATCGGTATCTGGCAAGCTAACGAGGAAGACTTAGCACGTCAAATGGATCAGAAAGTACCTGGAGAGATAAAGCTGAAAGACCAAGACGGAGACGGCAGAATAACGCCAAACGACCGGATTGTGCTCGGTACAGACGTGCCCGATTTCGTGGGTGGTATCACCAACCGTTTTCAGGTGGGCAACTTTGATTTGAGCGTATTCTTTTTTTACAGGGTCGGACACATGGTAAGGAGCCGCTTCCACGATAGCAATAGCGGATTGTTTGGTCGCTATAACAACCTGCTGGTGGACTATTGGACGATAGACAATCCCACTAACGAAAACCCTCGTCCCAATGTAAATCAGGAGTTTCCGAGAGATGGATCTACCCGGTCTTACTTTGACGGCAGCTTTGTGAAGTTACGAAATGTCACCCTTGGGTACAACTTGCCTGCACCTATTGCGAACAAGTTGTTTATGAGCCGAGCCAGGATTTATGCGACTGCGCAAAACCCCTTGTTTTGGGCAAATTTCGATACCTGGGATCCAGAAATTGCGGGCGAGCTCAATGCAGGAGTTGTGCCTTCGGCTAGGCAGTTCCTAATGGGTATTAACATTTCATTTTAACATTAGAAATCAATGAAGAAATATATAAGTACCATAGCACTAGCAGCAGTCGCTATATTGGGTAGCTCCTGCGAGGAGTACCTAAGCGAACAGTTGGTAACTGGCGTTTCCGCAGGGTCGTTTTATACCACTGCGGCTGGATTCGAGTCAGCGGTTAATGCAACCTATTCAGAGACCAAGTTCTTCTACGGACCGGAGCGGGGATTTTCGATGACGGTATTCGGTACCGATGTTCACACCAATGGGGCCGACGGTAGCCACAAGATGCTCAACTTGTACGACGGCGGATTGAATCCGGCCCAGGCATTTGTTCGAGATACTTGGAGGGATTTTTACCGAGGTATCAATCAGGCCAATGCGACGATCAATCGTTCCCAGGATATCCCGGGTCTGTCAGAGCAGCACAAGAATTTGCGCTTGGCAGAAGTTAGATTTCTTCGGGCGCTCTATTACTTCAATCTCGTACGGTTCTACGGTGATGTACACCTTTCGCTTGAGGAAACTCAAGGGGTAGAAATTACCGCCAATCGCACGCCCGCCGGTCAGATTTATTCGGAAGCAATCATCCCCGATCTCCAATTTGCGATAGCCAACCTACCCAATTCCCAATCAGATTACGGTAGGGCAACAAAGCCCGCTGCGGAATTTCTGCTGGCAAAAGTATACATGACCAGAGCGTATCAGAGCTATGGTCAGGGAAATGGAGATGCGCAAGAGGCAGAGCGGCTAATGAGCAATGTAATTAATAATTATAATTTTAGTTTGTTGACTGATGTAGCTGCACTCTGGGATATCAATAACCAACGAAATGCGGAAATCATCTGGAGTATTCAAAACAACAAATCACAGGTGGATGAGGGTATAGATGGACAAGGCCATCGGGGACACCTCTACTTCCTGATGGAATACGATGTGTTGCCTGGCATGGCGAGGGATACAGAGAATGGTAGACCTTGGAAGCGTTTCCGACCTACACCCTTCCACCTTGGGTTATGGAACCGGGCCATCGATTCCCGCTATGATAAGACCTATAAGCATGCTTGGATATCGAATAACGAAGGGAATATCCCGCGTTGGACTGCCCAGGATGCCGCAGCAGGTCATATTCCTTCCAACCTAGTCGGCGAAAGGAAGTTTGCAGTAGGTGATACCGCTGTCTTTATTCCAGGTCCAGGCAAGGATGCAGAGTGGACCGCTGCCAGAAAAGCAAGAACCCGCTATTTGGTCATCACCGATGATGTGTATGACGAGCGGTGGTACCCATCCCTCAATAAGTGGATAGATCCTACGCGTCCCAATAGACAGCATGAAATGGGGCAGCGGGACCATCCCCTAATGCGCTTGGCTGACGCTTACTTGATCCGTGCCGAAGCACGTATTATGCTAGGCAACACAACCGGGGCCGCAGAGGATATCAATGTGATACGTAGAAGGGCTGCTTGGCCTGGAATGGAATCTCAGATGGAAATCACCCCTGCTCAGGCTACCTTAGACTACCTACTAGATGAGAGAGGCAGAGAGCTGGATGGCGAAGGTCACAGGTGGTTTGACCTGGCAAGGACCAAAAAGCTAATTGAGAGAGTCCGCCTTCACAATGTAGAAGCTGGGCCCAATATCCAGGAATTCCATATCTTAAGGCCTATTCCGCTGGAACAGATTGACCGATCAGATGGAGGCTACCCTCAAAACTGCGGTTATCCAGGAGCAAATTGTTAAACTGATTTATATGCATTCGAAACCCCCGGGTCCTTGGCCAGGGGGTTTTTCGTTGTTACCCTGGCATGGTACACAAATCGCTCAATAATATGTACTTTTTGGATCTTGATTTTTGTAACTTTAGCGTTCTTGTTATTTTGAACCCCAAAAGCTATTACCCCATGCGCGCTTCTATTTTCTTGACAAATATGCTGATTTTTGCACTCTTTGTTGCTTGCTCCAACTCTCACTCCCAAAAGCAACCAGTACGTCAAGGCCCACCCAACGTAGTTATCATATTTGCGGATGATTTAGGTTATGGGGATCTTTCGAGCTACGGCCACCCAAGTATAAAGACACCCCACTTGGACCGAATGGTGGCTGAGGGGCAAAAATGGACAAATTTTTATTCCGCGGCAAACGTTTGCACACCCTCTAGGGCCGCTTTGCTGACAGGTCGGTATCCGATACGCAATGGCATGTGCAGCGATGTGCGGCGGGTACTGTTTCCCAATTCAGCGGGTGGATTGCCCCAGTCGGAAAGCACCATTGCCCGTGTGCTCAAACCGGCCGGATATGCTACCGCGGCTATCGGAAAGTGGCATTTGGGGCATTTGGAGCCCTTCCTACCCACTTCCCACGGATTTGATTATTATTTTGGTATCCCGTATAGCAACGACATGGATGCCGTAAACGATCTGGATCGACGGGAGAAGTTTTGGAATGCCAAAATCGAGTATTTCCAAGTACCCCTCATGCGCAATACCGAAATCATCGAAAGACCGGCAGACCAGACTACTATCACCAAGCGGTATACGGAAGAGGCCATTGCATTTATGGACTCGCACAAGGAACAGCCGTTTTTTGTCTATTTGGCGCACAACCTGCCCCATGTGCCCCTTTTCGTTTCCGAGGATTTTGTTGGGATTAGTGACCGGGGTTTATATGGGGATGTGGTGGAGGAAATTGATTGGGGTGTAGGGCAGATCTTAGATTACCTGCGATCCAGCGGACTGGCAGAAAATACCCTGGTGGTATTTACCTCAGACAACGGACCTTGGGTCGCCTACGACGATCATGGCGGAAGTGCAGGCTTGTTTTATGGAGCCAAGGGGACCAGTTACGAGGGAGGTGTACGGGAACCGGCTATTTTCTGGTGGCCGGAAAAAATCGCTCCGGGAATTGTAACGGGGATGGGCAGCACCTTGGACCTGTTGCCTACGGTTGCCTCGCTTGCCAATATTGCCTTGCCGGATGACCGGGTTTACGATGGGTACGACTTAAGTGGATCCTTGATTGAAGGATTGCCATCCCCGCGCGAGGAAATGTATTTTTATCATGGTACCCGGCTTTTTGGAGCCAGAAAGGGTTCCTACAAGGCCCATTATTACCAAAACAATCCCC
Organism: Lunatimonas sp.; assembly: GCF_020832325.1. GTDB lineage: Bacteria > Bacteroidota > Bacteroidia > Cytophagales > Cyclobacteriaceae > Lunatimonas. The sequence goes on from NZ_JAFIEU010000019.1 coordinate 58,582, forward strand.
GTGGCTATCCAGAGCGAATGGAGGTTTTGGAGCAGGCTAAACTGTACCAGGTACAGCATGACCCAGGAGAGCAATATGATCTTGCTGCTATGCATCCGGAGGTATTGGAGGAAATAGCCGAAATGGTCGAACAACATCGGAGCAACATGGTTCCGGCACCTACAAATCTTGAAACACGTATCGATGCCCCTTAACACGGGAACGGTATGGCAAGGTGTTGGATAGCCAACCTCATACCATCAGATTCCACGTGTTCTGGCATATCTCAGCTGCGTTTTGATACTGGATGAATGCGATCACTTTTAATTATGTCTAGCAAAAACAGGTAATTTTATTTTGCCACTGAAATGTTTTTTCAGTGAGTTGTTCTTTCTTTGAGTTATGGGAATAAAACGTTTGCTTAGATTGATTGTTCGATTTCGGAACAAAATCCAATTTCTGTTATTGGCGTTGATCTTAATCATAGGATGGGTATACATGCTCTATGGGATGATCTATGGTACGCTTAACGTGGCCGTATGGATTATTTTCTTCAGTCTATCGATTGTACTAAAGTTGTTTGCACTGTTCAGGTTTGGTCACCTGAAGAAGGCAGGTACCTAGGTAAAAGATTATCTTCACGTCTAGGTGGCAATAAAGCAAAGGGTTTTTCACTCCCATTTTATTAAAGGTATACTCCTAGCATTGCGCAGCGATGGCAGGGAGATAGATGAGCGGATTCTCCCGAGCAACCCCCAAATTGAGGGCGTTTTTTTGAATGACCTAAAGGACTTCCATTGTCCACCAGCTTTTTATTCCCTGCCCCGAATGGCATGTTGGTTTAGGTATTCATACAGCAGTCCGAGAACCGTGTCGCGGTCCATGTCCAAAAATTCGTGTTCACGGTGATACATATTGAAGCCGATGATCCATTCGTCCAACTCGGGTTCGCGAAGCCCGTAGTGGTTCATCAGGACCTGCTTAATGGAATCTGACCTGATAACTTCCAAATAGGCAGCTTGCCTTGCAAGCTTTTCCAATGCCCGTTTGTACTGTCTTTTGTTTCTTTCCCTTTTGGTAAAATAGGAAATTGGCCCGTCTATGGTGAAGCCCGGCGTCATCTCTGTAAGAGACCCACTGTGGCCCGGCATGATCCTTCCTGGCCCCATTGGTTTTCTGTTTGGATCCTTGTCAAGGGAAACACTCGGTATATAAATAGATGGTCTTTCGCCGTAAACACTGACGGCAGGCAGCCCCACAGCATCAAAGATCATGGAAACTACTTGGTGGTTTGTTTCTTTAACCACTGTAGTAAGGGTAACATAGCCCTCTTTGCTAAATACTACCGAATCTCCTTGTACCACCTCCATACGGAAATGCCCAAGGTGACCACTGGTAAAAGTTGCGGCTGTCCGCATATTCTCCACCTTTACCCCCTGTAGGTAGGAATGATCCAATGCATCTATGATATTCCCCGTCAGCACTTGGCTCTGAACAGATAAGGCTGTGATGAATAATAAGGAAAAAAGTAGGATGGATTTCATAAACAAGCGAATGGTTTATAGTGGTAAAGAAAATCCTTTAAAGCGCCTGTGAAATGCCCTCTGACCGGTTTATATACCACCAGACTTTGACTGACTAAGGTACAGCCAGCCTTTCACCTGCGAAAAATTTTCATGTTAATATATGCTAATAGGGCATCGATCGCAGAGGTAAGTCTAAGTCACTTTATCCAATCCGTTTTTGGACTAGGTATAAAAAAAGCGTCCAGAAAGACGACCTGGATGTCTTTCTGGACGCTGCGAATGCCAGGGATTGTCAAAAGACAGTGACCTATCCTAAAACTTTTCGGGTTCGGACCAGTCGCTCCATTCTAGGTGCTGGTCTCGGTACCGTACTCGGAAATACCGTTCCGAACCACCGGTGATACGTAATACCAACTCATCCCTGAGATCATCGTCGGCCTGTTGGTTTACGTTGTAGAAGAAGTCTTCCGCCTGTTTCCAGCTTTCGTGGAGCAGCTCCTTGAAATCCGGGGTGGCAGCAATCTGCCAATGGGAAGCATAATGAACGGCTCCCTGTCGCTTGCTGGCAAAGTCCGAGCCTTTTAAAATGAGCTGCCCGTTCACTCCGTTGCCAACCACACCTTTGGTACTTGGTTTGTCCGGATGAATCCCATACCTCCAAACCGTCACTTGATCGCTTAGTTCGTTGTCTTTGAAGGTGTATTCATTTCCCCGGCTGATGCGTTTGAGTGTGAAGGAAGGGTTTTGCTTTTTTGGGTCTACCTCGATGACGACAAATCCGTATTCCGGTTGGGATACGCTGAACTCTGCATAGTTGCGTTGTGCATATTCGCCCCAATAGTCAATTCGGCCACTGGTGGAAGCCACATTGACCCACAGGTGCCGGTGGTCCCGAGACTGACCGCGGGAGTAGGCGTGGGTGTGCCCGAATAAATGGGCCGAGGGTTTTCCAGATTTTTCCGTAAATCCCTCCAATAGTTCGATGACCTGTCGGGTATATTCCAATTCCCCAACCAGCCAAAACTCGGTTTTAAAGGGGTGGTGTATCTGGAGAAATACAAAGTCAATCTGGGTATCCTCTGCGGTTTTTTCCAGTACGTCGGCTAGCCAATCGGTTTGCTCTTTGATTCGATAGGGCGTGTTTGAGTCCAACCCAATGACCCGTACGTTTGCATAATCCGTATACCACCAATGGCCGTCATAGGCTGCATTTCCATTTTGAGGCAGTCGAAAGTACTTAAAAAAGTAGTCGGAGTTGTCTTCGTGGTTTCCCGTAACCGGATAAACAGGCACATGGCTGAAAATCGGGGCAGTTGGCCGGAAGAAATGCTGCGGCCATTGTTCGTAGATCTTGCCACGTGCCACCAAGTCTCCTGTTACTAGGACCATTGCCAGGTTGTTATTCAAGGGGTTTTCAGGACTGGTATTAAAGTATTTCAGGATGCCTTGATGTACGGTTTCTTCCAATTTGTCCGGTAACTGGCCGTCTATCTGCGAGTCACTGAATATCAATAGCCTGAAAGGGTTTAGGGTGTCTTTTTCGGGATCAGGTGGCGTGACAAATTCGTACACAGGGGAGATGAACCCGCCGGTTTTTACGCGGTAATAGTACCGAGTGGCGCTTCGCAGGTTCCGCAGCGTCACCTGATGTAGGAAGGAGTTTTCATATGCTACATGGCTGAGGTTTCCCGTTGCATGCAGGTCAAGGTTTTTGGAAAGTCCGTACTCCACGATGCTTTCCTCTCCGCTGTCTGTTTCCCAAGTAATATACATGCTACTCGGGCTGGCATTTTGTAAAAAGGGTTGAACGATCACTTGTTGAGCAAGAGATGAAGCAATTGACAGGAAGATAATTGTAACAGCACTGCTGAGAATTTTTTGGAAACTGGGGAGTCGGTAGGCCATTGAGGATAAATGGGTTATCAAAGGGGTGTTTTTTAAATGATAGTACTTCGTACTGTAGAAAAGCGACTAGTGTTGTCGGGCATGTTTAACCTTTTTCAAGATGCAGGTCTAAGTTCGTAAATTTTCAATATATTGGTAGTTACAAGGCATTAAATCTTTTTTAAAAACCAGGTTACCCTTATGGACCATTCCGCACTAGAAGAATTTTACACGCGCTATAGCCGAGAACTGAGTCTTCTTAGAATGCTTGCACTTGATATACGGTGGTCATGGAACCACGTGACGGACACTTTGTGGAGGCAGATAGATCCTACACTTTGGAGAGCTACCAAGAATCCATGGATGATGCTTAAGCGTGTTTCCATGGATAGACTGACCTATGTTTTCTCGCAACCGCAGTTCTTGGAGCTTTTGGAGGATCTTAGCAAAGAAAGGGAAACGATGTACCAGTCCCCCGCTTGGTTTCAGCAAACCTATCCAGAGAGCCCTTTGAAGCGGGTGGCCTATTTCAGTATGGAATTTATGTTGGACGAGGGTCTTCCTATTTACGTGGGAGGGCTGGGAAATGTGGCGGGAGATCAACTTAAGGCTGCCAGTGAGCTGGGTGTTCCGGTAATTGGGGTTGGGCTGTTTTATCAGCAGGGGTATTTCCGTCAGGAAATTGATCGGTTCGGGAACCAGCAAGTGCGGCAGCCATACAACGAACCTGGTCAGGTGCCCGTGTCTCCTTTGCGGAAGTCGGACGGGGAGTGGTTACGCGTGCAGGTTCGCTTTGGCGGATTTACCGTTTGGCTGAGATGTTGGGAGGTGTATGCCGGCAGGGTAAAGTTATACCTGCTGGATAGTAACGATCCGGCTAATCTACCGGTGCATCGGACGATCACCAACGAAATCTACAGTGGTGGTCCCGACCATCGTATCAAGCAGGAGATTATTCTGGGCATCGGTGGGTGGAGGTTGCTTCAGGCCTTAGACGAGATTCCGGATGTATGCCATCTGAACGAGGGTCATGCGGCATTTCTGGTACTCGAGCGCGCAAATTGGTACAAGGAGACCTATGGGGTATCTTTTTGGGAGGCCTTGGAGTTGACCCGTGCGGGCAACGTATTTACCACGCATACGGCTGTGCCTGCTGGGTTCGATCGTTTTGATGCGGGTCTTGTGGGGCAGTTTTTAGGAGAATATGCGGTGAATGAGCTAAACATCGATTTTCCTTCCCTGATGCAGATGGGTAGAAAGCACCAAGACGACGAGCACGAACCCTTTAACATGGCTTTTTTGGCGATTCGGGGCAGTGCTGGGATAAATGGAGTGAGCAAACTGCACGGAGAGGTCAGTAGAAAGCTATTTAGCGACCTATTTCCACGATGGCCCCTATCCGAAGTTCCCATCGGACACGTGACCAACGGTGTTCATATGGCCACTTGGGATGGTAAGTTTTCAGACAGGCTATGGACGGAAGCCTGTGGGAAGGACCGGTGGCGAGGCGATTTGGAGACGGTGTCAGCCGAGATATCCAAGGTGCCATCGATCGATTTGTGGGAGATGAGAAATGAATCAAGGTCGCATCTGGTCAATTTTGCAAGACGGCATTTGGCAAATCAATATAAGTTAGGGGGGCAGGATAGCTTAGCCGCACAGACGGAGAAGATGTTTTCGAAAGATGCCCTGACTTTGGGCTTTGCGCGAAGGTTTGTAGCCTATAAGCGAAGCAACTTGTTGCTAATGAGAAAAGACAGGTTTGCCGCCCTGCTAAAAAACTCAGACAGGCCGGTTCAGCTATTTATTGCCGGTAAGGCGGGACCCGGGGATCAAGTGGGCACTGGCCTTATCCGGGAGTGGGTGACCTTTATTCATGAGTTTGGACTACACGGAAAGGTTGGTTTTTTAAGTGATTACGACATGGCAGTAGCCAAACAGCTCGTACGAGGGGTAGACGTTTGGCTAAACACGCCCAAACGTCCATGGGAGGCCTCAGGCACGAGTGGAATGAAGGTTTTGGTAAATGGTGGACTTAACCTGTCCACACTGGACGGATGGTGGGCGGAGGCCTACGACCCCAAGTTTGGATGGGCATTGGGAGATCAACAGGATCATGAAGGTGATCCAAACTGGGACGATTGGGAAGCAGAGCAATTGATCCGGCTGCTAGAGGAGCAAGTGGTACCGGAGTTTTACAACCGGAACGCCGAGGGTGTTCCCGACAAGTGGGTGGACAAGATGCGGCACAGCATGTCGTTCCTGACGCCGCGTTTTTCGGCAAACCGTGCCGTACGGGAATACACCGAATCCTACTACCTGCCTGCAGCGACCCGCTACCTGGAAAGAGCCATCCAAAGTGGGGAGCGCTCAGAGCGGTTTTTACAAGACAGGGCGGAGCTACATGCGAATTGGAGCAATATTTCCTTTGAGCAAATAGCTTGGTCTGAGAAAGAATCTGGGAGGAAGGTAGCCTTGGTGGCGGGTCTCGGAAAGATGAATTCCGATTGGATTGAATTTCAACTCTATGCCGAAGCAACGGACGAGTATGAGCAGGAAACAAGGATTTTCCAAAAAGAAGCTTTTGATGCTGCCTACGGGCTTACCCATTATTCATTGACGATTCCCGGTGACCGGCCTCAGGAGCACTATTCTGTCCGAATGATTCCTAAGTTACAGGGGTTGTCATATCCGCTGGAGTTGGCTTTGATCCGTTGGTGGGAATAGCGTGATTAAGATGGTCATCGGAGCAGCTAACTGGTTAGAGGATTGTTTCAAGCCGTTTTAGTTTATCTCCGATTTGAGACTTCATACTTCGAAAAAACCGATGTCTTTCTTTTTCTCCTACCGAGCTGATCAAGGTTGATTTCTTGATAAGATTATTCAGGCTTTTGAACATGGTGTCATTTAGGTTTGGGTCAAAGGATCCTAGAAAGTAGATGACACTGTGGTTAAGGTAGGTGATTCGCTGTCCGTCCAACTCAGCCATAAAGGTATTGTCACCCAAAATAAACTGATTTGTAAGCAGCCGGAAGGAACCGGAATCTTCGCTCGGTTGTCCATACATTTCGAATTTCACCCCTAGTTCAGCCTGTTTTTCGATATGCTCTATCATTTCCAATACCTGTTGGTAGAGCAGCTTGGCATCTTCTGGGCGGCCAATATTCCCCATCTCTTCATACAGCTCGATTTGGCGAAGCGTGGTTTGTATATTATCTGGATTCCATATTTCTGTACAGGGGATCAGGTTGTAGAGTTTTGCTATTTGCAAGCCCAGATGGTACAGGTTTGGGTACCGGTGTATCGATGGATTGAAAGCCTGATCCTTAAGTTCTTCATAATGCAAGATCGACTTCATCCAAAAGAAAAACTTGAAAGCAGCTAATTCCGGATGGTAGAAATGATAAAATGGAGGGATATCTTTTAGCAAAAAGTAGACGTGCTTGTCTGTATACCGGTTTACCATTTCCAGTTGCAACAGCATATCTTCCAGCCAGACCTGAAAGCGATTGGGTCCACTATCATTTAGCTTTCCATGAAACAGTATCGCTTTGGTATTCAGGTTCAACAATTGATCCAGCGAAAGTTGGAAATATTCGCAAATTTTTCGAATCTCATTTAGGTTGATCACTTTCTCTCCCCGGATTCTGCGATATGCCGAGTCAAGGCTGATGTTGAGCAGGTCCGAAATTTCATGGACGAGAGATTTATGGGAGGGGATCAGGGTTTTTAGGTGGTCAAAAAACCTTTGCTGGAAGTCAAAATCGTGCATGGTTAACGAAAAGCATTAGAATCGGGTGAAACAAACGAATGGTTTGCTCGGCTTCAGGCAACACAGTCACATCAACTTCCCTTGGATGGAATTGATTCGCTTATCTTCGAATATGCCGAAATAATAGCGGTTTATTTCCTCATAAGTTAGGTATGTTTTTAATTATAAGCAAAAAAAATAAGAGATAATTTTGTCTATTTATAACTGGGTTGTTCAGGTATTCATACTCGTTTCTAAATGGTCAGCTGTCCACCTAAAGACTGACAGGGAATCTCTGCCTGCCGGGAGGCCGCATATAGCATTGGGATCATCCGTACTAGCTGCCAGACATAGGTCTGTCGTCGGAAGCTAACTTCAGATACCACCTCAGCGCATTTGTCCTGTAAATCTTATCAATAACGGGTTTAGGTAGCTTCATCCCCTTAAAGCTGCCGGACACCTTGGGCACTTCCATCAGTTCGTCGGTTACAAAAAAACGCCAATGGCGCAGCCAAATCTCATGAGCATGGGCCATAAAATCCGATTTCTCGGTTAGTCCCTTTGCGGCAATATCCGGTGCGCTGCTGCGAAGATCCGTTCCGTATAAGATGCGGTCCTGATACTTGATAAGAAAGTCGTGCACACTTTGCCAGTCGCTTACTGCCTGATGCTGAAGGTGGGAAATCCGTTCTGCGAGATCCACCGCCATATGAGGAAAATCATCAAGCCTTTTAGCTAATTCATGTACACTCCATTCCATACTGCCCAGATGTGCACCAATAAAGTTAAGCTGGGGATATCTAGCCAAAAGCCGGTCCCTTGCTGCAATTTGCTGGTCATAATTCGGGTATTCTGGGTGCAGGAACATATGGTATTCGGGATTTTCCCTGAAATAATCCCGGTCGCCTTGCACCGTCATTTGTTCGAGGGGTAGCCAAGTATTTTTTGGTTCACCTAGGTGTGCCAGTAGCGGGATGTTTTGTTGGATGAGGAACTCGATGATCGGTTTGAAGGCAGGATGGTCGATCATGACAAAATCGCCGTTCAGATCCCTCAGTTCCATTCCGATGTTTTTCCAGACCTTTACCCCAATCGCGCCTTTGGCTACCATTTCAGTCAGATAAACGATGACAGACTCCGCCCATCCGGGTTGGTGAAAGCCCTCCAACGAAAAGGTGGTTATAAAATGAACCTTGCCGGGAAATTGGGGAAGGATTCGGAGGGAGAATTCATCCTGCTTTCGCGGAGATAGGTCAGGGGACGTAAAGACGCTTACGTTGACCAAGGAAAAATTGTCCTTGATCGCCTGCTCGGCAAACAGCGTATCAAAATCCTCCCACATGTGCATATGGGCGTCTATTTTTTCCACTTTGCGGAAATCTTCTAGCGTATAGTATTGGGTTGGCATATCGTTAAAACTCGTTATTTAGAATGTTTTGTATTTCTTTTTATAAACTATCCAAATCCTGAGTGGCATAATAGATTCTTTCTTTCTTTATACCATGATATACATGGATAATGAAATTTCTAAATGAACGTGGGATGTGCCAGGGATAATCATATTTATTTAAAATGCGGTCATCTATATGACGGATGGCTTCACCAATAATTAAAAACTGATACTGAACTGCACTTTGAATTTTTAGGTCTTCCAAAAAGGTGTTTTCGTCCACACTATCAACAAATTCTTTGATTAATTCAATTGCTTGAAGGACATGTTCAGCCATTTCTCTTGGCGTGGGCTTATCCATAAATTTTTTGTAAATTTTTGTTTGCAGTTTCAAGGGCAAAAGTTTTCAATTGCCCTTTTTCTGTGATGTCCACTTTCCTATTAATCTTGGTTTCTATGAGATAAGCAATATCCAAAAGATCAAACATTGAATACCTTTTTCTCTCGTTGAATTCAATTATTATATCAACGTCACTCGTTGATTTGGCCTTTAACCCTGCCATTGAACCAAAAAGCCAAGCAGAAGCTACCCTGCCATCACTTTCGAGTATGCCTTTTATATTTGAAATCAGTGTGTTTATCGTGTCTTTTGATAATGTTTGATAACCTACCTTCTCCTCTGCCACTTGCAACGCTTGCAAAGCCACCTCTTCATTCGCCACTTCATACATCAGCTTGTCAGACAGCCATGAAACAAGCAATTCCGTTTCTTTAATCTTGAAATACTCGGCAAGTTTTATCACCTGTTCACGGCTCGCCTTCCGATGCCCTCGTTCAATTTTGCTCAAAATTGCCTGGTCAATATCGAGGTATGCAGCAACGGTACGCAGGGGCAATTCCATATCGACCCGAAGTTTTCTTATCGTTTCGCCGAAGCTGTCCATTTTGATTGATTTTGTTTTGAATTATTTTGTCAAATCTAACTTTTTTTGGTAAGATTTAAAATACGGATAGCGTGTTGTCACAGAACAATTACATTTGGATCGATGGTTTCGCCCAATGGGGTAGCCCATCCGAACAGTTTTATATTAAAGGTCACTTTTGGGTGCGGTTTTCATGGAAGGAATCAGTGTGGCGCATTTCGCCATTGGGTTGTTAATTTTCTAGTTTAATGTTTCTACAGCAACCTTTGCAGGCTTTTGTCCCTGGTGTTACTCAAAATTGACTATTTTTACTTATAAAAACCATGATACCTATGAATTCGGCGAGAATCCTGTTTTTTTCCATTGTGTTCCTTTGCTTCTGCTCCTGCCAGAAAGGAGAAATTCAGGGGGAGGAAATCCAACCCTATGCGGAAGGAAGTTTTGGCTACGATGTAGATTTTTTGGCTGGCGTTGATGAGAGTTTTATTGTCTTGGCGGATGGGGGCTCCCAGATCCTGCTTTCTCCGCGGTTTCAAGGGAAGGTTTTTACCAGCACTGCAAAGGGCCTATCGGGCACCAGTTACGGATGGATGAACTACGATGCCATCGGTTCGGGGATTATTGCCCCCCACATCAATGCGTATGGGGGAGAGGACAGACTGTGGCTTGGTCCGGAGGGAGGCCCTTTCTCCATCTATTTTCCACCGGGATCTGAGATGGTTTTCGACAACTGGCAGACACCGGCTTCCATTGACAGCGAGGCTTGGGAGTTGACGGAATCTACAGAGAGGAGTGCCGCCATGGTCAAAACCCTTTTGCTAAAAAATTATTCTGGAACCACGTTTGAAGCAAAACTGGACCGAACCGTTGGCCTTGTGGATGCTGAGAGCATGGAAATGGATCTAAGCGTTTCAGTCCCAGCCTCGGTTTCGTGGGTAGGATTTGAGTCAGTCAACGGGCTAACCAATATAGGCGAGACATCCTGGGGGCAGGAAAACGGCACGTTATGTTTGTGGGTTTTGGGGATGTTTAACCCCTCTGACAAGTTGATGGTACTAGTTCCCTATGTGGAAGGTGCAGTGGATGAGCTGGGAGAAATCGCTACCACCGACTATTTCGGTGAGATTCCCGAAGAACGGATACAGGCTGTAGATGGACTGTTGGTTTTCCGGGGAGATGGAAGATACAGAAGTAAATTGGGCCTGTCTCCTAAGCGGGCTAAATCTCTGCTGGGCAGTTTTGATGTTGATAGCAATGTATTGACCGTAGTCACCTACAATAAGCCTTCGGGGGAGCTCCCCTATTTGAACCAAGTATGGGGTCCGCAGGATTTTCCCTACGCAGGCGATGCGATCAATTCGTACAACGATGGGCCCCTGGAGGATGGCACGCAAATGGGCCCATTTTATGAATTGGAGACTGTATCTCCTGCGGCATTTCTATCACCTGGCGAGCGTTTAGAGCATATACACCGTACCTATCACTTTGAGGGGTCAGAGGAGCAGATGAGTGAGTTGCTAGGGGAGATTTTTGGTATTACGCTGGAAGTACTCAAAGAAAAATTATAATGGAAATGTCACCTTATCCGATAGAAGAAGTAGTGTATTGCAAGAGCGGCAGGGCGATATCCAATCTGAAAATCACTTAATCAACCCGTTGCTAACAAAAAGAAGGCGGGTGACGTTATCCTGATGAATACTATGTTCACCTCCCGTTTACAAGGTACCCACCGTGAAGTGATCGAAGCGGATAGGGTACTAGGCTTAGACGTATACAAATAACAGATTGCATGGTGCAGGTTTTTCCAAGTATTGGTAGGTTATTTACAGTTTCTATGCTTTTTTTTGGAAGCTTTTTTTCCTATTCCCAACAGGGCTATAGGGAGTTTATCCCCGTCGAACCGGCTATCCTGTCCAATACGTTTGTGAAATGCTTTTTAAAAGACAGGATGGGATTCATGTGGATGGGGACCGCTGATGGACTGATGCGGTATGATGGTACCAATGTGGTCCACTTTGAGCATAGTCCGGAGGACCCTTACAGCATTCCCCACAACACCGTAAATGTGGTTTTAGAAGACTCTCTAAATAATCTCTGGGTGGGTACTTCCCAGGGCTTGAGCATCTACGAACGGAATTTGGATAGATTCCTTCCCATTGATTCCTTAATAGGCATTCAGAACTCCCTCAACAACCGGTATGTAACCTCGCTAGTATCCGATAGACTAGGGAGGGTATGGATTGGTACGCACGGCAACGGTGTGAATGTGTTTGATCCAAAGGGAATGATGTTTACCTACCTGGACGGGCTGGACTTCCGCACGCCAGCTCCTTCCCAATACATTAACCACTTAGCGGTCATCAACGATGAGATCTGGTGTGGCACCAAAGGGGGGCTTAAAGTCTATAAAGTAGGCACTATGGAGCCCGTGGACGTTCCGCCGATCATCGGAAGGGATATGCGCAACGAGCAGGTCACCCAGGTTGTGAAGGGTCGGGAGGGCGATGTGATGGTTTCTACGTTAAGTGGTCGAATAATTAGCCTAGTTCCGAGAAACGGATATTATTTTCAACAGGATTTGATTCCTGGGGACCTGACAGCAAACGGTACCATGAAGAGTACCTTGAGTTTGGTACAGGCTGAAAACGGAGATGTTTGGGTAGGAGGCGAATTTTCGGGGCTGAATGTCATCCAAGCAAAGCGGGGAGGCGTAACAAGACTTTCCCAACAGGGAGAAAATTCTTTTCCTACCAGCTCGATCAGGGCCATATACGAGGACGACGAAGGGTTTGTGTGGATTGGAACCTTTAACAAAGGTGCTTATTTGCTTCGAAATAACGTGCCGAATTTTGACGATTACCAAAAAGGTCCATTTTCGGAAGCGGTGTTAAGAGGGAAAAATGTCCGGGGTTTTGCAGAAGATCCCGTAGGTAGGGTTTGGATGGCGTACGATGAGCTGGGGTTAGTGATCTATGACCCCCGCACCCAATCGCTGGGGAAGCCGCCATTTCCCATCGAGACGTTGGATACCAATTACCTGACTGCGTTGGCGTTTGATCGAAACGGTGATTTATGGATAGGGACCGAAAGTAGAGGTATCTTTCGATACAGCTTGAAGTCAAAATCTATCAGCCGCTTCGAGCTGCGTTCAAATGGGTTTGGAGACAACAATGTCTTTTCAATTTACGAAGATAGACGAGGGCGCATTTGGGCGGGGACTATAGGAAGCGGACTTTTTTATTACAACCAGTCGGTAAACCAATTCGAGTTGCTATGTGAGGAGGATAAGCCGGACTTTATCACCAGGACCTCCTATGTTAGTTCTTATGCAGAGGATGCAGATGGCACCTTCTGGGTAGGTACCATGTACGGACTATATGCGCTGACGCCTTTGGCAGCCGGCGGTTACTCGTACAGGTTATTCCTTCACGCGCCGGGAGATTCGTTGGGCCTGAGCAGCAGCACCATTCAAACCTTGTTTCTCGACGAACGCAATAACCTTTGGGTGGGTACAGCAGACAATGGGCTGAACGTGAAGCGGAACGGATCGGACCACTTTGAAGTGTTTCGATCTAAGGATGGCTTAGGAAGCAATGCGATACGGGGTATCACCACAGATATGCATGGCGATTTGTGGATTGCGGGCAGCAGAGGTATTTCCAAGATGTCCATGGAGGAAAGGTCATTTACCAATTTTTCGCAGCTTGACGGACTATCTTCCAACAACTTTATCCACAATGCGATCTTAAGGGCACGGGATGGCAAGCTGTTCTTCGGCAACAACAATGGGTTCAACGCCTTTCTTCCAGAGGATATGCTACCCAATGAAAAGCCGCCGAGGCTATATCTGACCGATTTTAAGATTAATAATCAGTCGGTATTGGTAGGTGCTCCCAGGTCACCGCTAAAGGAGCATATCAGCATCTCAACGTCCTTGGAGTTGACCGCAGATCAGCGCTCTTTTGTCTTAGAGTACGTTGCAGTAGGCTATGGATACCCGAATCGTCATCAATATTGCTACATGCTGGAAGGGTTTGACAAAGATTGGAACTGTGCAGTCAATAACCTACAGGCTACCTATACCAATATTGATCCGGGTACTTACACTTTTTTGGTTAAGGCGTCCAATAGCGATGGCGTTTGGTCCGAGGATCCTGTCCGATTGGAAATTCGGGTGTTGCCCCGTATTTGGGATACTTGGTGGGCCAGACTGGGCTATCTATTGGTATTCGGTGCTTTGTTGACATTTTTTTATAAGTTTCGAATGGAGCGGGTCAAAATGAAAAGCCAACTACAATTCGAACGTATGGCAAGAGAACGGGAACATGAAATCAGTGAATCGAAAACGCAGTTTTTCACGAATGTTTCCCACGAATTACGCACGCCCCTGAGCCTGATCCTTATGCCACTCGAGGGATTAAAGGATTCACCCAAATTGAGCAAGGCTGCCATGGACAAGGTGCAAACCGCCTACAATAGTGCCAAGAAGATGATGGGTTTGGTTAATGAATTGCTTGAATTCAATAAGTTGGAAAATGGGAGTGTGAAGCTCAATCTAAAATATGGAGAGGTAATCCGCTTTTTGGATGAACTAATGGCAAACTTCCGGGGGTTGGCTGAACAGAAAGAAGTAGCCTTTACACTTCATTCGGATCGTGAAGAAATATGGACCTGGTTTGATGCCGACAAGCTGGAGAAAATAATGGCGAACATTCTGTCCAATGCGTTTAAATTCACACCGGATAGCGGAAAAATCACGATCAGGGTGACCTGTAGGCCGGCAAAGCGCAAATCGGATGGCGGCGCTCAGTGGTTGGAGTTGCAGGTAGTCGACAATGGAATAGGAATTTCTGCCTCGGAATTGCCTTTTATTTTCAATAAATTTTTCCAGGCTAAGTCTGCGGATGCTATTCCGAATCCAGGTACCGGTATAGGGCTGGCCTTTGCCAGGTCTTTGGCAGAACAGCATTTGGGCACCATAACAGCTCAGAGTATCCCTCACGAACGGACCACCTTTACCGTTCAGCTTCCCTTAGGAGAAGCTGCCTACAGGGAGAAAGGCTTACTCGCAACGGAGCTGGATGCTGCTTCTAGTGCAGCAGAGTTGGAGGAGGCCGTCTCGGAGGAAAAGGCGAAGCGTCAACTGTTGATAGTAGAAGATAACGATGAGTTGCGGATGTATTTGGTGGCTGAGTTTGAAGATGAGTTTGAAGTGCTTGACGCGAAGGATGGGGAGGAAGGATTGCGTCTAGCGGTAGACCATGTGCCCGATTTGGTGTTGAGCGATGTCCTTATGCCCAAGATGTCTGGACTGGAGATTTGTCGGGAGCTTAAAAGCAATATGAAAACAAGTCATATTCCCGTGGTCCTTCTCACTGCAAAAGCCACGGTAGATGACCAGGTTTCAGGTATCGAAAATGGCGCGGACCTATACATTACCAAACCATTTAGCATTCGGGTGTTGAAAGCCAGTGTGGTTAAATTGATTGACTCCCGTATAGAGCTTTTTGCGAAATTCAGCCAAGAGGTATACCTCACCCCCTCCAAGCTTGCAGGAAGTAAGCTAGAGGAGGAGTTTCTACAGCAAGTGGTTGGATACATCGAATCAAATATTCAAGATAGCCAGCTTGGCGTGGATGCGATTGCCGATAATCTAAACCTGAGTCGTACCCAAGTGTACCGTAAAATCAAAGCCTTGACCGGTAAATCGGTCGTGGAGTTTATTCGAACCGTCCGGTTAAAAAAAGCAATCAAATACATGGATACCAAGAAATACTCATTAGGGGAGATTTCTTTTTTGGTTGGCTTCAGTTCCCCCTCTTATTTTACCAGGTCTTTTCGGGAGACTTTTGGCAAAGCACCTTCCGAATACATTCGGGATTGATTCTATCTGGTGCTTAATTGACAGATTATCAGGGTGTAATCTGCTATGAATCAAAATTGATAGCGATTGTTAAATTTGTACAACTGCAACTTTCGTTTTTTTAACAATTTAGTGATCGAAAAAAATGGCATTTCCGGCCGGAGTGTTCCAAGCAAGCTAATCGATTAATTGAAAACGGTAACTGCCCTTTGACCGGCGGTTTTATACATGCACTTCTCAAAAGCATGGAGAGGTGCAAGCATGTCTATGTTCAAAACTAAACCAAAATAACAACTTGAATAAACCCAATTGTATGCGAAAGTTCATGTTACCAAACCTACCATTTGGGAAGATTGGGGTGATTGGCAGGCGGATATGCCTCCTATTCGTCATCTTCCTGTATTACGATATTGCAATGGCCCAAGTGTCCGTGTCTGGAACGATACGGGATGATTCCGGAGAAACGCTTCCGGGTGTAAATGTACAATTGAAAGGAACCAGCTCTGGAACCATCAGCAACATTGATGGAAGTTACTCGATCACTGTCCCAAACGAACAAGCCGTATTGGTGTTTTCGTTTATTGGCTTAACCACCCAAGAGGTCACTGTGGGAAACCGGACCGTTATAGACATCACGATGGACTCCAGCCTAGAGGCGTTGTCTGAAGTAGTGGTTGTTGGATATGGAGTCCAACGTAAGAGTGACATCACAGGAGCCATGTCCAGTATAGGTGATCGCGACCTTCGGGACGTGCCTGTGGCAAATATCACGCAGGCGCTTCAGGGTAGGGCTGCGGGTGTTGAAATAAATTCGACCTCCAGTCGCCCAGGTGCCGGGGGCCAAATCCGGATTCGGGGTAGTCGGTCTTTTACCGGCTCAAACGACCCACTGATCGTTGTGGATGGGATTCCGTTCACAGGAACGATCAACGATATCAATCCAGATGACATCACGTCGTTGGATATTTTGAAAGATGCTTCTGCAACTGCTATATATGGTTCGAGGGGGTCAAACGGTGTCATTTTGATCACTACACGGCGTGGTACTTCGGGGAAAACCGAGTTCTATTACAACGGCTATACCGGTATAAATGGTGCCATCGGACAATACCGGGTAATGAACGGCCAAGAATTTTCTCGGTTTCGCGATGAAGCGGTGGCGGCAGGCGCGGCGTATGCTGCCACGGATGACGAAGCGGCTAATCTGGCGGCAGGACGCGACGTAAATTGGCAGGACGAAATGTATCAAGGCGGCTACATCACCAATCACCTAGTGGGAGCGCTCGGGGGCACCGAGACCACGCAATTTAACCTTTCCGCCGGTTATTTTAAGGAGACTACTGTTATTCCGGGCCAAGATTTCCAACGGTACTCCCTCCAAGGTGTGATCGATCAAAAGATCGGTAGCCGGGTGAAAATTGGAATGAGTACCAAAAATTCGTTTAACATCAACAATGGAGAGGGCGTAAGCAATATGTTTTCTTTGCTTACACTTAGCCCGCTTTTCAACGCCTACGAGCCGGATGGATCGATCAATGTGTTTCCAGGTATCGGTAGCCCAAATCCAGAAACGATTAACCCCCTTCTTGTACGCAACCAAGATAATTGGGCCCAGCAGCGACGAAGGCTACGAACATTTAACAGTTTGTATGGTGAAGTAAAGTTGGCCGAAGGCTTGACTTACCGTTTGAATGTAGGGGTTGATTTGTCGCAGGACAATTACGGATTCTTCGCAGGATCGAACACTCCATTTAGAAATGGATCAGTCAATCAGGCGGAGGTGCAAAACACCAACAGTTGGAGTTATACCCTAGAACATCTCATCAACTACGATAAGACCTTTGGAGAGGATCACAAGTTCTCCTTCACAGGGCTCTTCTCTGCGCAGGAAGCAGAGGACTTTGGTAGTGCTGCTTTGGCTACCGGATTGCCTGCAGATTATATGCTCTATTATAACCTAGGCTTAGGAACGTCTTCCGTGCCATTAAATAACAACTTCTATGCGAGATGGGGCTTACTTTCCTACATGGGCCGCGTGAACTATGCGTTTCAAGATAGATTCCTAGTTACTCTGACTGCACGTGCTGACGGTTCTTCCCGGTTGGCAGCTGGAAATAAGTGGTTTTATTATCCAGCAGCTGCATTTGCATGGAATATGCACAACGAATCCTTTCTTCAAGGAAGCGAAGTACTCTCTAATTTAAAATTAAGGTTCGGAATCGGTACAACGTCTAATCAGGCCGTAAATCCTTATGCGTCCCTTGGAGGGCTAGGAGGGTTTGATGGGCGAACCGCAGAGCCCTATAATTTTGGATCCACGGGTGCCTTTGGATACTTGGTTACCGCCTCACCCAACAACAACCTAACTTGGGAGTTTACCACGACTACCAATTTGGGATTGGACTTTGGATTATTTAACAACCGGATCATGGGTACCTTGGAAGTGTATCAACAGGACACCAAGGACATCCTTCAGTTTGTTACCCTTCCACCTACTTCAGGTGTAGGGGGAGTTACCCGGAATGTGGGAGAATCCAGAAACCGGGGAATTGAGCTAACCCTTAATACACTGAATGTGGAGCGTCCTTCCGGATTTACCTGGACCACGGATATCAACTTGTATTTGAACCGAAGTGAGATCCGCTTTCTAGCCGGAGGGGTTGATGCAGATATTGCACGGGGTTGGCACGTAGGACATCCAATCGATGTGATCTACGACTTTGAAAAGATTGGAATCGTACAGGAAGGGGAAACCTATTTGCCGGGATTTTTCCCAGGAATGATCAAAATCAAGGATCAACCTACGATCGATACCACCGGAGACGGAATACCTGATACACCCGATGGTGTGATCAACGCGGACGATAGGGTAATACTCGGAACTCCCCAGGCAGATTGGGCTGGTGGATTAACCAGTAGAATGTCCTACAAAGGCTTTGATTTCAATGTGGTTGCTTTTGGCCGGGTTGGGGGGATGCTGGTGAGCAACTTCTATCAGGCAAATATCGGTAATCCAATTAATTCGATGGAAGGAAGGAGAAACGGTCCCTTGGTGGACTATTGGACGCCAGACAATCCCACCAATGCTTTTCCTCGCCCGGGTATGGGACAGGTTCCCGAGTTTGGGTCAACCTTAGGGTATTTTGATGCGACCTTCATGAAAATCAGGAGTATGCAGTTGGGATATTCTTTTTCCAATAACTTCCTAGAGCGAAACAAGCTATCATCTCTGTACATCTATTTGCAGGCTCAGAATCCCTTCCAAGCCTTTTTCAGTGAGTATGTTCGTGCTGGCGGCTTGGATCCTGAAACCAACGGCTTTGGGGGCTCTGTGACGCCCGGATTTGGGCCCAATGGCACCAACCGGCTGACGGTCAATCCAAATACACCTCCCACAAGAGCGTTTATTTTAGGTATAAACTTTAGATACTAAGGACGATGAAAAACACACTGAAAAAATATATATACCTGGTATTTGCAGCTAGTTTGACCGCTACGGGCTGTGGCGATCTGCTAGAGGAACAACCCAGACAATTGACACCGGACTTCTTTCGGACCGCACAGGGGCTGGAATCCGGAATTACCGCAGCCTATGCTTCGTTTCGTAATTTTTATGGCAACGAAGGGGGTATGAACGTCACGGTGTACGGCACCGACGAGTTTACTCATGGAGAGCAGGTAACCAATCCTCCCTTTAACGTGTACAATAACGCCCTAAATCCGATGGAGGGATCTCCCGGCAGTATTTGGGGAAGATCTTATCCGGCCATCAATACCTGTAACGGGATCATTGAATTGGGACAGGATGCTACCGACTTACCCGAAGCCGATAGAAACCGGTTGATCGCCGAAGCCAAATTTATACGTGCCAATTGGTATTACCTTTTGGTGACACAGTTTGGTGAGGTTACCCTGGATTTGGGTTCTGGCCCCCTCCGGTTTAACCAAAGTACGGAAAACCTCGCATCCCGCGCTCCAATTGCCGACGTTTATCAGGCCATCATCGATGACTTGGAAACCATTACCGATGGTCTAAACGGCGATGATCTGCCGGACGCACGTCCGGGATCTGGCCAAGAAGGTCGTGCATGGAAGGCCTCTGCATTGCACCTGTTGTCAAAGGTGTACTTGACCAGGGCTTGGTCTGCTGCTGGACAAAGCGGCGATTACCAGCGAGCCTACGACATTGCGATGCAACTGATCAATAACAAGGCTACCTACGGGGTTGATTTGTTGCCGGATTACGCCAATGTGCATTCAGAGGGGAACGAATACAATTCCGAAACCTTGTTTATGGTCAACTGGAACGACAATATCATTTACAACGACTATTCACCGTTCGGAGGACCCAACTACCAGAATAGGAGCAGCTTTTTCTTTAATTGCCGCTACGACGACAACTTGGTGGGATTGGTTCGCGATGTGGCTAATGGCCGGCCTTGGGTACGCTATAAGCCTACTGAATGGCTTTTGAATGAAGCCTTTGCAGATAAAATAAACGATTCCCGGTTCGACAAGAGCTTCAAAACCGTGTGGTATGTGAATTCGGTTTCTACGCGAAATCCGAAGGGACTTGCGCTGGGTGATACGGCAGTTTGGATGGTTCCTCAACATTTGGCCGATGAGGTGGCACCTACGAAAGATACGCGGAGGTACCTGGTGTTTTTACCAGAGGAGGCCACCGATCCGAACTCCTACTTTGGCCAAAACTTTGCCGATTATACGGGGTACAATGTCCAAAACCGGTACTACCCTGTGTTAAAGAAGTATCTGTCTTCGGCACCTAGGCCAAATAATGATGCAAATATCACATCACTTAGGCCCTTTATCGTATATCGTTTTGCAGAAACCTACCTCATCGCCGCTGAGGCGGCCTATCAGTTAGGCAATGCCACCGAAGCGGCCAACCTGCTAAATGTGGTACGGGCACGTGCTGCGGCATCTCCGGAACAGGTATCTACCATGACTGGCAGTACGCTGGGGGACTTGAATTCTCAGGGAATCGACTATATCCTCGACGAGCGAACCAGGGAACTGGCCGGAGAGCAAATGAGGTGGATGGATTTGGTACGTACGGGAAGGTTGGTTGGTCGGGTTACCGAATTTAATAGCCGTCCCGCCAGGCCAGGAGCTTTGGTGCCGGAACCGCAGCCCCACCATGTGCTTAGACCGATCCCAAAGGGACAAATTGATTCCAGCGTGGATCCTTCGCAGGCCGATGGACGGTTTGTCCAGAATCCTGGATATTAAGCGATTGGCCTTTTTCACTTATTCATACGCATAACCTATTTCCAAACCTATTTTACCTACCCTTTAAGGAGTCCTTCTATAGGACTTCTTAAAGGGTTTTTTGGTTTATGGGGTAGGTGTGGGCTAATAAAACGAGTTTGCTTATGAAGCTTGTAGCTGAACTAACTGATTGCTTTCGGTGTAGCGTTGGAGTCTCTTTTACAGCCGAATGTCTGCATGTAGGTAATGTTTTTATAGGAGGTTGCAACATATAATAGTGAAGTTGCTTAATTTAGAGCAATTATCTTTGACCCTATGCAAAAAGTAACCTGGATAGTTTTTTTGATGCTAGTTGTCCGCTTTCATTCCTTTTCGCAGGATTTGTCCTTGGAAACGGATTATATCCTGTTGAGTCTGAATAAATATGGGGAGTTAGTTGGTTTACTGGATAAGGTAACCGGAAGTGATTATATTATTCCGCACCAGAATCCAAGTTTGATTCGTATTCGAGTTGAAGGTGACTATTGGACTCCGAATGCGATTGCGTCAGGCGGGGAGCTGATTTCTCTAAACTATCCGGTGGGGAATACCACCCTAGAAATAGCCGTAAAAACCCATGCTCGCTATGTATCTTTTGAGGTAGTTTCTGTAGTCAGCGATGCGGAAATTGATTTGATCGTTTGGGGACCTTATCCTACCGTGATCAGCGAGACAATCGGTGAGTCCGTGGGCGTGGTGAGAAACACAGATTTTGCACTGGGAATACAAGCGCTCAATGTAAAGACACTGGGAGGCTATCCAAGCAGCGAAGACGATATAGAACCAGCCTACGATATCTTTGAAACCGGTAACCTTACCGATGTGGAGGGGGATTGGAGGCAGAAGAAATACTATCGGGGGCAGACAGCAAAGCCAGTGGAGGGAGGTTCCGTGCTTCAGGGATACACAAGGAATCGCAATACGGATAGGATTATCGAAAACTGGGGTCATACCCATTACCTCGCTCCAGCATATGAAGACGGGGGTATAGTCGGTAGTAAGATAGCCATTTTTGGGTGTCCGCCAGCGGAAGCTTTGGCAGTAATTGGGGAAATTGAATTGGCCGAAGGGCTTCCTCATCCGATGATTGATGGAGAATGGGCAAAAACCGCCCGGTCAGCAACCGCTTCTTACCTGATCATTGGGTTTGCGGAGGATGATTTGGATGAAGCACTTGCGCTAACTAAGAAGGCCGGCCTTAAGTATCTCTATCACGGGCATCCGTTTAAATCCTGGGGCCACTTTCCATTGATTGAAAAGTCGTTTCCAGATAATTGGCAGAGCATGAAGCGCAGTGTAGACAGGGCAAAGGAGCAGGGAGTATCCTTGGGAGTACACACGTTGAGTAATTTCATTCAAACCAACGATCCGTACGTGACACCCATTCCCGATCAGCGACTAGCCAAAGTTGGGCAGAGTGTGCTTGTCGGGGACTTGGACGCTGATGCAGAGGAAATAGTTATTGAGTCGCCCTTGTTTTTCAACCAAATGAAAAACAACTCCCTGAAAGCGGTACTGATAGGCGACGAGATCATTCGCTACGATGAGGTTTCGGATTCTCAGCCGTGGCGCCTCTTGGGGTGTATTCGTGGCGCTTACGGTACCACGGCATCAGCCCATCGTAAAGGGGAATCTGTCGGCAAGCTTATGGACCACGGTTATAAGGTGTTCCTAAGTGATGCAGCCTTGTCCGAAAAAATCGCAATAACGCTGGCTAATTTATTTAATGAAACGGGCCTCCTACAGATTTCTTTTGACGGTTTGGAAGGAGTGTGGTCCACCGGTATGGGGCAGTATGCCCGCGCGTTGTTTACGAAGACCTGGTACGATCATTTGCATCCAGACATACAAGGGAGGGTAATCAACGATGCGAGCAATCCCAGCCATTTCAACTGGCATATCAATACCCGCTATAATTGGGGAGAGCCCTGGTATGCGGGGTTTCGGGAAAGTCAGACTCAGTACCGGTTGATGAATCAGGATTTTTACCGCCGAAACCTGCTTCCTTCCATGTTGGGTTGGTTCAGTATGAATTCTCAGACCAGTATCGAAGATACCGAATGGCTCTTGGCACGAGCGGCGGGATTTGATGCGGGATTTGCATTTAACGTAAATCTACATCAAGTTGCCGAAAACAAGGCGAGCGAGGCCATCTTTCAAGCAATCAATACCTGGGAAACAGCGCGCATGTCAGGTGCCTTCACCAAAGAGCAAAAGTTGCGCATGGAGGATATCAAAAACGAATTCCATTTGGAACCGGTTGGAGCCAATGAGTGGAAATTATATCAATACAAGATCGAACGGTTTGTTCATGATCAGAAAATCAGGCAGCCTGGAGAGCCCGTTCACTCTGTATTTGAGTTTGATAACCCATTTGATGAACAGGAACTGATGTTTCTAATCGACCTAACACTCGGAGATGGCGATAGAAGCGCAAAAATCCAATCCATAAAAATCGAAATAAACAATCATGCTGAACTGGAAATACCAGTCTCCATGGATCAAAGCCAAGTACTGAAGCTTGGGAGGGACGGTGTGATAGCGCTTTATGAGAAGAACTGGGATTTGGTACAATCCATACAGGTAGATCGAAAAATCCCTTTGTTGAAACGGGGGAAAAATAGTATCTTGATCGATGCGGAATTTTTGACGGATGGCAGATCTAGTCTCAAATTTGAACTTAAAGCAATCAGCTCTCCCGAGAAAGTAGTACCCAGTGCAGATTAACGGTTTAATCTCATGCAAATCAACGGAATAAAGGATAATTTCCATTACCGCATTGAACAAAAACCAAAAGGCGGTTAGGCATAAGTTTGTAATTCATCATTCATTTTAGGTGCGACGTTTGCGCTACGAACGATACTATTTCCAAAATAACAAGTACTCATGAAAACCAATCGAAGAGATTTCTTAAAACTTTCCGGAGTCGCAGGAACCGGATTAGCAGGCGCTGGCCTTGCTGGATTCACCACCAAGGATACCGATATGCATCCATTCCACCCGCCCAAATGGGAAAGGTTCAATATGTCAGGCTATGCCGCCCCCAAGTTGGATGTAGTACGCGTGGGACTTATCGGAATCGGAAATAGAGGGTCAGGAGCGTTACGTCGCTTGGTAAGAATAGATGGAGTTGAAATTACCGCTCTATCCGATCTGGATCCTGCCCGGGTCCAAAAAGGAAACGAAACCGTTGGAGAATGGGGACACAAGCCCGCGCTGTATTCCGGAGGAGCAGAGGACTGGAAGAAGCTTTGCGACAGGCAGGATGTAGACTTGGTATATATATGTACGCCTTGGGCCCTGCATGCACCGCAGGCGATTTATGCCATGGAGCATGGCAAACATGCGGTGACAGAACTTCCATCTGCACAAACGCTAGAGGATTGCTGGAAGCTGGTAGAGACTTCTGAAAAAACAAAAAAGCACTGCATGCTGCTGGAGAATGTGTGCTACGATTTCTTCGAGATGCTTACCTTAAACATGGCCCGACAGGGGTTTTTTGGAGAGATTTTACATGGAGAGGGTGCCTACATTCACGATCTATTGATGGCCAATTTTAGCAAAACCGGTTACTCCAATATGTGGAGACTGGAAGAAAACGCCAGTAAAAACGGAAACCTATACCCGATGCACGGGCTGGGATCCATTGCTCAAATCATGGACATCAATTACGGAGACAAGATGGATTTTCTGGTTTCCGTTTCTACGGATGACTTTATGATGGGTAAAAAGGCCGAGGAACTGGCCCAGTCGGACGATTTCTGGAAGCCTTATGTGGGTAGACCCTACAGGGGTAACTTGAATACCAGTATCATCCGAACCAGTCTGGGAAAAACCATCATGCTACAGCACGACGTCACTTCTCCGCGTCCTTACTCCAGGATACACCTGTTAAGTGGTACCAAAGGTGCAGCGATGAAGTACCCCGAACCAGGTAGAATCGCTACTAGCCACGAGGGCTGGCTATCGCAGGAGGAGTTTGCCGAACTGGAAGAGAAGTACACCCCAGAGATCACCAGGCGTGTAGGTGAAATGGCGAAGCAGGTCGGCGGCCACGGAGGCATGGATACCTTGATGGACTGGCGTCTGATAGACTGCCTTCGAAATGGACTCCCCCTCGATATGAATGTGTATGACGCAGCTACTTGGAGCTCGATTGTGCCACTTTCCGGGGCGTCGGTAGCTAACCGATCCATGCCTGTGGAGGTACCGGACTTTACAGCGGGACTATGGCGGACCAATAAGCCCTTGATGGATATTAACTTAGAACGCGGTGGTAATACGCTGCTCAAGATGCGTTGAGAAAGGTAATTAGTCTCTCTGCGAGTGTCGCAAAAACCTGGAGAGGTCCACATAAGTTGACAATAAGGTAGCCGTTTGCAGATTTTCGTTTTGTTACCTTTGACGGTTTAAGAATCGTTCTTTCAATAGAATGTCTCTTAAACCGTTTTTCTTTTTAAGCCATGCAAAGGATGCTTTCTATACACAAAGGCACCCGCCTCATTCTTGTGGGCTGGTCAAATTTGTGTATTTTAGTGCCAAACCCTGCAAATGGGTTTCTATTATCCGTAACAGAAATATAAATCACTCAATCACAAAAGCTTTACCATGATCCTAAAGAAGTCCTTAAGCCAACGGTTGTTAACCGTATGCGTCTATTTGTTTTTTATATCTTTCTCATTCAAGCCGAATAGTTTGCAGGCCCAATCCCAATATGACCTGGTCATTTACGGTGCTACCTCTGCCGGTGTGGCAGCTGCGATTCAGGCATCGAGAATGGGCAAAACGGTTATTCTGCTTGAGCCCTCTAACCACGTAGGGGGCTTAACTACCGGCGGCTTAGGCGCTACCGATATTGGGAATAAACAAGCCATAGGAGGTATTTCAAGGGAGTTTTACCAAAACATCAAGGCGTATTACGACAAGCCCGAAAACTGGAAGTGGCAGGAGCGCGCTGATTATTTCAACCGTCCCAACGAAGGAAGGTCTAGGGAGGGAGAGGATGCTTTGTGGACCTTTGAGCCCAGTGCCGCCAAAGCTGTTTACGCCCAAATGCTCTCAGAGGCAAAAATACCTGTAGTAACCGGACAGCGGCTTAACAGACAAACCGGCGTAAAGCGAAATCAAAACCGCATTCAGTCCATCACCATGGAAAGTGGGGAGACCTATACCGGCAACATGTTTATGGATGCTACTTATGAAGGCGATCTGATGGCCGCTTCCGGTGTTTCCTACACCTATGGTCGGGAAGCTAACAGCGAATACGGAGAAACCTTGAATGGCGTTCAAGCAAACTACTATACGATTACACTGAAAGGGGAGGTTTCCAGAAACGCTGTTCACCATAACTTTATACCAGGGGTGGATCCCTATGTGAAGAAGGGCGACCCTTCTAGCGGACTGTTGCCTTTTATTATCCAAGGGGGGCCGGGAATCGATGGATCGGCCGATAAGGGAATTCAGGCTTACTGCTACCGAATGACACTTACCGACCATCCGGATAACCGGATTCCGTTTGTCAAGCCGGCCAATTACCGGGAGTTGGATTATGAATTGCTCTTTCGCAATTACGAAGCAGCCACGGGACCCATTGAGAAGATGTACCACTATGGTGACCCCTTGGTGCCTTGGATCAACACCCCCATGCCAAACCGTAAAACGGATACCAATAACCAAAAGGGATTTTCTACGGACTTCATCGGACAAAACTTCGATTTTCCCGAAGGATCTTACGAGGAAAGGGAAGCCATCGCCCTGCGGCATTTGGAGTATCAGCAGGGCCTGATGTGGACCTTGGCCTATCATCCCCGTATCCCAAAGCAAGTAAGGGACGTGGTTTCGAAATGGGGCATGGCCAAGGACGAGTTCACCGAAAGTAACGGGTGGACTCCCCAACTATATGTACGCGAGGCTCGCAGAATGATCAGTGATTACGTGGTTACCCAAAAGGACTGCGAAAGTCTGGTGCCGGAAGTGGAAGATGCGGTCGGATTGGCTGCCTATGGCATGGATTCCCACATGGTGCAGCGCTACGTAGATCACAATGGCTATGTGCAGAACGAAGGTAATTTCGAAGCCCATGTCAGGGCTCCGTATCCAATTCCCTACAGATCGATTGTGCCAAAAAAGGGAGAAGCCGAAAATCTGTTGGTTCCCGTTTGTGTGAGCTCCACCCACGTGGCTTTTGGATCGATCCGTATGGAGCCGGTTTTTATGGTCTTGGGACAGTCGGCAGCAACAGCTGCTGTGATAGCCATCGATAATAATCAGTCGGTACAGGAAGTGGATTACGCAGCACTTCGCGCAAAACTACTGGAAGACAAGCAGGTGCTCAGCCACAAGCCGTAAACAGCCGTCCTTTTAGTTTTTACTAAATCAAACGAAAACAATAAACCCAAAATAACTATGATTAAACAAGGTTTAAAAGGAATCTGTATGTTGCTGTTTTCCCTGTTGCTGCTGCAGTCCTGCGGCAGTTCATCCATGGAAGAGGCGACAGATTTGGTCATTTATGGGGGCACTTCGGCTGCGGTTACTGCGGCTGTTCAAGCCAAGAAAATGGGCAAATCGGTACTCATCGTTTCGCCAGACAAACACCTAGGGGGGTTGACTTCCGGCGGACTGGGCTGGTCCGATACTGGCAAAAAAGAGGTTATTGGAGGCCTTTCCAGAGAATTTTATCAGCGGGTGTATAACAAATATCAGGAGGATGGTGCCTGGAAATGGGAGGCCAAGTCTGAATTTGGCAACAAAGGCCAAGGGACGCCCGCTTTGGATGGGGAATTTAAGACCATGTGGATTTTTGAACCGCATGTGGCCGAGGAGGTGTACGACGAGTGGATTGCCGAGTTAGGAATCGAGGTGCTGCGGGACGAGTGGTTGGACAGAGAAACCGGTGTGACAGTAGAGAATGGGAAGATTACAGCTATACGGACCCTAAGTGGAAAGGAATTTAAAGGCAAAATGTTTATGGATGCCACTTACGAGGGCGACCTGATGGCCGCTGCGGGTGTCAGCTACCACGTAGGCAGGGAGGCCAACAGCGTGTACAATGAGGAATGGAACGGTATTCAGACCGGCGTGTACCACCATAGGCACCATTTTCAGGTTTTGGCTCAGCCTATCGACCCTTATTGGAACCCAGGGGATCCCTCCTCGGGATTGCTGCCGAGAATCAGTGCCGAGCATCCCGGAGTAAAGGGAGAGGGAGACCATAAGGTACAGGCTTACTGCTTCCGCATGTGTATGTCCAACCATCCGGATAATAGAATACCCTTTCCTAGACCTGCCAATTACGACTCCACTCAATATGAACTGTTGGTTCGAATCTTTGATGCAGGATGGGACGAGTGGTTTGACAAATTTGATTTGATTCCCAACCGCAAAACGGACACCAATAACCACGGGCCTTTTAGTTCGGATAACATCGGTATGAATTACGATTATCCGGAGGCAAGTTACGAGCGGCGCAAAGAGATCATCCAAGAACATAGGGATTATCAGAGTGGCCTGTTGTATTTTGTCCAAAACGATCCCCGTATACCCGAGAAAACACAGAAAGCATTCAAGGAATGGGGCCTTGCCAAAGATGAATTCACGGATAATGACAATTGGCCCCATCAGATTTATGTACGCGAGGCAAGAAGAATGATCGGAGCCTATGTGATGACAGAGAATGAACTACTTCAAAAATGGCCTACCCCTCAATCGGTAGGAATGGGCTCTTACACCATTGACTCTCACAATATACAGCGCTATGTCGATGAAAATGGCCATGTACAAAACGAAGGAGATATCGGCGTTCCCCTACCCGGACCCTACGAGATCGCCTATGGTTCACTGATCCCCAAAAAGGAGGAATGCACCAATTTGGTAGTACCTGTGGCAGTGTCAGCCAGTCATATCGCCTTTGGATCCATCCGCATGGAACCGGTTTTCATGATTTTAGGTCAGTCAGCGACCACCGCCGCCATGATGGCTTTGGACCAGGGTATTGCCGTACAGGATCTATCCTACGCGTTGCTGAGGGAACAGTTACTAGCCGATGGTCAGGTACTTACCATGGCAGATCAGATCGTTTCCAAATAGATGAAGACTTTAACCCCTATCATTTGGCTGGCAGCTTGTCTCTTAGGAGTAGGGTGCAATCAATCCAGTGCTGACATCCCTATTTCCAAACAGCTTCCGAATGTGGTTATCATCCTTACCGATGATCAGGGGTGGGGGGACTTGAGTCACAGTGGAAACAGTAATCTTTCCACCCCTCACATCGATCGTTTGGCAGAGGAGGGAGTTAGCTTTGATCGGTTTTACGTACAGCCGGTGTGTTCACCTACCCGCGCCGAACTGCTGACAGGAAGGTATCACCTGCGGTCAGGTGTATATGGTACGTCTTCTGGCGAAGAACGCCTGGATTTGGATGAGGTGACACTGGCGGATGTCTTTAAAGCTGCCGGCTATACCACAGCCGCCTTTGGCAAGTGGCATAGCGGGATGCAATATCCCTATCACCCCAATGGTAGGGGGTTTGATGAGTTTTATGGGTTTTGTTCCGGACATTGGGGGGATTATTTCAGTCCCATGCTGGAGCATAATGGGGCATTGGTGAGAGGAAATGGGTTTTTGGTGGATGATTTAACGGATAAGGCAATGGGTTTTATCGAAAAAAATCAGGATACCCCCTTTTTGCTATATCTGCCGCTAAATACGCCACATTCTCCCATGCAAGTACCCGACCGATGGTGGGATAAATTTCAATATATAGACTTGGAGATGACCCTTCCTCTAGAACAGAAGGAGGATCTTGCTTTTACAAAAGCTGCCTTGGCCATGTGCGAAAATATTGATTGGAATGTGGGTAGGCTGATGGAGAAAATTGCTGAATTGAATTTGGAGGAAAATACCCTGGTCATTTATTTCAGTGACAATGGACCTAACAGCCTTCGCTGGAACGGTGGTATGAAAGGCCGCAAAGGATCGACTGATGAGGGTGGTGTTCGTTCCCCCTTTTTTATGCGGTGGAAGGGTACCCTTACAGCGGGCCGTGTAGTGTCAGAGATAGCCGGAGCAATTGACCTATTGCCTACGTTGGTTGATTTAGCCGGAATTCCCCTATCAGCTACTAAACCTTTGGACGGGAGAAGCTTGCTCCCCTTATTGCAGCAGGAGCCGGATGCTTGGGAAGACAGGATAATTTTTCATCATTGGAATGGGCAGACAAGCTTGCGAACCCAAGCCTTTCGCTTAGATAAAGACGAAAACCTATTCCATATGGGGTCCGATCCTTCGCAAACATCACCCGTCAATGAGCAGTTTCCGGAGGTGTTACAGCAGCTTTTGGCCGCCAAAGAGACCTGGGAGGAAGAAATGGAAAGGGAAAAGGATGGATCTCTGCGTCCGTTTACGCTGGCCCATCCCGATGCACGGTTTACACAACTACCAGCTCGGGACGGAATAGCCCACGGAAACATTCAACGCTCCAATCGCTTTCCCAATGACACCTATTTTACCAATTGGGTGAGCGTTTTGGACAGTATCACCTGGGATGTGGAGGTACTGGGTGAAGGGGAATATCAAGTAGAGGCCTACTACACCTGTGGGGAGGCCAATATAGGATCCAAGGTGCTTATGAAAATTGGTGCCTCAACTTTGGAATTCCAGATGGAGCAACCCCACGATCCACCCATTCGGGGCATGGAAAATGACCGGGTGGAACGGATGGAATCCTATGTGAAGGATTTTAAACCCATGCATTTGGGAACGATTCAATTAAAGCAGGGAAGAACCTTTGTCACCTTAAAAGCACTGGATATTCCCGGCAGTCAGGTAATGGACCTGCGCCTGTTATCGTTTACAAAAAGTGAATAGAAACAAGGACTATGAATATGTTGAAATAGAAGGCGATTGGGAGTGGATTACCCGAGGCGGGTATGGCCCCAGCTATCTGCGGGACTCATCCAACGGTCAGCAGGCCAATTCGGTGCGCTTTGCTCCGAAAATGCTTCACGAAGGGGATTACCAGGTATATGTCTACTTTTCCAGAACTGCCGACGCAACTTCACAAACCACGGTAATTTCATCAGACGGAACTGAGGAAAAGGAGCAGGTGATAAAGGAATCAGATATTAGGGTAGAGGGGCAGACCTCTGGCGAGTGGGTAGCCATTGGTAAGCAGCGACTTTCACCCGGGTCTGATGCATATGTTACGATCTCAAATGCCGGAGCAGATGGAGCGGTGGTGGCAGATGCGGTACTGTGGGTGCCGGTACGGTAGAAAACTTAGTATAACGACGGGATGGGGTAGCTACCTCGACTGGGTGTAGAATCTTCTACACCCTCCTATTCCTAGCCTCCTTTGCTTTCTTAATCCCTTTTTGGCCATTTGCAATGGCTTATTAAAGCACGTCTTAGTAGACAAAGACCAGCAATTTCGAGATCGGTCTGGACTAGTAATGAAAAGGCAGGCTAATCAAACATCGGTCGCCAAGTTATAGTCCTTTTATTTAATTTGTGAATGCTACACGGATAACCTATGCGGGATTAGGTGATTGGATAGAGGATTATTGGTAATTCCGCTCCTTTCCAATTGCAAATTGGAAAGGATAGAAAGGCAGGACAAGCCGTCAATAATCAGTCCTGTGGACTGATTTAGATTTGGCCCTGAAAGAAGGGAGGGCAAACTACACCCAGATGGGGTTCCTGTTAGATAGCCGATTTCGTTTAATCGTCCCTCCTCAGAAAGTACCTCACCCCAATACTCCCCCGAAGGTGTACCGAACTGTAGGCGACAAAGGGTGTTGCTTCGAGCACTAAAGACAGGTTGGTGTTTGCTTGCAAGGGTTTAATGGAAAAAAACGCGGGAACTCCGATCATCCCTTCGTTGAATTCATGGTAGCCGACTAGCAGCCCGGCTGAGAAATTATACCATTCGGTCTGTGAGAAATTTCGCTGACCGATCACCTCGGCCCCAAAATAATTGTTCAACCAGTCTCCGGCAAAGAGCCGTACTTCTCCAAAATACTTCTTTTCAGGATCGGTACCCACACCCAAGTGAGAGAAAACGCTGCTTTTGTACAAGCCCACACTGACTTGGGCCTTGGCCGTAAGCCCTATTCCAATGGATAAAAAACAGAAAATGATAAGGTGCTTCATGGATGTTTAATAGTTGGTTTATTTGAGGCAAATATAAGCAAGGGAATTCCTAATATAGTTTTTTTTTGTGAAAAATTATAATAAATTACCGAGAATCAGCCTAGGCATGCCGGCCATTATGTTGGGAGCCTCTGTCCCTAGCTTTGCAGCACTTTATTCCATCCAATCCCTTCAAGGAAGATCAGCTGTCCGACCCTTTCTTCGCACTTTTCTTTTCATCAGGTTTGGTTGGAAATTCTGGTTGATCATTCGGTGTATAACCTTTCGGCGTTTTTACAGATTCAAGGTAAAAGGATGGCTGAAAAATAGCATGAGCTGACCAAAGTCATGTTAAGAAACGTTTGGGCTGCCTAATTTTGAGTCCGGACCGACGATCAGGTATAGAGAAAACGATGAATGGACCGCTAGCGTTTGTCGGGTACAAAAAGGAATCGCCAATTCAGAAAACACATTGAACACATGAACAGGTATTTTTTGTTACTTCCGTTTTGGCTGCTGCATGCATGGGCTGTTGGGCAGGAAACACAGAGGACCCTCTACCTAAACGCAGGTACCCAGCATTCTTGGGAAAGGGATCATGGATACTCTCCCTTGGTTTACTCGGGTAGTGCTGTAGGTTTTACGTTGGGGTGTGCAAGTATCAGGGAAAAGAAAACCGATGAAGTGTATATCCATTACAGCAGGCTGCCCCTCCAAAATGCGTATGCTGCTGAAATGATCGGTACCCATGCCAGTATCATGACTTATACATTTTACCGAGCCAATTGGCTGCCCGAACAGTTAGATGTCGGTTGGTCCAACAACAATGCACTAAGCTTACGGAACTACCAAGATGCGCAAAACTTCACGCCCAGGTTTGATTTTCACACCTCTTTCGGTCCTACTGCCCGCTATCAACAGTCATTTGGCACTGAGCAGCAATGGCGGTTTGCCGCCCAAGCACACGTGCAGGTAATCGGATTTCTTTTCGCTGCATCGTATCTAACCAGTCCGCCGGATCCTTTTTTGCACGAGCAGTCCACCTTCCAAGCATTTATGCAATCCATCCGCCTGTTTCAGCCATTTCGGCAACATGATTTGGGTATGTTTAACCAACTGTTTTATCGCTTATCCAACGGCAATGAAATCGGTATCGGGTATCGATGGAACTATAGCTCCCTCGAAAATACCCACAGGTCACAGCGCTCAGGGGGACATTATTTCATCCAATTAAATTTTCAACTATGAAGAAGGATCGTTTCTGGATAACTGCCCTGGCGCTACTTGTCTTCGGATGTGAGGCAATCATCGCCCCCGATCGACCGGATGCAAATCCAAATGCGGTATTTGAGCATTTATGGACAGATATCCACCACCGGTATAGCTTCTTTGAGGAAAAACAAATTGACTGGCAGGCTAAAAAAGACCAATACCGGTCCTTGATTAGCGAAGATATGGATCAATATGAACTCTTTGAGGTATTGGGTGACCTATTGGCAGAGTTGGAAGATGGACACGTAAATCTACAAAGCACCTTCAATCGGTCCCGAAACTGGAGTTGGTACGAGGATTACCCGTTATTTTACGACGAGCAGCTAATCTTCGAACGTTATTTGAAGACAGATTACCGCATCATCGGCCCTTTGCTGGCGCAGACCGTGCAAAACACGCTCTATGTCAACTGTCGCTCCTTTGAGCGCACCCTGACCGCGCAGCACATGGACGAAATTATCCGGCTGATGCAGTTCCACGATGGACTGATCGTCGATGTGCGGAGTAATGGAGGAGGGAACCTGCTAAATGCCCTTCAGATTGCTTCCCGACTCACGGAAGAGGAATTAATCTATGCCAGACAACGTTTTAAAACCGGTCCGGGCCGGTCCGATTTTACCCCATGGGCACCCATGCGGATCGTTCCGCGGTCCGGAGAAAAGTACCTCGGCAAGGTAGCGGTGCTGACCAATAGAAGATCCTACAGCAGTACCACTTTTTTTGCCCAGATGATGCGGGTCCTACCCCAAGCCCGCTTATTTGGTGATCAAACCGGGGGCGGGGGAGGTACACCGGCTTATGCGGAGTTACCAAATGGCTGGACTTACCGTTTTTCAGGAAGTCAGACGATTGACTTGGATGGCGCTCAGCTGGAGTTTGGGGTGCCGGTAGATCAACTGCTGACACACCCCATGGATCACACGCCCGGATCAGACGCCTTTATCGAGGCAGCGATCCGCTGGTTGGGCGAGTAGGCGCGGTTGGCCCGTACCCCGATCAGTCGGCCTGGTAAACCGTTTTTCCACCTACCACGGTCATGACCACCCGAGTATTCAGGATTTCGTTTTCCGGGATTTCCAGGATATTTTGGTCAAAAACGGTGAAGTCCGCCGCTTTGCCTACCTCGATGGATCCTTTGAAGTCCTCTTCAAATTCCGCATAGGCTGCGTCCAGCGTGTAGGACCTCAAAGCCTGTTCCCGAGTCATTTTTTGGTCTGGCTCATATCCTCCGTCGGGCTGCATTTTGAGTGTTTTGCGGGTTACAGAGGCATAGAAGGAGGGGATGGGGTCCAAGGGCTCTACGGGGGCATCTGTGCCGTTAGAGATGACTGCTCCGGAAGCCAGCAGCTTTTGCCATACGTAGGCACCGTCTTTGATCCGTTTCGCACCCAGCCTACCAATTGCCCAAGGCCGGTCTGAACTTAGGTGTATGGCCTGAATAGCGGCAATAACGCCTAATTCCCCAAAACGCCCAATGTCATCGGGGTGGAGGTGCTGTGCATGTTCTATACGGAACCGGTGGTCGGTGACCTCCGGGTGCTTGGCAAAAGCCGCCTCGTATTGATCCAATACCTCTCGGTTGGTACGATCTCCGATGGCATGGGAGCAGATCTGAAATCCATACTGAAGTCCCTGTTCTGCCATTTCGCCTACCAAGGCGATGGGCATGGTTTCGTGCCCCCGATGTCCGGCCTTGTCGGAATAATCTTCCAATAGCCAGGCTCCCCATGGGCCTAAGGCACCGTCCATGTTGAGTTTGATCGACCGCACAGTTACCATATGGTCCGGGTCTATCAATGGTCCTTTTTGTAGCCAGGTGTCAATTAATTCCGGCTGACGACCGCTAAGCATGACGTACATCCGAGATGTCAGCCGACCTTCCTCCTTGAATTTCTGCAATAAATCGATGACTTCCTGCCCACTGCCGGCATCGTGAAAGGAGGTGATCCCTTTTTCTGCAAGCTCCTGAAGTGCCAGTTCCAAGGCTTTTTCTGCGCGTTCGGGAGTATCCTTTGGAATGAGTCGGCTAACAAGGCCAGATGCCCGCTCCACCAAGACGCCGGTGGGATTACCCAGTTCGTCGCGGATGATCTCCCCACCCACCACTTCTTGCGGGATATTTTCCCCGCCCAAAGTGGCTATACCCGCCAATTCCATGGCTTTTTGGTTGACGAAGGAGGCATGGCCGGAAGCATGGGCCAGATATACAGGGTTGTTTGGTGTGGCTGCGCTCAGTGCATCGTGGATCTGAAAGCCCTTTACGGCGTCTTTGGGCAGTTCTATCCACTTATCCTGATGCCAGCCCCGTCCCGTGATCCACTCACCCGGTTCTGCGCTCCGTGCAGCTTCGGCTACCTTGGCGACCAGCTCCTCGTAGGTAGCTACATACATCAGGTCAATCTCCAGTTTATTGTATCCGATACCCATCAGGTGCGCGTGGGACTCGATAAAGCCGGGGGTTAAGGTTTTTCCCTGTAGATCAACGGATTCTGTCTTTTCTCCCACGTAGGCTTGTATTTCCGCGCTGGTACCGACGGCCAATATTTTACCGTCTGCGACGGCCACTGCTTCAGCCGTAGGTTGCATGTCATTTACGGTGTAAACAAGGCCGTTGAAATAGACCGTTTCGGCTGTTTGTTTGGTTTGCCTACAGGAAAAAAGCAGTAAAATTGTAGTGGCTAGCAGAAGTGCTTTTTGCATATGGTAGTGAGTCATACCTAGGTTGGATTTCAAGGGCAAATCTAGCTAATTTCACACGTATATCTCAAATCTAGGGCTATTCTATTGAAGTTGGACAAATTGAAAGACATTTTACCTCTGGGAAAAAACTGCACGATATAGGATTTTCGTTTAGACAATACTTCCGGTACATCGATTCTGAGGTTCTCCGATTTGCAGGCGGAGCATTTTTTGAAGGTGGCTTCTTGCTCGGCTCAACTGTGACTTGGAAGTGTTTTCACTGATGTGAAGTTTTTGGGCAATTTCCTGATGGGAAAAACCCTCTATCGCATACAGGTTAAAGACTGACCGGTAGCCGCTGGGAAGTCGATCTATCAATTTCATCAGATCTTCGACTGCTAATTCATCCGAGGGTTGGCTTTGAACGGGATCGCTGCCAATGCCTTCCAGACCAATTTCTCGGTACAGGTTCTTCTCCTTTTCCAAATACATCAGGCACTCGTTTACCATGATGCGGCGAATCCATCCTCCAAAATTCCCCGAACCTTTGAACTGATGGATGCGATCAAACACCTTCATGAAGCCGATGATCAACACATCTTCGGCAGCGGCTGTATCTTTTACATATCTCAGGCAAACGGCAAACATTTTGGCGGAAAACCTTTCATAGACAGCCTTTTGCATAGCAGGGTTATTTTCTAGACATCCCAAGTACAAATCTGAGTCGGTTAGTTGTGTTACTTTTGGCATTGCTTTTTAGTTTGTTGGTATAAAAATTAAATGGCTTATTGCTCAATTATTTACACTCCAAAATTGGCAATTTAAAAGGCTACAGGAAATCACATGTTTGAGTGGTATTTTCTAAATTAGCGCAACGGCCGCTACGTTTTTTCCATCTTAGGACTATCTAGGAAACATGCTAAACACACCATTATATGGAAGGAAGATTAAAGGAGAAAATCGCATTGATCACAGGTGCTGCAAGAGGCATCGGAGAGGCCACCGCCCGGCTTTTTCATCAAGAGGGGGCCACTGTGATCATTACAGATATTTTGGAACAGCAGGGTAGGGCCCTGGCGACGGAGTTGGGTGAAAGGGCGTTTTTCTGTCCGTTAAACGTGAAACACGAAGGGGAATGGAAGCTTGTCTCCGAGAAAATCACACTGGAATTTGGTGGCTTGCACGTGTTGGTAAACAATGCAGGGATTACCGGTTTTTTGGAAACCACCGGACCGCACGATGTGGAGGAGGTAGATTACATCTCTTGGAAGGAAGTAATGGACGTCAATTTGAATGGCACCATGTTGGGATGCAAATACGGTATCCGCTGGATGAAGCGCAAGGGAGGCGGTAGTATCATTAACATATCTTCCCGAAGCGGATTGGTCGGTATTCCCGGTGCAGCAGCGTATGCGGCGAGCAAAGCCGCTATTCGCAACCACACCAAATCGGTGGCCCTTCATTGTGCTGAAAAAGGCTATCGGATACGCTGCAATTCCATCCACCCCGCTGCAATTCTAACCCCCATGTGGGATGCCATGTTGGGTGAAGGAGAGATGCGGGAGTCTGTTATTCGATCCGTGGAACAGGGCATTCCCCTTGGGAAGTTTGGATCCCCCAAGGATGTGGCCTATGCGGCACTTTATTTGGCCTCGGAGGAATCCGCCTACATTACAGGGATAGAACTGAATGTAGATGGAGGCATCCTCGCTGGTGCAGAGGCAAGGCCGGACAGGGAAGCCTAAGCTACACAGAGGTTGTAGTCTGACATCTGGAGGCTGTTAGTTACTATCCACCAATTCAAAACCTTTCGATCGCCAGGTTCGTAGGTTTCCGGCCTCATTGTATACGATCATTCCTTCCAGGTCTGGGTCTGAGGTGATCAGGTGCTGGGACTCCTCCAAGCTGAGGATCATGCAGATGGTCGCCAAGGCATCCGCCTGCGTGCAGGTGGGTGCCTTGATGTGGGCGGATAATATCTTGTTGTCAATGGGTTTTCCGGTGCGGGGGTCGAGCAGGTGGGAGTGTTTGAAGCCCTTTTCGTCGACATAGAACCTTTCGAAGTTGCCACTGCTGCTGTATGCCATGTTGGTGAGCTTGGTCTCTTTGATCATGGTTTTGGATGCTTCTACACCTTCGGGGTTGATGATTACGAGTCGGTGATCCTTTTTTCCCGGGCTTTTTCCGTAAGATATGGCGTCCGTGCCGAATTCAATTTGAAAATTCCGCACTCCGTGACCCAGTAAAAAATCTGCTAGGTGGTCTATCAGGTATCCCTTGTCGATGTAGCTTAGGTTGATCATCACGCCCTCCTTTTTGGCCTGTGCATATTCCCGGGTGATCTCCACGTTTTCAGGCTGGCAAAGGGCTATTAATTCGGCAATTCGTTCATCTGTCATCAGCCGTTTATTTGAGAAATCCTGTCCCCACGCTGTAATCAGGGGAAGGATAAAGTGGTTCACAGCTCCTTGATAGGCATCTGAGTAGCGCTGGGATTCCATCAAGGCCTCATACAGGAGGGGGGATCTGAACGCTACAAATCCATTTCGGTTGAACAGTGAGATTTCGGCATCGGTCCTTTGGTAATTGAGTGTTTGGTCGAAGGTTAGGATGATCGAGTCTAGACTACTTTCCAGTACAGCGTCACCCAGGTAGGAAAGGGAATAAAAGACACCTAGGGCCCGGCCCTCCATAAAGAAAAAGGTTCCAGATTCACGGGAAGACCTTTGCCAGGCTATTGCCGCAGAGATTGCAACTCCCAAGACCAAAATGCCCCATCTTTTCATTTTAGCTGTCATGGATACGTTTTTTTTTCTATTTGATCTATTTTACAGCACACGCTGGCTAAACGATCCGATCTCTGAATGCTTTGGCGACCGCCTCTGACTTCGAGTTGACATGCAGCTTGTCGTATATTTTTTTGATGTGGCTCCGCACGGTATCCATGGCTATGAACATTTCGGAGGCGATCAATTTATACGAGTATCCCTTGACAAGAAGTTGCAACACCTGCTTTTCCCTCTCCGAGAGATTGTAATCGTGCTCCGAGGGGATATTGATTTGGGAAAACATTTTCAAGACCTGAGCAGCAACAGATGCAGTCATAGGCGCACCACCGGTAGCAGCTTCTTGAATGTATTCCAAAAGCTTGGCAGGCGGAGTTTTCTTTAGCAGGTAGCCGTTGGCACCGTTTTGCAGGGATTCGAAGATATTTTTGTTGTCGTCAAAGACCGTTAGCATCAATATACTTACATCGGTGTTGACTTGACGGATGATTTTTAGCCCTTCGATACCGTTTACCAGAGGCATATCGATGTCCATCAAGATGACATCCGGTTTGTAGGCGCCTACTTCATAAGCGATGTTGGAGCAGTTTTTGAAGCTTCCTACTACCTGAAATCCTTCGCTGCCGTCGATTAACATGGTCAAGCCTTCTCTTAGCTGCGTATTGTCCTCGTAGATCATTACTTTTATCATGGCAGTCGCATTTTTTAACAAATTTATTCCGCAGGTCAGGCTAAATCAATCACACAATGGGGTGGTATTTGGCATCACCAAGATTCTACCAGGGCTGTGCTTATGCTTTCTTTCCCACGATGGTTCACCTTATACAGCTATGGTCAATACTACTTCGGTACCCTCGCCTTTTTTGCTGCTGATTTTTAGTTCTCCGCCCATTGTTTGAGCTCTTTTTTTCATGTTGCTCAGGCCGTTTCCAGATTCCGCTTTTTCCACGTCAAATCCTTGGCCGTAATCTATGATGCACACGTGTAGTTTATCTTTTTTTAGAGAAAACTGTATGTAGGCTTTGGGACTTTTGGAATACTTTACCAGATTGTTTACGGATTCCTTGAAAATCAGAAAAAGGTCCCGGCGGGCATCCATCGGTAGCTTTACCTTAAACACTTCATCGGCTACCTCCATGTGATAGTCAATGTCTTTGGCTTCCAAGGCCTGATTGGCAAACTCCCGCATCCGAGCAATTATCCGGTCCATGCTGTCGTTTTGGGGCTTGATGCTCCAGACAATGTCGTCCATCGCCTCCATCATGCGCTGGCAATTTTCGGTGATTTTGGAAATATATTCACTTGCCTTTACAGGGTCGGTTTGGATCTTTGTTTTGGCCATGCTGCTCAGAATATTAATCGTGCTTAGAGTGGAACCCATGTCGTCATGGAGGTCCCTGGCGACGCGGTTTCTAACTTTGACCACCGCCAAAATTCGATTGATATGCAGGCGGTACATGATGGACAGCGTGAAAAGCACCAAGGTGACGATCAGCAGCCGGAACCACCAAGATTCGTGAAAGGGAGGCGTAATTCGGAAGAAAAAGGAGCCAATGGTGGAGGACATGCCTTCCTCGTTTTCACTGCGGTATTCCAAGGTGTAATCTCCTGGGGGTAAAAGAGAATATACCGCCATACTGGACTGCCCACTGAATTGCCAGTCTTCGTCAATGCCGGACAGCCGATGAAAATACTTGAGCTTATCCTGATTGGTGAAGGTCAGCGTGCTGAAGTAGAAGGTGAAGGCGTTTTGATCGTGCGCAAAGGTTCGCTTGGATGCTGAGTTCAGCGAATCCACAAATAGAAAATGGTCAAAAAGCTTGATATTGGTCAGGGAAGGCCGGTCGGGTTTGATGGAACTGTTAAATTGACTAGGGTTGAAGCTTACCAACGAGTGATAGCCTGTAAAGATAATTCTACCGTCCTTTGTCAGCGTACCTCCGTATCCGTCGAGTTCCAGTGGGCCGAATCCATCTTTTTTGCCAAAGTGGGTAAAGGAGTGTTGGAAGTAATTGTACCTGCAAATACCATTAGGGGTGTATATC
This sequence comes from Lunatimonas sp., assembly GCF_020832325.1. Taxonomy (GTDB): domain Bacteria; phylum Bacteroidota; class Bacteroidia; order Cytophagales; family Cyclobacteriaceae; genus Lunatimonas. The sequence goes on from NZ_JAFIEU010000019.1 coordinate 99,078, forward strand.
CAAAGGAATCCATCTCTGTCTGCCTGCATGTGAAGAATATCGTTGCTAATCAGGCCTTCGGAATAGGAGAGTATCCGGTTTTCACCGGAATTTGCGTTGTAGGCATTGAGAAGGTCATAGCCGAAAAAGAAAATACTGTCGTTCAATTGCAGCATTTTTTCCTGCTTATTGGACGATAATATTTGGTCATCGAGGTGCCGGATGATATCGCCATTGTTACCGTCGAGTACAAAAACCCCATTGTTTGAGGTGCATACCCACACCCGGTTTTCCTGATCCACGACGTGGGCAAAAGAAAAACCGTCAAACTCTCTTATCAATTCAAAAGAGCTGTTTTCGAGCGGTAGCCCCGCCCTGTATCGGATCAGGTCACCTCGCTGGGTGGTAAACCAAATATTATCTGCTTTGTCCTGTGAAATACTTCGTATGGTGGAATTTCTGAAGACAGGCAGTTTCAGATTTTGGAGTTGTTTTGTATCCGGATCCACCAGTTGCAGGATACCCATTTGTGCACCTACCCAAACCAGCCCTGTATTTCGCTCCTGCATCATACACCAAGGCTGTTGGTATTCCTTTAGGCTGGGAGTGTCGCGGTATAGGTTTGGTTCCTGGATTTCATGCATTTCCTGGTCCAAGAATAAGAGTCCCCGTCCCCAACTGGCAATCCAATACTCTATTCGGGAAGATTTCTTTGGGTGAATTTCGCCGATAGCCAAAAAGAGGTGTCTCGGTTCCCCCTCGTTAAATACCCGATAGGTAATTTCCGGCGCATAGTTGGCGTTGTGGTAGATGCCTTCATCGGTTGCGATCCAGATACCTCCTTCTTTGTCTTCGTATAAATGGTACACCTCCGAAAAGCTGAGTGATTCCATTTGGTAGGGTGCAAAAGCAGCGCTTTCTTCGTTAAAGTTGAACAACGTATTGACGCCGTAATACCAACACTCGCCTAAAGTTGTCTCCAATAAAGCCACCGTTTCCCGGTATTGTCCGCTGGGGTTGTGATTCAATGCTTCGGATCCGGAGTGAGTAGTACGGGTTAGCTCGTCGTAAGCTAGGAAGTGTTGATCGGGGTTCCAGTACACCACCCGGTGGATCCGTTTGTTGTCGATGTGAACGTGGGACACCCTTCGGATGGTTTCATCGTTTAGGTACGGCAGGAGTAGGGGATTGTATTCCTGGTGATACGTCTCGTCGTTTTTTGGATCATATACTGCAATTCCCTGTTCGCAGCCTATCCAGTAATACCCCGTTTTGGCATCTTCGAAAATGGAGTTGGGCTCATAGCCGGTAGGAAGCGTTATGGGTAGTTTGTCTTGCGTAAATACGTTGCGTAAGGAGTCGTAAACCAGCAGCTTGTTTCTTCTCAGCAAGACATAGATATTTCCCTTTTCATCCATCCACAGCTTTTCTCCTTTAAACCTTACTTCTTTGTGTTCAAATGGAACCGCCTCAAAGCTTCTGTTTGCAGGGTTGTAAATACCGTACGAATCTCCATAGCGGATCCACATCCGCCCTTTCTTGTCTTCCAAGATCTGTCTAACAGGCTGCGCGGGTAGTTTTTGCGGCTTTTCGATGCCGAATGACAAAAAATAATTGCCATCGAAGCGCTGTAGACCATTGGAGGTTCCGATCCATAGGTAACCTTTTTTGTCTTGCCAGACTGCATATACGTTATTGGATGCCAAACCATCTTCAACGGTAATTCGATTGAAAAACCGGAGGGGATTGGCCGCTGATGCCAGCACCAGCCAAAAATAGAGGCAGAGCGCAGTTATTGACTTCATTTTACAGCCTAAAAATACAACTTGGAGGGAGAAATATTTCGTAATGTTAACCAAAATCACATGTTTATGTGGTAACCTACGGATACATCTACCAATAAAAAGGCCGCCTTGTATCAAGGCGGCCTGGGTGATAAACGTAGAATTAGTAATAAAAATAGTTGGTGGTTTCCAATCCGCTCGGTCCACGGGTCCTTCTTTGGCGGACTAGGTCAGAATCCGTAAACTCATACTCAAATTGATAGGTGAAGGTGGTTCCATGCTCCTCGATTATCATTTTTTGCGGAAGCAAAGGCTGAATCAGGAGGCCTGGAATGTCCTGGAAATGAGCCAATGGATTGGTTTTTTGCAGGTAGTCGGTGTAAGTGATTTTTTTGGTCACGGCATAGGTTACCGGCGCCTCAAACGCATAGGTGGTGATGGTGTGCACGCTTCCACTGCTGAAATAGGTGAATACGGTGTAGGCATTCATCGCCGTAGTACCGTCTGGCAGACGTCTGTAGTGTTGGATGCCCGTCAGTATTCCGTCGTCTTCCACGTTATACTCGTCGACTTCAAGGGTTCCGCTGGAATCCAAGCGCTCATTTCGTTTTAGCTTGCCATTCTCGTAAGAGAAAATTTGCCGGTAATTGCCGGGTTCGCCATTGATGCGAATGATCCTCCCAAAATCATCGTAGACGTACCTATATTCTCCCTCTGTGGTTAGGTTTCTGATAGATAGCCACCCGATTTTATTCAGGTTGCCGAGGTGGGAGTATTCATAACTCTGCCTGTGGAACCCCATCCCGTCGGATTCGAAATACCTCAATGAGCCAGACAATTCATTGTCGATGAGGAGTACAGTAGCGAAAAGGTTGCTTCCCTTCTCCAGGTCGCCCGTCAAAGCTAGAATTTGGAAGGTAGCCTCTTGGTTGCCATTAAACAGGTGGTCATCTACCGGTACTACTTTGAAGGATACTTCGGTACTTCCCACTGCGACAGGGAGCGTTAGTTTTCCATTTTCGCTGAGGGGAGGGTCGGTCATGATCCGGTGGGTGGGCTGACCGTCGATCACTTGGATATCGATGCTGCCTGCCTTCGATGCCGGCACTGTCAGTTGGACGTTGACATCGATTCCTTCGGATGCATTTTCGTACAGATTGATGTTTGGCTGGGCAAAGCCTACAGACGCTGTCTTTTCTATGGGAAGCGTATCTTGCCTCTCTCCGCAGGAAAAGAGGCTTGCCAAGAGCATCCCCGTGCTACACGCTGCAAGTAATTTATTCATGTTGTTCGTTGGTTTAGTTTTTTGCTTATGATGGTTTTTTCCCCTGGCAGGTTGCATGGGGAGTTTTCTTTTGAAGAACGAGGCTGTCCGAATAGTAGGATGGCCTGTTTGGGCATGCTTATAGGGTGGCAAGCTCTCTGGTGGTGAACTATTTCAGGAGCGTAGCCCTGAAGTCTTACCAGAAAAGCGGACAGTGCATACGTTTTACATTTGTGGTTGATAACGACGCTTCCTGTCACATTTTCCAATGCACCACGGAATAATGATGTCAGGGCTACGCCCCTGTGTTTCCCAACCAAAACTTCGTTCTACTAAGATCTCAGGGCTAAAGCCCCTATTGTTCCAGGTTTTCAGTTCCAAAGGCTGTTTGGCTTTCAAAAGCCAAACCTCTTCCGTACTTACCCATAACATCCACTTTACGAAAAGTTCAGGGCTTATCGATTTTGAAACCTTGCGATCTGTGCCTGGGCCTGTACGATATGGCGTTGGTTGTGCACCAGTAAGAACTCGATGGCTTCGCCCGGGCTTAGACTGACTAACGGGGAAATCGACGTGGTTACGCGGCCGCTGTTGAGGTTGGTGTTGGTCGCTACGTGTAGGATCTGCTGCACGGTCTCCAGCGTGTCGATGAAGACCGCTACCGGTTGGTAGGGGTCATCCCGGTGCCGATTCGGTTGGTGTTTTTTGATGGCCTTGTATTTCTTTCCGTTTTCGCTTGGCGCCATCATACGGATAAAGTAGGCGGCGAGCCAGGATTTTCGGACCGGTGCTTCCGGTTCATAATTCGCTAGGGGATTCAATTTGGCTTGAATTCTGGGAAGGTAATGGGCCGCGTAGGTGTTGAGGTGTTCCAGACACTGGCACACCGACCATTCGCCGGCATTAGAATATATCAGGATATCTTCCGGTAGGTTTTGAAAAACCTCGGTGGAGGTCTGCAACTGTTCCTCCACCAAGGCTTCCATTTGGGATATCCATTGTGTCTTACTCTGCGAGTTCATAGGTCAAGGCATCTGTTTTGGCTACTACTTTATGGGCTGTGAGCAACCCAAGGGCAGTAGCGAAGAAAACGGTTTCGATAAAAAGCCATTGGCTGCCAAAAGGTCCCAGTTCCCCTTCGATCAGGATTGTTAGCACCCGTGAAAGGGCATAGAATCCCCATAGCATAACCAGAAAGCCCAATCCCTGTGTCGGATTTTTAAGGGCCAAATATACCAACGTAATAAAGATGGTCAGTCCTACGCCCCCATAGACACCCCGGATGGAACTGAACGCATCCGTATTGGAAAGGTCTACCTGTACCAAATCCATCACCGATTGGGGAGAAGCAAAAGCCATAAGGCTTACCGAAAGCAGGGCCATACCCGAAAACAGGATAAAACCTCTGGAGCATGTCATTAGAATTTTAGTCGTTTGCATATAAGTGGTGTTTTTTTACCCTGCAAAGTTGGTGTTCGGGGATGGGGTAATTCTTGGTATTTGCCAAGATTTGCGCTCACAGTACCTATAAAAGGGTTAGGGATATGGTCGACCTATGCATCTAACTATAGAGGTTAGTGCTTTTTTCGGGGAAAGGCGCTGTAAGAGTTTGACCTTGTTCATCAATTTACTGAAATTCGTCGGGTCAATACCGATGTAGTTGGCTAGGTATTTATGTGGCACCAACTGTAGGATATGGGGGCTGCGCTGAAGCAATTTCCGGAACTTCTCCTCGGAGCTGAAGGTCTGAAGCTCAACCTGTCTTTCCAAAACCCCGGAAAGCGCGGCGGAGACACCAAGCAGGAGGAATCTGGAAATCCCTGGGTGTTTTTGGGCCAATTTTTCCAGATCATCGCGCGAGGTGCGTAAAAAGGAAGAGTTGGTAAGGGATTCAAAAGAATAGTTAGCGGGGCTCTCTAACATAAAGGAGTCCAGGATACCGCCAAAGGAATGGGGATAGGTAAAGACCAGAGTCGCCTCCTTATCTTGGTCTTCGTAAAATATCCGCTGTAACCCCTCTGTGATAAAATACAGGTAATCCTCCCGTTGTCCTACGGCGGTGAGGCAGTTTTTTCGTTTACAAGAGTAGGGCTTCCATACCTCCAGATAGTCCAGCCACTCTTCGTCGGTCAGCGGGTAAATGGAAAGGGTAACCTTTTTTAGGAAGTCTATATCGGTCATGGGTTGGCGCTGATGTTGGTTGGTTTTTGCGATAAACGGGGCAGAACCAAGTCTAGGGCTGTCCAGTCTGGAGGGCTTAATTTATCTATTTTTTTGCGCTATTCCATAATCGTTGAATTCCGGCAGGTCGGATACGTCTGCAAGTTCGCAGTTTCCCTACCGGTGAATCACATCATCATGTGGTTTTCAGGCCTCCCCTGCAACGCGGCTCGCATAAATGCCATCAATGGAGTAAAATTATTCAAACTCAATGCACATGGAAAAGATGAGATTAAACCCCTACTTATTACCTCACAAAGGCTTGAGGTACCTGCTTGCCAAGGTCTCCCTGATGGCGGGAAACCTGGATAGTAACCTTCCCGAAGAAGTGGACCAATTGAAGACACTTTCCAATGAACTATTCTTTCTGTTGGAGCAGCATGCCCATGTGGAAGATCACATGATATTGCCGGATTTGGAAAAAAAGTGCCCCGGAAGCACTGAGGAGAACCACGAAGAACACGAATACTTGGAGGGTCTCGTCGCACAGCTTCAAACCCAGGTAAACGGACTTCAAGCGGGGAGCAATCCCACCGCGTTCAACGCGTATTTTTTTGACCTTTCGGACTTTCATGCCAAGTACCTGACCCACATGTTGATGGAAGAGCGGCAGGTATTGGGCTTGATATGGAAACACTACACCGATGAGGAGCTGGCGGCACAGCACCATGCGATTATCTCCTCGTTTTCGCCGGAGAAGATCCTTCGCTGGTTTCGGTACATCGTGCCAGCCTTAAGCCCTGCCGAGCGGTTGATGGTATTGGGAGGCTTAAAAGCCAATGCACCCAAGGTGTTTTTTGATGCACTTATGGAGGTGATTGGTCAGGAAATGGATCCAAGGCGATTTATTGTGTTAAGGGAGTCCTTGGCAGAGGGTGCACTTGTGTAGTAACATTCATAATAAGATGGCCGGTTCATAGTGGCCTGTATTCGTAATTAACCAAATAACAATGAAATCGAACATAGTAAAGTTATGGCTATTGGGTGCATTCCTGCTGGGTGCATGCCAAGAGGAAGATGTTGTTCCCTCAGTGAGTCCCATTGTTGGGGAATGGGTGGCTGCCGAAGGGCAGTTCCTCGCGCTAACCGTAGATGGCGAGGAGAAGACCAAACAGGAATTTGGTGTGGAGGTTCTAAAGGTACATGAAACCGTAGCGGAGCATGCTGCATTGGAGTACCTCCAACAAAGCTTTCTGGGCCCCATAGACGGCCAATCTCCCAAGTTGGTGTTTGCCAGTACGGACCAGCTTTCCGCTACATTGGCTGGAGAGGAGGTACAGGGAAACTGGCATTTTCAGAATGATGGGACCATCCTGAAGCTGTTGGTGCCTGGACTGCATGAAAATGGGTACTTCTTTAACCTGAAAAAGCTGACGCTGCACGAGTTGCAATTGGACTGGAGCTGGGATATGGTCTTTCTGGGAGATGAGGGCGAATTGTTGCGGATAGGTTTGGTCATTAAATTGGTTCGCTGATATGTGCATGGCCTGTGACATGGATCCTGCTAAAGCCGAGGGTTTTGCAGGATCCATCATCGAAATGATCAATCAGGGTGCGTTGGGCATTTTGGTGTCAATGGGGCATCAATTGGGGCTGTTTGATGCCATGGTAGGTGTGCCTCCGATCAGCTCTGTGGAATTGGCAGCTAGTACTGGCCTTCAGGAACGCTATGTCCGGGAGTGGCTGCATGCGATGGCAGCGGGCAGGATTGTGGAAGTAGATGACAGTTCCACCTACTTTCACCTTCCCCAGGAGCATGCGCAATTCCTAAGTAGAAAGTTTCCGGGGGACAACTTGGCCTTATTTGCCCAGTACATTCCCGTTTTGGCGGGGGTAGAACAGCAGGTGATCCAGTGCTTTAAGCAAGGTGGCGGCGTTGCCTATGAGGAATATGGTAGATTTCACGAAGTAATGGCCGAGGACAGTGGTCAGACCATCTTGGGGGCGCTGTTTGACTACATTCTGCCGTTGGTGCCCGGACTCAGAGAGAAGCTGGAATCAGGCATCAATGTATTGGATATCGGGTGCGGCAGTGGTAGAGCTTTGGTTTTGATGGGTGAGACTTTTCCCAACTCCCGCTTTTTGGGTATAGATTTGTGTGCCGAACCATTGGAGCGGGCCAGGAAAGCGGTAAAGGATAAAGGCTTGGAAAACGTCTTTTTTATCCAAGCGGATCTGACCACCTTCCGGCCGGAAGGTAAGTTCGATTTCGTCACAGCTTTTGACGCGATTCATGATCAGGCCCGGCCCGATTTGGTATTGGCGACGGTGTATGATTGCTTGAAAGAGGACGGTACCTTTCTGATGCAAGATATTGATGCTTCGGAAAAGGTGGCCAATAACCTTGATCATCCGTTTGGACGATTGCTGTACAGCATTTCTACATTGCATTGCACCACCGTTTCGCTGGCGCAAGGAGGGATGGGATTGGGTACCATGTGGGGAACCGAACAGGCAAACAGGATGCTATTGGAGGCGGGTTTTCACCGCGTGCAGGAAAACCGACTGGCGCACGACCCCATGAACTGCTATTTTGTGGTGGGGAAGTAGTTCTGGGGGAGCCATTTTCCGCTGTAACGAAGAATCAAACGATTGTAAATAGTTCCATTGCCTTCCATTACCACCCCACTCAACAAGAGTGGGGTGGTAATGGAAGGCCCAATGGGCTAAACCAATTTTTTGTGGTGTGCCGATTTTCTTGTATAGGCTTTAGTTAGAACAGTCTTCTATTGCAAAAACGTCTCGGTATACAGAAAATAGATTCCTGCGAAACCCGAAGTTATATTTCTAAAAGCACTTCTTTCCCTCAAAATCCGAAAGGGAAATGGGGATTTTACGAAAAAGAAAGTACATTTAGCAATCGTTTTTCCCTTACGGGCTTTCGTGACCTAAAATTACCCCATACATGTTTAAGACCATTTATACCCTGTTGGCATGGGCGGCCTTCGCACAGCTTCCATGCCTAGCCCAATCTCAATCCCCCGCCGACCAACCTAAAAAACCCAACATCATCTTTATCCTCACCGATGACCAACGCTGGGATGCCTTGGGATATGCCGGCAACGAACTGATTCACACGCCGGAAATGGACCGACTTGCGGAGGAAGGCTCCTATTTTCCAAATGCGCTTGTAACCACCCCCATTTGTGCAGCTAGCCGCGCAACCATATTTTCCGGACTCTACGAGCGCACCCACGCGTATACCTTTCAGACCGGCCCTATCAAAAATGAATTTATGGAGACTGCCTACCCCAAGCTACTGAAGGAAGCGGGTTACCGGGTAGGGTTTTACGGAAAATACGGTGTGAATCACAAGGATCTCGCCGGTCAATTTGATGAGTACGATTCCTATGACCGAAACGGTCAGTTTAAAGATCACAGAGGGTATTTCTACAAAACGATCGACGGGGATACCGTGCATTTGACGCGCTACACCGGGCATCAGGCACTGGAGTTTATCGAGAAGGCCCGGCCGGACGAACCCTTTTGCCTATCACTGTCCTTCAGTGCCCCCCACGCGCACGATCCTGCCGAATTGCAGTATTTTTGGCAAAAGGAAGTAGACCCACTCTTGCAAAACGTCACCATGCCGGGCCCGGATTTGGCAGAGGACAAGTACTTTGATGCGCAGCCCGACTTTGTCAAGCGTGGGTTTAATCGCCTTCGCTGGACCTGGCGTTATGATACACCGGAAAAGTATCAGCATAGCATGAAGGGCTACTACCGTATGATCTCAGGGATTGACTTGGAGATAGCGAAGATCCGGAAACATTTGGCAGACAAAGGCTTGGACAAGAATACGGTCATCATCTTAATGGGAGACAACGGATACTTTACCGGAGAGCGGCAATTGGCCGGAAAGTGGCTTTTGTACGATAATTCCATCCGGGTACCGCTCATGGTGTACGATCCGCGACTAAGCAGCCATGTGGATTCCCCCGAGATGGCTGCAAACGTGGACGTGCCCGCCACCATTCTTGACTTGGCCGGCGTGCAGATACCGGCAAACTACCAAGGGAAGAGCCTGTTGCCGGTAATCAAGGGAGAGAAACTCAATCGGGATACCGTTTTGATCGAACACTTGTGGGATTTTGAGAATATTCCACCTAGCGAAGGCTTGCGCACAGCCGAATGGAAGTACTTCCGATATGTAAACGATAAGTCGGTAGAAGAGCTCTACCACTTGGCTGAGGATCCGAAAGAAATCAACAATCTGGCCAATGATCCCCGTCACTCCGACAGGTTACGGACGTTTAGGCAAAAGCTAGACATGCTCACCGAGCAGCTTTCCGATGAAACCACCGCTGCTCCTGAAAACCTCCACGTAGAAATGATCCGTAACCCTTTCGGACTTACGCTGGCAACGAATGCGCCGGTTTTTGGCTGGCAGGTGCCGAAGGGTTTGGTCTTTCAGTCTGCGTACCAACTGCTAGTAAGTAGTACCAAAGAGAAAATAGATCAGAACCTCGGTGATGTGTGGGACAGCGGAAAGGTAATCGGCAGTCAATCGGTAAATATCTCTTACGGAGGACCGGCCTTGACGGAGCACAGAACCTACTTCTGGAAGGTTAGACTTTGGGACGGAGACAATCGGACCGGCAGGTACGGGGAAGCGATGAACTTTCGGGTTGGAACCCCGGAAGGCTACTTGACCACCGCCAATCATTTTCTGCAGGAGGATGTTTCCCCCCAGGAGATGAGGAAAGTATCTGGAGATACCTGGTTGGTAGATTTTGGGAAGGCGGCTTTTGCCAATTTAGCGTTGCATTATCCGTCCGACCGATCGGAGACACTGACCGTACGGCTTGGTGAGCAGTTGGTGAACGGCCGAATCAATCGGTCCCCGCAAGGGCATATCCGATATCAGGAAGTGAAGGTTTCGGTATCGCCCGGGACAAATCGCTATGTATTGCAACTGCCTCCGGATGAGCGCAACACGGGTCCTGCAGCGGTGGCCTTGCCAGACACTTTTCCTGTCCTGCTGCCCTTTCGGTATGCTGAGATCGTAGCTCGAAAACAACCACAGGAGGTGATCCAACAGGCTTATTTCGGCTACTTTGAGGAAGATCACAGTAGCTTTAGCAGTTCAGATACAGTCCTAAATCAGGTTTGGGACCTGTGTAAGTACACCATGAAGGCCACTTCCTTTGCCGGGATTTACGTGGATGGGGATAGGGAGCGCATTCCCTACGAGGCCGATGCCTACATCAATCAGTTGAGCCATTACGCCGTAGACTGGGAATACCCCATTGCACGAAGAAGCATCGAGTACTTCATGGAGAACCCGACCTGGCCAACAGAATGGCAGCTACATTTGGCCTTGATGTTTTACGAGGACTATCTCTACACCGGAAATACCACGTTGATCGAAAAGTACTACGATGAGTTAAAGCATAAAACGCTGATGGAGTTGGCTCGGGAGGACGGGCTAATCAGTTCGGAGCGGGCTACACCGGAGTTTATGGAAAAGCTAGGTTTCAAAGATCCAACGATACAGCTAGCCGATATCGTGGATTGGCCCCCCGCACAGAAAGATACCGGATGGCAGCTGGCGACTGCAGAGGGCGAACGGGACGGATTTGTGTTCAAACCCATCAATACGGTCATTAATGCGCTCTATTTCAAGAACCTCGAAATTATGGGAGAGTTTGCACGCCTGCTGGGAAGGAACTCCGAAGCTTTGGAGTACGAGTTGATGGCAGCCAAAGTAAAAAAAGCGGTGACTGAAAAGCTCATGGACCGGGAAAAGGGTATCTACTTGGACGGGGAAGGAGCCGGGCATTCCTCGCTCCATGCCAACATGATGCCCCTCGCTTTTAACATGGTGGCCGATGAACACCTTCCCGCGGTAGTGGAATTTATCAAATCGAGGGGCATGGCCTGTAGCGTATACGGATCCCAATATCTAATGGATGGCTTGTATAATGCCGGTGAAGCTGACTACGCCTTGGAGTTGATGACGGCCACCCACGATAGAAGCTGGTGGAACATGATTGCGATCGGTTCTACGATGACCTTGGAGGCTTGGGACATGAAATACAAGCCCAACGCGGATTGGAACCATGCCTGGGGTGCGGTGCCGGGAAATATCGTAGCCCGAAAGATGTGGGGCATTGCGCCAAAAACTCCTGGTGCGGGGCTTTTGGAAATCCGCCCCCAGCTTAGCAAGCTGACAGAGTCGGATATTTCGGTACCTTTCCTCACAGGCGTGGTAAAGGCATCCTACCGGCGTGTAACGAACCGCTTACAGACCTACACGTTTGAGCTGCCTGCTAATGTATCTGCCGACTTGATGTTGACGTTTAGCTCCAACGATTCCATCTCCTTGAACGGAGAAAAAGTAAATACACAATTTGGTTCGATTCGATTATCTCCTGGGTTAAACGAGATAGAGCTACAAGTGAATTCGTTTTAGGCAAAGCCTCTTTTGGCTTGGTTTAAAGCTACCGCAATATTGCCATGCGCCCTTTCCTGGTTTAGATTCAGGAGTGGGGCGCATGGCATTTTTTGTGCAATTTTATAAAAGCAAGCGGCCTGAATTGCCCGCTAAACGGCAAATCTATTATATAGGGATCTTTATGGATTGATTAGCAGAAGGTTAAAATAGCACATGATTTGGGTAAAATTTTGGAAAGATGGTTAGTTTCAACGCAGTAATTTTGAAAAGTATTCATCAAAACTACTCGTATATGAACATAAAATTAACCAATCTAACCAAAAGTAAACCCTCCAAAAGATGTTTCGGAACACACATTTGCTGGATGGTTACCTGTCTAATATTATTTCAGGTTAGCGAAGGGGAGGCAGCTGTTTACTTAGAGCGTTTGGATGAGTCATCTAGCGCTAGTTCTGAGCCGAAGTTAGCATTTGAAGATGTCCGAGTTACGGGAAAAGTGACCGAGGAAAACGGTGATCCACTTCCCGGAGCAACCATCGCAGTGGAGGGTTCGTCCATTGTGACGGTTACAGATATAGATGGGAATTTCGAGATCAATGCACCTGATGGCGCAACTTTGGTTTTCTCCTTTATTGGTTATAATACAGAACGTTTTCAGGTGGGATCTCAAACGATTTTGAATGTCACCATGAAAGTGTCAGAATCCTCACTCGATGAAATCGTAGTAGTAGGATATGGTACTACGAAAAAAGTCAATTTGCTTGGGGCCATTTCAGCCGTTTCTAGTGAGGATTTAGCCAATCAAACGTTGACTTCCGCGGGTCAGGCACTTATGGGCAGGGTTGCTGGTGTACAAATGATACAACCTTCTGCGCAGCCTGGAAGGGATGCACCCACTATCAATATTAGAGGTGTAAATACTATCAGACAAAGTGCAGATGGGCAGAATCTAGATACTGCACCTTTGGTTATTATTGATGGTGTGCAGGCTACTATGGTAGATATACATCCTCAGGACATAGAGAGTATTTCCGTGTTGAAAGATGCTTCTTCTGCAGCTATTTATGGTGCTAGGGCAGCAAACGGAGTGATTTTAATAACGACTAAAAGAGGGTTGCCAAAAAAACCCAGTATTTCCATTAATTCTTATTACGGCTGGCAAAATGCAACCTTTATTCCCAAGGTATTGAATCCGTATGATTATGCCTTGCTGAGAAATGAAAGCAGGACTAATGTTGGTAATTCTCCCGACTATAATGAGGAAACCTTGAATTGGTTTAGGAATTACGAACACGAAGGTTTCTGGGAATTTGTATACATTCCGAATGCACCGTTGGTAAATCATCATATTTCCGTAAATGGCGGTGCAGAGAATGTCCAATATATGATTTCTGCTGGCTTTCAAGGTCACGAGGGTATCGTTTTAAACACGAATTCAGACAGGTTTAATGTTAGGTCAAACATTGACGTGAAAGTTTCTGACAAAGTGAAGGCCGGTGTTAACTTTTCTGCCAGCTTATTCAAAAATGAAGAGCCAAATTATGGTGGTTTGGGTACTCAACTGCTAATTAGAGACGCTATCCGTCATCCACCTTTTGCGATGGTGGATGGGTTAATTCATGCTGATGGGTTTTATTCCAGAGGAACCTTGGGTAGGGCACTTCATAGTATGAACGCGATTGGTTTGGCAACACAGGGCGGAATGGACAATGAAAGCATTCAGCGGATTATCCCGAATCTCTACCTCGAATACTCTCCAGTAAAAGATTTTACTGTTAGGACTACAGGTTCTGCTTTTATCGAGAGTACCAGACGCTCCCGATTTCAAAATCCTCACTTTTCATCGGATGGTGTGAATTTGCAGCCTCACAATCCACTAGGGGGATTGACGGAAATATATGATGCCAATAGCACCATCTTATTTGAGACTACGGCTAATTACGTAAAATCCATCGGTAAATCGAATTTCAATGGTTTATTAGGCTTTACGGATCAAACTTTTGAAAGGGATGTGTTTCAGGCATCTAATCAGGGTTACCCTAATGATGCAGTGGCGAAACTGAATGCAGGTTCTATAAACCCTTCCGTCTCGGGTACAGGTCAAGAGTGGGCTCTTAGGTCGGTTTTTGGACGTGCAGGTTATGCCTTTGATGAACGGTATCTAGCCGAGGTCAATATGCGATACGACGGTTCTTCCAGGTTTGGACAAGCATCCAGGTGGGGAGTATTCCCTTCTTTGGCAGTAGGATGGAGAATGGACAGGGAGCGGTTTATGCAGGGGGTAAACTGGATAAACAATCTTAAATGGCGGGCCAATTGGGGTCAATTGGGCAATCAGAACATTGGTAATTACAGCCATATTTCCAGAGTCGCATTGGATCGAAATTATGTGTTTGGCAATTCGTTGGTTCAAGGTGCCGCATTGGCGAACCTTAATAATCCAAATGTTAGGTGGGAAACAACTACCATGTCAGATCTAGGGTTTGATGCCACGTTATTTAATAACAAAGTTTCTATAGAAACCTCTGTTTATAGAAGAATTAGTGACGATATCTTGGTGACGCCCCCAGTCCCGCTCACGCTTGGCAACTTAAGTCCCCCCGTTCAGAATCAAGGAAAAGTCCGAAATCAAGGCATTGAGATTTTGATGTCCTACTTTGGAAGTGTAGGGAAGGACTTTAATTACAGTATTTCAGGTAATTGGAGCTATAATGACAATGTGGTATTGGAGTTGAACGAGGAGTTTATATCCGCAAACAAAATAATTACACGCGTTGGAGAACCTATCAGTAGTTTTTTTGGACATCGAATTATTGGTCTTTTTAACAGTGACGCTGAGGCTCAGAATGTGGAGCGCTGGGGACGCCAACCCGGTGGCCCAAGACATGGTGCCGGCGATTATATCTATGCGGATGAAAATGGGGACGGGATAATTAACGCTGCGGATAGGGTCGTCATCGGCAATACGAATATAAGACACACCCTCGGAGGTACCATCACAATGGACTATAAGGGGTTTGATTTCAGGGTGCTATTCCAAGGAGTTATCGGTCGGGATCTTGAAGATGGCGTTTTTGGTAATGACGGCCTAAGAGGTGGCGATAATTTAACTACAAAATGGCTGGACAGATGGACGCCGGAAAACCAAAACACTACGGTTCCAAGAGTAGCCCAGGGCGTAAACTGGAATACGTCTTTGTTTGTAGGGCCTGCATTAAGCTACAATATTGTGGACGGTTCATACGTCAGGCTAAAGCACATAGAATTGGGGTATTCCTTTCCGGATCAAATCAATGAAAGATTGGGTTTATCCAGATTAAGACTGTATGTGACCGGTCAAAATATGCTGACTTGGACAAACTTCATTCCCGGCTTCGATCCGGAATCCGCTTTGTTGTTTAACGATACAAATGACGCGTATCCACAAGCAAGGACTTTTGCAGTTGGGGTAAATATTGGTATTAATTAATTGGTAAAACCGAAAGAAATGAAAAGGATATATTTATTTATCTTATTAGCGAGCTTTACTTTAGGTTGTCAGGAGCTTGATAGGTTCCCGTTGGACCAATTGAGTGAAGGAACGTTTTGGACAAACCAGCAACAAGCTGTTCAGGCAATAAATGGCGTATACAACGTATTGGCACACGACCAAATGTATAGAAGTTTCTTTATGCAGACAGACGGCTTGTCTGCTAATGCGCTATCGGCCTTTGTTTTTTCCGGCTATTTGGAGATCAGTGAAAATATAGGTTGGGATGCAAGGAGTTCGGTGCCAGCTAATTTCTGGGGGAAATCGTATGAAGGAGTCGTTCGGGCGAACCAAGTGATTACCAATGTTCCCGGAATTACTATGGATGAAGGGTTGAAAAACCGGATATTGGGGGAAGCTCATTTCTTACGAGCCTTATTTTACTTTCACCTTACCAACCTTTGGGGAGATGTTCCATTGATTGTACAAATTCAAAGTGTAGGGGAGCAGGCCTTGGTTTCACGAAACCCAAAAGCGCAAGTCATCAATCAAGTACTTTCCGATCTTGAATTTGCCATAGCCAATTTGCCTACTAGGTCGCAGTACCCTTCTTCAGAAACAGGAAGGGCTTCCAAGGAGTCAGCGCATGGGCTTAAATCCAGAGTACATCTATACCAAAAGGAATGGGCCAATGTTATTTCCGAGGTAAATGCGGTAACTCAACTTGGGTATGGACTTGTACCTATGAGTGAGTGGCCGAATCAGTTTCTTCCACAAGGAAATAATAACACCACCGAATCCATATTTGAGGTTCAGTTCCTCGGCTTTACTGGGTCAAATACAGGGAGCGCTTTTAATAGCATTGGCTTGCCAAATGCGCCAGGTTTCGGAGGAATGGGACTTTACCCAACCCAGAATCTTGCAAATACATTTGAGGAAGGAGATCCCCGGAAGAACTGGACTATTATTTTCCCAGGAGAAACGTTTGCCGGGTTCCTTTTTCAACCTGAACAATTAGACTTGAACTTTGGAGTTACAAATTTATTGCGGAAGAAAAGTGTAATTCCTGAGCCGAACATTGGCGGGGAGGGAAGTCAAAATGCAGTCGTTATCCGATATGCAGAAATGTTACTAAACCTCGCTGAAGCTGAAAATGAGTTGAATGGTCCCGCAGCAGCTGCACCTCACGTAAATAGAATTCGAAACAGGGTCGGACTGGCGGACCTTCCTGAAGGGCTTAGCACTGAAGCAATGCGCCAAGCCATTCGTAAAGAAAGAAGATTGGAATTGGCCTTCGAAGGTCATCAATACTTTGACCTGCTTCGTTATGGGCCCCAAGCTATGCAGGATGCGATGGAAATGGCTATTGAAGGTATTGCGGGCCATGTGCGGGTTTTTGAACCTAGGGTGATGAGTTGGCCGATTCCTCAACGGGAAGTGGATGTAAACCCCAACTTGCTACCACAGAATCCCGGCTGGTGATATTCACTAAAAATAATCCAAGGTGCCACAGGTATTGGTTGTCGGACAAAGGTGTTGGTCCATTGGCGTTGCGGTTGCAGGTCGGTGATGCTATTCGCTTACTATCTTGTTAGTTGTCCGTTTCATATGTATGCAAATCCGACTTCCAGCATATGTGGCCCTTGGTTTTCTTTCTTTTGAAGCTCCTTCCCGGGAAGTCATACTGGTTTTGGGGACAGATTCTTCCCCGATCATACACGTACGAATGACGGTTTTTGAACCTTTCAAGCCATAATCGATGCAACACCTGTTGATAACCATTTTCTTTACCTTATCGCTATTCCTAACCGGTTATGGGCAGGAAGACACCGCTTTTATTTCCGAATCGGCTAAGGAGCAAGTGGTGGATAGGCTGATAGAGCAATATGGAGAGGAGGAGTCTGCCCGGATCACACGCGGGGTTCATCATTTGGCGTCGCTGTGGCTCGAAGCAGATGGAAGCCCTACGGCTTTTCATGATTTCTGTCTCAAACAGTTTATTCCAAGTGGCGAAGCACTAGATCAGGCCTTTGACATCGCGGAGCAGCAATTCGAAGCAATCAATGGGTACCGACGCGAGCTTTCTCTCAAGTTGGATTACCCGGTTACCACGATGATCCGCCCCGTTACCGAGCTTGATCGCATGTTTGCCGGCGCACAGTTCCAAGTTGATTTTTTCAAAAACAAGCTGGCCATGGCAATCGCGCTGAATTTCCCCTTTTTTACGTTGGAGGAAAAGGAGCGACTAGGGCCCCATTGGAGCAGAAAGGAATGGGCCATGGCTCGGCTAGGCGATCAGTTTGATTTCAGAGTTGACCCCGAAAAGGAACCCAAGCCAACTAGCTTGCCGGATGAGCTGCGGGACTATACCTCGCTGTATATCCTTTCCATGGATCAGGTACTGTCTCCGAGGATGGAAGTACTTTTCCCGGCCGGTACCCGGTTGAATAGTCACAACGGACTAAGGGATGAAATCAAGGGCCTTTATTCCAGGAAGGACCCGCTTGAAAAACAACGCATCCTTCAGGCCATCATCATGCACATCATACACCAGACCATTCCGGCTTGTATGATCGGAGAAACTCCCTATTACTGGGAACCGCAGGCAAATAAGGTGTATGCCAAGGAGGGTAAGAAGTTTGTAGAAGTGGATTATTCAGCAGAAGCAGGTACCCGATACCGGGTGCTCCATCATAACATGACTTCAAAAATGCGGCAGGATGTAAAATATGCAGCCGGCTCCACTTACCTCTCCCGTACCTTTGACAACGTCCAACTCTCAGAATCAAAAATCGTTTCCCTGCTCGAATCGGTGGTTGGTGCACCGGAAAAGAAGGCCGTCGCAGCGATGATCGAGAAGCGTTTGGGCCGGAAGTTAGAGCCTTTCGATATCTGGATTACTGATTTTGACGAAAGGCCTGATGTCGACATGGACCAACTGGATCGAATTCTGCGAGAGAAATATCCAACCCCGATGGCCTTTCAGCAAGATATTCCCACGATTTTACAAAAAGTAGGCTTTCGCAGGTTTGAGGCGGATTTTATCGGTAGTCGCATCGTGGTGGACCCGATACCTTCCGGAGGCCATGCAAATGCTCCCCAAATGCGTGGTGCCAACGCACACCTGCGCACGCGGTTTGAATCAGATGGACTCAATTACAAAGGTTACCGCGTGGCCATGCATGAGATCGGACACAATATTCAGCAGATAGTCGGCACCTACATGACAGACTATTATCTGTTGAAGGGAATCCCCAGTAGTCCCTTTACCGAAGCTATGGCAGATTTGCTTGCGTACCGTAACCTCGTTGCGTTGGGAGTCAATCCAGACTACCGTGTGAGGGAAAGACAATCCAATGCACTGGCCGCTTTTTGGTTTGTCTGTGAAATCGGAGCGGTAGCTTTGCACGAGATTCGGGTTTGGAATTGGTTATACGATCATCCGAATGCGACGGTTGATGAGCTAAATGAGGCTACGCTAGAGATCGCCAAAGGACTATGGAATGAGTATTTTGCCGAAATATATGGGATTAAAGACGTGCCGATCTTTGCGATTTACAATCACTTTATCTCCGGAGCCCTATACCTGCACAGCTATCCGCTGGGTAATATCGTCATGATGCAGCTGGAAGAGCAATTTGACGGGCTGGATTTTGCGGAGGAGTTGATTCGGGTGTGTAAAATAGGAAAGTTGACACCCGACCAATGGATGATAGAGGCCACAGGAAATCCCCTAAGTGCTGAACCGCTTTTGAAGGCGACAAGGGAGGCGTTGGAAGCCCTTTAATGGGGGAGACGATGACATTATCAACTAAAGAATGATGGATTTGAAACGTTTGAAAGAAAAAGTATTCCTGGTGTTTTGCTGGCTGTTTCTGCAGATTGCCCCGATTTCTGCCCAGCAATCCCCTCAGGCAACGGCGTTGCGGGACATACACGTGGGCGGGTACTTGATCACACAGTTAGAAGAAGTAGACGAATCCTACAATGCAGGATATTCGATGTACATGGCAGCTTGGCCACTGATCAAGGAGTACCCGGGTAGGAGCTTTCAGTCCGGCTTGTTCGGTACCTGGATGCACCCGCAGCAGGATGGACCATTGCCGATAGAACGATTTTACACCAACATCGAAGGGGGACTTGGCTGGTGGCGGGATACCGAATACGCCACCGAAACGCCCAAATTCATCATGGGCGGGGTGCAATTGAATTTTGCCGGGTGGGCGAATGGGCCTGGGGCAGGAAGAGGCAGGGACTGGGACGATCCAAAAGGTAAATACGGTGTGGCGCAGCTGAGCCCGTGGGTATTGTGGCCTCCGGACGGACTGAACCTAAAACAGGGAACTTCTGGTGAGCTTTTCGGTAGCGGGTACCTGCCTCTGCCGCTTATGGAGCCAAAAACCACAACGGCAGGAACAGCGGTCCCCACGGGCAATCAATGCTGGACACTGTTTCTAAACACCGGGAATTTCAAAGGTCCAATAGCATTCTTCACGCCCTATTTTTGGACGCAGGCATCTGCGGAAGACCCCGGCTTAGCAGGTTTATTTTTGGATCAGCGACCGTCAAAAGCCAACAAGCCCTTTCAGATGGAAACGCAACATATCTATTCCAAAGAAGCAACGGACTCCAAAGGACAAGTCTACGCCAGAACTGCGCCCACCCAATACCCTGTGGGATCTGATGGGAATTCGGATTTATTGCACCGTTTGATGGTGTACAAAAAGCGGGCGCTCTGGGACGATGTGGAAGCGTGGTTTAACGGAGGAAAAATTGCCGATGGCAAAATAAATGCAGAAGAGGCGGCTATGCAGCGATTCAAAAAGGGTGTCAGGTCCAATTGGAGTTT
This sequence comes from Lunatimonas sp., assembly GCF_020832325.1. GTDB lineage: Bacteria > Bacteroidota > Bacteroidia > Cytophagales > Cyclobacteriaceae > Lunatimonas. The sequence goes on from NZ_JAFIEU010000019.1 coordinate 119,040, forward strand.
TTTTGGTGAACATATTCCGAAGGAAAAGCGCGCTTTACTGAATATCACTTCTTTTCTAGACCCCAGTGTGACGGATTCGGCTACATTGAAAATTCGCTGGTCTGGCGAGCATATTACGGATCGGACACTGGGCAATCGATCATTGGTAGTACTTCCCGAATACTATAAGTTGGTGAAAACGGATGAAGATGACAAGGGAGAGTGGATCGCCGTCGCTCCTCAGGAGGTGCCCGTTGAAACAGGGCTTCATGCGGTTGATTTTAGAAGTACAGATAAACGAAATGCACTTCCCTACGTCACCCCTGAGGATACGGAGAGCAGCTGGAAGACTCCGGGTCCGGTAGCGGGGCCCTTTAAGGCGAAATTAGGGGATGGCAGTACAGTTACCTACTATTGGTACCGTTTTGCCGATCAGCCGGCATTGCTGCATGTGGACCTTACCAAAGAGGAGCGTGAAGAAATGCAACGACGGGCCGAGTTGCTTCACAGGCATTGGACGAAGGAGCGCGAATACCTTCCTCCGCCATTGATCGGCGAACTGGCGGACATTGATCCTGCACTGATCGTGCAGCCACCGGCTGGATTTGAGGTGGGCTATGTACCCATTGTGACCCAGCAGGGATTGGAATAAATCCTCGATCTGATGCGTAAGCATCGTTGTAGTCTAGCGTAAAGGGTTTGCTAAGACCCTTTAAAATAACCTACAAGAACAAAAATAACTGAAGAAAATGAATAGATACCAGTTTCTACTGCTCATGGTGGCCCACCTATTTTTCTCCTGCTCCGAACGGGAAGAGCGAGTCAATCCTCCCTCAAGGCCTCATATTGTTTTCCTGTTGGCAGACGACCTTGGGTACGGAGAGCTTGGAAGCTACGGACAAAAACTGATTCACACGCCCGTATTGGATGAACTCGCCAGAAAGGGAATTCGATTTACCAACTTTTATGCAGGAAGCCCTATTTGTGGACCTTCTCGGGCCGTTATCCTTACCGGTAAGCATTCAGCCTCTTCCACCATTCGCGGCAACATTGGGTACCACCCCGAACGAGAAGTCTTTGCACGGGTGGCATTGAAGCCGGACGAAATGACATTGGGGGAGATGCTTCGAGAGGCGGGGTACCAGACGGCTTTTATTGGGAAGTGGCACTTGGACGATTGCAACGTGGAGACCTGGGCCCACCACCGGGGATTTGATTTTGCCGTGCAGGAGCAGTTCGGGACTTGCCCGGGAGGGATTGTGTACGATGAAAGAATGCACTGGATCAACGGCAAACAGGATTCTATCTTCTATGACCAAACGGCTTACGATTGCCTAGATGAATTCCGCACCGAGATCGCATTGGATTACCTAGATGGCCTGGACTTGGCGGATCCAATTTTCCTTTTTATGTCCTATAGAGCGCCTCATGCCCACGAGAAAACCGTCGGAGACAAGGATTTATATGCAGATCAGGGATGGCCGGAGATCGAGCGCACGCATGCCGCAAAGATTACCCTGCTCGATAAACAGGTAGGTCGGCTTTTGGATAAGCTTACCGAAATGGGCGTGCTCGACAATACGTTGATCGTTTTCACCAGTGATAACGGCGCCCAAGGCGAGCAAGGGCACGATCATACGTTTTTTCAGAGTACCGGAGAATTGCGGGGAAGGAAGCGAGATACCTACGAAGGGGGACTTCGGGTGCCCGCCTTGGCTTTTTGGGCAGGAAATACCAAGCCCGGAACAGTGGATGATACTCCGCTGAGTGGTCAGGATTTTATGCCCACCTTTGCAGAGGTAGCGGGTATCAAGGTGCCCGATCAGACCAATGGGGTTTCCTTTGCACCGGTGCTTTTTGGCAGGGATCCCAAACCTCGAGATTACCTGGTTTGGGAATTTAATATGTATGGTAAACCATCGACCAATTTCCGTCAGGCTGTTCGCATCGGAACCATGAAGGGCGTACGGTATGGGGTTGACTCCAGCATGGAACTGTATGACCTTGCGCAGGATATTTCGGAGAGTTCCGATATTTCGGATCAATACCCGGAATTGGTCCGGAAGATGGAGGATATTGTGCAAAAAGAGCACGTTCCCAATCCGCATTTTCCCTACGGCGGATATAGCGCGATTTTGGGGGCCGAGTAAGTCAGTCTTTTCCGGTTGCTTTCGGTCAAGTTGCGGAACAGCATACCATGAACCGTTCCGCTGATTTACTTTGTTACAAGTAACCCGGTTTTCGCTCCGTTGCCGGACGTTGGCACTGATTTAGACGTTGTTGATGCAGTGTTGGGGAAGTGGTTCCCAGTCCAAGTTAAAGCAGCAAGATCCCAATCATTTTTTCCTGTCGCCGGTCCTATCGGTATTTGGGTGCCTTGGTCATTTTATTTTTTGATTTACGTAGAATATTCGTTTATTTTTAACCAACGCTAGTTCTCTACCCAAAAGACCCGATGCCAAAACGACCGTTCTATAATGCTACTCATTTTTTGTGCTTTCTATGCATCATGGGCTCGTTGGTGTCTTCCTGTTCAGATCTATCGCAGCCCATACCCTTTGACCCACCCTCTAATGCGCGCATCGTGATCGTGGGAAATACCTTTGCCGAACAGCTACAGACGACCAATTATTTTGAAACCCTGCTATACCAAAGCTTTCCCGATAGAAATCTGGTAGTCCGCAATTTGGGCTGGAGCGGAGACGAGGTAGACTTGCAGCCGAGGCCCTTGGATTTTGGCTCCTTGGAGGATAATTTGAGCTACCATCGGCCGGATTATATTTTCGCTTTTTTTGGAATGAATGAAGCTTTTCAGGGAGCGGATGGCCTGCCGGGATTCGAGCAAAACCTAAGGTCTTATCTGCAAAAAATTTCAATAGAAGCCTACAACGGAAAAACACTTCCTCAGGTAGTCTTATTTTCGCCCATCTACCACGAGGAAATCGGCGGTCTTCTTCCCAGTCCGGACGTTCATAACGGACAACTGAGAGCATATACGCGCAAGATGACAGAGGTGGCGAGGCAACTAAACATTCCCTTTGTGGATCTCTATGAGCTCAGTAAACGGTTGATGAGTCAGTCGGATGAGTACCTGACTTACAACGGTATTCATTTGACGGACGTGGGCTATCGGATGGTCAGCGAGTCAATGGCTAGGTCGTTGGGATTTACGCAGGCTTCGTGGGGCCAGGCTGCCGAATCACTCAGGCAGCTGATTGGGATCAAAAACCGGCAGTTTTTCCATAGATTCCGGTCCCAAAATGGCGAATACATCTCGGGAAGTAGGAAACATTGGAAGGGAGGCCAAACGCTCCCCGATGAACTTGCACAATTGGACTCCATACTACTTCGATTGGATTCCCTGGTTTGGAAAGGTGCTTCCGAAAATGGTCCTTTGGCCCTGCAGCAGGCCAAGGAAATTTTTCAAGCATTCGAGGTGGATCGACCTAGGGCAAAGACCTACACCCCATCCACCGATCAATTTATCCTACCGGAGGGTTATCGGATCGAGCTCTTTGCGTCTGAACAGAATTTCCCTATCGCCAATCCCGTTTCGATTAGCTTTGACCCAAAGGGAAGGCTTTGGGTAGCGTCTATGCCTTCCTATCCCCATGTTTTGCCCGGACAACTGCCAAATGATAAGCTGGTCATCTTAGAAGATAAGGATGGAGATGGGGTGGCCGATCACCATACGGTATTCGCGGACAGCTTGTACTTGCCCTTGGGATTTGAACTGGGAGATGGCGGGGTGTACCTTACCCAAGCACCGGATTTGGTGTTTTTGAAAGATACGAACGGTGACGGCAAGGCCGACTATCGTGGAAATCTCCTACATGGTTTTGGTACAGAGGATGCACACCATGCCATTTCCGCCTATACCTGGGGTCCCGATGGGGCCTTGTATATGCACGAGGGGACTTTTCTTCACTCCCAGGTTGAAACCCCCTATGGCCCTGTCCGTGGCGCCTATGGCAATACTTGGAGGTATGAACCCCGCACGATGAAATTGGAACCTTACGTCTCCTATCCCTATGCGAATCCTTGGGGAAATGCCTTTATGCGCAACGGAACCCACCTAATCGGGGATGTCTCTACGGGCATGAATTATTTGGCCACTCCCTTGACGGTAGCTACAGAGTACCCCAAAAAGCATGTAGGGATGAAGGATTTCCTGACCAGCACCTATAAGCCCAAAACCTGTGGCATGGAGATAATCTCCAGCAGCAATTTTCCGGATGAAGCACAGGGAAATATCCTTTTTAACACCTTCGTGGGGTTTCAGGGCATTCGGCAGCACCGGATTATTCCGCAAGGCAGTGGAATTGTTGCGGAGGAATTGGAGCCCCTATTGCAGTCGATGGATTTGAATTTTCGACCGGTGGATTTGAAGTTCGGCCCGGATGGTGCCCTGTATGTGGTGGACTGGTACAATCCCATTATTCAGCACGGTGAGCAGGGTTTCCGTGATTCATTAAGAGATCAGGCCCATGGAAGAATCTGGAAGATCACTTATACAAAAAAGGCCTTGAATCCGGTGTTGGACCTGACAAAGTTGGCTTTGGTTGAATTGCTCGATCAACTGAAAGAGGATGAAGACAGGGTGCGCTATCGTGCACGGATGCAGCTAAGGGAATTTTCGGACACCGAAATCCTACCGGTATTGGATACCTGGGTAAATGAATTGGACAAAGAATCGACATCTTTGGAGCAAGACATGTTGGAAGGTTTATGGGTATACCAGCAGTTTCACCGACCGAATAGAAGGCTACTGGATAGATTGTTGGCGGCCAATGACCCGGATATCCGGGCTGCGGCTACTCGGGTTTTGTTTTATTGGCGGGAGCATATTCCGGAAACGGAAACGCTTTTAGCTGAGAAAATTTCAGATTCCTCCGCCAAAGTACGGCTGGAAGCCATCGCGGCGCTCAGTCATTTCAGATCGAAGCGATCGGTGGAGGCATTGCTCAATGCCACGAATTGGCCGATGGATGACTACATCGATTATGCATTGAAGGAGGCCTTCAAGCCATTGAGGCCCATTTGGATGGAGATGTTTCAAGAAAACCCGGAATTTCTAAAAGGAGATTCTGTCAAAACCGCGCTGATCTTGGGGCCACTTGTTGATCCCGAGAAATTGCCGTTACCTGGATTTTTGAAAACGGATCCCCATTGGGCCGCCTATTCCTGGCCTCCTCTGACATCCGAAGAATTTGCGGCTATTTCCCATGCACCTGCGGTCATGCAGTTTTTGAAAATCAGCGATGATGCTTTTGTTGCCGGGGAGCAGAAAGGCGCATCAGGCTTGGCGGAAGGGGATGTCGATGCTCGTCGCGGATTGAAAGGCGCTGCAGAAGTGATAAAGGTGGTGTTAACGACGCTTCCCGGAGAGATGGTTTTTGATAAAAAGCAATTTACCGTTCCTGCGGGTATGCCGGTGGAGATCCATTTTAGTAATCCGGATGACATGCCCCACAATCTGTTGATTTTAAGTCCAAATAGTCTGGAAGCGGTGGGCCGGATGGCTGACGAGATGGCGAAACTCCCGGATGGATACAACAAGGATTTCATTCCTGAATCGGACAGGGTACTGGCCGCCACTCCTTTGGTAACCACCGGAGAGCAGTATGTGCTTCAGTTCACGGCCCCCAGTGAACCGGGAGAGTATCCCTTTGCCTGCACCTTTCCGGGGCATTGGCGAATTATGAATGGCCTGATGAAAGTGGAAAGGCCATCTTCATGAAAGTGCTTCCAAGAAGTGTTCTGGCAAATATCCCATGGTGAGATGTTTTACTCTGATTTGTACTTGTAATAAAATTTAAGCTGTGATGGATAGGCGTGACTTTCTAAAAGCAATTTCGGTAACAAGTGCAGCGATTCCGTTGGTTTCTGCCGATGCATTTTCATCGTATTCGAGTCATTCAAAGAATACCAGGTTGGTATATCATCGGGCCACACAGATCACTGCAATGGATATAGAGGTAGCCGAAGGCAAGCGACTTCCGTTTGGTTGGAAAGCCTTTGCTGTGAAGCCAGGTACTGAAGATCCTTCGGTCCACCTTTCCTTTGATCTTGAAGGCGATGTAGCCTATCCTTCGCTTAGGCTGAGGTTGTGTAGCGTCATGGATATCCGCGAAGAAATGCTCATTGAAGTATACCTTGGTAGGACTTCCGAATTGATTGGCACTTTTGATATCTGGTATCCGATTGTGATACAGGTATTTGAACTGGTAATTCCTCCAGAATTTCATAAGCGGGTAGGTCGAGAGGGACTATCTCTCAAAATGGTAAAAGGCGGTACGCCGGCCTGGTTTTTAAGCGGCGGTACAGCCAATGCAACCAATCAGCTGTTGACGGCCCACTTGCTTTCCCATTCCACCGACAAGCCCACTTTGAATAATTTCTTTCCCAGTTTTTATTCCATCAGTTCCATTCAGCAGTTTGGCTGGATGGAGGGCTGCGTGTTGGACGGCTTGTATGATATGTACAAAAGCACTTTTAACCCATTAGCCAAGCGGGTCTTTGACCAGCACCTTGCGATGTTTTTTGACGAGCATCAAAGGCTTAGTTATGAGGGCCCCCGCAGCCAAATTTTGTATGATCAAATTTATGGCATTGAATGCCCCTTACCGATAGCAGTTATTACCAAACTATACCCCGATCATCCGGCAGTAGACCTATTCATGGCATACTGCTTGAATGATCTTAGGGAGGAAAGCAACCTGACTACCGAGGGCAGCTATACCTTAGCCTATCCAATGACAGAAGCTGCCGTCGCTAGAAACGATAAGGAATTGGCAGAATTGGCCATTCATCATCTTTTGATCCGAAGTGATCGACTGGTGAGAAATGGGCACATTTACCAGCGGGGAACGAGTGACGGTATGGTTTCTTTCGAAAGTTGGGCCAGAGGGGTGGCTTGGTATATGCAGGGCTTGGTTAGGAGTTGGATGGCATTACATAATCACTCGGAGTTTCGTGCCCTGCCAGGTCTTGAAACCATCAAACGTTTGTACCTGTCTTCAGTCGAATGGGCTCTGCAATACCAGCAGAAGAATGGACTTTGGTATTGTTATTTGGCACAGCCTGAGACTGGCTATGATACTTCCGGTTCCTTGGGCATTGCCGCGGCGATCGCTTTGGGTCAAAAAAACGGGATACTCCCCGCTGATGTGACGAAGCAGCTCGTAAAAACAAAGAATGCAGTGAAACCTTATTTGACCCCGGATGGAATGGTTTCAGGCACGGCACAGTCCAATAAGGGAGGAGAAGAGCTGCAGAAAAGCGGTTACCGGGTCATCTCTTCCTATGCTTCGGGACTCTATTCCCAGCTGATTGCATCTTTGCCCGATCCGAAGTGAAAAAGCAATGACCCCACCTCGGTAAAGGCTGGTTTTTGATTGAAGGTTGGCTTTAAACCGATGGAATTACGCGACGGGGTAAAATAGTACATTTTTTGGCTAACATGATGCAACCCTTCTCGTTCGAATCTCTGTACTTTTAGCTAGGTAAATCAAAGAAGATGGGGGTAAAAACGACATTTAATACCTGTTTTGATTGATTCTAGTCAAGAATAATTCCATCTTTTGCTACACATTGAATGAAAGATCATGCGACTACTAGGAGTACGATTGGTTGGGTTATTGATGCTTTTTGTTATTTCTGCCTGCCAAAAAGAGCAAAAGCCTCCCAATATCATTTTTATCGTCACCGACCAACAAAGCGAAAGCATGATGAGCTCTTCGGGGAATACCTATATCCAAACTCCGGCCATGGATTATATCGCCCACAATGGCATTCGGTTTACCCGTGCCTATGTGACTAATCCAGTTTGTTCCCCCTCTCGGGTAAGCATGCTGACGGGGAGGTTTCCGGGCTATTTTTCAGATAAGACCGGCCAACAGGTCCGAAATAACGGGACGTCTGTGAACATTACAGCTATTGACCAGGAGGTATTGGATACCACTTTGCCTGCGTATCTCAGGCAGGCGGGCTATGAGTTGGTTTTCGGAGGTAAGCAGCATTTTCCGACACCCCTGCATCCCGAATCACTCGGTTTCCAGGTCCTGACGGAAGATGGAAGAGACGAGTTGGCCGCTCGGGCTGCCGAATATATCCAAGGTAATCGTTCAAAGCCTTATTTTATGATGGTTTCTCTCATCAACCCACACGATATATGCTACATGGCCATCCGGGATTTTGCCGATTCGGTTTCTTTGCGGCGTTTGCAGCGCAATGCAGCACCGGCTTTGGAAGCCTTGGACAGGGCCATGGATCTACCCGAAGGTGTAGATAGAGATACTTTTTTTGCCCGTTATTGCCCACCATTGCCACCCAACTTTGAAATTCAGGAGGACGAGGCAAAAGCAATCGGGGTTTTTTTGGATAGAGATCCCCGGTCTTTTCGTCGTGGGGCGAGGGAGGAGTATACCGAGGAACAGTGGCGCATGCACCGGTGGGCCTATGCGCGCCTGACAGAGAGGGCAGATGCGCAGGTGCAGGTGATTTTAGATGCCTTAAAAGCGAGTGGACAGGAAGAAAATACCTTGGTGATTTTTTCCAGTGACCACGGGGACCTCGATGGCTCCCACAGGCTGGAACATAAGAATTTACTGTACGAAGAATCCGTCAAAGTACCCTTTTCAGCGATGTGGAAAGGGAAGATTACACCCGGTCAGGTAAACGATCGGCACCTTATTTCCCTGGGCTTGGATTTGCTGCCTACAGTGGCTGAATATGCGGGGGTAGAAGCGGTTGCAGATCCCCGAGGGATGAGTTTGAAGCCACTATTCGAAGGGTTAGAACCTGAGTGGAGGGAGACCTTGGGCATAGAAGGCGAGATCAGCAGGGCTGTGCTGCATGCCGATGGGCTTAAATATGTGCGATACGATGCGGCGGGTTTTGAGGAGCGCCTGATGGACTTGGCGGCAGATCCCTTTGAAACCACCCATTTTACCTGGAAAGAGTCTTATAAAGACCGTCTGGAGACATTGCGAGGAGCGTTTGAAAACCGATGGTTTCCAGGACACTAGGCAATCTCCAGATTTCTAAGAAGGCAATTAATATGATCTGATAGAACTGTCAATGGGTTTGTAATGCAAAAGATGATCAAGGTACTTGTAGTTGGTTTCGTGTCCTGCTGGTTGGTTCAGGCAGGTTGGGCTCAAAGCAGACCCAACATCCTGTTGATTATGGCAGATGACATGGGATACTCTGATTTGGGAAGCTTTGGCGGGGAAATAGAAACGCCTCATCTCGATCGATTGGCAGCGGAAGGGATTCGGTTTACCCAATTTTACAATGCGGCGCGATGCTGTCCTACACGCGCTTCACTACTCACCGGACTATACCCCCATCAAGCTGGAATCGGGGATATGACCAATGACCTTGGCTTGCCCGGTTACCGAGGGGATCTAAACGCACAGTGTGTCACGCTTGGGGAAGTTCTAAAAGCGTCTGGATATGAAACCTTTGTGTCCGGAAAATGGCATGTAACCAAGCACGTGGACACTTGGCAGACATGGTTGACGGAAGATCAGCGTGTTCATACTTCGAAGCACAACTGGCCCAAACAGCGGGGTTTCGATGAGTTCTTTGGAACCATCCATGGGGCGGGCAGCTATTTCAATCCGTCCACACTTACTCACAACAACACACCTGTCGATGCTCCGGAGGACTTTTACTACACCGACGCCATCAGCGACCATGCGGTTTCGGTCATTCGGAAACAGGCGAAGATAGGAGATGAGAAGCCTTTCTTTGGTTACATTTCCTACACAGCGCCTCACTGGCCACTCCACGCCTTACCGGAAGACATTGAAAAATACAAAGGCAAGTACGACCGAGGATGGGATCAGATTCGCGAAGATCGCATCGCCAGCATGAAGCAGCTTGGGTTAATCCATCCGGATTGGAATCTGGAAGGTAGAGACCCGGAGATCCCTGCCTGGGACGAAACGGCAGATAAGGCTTGGTGGGCTGCCTGTATGGAAGTGTATGCGGCCATGGTGGATCGGATGGATCAAGGCATTGGGAAGATCATTCGGGCGTTGGAAGAGACCAATCAGCTGGAAAATACGTTGATCCTCTTTTTACAGGATAATGGCGGTTGCCACGAGGTACTGACCGATCGATGGCCCCGTTCGTTGCATTTTCCGGGTACCCAACGGGACGGGTCTCCTTTGTTGAGGGGCAACGATGTCAGTGTTTTTCCCGGTTCCGAAAGTACCTACATGAGCTATGGCGCCGAATGGGCCAGCGTGAGCAATACGCCGTTTAAACTCTATAAGCACTACATACACGAAGGGGGGATTTCTACACCACTCATTGCCTTTTGGCCTGCGGGAATTAAAGAGGCATCGAGAGTTTCCGATCATCTTGGACATATTGTGGATATCATGCCGACGCTACTGGAAGTGGTCGGCGGGGTATATCCTACCGAATATAAGGGTGAGACAATCACTCCGATGGAGGGGCACAGTTTAGTACCTGTTTTTAATAATCAAACCTTCCAGCGAACGCCCATTGGATGGGAGCACGAGGGAAACAGAGGTTTTCGGGACGGCAAGTGGAAATTGGTGGAGCGTAGAGGTCCAAGCTTTGCGTGGGAGCTTTACGATATGGAAACCGATCGCACGGAGCAGCATAATTTGGCAGATGCCTATCCCGAGGTCCTTCAAGCCATGATCCATCAATACCAAGCGTGGGCCGATCGGGTAGGGGTAGTTGAGTGGCCGGTTAGGAGATGAATATGAAAACGATAATATGGTGTTTTTTGACTTGCATGCTAGGATGGCTGTGTTCCTGCGAAAGGGGACCATCTCTTCAAAATGGTCCGGTGCATATCACATGGTCGAATAGTTCCAGCGGCTGGAAAATCGATCAAATCTCCTTTTTGAAGTCAAATGGGGAAAGGGTTGACGTGGTCACGCCTTCGGGATTGGTAACTATATTATATAGTCCTGATTTTCCCTCTGGCTCATTAGATACGATTATTTACAATAATCAGGGGCTCAAGTTTCCGGACGAAGAATTTACCTATATTCAGTCTTCATGGAGGCAGGTGTTGGATTCGGTGAGAATGAATAGGGCCGGTACAGCTTTTTCGTTCTTCCCTGAGCATCTTCGGTTCGAGGAAGATCGTTTGGTCTTCAGCCGCGAGCTGGAAATTGGGCAAGTGGAGGTGACCTGGTCAGTCGACATGAACACCACAGGTGCTTTTTTAGTAACTATTAGCTTGGAAGCTTCTAAAGCCGGCTATTTCAGTTTGTCTTCACCTGATCTGTTTTATACCGCTCCGGAAGACCTGACTTGGGGTATTGTGCCCGGGAATTATCAGGGGCGTTCGATAACGGAAGATCTTCCGTCCGCGTTGGTATACGCACAAGGGCTGCCCGCTGTTCCCTACATCGCAAGGGAAAATACGGTCACGACGTTAACCTCCATACTAAGCAATTCGCAAGGGCTTAGCCAATCGGTAACCGTTCTTCCAGGATATGGACGTGACCCATGGGAGAAGGATCAGTCAACGCACATGGATACCCGGTTGGGTTTTTCCCATATGAACCGCGAGGGTAAGCTTACCCCTACTGCCTACTATCCGCTATTAAACCATTCGAAGGCCAAGCTAGAAGCAGGCGATCGGCTATCCTTCGTATGTAAATACACTGTAACAGATAAAGATTGGTATGAACTCCTCAAGCAAACGGCATTGCAGGATTACCAGTTAGAGAAATTTCTGTCCCTTAAAGAATCATCCCTTTCCCTTACACACCGAATTTTTGACTTGCTGGAATATTCACTTGACGACGAGACGTCTCGTTGGAATGAATTGCAGACCCACGGGATGAGGATTGGCGCACAGTCCTACCTAGGGGGAGTATCAGGATCAAACGGAGATGCAACCAAGAATTCAGACATTGGTGCCATGTGGATGATGGCGAATTCAACCAACTTTTTCGAACTGAAGGAAAGACGCCTGCCATTGATCCGTAATTTCAAGTTACAGCAAATCGAGGGTGCAGATAGTGAAATCAGTGGAGCAATCAAGGGACAATACTATCTAAGTAAAAGCGACAAGTGGGTAGAGGAGTGGGGAGATCATACCGAACCGGTTGCGCTGACGTATTACAATATGCTTGACCTAGGCAATATCCTGCTTTTTAATCCCGAGGACGAAGAGGTAAAGCAATATCTACTACTTGGAGCAGAACGCCTGCTGAACTGGCAGAAATCCGACGGTAGCTGGGCCGCGGGTTACCTCAAAGATGGCAAAACAGAGGTGTATCAAGATCTAAAGGACTACCGCCCTACCTTTTATGGTTTGCTGGTGGCCTATAAGCTTCTGGGAGATGAGCGCTACATTGATGCTGCCATTAAAGGAGCAGATTGGCTAATAGCAGAGGGTGTTCGTAATGGATATTTCACCGGAGTATGTGGTGATACCCGTTTTGTAAATGATTTTGCCACGGCACAGGTTGCTCAAGGACTCTTAGACCTATGTGATGCTACCGGAGAGGAAAAATACAAAGAGGCCGCACTTTTCACCGCAAAGATTTACACATCGTCCATTTATACCCATCCTATACCGGATTCCCAAACCAAGATGGTAAACGGGCGCGAGGTTCCGGATTGGGCGATCAGTCAGGTAGGCTTGGGGTTTGAACACGGGGGGAATTTAGGATCAGCGACTGGGAGAGGTCCTATTCTGCTGGCGAGCCATGCGGGCCTTTTCTTGCGGGTGGCCCAGCTGACTGGTGATCCCTACTTTGCCCTTCTGGCCAGAAGTGCTATCTGGGGACGCGAGGCTTTCCTGCATCCCGAAAACAAAGTTGCCTCCTACTATTGGACCAGCATGAATGCAGGTGCAGGGAAGTTTCCTCACCATGCATGGTGGCAAATAGGTATGTTAACGGATTATTTGATGTCAGAAATTGCCTACCGTAGTGCAGGACAGATATCCTTTCCGGCAGGATTTTTTACGCCAAAAGTGGGACCGCACAAACCCGTTGGCTTTCAACAAGGGGTTGTTTTTGGAAATCCCTCTTCTTTGTTTTTCAGAAGAGATCTTGTTTCGGGAGCTAGTCCCTATTTGGATTTCGTGGCTGCATGGAATGAAATTGACAAGGTTTGTTATGTAATGCTACTAAACAATAGTAATAGAAAGGTATCGGAGAAAATCCAGCTGCGGCTTCCGAAAGAACTCGGTAATAATAAAACCTCGCCTATTAGATGCTATAATGAGGCAGGTGATTACAAAGAGATACCCTTTCCAAACCCTGAAATAGTCATGGAGTTTTCTCCCTATTCGTTGCAGGTGCTGGAAATCCCTATGTACTAGTTTCCATATACATACGAGTGGTAAGCTGTGGGTTTTAGCTAATTAGATCAAAGGTTTTTTGAATAATTTATAAATCATTCGAAAATTTTTCCAAAAAGTTCTCTCCGATTTTTTTGTGTTGTGTAAGCCGAGCTTGTTTTAGCTAAGATAGTATATTTTTCAGTTAAAATAATGGATGATCGCTAGTTTAATTGAATCTATCTTTCGGTCGATATTTAAACCTAACTCAAAAGCCGATGAAAACTATTACAGGAATCCACGACGATGATCTGTCGTTAAGAAAAGGTCTACATTGCAGTAAATGGAGTGTATATTTTACATTTATATTGCAATTGATAATTCAAGGAGCTACTGTATATTCATCTTATGCAAAGGTGAGTGTGCCGGTAGTTGGAAATCTAGCATATACCAGTGTTGGATTGTATACATTGGACAATGCAGTAGCTGAGGAAGCTTTTTTTGAGTTCCAGGGCGATAATCAGGTGAGAGGTAGAGTTACGGATGAATCGGGAGATGCCCTTCCCGGAGCTTCTGTTGCTTTGGAAGGTACCACAATGGGTACAGTAACGGATTTGGATGGTAATTATGCGCTAAATGCTCCAATCGGTGGGACTCTTATTTTTTCCTATATCGGATTTGACGCTGTAAGGATACGGGTGGATAATAGAGCGCAGATCAATGTAACACTTAAACCAGAATTATCTTCCTTGGATGAGGTGGTGGTTGTCGGATTTGGTACTGTCAAAAAGCGGGATCTTACCGGTGCCGTTTCTTCGCTCAATGCAGACGATGTGCTAAGCCGGCCCATGTCGAATCTTGGAGATGCACTCCAGGGCCAAATAGCGGGGGTACAGATCGTGCAAGGATCTGGTCGTCCTGGTGCCGGGCCTTCAATTCAGGTTCGGGGGCTAAATTCAATTTCCGCAGGACAGCTGCCTTTATTGGTCATTGACGGTGTACCACAGGCTGATATGGCTGATCTTGGTGTGATAGATCCGATGGTTATAGAATCAATTGAGGTACTTAAGGATGCGTCTGCCTCAGCAATCTACGGTTCCAGAGGTGGGGCTGGGGTCGTGTTGGTTACTACAAAGCGTGCTAAATCGGGATCGAGCAATTTTACTGTAAACCATACGACTTCGGTGCAGCAGTTGCCCAGAAGAATTCCAATGATGAACGCCCAGCAATATATGGAAGCGGTAATGACCGCTGCCCAAAATGCATGGGTGGTCCGTAGAGGAGGTGATCCCAACGCACCTAATACGGTTGCTGCGCGGGGACATATTCGGTATACCTGGCCTCAGGAGTGGGATGATCCCAATGTTCGTGCGAGTTGGCCTGACACCGATTGGCAGGAAGTAACATTTAGAAATGCACCTATGCATAAGATTAACCTGACTGGTTCAGGAGCCACCGAAACACTCACCTATTATTTTGCGGGAAGCTACACTGATCAAGATGGTATCGTGGACAATGATCACAACCACAAAATGGTACACCTCAATGCAAAAATCGAAAACAGGTTTAGTAAATGGTTTAAAGCGGGAATGAACATAAACAACCGCTTGACTTACATAAGGAATGATCCGGAAGACTGGTCGATCGTCCAACATGGTATTGAGTTTCCTCCGATTTTTCCGCAAGTTACAGAGCAAGGGTATGCGGGGGGGCCGTTGACCATTGGCAACGATTCCAGGTATCCGGTAACCACACCGGCGATGAGCAATTTTGAAGGGCACTTTTTTAATACCGCGGCGAACCCTTATTCGCACATGCGGGATATAAAGAGAAGTGAGAACAATTTCGTACAAGGAAATATTTGGGGTGAACTGACGCTGATGGAAGGATTGAACTTCAGGTCAAGTTTTACCTATAACCAAGAATGGGGACGAAGTTCTTTTTTTACCACTGTTGACAATAACCTTCCTGAGAATTTTTGGAGGGCGGGTAACATGGCTAGAAATATGAATCGAAATGACGGATGGTATTTCGAAAATTTGCTCACCTATAATAAGGTCTTTGGTGACCATAGCTTGAACTTTACCGGGGGCTATATCGCTGAGAGGCGCAATCGGTTCGGGTTTAATGCTGCAAGAAGGGACTATGAAAATGACATTACACCATTTTTGAGCCAAGGAAGGGATGTTACGGTTGCCAATGATTTTGAGATGACCACAACTTTTTTGTCATCTCTTGCTAGAGTCAATTACGGACTGAAAGACAAATATTTACTTACAGCTACGATCCGTCAGGATGGCTCTTCACGCTTTGGAACAGATTACAAGTTTGGCTACTTCCCCTCTGTGGGCGCGGGCTGGATTGTGAGCGACGAGGACTTCATGAAGGGGACAAGCTTCCTTGAATTCTTCAAGCTGCGAGCGAGTTATGGCCTAGTAGGAAACGATAACTTTAGCGATTATTTGTGGGTGCCCTCTTTGGCCCAGGGATTTGCACCTATCGGTGATCAGATGACAGCCTTTTTCCAGAAGGCAGCACTTCCCAACCCCGAATTGCGATGGGAACGGACCGGGCAGTTTAACGTTGGGTTTGATGTGGAACTATTTAACAACCGGGTTAACCTGGTAGCCGATTTTTATAATTCACGTACCGCTGACCTTTTGTTAAACCTCCCTATTTCATCATTGACGGGATTTACTTCCTTGATGCAAAACACGGGAACGGTTGAAAACAAAGGAATGGAACTTGCCTTGACAACTAGGAATACGGTTGGAAAAGTGGCCTGGACTACCAACACGAATTTTTCGTTGAACAGAGGAAAAGTACTGGATCTTGGAGGTGAAGAGTACCTGATACCTGCCCAGTCATTTGGATTGCAGGTGCGTACTTATGTGGGTCAACCTTTGTTTCAATATTATGGATACGAGTATCTCGGAACTTACCGTGATCAGGCCCATATTGATGCAACTCCCTCCTTTCCCGGAGCAGAACCCGGAGATGCCAGGTACCGGGACGTAGACGGAGATGGTGTAATTACCACGGATGACCGGACTTTGATAGGTGACTCTCAACCGGATTTTATCTGGTCTATGAACAACCGTGTTACTTGGAAAGGCTTTGATTTGAGCGTATTGGTTGTTTCAGTTGTAGGGGGAGAAAAAGTCAATTTAATGAGAAGGCGTTCGGTTTGGTTTCACGGGGGACGTAATTTTCTTGACTTTATGGCCGATGCTTGGACGCCCGAAAACCCGGATTCCTATTACTATAAGCTGAGTACCGACCTTACCGGTATGAACAATCAGCCTTCCAGCTATTGGATCGAGAGCGCAACTTATGTCAAGCTGAAGGATATAACACTAGGGTATAACCTTCCCCGCAGTTTTGCAAATCGTATCGGGCTAGCCACTGCAAGGGTATTCTTCAATGGAAACAACCTATTCTCTTGGGATAATTTCATAGGTTATGATCCTGAGCAAGGTGGTAGTGGAAATAACCATATCCGAAGAGGCTTCACCCATACAGAATACCCGATACCGAGAGTATATTCATTGGGGGTTAATGTATCGTTTTAATCAATAGCTCAGACATTCATGAAATCAATCGCTTTGCACCCGTTAAACATTGGGGTTTGTATTCAATAGGCGACCTACCTAAAGGTGGGCAGGGGTTCCATGAGGTCATTAACGAATAAACTATAGAAAAATGAAAAAGATATTGATAGTAGCAATGGGTTCCTTATGTATGTTCGGTTCCTGTAGCCAGGATTTTCTGGATGAATATCCTCCGCATCTAATTACAGCTGGCAATTTTTACCAAAACGAAAATCAATTGGTAATGGCCGCCAATTCAGTTTATAATCAACTTTATAACGTATGGGGCCCTTTGTCTTTACCTTATGCATATGGCGATGCATATGGAGGGGATTCATACATTTTTTTAACAGTGGGTACTTCTGGTGATTGGTTCGATATGGCCAATGATATGAACGTATTCTCAGCCAGTGGGCCTGTTGAAAGCGCGTGGAATAGTTACTATAACGGGATTTTTAGGGTCAATGACTTTTTGGAAGAACTAGAAGCAGCTTCCAGCGTCATTACTACCCCAGGCTTGAAAGATCGTTTGCGTGCCGAGGCGTTGTTTGTAAGGGGCTGTTTTTATTATTATCTGGCACAGTGCTTTGGTGGGGTGCCGTTAGTAACAGAGGTACTTACACCAACTCAGGCCATTGTTCTGTCTCAGAATACCGAAGCAGAAATCATCGCCAAGGTCGAAGAGGATTTACGTTTTGCGGTAAGTAATCTGCCACCGTCTTATAACAACCAAAACCGAGGCCGGGTTACCAGTCACGCTGCTAGAGCGATGCTTGCAAGGGTATTTATGTCTTATGGTAAAAATGGGGAGGCTCGAGAACTGCTTGAACAGGTCATCAATAGCGGACAATTTACCTTGGATAGCAATCGAGATGGAGTTGTTGGACCGGAGGACTATGCCCATGTTTTTGACGCCTATACAAAAAACTCACCTGAATGCGTATTGGAGCTTCAGTTTATACATGGAATAACTGGTAGATGGCATAATTACGTTGAAAACTACACCCCTACAGTACCATTCTTTACCTTTCCAGGGCAAACGCAGCCAGTAGGTACATGGGGGCTTGGAGCTGTTGAGGAGCGCCTTTTCGAGGCTTTTGAGCCCAACGACGAGGTAAGGAGGTCTATTTCTGCGGTGATGTTTATTACGAATCCGTCGAATGGTAGTCCGTTCTTTGCGCCTCATACAGCGAAATACTACCATGGCTTTAGAGATCTATTTAACAACGGATCTAACGTGCCGATTATCCGGTATTCCGAGATTCTGCTCAGCTATGCCGAACTTACCAACGATGCGCAGTACCTCAATATGGTTAGATCCAGAGCGGGTTTACCCGGTTATGGACAGCCCGGCTATCCATCCCATATTAATTCGCTTGCAGAGGCCATTGAACATGAAAGAAGGGTTGAGTTCAGTTTTGAGTTTCAAAGGGGGTTTGACCTGAGGCGAACAGGAAGGTTTTTAGAGGTCAAAGGAAAAGAACTTGGCCGGACGCTCGAACCTTGGCGCATCCACTTTCCGATTCCTCAGAACGTAATTGATGTAAACACCAACATGCGCCAAAATCAGGGCTATTAGGTGGAAAAATCCATTGGCAGTAAACTTGATATGATTAATAGGATAAGGTTTTCTTTATCTCAATCCCTTCTATTGGGAGTTATGCTAGTGGCTGCTATGGCTGGATCGGCTTGTCAGCGAAACTTCAAGGTTTCCGAGGCGCCGATCCAGCCTCATTTTTTCCAATGGCAAACAGCGACAATACCATTGTCTGGTACCTGGGATTTTGGGCTTGACCCTGAGCATTTAGGTATCAAGGAGCGATGGTTTTCGCAAAAGTTAACCGATACGGTGACTCTGCCCGGCACAACCGATGAAAACAAGAAAGGCCAATTCATCGACGAGCGGGTAGATGACCGTCTGTCCCGGGTATGGTTTTGGAAAGGTGCCGCTTGGTATCAAAAGGAAGTGGAGATACCGGCAGATTGGATAGGCAAGCGGATCCAATTGTTTCTGGAGCGAACCAAGGATACCCATGTTTGGGTGAACGATACCTACGTAGGATACGAAAACACGTTAAGCGGACCCCAGTTTTTTGACCTGACGGCCGCGGCTAAAGAGGGAACAAACCGGCTATCACTTTTGATAGACAACTCCATTTTGCCACCCGTTGGACCTGCGCACGCCATTGATGAACGTACCCAGACGAATTGGAATGGGGTGGTGGGTCGGCTTGAGCTACAAGCCACCGATCCGGTGTGGATTGATCAGGTACAAACCTATCCGGATGTAGCCAACAACCGTGTAAAGGTCGTTGCTACAATTGGAAACATCACCTCAAATCCCGTCAACGGCACGATGGAAGTCCAAGCAGAAAGCTGGAACGTCCGTGATCCCGTCACTTTTAAAGGGTATAAACAAGAGCTTGTACAGCTTGTTGATGGACAGACGCTGGAGTTTTTTTATGATTTTGGCACGCTGGCTCCTCGCTGGGATGAGTTTGATCCGGCATTGATCCGCCTAACAATCAGCCTGTCGGTTACAGACGGCATATCTTCGTATCGCCATTCCATGGTTACGGATTTCGGTATGAGGGAATTTGTCCAGAAAGGCAAGCACCTGCTCATCAACGGTGATCGGGTTTTTCTTCGTGGCCGAATCGACTGTGCGAATTATCCGCTTACCGGATACGCCCCGATGGATCGGGAAAGTTGGCTGGGGATGTTTCGTCTATTAAAGGCCTATGGGATCAACCACTGGCGCTTTCATACCTGGTTTCCCCCAAAGGAAGCTTTGGTGGCCGCAGATATGGTAGGGGTGTATTTACAGCCGGAACTCCCCAACAAGCGAAGTGGAATGGATCTAAGGAGTATGGACGATGAGGAAGCGATGAAAGTCCATAACCCCGATTACCTAGCTATAAGCGGCTCCAAGTTTAATATGACGCTAAAGGACTATCTGCATAAGGAGGCGGAATTGATATTTCGCTACTTCGGCAATCATCCGTCCTTTACGCTGTTTACGCTTGGAAATGAGTTGGGGCGGAACCCGAGTATGTTCGAATTGGTGGCAGGTTTCAAAGAGATGGACAGCAGAAGACTGTATGCTCAGGGAAGCAACAACATGCACTGGGAGCCTTCGTTTGCGGAAGGAGATGACTTTTGGGTTATCAGTCGAACGGACACCAACCTTCATGTGCGCGGGGCTAATTTTCATGGAGCCGTTTCCAGTGGGCACGTGGATAATCTACCGCCATCTACGCTGATTGACTACGACCATTCGATCGGACACGTAGAGGTTCCCGTGATTGCCCATGAAACAGGTGCCTATCAGGTTTCTCCTGATTTTTCGGAAATACCCAAATTCACAGGAGTCACCCGAGCGAGGAATTTTGAGCTTTTTGAGCAGCGTTTAAAAGACGCCCAAATGTATGATCAGTACCCTGCTTTTGTAGCTGCTTCGGGAAAATTGGCAGCCATCTGCTATCGGGAGGAAGTGGAGGCAGCGTTACGTACGTCAGATCTTGCCGGATTTCAATTGCTGGATATCATGGATTTTCCAGGGCAGGGAACCGCTCCCGTGGGTATTCTGAACGTGTTTATGGAGTCCAAAGGTCTTATTGAACCGGAAGAGTGGAGAAGGTTTTGCAGCGAAGTGGTGCCTTTGCTAAAAATGGAAAAGTATACATGGACCAATGAAGAGACATTTTCAGCCCAAGTGGATGTAGCGCATTACGGAAAGTCCGATTTTCTGAATCCCACGCTCATTTGGGAGCTAAAAGACCGCAAGGGAAAAACCTATAGAATAGGTAAACTTCAAAATGGCGACATCCGAAAGGGAATGTTGCATGAAGTAGGCAAAATCAGTTTTCCATTGAATGAAATTTTGGTTGCCGAGAAGTTGACTCTTACCCTTTCCATCGAGGGGACATCCTATAGTAATAAGTATGATGTTTGGGTTTATCCCGAGTCGGTTGACTTGAAGGTTCCGGATGAAACGCTGGTCTCCAGAAGGCTGGATGCAAAGACCATGCAACATTTGGAAAGTGGCGGAAAGGTAATCCTGTTTCCGGAACATGACCGATTGCCCTATTCTATCAGGGGAGCCTTTCAGACCGACTACTGGAGTTATCCTATGTTCTTGCGTTCTGCGCTCAATCAAGGAAAGGAGCCGGCTCCAGGGTCATTGGGTTTTGTGTGTGATCCGGATTCGCCGTTGCTCGCCAATTTTCCAACAGAGTTTCACAGTAATTGGCAATGGTGGCATTTGGTGAAAAATGCCCGACCGATAATTCTGGATAATACGCCGGCTGATTACAGGCCGCTGGTTCAGACCATTGACAATTTTGCTCGAAACCATAAGCTGGGGATGATATTCGAGACGAAAATGGGGAAAGGCAGTGTCCTGGTCTGTGCCATTGATATTCCGAATCTCCAGCATTTGCCGGAGGCTAGGCAGTTGTATTACAGTTTAATCCAGTATGTGAATTCTCCTGTATTTTCACCTCAGTTCGCACTTGACACATCGCTGATCGCACAGATATTGCCCTGATTTGGGTGCAGGATAGTGGAGAAAGTCTCCGAGTAACTGTCGGGGTCACCTTTCGTAGTCCCGTTCGAAGGATAGCAAATAGTAGGTGCCTACTCGCAGTCCTAAGTCATGAATAATCATTAGGTTAAAACATGATAACAAGACGGGACTTAAATGAATGTATGAATAAACTAACCATAGTGTAACAAGCTTAAACACGACCATGGAGAATCCAGTAAAGAAACTAACGCTACTAGGTTTGTTTACGCTAGCAGGAATCGTTTTTTCTTCTTGTTCTTCTGAAGATGGCCCAGAAGACCACATAAAGTTGTGGTATACCAGTCCTGCCAAGGTAATTGAAAATGAAAATTTTTCTCATCAACGGGAATGGCTAAAGGCTCTTCCGCTTGGCAATGGTTCTTTGGGGGCGATGGTATTTGGAGATGTTAATTTGGAGAGGATACAACTGAATGAGCAAACCATGTGGTCGGGAAGCCCCACGGACAACGACAACCCTGAAGCTCCGAAGGCCTTGGACAAAATCCGAAATTTGCTTTACCAGGGAAAATACCTAGAGGCTACCCAACTTACCAATGAAACCCAAATTTGCTTGGGTGTTGGCTCAAGGCGTGGAGGTCCATTTGGAAGCTTTCAAACCCTTGGCGAGTTATGGTTCGATTTTGGAACTGACGC
The DNA here is from genome assembly GCF_020832325.1 of Lunatimonas sp. Lineage (GTDB taxonomy): Bacteria > Bacteroidota > Bacteroidia > Cytophagales > Cyclobacteriaceae > Lunatimonas. The sequence continues at coordinate 141,124 of NZ_JAFIEU010000019.1, forward strand.
TGAATTTCATAATTATCAGAGAGAGTTGGATTTGGAAGATGCTGTGGTTAGGGTGAAGTATGCACAAGATGGTGTGAATTATTCCCGGGAGATATTTGCTAGCTATCCCGATCAGGTGCTGGTAGCACGGTTTTCGGCTGATCAACCCGGTAGCATTTCTTTTTCATGTAAAATGGATAGGCTTGAGCGTTTTACTACCCATACAGAGGATCAACAATTGATCATGAAAGGAGCGCTTTCTGATGGTAAAGGAGGTGACGGCCTCGAATATATGGCTAGACTTGCCGCGCTCAACACCAACGGCACGGTAAGCTACACGGATTCTACGGTTATCGTAAAAGATGCCGATGAGGTGACAATGATCCTTTCGGCATCTACAGATTACGTATTAAGCTATCCCACCTACAAAGGTACAGACTATGAATGTGTTACCGATACCCATCTCAAGGCCGCTTTAAAGGTACCCTATGAGCAGTTGTTTCAGAGGCATCTGGAGGAATACAAATCCTATTTTGATAGAGTACAATTTAGACTAGGTGAAACCAGGATCGACGATATCGCTACTGATAAGAGAATAGCACGTGCCAAACAGCTGAGAGGGGATTCGCGATTGGTTGAGCTGATATTTCAGTATGGAAGATACTTATTGATTGCCTCATCCAGGCCGGGGACAATGCCAGCGAATTTGCAGGGCTTATGGGCAGATCAAGTGCATTCGCCTTGGAACGGAGACTATCACACCGATGTAAACATCCAAATGAACTATTGGCCAGCTGGAGTGACCAACCTTTCTGAACTGCAGCTTCCTATGTTTAATTTAATCAACTCTTTGGTAAAGCCGGGTGAACGAACTGCGAAGATCCAATACGATCATAGCGGATGGGTAGTACATCCTATTGCCAATGTATGGGGCTTTACTTCTCCCGGAGAAAAAGCGAGTTGGGGTATGCATTTGGGGGCAGGTGCTTGGCTTTGCACCCATATATGGGAACACTACCTTTATACGGGAGATAAGGAATTTTTAGCCCAGATGTATCCGGTGATGTGGGGATCTGTCATGTTTTATCTGGATTGGTTGGTGGAGCACCCACAAACCGGAAAATTGGTTTCTGGCCCGGCGGTTTCTCCAGAGAACACCTTTGTTGCGCCCGATGGCAGCCATAGTCAGATAAGCATGGGGCCTGCACATGATCAGCAGGTGATTTGGCAACTTTTTACAGATTTTGTTTCCACTTCTACGGAATTAAATAAGATGGATGAGCTAGTTAGAAAGGTATTGGATGCAAGGGAGAGACTTGCTGGTCCCGAGATCGGCTCGGACGGACGGATTATGGAATGGGCAGAAGAATTCCCGGAAGTAGAGCCAGGTCATCGGCACATATCACACCTGTTCGCTTTGCACCCAGGTTCTCAAATCAATATGGAAGAAACTCCCGAGTTGGCCGCAGCGGCCAAGAAGTCACTTGAATTTCGAATTCAAAACGGGGTTGGCGATACCCAGGCTGGGACGTTTGGTTGGAGCGCAGCCTGGCTGATTAGCCAGTATGCGAGATTGCAGGAACCGGAAAAGGCAAGTGAAAGTCTCAATACCATTTTGTCAGGGAGTGTTGAACCAAATCTGTTCAATTTGCATCCGCCCTTCCAGATTGATGGCAACTTTGGAACGACCGCTGGGATCGCAGAAATGCTCATCCAAAGTCATACGGGAGTCATTCAACTCTTGCCCGCATTGCCCATAGAATGGTCTTCCGGTGAGGTTAAAGGGCTGAAAGCTCGGGGAGGATTTGAGGTGGACATATACTGGGAAAACAACCGCCTAATTCGCGCTTTAATCAAGTCAAATCGTGCTGGTTCAGTTGTGGTTAGGTATTTGGGAAAGGAGGTTAAATTTGAGTTTAATGGCCGCGGAACGAAAGCCCTCCGTTTATCAGATTTTAAACTTGGATAATGTAGTTCAGGCCTGACGGTATTGATAAATTGGCTTTGTTGGTTTCAATAAACCGTATTGATGTATGACTATTGTCAAGGAATAATAGGGAATAAAAAATGTCTTATCGATATGAAGATATATAGCAATTTTATCAACTCGTTATTGGTTCTTTTGATCCTTGTTTTTTCCTCAGCTGTTGAGAAAAAGCCGAGGATTTTGATAATTGGAGATTCTATCTCCGGAGGATATACCCGCTATGTTACAGATCATTTCAAAGATCGGGCGGTTGTGATGCACAATCCAGGCAATGCTGGTGATACGGGAAAGGGATTGACGTACATCAGAGAATATATTGGTAATGGGGATTGGGACATCATACTGTTTAATTGGGGCCTACATGACCTTTGTTACAGGCATCCGGATTCCAAGTCGGCTGGTAACCGCGATAAAGTAAATGGTACGATAACTTTTACGGTGGATAAGTACAAGGAAAATCTTGAGTCATTGGTAGGAATCATGAAAGAGCTGAGTGACGCAAAGTTGGTTTTTGTAACCACAACCTTCGTTCCCGAAAATGAACCCGGAAGGTTCTCCAAAGATCCTATCATCTACAATAAAGTTGCACTTCAGGTTATGAAGGATCATTCTGTGACGGTCAAGGATATTTACAAGAAATCCAAAGTTATACATAAAGAACATGGGTTTGGTGATGATGATGTACATTTTACTGATGCAGGAAATAAAGAGTTGAGTAAACTAATTGTAGAGGTGCTTGAAAAAGTGTTGAATTAATGAATGTTGGCGTTATTAAATCCTTTATTCATACCATATTGAAATCATTGAAACGGGTAATATTTTATAGTGTATGTTCACTAATGATTTCTTGTGGCCATAAGAAGGAGCATGAAGATCTGGGGCAAAAGAAGCCAAACATACTATTTATCTATGCGGATGATTTGGGAAGTGGCCTTCTTGGTGTGAATGGACAGGAAATAATTAAGACTCCAAATATCGATAAGTTGGTACTGGAAGGGATGAGATTTACGAGAAGCTACAGCAGTAGCTATTGTTTGCCCGCTAGAGCCAGTCTTCTTACCGGGCTGCATGATAGTCATGCGAACGCGTGGAGGTATGTTGCTGGTGGAATTTGGATTGATTACAGGGATGGAAAACTCAGCTACCAGCAAGTTGTTGACAGTGTGAACAGAGCCCATGGAGAGATACCTGACGAAGAGGTTTTCTTACCGCAGTTACTGAAAGAGTCTGGCTATTATACCGCGCAGGTCGGTAAATTGGAATGGGGGTTTTCAACTACCCCAGACCGGCTTATCAGGCAGGGATGGGACTATCACTTTGGTTACTATGACCATCAAGACTGCCATGGGTATTATCCTAAATCCCTTTTCAGAAACGGGGAGGAGGTTTTTATAGAAGGTAACCATTCATCTAATAGCAAGGAGCCAGGAAGCACGTATTCCCAGGAGCTGTTTATAGAGGACATGGTAGATTTTATCAGAAACTATTCCAGTGACGAGCCTTTCTTTCTCTACCATCCCTCTCAGATTCCCCATGGAGACATCATGATTCCTCAAATACATCCGGATTTTATTGATAACGAGCAGTTGACGTTAACTCAGAAGGAATATGCATCCATGGTCAAAATGCTTGATGAGCACGTAGGGGTTCTTTTGGATGAGCTGGTCAAAAAAGGTATTGATGATAATACCGTGGTTATTTTTTCTGTGGATAACGGTCACGAGATTTATTACGAGCTAGCACATCAAAAGGTGTACGATGAGAGTAAGAGCATGCTTTCCGATAAATTTGACAGCGAACAGGATGGAGATGTTTTCAATGGAAATCAAAATTTATCAGGCAAAAAGTTTTCTTTTTGGGAAGGGGGGATCAAAGTACCTTTATTTGTGCGGTGGCCTAGTGTAGTTGAGCCCGGTAGCACTTCAGACCTTCTTGTCGCCAATTATGACCTGATGCCAACACTTGCGGAAATAGTCGGTGCTGAAATGCCAGCTGGTAAAGATGGGATTTCTTACCTGCCCACGTTGAAGGGTGAATCAGCTGCCCAAATAGAACACATCTTTGTGATAAATAAAGGGTATGTAAGATATGCGCCCCATAGAGGGGCATCGCTGATATCCAATGATGGATGGAAACTAAGGTATTTTGAAGGAAGTGAAATCTACATGCTGCATGAGTTGACATCCGATCCCAAAGAAAATATTGATCTAGCGTTGGAATTTCCTGAAAAACTGGAGGAGCTCAAACAGCTGTTTCATTCGGAATACAACAGTCCTAGAAGGGATATACGGTCATTTCAGTTAAATTAATTCAATCTGTAGTTATTATGAGAAGTAAGGGGGTAAATAGCCGAGTTATAACGCTAATTCTAGTAGTTTCATCCATTAGCTGGGGGATCTCATCTTCTCTACTTACTCTATTTGAAGGCATCGATGGGAATAGCGATGCAAATGAAATCGAGACTAAACCGAATATCTTGTTTATTTTGACAGACGATCAGGCGTTTTCAACCATTGGGGCCTTAGGAAACACCCTGATACAGACGCCCACCATGGATGCTTTGGTGGCCGAAGGCACCCATTTTACCAATGCCTATGTGATGGGGGGAAGTTCTCCCGCAATATGTTCCCCTTCCCGGGCGATGCTTTTCAGTGGACGCACACTCTGGAACCTTGAAAATCAGGGCCAATATGGCTTCGAGATATCAGATGCCTATCAGACGTTGTTCCAGATTTTTCTAGAGAACGGGTACAACACCTTTGCGACCGGCAAAAATGAGCCCGGCCGCGATGGACATTTTGCCCGTTCTTTCAATCACGCGGACAAGGTACTGTTTCGGGGCATGACCGGCTCCCAATACAGACTTCCTTTGGTGTCTTTTTCTCCGGAAGGAGACTACTCAAGGGAGCGGGAGGAAATTCATTCGGGAACCCATTCAGCCGAGGTGTACGCAGATGCGGCCATACGCTTTATCGAAGAGCAGGCAGATAGCGAGGTGCCATTTGTTGCCTATGTGGCCTTTCAAACTCCCCATGATCCAAGGCAGGCACCGACGGAGTTTCAGGCCAAGTATTCTGCCGATGAGATGGTTCTGCCCGCATCGTATTTACCCCAGCACCCATTTGACAATGGTATGCTGCGGATACGGGACGAGCAATTGGTGGGTTTTCCCCGCACACCTGACGAAATCCAGCAGCAAATTGCTGACTACTATGCCATGGTTTCCCACGATGACTTCCAGATAAGCCGTATACTCGAGGCCTTAAAGCGGTCGGGACATTACGAAAATACGATCATTGTGTTTACCTCCGACAATGGGCTAGCTGTTGGTAAACATGGGCTAATGGGGAAGCAAAACCTGTATGAACATTCGATTCGTGTGCCGCTCGTGTTAGTAGGGCCAGGGATTCCAAAAGGAGAAGTGCGTGAACAACTTTGCTATATCTACGATATAAACCCCACCCTGTGTGATCTTGCGGGATTGCCGGTACCTGAAGCGGTTCAATTTAAAAGCATGGCAGATTTGATTGCAGACCCGGATAATCAGCACCGAGAGCATCTTTACTTCGCCTTTATGTACTGGCAACGTGCTGTCCGAGACGATCGGTTTAAATTGATCGAATATGCGGTTGACAATAGGCGTTTTACCCAGTTGTTTGATTTAACAACAGACCCCGAGGAACGGATTAACCTTGCCGGGCAACCAAACTACCTAAAGGACTTATCCAGATTAAGGAAAGTATTGCTTACCGAGAAGGCGCATCAAAACGACGGTAACTCCACTTCAGAGTTTACCACCGGACAGGGAAACGCATTCTGGAATACCTATGAGAGGGAAGCGAAAACGGAAATCCCTGTATTCGAATTTGAACAAACAGAATCGTTCCGCTGAAAAAAAATCCCATTAACTTTAACCAAAACAGTTTATTTAGAGCTACTTTCTATCGCATTAATGCTTCCACTATGAGTATTATATTAAAAATCATTCTAGGTGTCATGACCGGTTCGTTTGGGTTCTACTACTTTTCCGATGTTTTTAGACACCGGAAGATTTTTTCAGGTAAGCCCTGGTCTGGGCTTTTGGGAACTGGATTCATCACCAATTTTTTTGACACCCTTGGGATCGGGAGTTTTGCGCAGCAGACAGCCATCTTTAAGTTTTTTAAATTGGTCGATGACCGGCTAATTCCGGGAACCATGAACGTAGGCAATACCATTCCTACGGTAACCCAAGCGTTTATATTTATGACGGTGGTCGAAGTAGATCCAATTACCTTGATTACCATGTCCACGGCCGCTCCCTTGGGAGCCATTTTGGGTGCCGGTATGGTGTCCAAGATGTCACGGCGCAAAATTCAGATCGGATTAGGGTCCGGCTTATTGGCCGTTGCTCTGATTATAATAGCCGGTTTTTTGGATTGGATGCCGGTCGGAGGGGAAGCCATCGGGCTTACGGGGTGGAAATTGGCGCTTATTGTGGGGATGAGTTTTGTTTTTGGGGCTTTGCAAACCATCGGAGTCGGGTTTTATGCGCCCTGTATGGCCATGGTTTATGCGCTCGGCATGCATCCACTTACCGCCTTCCCCATCATGATGACCGCAACGGGCATGTTAATGGCAGCAGGCGGAGCAAGATTTGTCAAGCAAGGAGCCTATGATAGGAAAGTTGCCATTTCGCTGACGATCGCCGGTATTTTTGGTGTTTTTTTGGCTGCATTTGTGGTCAAATCCCTGCCTCTGTTAATCCTCAAATGGGTGGTGCTGTGCATTGTGTTGTATACATCGGGATGGATGTTTCTGTCTGCGGCACAAAAGGAACCTGGTACCAAAGTGGCGGTTGGTTGAAAGGAATGATTTTTTGGCTAGCTATCCTAAAAAAATGACGGAATATCGATGACTATACATATTTAAGCTAAAACAAATGAGATTTAAACGCACGCTTCCCTTTCTTGTATTGGCACTAATTGTTGGATGTCACCAACCGATCGATCATTTTACCGAAATCATAGACCTATCGGGACGTTGGAGTTTTGAGTTAGACCCGGATGGTAGAGGGCTGGAGGAAGGATGGTTTGGCAAGATATTTTCCGATTCGGTGCAATTGCCCGGTACTACCGATGAGAACCAGAAAGGTGAATTTATTGATGAGCGTGCGGAAGACCGTCTCTCTCGCGTTTGGTACTGGAAAGGTGCGGCTTGGTATCAAAAGGAAATCGAAATCCCTACCTCTTGGCAAAAAAAACGGGTGCAGTTATTCTTGGAGCGTACCAAAGACACCCATGTTTGGCTAAATGGCACGTATTGCGGTTATGAAAATACCTTGAGTGCACCCCAGTATTTTGATCTTACCAAGGCCATTGTCCCTGGCAAAAACGTCATTACGGTTTTAGTGGACAATGCCAAGCTACCTCCTGTAGGCCCGTCTCATGCTGTAGATGAACGTACGCAGACCAATTGGAATGGGATCGTAGGTAGAATGGAAATGCAGGCTACCGACCCTATCTGGATTGATGAGGTACAGGTCTATCCGGATGTGGCAAATAATCGCGTGAAACTAAGGGTAAAAATTGGAAATATCACCCAAAGGGATGCTTTCGGGCAGATAACACTTCAGGCTACGACTTGGAACACAACAAAAGCCATACGCTTTTCCTCGCACCAGGAGGCAGTGTCGGAGATAGGAAGTCAATCTGAGGTATACATCGATTTTTTATTTGATAAAAAGGCACCGCTTTGGGATGAGTTTGATCCAGCGATGATCCGCCTACAAGTGACATTGGATGCTGAATCCGACGGGGAACGGTATCAGCATACCGGCCTAATAGATTTCGGGATGCGGGAATTCAAACGGGAGGGTAGGTTCTTGACCAATAATGGGAACCGCATTTTTTTGCGAGGGCGTATTGACTGCGCCAATTTCCCCATTACAGGCTATGCGCCGATGGACAGGGAGTCCTGGATAGAGATGTTTCGAACATTGAAGTCCTATGGAATCAACCACTGGCGGTTTCATTCTTGGTTTCCTCCCAAGGAGGCATTGGTAGCTGCAGACATGGTTGGTGTCTATCTACAGCCGGAGCTCCCTAATAAGCGCAGCGGCATGGATCAACGCAGTATGGAACAAGAGGAAGTCCGAAAAATATACAACGTGGATTACCTTGAACTAGAGGGAAGCAAGTTCAATCTGACATTGCAAGAATACCTCGAAAAGGAAGCCGATCTTATTTTTAGACATTTTGGCAACCACCCTTCTTTTACCATGTTCACCTTAGGAAACGAGTTGGGGAGAAATCAGGCGATGTTTGATCTCGTGGCAGCCTTTAAAGCAAAAGACCCTAGAAGACTATACGCGCAAGGCAGCAACAACATGCACTGGGAACCTTCTCTAGCTGAAGGGGACGATTTTTGGGTGATTGGTGCTACCGCGGATAGCCTTCCTGTGCGAGGATCCTTTGCGTATATTTCAAAGAATGCGCCTTATGGACACATCAACGAGCAGTCTCCCTCTACCTTGGTAAACTTTACGCCATCTATTGCACATGTAGAGGTTCCGGTGATCGGGCACGAAACCGGTCAGTTTCAGGTATCGCCTGATTTCAATGAGATTCCAAAGTATACTGGTGTGACCCGTGCGAGAAACTACGAGTTGTTTCGAGAGAGACTGGAAAAGGCGAACATGTTGGACCAAGCTGACGACTTTGTAAAAGCGTCCGGAAAGCTCGCGGTGATCTGTTACCGGGAGGATATTGAGGCCGCACTGCGCACCCCTGACTTCGGGGGATTTCAATTGCTGGATATCATGGATTTTCCGGGGCAGGGAACCGCCCCAGTTGGTATTATGAATGTGTTTATGCAGTCTAAAGGGCTCATTACTCCGGAAGAATGGAGGCAGTTTTGCAGTGAAGTGGTTCCGTTGCTGAAAATGGAAAAATATACCTGGACTACCACTGAGACGTTCGAGGCGTCATTGGATGTAGCCCATTACGGGCCGAGGGACTTGGTCAATGCGAAGATAAACTGGCAGCTTGCCGATCTATCCGGAAAGGTGATCGTAGAGGGTAGTCAGGATGCCGGTACCATTTCCCGCGGAGCGTTGCGGGAAATTGGCGAAATCCGTATTCCGCTCACTGAGGTAAAGGGACCGCAGCAGGTGAAGATATCTGTGGCCATTGCCGAAACCCTCTATAAAAACACCTACGATCTTTGGGTCTACCCCGATGAAATCGATACCAGTGTGCCTTCCGATATTTTGGTTTCCCGGCGTCTCGACGAATCTGCCAAAAGTCACCTAGAAATGGGAGGGAAAGTTATCCTGTTCCCTGAATTGGACCGACTTCCAAAGTCCATTGAGGGATCGTTTATTACAGATTTTTGGTCCTGGCCCATGTTTGCAAGGGGTGCTGCCAATCGCGGAGTCGATCCGGCGCCGGGTTCTTTGGGGTTCATCTGCGATCCCGATTCTCCGCTACTTAGGGAATTTCCGACGGAATTTCACAGTAATTGGCAATGGTGGCATTTGGTGAAAAATAGCCGACCGATTATCCTAGATGAAACGCCTGCGGATTTTCGTCCGCTCATACAAACAATCGATAATTTTGGGAGAAATCACAAGCTTGGAACCGTTTTCGAGACCAAATATGGTAAGGGAAGTTTGCTGGTTTGCGCTATTGATCTTCCTAACCTGTTGGATCACCCAGAAGCCAGGCAGTTGAATTATAGTATATTAAACTATGTTGAATCGGATCAATTTGATCCTTCTACAGAGATAGATCGAACGCTGTTACAAAAGTTGTTGCCCTAAAAAACCAAACCGATTGTTCATGAACAAAGATAATACAAGACGGAGATTTATACAGGCATCGGGTACGATGGCCTTGGGAATCATGGGAGTACCCGCGATTGTTTCCGGACGAAACGACGTGTTTAATAGCTTCGGAAATCTGGATATCAGTTCCCTGTTTGAGTCGAACAGGGAAGATGCCCTGCGGATAGCGGAGCGGGTGATGGAGAAATGTGTGTTGGATCGAATATTGCCTCCTACTCCTCCGATGAAGCATCATTGGGTGCAGCCAGGCGGGCCGTATTACCTCGGTCAGTGGATATGGGATACCATGTTTGTGGTAGACCTGTTAGCTATTTTGCCGGATAAAAAGGAGCTGATACGGGAGATCTTCCAAAACTACTGGGACTTTCAAGATAGGTGGAACGACACGGTTCCGGACTTTGCGCAAGACATGATTACCGTGGCTATCAAGACGTTTCCACAGGAGTTGCGCATGTTCTCCCAGATCCCCATATTGGCATGGGGATTGGAACGGGTATATTCCCGCAACGGAGATAAAGAGCTGCTGAAGCAATGCCTACCCCGGTTGGAGAAATGGCACGATTGGTACTGGCGTGAGCGGGATGTCACCAATATAGGTATGGTTACCATTGGCTCATACAGTGGCGATATTCAGCATGCCAGGTGGGAGACCTTTGATTATGAGTGTAATATGGATGATCTAACGCTGCAAAAGCATCCCACGCGCAGGAATCAACTTGAAGGCAATTGGTATGGTGATATGTGGGTGACCGGCAATACAGCCTATTTGATTATGGGGGAAAAGAGCTTGGTGCGCTTGGCGGAAGAAATTGGGGATATGGGGATGGCATCCCGAAGAAAGCCCTTTATTGAAAAAGCGGTAAATGCCATGCGTCGATACATGTGGGATGAGGAAGCTGGAACTTTCCTTTCGGTAAAGATGGACACCATGGAGAAAATACCTGTAGCCACGATCAGTAGCTGGGTGCCTTTGGCAGCAGGTGTTCCTACGGCAGCCATGGCCAAGCGTATGGCTGAAGAGCTGGGGTCAGAAGCTTGGCAGACCCCAGTACCCGTTCCGACCGTAGACCCTAGAGATCCCCGTTGGCTATCCAACCGCTTTTGGCGTGGAGATACATGGCCTCCCACGAATTACCAGATTGCATCCGGATTGGCAGCTTATGGATACAAGGAACTCGCTGCAAAGATCGCAGACGCAAACGTGGAAAATGCCATCAAAAATGGACTAAACGAGCACTACGATTCCATATCGGGGAAGCCCCTGGGAGTGAAGGATTATTGCATGGCTGCCACCATCGCGACGATGATGCTGGATGGATTGACCAAGAAGTATACCTTGAAGATTGCAGGAAAATAGCTATTGGATTTTATAGTTCACTTCATTCGGAAAACGATTTGGTTACATGTGCTTTTGGTTTCATGGATAACCTATTCTGCCGTGGGACAGCATCTTGTAAAGGCTCCAAATATCATTTTGATTTTCTGCGATGATCTAGGTTATGGGGACTTGTCTGGCTACGGATCCATCTGGAACCAAACTACGGAAATAGACAAGATGATGACCGAAGGACTTCGTTTTACGATTTGGGGATTGAAAACTTAATTTATTGCTTGATTTTTCTGCTCAAGAACGGGAAAATATCTTCAGGTCTACGTATAATTTGACCCAATTTCCAGAAAAACTGGAGCTTTATAACTTGCGGGAAGATCCAGGTGAAACCATCGACTATGTTGAGGTGCAACCTGAAATCGTCCAAAAGCTGTTGAAGACGGTTGATAAACACTGAATTTTTCGTACTTTTAGACAAATAGTACGTTGAATGTACTATCGGGGAAAACGATCATTCTGCCATTCAACTGTAACCTCCCAGAATTATGAAAAACCGGTTATGTTTTTTGCTTTTCATTGCTTTTACGGCCTGTGTTTCCCCAGCAGATCCAAGTTACCCTGAGGAACCTGTTATTCCTGCTCCTCCAACTCCCCCTTCTCCTCCAGCGCAAGAAAGCGGAAGAAATATTTGTGTTTTTGACTTATCCGAAAAGGAAGGTGAATTTGAACTTACTGGAAAATGGGAATTTGTTGGCTTTCAAGACATGCATTCTGGTCGACTGGATAACCTTACCTGTTTGGCCCGTATTGCTGAATTTACTTTAACTGGAGAGGACTATGACAATTTGTTTCAAGTCATCTTGAATCTTTCTCAAGATGGCAAACAGTGTAGCGAATCTATCTATTTTGACGCCATTAGTTTTAGTTCCCATTTGCAAGGTTGTTACCAAGTCGATGAGGAGGTCATCACTTTTGTCATACCAGACAGCGGCATAAGGACAATTCCTAGCTTTGCCGGCACTACCTTTCCCGTGCAGGGTTTTGAAATTAAGTTTTTAGAAGGCTTGCGTTCAGCGAAGCATTTCCAAATGGAAAATAACAAGCTGTTCCTTTATGGTGAAAAGGAAGAGGAAAGAATGGTTTTTATTTCCCTAGATGAATAGGTTACAAAGAATTATTTTTAGGCGGTAAGTAGTTCCAGTTTAGTCATTGGTTGACAGTAAAACTTCCAGCTTGAATTTTTAATGGATGTTCGACTCCATTAATAAGTCATGGGTCAGACACAGCTTGTTTTTATTGTTCCGGTTGTTTTGCCATGCCTCGACTTCACGAATCACGGTTTTTATATCTGGGATGTATAATACCTTTCCAGATCGCATTTTCAGATAAACCAATCACCGGTTTTATCAAGCGTCGAATGGAGGATGAGGAACGCTATGTGGAAACCATCCTGAGCCAATCCAGCCAATACTACAAGGATTTGAACTCCTTGAATAATGAAGCGCATTTGAAGGTGATTGCCGTCTTTTATAATTGAGCTTTTAGCTGATAGCTATGAGCTTCAAGTGGAAAGTAGTTCATCGTTTAAAACTGCTTGCTTCGTAAGTTTCGAGTGTAATTTTTACCCTCTTCACTTGAACGAGGGTAAAAAATCGATAAATTTACCCTCGTTGATTTCTCAAGTGTAATCTTTACCCTCGTTCCTGAACATGTTCAATAGAAATATTCCATATAATTATCTCCCTGCCTTACCACCACAAATTGAATTGGAAACCAAAGGCATTCTTTTGAAAACAATCTCCGCAAGTAGGGCTTTGTCCCAACTGAATGGAGCTATTCGGAATTTACCCAATCCTACCTTGTTTTTGGACACTATCCATCTGCAGGAGGCAAAGGCTAGTTCCGCCATAGAAAATATCATTACAACCAATGATGACCTTTACCAATCACTAATTGCAGATAAAAAATTTGAAAATCCTGAGACTAAAGAGGTACTCAGGTATAAGCAAGCACTTTGGCTTGGTCTGGAGCGCTTGGAAGCACGACCATTTATTACGACCAATCTTTGCATAGAATTGGTTCAAACCATAAAAGGGAATACAGCTGGTATCAGAAACACTCCTGGTACTACACTATCAAATACAAATGGTGAGGTAATTTATACACCACCCGGCGGGGAAGATGTGATCAGGCAAAAATTAGTAGAGTGGGAAAAATTCATCAATGATGATGAATCCTTTGACCCTTTGATCAAAATGGCCCTTATGCACTATCAGTTTGAAGCAATTCACCCTTTTGCCGATGGCAATGGTCGAACGGGAAGAATTTTATTGCTCTTATTCCTTAAACAATCAGGGCTTCTGGATATTCCTGCTATTTATTTGAGTGAATATATCATACAACACAAAAATGATTACTACAGGCTTTTGAGGGGAGTAACTGAAGAACAAAATTGGGAAAAGTTTATCCGCTACATGCTCGAAATGGTTGAGAAAACTGCCAATCATGGATTAAAAAGATTGGAGAATGTAACCCAACTGATGGAATTTACCGCTGATAGTATTCGTGCAAAATTGCCCAAAATATATTCTAAAGATCTTGTAGAAATTATTTTTCGATTGCCATATACGAAAAGACAATCTTTGATAGATGCAGGTTTGGGAACTCCCAAAACTGTAGGGAATTATCTCAGCACCTTAGAAGAAGAAGGTTTTTTAGTTTCAAAAAAAGTAGGGAAAGAAAAACTTTATCTCAACACGCCTTTGATGAATATACTCGAAAATAGTGTTCTTGAATAATTTAGCCATGAGCTAGAAACCCAATTGTTGCTTTGTGAAAGATTATATCCACACATACCTGTAAGTGATCTGCTTCAACAACTGGAAGATGAGCAAAAGATGTTAACTGGGTACTATAATAAATTGATTTTCTAGAAAGGAGCTCCAAGCTTCAAGCTCGTAGCTAAAAGCTAACAGCTCGAAGCTCAAAACTATGATCAAATTCATCCAAAATGCCAAAAACAGCCATTGAACCAAGCCTTTCCCAAAAATTTCCGTCCAAGTAGGTTAAAATACCATGCCTTTTTGCTAAGATGATGGAGGAATTGGGGTTTGCTAAGCCCGATATTTGCTCTTTGCCAATGGAATAGGGCAAAGCC
>NZ_JAFIEU010000024.1 GCF_020832325.1 Lunatimonas sp.
CCCACCGGATAAACCTGAACGGAGAGTCCATGAGAAAGGGGATTTTAAAAAATGAATAAATAATTTTAACTACTTTGCACCTTCTTTTGGAGTGGCACCATTTGACCGAAAACGCTGGCATGGTCCGACCGAAATATCCAAATACACCCTATGATTCAAAATACCCTGCCTATAAGGCTCAATCTGTGTCTTGATTCGCTCGATTTTTTCGTTCATTATTTCTGCATTTCACTACCGGTGTCCTGAATATTTCCTTGAACAACCGGCGTCCTTGAAAAATTCAACCCAAAGTAAAAAACAGGGTAAAGCACTTTTTGTTTACCCTTTTCGAACTTGTTTTGGTCACGATTCGGCATGTCGGATATTCTCTATCCCCCTCAGCAACGCATCGGGGTTAAAAGAAATGCTATCTATTCCCTGATTTACTAAGAAGCGGGCAAAGTCGGGATGGTCACTGGGTGCCTGTCCGCATAAGCCAATTTTCTTTCCATTCTTCTTGGCTGCTTGGATCACCGAAGAAAGCATGAAGGTAACCGCCTCGTTGCTTTCGTCAAACAAGTCCGCCACGATGGCCGAGTCCCGGTCTATTCCCAAGGTAAGTTGGGTGAGATCATTGGATCCAATGGAAAACCCATCAAAGATTTCCGAAAATGCCTCTGCCAATATCACATTGCTGGGTATTTCTGCCATGACATACACTTCCAGACCATTCTTGCCACGTTCCAAACCAAAATCAGCCATAACATCCAACACACGTTTTCCTTCTTCTACAGTCCGGCAAAATGGAATCATCACCTTCACATTCGTAAACCCCAGTTCATCCCGTAGTACCCGGACGGCCTCGCATTCCAGCCCGAAACCTTCCTTGTACCGGTCGTTATAATACCTAGATGCGCCTCGGAAGCCCAGCATGGGATTCTCCTCGGTCGGCTCAAAGGATCCCCCTCCTATCAGCTGGGCATATTCATTGGTTTTGAAATCACTCATACGGACGATCACCTCTTTCGGATAAAATGCAGCGGCCACAATCGCCAAGTGCTCCGAAAGCGTCTCCACGAAATAGCGCTTCTTGTCCTCGTAGTTTTGGGTGATCGCTGCAATGGCTCGCTTATCATTTCCATCAGGGAGCGATGCATACTGTACGAGTGCCATGGGATGAATCTGGATCGTGTTCGTTATTATAAACTCCATTCGAAGCAAACCCACTCCTTCGTTGGGGTAAAAAGAAAGGCGAAAGGCTTTAAACGGATCTGCCAGGATAAACATCGGTTTGGTTTTGGTCGGCTCCATCACTTCCAGATTCACTTCCTTTTCAGACCATTCCAGCTTTCCCTCATAAATTATACCTTCATCTCCCTCGATACATGAAACCGTAATCACCTGCCCATCCTGCAGCTTATCGGTTGCATCGCCGGTTCCGACTATCGCATGAATTCCCAGTTCCCTTGCCACAATTGAGGCGTGGCTGGTTCTTCCGCCCTTGTTGGTCACAATGCTGACCGCTTTCCGAAGCATGGCGTTCCAATCGGGGTTGGTAATATCTGCCACGATAATATCGCCTTCCTGCACTTTGGGGGCATCTGCCAGCGACCTAACAATGCACACCCTCCCGCTACCAATTTTTGCACCGACAGCCTTGCCCTTCAGCAGTGGCTTTGCCTTGCTATGTAGGGTATACTCGGTGATGCTCACACCCGTGTGCTGCCCGTGAACCGTCTCCGGCCTTGCCTGAACAATAAATAACTCATCGGTGATACCATCTTTTGCCCATTCTATATCCATAGGCATGCCATAGTGCAGCTCAATCTGCCGACTCCAAGCGGCCAATACCTCCACTTCAGCGAGCGACAAGGAGAAACTGTTTCGCTCCGATTGGCTTGTCCTGACATTTAGTACGGGCTTCTCCCCGCGCTGCCCATACACCATCTTATTTTCCTTCTCCCCCAACCTCTTGTAGATCACAGATTGCCTGGCATGTACGCCTATAGATGGCTTAAAGGCATAAAACTCATCTGGATTGACCGCTCCCTGAACCACATTTTCGCCCAAGCCCCAAGCAGCGGTCAAATAAATAATGTTGTCAAAACCAGTTTCCGGATCAATGGTAAATATGACCCCTGCACTTCCCTTATCGGACCTTACCATTCGCTGTACACCTACGGACAGGTAGACATGCATGTGGTCAAACCCATTATCTATTCGGTATTTGATTGCGCGGTCATTGAATAGGGAGATATAACACCGATGCACCGCACGAAGAACCTCCTCCTTCCCTTCAATATTCAAAAAGCTATCGTGCTGTCCGGCAAAGCTCGCTGTAGGAAGATCCTCAGCCGTTGCCGAGCTGCGAACGGCCACCGAAATGGCCTTGCCTTCAGACAAAGCGCGAAATGCCTGCAAGTATTCCTCCTGCATGTGGCCCGAAAATTTCCCGGAACTGATCAATTCACGACAGTTTTTGCCAACCTCCGCCAGATTGCTCAGCTTTTCGGTATCCAGCTGATCAAGTTGGTGCTGGAGCTTATTAAAAAGATCATTTTCATCCAAGAAGTGCCTATAGGCCTCGGCAGTTGTGGCAAAGCCGTCCGGAATTCGAATACCAAATGGCTGAAGAGCATGAATCATCTCTCCCAAGGAGGCATTTTTACCTCCTACGGAGGACACATCTGTATTTCGTAGTGCTTGGAAGGGTATCGTGTAGGTAGACATGATAGTTTATCTTGGGTTTCTTACGGATGAGTGAATATACGCGCGCAAAAAGTCAAAAAACATGACCTATATCAGATATTAAACTGAATTTCAATCAGCTGTAGGCCACACCCGGTGATATCCTGCTGTATAGTCGGGATTCGACCGACTTAGCTCGGAATCTTTGCCCTTTTTGCCACAGATTTGCGTGCCAGTCCTACCATTTCGTTGGATATTATAGTAACTTCACTCGCTCAAAACACAGCAGCATGAAATCTATCGTCATCCTTCTTTTGCTATTTTTATGGATGGGTCTTTTATCCTGCGGGTCATCCGGCGAACGTACCTATCCCCAACGCGAGCATATTACCGAATCTGTCTATGCCTCCGGGTCTATCAAGGCCCGCTGCCAGTACCAGGCATTCACCAATGCGGTCGGGACTGTTCAGGAAGTATTCGTATCGGAAGGAGACACCGTAAGGGAGGGAACACCCATCCTATCAATCTTCAATGAATCGGCAAGGCTTAATCGCGAAACGGCCGAGCTTAACCGTGCCTTTGCAGACAAACAGACCAATGAAACCAAACTTCGGGACTTGGAAATAACAATTGCTTACACCAAAGCAACGTATCAAAACGATTCCTTACTTTACCAGCGCCAACAGCGCCTAAGAGACCAGGGAATTGGCACCGCGGTAGAGCTGGAGCAGCGACAGCTAGCCTTCGAAAATTCAAAATCCTCGCTAGAAGGATTACAAATTCGGCGCATTGATCTTCTTAGAGAACTGGAGTTCAACGAACGCAGTGCCTCCAAGAACCTCGCCATCACCCGCGCATTGGAAAGCGATCTGATCCTAAAAAGTCAGGTGACCGGCAAGGTATATGCCCTTCTCAAGGAAAAGGGAGAAATGGTCAATGCCCAAACGCCGCTGGCAATAATCGGCAGTGCTGACGAGTTTTTACTCGAAATGCAGGTGGATGAATTCGATATCGTAAAGGTGAAGCGGGGACAGACTATCCTGATAACTATGGACAGCTACCGTGGGGAAACGTTTGAGGGAATAGTCACCAAAATAAATCCATTGATGGACGAAAGAAGCAAGAGCTTTCAAGTAGAAGGAACGTTCATCCGGCAGCCCCCGGTCCTTTATCCCAACCTAACACTGGAAGCAAACATCGTGATCCAACGTAAAGAAAATGCCCTGACCCTGCCAAGAGCCTTTATACTCAATGAAAGCCAAGTAATTAGCGCTAGCGGGGATACCCTTTCGGTTCAGTTGGGTATAAAGGACTACCAAAAAGCCGAAATAATCTCAGGATTAGACGAAAAAACCGAGGTTAAAAAACCGGCCCGATGAAATCGAGCCTGCCTACCGGACGAGCAGGGATTCCATCTGATCATTAAAAATCAAATATAGACACATGAAATCAAGCATGACGTAGCCGTCACACACTGGGATGACTATAAACCATGCGAGATTCCATCTGACCATTAAAAATCAACTATAGACAGATGAAATTCTCCCTAATAATCGATATAGCCAAATCCCTGATGGGCGCACGCCTGAAGCAGACGGCTATCGCGGCAACGGGCGTGGTGTTCAGCATCACCATGTTCGTTGCTCTTCTGGGATTTATGAACGGTCTGAACAAATTGTTGGATGGATTGATCCTCAATCGCACAGCGCATATACGCTTCTATAACGACATAAAGCCCAGCTCAAACCAACCCATCGAGCTGGATCAACGCTTTGGCTCCTTTTATAACATCATCCGATCTATCAAGCCTGCCGCCAGCCGGTTGAACATATATGACAACGAAGCCATTATGAAAACGCTGAGAATGGATCCAAGGGTTCTTGGCGTTGCGCCCAAACTTTCCTCTCAGGTTTTTTATAATGTGGGTACCATTGACATCACCGGCATCATTGACGGCATAGAGGTAGAAGAAGAAAACCGTCTATTCGCTTTCAGCGATTATGTAACCGTCGGGAATTTTATTGACCTAAAAAATACTGCTAACAGCATCATCTTGGGAAAGGGGGTGGCCGATAGGATCATGGCTGATATTGGCGATGTCGTGCAGGTCACTACCTCCCAAGGCAACCGGATCCAACTAAAAGTCGTCGGTTATTTCCAGTCTGGACTGGGTGACTTGGACAATGTTCAAAGTTATGCGGCCATTTCAACCGTCCAAAAAATGCTTGGTGAGCCCGCTTCGTTCGTGACGGATATCCAGGTGAAGCTAAACGATTTCACGTTGGCCCCCGCCATGGCGACGGAATACCGTGAGATATTCCAGATTGATGCGGATGACATCCAAACGGTAAATGCGCAGTTCGAGACAGGAACACAGATCAGGACCTTGATCAGCTACGCCGTAGGCATCACGCTGCTCGTAGTGTCTGGATTTGGTATCTACAACATACTAAACATGATGATTTATGAAAAAATGGACACCATTGCCATCCTAAAGGCAATTGGGTTTTCCGGTACTGACGTCAATCGAATATTCATCACGATCGCGCTGACGATAGGTGTAATTGGAGGAGCTCTGGGACTGGTTTTTGGCTTTCTCGCTGGTTTGGGTATTGAACGGATTCCGTTTGAAACGGAAGCACTTCCCACTGTAAAAACCTTCCCGGTAGATTTCAACCCTAAGTATTACCTAATAGGTGGTATTTTCAGCCTGATTACCACCTACCTTGCTGGCTATTTCCCGGCGAAAAAGGCTAGTGGTGTCGATCCTGTTGAAATCATCAGAGGAAAATAACCACCAATGCCAGGTTCTGCAAATGGAAAACCCTTACAGAAACGCCACCGGAACCAATACCGTCTTTACGTAGCACTACAAGACTATTCCCACAAAACACCATGGAAGGAAGACTCGTTTTAGAAGCCAAAGGAGTAAACAAGTATTTCTATAGCCCAGACAAAACGCAGGTGCTTAAGCATGTAAGTTTTCAAGTGAAGCGAGGGGAATTTGTTTCTGTCATGGGCAAATCGGGATGCGGAAAATCGACGCTGCTGTATATCATGTCCACCATGGATACAGATTATGAAGGAGAGATCCGCATTGACGGAGAGCTAATCACTGGAAAATCAGCCAACTACCTTTCCGCTATACGGAATCAAAAAATCGGTTTCGTCTTCCAGTTTCACTATCTTTTGAATGAATTTTCGGTATTGGAGAATGTGATGATCCCAGGTCTAAAGCTCGACCAAAAACCCCGACAAGAACTGGAACACATTGCCATGGAAAAACTGCGCATTTTCGACATGCAAGACCATGCGCTGAAAAAAGCCAATCAATTGTCAGGAGGACAAAAACAGCGCGTGGCCATAGCCCGTGCACTGATGAATGACCCTTTGCTGATTATGGGTGATGAACCCACCGGTAATCTGGACAAAAAAAACTCCGATATCGTCTTTAATATTTTCAAAGAGCTCGCAGCAGAATTTCACCAAACGATGTTGATTGTAACCCATGATCCTGAATTTGCAGACGGGACTGACCGAACCATTGAGATGGAGGATGGCTATGTTATTCGCCAGTAAATCCCCTCTAGGTAGAGATTTTCCGGGCTGTTTAGGGAACTGGGGGCCGAAAAAAATACAGAAAAATGGGTAAAAAAAACGGTCAAGTTTCCTTGACCGCCTAGTAATTACTCCGCATTTTTAATATCCTGTACTTCCTTGCGAATATCCTGAGCAAGGTTTTTCAGGTCTTGCAGCCCTTTTCTCACCCGAGTACCAGCTGCCTGGTTCTTTTTTTCATAGAATTTCTCAAAGTCATCCTCCATGGACATGACGAGGTCCTTAATTTCACTGAATCTGCTCATAGTCAAAAGTATTAAAGTTGATAAAGGTTTAATATAGTGTACAGGTTATTCACCAAAGGAAGTAGCTAGTTCGGTCTGATTGTAGTAGCCACTGGCAAGCTTCTCTTTAATAGCCTCAAATGCCGCAATGGTCTCTGCCACATCATCCAGCGAATGGACAGCAGTAGGAATCAACCGGAGAATGATCATCCCTTTTGGCACTACCGGATAAATTACTACCGAGCAGAATATGTTATAATTTTCACGTAGATCCTTACTTAGCGTGGCAGCCTCTCCAACGGTACCGTTAAGCACCACCGGTGTAACGGGTGATGTGGTTGTTCCTATACTAAACCCTTTTTCACGCAGTCCATTTTGGAGTGCATTCACCACCTTCCAGAGATTTTCCTTCAGTTCTGGCATCGTCCTTAGCATTTCCAGACGCTTCAAAGTACCCTCCACATAGATCATGGGAAGTGATTTGGCAAAAATCTGAGAACGCATATTGTATTTCAGGTACAAAATAACCTGCTCGTCTCCAGCGATAAAACCTCCAATTCCCGCCATGGATTTAGCGAAGGTGGAGAAATATAGGTCAATTTCGTCCTGAACACCCTGTGCTTCACCAGCTCCGGCACCTGTCGCTCCCATCGTTCCAAAACCATGGGCATCATCCACCAATATTCGGAAAGAATATTTCTGCTTCAATGCAGCGATTTCTTTCAGGTTACCCATGTTGCCGGTCATCCCAAAAACGCCCTCTGTGATCACCAAAATACCTCCTCCGGTCTCAGCCGTCAACCTCTCCGCACGCTTAAGTTGCTTCTCGAGGTTCTCCATATCGTTGTGGGGAAAGACAAACCGCTTACCCATATGCATACGCAAGGCATCTATGATACAAGCATGGCACTCGGCATCGTAAACGATCACATCCTTACGGTCAACCAAGGAGTCAATCACACTCATGATGCCCTGATACCCGTAGTTGAGGACATAGGCCTTCTCCTTGCCTACAAACTTGGCCAGTTCATCCTCCAATTTTTCGTGTAAGTCCGTCTGCCCAGACATCATACGAGCCCCCATAGGGTACGCTGCCCCCCATTTAGCGGCAGCATCTGCATCGACTTTCCTTACCTCAGGGTGATTGGCCAGACCCAAGTAATTATTAAGACTCCACGTAAGTACTTCCTTACCCTGAAACCTCATCCTTGGGGCAATCTCTCCTTCCAATTTCGGAAACATGAAATAACCTTCTGACCTCCCTGAATGCTTGCCCAATGGCCCGAGGTTGGTCTGTAACTTTTCAAATAGATCCAATGCTATAATTGTTTTTGTAAAACAAAACGGAATTTAAAATTCGCTTGAATTTTAACCCTCAAAACTAACACAAAATCCACTTGGACGCAAAAAAACTGCTACTTTTAGCGGATTCTTTCCGTTTACCGATGAATTTTGGCTAGTTTAGCAACAACGCTTTTTGGGCAAAAGCTGCTAACCAAGCACCTGCAAAAAGAAATAGAAAAACGGGATTTTATGAAAATTAAGAAATTACTAATCGCAAATCGAGGGGAAATCAGCCTACGTATCATAAAATCGGTCAAAGAAATGGGTATTCAAACGGTCGCCGTTTTTAGCGAAGCTGACCGGAATTCACCCCACGTGCTGGCTGCAGACGAAGCCATTTGCATCGGTCCTGCCCCAGCCTCGGAGTCATACCTCCGAATGGACAAGATAATTCAGGCTGCCAAAGACCTACAAGCAGATGCGATTCACCCCGGTTACGGTTTTCTGTCCGAGAACGCGGAGTTTGCCGAAAAAGTGGTCGCTGCAGGGATTACCTTCGTGGGGCCTTCTTCTGATTCCATTGCGTTAATGGGGAGCAAGCTCGAAGCAAAAAAAGCTGTCTCCGCCTATGACATTCCCCTAGTCCCGGGAACGGACGAACCCATTCAGCGCGTGGAACTAGCAAAGCATATCGCAGCCGAAATCGGATACCCCATATTGATTAAAGCGAGTGCTGGCGGGGGAGGCAAGGGAATGCGGATCGTACAGGATGAGCAGGAATTTGACGCTCAGATGGAAAGAGCGACCTCTGAGGCCCAATCGGCATTTGGAGATCCCGCCGTTTTTATTGAAAAATACATCGAATCTCCCAAGCATATCGAAATACAACTACTTGGCGACCAACATGGAAATATGGTGTACCTTTTTGAACGGGAATGCTCGATCCAACGGCGACACCAAAAAGTAATCGAAGAAGCCCCCTCTCCTGTACTGACACCCGAAATACGTAAGAAGATGGGGGAAGCGGCCATTCTGGTGGGAAAATCCTGTGGTTATTATGGAGCAGGAACGGTTGAGTTTCTAGTGGATAAAAACCTGGATTTCTATTTTTTAGAGATGAATACACGCCTGCAAGTTGAGCACCCCGTCACGGAATGCATCACCGGCTTGGATTTGGTAAAAGAGCAGATCAAAATCGCAGAAGGAGCCCGTCTTTCTATTTCACAGGAAAATCTGCAAATCCATGGTCATGCCATTGAAGCCAGAATATATGCGGAAGACCCCGAAAACCAATTTCTCCCAGACACCGGCACCCTGATTACCTACACTCCGCCCAAGGGGCCGGGTATCCGCGTGGACGACGGATTCGAAGAAGGAATGCCTATACCGATCCACTACGACCCTATGATAGCAAAACTGACGGTACATGCTGAGACTAGAGAATTGGCGATAGAAAAGATGAAACAGGCACTGGTCGATTTTAAAATTTCCGGTATCAAAACAACCATCCCCTTCTGCCACTATGTGATGACACATCCACAATTTACATCCGGAGCCTTTACCACCAAATTTGTAGAAAACTATTTTGAACCTTCCAAACTTCAGCCGGTACTCAGCAGCGAGGAAATGCTTGTAATGGCTGCATTTGCCGTCTATTGGAAAGAAGAGCAGGGATACACATCGTCCCATCAGCTATCGCAACCATTCGAAAACGCGTCCAAATCCAGTTGGAAAACCCGAAAAATAAGATGAGCGAGGCTCCACTTCACAACGTTAACAAATCAAAAAGGCACATCGTCCTAGCTTCAAATTCCCCACGCCGCAGCGAACTTCTAAAAGGACTCGGTGTCGAATTTACGGTAAGAACCCTTCCGATCGATGAGTCGTTTCCAGCAGATCTGGAAGGTACTCAAGTTGCCGGTTATTTGGCCGCGAAAAAAGCCGCTGCCTACGCCTCGGATATTCGCGAAGGAGAAATTTTCATTACAGCGGATACTGTTGTGGTTGCCAATGGATCAATCCTTAATAAACCGGAAAATGCCGAGGAAGCTCATGAAATGCTCAATGCCCTGTCTGGTAAAAAACACGAAGTAATCACGGCGGTAGCTATCTTTGATCAACAGCGCAAATCAGTGATTGAAGACCGGACAATCGTATGCTTCCGAGACCTTCGAAAAGAAGAAATTGAATATTACGTGAAGCAGTTTAAGCCCTTTGACAAAGCTGGGGCCTATGGTATCCAAGAATGGATCGGATATATCGCCGTAGAGAAGATCGAGGGATCCTATTATACGGTTATGGGTCTTCCGGTCCATTTGGTGTATCAGACGCTCCGGGAGTGGTGAATAAAGACGCTTTCCGAAGGCCAAAAAAACTTATCAATAATATCGCACATCACAGCTTGGATTCGACTTCTTAAAGTTATCAACAGCTCGCTGATTAATTCGGGTATTAAAACAAACCAAGCGCTCTAAATTGATCAAATGCATGATAGGTTTGATAGACTTCACATTGGTACTTGCAATATCCAACTCCCTGAGATCATACAACGTCTCTAATCCCCTTAGCCGCGTGATGTTTGTACCTGACAGCACCAACTTTTTGAGCCTGCTAAGCCCCGCTATAGGTCGTAAATCCTCTACCCCCGTGTTGGATAGATCCAACTCCTCTAAATAGGCGAGGTTGGCTAAGGGGACTAAATCCCTTACAGGCACTTGGGACATTCTCAAAGAACCCAGGTTTTCCAAACGGGAAATAGCACTTATGTCCTGTAGCGGAGCATTGTGAATAGAAAGACTTCGCAGGTTAAAGAACACCAACACCTCCTCCAGGTTCAACACATCAGCGTCTTCTATTAAAACACTTGACTTAGAGGTCATAAAATGTAACTCCTCCGAGGTGGGAGACTCAGAAAGGTTGAACTGACCCCTGAAAATACCTTCCCATTGGCCACTCAAGGATCCCCACCAAGCAATGAGTTCTTCACTCCGGTACACAACGGTTGCCTTTGACAAGATAGTCGCCAACGACTCGGCATCCCACTTCGCAACTTCCGTAGCGTCGATGTCTACGTATTTCAAATTCAACAGCGCTTTGATCGGTTCAATGTTGGAAACCTTAGTTCCTTTGAGATATAACCGCTCTAAGGCCTTTAATTCTCCCAATCCATCTACACTAGCCACCTCAGTATGGTTAGCACTAAGGGTGGTCAGCGTCTTCATTTCTACCAAAGGAGTCAGATCCTGAACCTTTGTATTGTCCAATGCCAAAAAGAAAACTTTCTTAAACTTGAGTGCAGGCCTGAGATTGGTAACTTCAGATCCAGATAAGTTTAACGAATCAATGCTTACCAACTCTGAAAGCTCCTCTACGGAAGGGTTCCGGAAGTTCATACTCGGAAATAGTTCGAGAAGCGCCTTGTTCCAACCATCCGGTAGCGTCTCCCACCAAGTCTGCAAATTCTCTACATTGTGAATCAACAAAATCCGGCGATTTCGCCTGGCAAATTCATCCGCACTTTGCTCGGAGATCGAGGACCTATCGGCGTAAATTCTGCGGATATTGGTAGAACCATTCAATGCAGCCAAAGAACTCACCTCGGTGCCATTGATATTGATTTTCCAAAGTTGTTTTAGTTCGGATAGTGGGCTTAAGTCCAAAATATTGGTCCCCTCCAAGTTGATATCTTCGAGGGCAGTAAGCGCCGATAGAAACCCGAAATTTATCAGAAAATTATCTTTGAGATTCAGTGACTTAAGACTCTTCAGTTCGTTAATATTCTCGATGTTATTGAAACCGCTAGCCTCCAGATCCAGGTTCTCCAACGCTTTGAATTGATTCAATACACCAAAACCCAATAACCCCGTTCCTGCCACGCGAAGGTCTACAAGATTTTTTAAATTCAATAAATCGTCAATATCCTTCACCCCCGTTTTGGAGATATTTAGGTGTGTCAACCTATCCGAATATTTGATAAACTGTATATCCTCCGTGGGCGTGTTGGAGATGTCTAAATACGAAAGAAACGTCACATTGCTGATTGGTGCCAGTTCGCGAATATTCGTGTTACTGATATCAATGTACTTGAGATCGTTGAGGGCTTGTATGGGCGTAAGGTCTATGATGAGACGATTTCCAGAAAGATCCAACGTATCAAGTCCGCTGATGCGATAAAGGTCATCTACAGTGACCGAATCCTCCTCTTGCATGTGAAACTTTTCCCGGAAGTAATTGCCCCACTCGTAGGATAAGGTACTCCACCATTCGCTGAGTTCTTCATCCCTACTCAGCCGCGTGGTATACATGCTGGCAATTTTCAGTTCTTTAGATCTCTGATCGTAGTTAACCTCCACAAAACGGTTCTTGGTATTTTCTATTTTTTCACCATTGATACCCGTGCCCGAGAGGGTTCTATCCATGGCTATTTCAAAAAACAGGTCCCCCTTGTCGTTCAGCTTAGGTTTTACTTCTTTTACCTTAAACTGAAACGCCACATCCTTGAAAAAAAACTCCACATCCTTGAAATAGGCCGTGATGTTCTTGTTTGTGATGACTTTTCGGTCTAGGAGCAGATCATCTTCCACCTGCACTTTATCATCTCTAAAAATCTTCTTATAGCTTTCCCTGATAATCACATCCTTATCCCGGGCATGACTGTCCTTACTGCCCACGGTATTCAATAGGTACTGTAAAAACCTTACCTGCTCCTCCACCTCTTGCGTAAGGTCTTTGATCTCCTGCTTGGTAAACCCAGGAATGTCCTGAGCGCGCACACCGAAAGATCCCAGCAGCAAGCTCAAGACAAAAAAGTATTTCATGTGATTAGTTATTGTCATAAATGTATTCCAAAACGACTTCTCTATCCCCTTCTGAAAGCTTTACCAAGTTAGAAATTAGCCAGCCGGTATTGAAACCCGGTCTGTTAAACTGCGAAAGTTCAAAATACCACTTATCAATTTGGAAAAAATGGTACTTTACGTCCTTTACAGTTACGAATTTCAGATCTCCTCTTTTAATTTCATAGATAAAAAGACTCAGGTAATCCGGCCTGAACTCCCTAGGGGTATAGGATTCCGGCTTCGGGTCATCCTGTATGGCCTTTCTTAAATTCATAAAGCCGAGCTCGTGACTAAGCGGATGCAGAAACTTTTTCTGATCCCCCTTAGGTTTATCGAAGGCAGTTTTAAAGGGCTCGAACAGGACATTGTCGATTACCCACTCATAACCCAATCCCTCTGGCTGAAGCTTCAAAAACAGTACCACATCGTGGGACCTACCTCCGTAAGTAAATACGGTAGTGGCCTCTGCAAACCACTCCCCACCATGAAAATTCAGATACTGGGGATAGCTTTCAGATACTACGTAATTGAGAAATTCTCGTTTTAATTCTACGGGCAGATCAGAGGTCTCGTTGTCGAAAAGTATGTTGATAAAAGACCTTCTAAGTTCCCTGTTTCTATAATTTTCGTCTCCGGGATTATACCGTCTGTCTCCTTCCTTGCTTTCCTCCCCGTTAAATCGTCTAAAGAATTGATTGACTTGTTTGGTAGATGCTGCGAACCTACCGTCATCCTTGAGTTGTCCGGGGCTGTTTAAAACCTGCCCCGGAACACTCTGAAAGGATGCAATAAATAATACAAACAGAACAATGTTTAATTTCATGCTGAAGTTTCGGTCACCCTCACGTCGCCAAGCATCACGTCCCAAAACTCGATGGTTCTACCTGCAATCTGGGTCTGCTTTTTCTCCACGTAGATGGTGATATCCTTTTTAGTAGTATCTCTATAGTTTAACCCTGCTTCTACAGAAGTACCTTCGAAACGCTGATAGATGGTAATCACACCCACATAGCGACCATCGGGCTGACGCTCCAAGTCACTGATGTAGTGGATATCGTACCAGCTGATATTTACCCGGTCATAGTTCAGGGCCATCAGTCTCTCAAAATACCGTCTTACTTTGTAGTAGGCTATTTCACTTCGGTTGATGGATGACACACCCATCTCCGCCTCGGGAGCGAATAACTCCTCCGCCCTATCCATAACTCTGGTTGCTTCAGAAAATTGTGTTTCCTTGCTTCCAATGATACTGATATATTTACTCAAGTCTTTCACTTTCTCCAATGCGAGAGAGTCAATGGCCTGCTTTCTGGATGGACTGATATTGTCATTTTGCGCCAAGGCTACCATCGAGGAAGCCATGAACAGAATTAGTAGGGATAGAATATGTTTTTTCATGATTGTTTGCAGCTTATCGGTTTGTAAATTATCTTCTTCTTAATTCCAGTTCGGTAACTCTACCACTTCCATCTAACCGGATATCGCTGATAAAGTTTAGGTTCTTTTTGGTGTCTTTGAGGTAGTTCAAGTACCTGTCGATGGTTGTTGGCTCATCGTAGTCTTTGATACCGGATTCTTCGTGAATCACAATCAATACAGGCGTATTTTGATTGGAAAACATACCAAGTGCTTCACGGATAGTATTGTTCGCACTGTTAACGTTTGAGGCGTTCACAATCGCGTTGAAATACCCTTCAAGCTTGCCTGCTGCTACTTCCTCGGCGGACGGGGTGGGTTGAGCTGGCTTGGGTGCAGGGGCTGGCTCTTCAACCGGTACTGGAGCTGGGGCGGCCTCTACCACCTTCTTTTTGCTCTTACAGGCTCCTAATGCCAATAATCCAATCAGCATCATGGTTAACAACCGATTCATTGGGAAATTGAAACTTCTTCTTTTCATGTTTACGATAATAGATAGTGTGTGAATTTTAAGTGCTCCTTTATGGGTTAATTCCGGTTACATCAAAGAATACCCTCGGATGTTGCGTTGAGTTGGATGATTAATAGGTCAAATTACAATTTATTTTAAGGTTCGAACCGTTTTGACTCGCAGAGAATACACAGTCGTAAATTTGCTTGATACTCAAATTTACCTCAAGATTCCCTGCTATCACGGTGCGAATATATAAGAATCTTTGATATTCACGAAAACATTTTTCCAGTGGTGAAAAAACAATTTAATCGAACAGTTCCGCCAATTTATTTTCGAGCGTAATACCCCTCAAATCCTTTGCCAGAATGTTCCCTTCCGGATCTACCATGTAGGTAGCCGGGATGGCATTGATCTGATAGGTCGCTGCTGCTTCGGAGTTAAAGTACTTCAAATCGGAAACCTGCGTCCACTCCAGACCGTCCTCCTCGATAGCTTTCAGCCACATGTCCCGGGTCCTATCCAACGACACGCCAAAAACCTCGAATCCATTATCTTTGTACTTGTTGTACAACCTCACCACATTGGGATTCTCGTCCCTACAGGGCTTACACCAACCTGCCCAAAAATCGATCAGCACATATTTCCCTTTGAGATCCGAGAGCTTGACCAAGTTACCCTCTGGATCGGGAAGTTCGATCTCCGGAGCAGGCTGACCAATAGAGAGTGCCCGCAACTCATCCAACTCTTGCTTCCAAGAGCTGATCATTTTCATGTCTGGATAACGCTGAGCCAATACACTGACTAAACTGTCTAGGTAGGAGAAGTCGTTTCGGGGATTAAGCATACCCAGTCCAGCAAGTGCGGCAAAGCTACCCTCCATCTCATTAATTACCTCTTTCAAACGTAGTGCGTGGTTAGCCTCTAATTCCATTGCCTTTTCCTGTATTCCGCGAATGGCTTGCTGATCCCTGTCACCCATTGCTTGATAGTATTCATCATTGAGTGAATTTATTTCCTCCTGATACACCATGGTCAAATCGTCGATCTTACGCAGCATTTGGGTATCCTTGGATCCTAGAATCTCTAATGCATCACTTTCAAAATCATAGGTAACAGTAACATCCTCGTGATACAACGCCAACCGGATAGTCTTTTCGTCAAAAAGGTTCAAATCGTAAAACGTTGGCCCTTCTAAACCGACTTTATACGAAAACTTCCCGTTTTTGTCCAGCGCAATCGTGTCCAGTACAGATGCCCCCTCTTGGGTATATTCAGATAGGACCAACACACCATCTGGCGCATTCTTTACCTGCCCGGAAACTTCCACTTGACCGGTAAACTCACCACCACTCTCCGAACAGGCTATGCTCAGTACGGAAAACAGTCCCAAAAATACTACCCAATTTTGATATAATTTAGTTGTCATTTTTTTCTTAGTCTAACAATTCTGATAATAACTTCGAAGCGACCTTCGGATCTGCCTTGCCTTGGCTTTTCTTCATAACCTGCCCCATAAACATGCCCATTAACCCTTTCTTTCCTGCACGGTATTCTTCTACTTTCTGGGCATTCTCGGCCAAAACCTGCTCAACAATCGGCTTTAAGGATCCCTCATCACTTTGTTGGATCAGATTTTGTTCGGTTGCAATTTCCAAGGGTGCTTTGGCAGGGTTCTTCAGCATCACTGGATAAATTTTCTGAGAGGCAGCAGAAAAGCTAACTTTTCCGGCATCAATTAGTTCAATTAGCGCAGCAATACCCGCAGGTTTGATAGGGAAATCTGCAATATGCAGGGTTAGTTCGTTAAGGTAGGACTTGATAGGGCCCATCATCCAGTTGGAAGCTGCCTTGTAGTTGCCCGTCAAATGACATAAATCCTCAAAATATAAGGCAATCTCTTTGCTGTCTGTCAATACTCCGGCATCGTATTCCGGCAATCCATAGACCGTTACAAACTTTTCAAAGAGCTCTCTGGGCAATGGAGGTAAACCCGCCTGGATGGCGTTTAACCATTCCTCAGACACAATCACCGGACTCAGGTCCGGCTCCGGAAAATACCGGTAATCATTCAGGTCTTCTTTGGTACGCATGCCACTTGTGGTTCCGGTAGTGGCGTCAAATGTCCGGGTTTCAGAGATTATCTCTTCTCCACACTCAGCCAGCACAATTTGTCTTTCATACTCGTGTTCTATAGCCCGAGCAACGTTCCTAAAGGAGTTCATGTTTTTCACTTCCACCTTTTTACCAAACTCACTGGCTCCGTGTAGGCGGATAGAGACGTTGGCATCGCAACGTAACGAACCTTCTTCCATGTTTCCGTCACATATATCCAGGTATTTGACAAGCTTCTTTATTTCTGTCAAAAACTGGTAGGCCTCCTCAGAGGAGCGCATGTCAGGTTCTGAAACGATTTCAATCAAGGGAACTCCGGCTCGGTTGAAATCTACCAAGGTATCTATCTCTCCTGCCAAGTGGATGGACTTGCCTGCGTCTTCTTCCAAATGTATTCTGGTGAGCGCAACGGTCTTCTTTTCTCCGCTGGATAAGATAATGGGCACTTCACCGCCCACGCAGATGGGATCCTTATCCTGCGTGATCTGATAGCCTTTCGGTAGATCGGGATAGAAATAGTTTTTTCGCGCAAAAATGTTTCTACGGGTAATTCTGGAATCACAGGCAAGGCCCATTTTGACGGCGTACTCTATCGCCCGTTTATTTACCTTTGGTAGAGTGCCCGGATGCCCCAAGGTGATGACTGATATGTTGGTATTAGGCAAATTCCCGAACAGGGTGGAGTCGGAGGTATACATCTTGCTGTTAGTTAACAGCTGAGCGTGAACTTCCAACCCAATGACCAATTCATACTTTTGCTTAACCTCTGGTTCTAAGGCTGTTTGTCTTTTTTCTTCAATCATATCCAATTCACTGATTTGGGGATCAAAAATGGTAGAGATTTGACCCAAAACCAAATCTTTATAGTCATTAATTACATCAACGGTCAGGAAAACATCTCCCTAGCCTGCTCCACCACCTGGGCGAGTCCAGCCAACTCTTTGCCGCCTGCTGTGGCGAAAAACGGCTGACCGCCTCCGCCTCCCTTGATGTGCTTGGCTAATTCTCTAACGATCTTACCCGCATCTAGTTCCTTTTCACGCACCAAATCCTCAGCGACCACCACGGCAATCTGTGGTTTTCCGGATATTTCTGCGGCAAACACACCCAAAAACCTCTCACGCTCGTTTTTAAGCTCATAGGCCAGCTTTTTGAGAGCATCCGCATGTGGTAGCACAATCCGTGCCACCAATACTTCCATATCTCCTACCCTCTGTATATCCCCAGCCAAACGGAACTTTAATTGGGACGCTTCTTTCAATTGCATTGCCTCCAGCTCCTTGCGCAGGTCGTTCTTCTCTTTCAAAAGTGCAGCGACGCTTTTTTCCAGATCACGGGGTGACTTCAACATCTCCTGAATCTCCCGAAGTGTTTTCAACTGGGCTTTGACGTGCTCTTCCGCACGGCTCCCAGTCACTGCCTCCAACCGTCTCACGCCCGCAGAAATAGACCCCTCTGTGAGTATTTTGAAGTATCCAACATTCCCTGTGGCAGGTACATGGGTACCTCCGCACAACTCTACGGAAAAATCTCTTCCAAAGGTAATTACCCGTACAAATTCACCATATTTCTCACCAAACAATGCGGTCGCTCCCATCGATTTGGCTTTGTCTATTGGCACATTGCGCAATTCCTCCAAACCAATGTTTTCGCGAATCTTTTCATTCACGATCGCCTCCACCCGCTCAATTTCCTCATCGGTCAGCTTGGCGAAGTGGGAAAAATCAAACCTAAGCACCTCTTCGTTGACCAGGGAGCCCCTTTGCTGCACGTGATCACCCAGTACCGTTCGGAGCGCAGCCTGTAGCAGGTGCGTGGCAGAGTGATTCTTCATGATCAGCTTTCGCCTAGATTGATCCACCTCACAGACAAACGTCGCCCTGGGGTCAGCAGGAATACGGTTTACCAGGTGCACAATCAACTCGTTCTCCTTTTTGGTGTCCAACACCTGTAGGGATTCCTCGCTGCTACGAATGATGCCCTGATCCCCCACCTGTCCTCCGCTTTCTGCGTAAAATGGCGTGCGGTCTAGTACCACCTGATATTTTTTACCTTTCTTTTCGATGATTTCCCTGTATTTGACGATCCGGCTCTCAGCTGTTAACTGGTCGTAGCCTACAAATTCAGTCCCTTCATCGCCTGAAACCAGTATCCAGTCTTTGGTTTCCTGCTCCGCAGCCGCCCTGGAACGATCCTTCTGACGCTCCATAGCCTCAGCAAAACCCGCCTCATCCACAGAATACCCTCCCTCTCGGGCGATGAGTGAAGTTAGGTCTAATGGGAATCCGTAGGTATCATACAGCTCAAAGGCCTGATTTCCCGGAATTACCCGAGTACCAGACTGCTCCAACGTTGATTTGATTTGATCCAATATCTTCAACCCTTTTTCCAAGGTCCTCAAAAAGGACTGCTCCTCTTCTAAGATCACTTTGGCCACAAAATCCATCTGATCAGCTACCTCCGGAAAAACCTCTCCGAAGTGATGAGCCAAAGTAGGCATCAGTTTGTATAAAAATGCCTCCTTAAAACCTAAAAAGGTATACCCATACCGTACCGCTCTCCGAAGAATTCTCCGGATCACATACCCTGCTTTGTTGTTAGACGGTAATTGACCGTCAGCAATGGTAAAAGCAATCGCCCGGATATGATCCACGATCACCCGAAAAGCGATATCCACCTTTTCATCCAGACCATACGACTCCCCGGACATCCTTTCTACTTCGGCTATAAATGGGGTGAACAGATCCGAATCATAGTTGGACTGCTTCCATTGGATGGCACGAACCAGCCGTTCAAGGCCCATGCCCGTATCAACGTGCTTGGCCGGCAACTCCCTGAGCGATCCATTCTTAATTCGGTTATATTGTATAAAAACCAGGTTCCAAATCTCAATTACCTGTGGGTGGTCTTGGTTCACCAAATCCCTACCATCCACGCTAGTTCTCTCCTCATTTGATCGAAGATCAATATGAATTTCCGAACAGGGACCGCAGGGGCCCGTCTCTCCCATTTCCCAAAAATTATCTTTTTTGGATCCAAATAAGATACGATCCCTCGCAATCCAGTCAGCCCATAATTCAACAGCTTCTTGATCTTGATCCAGTCCATCTCCCTGGTCCCCACCAAAAACCGTCACATACAATCGGTCTACCGGCAATTTATACACCTCAACGAGCAATTCCCAGGCCCATTCGATGGCTTCTTTTTTGAAATAATCTCCGAAAGACCAATTGCCAAGCATCTCGAACATGGTGTGGTGGTAGGTATCCACACCAACTTCTTCCAAATCGTTGTGCTTTCCCGAAACCCTTAGGCATTTTTGGCTGTTAGCTACACGGGACGACTTGGGGGTTTCATTTCCGAGAAAATAATCCTTGAATTGATTCATCCCTGCATTGGTAAACATCAGGGTGGGATCGTTTTTGACAACGATAGGCGCAGAACGAACAAATTGATGCCCTTTGGATTCAAAAAATTCAATAAAAGTGCTTCTTATTTGTTTTGCGTCCATAGTTTGATAGCTTATTTGACTATATTGGAAATCGTGTTACTAAATTTTCTATATTTGCCGGTTGTAGCACGTTGGATACCAATCCTTCCCATACGCTTAACACCCCGGTTTTTGAAAAGGAATACAAAATTAGAAGTTTTAACATTCAATTTACTACATGAGTAGAATTAAATATTATTACGACCCCAAGACCTGCAAATACGAACGGTACGTACGCAGCAAATGGGATATCACCCTGAATGCATTGGGATTTTTGTCGTTGGCATCTTTGTTGGCTGTTGGAATCCTGATCGTTTTTAGCCATTACTTTGATAGCCCAAAGGAGCTGCTGCTAAAAAGGGAAAACAAAGAATTAAAATTGTACTACGACCTGATGGACCAAGAAGTTAGCCGTCTTACCGCCATGATGGGAGACCTACAGGAACGTGACGACAATCTCTACCGGGTTATTTTTGAATCAGAACCCATACCAAATTCCGTGCGAAAGGCGGGCTACGGAGGTACGGATCGATTCCAAGAGATCAAGGACAAGGGCTTGAACCAAGAGAAAATGATTATTTCCGTCATGGAAAAGCTGGAGAGCCTCAAAAAGCAAATGTTTGTACAAACCCGTTCTTACGACGAGCTCTCCGAAACAGCCCTCAATAAAGAAGAGTACTGGGCTTCCATTCCTGCCATTCAACCCATACACAACGAAGAGCTAAATAGACTGGCGTCAGGATACGGCATGCGCATTCACCCCATTTTGAAAGTGCGAAAAATGCATACCGGCGTGGATTTCTCCGCGCCAAAAGGCACGCCGATCTATGTTACGGGCGACGGAATAGTCAAAACCGTTCGCACTGAATTTGGAGGTTATGGCAAACACATTGAAATTGATCACGGGTTTGGCTTTGTCACTAGGTATGCGCACATGAATGATTTCGGCGTGAAGGTCGGTCAACGGGTGAAGCGGGGAGACCAAATCGGAACTGTAGGGAATACGGGATCTTCGACCGCTCCCCATGTTCACTACGAAGTAATCAAAGACGGCAAATACATGAATCCTGTCAACTACTTCTTTAAAGATCTAGAACCCGCTGAGTTCGATAAGATCCTGGAACTGGCTTCACGTGAAAACCAGTCCCTGTCGTAATTAGTTGACCTGCTATTTTCAGGTACCACCTCTATAAACCTTTCAGGAAAATTGGGAATGTTTCCCGTTTTCCTGAAAGGTTTTTTTGTTGATTTTGATTATTTTTGAGAAAAAAATTGAGATTTGCCATACAGGGAGCGGGACATAGAGAAGAAATATTACTCGATTGGAGAGGTTGCAGAACACTTTAAGGTAGCTACCTCTTTAATAAGGTATTGGGAGGGGGAATTTGACATCATCCGGCCAAAAAAAGACAAGAAAGGAAACCGCAGGTTTACGACGGATGATATCGAAAAAATTCGTCTTATTTATCACTTGGTGAAAGAAAAAGGATATACCCTTCAAGGAGCGCAAGAAATCATCAAAAAAGACCTCCACCAGATCCCTGACAAAGCGGCAATGATCAACCGGCTAAATCAAATCAAACATTTTTTGATGGAAATCAGGGATAATCTCAATGGAAAGGCCAATTGATGAAGAACTTGTATATGCGGTAGCCCTCAGCCTTGTTCCCCAACTTGGCCCTGGGATCTACAAAAACATTATCAGCTACAGCGGGTCGGCCAAACAGTTTTTTGCCTTGACTAAGGGAAAAGCCGCTAAGATCCCTGGCGTTGGTCCTAAATTGCTCAGTCAGCTATCGGGAAAAGACACCTACCTGACCAATGCCCATTCCTTACTGGAGGAAGCCGTAAAGCAAGGCGTCACCGTAACCACCTACTTGGACAAATCCTTTCCCCAACGGCTAAAATCCTTCCCAGATTCCCCCATACTGTTGTTTTACCGTGGTGACCTGAACCTGAATCCCGCGCGTACTGTGGGAATTGTCGGTACGAGAAATGCTACTACCTATGGTAAATCTGTCACGGCCAAAATAGTCGAAGACCTGGCTCCTTACCGGCCCACTATTATCAGCGGGCTTGCATATGGTATCGACATCGAGGCCCATCGGGCGGCATTGCAGCATAATCTGCCTACGATTGGTGTACTTGGCACACCCATCAACAAAATTTATCCCGCCTACCATAGTCATATCGCTCATCAAATGATGGAAAACGGTGGGCTGCTTTCCGAATACAAAATTGGTGCACCGCTCAACGCGAGCAATTTTCCACAAAGAAATCGGATAATCGCCGGCATGTCTGATGCGCTCGTGATCGTTGAAGCCGCTAAGAAAGGTGGAGCACTCATCACCGCAGAAATAGCCTACAGCTATAATAAAGAACTATTTGCGGTACCTGGAAACCTACAATCAACCTACAGTGAGGGTTGTAATAACTTGATCCGTACGATGAAAGCTGGTATCTACATGGGACCCAAAGATATCGCTGACACCTTCTCTTGGACTATCGGATCCGAGGAGTCCCCAAAGTCATCTGTGGTGATCAACTTGGAGGATTTTGACCCCATGGAGCGGGCCATCCTACAGCTCCTCACAGAAGAAAAGGAGCTGGACATCGATCAATTGAGCTGGAAATGCCAGATACCCATTCAAACCCTTGCCTCCAAGTTACTCAATCTTGAATTTCAGGGCTGGCTAAAATCCTTACCCGGAAAGAAATACCAATGGGTGTCTCAAAAAACCAGGTAGACAATACTCCTTAGAGGATATATAGAGCCGCTGACTAAAACACCTCCTTCGCAATCCGATACGTCGCGTCTGCCTTGCTCATCGTATAGTAATGTAGGCTTGGCACGCCGGCTTTGACCAATTCCTTACTCTGCTGAATGGCCCAAGCAATCCCCACTTCCTTGACGTCCGTATTGGTTTTGCAGCCATCTAGCTCCTGCATCAAATCATCTGGCAAATCCAAAAAGAACGTACGCGGCAAGTTGACAATCTGGGACAGCGTGGTGATAGGTTTCAGACCTGGAATGATTGGCACATGTATTCCGGCAGCCCGGACTTTTTCGACATAATCGAAATATTTTTGGTTGTCAAAAAACATCTGGGTGACCACATACTCGGCCCCCGCATCAATTTTCTGCTTTAGATACTTCAAATCGTAATTCAAGCTGGGTGCTTCAAAGTGCTTTTCGGGATAACCCGCCACGCCAATACAAAAATCCGTGTGAAAACCGGTTTCTGTTTCGTCGTGCAGATAAATCCCCTTGTTCATGTCCGCTATCTGCCTTACCAACTCTGAGGCGAACCGGTGTCCATCCTCTTCAGCAACAAACCTGCCTTCCGTCTTGTCGGCATCGCCGCGAAGAGCCAGCACATTCTGAACACCGATAAACTCCAGGTCAATCAATGCATTTTCAGTTTCCTCCTTGGAAAATCCACCACATAACAAATGGGGTACCGGCTCTACATGAAACCTGTTCATCAACGCCGCACATATACCCACTGTACCCGGCCTTTTCTTTGTACTTACTTTTTGAAGAAGGCCACCCGAATGCTGCTTGTAAATGTACTCCTCCCGATGATACGTGACATCCACAAACGGAGGCTTGAACTCCATCAAGGGTTCAATACCTGCCAGCATGTCGTGTAAACTCTGCCCTTTAAGGGGAGGCAGAATCTCAAAAGAGAAAAGAGTTTCCTTCGCCTGATCGATGTATTCTGTGATTTTCATAGCCAGTCGGGTGCTTCCGCCACCCCTATTTTTTTTACTTATGGTTGTATTCGCTAATATGTTGACGGGAGTTTAAACTGGCGTATCCACCTTTGGCGTATAGCCCAAATTTGGAGACAGCCATCGTTCCGCCTGTTCTTTAGAGACCCCCTTCCTAGCTGCGTAGTCAATTACCTGGTCCTCTCCTATTTTGCCCAGCCCAAAGTACTTACTCTCAGGGTGCCCAAAATAGAAGCCGCTCACCGAAGACGTAGGATACATGGCAAAGCTATCCGTCAGCGTAATCCCAATACGTTGCTCGGCTTGAAGCAGGTCAAACAGGGTGCCTTTTTCCGAGTGCTCCGGGCAGGCAGGATAGCCAGGTGCCGGGCGTATGCCCACGTAGGCCTCCTGAATAAGGTCATCGTTGCTAAGAGTTTCATCCGGTGCATAGCCCCAGTACTCCTTCCTCACCAAAAAATGTACATATTCTGCACAAGCCTCAGCCAACCGATCGGCCAATGCTTTCAGCATGATATCGTTGTAATCATCTCCATCCTTAGCAAACTCCGCCAATTTGGCTTCTATACCCCATCCGGCGGTGACTGCAAAACAACCCAGATAATCTTCATCCGTCGGGTGAATAAAATCTACCAAGCTTCTGTTCGGCACACCTTTGCCTTTTTTACCCTGCTGGCGTAGGAAAGAAAATTTTTGGGGTCGATCCCCGGAATAGGGGGCTGAAATCAACACATCTTCACCCTGCTTAACCACCGGAAAAAGACCCACTACGGCCTTGGCGGTAAGCCATTTTTCTCCAATTATTCTATCTAACATGGCGTTTGCTTCCTCAAAGAGGCGACGGGCTTCAGCACCCACAACCGGATTATCCAATATTTTAGGGTATTTCCCGGAGAGCATCCATGTACTGAAAAACGGCGTCCAGTCTATGTAGTTACGCAGCACGGCCAAGTCAATATCGTCTAGCGTAGTCACTCCCGGTTTTTTCGGCTTTACTGGAGTGAAGGTATCCCAGTCCACCTGCGTCGGATTGGCTTTTGCTTCTTCATACGTCGCCATTTGCTTTAACTCCTGCTTTGCTTCGTGCTCCACGCGCAACTGTCGGTAGGTTTCCTTGATCTGTAGCTTGTAGGCATCTTTGGTTCCCTCGTGTATGGCCTCGCCAGCAATGGGTACGGACTTGGATGCATCGGTTACGTGTACCACGATACCAGAATACATAGGGTCAATCTTTACCGCAGTATGAATCCTAGAGGTCGTAGCCCCTCCGATCAGGAGCGGTATCTGTAGGCCTCTTCGCTCCATTTCAGCAGCCACGTTGACCATTTCATCGAGCGAGGGCGTAATTAGTCCACTTAGACCAATGATATCTACCCGCTGAGCCACTGCTTCATCCAAGATCCTCTCGGCTTCAACCATCACACCGAGATCGATGATTTGATAGCTATTGCAGGCCAAAACCACGCCCACGATATTCTTTCCTATATCATGCACATCTCCTTTCACAGTAGCCAAGAGTATCTTTTTGATGGATGAAGAGCCATTTTCCACATATCCCACGTCTCCGGCCTTTGGCATAAAAGGCTCTAGGTAGGCGACCGCCTTCTTCATCACCCGGGCACTTTTGACTACCTGAGGCAAAAACATTTTTCCTTCCCCAAACAAATCCCCAACGACATTCATACCATCCATCAACGGTCCCTCTATCACCTTTAAAGGATCACCCAGGTGAAGCCTTGCCTCCTCCGTATCGTCTATCACATAGTCGATGATACCTTTTACCAATGCATATTCTATCCGTTTCTCGATGGGCTCACGCCTCCAAGAATCGTCCTGTTTGGCCTTTTTACCGCTAGCCTTCACAGTCTCCGCAAAATCCAGTAGGCGCTCGGTGGCATCTTCCCTCCTGTTCCAGATGACATCCTCCACGTGCTCCAAAAGGTCTTTTTGAATGTCATCGTATACCTCCAACATGGTGGGATTCACGATGCCCATGTCCATACCATGCCGAATGGCGTGATACAAAAACACAGCATGCATTGCTTCTCTGACTGGGTTATTGCCTCGAAATGAAAAACTGACGTTGCTGACGCCCCCGCTTACCTTGGCCCCCGGTAGGTTCTGTTTGATCCACTTTGTGGCCCGAAAAAAGTCAATGGCATTCATCTTATGCTCATCCATTCCCGTGGCTACTGGGAATATATTGGGATCAAAGATGATGTCTTGAGGGTTAAAGCCAACCCGCTGGGTAAGTAAATCGTAACTGCGTTTGCAAATCTCGATCCTTCGTTCATAGGTGTCCGCCTGGCCTTTTTCATCGAAAGCCATCACCACCACGGCTGCTCCAAACTTTTTGACCGTTTTTGCCTGCTCCAAAAACTCCTTTTCCCCATTCTTTAGACTGATGGAATTCACAATACCCTTGCCTTGCAGACACTTCAGTCCGGCTACGATGATGGAAAACTTGGAGCTATCCACCATGATTGGAATTCGGCTTATCTCAGGCTCCGATGCAATCAGGTTCAGATATTTCACCATAGCAGCCTCACCATCTAGCATGGCCTCATCCATACAAACATCCAGTACCTGAGCACCGCCTCTCACCTGATCCAAGGCTACCTCCAGCGCGGTATCGTAATCTCCGTCCAATATCAGTCGGGCAAACTTCTTCGATCCGGTCACATTGGTTCGCTCGCCGATATTGACAAAATTCAACTCGGGTGTAAAAACCAAAGGTTCCAATCCGGATAGTTTCAACTGATTGGTATTTATCGGTTTAACTGTCATGCTGCTCACTCTTCAATTTGTTGAAACACGAGTTTTCTAGGAGCATAATTCCTGGCAGTGTCTGCAATCAACTTAATATGATCCGGCGTTGTGCCGCAACACCCGCCCAAGATATTTACCCAGTTTTGCTCTAAAAACTCCTTTATTTGATCTGTCATTTCGTCGGGTCCCTGATCGTACGCACCAAATTCATTGGGCAAGCCCGCATTCGGATACACACTGACCAAGAACGGCGCTTCTTCGGAAAGCACCTTTAGATACGGTCTCAGTTCCTTCGCCCCCAACGCACAGTTCAAACCAACACTGAAAAGTGGCACGTGGGAAATGGATATCAAAAAAGCCTCCGTAGTCTGACCTGATAGTGTTCTTCCAGATGCGTCTGTGATGGTACCCGATACCATGATGGGTACGCCTCCATCCCTAGGTGACAAGGGAATGTCCTCAGCTTCGTATACCTCTTGGATGGCGTACAACGCTGCCTTTGCGTTCAGCGTATCAAACACCGTTTCTACCAGTAAGATATCTACCCCTCCGTCCAAGAGTCCCCTTACCTGCTCCGAATAGGCAGCGACGAGTTGGTCGAACGTAACGGCTCGGTAACCGGGATCGTTTACATCGGGAGACAGACTGGCTGTTCTATTCGTAGGTCCAATGGCTCCTGCCACAAAACGTGGCTGATCGGGAGTTAAGGAAGAAAAAGAATCTGCCACTTCCCTTGCAATCTTTGCAGATTGCAAATTCAAAGAATAGGCCAAATGCTCCAAGCCATAATCTGCCTGAGCAATTGAAGTGCTGCTAAATGTGTTTGTTTCGACAATATCTGCCCCCACTTCAAAATATGCCCGGTGAATCTCTTGGATGATATCCGGTCGGGTAATGGAAAGGAGGTCATTGTTACCCTTTAGTGGCTTTTTTATATGTGTTAGGGAATCGTTCCGGAAATCCTCTTCGGAAAGGGAATACCGTTGGATCATGGTACCCATAGCACCATCCAAAATCAAAATTTTTCGCTCTGCTTGCTGTAATAATAACTCGGTTCTTCGCATGGAATATTGGTTAATTTAACCCGTGCCTAACCAAGAAAGAA
The DNA here is from genome assembly GCF_020832325.1 of Lunatimonas sp. Taxonomy (GTDB): domain Bacteria; phylum Bacteroidota; class Bacteroidia; order Cytophagales; family Cyclobacteriaceae; genus Lunatimonas. The sequence goes on from NZ_JAFIEU010000024.1 coordinate 27,713, forward strand.
CCGAAAGAAAAGTGGCAATTGAAATATCCTACGGCTCATCTGTTTCCGGAATATCCGGAACGGGAATTAGCACCTTGTTTGGTTCAGGTTGCTAAGACATCTTCGGGCCCTACCCTCCGTCTTTCTTGATAAGCGATTTCAAAAGTAACAGGATTTTCGTTAAAAAATTCTAATAAATGCCAAAAGTTTTCCTCAAAAAGGAGAATCTATGGTAAAAACTCCACAACGGACCATTAGCGGTCAGACCCATTCCTAGGCCAAATCAGCAAGGCCCAATCCGGGTGATCTATAAAGGGATTCCTATTGCCCTGATACTGGGTGAATATTTGATCATTTCGCCGGCGCTCCCGATCGTCAACTGGATCCATTTCATTCCACTCTAGCAACGTAGAAAGCTTTCCGAAAAGCGGCTCCTTCGTTTGTCTTGGCATCACCGAATCAACCAATTCCAAATCATAATCAGGTCCTTCGTACCGTACGGCCATGTAAAACAGCATACGGGCTATGTCTCCCTTCACTTCATCGGGAGGTTCCCAGGTCCAACTGGCTTTCCCCAGCTTATTTCGGGTCTCGATAGTTCCCCTATTATCAAAATACACCTGCTCCCCATAGTGGAAAGACCGGGTGTTTTTGGCAGAATTTACCGATCGGTCAGTGGGCCGGATGTGGTGTAGATCCGTGTAGGCAGTATCTGACGGGTTGGGAAAACCGTGTGATTTAGGCCATACATGCTCCCTATTCCAAGAATCAATGAGGGTATATCCTGCTTCTTCGTACCGAAACCTAGTCCCACGGTCTCTATGCGGAACCGGCTGTGATCGTTGGGTATACAATAGGACGACATTCCCCTCCTGATCTGGATCCCCGTCTAAAACCGTCAATATTTCCCAAAGATCTTGATACCTATATCTTTTGTGATTTCGAATGGCACGATGCAAGGCTTGTTTCAAGGCCTCTCCCTCCAGACCTTCCACTCCGGGATAAAAAACGGAGGCTGCCCCCTCAGTCTGTATGATCTCTGTGAAGTCCTCCTTTTCGGGCGTAGTATACCTATATACCGCACAGAACTGAAGCAAACCTGCTGGAATAAACAAGAATAAGGTAACTAAAAACGCCCTTTTATCCATGCTCTATAATGTGTGTTTACGGACGTATGCCTACGCTAAACTGCAAATAAGGCCCCTGCATAAACTCCCGCATACTCACCCCTCCTAGATTATACCTGCCCAACGGATACTCGTAACCTCCGTGCAGAGAATATACCACATCAAACAATTTGATCGATGACACCGGCATGACATACGCAAGCACCACCTCCGGCTTGACCATCAATCCCCTTGTTACCAAAGTTCCGTCATATAGGGGTTCTTCGAACAATCTCGGAAAGTCGGTCTTGTGTCGATTTTCAAGGGTATACCTGACACCTGCGTATCCCATTCCGCCCAAGACCCCTAACTCCAGATTTTTACGCTTATATAATTGTCTACCAAAGTTGGAGTAGAATCGGATACTATTGAGCGTATGTGCATAGTCCTCATTGGCCTGCCCGTAGGATGCCAGATTCCATATCTCGAGTCCGTACATCTTTCGGGCATTTTCACCGATCACTTTCACTCCTATATTTCCCCCTACACGTGGAAGCGCTTGATAGCTATTCTGTTGCAACAAGTCGTTAAGCCCGTCTATGGAAACGTCATTTTTGCCATAAAAAAAATGAAAGCTCATGGTAGCATCCCCGTAAAAGATGTTGCGATCGGGCAGGGAAATACCTGCTCCCAATCTCAGAAAAGCCCCACTTTGAATATTGTCAAAAGCAAGTCCGTTTCGATTCCAGGCCCGTTCAAAAGGACTAAACGAATACCCAAATTTAGTTATCACCGAAAGCGTTTCGGCCATGTTGGGTATATCCAGATCGTAGCCTAGTTGAAACCCAATCTCTGTGAGGAATCCACCCAAGTAATGCGAACCTTTGTGTATGTTGTTTTTACGTAGGATAAATCCCTGGTGAGGTTCGGCAAGAAATGGCTCTAAATCAGTGGGACCACCTGCTCGCAACATTTGAAAATTCATATACCCCACCCCCATCGACATATAGTGTAGAAACTGCACACGCCCTTCTTCTGTAAGTGCATACCCGACGTTAAAATAAAATCGTGAAGTGCGATAATCTATCTCAAACTCCCCATAGGTAGACTTAGGCCCATTGCTTTGGTAAATCTCTGCACCAAAAATAAAATCGTTGACACGGGTATGATATCCCAAGCCCAAGGAAGTGTACCCATTCCGCAAAGGAGAAATACCTTTCTCAGCGAGCATTTCGTTGAACTCCCTGACATTTGCTCCGGAGGTTCCATAGGTCAGAAATAAGGACGAACGACGGGAACTAGTATCTTGTGCATACAGGTGAACAACCGATAAAAAACAACCGACAACAAGGGTGATTAATCGCATAGCAAACATTGAATCTCAAAATTACACGCAAAATCCAACAAATCCATGCTTCAAATCGGGTTAGCGTATTTCTTGGGGTTGGAAGGTCTTACGGATTTGGATGAATCAAAGGTATTTGATAATCTTGGCATAAAGGTCTGCTGGATTGAATGGCTTTGATACGTAATCATCCATGCCCGCCTTATTTAGCTGCTCATGTACTTCTGAATACGAAGATGCGGTCAACGCTATAAGGGGAACCCGCTTTTTTGATTCTTTTTCCATGGCTCGGATTTCTTTCGACATCTCCAGACCATCCATTACCGGCATCTGAAGATCAATTAACAGAATGTCAAAGTCGCGTTTTTCAAAAAGCTCCAAGGCCAATTGCCCATTTTGTGCAAATTCAATATTCCCCACGCCCCATTTGGTCAGGTACTTTTTGAGCAAAACCTGATTTACCACATTGTCCTCTGCCACCAAAATGCTGGTATTGTGCAGGTCTTTAAGTACCTGAACCTCTGGAGCCCCTTTGGAAAAATCCTTTGCAGCAAGGTCAAAGGTAAGGTCAAACCAAAAGGAGGTGCCCTTGCCCTCGGTGGATTCTACCTCTATATCTGAACCGAGCAATAGCACCAGCTTCTTGACAATGGCCAGCCCCAAGCCAGTTCCTCCAAACTTCCTGGTGGTGTCGGAACTCGCCTGCGTGAACGCTTCAAACACATAATCTAGCTTATCCGCTGGAATACCTATTCCAGAGTCCTTCACGCAGAAATTAATCGTTACTGCCTTGCCTGTTTTGCGGACCTGGCTCATGGTGATTTCCACTTTCCCCGTTTTGGTAAATTTTACCGCATTGGAAATCAGATTATTTAGAATTTGGGAAAGCCGTACTGGATCACCCATCACATACCTGGGCAAGTCGGTGGACACATCAAGCACCAGCTCTAGGGACTTCTCCCGAATCTGGTACGCATAAGACCTCACAATTCTGTTGAGGAGGTGTTGGGGCTCAAATACCACATATTCCAACTCAATTTTACCGGAATCTATCTTATTAAAATCCAAGATATCATTTATCAGTCCCAACAGGTTTTCTGCAGAGAACTGTAGTGTTCGAAGGTTTTCCAGCTGATCCTCACGTGGGTTCTCCTCTAGGAGCAGATGCGAAAGTCCAATGACAGCGTTCATGGGTGTCCGAATTTCATGGCTCATGACCGAGAGAAACTGTGACTTCGCTTCCAAAGCCTTCTCAGCCCTTTCCTTGGCAATCAACAACTCACGCTGGGTTTCTTTTAACTTGGTGTTGTCCCGGGCGATGCCGGAATAGTACTTCACTTCTCCCTTTTCATCGTGAATCAATTTACCACTAACGCTGAAAATCCGGTAGGATCCATTCCTGTGCCGCATGCGGCAATCAAACATGGGTTTTTTCTCAAAATAGGATAGCGGGTTTTTCTTGGTATGCTGATCCAAAGCTACGCGGTCATCCGGATGCAGGTAATCTAAAAAGCCCCCGCCGGTAAATTCAAACGTCTCATAGCCCAAAAACTGTCGGATATTGGGCGATACGTAACTTACCGATAAACCAGTATCTATTGAGAAGATAAGTTCCGTCGATTCCTCTACCAAATTACGGTACTTCTGCTCGCTTTTCTCCAGCGCTTGCTGAATAGACCGCTCACGCGTAATATCCCGGATGATCCCCAAAAAGTATTCTAGCTCATCCCCCTCAAAGATAGGCATGGCTATTAGCTGATAGACCCGCTTTATGTACTTCAGGTCCATACTGACCATCTGACGGATCTTTTTGGCCTTTTTAAAAAGAGGCAGAATCACCTCAAAATTGGTCGTATTTGCCTGCTCGATCGTCTTTCCTTCAAAATATTCCTTGTCAAGGCCCCAATACTCAAAATTGGGCCCTTCAGCAACGATATAACGATAATCGGGATCTATGAGGAATACGTTGGTGTAGGGTATATTTGAGGCCAACACCCGATACTGATTCTTGACTTTTTCTATCTCTGCTCTGTCCTTCTTCTTTTCGGTAATATCCTGAAACAGTCCCTCATACCAACAGATTTCCCCGTTGACCACACGTATTTCGCTCACTTTATCTTCCACCCATAGGAACTTGCCCCGGGAAGTCCTGATTCGGTACTCCCGGGTTCTCGCGTGTTGTTCACTCTGCTTGAATGAAGTGAGGTATGCCGGGAGATCTTGTGGGTGTATCATATCCAAAAAACTGACCCCCTCCAGAATCAAGTCTTTGGCTTTGTATCCGAATTGGCTGATATTCTCCGTCACATAGGTAATCTGGAAATGCTTCGTAGGATCTAATGTAAACAAAACTGCCGGACTCTTTTCTACTATCAACTTGGCCTTCTTTGCCAACTCCTCCCGCTCCCGATCCTCGGTCACATTGTCTACCAAAAACGAAAACCCAATTGCGGTGCCCATCTTATCCAAAATAACCGAAAAATTGGCCCTGCAATCGAAGATTCTGCCTCCATTATCTCGCAGCTTGAAGGTATCTTGACATACGCCATCCCTCAGGTATCGCTCAGCGAGTGCGGTAAGGGTTTCGGCTGGAGCATTTGGGAGCTGAAAAATCTCATCAATGCTCCCCCTGAATCCGGAATCGATACCGCTTAAGGCCTGTGCTTCCCTGTTCATGTAAATCACTTGGTACGCAAGGTCTGTGACAAAAATAGACTCATTTACCTGCGCCAGAATTTGAGACTCGAGCAATAAACGTTCTTCTAAAGCCTTCCGGTCCGTGATGTCGGTGCAAATTCCAAAAACTTCCAGTTGCTTTTGGGGACTTAGCTGATTTACCTGAATCTGGTACGAAATAATTCTATCGGGTTGGTTGGGGACGACGTGGTGAAACTCTCCGGAAACCGCTTCATTGGTCCTCAAGACCCGTTTTAACTCCTGTCTGACAAATTTCCTCTCATCGGGACTAACCAACTTAAAAAATTGATCCAAGGCCATAGACTCGTGCTGATCATCCAAATCGAATAACCTTCTCAAGCCTTTGGACAGGAATATTTTCTTCTCAGCATTCAGAAATCTCCACGACCCTGACTTTGCTAGCAGCTCTGTTTCCTGAAGCAACCTCTCGTTACGGAACCTAGTAGACTTTTCCCGTTGATTGACAACGGCAGACCCAAAAACATCTCCTAAGTGACGCAGGATATGAAGGCCATTCAAACTTTCTTCGGTGTATTTGTACGCCAATGAACTTCCGATAAAAAGCAATGCAAACAGTTCCTTATCCACAAGAATCGGCACCAGTGCCATGGACTGAATGCCTAGATTTGGCAAATTATGACCCTCCAAAGCTTCCCATGGAGAGTCGACTGTAGAGGGTACAATCAGGCTTCCATCCGTTACCAATTGATCCAAAAGCGCCTGCTTGCCCTGAAGTGACACTCCCTCAAGGGCCTTCTTTGACGCCTTAGTGCCATCCCTGTGCCACTCGTATCCGCTCTCAAATATATTCTTGACACTATTCACCAAAAACACAGCGCAACAATCTGCCTCCAAATGACTACCTACCTTTGCCAGCGCCTCGGAAAAAATCATGGCCAGCGACTGAGAATCCATATGTAAGAAAAGAGTAGACAGGTTGCTCAACAAGGGCTCTAGGGAGAAGCCAGACTTCGCTCCTACCTGATGAAATATTGTCGGATCATCCGAGCTCTCCGAATGAACTTCCGATGCCAAAGGCAGGTCAACTTTTCGACCAAGCGCAAAACAAACCTTCCCTATTCCTTCTATTTGCCTGCCTTCAATATCCCATACCCGACCAAATTCCTCCTCGACTTGTGACTGTAGGGGCTCCAATTCAATTGGTTCGATCCTTGAAAAAAACTCACCCAACGTATTTCGCAGGTATCCATCTTCCTGAAAATTTGATTCCCAGCCGAGATGCTCGATGACTGCTCCATTCGAGAAAAGAATAGCATCCTTCGAAAACACCAAAAAAACATCTTCGTTGCCAAGCTTTCTCTCCAACACCACGCTTCGAAATTTAAACTCCATACTGAAAAATAAGCTGAAATTAGAAAAAGGGTAAGTAACCCCGTCCATCCATTTTGGACTATAAATGTAATAAAATAAGTTAAAATTTTTTAAATCAACGATTTAAAAAATCGGAAGCTGTATATCAAAGCCAGTAACTCGCCGAATGACCCGATTCGTACTAGGAAATTTTACTCCTTAACTTTTCGACTTCCCCGTTTTTAAACACTTCGTTTTCAAAGATCATCACAGGGCCGGATTTACAAAAATCCATGCACTTGGTTTTGATGAGCTTAAATTTCCCCTTGTGTGGGTCTAAGGTTAAAATGCTTTTTACCGCCTTGGTCAAGGTTTTGCAGCCGGCTTTTTTACAATCAGACCCAGAACACACAAATACGAATTTTCGGTATCTTCCCATCTACGTTTAGAGATTTGAAACAAACTGCAACAACAATCCACAAATATAAGCTCCATAGGTACCCACTGCATAGCCCAATACGGCTAACAACACGCCTACCGGTGCAAGCGAAGGATTGAACGCGGAAGCCACAATGGGTGCCGAAGCGGCCCCTCCTACATTTGCTTGGGATCCGACCGCCACAAAAAAGAAAGGTGCCTTGATCCAATATGCAATACCAAGCATCAACAGGACGTGAAATAGCATCCATAACATACCGATGAGAAAAAACAGCGGATTTTCCAATACCGCCGCAAGATCCATCTGCATCCCAATGGTAGCGACCAATACATAAAGGAGGACACTACCCAACCGCGATGCCCCCGCACCCTCTAAGTTTCTGGCACGAGTAAATGACAGCAGCAGTCCTCCAGTAGTAGCTACGATAACAATCCAGAAGAACGTATTGTCAAGCGAATACTGAATCAAACTTGGATGGTTCTGCCTGACATAGGGTCCCAGCGAATCACCCACTAGATGCGCTACACCTGTAACACCAAAACCTAAGCCAATAATTGCCATGGTATCTGATAAAGTCGGTATCCGCATGATTCCCTCACGATATTTTTTGACTTTCTCTTGCAGTTCGATGATAGCTGAATTGTCTGCTTTGAAAAAACGGTCTATTTTGTCCGGAATACCGGCACCATACAGCAATACCGCCATCCACACGTTCGCTACAATCACATCTACCGCTATCATTTGGCTAAACAAGGCGGGACTGGCACCGAACACCTCCAACATCGATGTTTGATTAGCACTCCCTCCAATCCAACTGCCGGCGATGGTGGCTAGTCCCCTCCATGTTTCTTCCGCTCCCTGTGTACCCAGCACCTCTGGTACAAACCAAGATACTACCCACAAAGCCAAAGGCCCTCCCACCACGATACCCATGCTACCTGCAAAAAACATGATGACGGCTTTGGGACCAAGCTTTAGAATTCCCTTGAGATCTATACTTAGCGTAAGCAATACGAGAGATGCTGGAAGCAAATACCTAGAAGCCACAAAATACAAACCCGAATCCTCTCCGGAGATAACCCCAAAAGTATTCAAAAGAGCGGGAACGAAATAACATAACAGAATGGTGGGCACAATACGGTAAAACTGCCTAAAAAATGGATGTTTACTGGAAGAGGTGTAAAAAACCAATCCCAAGATAGCCAGTAATATGGCCAATACGACAGCGTCATTTGAAACCAAGGGAATGTTTTCTCTCATAGCCTTTCAGTGTTCTCTTTTATGGATTGTTCGCCTTTCTAAAATTTTCAATAATCAAACACTCAATAGTTTTCCCACAGAAACAACAGCTCACTCAAGATCATAGCGGTAGCTCCCCAAACTACCTCATTATCAATATCAAAATAGGGAGCGTTTAAGGTTTGTAACCCTGCTTGCAAGGGTTTTTTCTTTCGGATATCTCTGCTCGCCAAATACTCGAAACTACAGGTGATCAAACGCTCGACCTCGTGGGGATCTGGTCGGAAGCGCGGCTTGTTCTCGGTGTAGCCCAAAAAAGGCAAAACAGAGAAATTACTAGGTGGTATATAAAGCTGCGAAAGGCTTCCAAAAACAGTGATCTCCGCAGCAGGCACCCCGATTTCCTCATAGGTCTCTCTGAGGGCGGTAATCTGTAGGTCCTCGTCTTCAGGATCCCATTTGCCTCCTGGCAGGGAGACTTGACCGCTGTGAACTCCCGAATAGGTAGGCCGTTTGATAAATGGAACCATACAACCCGCTTCACCTGGATAAAACAAAACAAGCACCGCACCACGGCGGACCCGTGCATTGTCTACCTGACCAAAGCGGCTTTCGTCTATCGGAATCGGCGCCATTAACATCTGCCCCTCTCTACCCGGAAGTGGCTGTTCCATGGCCGATACCAGCTTAGCTACCACACTATCCAAGTCTATCATTTACGCCCGTTCGTTAATTTCTCCTCTAAATAGCCATGACGGGCGTAGTTGGGACTGACAAAGGACGATTCGTACACTTCGTAGGTACCACTATCCAAAGATACCAGCCAGAGCATAGGAGAGAATCCCCCTTCACCCTCAAAATATCCACCCACGAACAGCGTTCGCCCGGTGACCCAAACAGCATCCTCAAATAAACCGGAGGGACCGATGAACAGGAGACGCTCACGCATCCCATTATCCTTGTAGAAAATGACTTCAGCGTCCGGTTCATAGAGCATTGCACCCTGTTCATCAATCCTCACTTTATAATCATAAATATCCACAACCCCTAATTCCTCCGGATTGGCTAATTGAAATGGCTCCAACGGGCTCTCCGAATTTGCGAGCGGATTGACCTCAGGCCTTTCCAGGTTCTCTATCGGACTGGTCTGTGTTTTGGTAAAACTGGCCACACCGCCTTCCAACCCCTCACTGCGCCAGTGGCTCATCCAGTCAGACAACATGCCCAGACCGGCCTCTAGTAGCTGCTGATGTTCTACCAATTCATCTATGTTAGCCGGCTGAACCTGCTTTTCGGTTTCAGAAGGTCCGCAACCCATGGTACCAAACAGGAAACACACTAAGAAAAAACCTATTCCCAAAAACTCATTCCTACGCTGCATAGCATGCCATTTTTTTTACCAAAGTACGATAAAAATCGAGTAGGAAGATAGGGATTAGTTCCCTATCTGTCCTCTCACACCACCCTGCGTACCGTTCGGTACAGGGCGGTTCTTTAAGTTTTGACTCTAAC
>NZ_JAFIEU010000026.1 GCF_020832325.1 Lunatimonas sp.
TTTAGACCTTCAAACCCCTGTCAATCGACCACTTTCCTCCCCCTCGGATAATCAGGTAAATGCTCCCCAATAGCATACTCCAATCCGTTCGGCTTCCATGCATCATTTCCCAGAAACCATCATTTTGCAGGACTTCTGATTTGGTGGTAGCAATAGCCACCAACATGATAACCAAGGTAGGGATAGAGGCCAGTCTTGTCACCAATCCCAATAAGATCAGGATACCAGAAATAATTTCAAAAGCCCCTACAAAGCTCCCCAAAAACTCCGGATTGGGCAGCCCTATTTTTTCAAACCTTCCTGCTCCTCTTATTGCAGGAAAAAGGAACTTTTGGATACCTTCTGATAAAAACACTGCTCCTACCATTAGGCGGATGATAATGGTAGTTTTCGATTCGTCTGTTTGTAAGATTTTTTTGATCATGGTGTGTTTTTGGTTCACGCAACGGGCGCAGAGAGATTCGCAGTGATCGCAACGTGGTGTGTATTTTCAATTTATGTTACTTTCTTCGTCGTGGTCGCCGCATTATCGTCGCGCCCGCCGCGAGAAAATATTGTTTTCATTTTTTTTAGACCTTCGAGGTTTTAAAAACCTCAAAGGTCAGGTGCCGCTAACCTTTGGGGTCTTTTTTGGACCCCGAAGGTTTTTAATTTTTCACGCAACGAACGCAGAGATTTTCGCAGTGATCGCAACGTGGGCTATCATTTATGGGTAATTTTTTTTCGTAGCAACCGTTGCGTAAACCGTCGCGCCCACCGCGAGAAACTATATTCATTTAACTCTAAAGACCCTCGAGGTTTTGAAAACCTCAAGGGTCTAATCTCACCTTATCCCCGGTCTGAATAGTCTCTGAGGGGTTTTTGAGGATAATGTCTCCAAGTTGAAGGTCACCGAAAATTTCGGTCTGACCGTTTTGGGAAATCCCTTTTCTGACAGAAATCCTTTGGGCTTCTCCATTGACTACTTTGACCACAAAACGGTCTTCCATGCTGGTCACCAAAGCTGCATTAGGAATCATCAACGAGCCTTCTTTTTTATAATTTACCTTCACTTGGGCAAAACTTCCGGCTTTCAAGTTACCATCCTTGTTGGGGACATCTGCTTCCAAGATTTCGGTTCGGCTGGCATTCTGAAGACTTCCGGATTGACGGCTGACCATGGCTTTGTAGCTTTTACCTGATTGGGAATTCAGGGTAAAGGAAAGGCTGTCGTTACCAAAATCCAAACCCGAATATGATTCCGGAACTGGGATTTCCAAGCGGAGCACTTCATTCATTTCCATTCGGAGCATGGGTTTTTCGCTGCTCTGATGGCTTACAAATGTTCCGGTATGCACATTTCGTTCGGTCACAATTCCATCAAAAGGAGCACGTATGGTGAGGTAGTTGGCCATCTGCTGCGCTGCCTGCAATTGGTATCTGGCAGCTTCAAGAGCGGAATTGGCCGATGCTGCATTAGATTCTTCCTCTTTAAGTTGGTTTTCTATGCGTAGGAGATCAGAAGCAGAAACAGTCCCAGGGGTCTGGGAGGTTTTTTGGATTCGGTTGAATTGATCCTTGACAGTGGAAAGTTTGGATTCCGCAGATTGAGCAAAACCCTCAGCTTGTAAGACCTTGGCTTTGGCAGCAGCCAATTCAGCCATGATTTCCGGGGCTTCGATCTGCACAATCACCTCTCCCTTTTTGACTTTGGAACCACGATCTACTTTTACGCTTTGCACATAACCTGTGATTTTGGGAAAGATGGCTACTGACTCGAAGGACTTGAGCTCTCCTGGAAGGCTGATGCTTCCTTGCAGATCACTGGCTTGGATAACAAGGCTTTCATAGACTTTTTCCTGTTGACCGGATTCTTCTGAATTTTTAGAAGAATTGCAGGAAAGAAGTGCTCCCAAAAAGAGGGAACTGAGTAATAAGGTATATTTATCCATGTTCATAATGGGAAGAATTTTCATCGTAAGGATCTAAAGAAACAGGTTCAATACTCGCATTTTTCAGCAAGCGGGAATAAACAGAAGGCATAATCAGCAAGGTGGTAAAAGTGGAAAACAAGAGTCCTCCGATCACCGCAATGCCCAATGGAGCAGTTTGATCTCCGCCAATCGCCAAGGGAATCAGGCCTACAATCATGGAGATACTGGTCATTAAGATCGGTCTCAACCTGCTCTTTCCAGCGGCTTTGGCTGCTTTTAGCGCATCTCCATGTTTTTTTCTTTCCTCCTCAGCAAAGGTGGTAAAAAGAATCGCGTTGGCTACCGAAACCCCCAATGCCATGATCAATCCCATATAGGACTGGATATTGAGCGTTGCGCCGAATAGTAAAAGGAATAAGAGTGAGCCCAATGCTACCGCCGGTATCGTGGAAAGGGTAGAAAGTGCAGCTTTGAGGGACTGAAAGTTGACTGCCAACATTAAGAAGATGACAAAAACAGCGATGATCAATCCTGTCTGCAATTCGGAAAGTGTTTCAGACAGGAACTCCAACTGACCTCTTACAATCACATTGAGTCCTCTGGGTTTTTCCCCGGCAGCAGCTATGGCTTTATTGATATCTGCTCTGGCTGAACCTATGGTTTTGTCATGGAGGTTGGCGGTGACGGAAACCATCCGCTGCTGATTGAGTCGAACTACCTCCCCTTGTGACAGGCTTGGGCTGATACTGGCCACATCACCGAGGCGATTATTGCTTTCTCCCACACGTGGCAGGTAAATATTTTCCAAAGCTTGTTGGGAATTCATGGTGTATTGGGGGATTTCCACCTGTACCTGATAGGCATTTCCGGAGGCTTTATCCAACCAATAAACAGGTCGGGTAAATCGGCTGGAATTGGTCGCTGAAATCATGGACCTGCCTACATCATCTGCAGTGAGCCCAAGTTGTCCAGCTTGAATGCGGTCAATGTTCACATCTAAAGTGGGGTAGTCCAAGGGTTGGGCGATCTGAACATCCCTGAGGTAATTGATCTGCTTCAGGTTGGACATGATTTTCTCTGCAAAAGCCCGGGTTTCTTTCATGTCTTTCCCTGTCACAGCTACTTCCAATGGATTATTCGCCCCCATAGACATCACTTGATCCACGATATCCGCAGGTTCAAAGCTGATGCGCAATTCCGGGAGTTTTTCCGAAACCATTTGCCGGATATCTTCTTTAAGTTGGGATACTTTGATGCCGCTGCCTTCTTTCAGCTTTACCGTAAGAATAGCCTGTTGCGGACCTGAATTCCAAATGGAGGTGGTAGAGGCCGGATATGCCGAAGGGATGGTCCCTACATATCCAGAACTGATTTCGATGTTTTCTTTTCCTGTCAACCCTTCCAGCTCCTTGAAAAAACGTTGGGTCAGCCGCTCAGTTTGTTCGATCCTTGTACCTTCCTTGGCATTGATCCTAACCTGAAGCTGTCCTGCATCTACCTGTGGAAAAATCTCCGTACCGATCAAAAGGTATAGCCCTGCTACTGAAAGCAGAGACAATAAAAAATAAAATATGACGGTCATTTTGCTATGCACCAGCAATCGGTCCAAAGTACTTTGATACCTTTTCTGGATTTGGTCAAACCTGCCTCCTTTTTGCTTTTCAGCCTGTTTATCCAATGATTTTTTATCCAAAAGCCAATTGGATACTACCGGGACAAAAGTCTGGGAAAGCACAAAAGAGGCTATCATGGCAAATCCTACTGCCAAAGATAGTGGCATAAACATAGATCTAGGGACCCCCGACATAAAGAAAGAGGGCACAAAAACAGCTAGAATACTGAAAACGATCAGCAATTTTGGAATGACGATTTCCCGGGTACCATCAATGATGGCTTTGGGCAGACTTTTGCCCATCTCTAAATGGCGGTGAATATTTTCTATGGTCACCGTAGCTTCATCCACCAAGACCCCGATAGACAAAGCCAAGCCCACCAAAGTCATGATATTGAGCGTTTGTCCTGCAAGGTTGAGGAAGACCACTGAGGTCAAGAGCGCCAAAGGGATGGTCATCACCACCACGAGACTGCTTCGCCAATCGCCCAAGAAAACCAATACCATCAATCCGGTAAGTACCGATGCGATCAGACCTTCCGTCAGGATATTTCTCAGAGATTTGATCACATAGCCCGATTGGTCAAAGGCATATTCCACCTTGATGTCTTCGGGTACGGCATCCCGCATGGCAGGAAGGGCATTTTTGATGTTTTTTACTACTGTCCAAGTGGAGGCGTCTGACCTTTTATTGACGGAAATGTACACAGAACGCTGTCCATCGACCAATGCATAGCCTGTAGCAATATCGGCACTGCTCTTGACCTCAGCCAAGTCTTTCAAATATACTGTTGCACCTCTTGTATTTTGAAGTGGGATATTTTCCAATTCCTTGAAATTTTCCACTACGGTATTGGGCCTGACCAAGTATTCGGTATCATCAATCCGGATACTTCCTGAAGGTACCAACTTGTTGCCGTTGGCAATGGCTTCTACCACATCTTCGGTTGACAGGCGGTAGCTGCGCAATTTTTCGGGATCAATGTCCACGACAATACTCTTTTGGTTACCCCCAACAGGGGGAGGAGAGGATACCCCGGGCAAAGAAGAAAACATGGGACGAACCCGGTTTACGGCCAAATCCTGAATTTCAGAAAGGCTTCTGCTGTCGGAACTGAATACCAACTGTCCTACAGGCACATTTCCCGCATCATAGCGGACCACAAATGGGGCTATGGTTCCTGGAGGCATTTTTCCTCCTGCCCGATTCACCTGTGCTACCACTTGAGCCATGGATTCTGCCATGTCGGTACCCTCGTGAAATTGCAGTTTGATCAGGGACATCCCCTGTACCGAGCGGGATTCCATGGAGGAAATGCCCGTGATATAGATAAAATGCTGTTCATATACCGAGCTGAGGTAACCTTCCATCTGCTCAGGTGAAAGTCCTCCATAAGGTTGGGCAACATAGATGGTAGGCACACCGACTTTTGGAAAAATGTCGATGGGCATGCTGCGGATGGTGAGAAAGGAGAAAAATCCAATCGCTAAAATCACCACCATGACCGATATGGGTTTGCGTAAGGATAATTTTATCAGATCCATATCAATTTAAGTTTTGTAAGAAAACATCCATATCGCCACTCACTGCCGCATAGTACAGCAGGGCTTTCCACATTTCGGCCATGACCTTAATGCTTTCGGCTTCTGCTTTGGCCAAGTCAGCCTGTCCCTGTACCAATTCGTTCAGGTTGATTAAGCCGGCATCATACCTGGCCTGAAGTGCCTGATAACTGTATTCCGCAGCCTGCACATATTCCGGTGCCAATGCGGCAGACTCCAAGGCCTTTTCCAAAGTCACTTTGGCGACAGTTCGGTCTTTATCCAAAGCCCTTTCGACTTGCATTTCATAGGCCTCTGATGCCGAAATCAGGGAATTTTGTCTTTGCACCAATTTGGAGGTTCGGGCGAATTGCAAAATTGGAACGGCAACCTGAAATCCTACCCCGTAATTATAGCGGGAAAAAGAAAGTCCATCAGTAGGGTCATTGAATCCTCCCTCGAAGAGAATGGCCGATCCCCTTGCAAAGGCTGTACCCCAGAAATTGAGATCAGGTAATAAGGATCGGTTGAGTTCTGTTTTTTTGGCTGCTGCCATTAGTGTTCTACTGCGAGAGCTTTGCAAAAGCGGATGGTTGTCCATGGGTTCTTCCACCTGGGGTGTAAATTGCCTCTGGAGATTGGGATCTATACCTATTTCTTTTTGGTCTTCACCCAAAAGTTCTCTTACCCTTGCCATAAAGGATTCAGCGGATTTTTGAGCCTGTAAGTAGTCGATTTTGGAACGGACAAATAGAGAGCGAAACTGTGCCGAGTCCACTCCCGGCCTCAGTCCGTTATCCACCAAAGTTTTGGATAGCTCTAGATTGGTTTGGTAGCGATCCCTATTTTTCTCAGCAGCTATGGCCATGGAAGCTGCTGCCCAATAATTGAGGTAGGCTTCGATAAATCGTACCTGATGTTCCAAAATGGCCAGGGATTCCTGATTTTGGGCAAGCTCCTGTCCGAATTTAGCAGATTGGATTTTGCTGGATCTTTTGCCAAAAGTAAAGGGACTCCAGTTCATCAATAGGGAGGTGGCTGACCCATAGGTGAAATCCATGGTATTCTCTGCTACAGGAGGTCCTGAGATAGGAAGTATTTGGCCGGGGAAAAACATACCTGTGATGTTGTTGTTGGTCGAATAGACCATTTGGTAAGAGCCATCGAGACTGGGAAGGAAGTCTGAGCGTTCGTATCGGACTTGACTCTGTGCGGCTTCTGTTTCCAGACGTTTGGCTAGGAGTTCGGGGTAGTTTGCTGTACTGATTTCAAGTAGCTCCCTCAGCTGGCTTTGTGCATGTGTCTGATACACGAGCAGCAGCATTAGGCAGCCTGTTGCGGTTTTTGTATACATAGGTTGATGGATGAAAGGCTAAATCATAATTCACCAGCTACAAAAATAACCCATGTATATACAGGGATCGTGGTAAAAATGGTGGGGAAAATGGTAAATATGAAAGTGGGGGGCAAACCTTTGAGGTCTTTTTTTGACCTAGAAGGTTTAATTCTTGAAAAACGAATTGATTTCAAGATTGAAAGCTAGTTTAAAAAAAGACCTTCGGGGTTCTTGAAAACCCCAAAGGTCAGGTGCGGCTAACCTTTGAGGTCTTTTTCCAGACCTCGAAGGTTTTCTAAGTAAGGATGTCTTTTTTTGAAAACGATAATACCTTAGTCAAAGACCTTCGGGGTCTAGAAAACCCCAAAGGTCAGGTGCGGCTAACCTTTGAAGTCTTTTTCTGACCTCGAAGGTTTTCAAAAAAAAAGCTACTCAAACAGAAAATCCTCAGGTGTAAAGTTTTCCACATTCTCCTGATGTGCAGTCTTAAACCCCTCTAATCCTCCAAACCATTCTAAGACCAGTTTCCTGCTTACTTTCGAGGGCTTTTCGGAGAGATAGGCTTGAAAAGAAGAATACTTCCAATCAAAAGGTCTTTTGGTCAATTGGTGTTTAACAGGGTTTTGATGGATGTAAATGACTATTCTGGTGAGGTATTCTTCGGACTTAATTTTCTTTCGCTTGAACTTTCTTTGAACGAGTGAGCCGTTTCTAGAAAAAACCTTATTGTAGCTCTTCGAGTAAGAATTTTGGAAATCTGAAAAGGCTTTTACAAGGTGATCATCAGAGATGTCAGAATTGACTTTTATTAAAAAATGATAGTGGTTTGGGATTAGACAATATGCTAATGTTTCAACCTTGTCTCCCAAATAAAAGTTGAATTTCTCTAAAAAGTAAAGAAAGTTATCATTTGATTTGAATAACTTTTCATCTCCAATAGCCCTGTTGTAGACGTGGTAAATTCCTTGAGGTTCAAAAATATCTGCCATGTTGATAAAAGTTTAATTGACAGCAATTTATAGAAAACCTATCAAAACTAAAAGACCTTCTGTCAGGTGGTCGATAACCTTTGAGGTCTTTTTCCAGACCTCGAAGGTTTTTTATGTAAAGCAATTAATCGTATGCTGATTCCTACAACAAGACCTTCGGGGTATTTGAAAACCCCAAAGGTCAGGTGGCCGATAACCTTTGAGGTCTTTTTTTGACCTCGAAGGTTTAATCCTTGGTAAACGAATTGATTTCAAGATTGAAAGCTAGTTTAAGAATAAGACCTTCGAGGTTTTGAAAACCTCAAAGGTCTCTACTCCCCCAAATACCTCCCCCTAAACTGATGGGGAGTTTCTCCGGTATGCTTTTTAAAAAACTTGACGAAGTAGGAAGCGTCGTTGAATTGTAGGAAATCTGCGATTTGGTTGATGTTTTGCTCGGTGTGGAGGATGTTTCTTTTTGCTTCCAGGATCAGTTGGGCGCTGATATGCTCTGAAGCGGTTTTGCCTGTTTTCTTTTTGCAGGACTGATTGAGATTTTGGGGAGAGGTCTGTAATAAGGTAGCATAATCGGTAACTTTGTGGAGGATGGGACTTTGCTGAGACAACAAACTCAAAAAGCGGTCGCAGAGTGGATTTTCGACAAGAGAAGGTTTGTCGGTAGAGTGCTCCGATATTTTTGCAAAAAGCACCCTGAGGTATCCTTTGATCACATCGTCAGCATTTCGAGTATCTTCTTTGAATACCCTAAGGATATCCTCAAATATATGTTCCACCATGGGATCCTTCCACATTGGGATTCTGGTAAGGTCACCCAATTGTTGTATTTGTTGTAGAATTTTGACCTCCTTGACGGCATCAATAAACTCTTCTTTGAACATCATCACGTAGCCTTTGGGTATGGCGGTAAATTGCCAAAAATGTAATTGGCCCGGCTTTAGAAAATAAAAATCAGGCGTTTGAACCTGGTAACTTTCTGTCTCTATCCAATGAAATCCTTCACCTTCAGCAATAAAGATCAACTCAAAATACCCCTCGTGTTTATGGGGTTTTGTCTTTTTGATCAAAGGCTTGAATCGGGAGATTTTGAAAAGCTCCTGAGATTCAAGTTTGTTTTTGGTAGATATGGGAGTGGCGGGGATCATCTTGATATGCAAATTGTGTATTTTCCTCGGCATTCAAAACCAGCAGTTTGAGTAATGGCGAGTGGAGGTGATGAATTTCCTATTGGTAAGTCAATTCCTTTATGGCTTTTTGGGTTTTTGTATTGAAACAGATATCTATAAACTTTCCTTGACTTTATTTTTCAATCAAGTCAAAAGAGGTTTTAGAAAATAAGATGACAAAGATTATCCCCCTTCACCCAATTCCATTCAAGCTGAAAATCAATCTTGAAAACATGCCCTTCCCAATCTACAGGAAAGTGTTGGTGTTCAATACGGTGGAAAAAATGAGGAAACCGAGGTGACAGTTGAAGATATCGTTATGCTGGCAGATGATTTCCACAGAAATAGAATATAAATACAAGCAGTAAAATGGCCAATTTAGAATTTTTTGACCCAGCAATTCATGGATAGACCATGAAGACCTGTCAGGTTTTGAAAACTGTCTTTATAGGAAACAAATCCAAAAGTCACCCCTCAACAAAAGGAAAATTACCCCTCAAAACCGGAACTATTGGAAATTTTACCGTTATTTTGGGTTGAAATAAAAAAATCATGTGCATGAAGCGTAACGTTAGTACCTATTTGAGATTTACCATTGTTTTGTTACTAGGCATAAGCATGGTGTCGGCAGATGCATTGGCGCAGCGAATGAGAAGAAATTGGCTGAAAAAGGAACAGCCCACGGTAGAAGCGCCTAAAAAGGATACCACCGACACCAAAGGTCCTTTCAAACCCTACAGTCAGGTCATCACCAAAGACGCTAACTCCCGGGATGGACTGTTTAAGGTGCACGAAATCAAAGGCAAGTACTTTTACGAAATACCAGACACCTTACTGGGCAGGGAAATGTTGATGGTAACCACCATCGCCAAGACAGCCGACGGTATTGGGTATGGCGGAGAACGTACGAACACCCAAATGCTACGCTGGGATCGCCAAGGTGACAATATCTTATTGAAAGTGGTTTCCTACAGCAACACCGCTGCGGATTCGCTGCCGATTTTCCAAGCGGTTCGCAGCTCCAACTTAGAGCCCATCCTGAATAAATTTGACATCAAAGCTGCCAACGAACGTGCCGGCACGCTGGTAATCGAAGTCACCGACCTGTTCACCAAAGACATACAACCACTCGGCCTGCCGAGGTTCAGGCGAACGCAGTACAAAGTTAGCCGATTGGATAACGAGCGCTCCTACATCGAAAGTGTCAAGTCCTTTCCCATCAACATAGAAGCCCGGTATGTGATGACTTATGCAGCTACCGAACCGCCCTCCAATTCATCCACTGGACTGATTACCGTAGAAATGAACAGTTCCATGGTGCTGCTGCCCAAAGAACCCATGAGGCAGCGTCTGGCAGACCGACGGGTAGGCTGGTTCAACACCACCGTCACAGACTACGGACTGGACGAACAGAAAGCCACCAAACGCACTTACCTCGACCGCTGGAGACTGGAAGTGAAAGAGGAAGACATCGAGAAGTTCAAACGCGGCGAACTGGTAGAGCCCAAAAAGCAAATTGTATACTATATTGACCCCGCCACGCCGGAAAAATGGGTACCCTACCTAAAACAAGGGGTAGAGGACTGGAACAAAGCCTTTGAAGCAGCGGGCTTTAAAAACGCCATCACTGCCAAAGACGCCCCCTCTCCGGAGGAAGACCCCGATTGGAGCCCGGAAGATGCCCGGTATTCGGTGATCCGCTACTTTGCATCGGACATACAAAATGCCTACGGCCCCCATGTGTCGGATCCACGGTCCGGGGAGATCCTCGAATCGGACATCGGTTGGTACCACAACGTGATGAACTTGCTGCGCAACTGGTTTTTTATCCAGACAGCGGCGATCAACCCGGAGGCCCGTGGTCCCAAATTCCGCGATGAGGTGATGGGAAGATTGGTACGCTTTGTGTCTGCCCATGAGGTGGGCCACACACTTGGACTACCTCACAACTTTGCCTCTTCCTTTGCCTATCCCGTAGACTCACTGCGCTCGGCCACGTTTACCCAAGAGTTCGGCACGGCACCCTCCATCATGGACTATGCCCGTTTCAACTACATCGCACAGCCGGAGGATGAGGGTGTCAGCCTAATGCCGGACATAGGTCCGTATGATGTCTATTCCATTGCCTGGGGATACCGTCCCATCCTCGAAGCCAGCACGCCGGAAGAAGAACAACCCGTGCTGGATCAATGGATACTGGAAAAACAAGGAGACCCAGTCTACCGCTACGGACGCCAGGGCAATGCGTACGATCCCAGCACACAAAGTGAAGACCTAGGCGATAATGCCATGAAAGCTTCCACCTACGGCATCAAAAATCTGCAACGTATCGTACCCAACCTCATGGAATGGTCTGCGGAACCCGACAAACCATTTAAAACCTACGACGACCTTGATGAGTTTTATGGACAGGTAGTCACCCAGTTTAACCGATACATGGGACATGTCAGAACCAACGTGGGAGGGGTCTATGAAAATTACAAATCGGCCGGGCAGGGTGAGCCTGTCTACACGCATGTAGACAAAGCTACCCAAAAAGAGGCCGTTAAATTTCTCAGCGAGCATCTCTTTCAGTCCCCGACTTGGCTGGTGGATGCAGAGATTGTCAGTCGGACACAGGACTTTGGCTACTTAGAGAGTATCCGCAATGTGCAAGTAGGCACGCTCAATGGCCTGCTGGAATGGGGCAGATTAGGCCGGGTGATCGAAAACGAGTCGCTGAACGGATCCAACGCCTATGGGCTGCTGGAACTGATGGAAGACATCCGTAAAGGAGTATGGTCTGAATTGCCAAATGGCAGGCCAATCGATGTGCACCGAAGAGCGCTTCAGCGGGCACATGTGGAACGGCTGGGCTATTTGCTTCGGGAGAATGCCCCTGCGATTCCTCCTGCACTGCGAGCCAGACTGGGCGTTTCGATCAATGCCTCTCAATCAGATATCCGGGCTGCGGCTAGGGGTGAACTGAGCGCTTTGCAGCAACAAGTGGCGGCCGCGGTGCCCCGCACCTCCCAGCGTATCTCCAAACTACACCTGGAAGATGTTCAGGCGAGAATCCGGGAGATTTTGGACGCAGATAAAAAATAGCTAACTTTAGACTAATAAACACAAGGCTTGGAGTGGAATCAGGACTAGTAAGAGCTCAACGGTCCTCTTTCTCCTTCCAAGCCTTTTTCCTATGGAATGTATGCAGAGACCGCTTCTTACGTTTGGGCTTTTGGTGCTGCTGGCGATGCCGCTTTTCGCGCAGCGTACAACCTCCATACGTGTAGCAGCCGCTTCTGACCTGAAGTTTGCATTGGATTCGGTCATTTCCACCTTTTCTGTACCGGGTGTACGGATAGATCCCATCTATGGATCTTCCGGTAAACTATTCGAACAGATCTCCAATGGAGCACCCTTTGATATTTTTTTATCGGCCGATATCACCTATCCACAAAAACTGGTGAACACAGGGCATGCCGTAGGGCAACCCTATGTGTATGCTGTGGGTAGACTGGTACTATGGAGCAGACGTGTCCGGACAGACGCAGTAGGATTGGATGCCCTAAAGGCCACTACGATCAAGAAGGTAGCCATCGCCAATCCGCGACATGCACCCTATGGCGAAAAGGCCGTGCAGGCGTTGCAACACTATGGAATGTATGAAATGCTGTCCTCCAAGCTGGTATACGGAGAAAATATTTCCCAAGCGGCCCAGTTTGTTTCCAGTGGGGCGGCGGATGTGGGTATCATCGCGCTTTCTTTGGCCAAATCACCCACCATGATGCAGCTGCAGCCCCAGTATTACCTGATACCGGAAGAGAGTCATCAACCCCTAATCCAAGCGGGAGTCGTCACCAGTTACGGAAAAGAAAAGGACTCCGTCAACCAATTTTTTGACTACCTGAAAGGAGACCAAGCAGGGAGCGTTTTTCAGCATTTTGGATTTTCCAAGCCCCTGTAGCCTATGTTGGAGACAGCCCCCTTTTTCCTCACATTCAAATTGGCATTGCTCACTACGCTGCTTTTGCTGATCGTTGGCATACCCTTGGCGTATTGGCTGGCATTTAGTAGGTATCGGGTGAAGTTTATCGCCGAGGCCATCGTAAGCCTGCCCTTGGTACTCCCTCCCACGGTGTTGGGTTTTTACCTGTTACTCTTGCTAAGTCCCGAAAATACGATCGGCCGATTGTTGGATACGTATTTCGATATCCGCTTGGTGTTCACCTTTCCCGGACTCGTAGTAGCTTCGGTGATTTACAGCCTACCCTTTATGGTGCAGCCCCTCAAATCGGGCTTTGCCTCCGTACCGAGGGCTTGGTTGGACGCAGCCCACACACTGGGAAAAAGTCACTGGACCATCCTGCGCAGGGTATTGATCCCCAACATGAAAAATGCATTTCTCACAGGGTCCGTTCTTACCTTTGCCCATACCGTGGGAGAGTTTGGTGTGATATTGATGGTGGGTGGAAATATTCCGGGCGAAACCCGGGTCGTGTCGGTAGCCATCTACAACGAAGTAGAGGCCATGAACTACGCACAGGCCAACCAATATAGCCTGCTGCTGGTGGGTTTTTCGTTTTTGGTGCTGGCCATCACGTACTATGTTAATCGTCAAAAGAACTTACTGCTGACCCATGATTGACATTGTCCTACATAAAAAATTAAAGGGCGCTTCAGGCCCTATTCCCTTGCATCTGGATATACAGTTGGATAAAGGGGATTTTGTAGGCATATATGGCCCATCCGGTGCCGGCAAATCCAGCATTCTGCGTATGCTGGCCGGATTGCTGCTACCCGATTCTGGGTTTGTGCAGGTGAATGGGGAAACCTGGTACGATTCTCAATCATCCCTTCACCTTGCCCCCAGACACCGACATATCGGCATGGTATTTCAGGAATATTCCCTCTTTCCGAATATGACCGTACGCGAAAATCTGGAGTTTGCCCTGGATCATCGCAGAGATCGGGACTTGGTAAACACCCTGCTCGATTCCATAGGCATGCAGGAACTTGCCAATCAGAAACCGGGAATCCTTTCCGGAGGCCAAAAACAGCGGGTAGCTTTGGCCAGGGCCATGATTCGGCGACCCGCACTGCTGCTATTAGATGAACCTCTCTCGGCCCTCGATATGCAAATGCGAAAGAACCTACAGCAATACATGCTTAAATTCCATACCGACTTCGAACTAACAACGATCCTAGTAAGCCACGATGCCGCAGAAATCAAAAAAATGACCAAGCGACTGCTGGTGTTGGAACAAGGAAAAATCGGCTACGACGGCAACCCAGTTGAATTTTTCGCCAGCATGGAATAGGGGCCGACGACTTTTTTATCTAGGCTTATTTGTGCAACTTCGTGCTCAAACCGGAAGCTATGTCCTATCTGCTGCTGTTCGTGGGTTGGGGAGTATTTTACGCCAGCCATACCTACTTGGCCAAATTGACTGTAAAACGTACCATTAAATCCCGCATGGGGACCGCCTATCGTTGGTACCGCTTGCTATATTCCGGGCTGTCGGTATTTCTTCTTTTCATCATTATGCTGTATGCCGGGAGTATTCCACCGGTCTATTTATGGGCCATTTCCCCCAGTAGCACCTATCTGGGCTATATGCTGGCTACTTTCGGTACCATCCTTGCAGTCAAGGCCCTGAAAGGCATGTCTGTTTCCCGTTTTGTGGGATTGACTCCCTCGGACGACCTCGCCAATCACGACACCTTAAAGGTGGATGGCCTATACCGATGGATGAGGCATCCCCTATATGCCGGATTGATACTGATCTTTTTGGGCTATTTTTTATATTTGCCTACTTGGAGTTCGCTGGTTCACCTGATGGCTTTGTTTTCCTATTTGCCCTTTGGCATACACTATGAAGAGAAAAAACTACTCGAAATTTACGGGACCAGCTACCGCGAGTATCAGCGGCAAGTACCCGCCCTATTCCCTACGAAAAAGCCATGACTGAACTGATCGTCTATTCCCTACTTTTTCTGGCAATTATAGCCCATCTGGTGCTGGCTTCGATTATGTACAAAAGAATAAACGCACATCCCTCCCTGAGTTTTCACGAAAAGAATCGGTGGCGACTGCGGGCACTGATCTTTCCCGCCTATTTTTGGTTTGCCTTCCAGAAAAAAAAGTAAAAAAAACAGCCCCTTCTTGTAGCGTTTTTACCGGCACCTTCGTCTAGGAGTCAAAACCAATGGAAAGGCTGTATTTCATGAAGAAAGTCATTTTAGCATACGTGTTGGTCCTTCTTTCGGGAATGCAGTGCGAAGACCAAATGTTGGTAGAGGCGTCAAATGACTGTGTGGAAACTTCTCCATTGGCCACTGATTCGGCTTGTTACCAAAACTATGATCCGGTGTGCGGCTGTGATGGAAAAACCTACGGCAACGATTGTGAGGCGGCACATGCGGGCTTGAAAAACTGGATTGAGGGAGAGTGTACGTAACGAAAAGGTAGTGGTTTTTTTGTGTTTACCACCCGGAAGCTACTTCTACGTGTTTAATTCTAAGCTTCCGGGTGGATTTTTTACTTCGCATCTACGATGGCCACCCAGTCGTGTCCTATGGCCCCGGCAGTAGGCGGAACCAGACGTGGGTTGGCATCTCGGCTGATCGTTCCCTCCGAATAGGTATTGCCGGTGCGCGGGTCAAACCAAGTCAGCGTCAACGCTCCAGAAGCTAACGAAGACAAATCCACCCTCACCGGCTTCCCGCTTGGAAAATAAAACATGGCGTAGCTGCCGTTCACGTCCTTCGTCGCTGCCACAAACGTTTTATCGTCCCCCTGATCGCTTGTTACGAGCTCCTGAGCGGGCACGCGGCTGAGAAAGGGCCGGGAAAGGAGCAGGCTTTTGAGATGCTGCACCTGATGGGCTATGGGTAGATCCAAGGCTACTTTCCATGGACGTAAGGGGGCATTGATAGGCTTTCGTTCCGGCGTATACATCTGCCACACCGCATGGCATCCATAGGTTTGTCCAAAGGCACCTGCAAAGACATTCCAATACATGATTCTGCGTATATCCTCGGGAATGCTATAACCCAACTCTTTAGCATTAAAGCAATTGGGGTGATCTTCGTATAGTGGCTCTCCGTCGATCGTGGGCTTAGCTGGCGTTAATCCGTAATCATGGGAAATTATTCGATAAGTGGCTTGGTTGGGGCAATGCCCCGTTTGGTGCATATTGAAATCCAGCCACTCTGCTTCGTGAAACCAGTTGCTGGAACCTCCGGGCTTGGCGGGTTGGGGATGAAAGGTCATCAGGGCACGGTCATTCCCCCCCACTCCTTCGACCACCCCTAGGGCCAATTGATTCCATATTTCTACGTCTCTAGTGTTTTGCCTCGGATTACGGTCCCCACCGATCACCCAGATGATGTTGGTGTACTCCCGGTAGCGAGTGCCTATCCATTTTCCAAATATATAGGCATTTTCAATGGTGAAAACCTCCGGGCCCTCTCCCCAGGAACTTTTGAATACTTTGTCGCCCCATGTCGGCAGTAGCGCTATGTATATCCCCCTTTTGGCGGCTTCTTGTATGGCAAAGTCTACATGCTCAAAATAGGCCTCTACAGGTTTTGTCGGATCCAGGTTTTCCAACGGTATATGCCCGTAAGTATTGGGATCCCTAAGTCCGTCGATTTCGGCCAATGCCACCGCTTGCACTACGTTAAATCCTTGGGAAGCACGCTTGTCCAGGTAGTAAAGAACTTCCTCCCGATCGCATCTGTGAAAGAGTTCCCACGCCGTATCCGCCAGCCAGAAGAAAGGATCACCCTGCTCGGTTACCAAAAAGCGCTGATTGTCCGACACCTTGAGACGTGGCAACTGCCCGTACAGGGTGTGGGTAGAAACAACCGCAAAGAAGGTCAGCAAGAAAACGGAACGCAATTGCTCAATAGATTTCATGGGATAGATTTTTTCAGGTTTTTGGAATTGGGTGTGTACGGCTAGTCCATAAAACGCCAGTGGGTTTCAATTTCTTTGGGAAGGACCTCTCCCCTCATCCGGGCCCGAAGCAATTCCACCGGGAGGTAGTTTTGGGTCATAATGAAGTCGTGGAAGTCCTTTTCACTCCACTGTCCGGAAGCGATAACCTCCTCCTTCAGTGCATAAAACTGTAGTCCCCCGATCATATAGGCCAGCTGGTATAGTGGGCCGTACCTACCCTCAAAGGAGCGTCGTACCTCTGCCTCTGCGTTTTTCCGCTCGTGCCCTACCCTATCCACCAAAAAGTCGATGCATTGCTGTGGAGTCCACTGATTCAGGTGGTAGTTGAGAGAAAAGATGATCCGAGCGGCCCGGTGCATGCGCCAAAAAAGCATGCCCACCTTGTCCTCGGCATTCCGGGGAAAACCCTTGTCCCACAGATTAAACTCCCAATAAAGTGCCCAGCCCTCTACCCAAAACGGATTGTTGAACAATCTTCGGT
Source organism: Lunatimonas sp. (assembly GCF_020832325.1). GTDB lineage: Bacteria > Bacteroidota > Bacteroidia > Cytophagales > Cyclobacteriaceae > Lunatimonas. Next base: position 16,982 of record NZ_JAFIEU010000026.1, read on the forward strand.
GAGGAAAATGCCGTTGATTCATAAACTGCTGCAGGTGGTGGCCAGGGATCAACTCATGATGAACCGTAGATCGGGAAAAGTGTGGGTTATTGCCCCGCATACTCATCATTTTTTCTTCGTGGGTCATTTCCGAAGTGGGGTACGAAATGATGATGGACTCCCCACCCAGGAAAAAGGGATTCACCCGTTGTGCTTCGGCCGTCATCATGGTCGTCCTCCAAGTTTCCTTCGCCAACTCCGGCACGGTGATCAGGTCCCGCTCTTCTACAAACCGGGTGGCCTCGTCAGCCAGTTCCACCACCATCTCGGGCCACTTACCCGGGGGTACGTAGGTATCTTTTACCATCTCAAGCGCCGATTTCCAATCCTTGCCAAAACCCAACTCGGTGGAGGCCTGTATCATTTCGGCCTCACACCAAGCATACTGGGCTTCCCCAATACGTATCAGCTCCTCTACCGAATAGGGAATATAATTAAACCGGAGCTCCTTTTCAATGGCTTCCTTGCCCATGGGCTTTCCGATGATTCCGGAGCCATCGTCCTTTACCGCGGTATTTACAAAATGCTGCCGCAAAAAGTCCACGTATGCAGCGAATGACTGGTCCAGCGTTTCCATGGGGGACTTCATCCACCAGGAGAAATCGGGATCGTAGTCTGCATAAAAACGGTACGCCTCGTGTACCCGATTACGGAAAGCCTCCACAGCCTGAGCAGCCAAATCGGCTTGTTGCCAACTGCTGTAGGGCGTCTGGGCTTGAAGGGTTTCCACTTGCACTGCAATAGCCTTCTCCACTTGATAAAATGTATGGGAAAGCTGGTCCGGTTGGGGCAGTACAGCTCGTCTTCGGCTTTTGTAAAAAGGCTCCAGTGGGAGCAGAATCTCCAGCACATCTTGAATCTCACGAAACTCCCGGTATTCAAGCGCATGAAAATACCGCGTTTTTTCCAAGTGATTGTTCAGCAGATGAAAATCGAGCTGCTCGTTTTCGTCAAATTCCGAATAGGGCAAAGCATGTAAGCGCCGCTCCCAGTCGGTGTAAAGCCGCTCCATTCGCTGAAAATACTCCTCAGAAAGCGGATTGGAATAGGTGCGCGTAAGTGCCGCCCGGTCCGCCTGGTACGCCATAATCAATGGATACATCCGATTGGCTAAAAGAGGCAGGCTGATAAAAAGAAAAAGAACGAGTAATCCCAGTGGTTTTTTCATAGGTGTAAAACGGATGTGAATTGGTCACCGATAAAATCAAGCGAACCAAAAGCCGGCCGGTGTGAGCCCCTTCAGGAACAGTCTACAGACTGATGAATGTACTAAAATAAGCCAAAAAAAGAAAGCCAATGAAAATCACTGGCTTTTTATGCGTGTTGACGGAAAGGGAAACACTTTTATACGCCTACTTTTTCTAGGTCGCTAAAAAAGAAGCTACCTTCTATGGCGGCGTTTTCATCCGAGTCCGAACCGTGTACTGCATTTTCTTCCAATGACTTGGCAAATAACTTACGGATGGTACCTTCCGCTGCGTTTGCAGGGTTGGTAGCGCCGATCAGGGTACGGAAATCCGCTACAGCATTGTCTTTTTCCAAGATGGCAGCGATGATGGGGCCGGAGGACATGTAGGCGCACAGGTCACCGAAGAATGGCCGCTCCTTGTGCACCGCATAAAACTGTCCGGCAGCTTCAGGCGTTAGCCGGGCAATCTTCATAGCCACTAGCTTAAATCCGGAGTCTTCGATCATTTTTAAAATTGCACCAGCGTTCCCTGCGCCAAAGGCATCGGGTTTTATCATGGTAAAGGTTCTGTTTGTCGCCATCTTTATTCGTTTGTGTTGTTTGAAAGACACAAAATTAACCCAATTATAGCAAACCCCGAAGAAATTGACCGAAATGTAGTTAAATGGCCCTGAGGGCACCTCCTGGGGGTAGTTGGGATTTTTGGAAAATTATGTAGAACTTTGCGCTCTGTGTTTTAAAAAAACACGAAGGTTATAACATTACCGATGCAGCAATTCGATCGATTTAAAGAACAGATTTCCTCTGCTTCACCCAAAAAAATCGTCATCACCACCCACCATAAACCGGACGCAGATGCCTTGGGTTCTTCGTTGGGGTTGGCGAGATATTTGAAGAAGAAAAATCACCTAGTGACGGTAATCACCCCTTCGGACTACCCCTCTTTTCTCTTTTGGATGACGGGAAACGACGAGGTGGTCAACTACGAAGACAAGCGCCTTCGTGAGCAGGCCGACCAGCTGATAGCGGAAGCTGACCTGATTTTTTGCCTGGATTTCTCCTGCCTGAATAGGCTACAAGAGATGGAAGAGGCAGTAAAGCAGTCCAAGGCATTTTTGGTCAATATTGACCATCACCAAAACCCCCAGTACTTCGCGGACTTTAGCTTCATGAGTACCAAGGCTGCCGCCACCTGTGAGTTGGTGTTTGACCTGATCGTGATGTTAGGAGATAAGGAGCTGCTGGACAAAGATACCGCCGAATGCCTGTATGCAGGCATTATGACCGATACGGGAGGCTTCAAACATCCCAATACTACCAAGAATGTACATCTCGTGACCGCCGAATTGATCGACCTGGGTGCCGACAACTCCAAAATCGCTAGGCTGATATATGACACCAATTCGCTGAACCGACTGAAGTTTTTGGGATTTGCCCTCACCCGTAGGCTGCAGATCATGGAAGGATGTCAGACCGCTTATTTCACCATCACCAAGAAAGACCTGCGTAAATACGAATCGCAGACGGGCGATACAGAGGGCTTGGTAAACTATGCCCTTTCCCTGGATGGAATCAAAATTGCCGCCTTGTTTACCGAGCGCAAAGACGGAATTAAGATTTCTTTCCGTTCGGTAGAAGAAGTTGCTATCAACAAATTCGCTGCGGCCCACTTCAGCGGGGGTGGCCATAAAAATGCAGCAGGTGGCATCTCCCGACTGACCCTACCCGAGACAGTAGAAAAATTTGAACAGCTCATTAAAGAAAACAGGAATACCTTACTAAATCAACCAGAAACAATTCATGAAAAATGTTAATAAGTTAATCTTACCGGCGTTGGTATTGCTGGTGAGTGCTGGAGTGCTCGGCTGCAAGAAGACAGAGACGACCAGTGACGGTATCGAATACACCTACATCAAAGAGGGTAAAGATGCCGTAAAGGATGGCGAATACGTAATCTACCATTTTGAAGCCAAGAACGCCAAGGATTCCTTGTTTATATCCAGCTACAGCCAACCGCTGCCGGCTTACATGCAGAAAAACTCCAATACCCCGGCTTCCAGTGGGATCGACGAGATCTTCCTCAATTTGAAAAAAGGGGACAGTATCGTGGTAAATGCAACAGCGGAGAAAATCTTTGGTGAAAACGGCGTGCCCCCATTTTTGAAAAGCGAAGAAAACGTAACGATCACCATCGGGGTTTTGAACGTGATCGAAGAAGAACTTTTTCAGGATTACTTTAACGATATGATGGCTGCAGAGCAGGAAAAACAGGCCAAAAAAGCCGAGATGCAGCTTGACACGGATATCGAACTGATCGAAAAATACATTGCAGAAAATAATTTGAATGCAAACAGGACAGAGTCGGGTCTATTTTACGTCATAGAAAAGGATGGCAATGGGCCGGAAGTGGAGCGGGGAAATACCGTTTCTGTTGATTATACCGGCTATGTCTTGGACGGCACCCTGTTTGATACCAGCGTGGCAGAGAGGGCACGGGAGAACGGTACTTTTCAAGAAGGACGTGACTACGCGCCCATCACCATAGAAGTCGGAATGGGCCGTGTGATCAAAGGCTGGGATGAGGGACTCCAACTATTGAAAAAAGGTTCGGAAGCGAAATTCATCATCCCATCGCCCCTCGCATATGGCCCAAGTCAACGAAGCGAAGTAATCACACCGAACTCTATCTTGGTGTTTGACGTAGTAGTGACAGAGGTACAGAAATAAAAACAAGTGAATTAAGCGTAAAAACGATGAAGAAACTTAGCGTACACCTAGTGGCTTTTTTGGGCCTATCCCTCGCATTTTCGTGCGTTTCCGATGAGGAAAACCTGGAAGTCATCTTTCAGCGGGACAAACAAGCCATAGAATCCTTTATCCAGAACTATGAAACGGAATATCTCCGCCGAGAAGCTGTGGGTGAGTCAGGTGTCACGTTGTTGTTTTTGGAAACGAATCCCGAGGGGAGACAGGCAGCCGTACGGGATACGCTTTACGTGGACTATACGGGTTTTCTGCTAGATGGATCTATCTTTGATACTTCGGTCGAACAGGTAGCGAGGGACAATGGGTTGTATAACCAAAACAGAGCCTATGAACCCTTTCGAATCGAGTTGGGCGTCTCTATGGTAATCGATGGTTGGCACATTGCCCTTTCCCAAATGCGGGAAGGCGAAAAGGCCATTGCATTGATCCCTTCGTTTTACGCCTATGGATCTAGAGGTAGTGCTCCAGTGATTCCGCCCAATGCGGTACTGGCCTTTGAACTAGATCTGATAAGCGTAAGAGGTCCACAGTCAAATTAATCAGAGCCCTCTACTGCGAAATGGGCGTCCTCATAATGGGTGAACATTGGCAGGTTATGAGTGTAAAATGTACTAAAAGATGAAATCGAGCATGACGCAAGCGACACACACTGGGATGACTATCCGCCATGCGAGATTCCATGTGACCACTGAAAAACAATTATAGACACATGAAAAATTGGATAAGTGTCCTGGCGTTGATCGGGCTATTTACGTTAGAGTCCTGTGACGATGGTTTTGCCGGGTTTGGTGGTCCGGTATATGACCGCGAAGGAAACCTGGAAATCGACCGAGTTCGTATCAAAGAGTACCTGCAGACAGCCGCCTTTGACAGCCTATACCGCATTCACGACCCCTCCGGGTTGGTAGTAATTGTGCAGGAAGAGGGGCAGGGATCGCGTCCGATGAATGGGAATGTCGTGTACACCAATTATATTGGGATGCTGACAGACGGCTCGGTTTTCGATACCAATCTCGCACAGGTAGCCCAGGAAAACGACATTTTTAACGAGGACAGGACATACGACATCTTCACCTTTTTCGTAGGTCAGCCTACCAATCAGGGAGGTGCCATAGAAGGTTTCTCTACCGGCTTTCGTCGACTACGGAGCGGCTCAAAGGGCCTATTGGTAATCCCCTCACCATTGGGCTACCAAGACAACCCCAATATTCCGAATATTCCCGCTAATTCCATCCTCGTTTTTGAAGTTGACTTTTTAGGCATGGACTAACGCGCCCGAGATGGCAGGAAATAAAAAAGGAGGTCTTTCGACCTCCTTTTTTATTACTTTACCCAAGATACTTTATCTGCTATCGGATTTCTTTTTCCTTGAGGCCAGCGGTCGGTGGCCGGCTTAGCGACGTAAAAAAAGCCCATCAATTTGTCCTCGCCCTCTAAGCCAAAGTGTTCTCTGGCCTCTGGCCAAAAGGTGGGACCTCCTGTACCCCAGTAGGCTGCGAGCCCGTGGGCGGTGGCTGTCAGGTACATGTTTTGCACGGCCATCGCCACTGCAGCTACTTCCTCCATCTCGGGAAGGTTGGCTTTCAGATCCCGTTTCATGATAATGGCAATAATATGAGAAGCTTTTAGTGGGTTTTCCTTTAACTTCTGATAGGTAGCCTCGATGAAGCTTCCGCTCTTCTCACTCCGTTGCCGGTAGAGGTCCGCCTGAAAATCCGCAAACTTTTGAAGCCCTTCTCCGCTGAACACCACAAAACGCCAGGGTTCAGTCAGCTTGTGGGTGGGTGCCCAGTTGGCATTTTCCAGAATCTCTTCGATCAGGCTGTCGTCTACCGGATCGTTTTCCTTAAATTGGGCAATAAACATGGACCTTCGATTACGGATCACTTTGTTTACCTCCTCCACATTGAATACGGGTCTGTTCATCATACGTTCAAGCTCTTTAGAGATAGAAATGATTTTTTGCACTCAATTTGTTCCCTAAGGACTCAATACTTCATGCCTATCTTGACACCACCGTAGTAATTACGGGTAGCTGCAGGCTGGTAAAACCTTCCTCCAAAGGCATTTAGGTCGTTGCCCAAGCTATAGGACTCGTTTAGGAGATTCTCTGCCCCGGCAAAGACCTCCAAGTCCCACCTAGCGCCAAGGTTACTTCTCCAGCCTATGCGGGCATTTACCAAATGGTAAGCCTCTTGATAAACGGTGTTGGCGTCATTGAGTGGGATATCATCCACGTACTGATGGGTCAGGTTGGCATAGATACCTATACGGGTCCGAAGATCTACCTTGTTGATCAGGGTGTGCGGAGATACGCCCGTAAGGCTATTCCCGCTGAAATCGTTGCCTCCCGACACAAAATTACTGAAGGTAAAATAATGACCGGTATAGGCATGCGTAAGCTTCAATTCCTGCACGAAAGCCATCTGATTGCGTATCAGCGCATAATCTACCTGTGCCTCAATCCCTTTTTGGTCCGTAGCACCGGCGTTTCGGAAGAGCACCACACCCTGCTCGTTGGTAAAGGTGGTGATGGTCTCATCCAGGCGGAAATAGAAGGCTGTGACATCCAGGTTGACCAGACCATTGGCATAACTGGAGCGGTACCCCATCTCGTAGTTTATGCCCTTTTCCGCTTCCAGGTCAAGATTGATACTGCCTTCATTCGTACGTACCTCGTCGATGGTGGGCGGAGAAAAGCCTGAGGAGATGCTGCCGTGGATGGCCGAAGTCTCACTTAGTCGGGCAGAAAGAGCTATTCGGGGCACTATCACGGGGTCAAAGCGTCGCTGCGCCGAAGATGGGACACGCCTCACAGCATCGATATTTCGTGATATGTTAAAATTTGAAAAATTTTCACTCAGTCCCAACGTAAGCAATAGCCGGTCGGTCAGTTCTGCCTCCAGCTGTTGGAAAAGAAATGCCGTACTAGTGATTAGGTCGTCGCTGAAACGGATGGTGTCTGCCAAGCCGTTTCGGTTGCCGTAGTTTTGGGCGGCGGTTTTAGCAAACTGGTATTCCCCTCCACCAATCAGCCTAATGGGAATGTTTCCTAGGCTTCCGTTGTGCGTAAAGCTGGTGCGGCCCCCGTAGCTAAACTGCGTTTCCTTTTTATAGTCTAGGTTGAAGGGGTTCTCAAAATCCGTGGTATTGATGTAAAAGGAAGTCTTGTTAGAGGTCTGTGGGCTAAAGAGGTACTCGTGTCCGAGTGTACCGTATAGGGATTTTTGGGCGATTGATGCATTTTGCGCTGCGGATCCCGGTCGGGCTTGCCGGGGATTTTCAGCACGCTGCGCCTCTGTGAGGGCGCCAGGTAGTTGGTAAAACAGATCGGAGTAAAGCACCTGGGTGTTGATGCGTTGTTTTTCGGAGGGACGGAAGGTGCCCGCCATCTGAAATACTTCTCGGTCCATGGCCGTGTGGTCGCGGTAGCCGTCGGCCTTTTGCTTGGCATAAGAGACACTGATGCCTCCATTCTCTAATTGCTGCTGCACGCCTAACCTATACCTTACCAGCCCAAAGTCACCGGCCGAAAAGTCCGCACTGATCCGGTTTTCGTCTATTTGCTGCTTGCTGCTAAAGCTGATGACTCCTCCGTTCCCTGCACCGTAAATGCTTCCCGCGGGGCCTTTGATAATCTCTGTATTTTCGATGTTGGAAAGATCCAGGATGTTGAGTGGCGTGGTGCCGTCGGCCCCCGTAAAGGGGATATCGTTCCAATACACTTTGATGTTTCTCACACCGAATGGAGAACGTAGGGAACTGCCCCGGATGGAGATGCGATAAGAAGCAGGCGCACGCTCCTCCACCCGAACCCCGGGCTTGGTATTAAAGGCATGGACGACCGAGGTCTCGTTAAATCGGGAAAGCTCGCTCTCGGTCACCCGCACAATGGCTGCAGCCTGTGTCAGAAGCGGCCTCTCGCTCTCAAAAGAGGACACCACCACTTCCGACAGGGTATTGTCGCTTCGTTCCAACCGGACCGTCAACTCCCCACTGCTGGGTACCTGTACGGTAGTTGTCTGGAATGCCACATGGGTGAGAACCATCTCATCCGGTTGGGTGAGCATCACCTCGATCCTACCCTGTTCATCCGACACAAAATTGCGTTGATTGTTCATCTTCGCAAATACATAGGGAATGGGGTCACCGCTCTTCCTATCGACCAACTGAACGGTGGTCTGCGCTTGTAGTAGCAACGGATACAAGAGAATAATCGAAAGTAAATATTTTTTCATATACGTATAATAGCTTTATCATGGATTCCACCCGTCAATAGGCTTCATAACCGTCAAACGAGTGGCATTTCATTTCGTTTACCAGTCCTTTGGTTGGCAACGTCAGGACTAGCAAAGGCTATTCCAGTGACCAAAATCTAAACCGGCTTCCACCTTGGCAAATTTAGCCGAATAATGTGTGTATGAGGGTACCGATCAAAAAAAGCTTCGGGGATTTATCAAAAAAAGCTAACTTGTCCAATCAACATTTCGAAGAATTTATCCAATGGACAGAAGGTTAGCCCTAAAACAATTAGCCCTACTCACCGGGGGTGCCGTGCTGATTCCCTCTTGTGATTTTAGCCAAGAGTCTGCATTAGTAGCTTACAAGAAGCTACAGATCACCGCGTCTGACAAAGCCACACTCACCGACGTGGTCAACACCATATTCCCCGGCATAAAGCTGAAAAAAGGAGACGAGGTAGACGTACCGGATTTTGTACTGATCATGGCCAACGACTGCCTCTCCAAAGAGGAACAAAGCAGCTTTGTAGCAGGGCTGAAAGCAATGGATGCCTATACCAAAAAAACCTTCGGAAAGACCTTGGGGATGATGGAGGCGATGGAGGCTGCAGCTACCTACCGGCAGCTGATGGCCAAAGAAGATGGACAAGCGGCCAAGGTTAAAGACTTTCTGTCCACCACCAAACGGTTTGCGTTGCAGGGTTTCCTCACCTCAGCCTACTACATGACCGAAATAATGCCCTATACCATGATCCCCGGGGGATACAGAGGCAGTGTACCAGTTTCCGAAATCGAACGAATCAATACAAATGGCTAATTTAAATATACAACACGCAAAAGAGAATACCTTTGATGCCATCGTCATAGGTTCTGGCATGAGTGGTGGCTGGGCGGCCAAAGAACTTACCGAAAAAGGACTCAAGACCCTGGTACTAGAACGCGGAAGAGCGGTAGACCACCTGAAGGACTATCCCACCACCAACCTGAAACCCTGGGAATTTGAACACCGGGGGACCATCCCGGCAGATATACAGAAAGAAAACCCCGTCGTCAGCCGTTGCTATGCCTTTCGGGAAGATGCGCAGCACTTTTTTGTGAAGGATACCGAGCATCCCTACGTGCAGGACAAGCCCTTCGATTGGATTCGCGGCTATCAGACCGGAGGGAAATCCCTGCTTTGGGCCCGGCAGGTGCAGCGATGGAGCGACTTTGACTTTGAAGGGCCGGCACGTGATGGATTTGCCGTGGATTGGCCCATCCGCTACCAGGATCTCGCGCCCTGGTATAGCCACGTAGAGAAGTTTGTGGGTGTTTCCGGCAACCGGGACGGTCTCCCGAATCTTCCCGATGGGGAGTTTTTGCCAGCCATGGAATTATCTGCGGTAGAGCAGTACTTCAAGGGTTTTGTAGCGGAAAACTATCCCGGCAGAGACATCATTATCGGAAGATGCGCCCACATTACCGGGAATGCCGAGTATTACGCCAAGCAGGGCCGAGCGCTGTGCCAACACAGGGTATTGTGTCAGCGTGGCTGTCCATTCGGAGGATACTTCAGCAGTAACTCCGCTACCCTGCCCTGGGCCATGAAAACCGGCAACCTTACCATGCAAAACAACGCCGTGGTTCACTCCATCCTCTACGACGAGACCAAAGGCCGTGCCAAGGGTGTCTTGGTCATTGACGCGCTCACCAAAGAGACTACCGAATACTATGCCGATCTAATCTTCCTCAATGCCAGTGCCCTAAACACCAACCTGGTATTGCTCAATTCTACCTCTAGCCGATTTCCAAACGGACTGGGCAACGACAACGGTTTGCTGGGTAAATACGTGGCCTTCCACAACTACCGGGCGGGCGTTTCTGCCGAGTACGAGGGGTTGCAGGAATATACCACCCAAGGAAAGCGCCCCAACGGGGGATACATTCCCAGATTCCGCAATGTGCTGCGGCAGGAAACCGACTTCCTGCGCGGATACGCGGCCGGATTTAGTGGAAACAGGGCCATTCTCACGGATCACTCCGATGTGGGTGAAAATTTGGAAAACAGCCTCCTAAACCCACAGTGGGGACCTTGGCGCGTAGGCTCCCACATGATGGGCGAAACCATCCCGAAAGAAGCCAGCTACGTGGCGTTGGATCCCCATGAAAAGGACGCTTGGGGCATGCCCCTGCTGCGGGTTTCGGTGGACTACGATCAGAACGATGAAGCCATGATCAAGGATTACATCGAGCAGGTTTCCGAGATGTTTGATGCAGCAGGATTCAAAAATATCCGTACGCGCGACGACAAACGGGCACCGGGCCTGGATATTCATGAGATGGGCGGGGTGCGCATGGGCCATGACCCGAAAACCTCCCTGCTCAACAAATGGAACCAACTCCATGCTTGTCAAAATGTGTACGTCACAGACGGAGCCTGTATGACCTCCACCAGCACCCAAAACCCTTCGTTGACTTACATGGCACTGGCAGCCCGTGCGGTGGACCATGCGGTGAAACAAGGATAAAATGTGTGGGAAGGTGGCGCAAGGCTACGCCAACAGTAACGAAAAGACCCCAAGAAAAACCAGTTGGTTGGCTCTTGGGGTCTTTTCGTTCAATACCAATTTGGTTGGGGGCCGTATCGACTTTAGTGGGCGTGGCCACCGGGTTCGTGGGCATGGCCGTGTTCGAGCTCAGAGGCATCGGCTTCGCGAATGGCCACCACCTTGCCCTTAAAATACAGATCTAAGCCTGCTAGCGGCGGGTTAAAATCCATCAACACACCCCGGTAATCGATCCGCAGGATCTCTCCTCGCAGGGGGTTGCCTTGGTCATCCTGCATGGAAACCACATTGCCCACCTTCATCAGGTGCCGCTGCTTCTGACCGTTTTCTTTAAACGCCGACTTGGGCACAATGACTTTGCGGCTTTCGTCGTAATCGCCGTAGCCGTTTTCGAAATCGATCTCCACTTCAAAAGTATCTCCTACCGACTTGCCGGCAATGGCTTCTTCCATCTTGGGAAGGATATTATGCGCTCCAAATAGAAAAGCAAAGGGTTGCGTTTCATCTATTCGCTCAAAAAACTCCTTGCCGTTTTCTCCGTCGTCTACGTGCAATTCGTAGGTGATGGAAACCACTTTATCTTTTTCTGCAATCATGACCAATCTTATTTTTCGCCGAAATTACGGGAAAACAGCCAACATTCGGATGTCGACTTGCCTATTTTTTGTTCAAGTACGCCTCTCGGTACGAAGACCAAATCTCGTAGATGGGATTGCCGGTAGAGCTAAGTCCACTGTGGTGCCATTGATTGTCCTTTACCTCATAGTCAAAGCTTAGGGATGCGCCCACACGGCTGTCGTCTCGGGAGAAAAAGGTGATTTGCTCGGTATATTTGCCGTCTTTGGCTTCATACGTTCCACCACCGGTTCCGCTGAATTCCTTGGTTTCGGAATTGAAAGCAATCCATTGAAAGCGTCCGCCCGATAGGATCTTAACCGTCCTACGGGCTCCCGGAGTCATGGAACGGGTCTCTCCATCTACCTTTCTGCCAGTAATCACCCAGTTTTGGGTCAGGTCATCCTCTCGGCTGCCCACTTTTTCCCAGATCTCTATCAGATCTTTGCCTTTCACTTTACCGGAGATCACCAATTTGTTGTCGGCAAAGTCGATCTTATATTGATTTTTGGTTCCGACTTGGTCTGGATCAGCAGTGTAGAAATCCAGGTGCTCCGCATAGTCGCTGCCCTCCATCGTAAACAAGCCCCCACCGGCCTGCAAAAACTTATTCGTTCCGGTCTCTTTGGCTCCATAGGCGAAATAGCCATCTTGGTAGATCTTAATAAACTCTTGGTTGGTAACCGGCTTTCCGTTTTGATGGGTGAGCTTCCAAGCCCCTTCGATGGTTTGGGCATTCAGCGAAAAAGCGAACAATCCGAACAGTAGTGCCACGAGGTATTTCATGTCGTTTTGGTTTATTTGGTTTATTAAAGTTAAAAAATTAACGCCTATTAAAACAAATTAGTTGCTTTTGGGCCAAATATCCCTGCAAAGGGCCTCTTGGCCGGATGAGGAAATCTTTTGGTACGGTTTTTCGTATCTCAGGGGATACCTGAATGACAGCATGCTGACACATACAATAAGAAATTACCTCCTATTCTGCCTGGTACTTGGTTCAGGGGGATGGGCACAGGCCCAAAGTTATGGTACCGCAGCGGGCATCCGCCTGGGCAATAGCAACCACTACCGAACCGTAGGCCTCACCGCCAAACACCGTCTTGCCAAAGGCCTTACCGCAGAGGGCATTCTCCAGTCAGACTTCAGCGCCAATACCAGCGCCCACCTGCTGCTGGCCCGGCATCGGCCACTTATATCGAAGCGGTTCAATTACTATTATGGGGGCGGCCTGTCCATGGGGGTGGAAGAAAGCCGGGAGAAAATCCCTGAGACCATGCAAATCATACAGACATATGGAAACCCCACCTTTGGGATCGATGCGGTGGCCGGGGTGGAAATGACGCTGCTGCGCCTGACAGTTTCCCTAGACTACAAGCCAAATATCAACGTAACAGGCCGAGATCCTTGGTATCAGGGACAAGTTGGTGTCTCGGTGCGTTCCGTGCTGGTCAAAGGCTCCGAACAGAATAAACGCAAACGCCAAAAGGCCAGAGCCAAACGAAAAAAACAACGCAAAAACGAACCCACTCCCATCAAGGACTTTATCCAACGGGTAAAACCCCGGGAAAATCCGAAACGCTGACAGGTTACTATGCAGTTTGTTGATTTTTCGTAACTTGGAGTCAACTATTCACTCAATCTTACCCATTACACCATGATTTCATCCATTCTACGTACAGACGCGTCTCCAACCACCCTGTTGATTCGCCTGATGGTGGGGGCCGTGTTTCTATCTGAAGGCATCCAAAAGTTCCTGTTTCCCGCAGTGCGCGGTGCCGGCCGTTTTGCCAAGATCGGATTGCCCAATCCGGAGTTTTTGGGGAGCTTTGTGGGCGCCTTTGAGATCATTTCGGGCATATTGATTTTACTGGGCCTCTTCACCCGATTGGCCGCCGTGCCCACCTTGGTAATTATGTTGGTAGCCATTGCTACTACCAAGTCCGCAGTTTTGCAGGATCAGGGCTTTTGGGAAATGATGCATGGCAGTCGCACCGACTGGAGCATGCTGCTGGGAAGCATCTTCCTAATTATCCGAGGAGGAGGCGCCTGGTCCTTAGACCGAACCTTTTCGGCTAGGGCGTAAATTCGTTAATCAAACGCGAGGCGCTGCAAGTCGATCTCCCAGACCCTTTCGAAACAGTCCCACACGTAGATTTTACCCTCAGACATAAAGGATAGCGTCCGATAGACCTCACAGGTTAAGTACTGGGGGTGAATCAAATTGGTCACCTGCCGTAGATGGAGCGTTTCCAAGTTGAGTTCATACATCAGCGTGCCTAGGAGATAGGCTTTGTTTCCAACTACATAGACGTCATCGGACTTTAACCCCATCCCGTAGAGCTCATCCAACCGCTTGATCAACGTCCAGGTTTCGGTGTTTATATCAAATTCAAAAAGGCCTGTTCCCTCATCTCCCGTACCAACGGGTTCACCGATCGCCAGGTGTCTTCCATTGTAGGAGAAGGCGATGGTTCTGCCAGTATATACCCTTGTTTCCGTTTTGTCGGGCAGGCGGGTCCAGGTTTCCGATCGAATGTCAAACTTGTACCGAAGCCGGTGATCCACCCGCGTTTCAATGTCAAAGCCACCCTCAACATACACCTGCCCGTTTACAGCATGTACCAGCATGGGGCGCCACTGATCCAAAGGCAGATCCGGAAGCCTGCGGATTTCATTTGTCCTCAGGTTAAAGACAAAAAATGACCGGTTAATCGGGTTTGGATTATTGGTATGTCCACCGCCTATGTACCAGTTTTCCCCATCCGCCACGCCGAAGGTAAACTCCAGCTTGTTCGCACCAATCTGTAGGGCGCGTACCGTGCTGACGGTTTGGGTCGCTACATCGAATTCAAAGATCTCCCGGTTTCCCAGTGCAAAGCCTTTCCCTTCGTAACCCACCATATTTCCATAGGGCAGGTAGTCCGCAAGCCTTGGCACCCGATAGGTATTTCGGAAATAAGGAATGTCCGGATTGGTAAATTCAAACGTAAAGGCATGTTGGGAAACCTGATCAAAGGTCTGAATGCGGAACTCATTTACCCGTTGAAACTCAAATTCCATCTGCCCTGCCGGAAAGGTGAGTGTTTTGCTATCGGAAGCGCTGCGGTCGATCTCGACCTTTACCCCATTCAGCACCCCATAGTGGATGTATGGCCCCTCCACGTTAAAATTGGTGCCCGTGATCGTCACATAATCTCCAAAATCGACAACAAACGTCTGTCCCAGATCTATCTCGGTTGGATTGTATGCAAATACCTCGGCACCCAAATGGTATTCCTTCCCACGGATTTTCAGGGCTACGTAATTGGTTGCAGTCGCATCTTGAGGATAGGGTCTAAATACCAGCCTTTCCTCCCCGACAACGTCTACCATGACGTTGCTGTTGTACAGGTATTCGACCGGTTGTCCGTAGCTGGCAATGACTAGGTTCGCGTCCTTCAGGTACTTGCCTCTGATTTCCACAGCTCCTCCGTAGTCGATGCGCTGTATAGCCATCTGATCAAAAAGCGGCTCCTGAAAGGGCATGAAAACACTCATCTCCATTTTTTTATCCACTACCTCCATGGACAGTGCAAAATGATCCGGATCTAAGCCCCATACATCGAAATTCTCAAAATACGGAATGATAAACCTGAAGGAACCTGCTTGAAGATCGATCACCCTAGCCTCTTTGTCTTGAAAAGCAACCTTATAGTTTGTCAGGTTGTTGCTCAACTTGCTCGCGTGGACGGTGACGGTATCCCCAAAATAGACAGGCGAGGCAAACTCCAGCCGGTCAAATAAAAAGCCTTCCGCTCCCTGACTGACAAAGGTCTGAGGCTCTGAATATACTTCGCCCACCGCAGTGCGTAAAAAAGCCACCACGAAATAGGTCCTGCCTTTGGCCATCGAATGGACAGCCTTGAGCGAAAAGGATTTATCCGGCTTTCCGCTCTGACGGATCACCTCGGAATTTGCAGGGCGGGGTACCTGTTGCGTACTGTAAAGGAAGCCATACTCAAGGATTTCCTCGCTGCCAAAGTCGTATATATTGGAGGCAAACTGAGCACCGGTAGCGTCTAGTTCCTGCACATAGGCCATGCTAAAACGGGGATTGGTACGTGGTGCTAGCTCTGCCTGTTCACAGGCACTGATCATGGAGGCGATCAGCAAGGCGAATACAAAAAGCTTCTGTCTCATAGTCTAAAACCTACCATGAATGAACCAATAAACTGTTTGTAAGTGGCCTGTCGGTTATCCAGACTTAGGGTATAGCCGTTTGTCCCGTACTCTACCTGTACCTCAGTGACAATACCCCAGCGTTCCCGGTAAAAAAGGTGTCCGCCTACTTTCATGCTTGGCGAAAACTGAATGAGTTCACGTCCATACACCGGAGCTTCATACAGCTCCGTTTTGATCGGTTCAAAGGTCGTGCGGTAGTCAATGATGTGAAGGGTATTGGTCAAGTGATGCGTTCTTACTACAGCGCCCATGCCCACATAATACTCGTTGGTACGCGATCGGAAAAGCATATAATCAAAAAATACCGGGACCAAGATGCTTCGAAATTCGTATTCTTGGGTAGCCGTGAGGCGATGATTTTGCCGGTCGAGTTCCAGGTGGACGGCATTCGTCCCACTGCTATACCCTATGCCCAAATCCACTGCCATTCGCGGCATTCTACGCCATTGATCCAATTTAAGGCCCAAGGCAAAAAAGGGTTGATGCTTCGCATCAAAGCGGTGCAGCAATCTATCCGAGGAGCTTTCCATTAGCGACTCCATCCAAGAAATCCCGACCGTTCCTACCACTGAGGCCCGAAACACGGGCACCTGCTCTACAAAAAGCTCGTAGGGTAGCTGTTCACATTGGTGATACATCATAATAAGCTTGATGAATCCGCTTTCCGAGTAGCTTGTCTTCGCGATGCGCTCCTGAAGCTGCACCCCACAGGGACCGTACAGCATGTAATTCAGCACACCGGTATACTGCTTTCGCCGGGACATGACCACACTACCGCGAATCTCCCGGGTTACCATGGCATTGGGTAGCTCTAAAAACTCCTTTTCATTTTCGGCAAAGAACCTCCCATTGTAACTCAATAGACTAACCTTTCCACGCAAGATCACCTGAAAAAATACCGGCCCCCTTTCCTCCCGACCCGGAACAGGCCGGCTTTCAAACTTTCGGCCATTGGAGAGGCCAAATCCTTTTACGTCATTGGGGAAGAGCGTTTGGGAATTCCCCTGTCTGTCCAAAAAGGTGATGGAGGTCGCTTGGTTGATATCAAAGGATCGAACGATCGTACCCAGGACTTTGCTGCCCGACAGTGTCTCGATATAGTCTGAAGCAGCCTCTTGGCCTACCGCCGCAAAAACGATAAGTACCCAGCAGCAAACGCCCAAAAAGGCATGGCGAAATGTTTTCATAAATAAATGAGAAGCTTTAATCCCAAAAAGACCCCGTTAAATGCTTTCGAAAAGCAGGTAGGAGAATCTACTTGTCGGAAGCCTACCGTCGAAAACCGGTCAGATCTTCTTAAAAATAGCAATGCCCCATCCACGCCATAAAAAAGCTTATTTGACGCTTTAGAAAGAATAGCACGAAAAGTACGATTAATTTTTGATTTTCCTACGGTATGGTTCCCTTCTGTATAAAAAATAATAGACACTTTCCAGTAGGAGAAAAGCAAATGCCCTAACTACAGCTTCCGAGTCCAAACCCTTTACCCCAAGCCAGTGTAATGTGGATTCTTTTTGCGATTTTTACGCAGAGAAATCCCCGATTGCCGTGGTCCCGCCTCCTAAGCCTTACCCAGAACCAAAGATCTCCGTGCCCCGCTTTTGCGAGGAGGAGGGCTTTTATACCACACCTCAGCGCTCCAGCACCATGTCCAAGATCAAGGGGAAGAATACCCAGCCGGAGATACGGCTCCGCAGGGCGCTATGGCATGCGGGCATCCGATTCCGAAGCAACAGCCGAAAACTCCCCGGCAAACCCGACATCAGCCTGATCAAGTATAAGCGGGTGGTGGACATATTGATTGGGTGAATTTTGGATGGATCCTATCCTTCTAAAATTTTAACCAAGTCCCTATTGACATAGTACACCTCCCTACCGTCTTTGATTTGAGCCAACATACCTGCTGCTTGTAATTCATTGAAGTATTTATTCAAAGTTGTTCTGGAGGCTATTTTCAGACGGTCACCCACCAGCTTTGGTTTCAGGTAGGGTTGGCTGAACAATAATTCATTAACTTCTTTCGTGTACCATTTGATTGTTTCCCTTCCATGCTCAAGTGTGGATTCCATTTGTTCCAATATGTTTGTAATTAGCTGATTAGTAAGTTGGGCTGTTTGTTCCACAGCATCCAGCATGTAAAGGATCCACGGTTTCCACTTACCAGCTTGGGTAACCCCAGCAAGGTGGTGGTAATAATCGTCCTTATGGACAATGATATATTTGGAAAGATATAGGATCGGATGATTGAGTAGTCCTTTGTTGACTAAATACAACAAGTTCAAGACCCGTCCAGAACGCCCATTCCCATCAGGAAAAGGGTGAATAGCCTCAAACTGATAATGTGAGATACACATTTTTAGCAATGGGTCAGTATTCGGATCTACGTTGTCATTCAAATAGTCCAGAAGGTTCCCCATTAAATGTTCCACGATACCTGGACCTCTTGGTGGCGTATAGATTATTTCTCCTGCCCTAAATTCGCTTTGCCCTCGTCTGATTACTGTCAATGAATGTGGAGGGCGTATTCCTCCTGAGGTATTTTTGATCTTTCTGAAAATCGCAACGATTCCATCCAGATCAATTGTTCCTTTTTCTTGAATCCGTCGATATCCTTCCCAAAGTGATTCCCTGTATCGCAACACCTCCTTAGTGGAAGGGCTGGCTTGCCTTTCTTGGATTGTATCGGAAACAGCTTTGTAAAGCTCATCCTCAGTAGTAAAGATATTCTCAATCTCGGAGGACGCCTTTGCCTCTTGGAGGGATATGGTATTGACAAGCATGGATGGGTTTGGTAGCCTTTGGACATTGCCATCTACGGAAGCCAGTGCTCTGGAGGAACTAACGAGTTTTTTCAGGATATCGACATCTTCTTCTATCCCTGTAGGGGGTAGAAGTGGGAGGCTGTTAAAAGGTTTTGATCTGTCGTAAACCATGCTTGAATATGTCCAGAAAAGATGCATTTTCTGGACATATCTGCAATATACGTAAACTTCGTGGACATAAACGGATATATGTCCATTTTATTAAAAAAAATGGACATATTAGGGTTTTGCGTCCACCATCAAATCCAACAGTGACATTTTGATCCCCAAGATCCAGTGGAACAGGCAATGCGACCACAAAATCAACCTCTCTTTCCAATCTAAAGGCTGGACCGTGCTACGATTTTGGGATTTTGAGGTAAAGAAGGAATTTCAGCACTATATGAAATAGGGATTTTTATTATAATAAAGACAGAAATCCGAAAAATAAGACAATTCTAAGTCTTTTATTTGTTCAAAATTCGAACCAAAAATTTCCCCCATTAATAAACGAAACTTCAGAATTGATGCTAGGGAACATTTAGTCAAGCTATGGCCAATATCATTACCATCTTATATCTTGAAGACGTGAGATAAATGAAACTCTAGGTACTTTACGTGATCCTTTTGAACCTTTAACTTTATGTTACTATTAAGTTGAAGTAAAGAAGGATCAGAAACCTGATTGGATATCCGGATTCTTCCATCGCCTTCAAACCCAATATAACCAAGGTCAAAGAGCTTATCATACGTGGGAAGCAGTAGGAGCCCGTTGTATCTATCTATTTTTTCTGCACTAGTACATCTTTTCCAAGGTTTAATATGTGAGGCGATCAACAGTCTAGAGTCCGGATAACCTGAGATGGAACATTTTCCCCAGACCTTCAATACATTTTTTCGATATAGACCTTGCCCTCGTCGACTTAGAATAATACTCTCCTTTTCTAGTGAAGTGAGAGTTAGGTCCGCGATAATATCCTTAATCTCAGGATCAACCGGTTTTTGTGGATTACCGGAAAATGACTCAAGAAACTCTAGATAAAGATCTAAAGAACGGCTGTACATATTATTGCCCCGCTTATTTTTTTGAAAGAACTCATCATAGCTAAAGTACAGTTCCTTTAACTTCAAAAGCTCATCAAAACTCGTAACGGAATAAACATCTATATCGAGAGCATCTTTTTTCTTGAGATGATTTGAAATAGTCTTTAACGTATTCGAATACTTAAGCGGCTGTGTAATGTATCCTTTGTTTGCTCTTAGCCAGTTTTCAAACTCATGTTTCATAGAATGTTAGAATGAGATCGTATTTCTCAAAATCAGAGCTAATACACCTTATCATATTTTTTGGTCTCCGCGCTATTTGAAACCCCTCACACCGCCTGCACCACAATGCCACCAAAACGATGTTCTTCGGCCTTGCAGGTGACTCCTTGGACGTAGCAGATATCTCCCTCGTAGGGTTCCCCCGTATCGCGGTACTCACCCTGACAGCCCTGACCAAATACAGTGGTGTTGTAAAAGGCAACGGGACGGCCCTCGGCATCGGTCGTCAGGTCACTGCAAGCCTTGCAGAGGTACTTGGGATACCTGGAGTAATAGGCTACTTCCTGCTTACAAATCGGACAGTTTTGCTGCTTTTCCATAGACATGCCATTCAGTGCGTTTTCCAAAGTTCCTGAAAAGGGACAGATTAAAAAACCTTCAACCGAAAAAAATACCCTCCAAACCGAAAAACTGTCCGATTTGGAGGGTATTGGATTACGCCGTTCTATTGCTCCCTATCGCCGGGTCACGACAACTGGATCCGCAATCCCGTTGAGGTCATACACGATGCGGCCGTCGCGGATGGTCATCTGGCACTCAAAGCGCTTGTCGCCATCGATCTTGTAGCCATTACGGTCCCAGAAGCCGAAGTCACCCTCACGAAGTTGTAGGATGGCTACATCCGCAATACCCCCCTCACTTAGATTTCCCAGCATTTCGCGGTTGATCACCTGCGCGGGAGCCCAAGTGCTCATCTCGATCACCTTATCCAGATCCACTCCCATGGCGAGAAACTTGGACATGATATTCAAGATATCCTTCATGGCGGCGTTCATACTTCCCTTGTGCAGGTCAGTACTGATGGTATTGGGCAGGAAGCCTGCTTCCAACGCAGGAATAGCCTGACGGAAGTCAAAGCTGGCTCCACCATACCCTACGTCAAAGACGATCCCGCGCTCCTGTGCTTCACGCACAAAAGGCTTAAACTTCCGGGTTTCGTACTCTACGATGGGCTCCCTCGCTCCTCCCAGCTCTGCAAAGGTATGGGTATAGATATCTCCCGGACGCAGTCGCTCGAAAAAGAGCTCCCGAAGTCGCAAGGGTGCAAAAGCCATAGAACCCCCAAAGTCGATGATCACCGGCATGTCGGCAATGTTGCCTGCCTGCACGGCACGGTCTATGGGAATCCAGTCTCTACGTGCGTAGTGCGCCACTTTGAAACCTACTACGTGGTCTTTGTACTTCAGTGCTGCCTGCGCGGTGATTTCGGCGTCCATGTCGGTGGTATCCTGCTCCCAGGCACCGCCACGCATCCCCTCACCCACAATGTTCATAAAGGCGAGCACACGGGTACGGGAAGGATCTATGATGTTCTGCTTGAAGATGTGGATGTTTTTCCAGCCGGGACCTCCACAGTCCACGATGGTGGTCACCCCAACGCGGAAAGTGTACCCGTCCGGATCCACCGCAGTGAGGCCGTCACTTAAGTAGCTGTTTTCACGGGTTCCCGCGAAATTATGGCCGTGGATATCGATCAGCCCAGGTACCACGAGCATGCCTTTGGCATTGACCACCTGCTTGGCGCCGTCCCCGGGGATGGAAGCCGCGATGCGTGCTACCTTACCATCTTTGATCGCAACGTCCCGCAATCCATCCGTGCCGCTCTTGGCATCGATTACGTGACCGCCTTTGATGACGATATCGTAATCTTGTGCGTGCAACGCTCCCATGGCAAAAAATGCCATCAGAGCTACTATAAGTCTATGTTTCTTCATCATAATGTAAATGTGTGGGTATGGTTCACTAAACTTTGGCCGCTGAGAGTACCTCGGATAGGCGCTTGGCGACCACCTTTTCTTCTCCCGGCCTCAGCATAAACACGGTGAGACTGATTGCATGCTCTTTGCCTCCGATTACTTCGATAGAGGGATTCCCCGAACGCAGTTTTTCCTGTAGCTCAGGTCTGGTAATCCGGATATAATTGGGATCCCAAGCGATCTCCAGGTAAGGGGTATGGTTAGCGATGGGAGGTACAGTGACATCGGTGGTGATATTTCCTACCTTCTTCACCGCTTCTGCTATCAGGAATACCTTGTCTTCCCAAGATTTCCATTCCTTCGCGTGGTCGGTGTTGATGTATTTTTCCAACGCCACGTACATGCCCAATATCTCTTCTTTGTTTACCTTCATGCCCCGGCCGATGGTACCGCCACGGGGAGGAGCACTGAGACGGGCAGCTTCGATCAGGTCCTTGCGACCCATCAGGATACCGGCACTCTGAGGACCCCTCATGGCCTTTCCTCCCGATACACAAACCAGGTCAAAGCCCATGTCGTTGTATTTCCACAGGTTTTCTACAGGCGGCACATCGGCAGCCATATCGATCATGGTAGGGATACCGTGCTTTTTGCCCAAGGCTACGAACTCTTCGTGCTGAATCTTGCCATCCGGCGCCTGATAGTTTAGAAACCACATCATAGCGGTGCGGTCGTTGATCGCCGCTTCCAGTTCCTCCACCGTTTCCACGGGAACCATGGTGACACCGGTATTGGTCAGGGCGTGCACGTAGCCCACGTTATGGCTTTTCTGCACGATCACCTCGTTTTTCATTCCCTGAAGGTTGGGAAGCTGGGCGATCTTCTTGCGGTCGGTGCCGGTAAGCACCCCAGCAAGGCCCAATACCATGGCGGACCAGCAGCCGGCCGTTACGGTGGCCGCTTCGGCATGGCACAGCTCGGCGATCTTAGCGCCCACCTTGTCCTGCACCTCATCCAGCATGGCGAATTGCGTACCGGTGAGTTGGATGGTTTCCATCACTTCCTTGGGCATCAGGGAGGCGGTCATAGCCGTGTAAGTACCCGCCGCATTCACAAATGTGCGAATGCCCAGCTCCTTCATCACGTCCCTTTTGGGGGCTTCTTCCAGGGTTGTTCCCATTGCAGACTGCAAGGGCAAGCCCGTGCCGATCATGCCCCCCACGAGTGGGAGGGCAGACAGCCTTTTCAGTAATTTTCTTCTTGATAACATGTTCTGGGGTCATTTTTGGCCCGGTGGTCCGGTGCCTATAAGGAAGGGAGGTTTAATCCTCTATCTCCACAATCATTTCAATTTCGACGGCGATGCCACCGGGCAGGGATACCATGCCCACGGCTGAGCGCGCATGCTTGCCTCTTTCTGGTCCGAATACTTCCACCATAAAGTCTGTGAATCCGTGGATTACCGCAGGGGATTCCACAAAGTCCGGGGTGCTGTTTACCATGCCCAGTACCTTGACGATGCGCTTCACTTTCTTCAGGTCTCCGATCTCGTATTTCAGGGCGTTGAGCAGCTGTATGCCGGTGAGGCGCGCCGCTTCCCTACCTTGTGCCACGGTCAGGTCCGCACCAAGTTTTCCGGTCATATTGGTGCCATCCGCCTGCATAGGGCCGTGGCCGGAGAGGAATACCAAGTTACCGCTACGGACGGCCGGCACGATGTTGCTGGCTCCAGGTCCTTTCGGTACCAAGGTTATTCCCATGTCGGCAAGTTTCTTTTCCGGATCATAGGTTCCCTGCGCATAAAGCATCGAGGCAGTACCCAAAAACAAAAAGGCGATAGTGGTCAGCACGGTTAGTTTCATAGTGTATTGTGTTTATAAATGAAAGGTTGTTATTCAAAGATCAAGGTACCAAAATACTGGGGTAGATGAAAATCAGGTCGCGGATTATCTACCACATTCCAGGTAAAATAGTGTGGGTTGCCGGTTCGGCTGCCCGTTTTGTAGAAATTGGCCTTCCACTCTACACCTGGTGCGGGAGTAGTTACCTTGCCATGATGTGAAAGCATCGCTAGGGGCACCTTGTACTCGATGGTCCACACGGTGTCTTTCACGATCTCTGGATCCACCACAGGAGGCATGGAGTGGGCAATCGCTATCTTTTTGATCTGATCCGCTTCCAGTACCTGATAGGTCTTTCGGGGCTGTGTGACATAGTGGAGCAGCGGTACCCCACCGGCATTTATTTCCAAATTAAAATAGGTCAGGGGGCTGTCGGAGTCGGGTGAAAAGAAGAATTCCACGCAGGAATCCGTGGAGACTGCTCCGTTGATTTCAGTTACCTTGCTTTGTACATACCGGTCATGCACCTTGAAAATCCCATAGATATGGTCTTTGTCATAGAGTAACTTGGCGTGGGTAACCGGGCTGAACAGGGGCTTTTCACCCATGTAATGCGTGAGCTCTACGGCCTCCACGTTTTCCCAAACAGCCTTATCCCAGTCCGCATCGATGGTGATGTGGCCTGTGAGCGGCTTTACGCGGTAGGTATTTTCCAACTTCAAATCGTCTGTCATGGTGTGTGTATTCATGGTCAGTAGGGTCACGAAAGCCGTGATCCATACTCCTATTTGATGGGTGATCAACATTGCTTTTCGGGTTTATGATCCTCAATTTGGTTGATTGGCCGCTAACTCCTCCCTGACTCGCTGCACCTCCAGTGGAGACACGCTGTTGGCATTGTTGCCAAAGCTTTTGCGGATATAGGTAAGCACAGAGGCCATTTCTTCGTTGCTAAGGAAGTTATGAGCTGGCATGATCTGATTGTAATTTACACCGTTGACGGTGATCGGGCCCTCCATGCCATTGAGGACGATTTCGATCAGCCTACGTTTGTTACCCGTCACCCAATCGGTTTCTGCCAGGGGAGGAAATCGGGTGCCGTCTCCTTTGCCATCCCGCTGATGGCAGGTGGCGCAGTACAAATTATAGGCCACCGCACCCGCTTCCAACAGGCCTACCTCTAGATTGTCTTTTTCCGGGTGCGGATCCTTGATGTTCGTACGGGTATTTTTGCGCTCTTCCAGTTTGGCCAATGCTTCCTGACCAAAATCTCCCTTTTTGCCGGTGTACATTACCCGCCAAACCTTCCCCTGCACACTCTCGGTGATATACAGGGATCCGTCGGGTCCCATGGAGAGTCCCATGGGGCGAGCTGCTGCATCACCGGTATTGACGATAGTGTCCAACTGGGCAAAGCCATCGGCAAAGACCTCCCATGGACCGGAAGGCTTGCCGTCCTGAAAGGGAACAAAGCCTACGAAATACCCAGCCTGCGGATAGGGTCCCCGGATAGTAGAACCGTGAAAAGCCACAAAGGCTCCTTCTTTATACCGGTCGGGAAATTGGTTGCCCCGGTAGAAGTGCAGGTCATTCGGCGCAAAGTGTCCGGGAAAACCCAGCAATGGGTAGGTGATTTTGGCGGGATCTGCTTCTATTTTCTTGTCTCCCCCATACTCCGGGTTCAGGAGCTTTTTGCCCTGAAGCTGATCGTAATAATAATAGGGCCATCCGCCATCTGTTCCCTCCTCCACGCGGAAAAACTCCTCAGAAGGCAAAATGGCGCTTTCCCAAGGGGAATACATATCCGGCCAGGTGCGGTTCATATTGTCCCTGCCGTGTTGCACTACGTAGAGTGCATTTTCTTTCTGATTCCACTCCATGGCCACCACACTTCGGATGCCGGTAGCGTAGCGATATCCATGCTCTTGCTGCGTTTGATTCAGCGTGTTTGCATCAAAGCGCCAAATGCCACCGTGCCATTCGAGCTGCGGACAGGGATCCATGCCAGGTGCTCCGGGACGTCGGTTAAATTCCTGGCAAACATCTCCCGGCGAACCAAAGGGAACATAAAGGTTTCCTTCGTTGTCAAATGCGATCGGCTTGGCTATATGCTCGTACCCATGCTCAGCGTTCTTGTAATCATCCCTGACGATCAACTCGGCCTCTCCCGTAGGGACCAACGCATCCATGTCCATCTTCATCCGATAGACTTCGCCGGCCGTGCTGAAATAAAGATACTCGTTGTAGATCCGCATGGCTGTACCATAGTTTCCCGTATCTGGATAGTCTCCGAAATATTCCACTACATCTGCTTTGCCGTCGTTGTCCGAATCCCGTAGTGCTACCAGCCCTTGGCCTTCTTTGTTGGGGACTCGGAGCTTCATGTAGATATCTCCCTTTTGGTCTACCGTCAGATGCCTAGCCCGTCCCACGCTGTCGATCACCACCACGGCTTCAAAGCCATCAGGGAGGAACAGGCCGCCATTGTCGGGATCCCCCGGGGGCAAATTGCTTTCGGGTGTACAGGACAGTTGAATCAATAATCCGAGCAGCAACGCCCACATAGGTGAGCCTGCCCGGCTCCTACATTTTCGTAAAGTGTGCCTAAACATAGATGGAATTTATTTGCAGAAATAACAAGCTGGAAAGGGTGATACCGACCGATAGAAACGTAAACGGTCAATAAATATAACAAAGACAACCTATACTTTGCTTAAAAATAGTGACTAGAAATCGAAAAAAGCTTTTAAACGGAAAATTAGCGGGTGTCAGTATACCGGATTCGGCGCTACAACGGGAGGGTTTTGACGAAAGCGGTCTAAAAAACTAAAACATCAGGCCAAAATGGCCTGATGCTTACGAAGCAACGTGTATCTGACTAGCCAAGTATTCTTTGATATCTTTCAGGTAATGGAGCACCCTTACATTGTCCGGAAAATTCAGGTCCTGCCCCAATACTTGATATCCGGAGATTAGGACGGTGCTTTCGTTAAATCGCGACGACAGGGAAAAAATATAGTCCTGCAAGTCTTCTGCGGGAGGCGAGGTGGTCACCACAGTAAGCAGATAGTCCGGCTTATGCACCTGGTAGACCGCATTCAGGTCTACATCCGGGGTGTTTTGACCTAGGTAGATTACCTTGTGTCCATTTGCTTTTAAGATGTAGCACGAAAAGAGCAGGGATATCTCGTGCAGTTCTCCGGCCGGGAGAAAGAGCAGGAATTTTTTTCCGCCCTCCTGTTGTACCTGTCCGTCTATGGCGACGATCAGTTTTTGCCGGATCAGATTGCTTATAAAGTGTTCCTGACCGGGGTGTATGGACCCAGTCTGCCACAACACCCCTATCTTAGACAGAAAAGGGTAGATGATGTGGATCATGGTCATTTCGAATCCAATCTTGAGGATATTGGTCGAAATGATCTTGTCAAAGCGTGCTTCGTCCATCTCTACCATGCAAATGGTCAGCGCATGGATCTGATCTTCGTATGTGAAGGACCGCTCGGTCAGCCGAAGCACTTCTTGGGCGATCTCCTCTGTGGACATTTTGGCAATCTTGCTGATTTTGTAGCCGTGCTCGTTGAGAAGGGCCACATTCAGAATCAGCCGGAGGTCTGCATCATCGTAATACCGGATGTTGGTATCCGTGCGCTTCGGTGATAGCAGGCTGTACCGCTGTTCCCAGATTCTCAAGGTATGCGCCTTGATACCAGACAGTTGCTCCAAATCCTTGATCGAGTAGTTTCTCACCATTATTCGCTCCGTTTAAAATATCGTTTAGGCACTACAAATAATCCAAATGACACTGAGCCATCCTTCTTGTTGGTGGCATGATGCGCCTGATGTGCCTTGAAAATCCCTGCAAGATATCCCTTACGGGGGCGCTTAAACCACTTCACCCTCCGATGAATCAACATATCGTGCAAGAAGAAATAACTCATTCCATACAGGCTGATGCCCAACCCTAACCAAAACCGGTAATCAAAGTCTGCCACTCCGAGAAAAATAAGCAGAACAGCTACACTGCCAAAGAACAGCGAGAAAAGGTCGTTCCACTCAAACGGACCATCGGTATGCTGATGGTGTGTCTTGTGGATGCCCCATAAGGGACCATGCATGAGGTACTTGTGAATGAACCAACCGGCAAATTCCATCATGGCAAAACCTACCAATGTAAATCCTATCGCATACATCATCTCTAGCTAAACTTTGAAGGGGCCTTTTTGTTCCGATAATTTACAAAATGAACACCAAAATGGAGAAAAAGAGAAACAAATTTAGCAAAAGAAACGTTGAAATCGGATTTTGCTTATCGAATGACAACTTTTGATACAGCAACTGTATCGAAAACGCTACGGCAAACCAACCGAGGTAGTTTTCCACAGGTATGTCTCCTTGCTCCCAGGTCCAAAAATCCAACTGAACAGCCACCGGCTCAATCACGAAATCCAATACGACCATCAGCGCTGCCGCCACTGCCGCCGCACCCCAATTGGAGCGGATGAATTTACGGGACAACTGACCGGCTGAATACGCGAGAATAAACCAGTTGACACCAATAATCAAGGGTACACCTGCCAATTTAGGACCCAAAACCGGTCCATATTGATAGTCCCCAAAAAGCAGGCCCGTCTGCACGCCAATGATCTCTGCCAGCATCCCTATACCAAAAGCCGCTATCGCAAACCACCAGAATCCCTTGCTCCAGTCCGTGTGGAAATAAAGCAATATACCGGCACACATCAGCAAGTGCAATGGTGTCAGGGTCTGAAAGTAGGTACGGGTGAATTCAACGTATAATCCCAACACTCCCACCAGGTGGAAAATGCCTATCCAAAGCTTGAAAACCAAGGTCTTTTCTATTGAAAATGCCCCGAAGGAGATGGTGGGAGAAGGATTGTTACGCATAGAGGTACTCACTTTCCCTCTTCAATCAAAAAGGGACGGCTTTTGTTTCGGTAGGAAATAAATTAACTTAGCGGTCTATTTAGGCCAAAATTAAGAAAATAAACGCAAATCGGATGATTGTATACAACATAACCATCAGTGTAGACAGCAAGAAGGAAGGGGAATTCATCCAATGGATGAAAGAAACCTACATTCCGATGGTGCTGAATACCGGCTGTTTTTACGAGCACCGTTTTATGCGCCTGCTGCATCAGGGCGAGGAAGGAGAGGGTACCAACTTTGCCACGCAGTTTTTTGCAGAAAACATGAAAAACATGATAGCGTTTGAGCAGGGACACTCTCAGAAGATTCATGAGGAATTGGATGGCCGGTTTTCCGGTGATTTTGTGTTTTTCCGGTCGCTACTGGAGTCCGTAGATTAAGCTAATTTAAGCAGCAAGTCACCCTTCCGCTTGATGATTTTTAGCTGGAAATACTCGTTGATAAAGGATTTGCAGCGGTTTTCAGCAAAGGTAGCGCGGCTTTCTCCATCGTAAAGCAACGTCATGCGTAGCAGGGTTTTCACGTAGGACTCGTGCATGCCGAGATCCCGGGTCCAGACCCGCAGCTGATCCAGCCAGTCTTCTTGGTACTTTTCTAGATGGGAGCGCCCGTCAAACAAAATTTCCAACTGATTGGAACCATAGCGGTACCGGTAAATCCCGGATAGCTGTTGGTAAATAACACGCACACCTTCCAACGGGAATCCGGTATGGGTCAATATTTGCAAATAGGTGTCATCTTGCAACCGTAGAGGATTGTACAACAGGGTGTAAGCGTCTTTCAACTCTTCCACCATGATGGCTATGCCCTCCTCTTGGGCGGCTGTCTGAGCCTGCCGGAGTATGTAATTTTTGTCTAAAGGGAATAGTTTTTGAATCATAAGGCACTCGAAACTATGGCAAAAGTAACATTTGTTTGAAATTTAAAAAAATAAATTGCCCTGTATCCCTGCTTTTAACAAATAAAAATCCCAACCAAAGACCCGTTTGAATAGAAAAATTTGCTTTTGGCCACCATTTTTTTTCTGATTTGCCAATCACCAAAAAATACAAGCCCACGGAGAAACCCACATGCAGCTTTCTCCGTGGGGTAGATCTACCTCTTTCCAGCGCCTAGCGTCCGGAAGCGGCGTCGATGGTGTGGCCAAAAAAGACTGCATTTAAAAACAGCTTATTGGTTCCAAACCAGAATGCTCTGAAATTTAGATTATCCACCATACCGATGATGGTTCCACTACCTAGGGTAGCCACTTGGATTACCCCAGTGTTTTTTAGTTTTTCCAGGTTACTGGGATGAATATATCCACTGGCCAAGGGGCTATCGGTATACACCAAGGGATTGGCATAGGGGTTTTTGGATGGATTCAGGAATTGATTTCCGGTCTTGAATACAAAGAGGTCGGGATTGGCATAGCCGTATCCCAATGGATGCGTGATGTCCAATGTCGCCTTGAAGATCGCCCCACCCGTGACTTTGGCACCCCGGTCGGCGGCCAGATGTTCGTACGGACGCTGTGCGGCCGTGCTGGGAGCAGGTTCTTCTGTGACAAAAGAAAAAGAAGCCAGTTCCTGAGAGGCCAGCCAACTCATGGCCGACCCCCGGGCAATGAGCGTACCGCCCCTTTGCACCCATTCCTTCAGCTTGTCCGCGCCGGCTTTGCCTAGAACTCCATAGGACCCTGTGGGCAAGATGATGACCGAATATCGGCCCAAATCAACACCCGAAAATCGGTCGGTAGGCATCAGAGTGATCGGCATATCCATGCGCTGATCAAACAGGTGCCACATCTCTCCGGCATCGGAAGCTGAAACCCCGCGATCCACCAGCAAAGCAACCTCGGGCTTTTTCAGCACACTCATACTGGGAGAGCCCAAATTAATTCCAGCTGTATACCCGGATGGCAGCGCATGGATGGTCACACCCGACTCTCTGGCCACCTGTTGCATGTCGCTGAAAAACGCCTGATCACTGACCTGAGAGTTGCCTTTACCCACCAAGATACTGCCCCGTGCAAAGTCATGACCGGTCTGACTTCGAAATGGTTTATGGGAAACACGTAATTGGTAGCCCTTATCCATCAGTGCATAGGCCGCCTTTGGCGCATAGTATTCGCTCCACTCAAAGGCGTATGCGTAGGCACCCGGAGCTCCGATCATGCTGCCTTCCGGAAAGGAAACTTCCTTAACTATTTCCTCCACATTGGCCAGATTGACAATGCGGCTGCTCAGCGTCTGATGGTTTAGCTGAAAAGCCATCGGAAAATTCCAGGAAGACACGTCGTAAAAGAGACTATCCTGAAATTCAGTGCGGGTCTCAAACATGGACTTGACCAGTTTGTATTGCGGTTGTTCCAAGGGCACTATAAAAGACTTTCCAGCTTCAAAGGACATCCCATTGACTACGATATCCTCCTCCAAACTGAAAAGTCGGATATCGTGATGCAGCAGAATATCTGCCAAATGATGGGAGCGGGCTATGTCATCATTCACGCCAAAAATATAGGCCTTGTTGCTGTCGCTGTTTGATTCCTCTTTGGCCTGTCGGTAAAACTCCGCCATATACCGGTTCATTTCCACGCGCATTTCCTTTGCCGCCTCAAAGGAGGAGAGGGCTGTACGCACCTGATTGCGTATGGTAAAAGGAAAGCTGATCTCTCCAAATTGGTTTTCCTGCAGGTGGCCTCGGGAAGAGGCTTGCTCAAACAAAATACCCACGGCCCCCTGTACGTCGGGATAGGTGGAGCCTTTCCCGTAATAGTAATCGTCAAAACTTTCCTTGCTGTAGTACAGCGACCCGATCTCATCCAGAAAACGGGCATGGTATTCAGCAATCTGCTCGGTGAGCTCGATATTTCGTCTGGGAGTAAGGGGATTGTTGCGGCTGGGGATTCCAGGCTGAAAAAAGAAGGTATTGTCCGAGCCCATCTCGTGGAAGTCCAATACGAGATTAGGCAGCCATTCTTGAATCTGTCGGATCCTTCCACGGGATTCTGGATGCTGTACAGGCAGCCAGTCACGGTTGAGATCAAACCAATAGTGGTTGGTTCGCCCGCCCGGCCAGGCTTCGTTGAGCTCCCGATTGTTGCGGTCCCCGTTCAGGTTATAGCTTTTATGTGAATTTACCCAGGAGGCAAAACGGTTTACGCCATCCGGATTTATGGCCGGATCGATGAGCAGGACCATGTTTTCCAGTTCGGCGCCCACCTCCTCTGCAGACGCAAAATGGTAGGCACTGACGATGGAGGCTTGAATCGCCGAGGCTTCGTTGCCATGCACGGAGTGGCCCATGTACATCACAAAGGGGGTATTTTCAGGATTGGCATCCTCTGGGCTATGCCGCAAGGCACGGCGTTGCTCCTTAATTTCACCTAGCCTGCGCAGGTTTTGGGGAGAGGTCACTACCAGCATGACCAAAGGACGCTTTTCATACGTACGGCCGTACTCTACCAAGCTAACCCGGTCAGACGTTTGCGCCAACACACGGAAGTAATTCACCACCTGATCATGGCTGGCGTGCCACTCGCCTACTTCAAAACCCAAGATGGACTTGGGAGAGGGAATACTCGGGTCGTGCGTGTATCCGCTTGGAAGGTAATAGTCCAAACCTTCCGCCTGCGGGAATCCCTTCACCGCTAAAAACATGGAGCTAACTAGTAGCACATAAAAATACTTCATTCTTTATCTGGTTATAATTGTCATTCTCGGTAAATCGCCGCCAACGCAGAAGGTAGATCGGCGTAGGTATACGCAAAGCCGGTTGCTTCGATTTTTGCGCTGCTCACCTTGTTGCCGCCTAGCACCATCTGCGCCATCTCGCCCAACACCAACTTCAAAGCAAAGCCCGGTACGCCAATTGGCACAAATGGCTTACCCGCGGCCTTGGCAGCGGCCTTCGTCAGTGCTGCATTGGTAGCTGGATGGGGACCAACCGCATTAAACACACCCTGCACATGAGAATGCTCCAGCGCATGCAAAAACATCCGCGCCAAATCCCTGACATGTATCCAACTCAGGTATTGGCGTCCATGCCCAAGCGGGGCTGCAACCGGCGGCTTCAACATCTCAGGCAGGGCACCTCCACCCTTGGCCAAGACAATCCCTATGCGCAGAATTGCCGTACGGATACCTAAGGTAGCGATTTTTTCCGTTTCCCCTTCCCATTTTTTAACAACGGAAGCCAAAAAGTCCATGCCCGGCAGGCTATCCTCACGCTGTAGGACCTCACCGGTGTCAAACCCATAATAGCCCACCGCACTCGCCGAAATAAAAGCCTTTGGCTTGGAAGCCAGCTTTTCAAGACTGTCATACAATAGCAGCGTGGATAGGATTCTGCTTTGCAGGATTTGGCGCTTGCGCTCGGCTGTCCAGCGCTTCTCTGCCACTCCTGTACCCGCTAGGTGAATGATGCCATCGCACCAGGTTAGGGCATCCGCATCCAGCTCTTGTTTCTCGATGTCCCAAAAGAATGACTTTTGACTGTTTTCGTTGGGGCTCCGGCTTAGCCAGGCTACCTCCTTTCCTTCTTGTTCGAGAAGCCGGGTGATTTCACCACCCACTAGGCCCGAACCGCCCGTGATCAATATTCTGTTCATATGTCTTTATTTGCTCTTCACTTGCCCCATGGGATGATCGCCTCATGCGCCGATTGACGCTGGCCCATCCCACGCCATGCAACGTTATACTTACGTAGGGTCGGTATTGTTCAAAAAGCATTCCATCAAGTCCGAATTCCGGTCATTTTCCCACCAAGACCTACTTGGATAGGATCAAAAATAATCCAATTTGCCGCCAATCCATAATAAAATTCCAAGCCATTGGCTATATTTGCCCGCATGGGTGATGGGGTACCACCCAAAAATCGGCCGTGCGCCTTTCAAGACGCCTGATTTTTTGAACCGCTTCTTAGGAATGCTGATGACTCCTACTTCAACAAATGGAACGCCGGTTCCGGACAAACCATTGCAAAAAATACGTGATAACCCATGTTGAAGAGGAACAAATTTATCTTTGCGCTATACAAATTCAATGTTCGGGAATTTCTTCCAACCCTGCTTTTCACCCTGAAATGGCTGCTAGTAGCCTCTGCCGTCGGCTTGTTGGCTGGGTCGGCGTCGGCTATCTTTCTCTTGTCTCTGGAATGGGCGACGAACTACCGTGAGCAAAACCTCTGGATCATTGCCCTGCTGCCGTTGGGTGGCTTGCTTATCGGCTGGGTGTACCACCGCTACGGAGAGTCAGTTGTGAAAGGTAACAATCAACTTTTAGAGGAATTTTACAACCCCCTCAAAATCATACCGCTACGTATGGCTCCTTTGGTCTTGTTCGGTACGGTAGCCACCCATTTGTTTGGGGGATCTGCCGGAAGGGAGGGTACGGCCGTGCAGATGGGCGGTGCGATTGCAGACCAGTTTACCAAATGGTTTCGGTTGGCCACCGAAGATCGAAAGGTATTGATCACCATGGGCGTTGCCGCCGGATTCGCCTCGGTATTCGGCACTCCGTTGGCGGGTGCAGTGTTTGCACTAGAGTGGTTGATCATTGGCAGGATCCGCTACGATTCCATTCTCCCTGCTTTTTTGGCGGCCTATATTGCCGATTATGCCTGCGCCTCCCTTTGGATGGTGCCTCATACCCACTACGAGATTCCAGTCGTACCCGACCTTTCCCTGACATTGCTGCTTTGGATAATGCCGGCGGGCATTTGTTTTGGGTTGGCCGGTAGGCTATTTGCCAAGGCAACCCATTTTTGGAGTGGCCTGTTTGGGAAGTACCTGTCCTATCCACCTCTGCGTCCTGTGGTAGGAGGTGTGATCATTGCGCTGTTTGTGTACCTGACGGGAAGCACCAAATACATCGGACTAGGAGTACCCACCATCGTAGATGCCTTCTCGGAGGACCTTCCCTGGTACGACTTCCTGGCAAAAATCGGAACAACTTCACTAACGCTTGGTGCCGGATTCAAAGGCGGCGAAGTAACACCACTATTCTACACAGGTGCCACGCTGGGTAATGCACTTTCCGGCATCATTCCCCTTCCGGTAGCACTGCTGGCAGGCATGGGTTTTGTAGGTGTGTTTTCGGGGGCTACCAATACCCCGCTCGCCTGCACGTTGATGGGAATTGAATTGTTTGGAGCTGAAAGTGGGGTATATGTGGGACTCGCCTGTGTCCTGGCATACCTGTTTAGTGGTCATGCCGGTATCTACCATTCACAGATCATTGGCTCGCCCAAGCACCATCGGTTGAAACAGGTCAAAGGAAGGAATCTCGGTCGCTTGTCCTGATCGATTGATTTAGCATCAATTTGGGGAATTCCTTTCTCGTTTGGTCGGGTCTCATCAATCTTGAATTTCCAGAAATTCCCTGGCACTGCTCGATTTTAGTAAATTAGGTATGGAAAATAGTCTTTGGAAACCCACAAGCTTTGTATTCCTACTGGTATTTTTCCTTGCCTGTAAATCCACCCGCTTGGCGGAAAATGAACCGCATGACTTTCAAGTCACTTGTTACACCCTTCTGGACAGCATCGAGGCAAACCGTCCCGATGAGTTTGACCTAGGCGCCTACGAGGAAACCGCTCGGGAAACATTTAGTGAAAAAAGTCTCCTAATGGCCAATGCGCTTAACCTCAACGATGAGTTAGCCAAATTGGTAGGGCTTCCTTCCTCTCCGGATCAACAATGGGAGCATTTTATCCATTACCAGGAAATTGTAAACAAGATCTCACTGGCCGAGCTGGAAATCTCATCGCTCAGCGCTGCCCTAAATTGTGAAGAAGACAAAGTAGAGCAGCTGGCGTGGTTTCTGGACCGGGAGGAGTCCAAGGTCTCCAACCGGCGCACCATTGCGGGTATTTTAACGGATGCCTCCGCCAGCTTGGTTTCCGCAGCCATCGTGCTATGGGCCGCAAATGGCAATACCTTTCGGCAATTATTGGGAGTAGGTGCCTCGCTCGCCCAAATCACCCTCAATCTCATCAACAAGAAAGAGACTTTTACCGTCTCATTGGAGCATGACATCAACATTTTAAAGGAGGTTTTCGAAAACGACGAGGACGCTTACAGCAACGTAATTCCTCCCTCGGTTTGGTACTATATCCACAAAGAAAATATGCACTTCCTTGGCGGAAATGTGCGGGAGAATCTGCTACTTTCGCTGGAAAACTACGACGTTTCCGGAAGTTTTGATCTATGCTTATCAGATGGGGGGCAATACAATGTAGATCAGTTGCGCCTTAGAGGCGCCATGCTGGACTTGGTATCCTCCTACGTGGACCTCATGAAACAGGACCTGCTTATTTTTCGGCGTGAGGTGATGGCCTATCGAAGGAAATCTCCCCAGCATTCCCCGGAATCAGGAACTCAGGACGACTAATCTAGTGGGGAACCGCAGGATCGGCAGTATCTGGCATCGGCTTCATGGTCCTGCACCTGACACTGATGGCAAATCCGTCTAGAAACGGGATACTGACTCCGCTGCTTGGCCGCTGTAAGCTCAGAAGACACGATGCCGGTAGGCACGGCGATAATCGCATAACCGGTCAACATAATCAAGGAGGCGATAAACTGCCCAAAATCTGTTTCCGGCGCGATATCACCATAACCAACCGTAGTGAGGGTAACAATGGCCCAATACATGGACCTAGGTATGGAAGTGAAGCCGTGATCCGGACCCTCCACGATATACATTAGGGAGCCCATCACCAGTACGATAGTCAACACCGATCCCAAAAAAATCTGAATCTTCAAGCGGCTTTGCCGGAGGGCGTTCTTCAGGATAGTGGCTTCCTGAACATATTCCGTAAGCTTCAGGATACGCAGAATGCGCAGAAATCGCAATGCCCGAATTACTGTGAGATACTGACTGGTAAAGAAAAAGATGCTCAGGTAGGTTGGCAAAATGGCCAAAAGGTCCACTAATCCGTAGAAACCAAAAACGTAACCCGTCTTCCGGGTGCTTAGCCAAATCCGAAGGAAGTACTCGGCCGTAAAAACAGCGGTAAAAAACCATTCAGCCGCATAGAGAAACGTCCCAAAACGGGCATGTATTTCCGCCACTGAATCCAAAATAACTACCAGCACGCTCAGTAATATTAACACCAAAAGAAGGACATCGAAGCCCTTGGAGGCCTTGTCATCTGATTCAAAAACGATATGGGCGAGGCGTTTTTTTGAAGGCAGCATAGGTAGATATTTA
This sequence comes from Lunatimonas sp., assembly GCF_020832325.1. GTDB lineage: Bacteria > Bacteroidota > Bacteroidia > Cytophagales > Cyclobacteriaceae > Lunatimonas. Next base: position 53,406 of record NZ_JAFIEU010000026.1, read on the forward strand.
CGCTAAATTACAGCGATACCCCACATTATCCAAATAGCCTAAAAGCCCGATGTTCAAACAGGCCCATTAATTCCATCAAATCTGTAAAAAAAGCCACAGCAGGTCGCCGTGGCTTAAATGACTGAATTCTATATAACCGGGATCGCTACCAATAGATCTCTGCCATCACGGGGAAGTGATCCGAAGGATAGCGGTTATGGTAGGTGTCGGTAAGGATACCGTAACGTTTTACCTTGATTTTGTCGTTTACAAAAATATGGTCAATGCGCTTGTCAGAGCTTTTGGTGTTGTCAAAGCTGTTGAAGGTGCCATTATTGGCGTACCGAATCCTGGCTACATCGTGGGTATCGGAAAAACCTGGCGCGTCGCGCATCACTTTGTACGGATCAGAGTCCTGATCTACGTTGAAGTCCCCGGTCACGATCACCGGGTTGGCGGGATCTGATAGCTCAGCTACCTTTTTCAGGATAAGCTGTGCGCTCTGCACCCGTGCTTCCCAGCCACGGTGATCAAAGTGGGTGTTGAAATGGAAGAACACATCCCCGGTTGCTTTGTCCTTAAACTTGGCCCAAGTCACGATGCGCGGCAGTGCAGCATCCCAACCTTTATTGGGTTTGGTGGTATCCTCGGCCAACCAAAATGTCCCACTGTCTAGCACATCGTACTTGCCTGCATGGTAAAAGATGCAGGAATATTCGCCCTTTTCGGCGCCGTCGTCTCTACCCACACCTACATAGGCAAAGCCCGGCAGCATGCGTTCAAGATCTTTCACCTGGGCATGAAGTCCCTCTTGGATCCCGAAAATATCAAACTCGTGAAAGCGGATCAGGTCCACGGCAGCCTGTCGGCGGTTTTCCCACGTATCGGGATCATCGCCAGGATTGGCATAACGGATATTGAAAGTGGCCACTTTTAAACTTACGGACTGCGCTTGCACCCCAAAGGCAAAAGCGAACAGCCCTAAAAAAAGGCAGTAGGTTGATTTTATAAAGTTCATCTGGGTTTTGATTTGATTGTGATTCAAAGATAAAGGATTCCGGCTAAGAACAAACGCCTGCGCTTTTTTGAAGTTATGGAAAAATATTCTCTTTCACCCACTCAAGCGTTCGTTTCACATTCAAAATTAAGTTGTATATTTCCTCTTATCGTTGTATTTAGCATGTTTTTAAGATTTTCTATTAGGCTACATCTATGCGCCGACACGATCTGGACTGGCTGAGAGTGCTGGTTTTCGCCCTGCTCATATTTTACCACGTAGGTATGTTTTTTGTACCTTGGGGTTGGCATATCAAAAACAACGTCATCTATCCAGATGCACGCTGGCCCATGCTGTTTGTCAATCAATGGAGGTTACCCATTCTCTTTGTCATCTCCGGTATGGGAACCTACATTGCGTTGGGAAAGCGATCGGGGGGGCAATTTGCTTGGGAACGCATCAAGCGGCTCTTGATACCATTAGCGATAGGCATGGCCCTCATCATTCCCCCGCAGGTTTATTTTGAGCGATTGGCCAGAGGTCAGTTTAGCGGATCTTATTTAGATTTTTGGCCTTCTTATGCCTTCTTAGGAGTTTATCCAGAAGGTAATCTTTCCTGGCACCACCTGTGGTTTTTGCCTTATCTTTTGTTATTCTCTCTCATTTCCATTCCTTTACTGCTCTTTGTACGCAGCCACCCCCAATCAATTATAGTAAGGGCTATGCGTCGGCTTGCCTCCACCCCATATGGTTTGTTTGGGTTGGTGATTCCCTTATACCTTTGGGAAAGTTTTCTCGAACCCTTTTTTCCGTCTACCCATGCGCTGATAGGCGATTGGTTCAACCTTGTCAACTACCTCACCTTTTTTCTGTATGGATTCTTGCTTATTTCAGTGAAGGAGGCCTTCTGGAAAACCACAATACAACATAGAAGGAATTTGCTCTACGTAGGTGTAATCATGTTTGGCATGATGGTAGCCTTGAGGCAACTGTTTGCTGATTCCACGCTCGTTCACTTTATTGAAGCCGCATTTAAGGTCATCAATCTCTGGGCTTGGATTTTGGTGCTTTTTGGCTATGCTGCAACCTATCTAAACCGAAAAAGCGAATCGCTTTCCTATGCAAATGAAGCAGTATATCCATTCTACATCCTGCATCAAACGATCACCATCGCCATCGGATATTACCTTATGGATTCACCAGCTGGCTTTTGGTCCAAATTTGCGATGATGTCGATAGGTACTTTCGGTATGGCCTGGTTGATCTACGAATTTGGAATAAGGCGCTGGAGTCCGATCCGACCCCTGTTTGGTCTAAAGCCGCATAATGGAAACGCACCGGCCTAGCTATATAGGATAGTACCTGAAAGCATATTTATTAAATGTTAATGCTGCCAAGATGAACAGGAACATACAAAATACAAGTTTACCGCAATCGCTGCGCTAACCTGCCTGACTTTTTTATAAACGGTCTAGAAGTCCAAGTGCCGAAAAAACAAACGATACCAACCCTAGGCCACAGCATGAACAAGATGAAGCGATTGAGGAGTTCATAGATCCCTATCCTACCAAAACCAAGAAAAAAAATTCTCAAACCGAGGCAAAGAATCCCGAAAGATCGTAACTAAAAATAACTCGGTTCACAGTATTTGGTGCTCTTGCAATTTTTTAACCACGGCCTGAATGGCGTTGGAGCGCACCGCTGGATGGGTTTGATCGGGATTATCGGTATTCACCCAATAGGTCACGGATAGCTTGTATTGATTGCCCACCATGTCTGTTACCTGGACTTCCGCTCTACGTTCCTTCTGTAGAATACCCGGTATATCATTGAGGGCATTCATTATCAGTCCTTTCACTATGGAAATATCCGCAGCTATCGGGATATTTAGCTCAAATGAAAATGCCAAAAAGCCATCTATTGTAAAGTTGAAAAGGGGTGACTTAATGATGTTGGCGTTGGGGATAAACACATCTTTTCCATCCCGTGTTTTGAGCTGAATATCCCGAAGGTTTAGCGCCAATACCTTACCGCGAATACCGTTAATTTCTACAATATCCCCGACTCGAAAGGGGCGTTTGAAGGCGAGAAGTATGCCCGCAAGGAAATTTTCTCCTATATCCCTCAAGGCAAAACCTATTACAAAAGCAGTTATACCGGCCCCCGCCAGCAAGCCACCCACAGCAGCAGAAAGTCCCAAAAACCTAAACAGTACAGTCAGTCCGAATAGCAGCACAAGAATTCGTATAAAAGAACCGATAAAATCGGCTAAAAGTGGGTCGCTAGTGCGTCGTGTAATCCGCCTTTTGGTTAGATCACGGGCCCATTTCGACAGAAAAACAGATACTAAAACAATTATCAATGCAAATCCAAGGGCAATCGACACACGTTCTACACTGCCTAGGTCACCTAATAGGATTTCTTTAATGCGGTCAAAGGAATCACGTATATTCATTATTAATTGGCCAAATCGGAGAGTACCATGTTTTTTTAAAGGGTAAGAAATAAGCCTAGTACCGCAAAATGTACCAGCGTAAAATTATAAACCTCGTCCACATTGGCCCCACCTTCAAGAATCCGGTAGCCAAATTTAACGTCGGTTTTTGAGGTAAGTGGAACCCGGCTGCCTAAAAAAAAGTCAAAAGCCCTGCCCGGACCTCCGGCCAATCCATCACCGTCCAAGTAAACCTTCATCTGATTCGCTAACGTGTATTCGCCATATAGGTGCAGCAAGGGAACAAACCCCAGATCGTCTTTTCGGTCGGCTTTGCCCATTTCATTATCCAATCGTACACTGGCATCACGCACTTTTGCCGTAAAGCCAAGTCCCAGCCTCCAGGGCCCCTCCACATAAACATCCCTCCGATAGGTAAGCCGGTAACTGTTAAACTGATAAAAGCCGGCGAGTTGCTCTCCCTGATCAAAGACTGTTTGTTGAAAGGCAATATCCCTTGGTGCCACACCTTCGTAATTGATAAACAAGGGAGCGATCAAGCCAAAAAGATGGTTTCGGTCGTTCCAAGTATATCCTACGCGCAACCTAATGGGAACGATGGAACCATCTACTGAGAAATCTCTCTTGAAGCTAAACAGCGTTCCGCCTTCATTTGGAATCCGCACATCATTGTACCCCGTAAATGGGATGCCCGTTTCGGCATCAATGGTCCACTGTCCCTGTGCCATTAACGGGCCGCTAAGCAGGGTACACGCTAGCATCAAGCCACAGTATAAAAGGAATTTGCAGGAAAAATCAAAAGGCCAATGGGTCATCTATCTGTAATTTTTTGCGGTTTTTTTGCCAGGCTGCTATCGGATAGTAAATCTGGCCAATAGGAGACGTTCAAATACTGGGATATTTTTCCCGGCTAGGACTTCCCCTACCATTCTTTTGATTCCGTGGTCCAAGATTCATGCCATTCCCCACTGATTGTGCCGGCTACCGGGCCGCCTGAAGGTCCTCCAAGCAGGCGATAAGGTAATCCAAGTCCTCGTCGGTATGTGCCGCTGATAACACGATGCGGTTTACGGGCGCATCCTGTGGCCCTGGGTAAGGAAAAGAAGATACCACCACCCCTCTAGCCGCCAATGCCTGTACCCAAACCGGATTGGCGAAGGAAATGACAGGGTACTCGTCCGCGGTATAAAACGCTGGTAGGTCCGATAGGCGGGCTGTCAACGCAGCTACCTTCTTTGCCAGAACCTCCTTTTGGTGCAGGTAAAGCGCCTGTCCCTGTATAAAGGCATGCAAAAATGGCGGCGCAGGGGGAGAAGAGGAACGGTATATGGGATGCTGCCGGACAGCAGCAATCCAATCGGCATTTCCCAACAGAATACCAGCCGGCAGGGAAAGTGCCTTTCCCAAGGAACCGCATACACACAGATTGATCGGAAGGTGGGCCCATCGCTGATACGTTCCGAAGAGGGTATCACCCACTACCCCAAAGGCATGGCTGTCGTCAATCAACAGGTGGTATTGGTTAACTTGCGGGAGCTGACCTACCCAGTCAAAATCGTGTACTTTTGGTATTAGGGGATTAACGGCATTGGCCAAAATACCTATTCGGTGCCCCATCAGGGACTGCGCCTTCTGCATGCAGGACTCCACCCAGTCCTCGTATGACTGTGAGGGTACACCGGTTTTTCCCTCCGGTAATATAGCGGGATGCGCATCCGGTGCAATCCAAAGGAGATCCACCTCCGGCTTTAACGACTGAATGGCAAGGTGCCCGGCCAAGAATCCACTGCTGAGCAAACAGGAATCTGTAGCCCCTGCTTCCGAGGCAAAGAATGCCTCAAAGGCATCGTAGATCCCCAACTGTACGTTGCTGTTCCGGCTGGATCCATGATTAACCCCGTGCAATGCAACGCCTTGATGGATCAATTGCTCAAATTCCGGCACACTACCCATACCCAAATAGGAGGTGCCGGCAAACTGTAAATAACGTCTGCCTTCCTGAAAAATCACCGGCTGAGCTCGGTCGGTTACGAGGCGAATTTGCATCATGGCTTAAACTAGCAAGGCTCCTGTACCTGGTCTATCGGGAAATTGGACCCCCTCCCGTGTAATCTTTACCCCTGTCGCTATGTCCGTTGCCAATAACATAGCCCCATCCATGTCTACATAGTCGAGCTGTGGCGCGATATGGGCAATGGCCGATATACCTACACTGGATTCGGTCATGCAGCCCACCATGGTTTTCATACCCAACCGCTTTGCCTCCTGAATCATCCGTAGTCCTGGCGTAATGCCTCCGGCCTTGGTAAGCTTTACATTGATTCCATGAAAAAGGCCCGCGCATTTTTGCACATCCGCCTCCACAATGCAGCTTTCGTCGGCAATAACAGGCAGGGCACTGCGTGCATATACTTCCTTCATCCCCGCCAAATCATCTTTGGCCAACGGCTGCTCCATAAATTCCACATTAAGCTGCTTCAGTTCATGGGAGTAGCGAATGGCCTGTTCTGCGGTCCAGGCGCAGTTGGCATCGATGCGGAATACTGCGTCCGTATGTCTTCGCAACTCGCGGATAATCTCCATGTCGTGGTCGGTACCCAGCTTAATTTTGTAGAGGGGCCAGTCAAACTCACGCATCTTTTCCACCATTTTTTCCACCGAGGCAATGCCAATGGTAAAGTTGGTCAGGGGAATGGTGCCCGGATCGAGGCCCAGGTGTTCGTAAAGCTTCTCACCGCGCATTTTGGTGTATAGATCCCAAGCCGCCATATCCAAGGCACATTGGGCAAAGGGGTTATTGGCAAAAATTGTTTTGGTCTTCTCCCAAAGCAGAGGTGGATGCTGTATGGATTCATTTTCTAGGATCTTTTGAGCATCCTCCAGGCAAGCCGTCATATTCTCTACGGTGATACCATAGAATGGGTTGGTCGTAGACTCCCCGAGACCGTAGGTGTCTCCGTCCCAGAGGCGAACGATCAGGGTGGTCTGCACATCGCGGCTTTGGTGGGCGATGGTAAAGGTATGCTTGAGCGGCAACTGCCTGACTAAAATCTCAATCTTCATAGGGCAACAAATAACAGGTTTTGGAATTTCCGAGCTGTAGCATCCAACCGGATTAGTGGTTATAAAGGTAATTCAGAATCCGCTTTAAAGGAATAAACGGTCGGTATTTGATTGTATGAGGGACACTGCAACCAAAAATGATCCATTCGGGTTATCTTTGCTACTGCCAATTAGACAATTGTTCAATCCCTGAGCGTACAATAAATCGTTGTCCATGGTAATTCAAAAATTAAAGACGTTTCTTAACCTATGAAAAAGCTATTGATCGCATCCGCGGTAGCCGCCTCCCTATCTGTAGCGTGCAATCCGGAAAACGAAAAAAAATCAGCTATGAACCCCTTCTTTGAATCCTATGACACCCCGTTTGGGGTGCCTCCCTTTGACCGAATAGAACCTGCCCATTTTGCGCCTGCGCTGCGGGAAGGCATCAAGCAGCAAGAAGCCGAAGTTGCCGCCATCGTCAACAATACCGAGGCACCTACCTTTGCCAATACCATCGAGGCCCTGGAATATTCCGGAGAGCTCTTGACCAAGGTTTCGCGGGTTTTTTACAATATCAACTCCGCCAACACCAACGACGAAATTCAGGGTATAGCCCGGGAGATGGCACCGGAACTGTCCAAACACAGTGACAACATCAGCCTCAATCAGGCGTTGTTTCAGCGTGTGCAGACCATATGGGAGGCTAGGGAAAAACTGGAGCTAAGCCCAGAGCAACAAAAGCTGCTCGAAAAAACTTACAAAAGCTTCGTACGAAGCGGTGCCAACGTAGCCGAAGAAAACAAAGACCGGCTGCGGGAGATCAACAGCCGCCTTTCTACCCTCACCCTTCAGTTTGGCCAAAACCTACTGGCAGAAACCAACGCCTTTCAGTTGGTCATCGAGCACGAAGCTGAGCTGGCAGGCCTGCCCAATGAGCTGATTGCTGCGGCAGCAGACGATGCAAAAGCCGCAGGCAAGGAAGGCCAGTGGGTCTTTACCCTGCATAACCCCAGCATCATGCCTTTCCTGCAATATGCCGACAGCCGCAACCTGCGCAAGCAAATCTGGGAAGCTTATAAGAACCGCTCCGATCAGGGCAATGAAAACGATAACAAGGTCATTCTGGTAGAAATCGCCAACCTCCGCTTGGAAAAAGCCCGCATGCTCGGATACGAAACCCATGCCGATTACGCCCTGGAAGAGACCATGGCCAAAAACCCCGATAATGTGTACAAACTGTTGAATCAACTTTGGACACCTGCCCTGGCCAAAGCCAAGGTGGAACGGGACGAGATGCAAGCCATGATAGAGGTGGGGGGCAAGGATTTTTCTGTGCAGCCTTGGGATTGGCGCTACTACGAAGAAAAGCTCAGGAAGCAAAAATTTGACCTGGACGAGCAAGAGGTTAAGCCTTATTTCGCCTTGGACAAGGTGCAGGAGGGCGTATTCCTAGTCGTGAAAAAGCTGTTTGGACTTACCTTTGAGTACCGACCCGAAGTTCCGGTGTACCATCCGGATGCCAAAGCCTATGAAGTGAAGGAGGCGGACGGTACCCACGTGGGCATCCTTTACATGGATTTCCATCCCAGGGCCTCCAAACGGGGCGGTGCCTGGATGACTTCCTACCGGTCACAAAAGACCGTGGACGGAGAACGTATGCAGCCGATAATCTCCATCGTCTGCAATTTCTCCCGACCCGCTGGCGATGCCCCGGCGCTTTTGACCTTTGACGAGGTAACCACCTTCTTCCACGAATTTGGGCATGCCCTGCATGGATTGCTCTCCAACGTGCAATATAGCAGCCTTGCAGGAACTTCCGTTCCCAGAGACTTTGTGGAGCTACCCTCTCAGGTGATGGAAAACTGGGCCACCGAACCGGAGGTGATAAGGCAGTACGCCTTTCACTATCAAACAGGAGAGGTAATTCCCGATGCGCTTATCGAAAAACTCACCAGCAGCGGCACCTTCGGGCAGGGATTCGGCACCACGGAGTACCTGGCAGCCTCCTTGCTGGACTTGGATTACCATACCCGTAAGGAGCCTATTAAAGAGGATGCAACTACTTTTGAGGAGCAATCGGTAGAGAACATGGGATTGATATCCGAGATCATTCCGAGGTATCGAAGTACCTATTTCCAGCACATCTTTAGTGGAGGCTATTCGGCCGGCTACTACAGTTATATCTGGTCCGGTGTATTGGACACGGATGCCTTTCAGGCCTTTAAAGAGACGGAACTGTTTAATCCGGACAAAGCACTGGCATTCCGCAAAGAGATCCTAGAGCGGGGCGGTACCGATGATCCCATGGAGATGTATGTACGTTTCCGAGGCGCTGAGCCAAAAATCGATGCCTTGCTGAAGAAGCGCGGATTGGATGAGGCCAGCTTGGTGGTGACCAAGTAGGTCATGCAATTCATATGAACCAACAAACCCCCAATCGGGCTTACCAGACTGGGGGTTTTTCTATTTACGGAGTAGGCGAAAGCTGGATGAGGTTTCTATTGCTTCATTCCTGTTTAGCCCGAAGATCCTTTAGCAGGGAGATCGCTGTAAACAACATGGCTGCGGTAAGCAGGACCACCACGGTGAGGCTTGCCCAGCCATACAGGTAGCCAACCCAGCCGGCGAGTACGAGAAGCAGGATAAAGAGAAGAAGTGATTTTCTAGCAGAAGACAAGTCTTTCATAGGAAAACGGGTTTTTAGACGATTGTACGATATACCTTAGGGCCAATCAACCATCCTGCAAGTAACGTTCAACTAGCAAACGGATGCTGCATGCATGAAAACACCTCATTTTATCCTCCCGTGATGGATTCAACGGATTCGAGGCCAATCCCTAAACACAAAGCGTATTGCAAATTTAATCGGTCTGACTGAAAAATAATTTCAGTGTAGCTTCAAGTTTTCTGTCAGCCTGTGAACTGATTTCTTAGGATTTTGCCTTCTTACGTGGTTTGAATAAAGCTTCCATTGTGACTTTTTATACCGATAACACCTCCAGTCACCTACTATATTTGAAGTTCTATAGCTAACTTATACCGATGGAATTGGACATTCAGATAGTGATTGTATTGGCGATCTTGGTAGCCACAGTTATCATGATGGTATTTGAGATATTTCGCATCGATGTGGTTGCGATCATCACCATGCTTGCCTTGGGCTGGTCGGGTGTATTGACCCCGGATGAAATGCTCAAGGGCTTTTCGTCCAACGCCGTGATCTCTATGTTGGCGGTGATGATCTTGGGATATGGAGTCACAACAACCGGGGTAATGGAACGCTTTTCGGAGGCTGTGCTCAAGAAGGTAGGTAACGATAAAAACAAGATTATCGGATTCCTTGGGCTGTCCGTTGGCACCCTTTCTGCATTTATGCAAAATATCGGAGCTGCAGCCTTGTTTTTGCCCGGAACCTTGGATATATCCAGAAAGACCAAAATACCGGCCACCCAATTGATCATGCCGCTTGGCTTTGCAGCTATACTAGGTGGATCTTTGACCATGGTTGGGTCAGGCCATTTGATCTTGATCAATGATCTGCTGAAAAATGCTTCCTTGGAACCGTATGCCCTATTTGCGGTCACGCCCGTCGGTGCCGTGTTGCTGATCGCAGGCATCGTATACTTTTTTCTATTGGGCAATTACATACTGCCCAAGGAGGGAAAAGGTGCAAAGAAAAAATCCGCTCAGGAAAAATTGATTGAGACCTTGCGCCTTCCCAATAACCTCTGGTATTTTTCGATACAAGAGGGCAGCAGCCTAATCGGTAAGACCACGGAATCTTCCGGAATCTGGAAAGATTTTCGGCTAAACCTCATCGCCCTAGCCGACGGAGAGGCTGTGGTATACGCACCTTGGAGGGAAACCGTTTTTGCCCAAGGGCAGATAATCGCCTTGTTAGGCTCAGAAAATGAAGCCAAAAAACTTGCGGAAATCTATGGCTTACAGGAAATCTTCCAACCCGGAATCTTTAACCGTCTCACTAAACCGGATGAATCGGGATTTGCCGAGGTGATTGTCGGAACGGGATCGGAACTGATCGGTCAGACACTAAGGGACTTTGCCTTCCGGCGAAAATTTGCCCTAGAGCCCCTGATTTTATTCAACAATGGAGAAGAAATCAAGGGTGATTTTTCCGATCATCGGTTTCGGAAGGGGGATACCTTGATAGTGTATGGGTTGTGGGATAATATAAGAAGTCTCAAAAGCCACACGGATTTCGTTCTGGCGACTCCCATAGAAGCCGAACCGAAGAATCAGTCCAAAGCGATTCCTGCATTGGCCAGTTTTGCGTTTGGGATCGTGTTGACTTTCTTGGGAGTACCCATAGCATTGGCCTTTCTGACCGGTGCCATGACCATGATCCTTTCGAGGGTGATCACCATTCAACAAGCCTACGATGCCATTGACTGGAAAGTGGTATTCTTGTTGGCAGGGTTGATTCCCTTGGGAATTGCCATGCAAAAATCCGGGGCCGCGTATTTCCTTGCCCAATACGTCATGCAGCTGATTGAAGGGCAGTCGGTCCTGGTGCTATTAATTGCCATTACCGTGTTGAGCACGGTGTTCTCGCTCTTTATGTCCAATGTGGGGGCTGTGGTCGTGTTGGCACCTTTGGTGATCGGGATGGCCGAGATCGCCGGTTTGGATCCCAGACCTTTGGTGCTATTGGCAGCGGTTGGGGTTTCCAATTCCTTCCTGCTTCCCACCCATCAGGTAAATGCCCTGATGATATCGGCGGGAGGCTATCAAAACAAAGACTATATCAAAGCGGGAAGCGGGCTAACCTTGATCTTTGTGGTGCTTACGGTGACGGTATTTTACCTATTCTATATTTGATCTCCTTTTGGGGAGGAATAAAAGGCTAACGCCAAAATAGAGGCCCTATTTCTGCACGCTTAGGGAAGCTATCAAGAAATTCATTTTGCCTAGGGGTACCTGAATACCCCTAGGCTTGAAGATTTAGCCGGTTTCCTTTTTTCGGAAAGGCAAATACCGGATCAGGCCGATCAGAAAGCTGATTGAAGTGGCAACGAAGGAAGAAAACACGATAAAGTCGGGTGATTCGGAGGTGATGTGGTATCCATTCCCCCGCCACAGGATAAACACAATGGACAAACAGAATCCCAACATCACGCTGTAGAATGCCAACCACCTTTGTCTATTTTGCATCTTTTTAGGGGTTTAAATTTGTGAAAAAACAAGTGTACAGATTGATCCCATTTACAAATCAAAAGGAGCTCAGTGAAATTTCATTTCAGTCTGGGATTTTTTTTAAGGTGTGGTCCGGCAAAATCAGACGATGGTGGCAAAATGGTATTCAAAAAGGCATTTCCCAATTTCCCTAGCCTCGATGCAAGGCTCTTCTATCACCCCTCCAGGGTTTAATCCACGGATTATCTATATTTTCTATAATACTGCCATCCCTTCGGGATTGAGGTATTATAGTATGTACCCTAATCCTTCCTAAACAATCGGTTTTTGTGATACCGGAAACGTGACTGCATCGCGATGCCAAATCCCGAAGGGGTGATAGTATTGATACGCAAATTCGGACAGATCCACGCAGAAATCATACCTCCTATGTATATCTACCCGTCACAGACTATACGGTCACGCCCAGCCATTCTTCCAACAGCCACCTACAATTCAAAACCTTCTCCTGCAAATCTGTCGGCACGTAAAAATAATGGTTGGTGGCCTCAAAGCCGATTCGGGAGTCTTGCCGCTGAAGGGTAAACAGCCGTTTTGCCAAACGAATTTCATCCTCTAGAACCTCCTTTAAAAAAAGCTTAGCCTGCGGATCCCTATCCGTTTCCCAATCACCCCTTTTTTGGATAAACCGGCCCTGATTGGCCACCGATCGGTATAAAATGCTCACCGCCTCGGCAATGCGCATCTCTGCATTTAGTTCTTCGGCTGTCCATTCATCCAAGGCCATCCCCTCCGTCTTGCTCGTTAACTCCCGCAAGGGCTCCTCAAAACCCTCGGCTACCTTGTAAAGCTGTTGAATAAATACATCCGGCGGGTAAATGCCCCGCCATTTGTCTAAATCATCGTACCCCAGCCCCACCATGGTGGCCGAATAGCCGGTTGGCCTTGCCCAAAGTAGATTGGCCGGACCGGAATGTACTGGGGCATTATAGACGACACCAATATGATACGGAAACTCCCGAAATGCCGCGCTAAAGCCGTACCAGGCTTTCACCATCGCATCGGCAGCTGGGCCAAACCTTCTCTTGGCAACCTGCTGCATGGCCTCCCGAACCGAGATGCCCGGATCACTCCCTACCACCGATACCACTTCCAAATTGGGCGACCCGGGGTAGCCTCCTAAGGTCCAACCCGTCATCAGACCCTTGATACCCGCATCCCGCAGGTTTACGGCATGTTGGGCTACGTTCTCCAAGGCCGGAACGTAGGGCAGGCCCCCACATTCCCAAGTAGTACCCGCCTGTATCTTGGCAAAGGCCTCCAATCCATGCTGCTGCGCAATCTCCCAATGGCGTTTGGCCCGGGGCCCTGGACCAACGGCTGAAATGGAGTACTCTCCCACGCTGGCCTGTACCCCTCCCCGCTCTATGGGGAGGTCCCACTCACTCACGCTCATCAAGGCCGTCTGTTTGGGCAACTGAGGCACAATGCCCGCTGCCCAGCCATCACGCCAGCCCCAATCCCAGGCGATAAGCCGTGGGCCGGAACCCTCGAAACCTGGGCTAATGTTTTTGCGATGCGCCTCCAAGCCACGCTGTATGCCGGTTGCATAGAGGGTGTTCAGCTCGGCAATGACCGCCTCTGGTCCTCTCGGCCCACAACGCGGGCAGTCCATGCCCTGAAAATGCGACCAGCAGTGGGTAGGGTTTTCGGAGGCAGTGATGGAAAAAAAACCGGCGACATCGGGCACACGCTCCACCACACGAGCGATGGAATCCACGATATAGGTCTGCACCTCTGGCACACTGGTGCACAGGGCAGCACTATCTCCCCGCGTAACGCCTTTGAAGGACGGGTAGGTTTTGTAAAACGAAAGAGGTTGGTACCTGGGCTCGTTTAGGTATAGGTACATACCTATGCCATGCTTCCGGCACTTTTCCACCAGTCGGGCCAGGTTTTCCAATCGCTGCTCCCAGCCTTTGCTTAACGAGGGATCCCAGGGAAAGGGCGTAACCTTGCTCAGGACAATGTGAAGCCAAGTGCCGTCCAATCCCGCGGCCCCCATACGCTGCAGGTAACCCTCCGGAAAGGGATCTACCGCGCCATCGGCGAGGGGATCTCCGAAAAGTGTAAAATATCCATACCCGTATCGGGGTGAAAACCCCGAGGTTAGCGGCCTAGTCTGTCCGGCGGGCTTGGCAGAAAGCTGCCTTACAAAATCAAAAAGGGGCTCACCCGGACTGCTATCGGCTACGGCAAAAGCTTCCCCGGAAATGCTCCGGATTTTTTCCAGCTTCTTCGCCACCTCCGCATCCATCCCTTTCCATCGAAGGGGCGGGCAATCGGGCTTAACGCTGCCCAATTTGATGTAGAGGAAGTCATCCTCCTGAAGGGTAAATTCCAAGTGCTCTGTGGTCCAGCCCAGCAATTCGGTCAACTGCTCTTTTGGAAGCAGGTGCCAGTTTCTGCGTATAACCGTGATATAACTGCGGTTCCACTGTTCTTGTGAAACAGGCTTATACCTAGGCAGGCCCATAGCTTCGGCACAGGATTGCAGGTCTGCTTCTGAGCATCCTACTACCGCCTTCATTCTTTCCAACGGCACCAGGTTCCAGTTTCGCCACACGAAGGCATAGATGGGATGGGGAAAGTGAGGGAAAGCAACCGGAGGATTCGCATCTGCCATCGGATCTATTAAGGAAAAGGGCAATGCAGGTAGTATTGCGCCCGAGGCCAGCAAAGCCGAAGCGCCCAAAAAAGCTCTGCGGGAACGGTTAAAAGGCAGTTTCGAATCCATGGTATCTTGGGTTGGAGGTAATTGATCGGATCGTTTGCGACTGGTCTAGGAAAACAGCTTGGCGTACATCCCGTCCAGTTTGGTAAGGGGAATAATCTCAATATCGTATTTGTTGGCACTAAGGCCTTTGATGGCGTATTTGGATACCATTATCTTTTTGAAACCCAGTTTGGCTGCTTCGGCGATGCGGCTTTCTACCCGGTTGATCGCACGGATCTCTCCCCCCAGCCCTACCTCACCTGCAAAGCAAATGGACGGATCTACGGGAGTATCCTCGTAGGAGGATATCAATGATGCGCAAACGGCCAGATCCAAGCCGGGGTCGTCTACTCGGAGCCCTCCGGCAATGTTGAGAAATACGTCCTGTTGGCCCAAGCGCATACCGCCCCGCTTTTCCAATACGGCCAGCAGCATATTGAGCCGTTTGGCATCGTGCCCTGTGGAGCTGCGTTGGGGGGTACCGTAGGTGGCCGGACTGACGAGTGACTGGATTTCAATAAGCAAGGGGCGGTTTCCTTCCAGCATAGCCCCAATGGCTACGCCGTTCGACTGTTCCTCCCGCTGAGTCATCAGGATCTCCGAGGGGTTGGTCACGGTGCGAAGGCCATCGGCATGCATCTCGTAGATCCCCAGCTCGTTGGTAGATCCAAAGCGGTTTTTGGAGGTGCGCAGGATGCGGTAGCTCAGGTGCCGATCCCCTTCAAACTGAAGCACCGTATCCACCATGTGTTCCAGTACTTTAGGCCCGGCGATGGTGCCGTCCTTGGTGATATGGCCTATCAGAAATACGGGGGTTCCGGTTTCTTTTGCAAATTTCATGATCTCGGCGGTACATTCCCGCACCTGACTCACTGAGCCGGCGGCAGATTCCACGTGCTGACTATGCAAGGTTTGAATGGAATCGATGATCAGCAGGTCTGGGTTTAGCGCCTCCACCTGCTGGAAGATCTGCTGCGTATTGGTTTCCGCCAGGAGATAACAATTGTCCGAATGGGCTTCCATGCGCTCCGCACGCATCTTAATCTGTGTCTCACTTTCCTCGCCAGACACATACAGCACCTTGATTTGGTTAAGCATCAGCGCAATCTGTAGCAGGAGCGTAGACTTGCCGATCCCTGGCTCCCCGCCGATCAAAATCAGGGATCCCGGCACAATGCCCGATCCCAATACCCGGTCCAACTCCGTATCTCCGGTTACCAAGCGGGGTTGCTCTTCAAATCGAATATCTTGGAGTCTGCGGGGTACCGCGGCTTTTTTGCTGACGGCTTGCCCTGTCTTCCAAGTACCCCTGCCGGTTTCTTCCTTTTGGACGATTTCCTCCACGTAGGTATTCCATTGCCCGCAGGAAGGGCATTTTCCCAGCCATTTGGGACTTTGTGCGCCACAGTTTTGACAGAAAAAAGTCGTTTTTACTTTTGCCATAGATTTTGTTGGTTCGAGATAGCCGGCTCAATCTCAGTGAGCTGGCAAAAATGAAGTCGAAGAGAGGTTTAAAGATACAAGGAAAGATTAATATATTGGGTCGAAATTACGCGAAGTGCCGCACTGAGGGCGTAGTGAAAACTGTACCATGAAAAACGGCTATTAAAAAATGTGGCTGACAATGGAATCCATGTTCAAAGACCTATTTGATTACACGCACAAAGCCAATCAGCTCGTGATAACCGCGATGTTGGAGCATCGAGACGCACTTCCGGACAAAGCATTTGGGCTGTTGAATCATATACTTAACGCACATCAGATTTGGAATTCCCGAATACAACCTGTCCAGCAACCATTTGGCGTGTGGGCGCGGCGGGAGTTGGATTGGGAGTCACAGATAGACCGGAATAATTATGCCTTTTCGATTTCACTTTTGGCCAGCATAGACCTCGAAAGCAGCGTAGTCTATACCAATTCGAAAGGACAAACGTTTGAAAATCGGGTGGCCGATATACTCTTTCATATCGTAAACCACTCCACCTACCACCGAGGACAGATCGCCACCCTCTTTCGGGAAAGTGGCCTGCAACCGGTGGTGACTGATTATATTATGCTAAAAAGAGGCAACTAGAACCATGCAAGTAGTAAGCGTTTTATCGACTATTTTCTTCCTCCTAGTACTTGCTGTACCCGCACATTCGCAGACGGTATGCACACCCGAAAGCCGGGAGAGGCTGGAAAGCTTTTTGGAGCGCTTTTCGGAGGAAAATGTGCAAGATAAAAGCATCAATGACCTGCTGATGGAGATTGGAAGCTGGTTTTTGGGTACTCCTTATGTAGAGAAGACACTGGAACTGCCCGGCCCGGAACGCCTGGTGGTTAACCTAGTAGGGCTGGACTGCACGACCTATCTGGAAACGGTACTGGCCTTGGCCAGAGTGGCGAAGCACGGCAAATTGGGCATGGAGGCCTATGAAAGGGAGCTTGAACGTATCCGCTATCAGCAGGGAATACTGGGAGAATACCCTTCCCGTCTGCATTACTTTACCGATTGGATCTACCAAAACGAACAGAAGGGCTTGGTGAGGGACATCACCCAGTCTATCGGGGGCCAACCCTACGAAAACAAACCCAGCTTTATGTCCTCCAATCCGAAATACTATGCTCAGTTAAGCCGGCCGGATTATGTAGAAGCGCTGGCCAAAGCAGAGCAGGCGATAGGTTCACGCAGCTATTTTTACATTCCGAAAGCCGACATACACCGGCACGAGAGACAGATCCGATCCGGGGACATGATTGCCATCACGACTACCATCCCCAATCTGGATGTGGTGCATGTGGGTTTTGCCGTGGAGCGGGGCGGCCGTATCCACCTGATGCATGCGAGTCTTACCTCTAAGGAGGTGGAGATCTCCGCAAAAACGCTGCAGGAGTATCTAATGGGCAATAAGTCCCAGTCGGGAATTGTGGTTAGTAGAGCTGTTGATATGGATTAAAAAACGGGACCTTCAGTAACCCTCTCCAACAGCGTACCAAGCGATTCTTCCGCAATACATAAAGCTTAGCTCGGGATTTTTCCGCGTTGGGCTTTAATACCCTTATTCACCATAAAGGTACAGGCGAGAAAAGGCAAGCCGCTTAGGAGTAAGCGAAGGTCCTTCCAAACAATGCCGAGGAAAAGCGCTACCACGGCCATAACGCCAAAGGCTATTCTCAAAAGATGAAGCGTTTTCATATCGAATACCTAAGGTTTGGAACAAAGATATTGGAGCCCATTGGTTAATAAAAATTTTTGAAACTTTAGCCACCACTGAAATTTTTATTCAGTGAGGACCGATATTTTTACGCTTTAGATCTCTTTAATTCCATTTCGCAAACTTTCTTCGGCAGATTAGTATTATGAAAGCGTATCGAATCTTCACTGTCTCCTATTACCTGGTGATAACCTGTGTAGCCTTGCTAACCGTAAACCTGCTGCTGGGGTGGCTTGCTGTACCCACGGCGTTGTTTCCCTCACTACTTGTTTTGCTTACGATTATGTTTGTAGCGGACGCCTATTTTCAGGGTAAGTTCCGAAAAAGCATGTTCTAGGTGTCTCGCACTTCCCTACCGTTTTAGACTAGACTGTTAATCGGCGACCTATCCAGTATCTTAAAAACCCGGATTCGCAAGTTTTTTAAACTAGCCCGGTACTTTCAGTTTGCCTAATAGCTACCTTAAAAGTATGCGATGCAATTTGCATACTTTAGAGGATTTTATAGTGCCAAATAACAATAGCCTTTCTGGGCTATTTTCAATCTGCCCTTTTCAGCAAAAGCGCGGTATACGGTGCCTGGGTGGTAAAGGAAAATTCTCCCCCCTCTACCGATCGCTCTTCCACTACCTCCATGCCCCAAGTATCGATCACCTGAAGGAGATAGGACCCGCTACCAGAAAGGTTTACTGAAAGCGTCTGCCCCTCCGATCCGGTGTAAAACATGTACACCTCTCCCGGCTTCTGAAACAGGTGCTGGTTTTTCATGAGGTTCTTGGGATCCTCAGAGGAGATGAAAACCGGTGACATCTCATGAACAGGCAATTTCTCCATGATTTCCCGGAAAAAAGCGATGCGATCTGGGCTCGTTCCCATCAGTGTACCGCCCTTAGCCCACCACCGCACTTCGGTTTCCTCGTCTGAATCATTCTTGAAGGTGTCCCCGTGCGTAGGATATCCACCGCTGAGCCCTGCCATCCAAAAAAAGGCTGTCATTTCTTCTCCGCTAAGATTGCCCCAACCGCTTGGTACATTGCCCTCGTATCGCATTTCGTCAAAAAGGAGGGGCTTTTGATACATATCCCGCCAGCGGATGGCGTTCCAAAACTCATAGGTCTGGGTACATACGTGCGTGATCCAGTCCTCGGTATGATCGTAAAAATGGTCCTCAGAGCTGTACCAATTGTGAATGCCACGAAAACGCTGATGGGGATCCTCGTGCTGCAGCATCTCTCCAATTCCTCGCCAGTCTATCGTCTCCTTGATGGAGGGAATGTCCCATTCATTGGCGAGAGACCACCATACATTTCGGTAGGCAGATAGGCGCGCCATTAGGTAGCGAACATATTTCTCGTTCATTTCCTTGCCCATGGCGGCATAGCCCCAGCGGTCATAGGGGTGAAAAAGAATCACATCCGCTTGAATGCCCCTATCCATCAGTTGGTGAACCCGTTTATCAAAATTCTGAAAAAAGGCAAAGTTAGGCTGCGTAAAGTCATTGGCGTCTCCATCCCTTTGAAAGGGATAGGCCCAAGGGTCGGTTTCGTTGCCATACTGGTAGTGTTTTGGAAACACACACATCCGTATCTTGTTAAATGGTGATTCGGAAAGTGTCTCCAAGGTTTTCTCCTGGATGGATTGCTTTACACTGGTCCATTGATAGGCTGTGGTTCCAATACCGTAAAAGGGCGTGCCGTCGGCATACTGAAGGTAAAACGTATTGACGATGCGTAGGGGTCCGTGATTATCTCCCGTAGGAGCTACGGCTTGTACACGACCGGTTTTTCCATCAAGGGCAGAGGTTTCACTACGCGTTTGATAGTGCCAGATTCCTTTCTCTGGGGGTGAAAAACGAAGGCGGTAAACCCCATCCCCATCGTAAAATCCCGGAACCTGAATTCTTTCGCCGCCTTCGAAAGAAAACTCGGCAAAAAATTCGACCTCCATATAAGGATTTCCAGTATCCGGCCCGGAAAACTCCAACTCAAAAACACCCCACTGCTCCACCGAAGGTAGCGGCTGATCCGGTTGGCAGGAAAACAGTAGGGTAGTTACGACAAATACACACAAATATTCAACCTTCAGCAGGCTTTTAAAATAGGAGGTGGGGAAAGCATCATGCATAACAAGTGTAGGATTATGGGAGAAAACCGTTTCGATGCGAATAATTTAACGGGTTTTTTGCTAAAAAACCAGAAATAGAACTTCGGATTTAGACTTTCTCAGAATGAACACTACTTCCAATGATCGAAAACAACGCTATCCATTAACAACAAAAGCTACCCCAATCACCTTGAGGCAGCTTTCTTTATATGATTTACCCAACTGACCGCCAACTTGAAATGGAATCTGCGGCAGCCGGGGAACTGAAATAGTACGGGCAACAGCTTACAGGATCTGAATCTGCTTTACTTGTTTGTCCTGCTGAACCCGCTTTGGCAGTACGACATGTAGGATTCCATCCTTGTACTGCGCACGGATACCTTCCACATCTATCATCTCCTCGGGAAGGTAAAAAGAACGTTTGAATGCTTGATAGCTGAACTCCCTTCGGGTGACCTTCTCATCGCTTACGGACTCCTCTTTCTTCTCGGAGGATATCGTGAGTTGCTCGTGATCGTAGTTGATCTTGAAATCCTCCTTGGAGAACCCGGGGGCTGCTACTTCCAGCTGAAAGGATTTTTCATCCTCTTTGATATTTACCGCAGGCAGCGTGCTTCTGAAACTGCCCGGTCTTCCCGCGCGGTCTATGCTGGCAGGAAAATCAAACAATTGGTCAAACCAAGTGTCGAAGGTGGGAAATTGGTTCTTCTTTGCGTCGTTTGAAATCTTCATCAGTGTCATGGCTATACGTGAATTTTAGGTTTTCGAATTGTTTCTTACATTCTCCACCTACCCAAAACCTATGCCAAGCAGAATAAATGGCTATCCAGTTTGTAATCAGGACAATACGTCATAGTATGGATTGCGATTAGTGTCATTTTGACCTATAAAAAAGTAGAATTATGCCAATATGACTGTGTGGGGATCAATCGTAAAACAGGCCGGGCAGCCAGAGAGAAATTCCGGGAACATAGGTAATCAGGGCCAACACCAACAGGCTTACCAACAAGAACGGTAGCCCTGCCTTGGCAATTTTCTCCAAAGATATTTGCCCAATACTCGAAGCTACAAAGAGGCAAACCCCTACAGGTGGGGTCGTCAGGCCTATCACCAGATTAAATACCATGATAATCGCAAACTGAATCGGGTCCACACCCACCTGCACGGCTACACCCAGCAAGACCGGAAACAGGATCAACAATGCAGCGATGGTCTCCATAAAAGCACCTACGAAGATCAAGAGCAAAT
This sequence comes from Lunatimonas sp., assembly GCF_020832325.1. Classification (GTDB taxonomy): domain Bacteria; phylum Bacteroidota; class Bacteroidia; order Cytophagales; family Cyclobacteriaceae; genus Lunatimonas. Next base: position 74,359 of record NZ_JAFIEU010000026.1, read on the forward strand.
TGATCATCAAGAGTAGGATGAACTTGTTTTCCGTGAGATTCAGCAGGGAATCGGCAATAAGCTGAGGGAGTTCCTCCACCGTCATGATCCAAGCAAAAAGGTTTGCAAAGCCAACCAACACCATCAGGGAAGCGGTGGTCTTGGCCGATTCAAGGATAATTCTCGGAATAGCCTTGAATTCCAGCTCCCGGTAAACCAGCAAACCGACTGCCATGGCATAGATGACCGCCACGATAGAAGCTTCCGTAGGGGTAAACACGCCCCCAATAATCCCAAATAATATCACCAAGGTCATCATGATCGCCCAAAATGCCTGATAAAACGTCCTCAGCATTTGCAAGGTAGGGGTCTTTGGCCTTTTGGGGTACTTGCGTTTCACCGATATCACGTAGGTGACCACCATAAAACCCAAGCCCAAAAGTATACCGGGTATGATGCCTGCCACAAAGAGCTTACCCACCGAGAGACCGGTAAGTGTAGCGGCGATAATCATGGGAAGACTCGGCGGTATCACTGGTCCTATAGTAGAGGAGGAAGCAGTAACCGCACAGGAAAATGGGGTATCGTATCCTTCCTTTTTCATGGCGGGAATCATCACCGCACCAATACTCGCGGTATCGGCGATGGCAGTACCGGAAATCCCGCCAAACAACATGGAAGCGCCTACGTTTGCTAGGCCCAATCCACCTCGAATATGACCCAGTAATGCATTGCAAAAACGTATGATACGGTCGGTAATTCCACTGGCATTCATCAAGTTACCGGCAAGAATGAATCCGGGGATAGATAGCAACACAAAGACGTCTATGCCTGCATACATCTTCTGGGGTATCACCATCAGCGGTAAATCACTCAACAGAATGTATGCAAAGGCCGAGAGACCCAAGGCAAAGGCGATGGGTACACCCAGGATCAGCAACAGTAAAAATACGACAAAAAGCAGGATCGTCATGTGCGTTGTTTTATCCGTTCGACAAGTTGAAAACTACCGTAAAGACCGACGAAAAAGCCCATAGCGGTCATGGCTGCATACATCCAAGACATATTGAGCTGCATGGCCGGGGATCGCTGTAGGCTGACGATTTGTACTAAGGGAAGACTGACCGCTGCCATGGTAAACATAAAGACGACGATTAGTACAAGGATGCCTATTTCCAATCCCCTTCGCACGGCCGGCTTTAACTTTTCCAGCAAAAAATCCACGCTGACGTAAAGCCTCTCCTGAATGGCCAAACCGGCTGCCAAGCTCACTAAATAGATAAAGCAAAACCTGGCCAGCTCCTCCGTCCATTCGGGAGACCAAGGAAGGGCATAGCGGGCCAGTATCTGCAGAACGACCACCGCGATCATCACCACAAAACTGGTGACCACCAGAAAGGAAAGTACCCGGTCAAGGTATTTAAGTGCGGAGCTGTTTTTCATGTGTCTATAATTGATTTTTCAATGGTCACATGGAATCTCGCATGGCGTATAGTCATCCCAGTGTGTGTCGCTTGCGTCATGCTCGATTTCATCTGTTTATAATTTGTTCTTTAACGGTCAGATGGAATCTCGCAATTATAATGATCCCTCCGTGTGTCGCTTGCGTCGTGCTCGATTTCATCTGACGGCCTGAATTCTACGTAGAAGATCGTTTTGCTGCTCATTGAAATTTTCCATCACCGCCTTGGTGGCGGCCTCCCGAAAAGCCTCCTTATCCACCTCGATAAATTCCATCCCCTGTGCCAATAGGTGTTCGTAATCCAATTTTTCCTGCTTAAGAAAGAGTTCGTGTTCATACGCCTGCATGACGGCGGCGGCTTCGTCTATTACCTCTTGCAGCTCTTTGGGAAGACTTTCGTACTTCTTGTTGTTCATCACCACATAGGACCAACCCTTTACGTGCTCAGTCAGCATGCAGTACTTTTGGACTTCGTAAAGGCCCGCATCTTTGATAAGTGCGAAGGGGTTTTCCTGACCGTGGATGGTAGACTGTTGCAAGGCGGTAAACACCTCCGAAAAAGCCATCGGCGTGGGCTTGGCACCCAAAGCACTCCAGGTCTTTACGTACAGGGACACCGCCGGGACACGGAGTATCATTCCATTTAACTCATCGGGGTGACGGATAACTCGGTTAGCTGTCAGGTTTCTGGCTCCGCGCTCAAACCAGGCAATGGGTTTAAACCCGGCACCGTCTATGATATGCTGTTCGATCTCTTTTCCTATAGGCCCACCCGCGATCTTCTTCAGGTGTTCGCTGTCCCGGATGGCAAAGGGAGTGGCACATAGGATGGCGTTGGGCAGGCTCCAACTTTGCAGGGATTCACCGGTGATCATGATATCGGCGCTACCTACCAAAATCCCCGTCAGCACATCCATTTCCTTGCCAAGCTGCTCGCTGGGATACACCCTTACCTCCATGCGTCCATTTGAGCGCCGATACACTTCCTCGGCAAAGCGCTTCGCTGCCTGATGCCAGCCATGTTGCCTATTTGCCAGGTGCCCGAAACGAAGAGTATACTCTGGCTGCTGCCCAGAATTGACCGAACAAGCCAACAGGCTTCCTACGAATAAAATCAACAGAGCAAAACCGGGAATTTTATTTGTCATTTTGGGTCCAATGCGGATTTAATTAACCTTAGGCACAATCCCGAAAATACAAAAAATCCCTTGACATTGGTAAGAGGCCCTAAAATTTAGTCCCTACCACCACGGTTTTCTTGAACTGATTCACTGTACCATCCGGATGGAACAACTCCACCCAAACCACGTAATAGCCGGACTTCACCCGCGCACCCCGCTCGTCGGTACCATCCCAGGTATAGAAACCGGATAGTCCCCAAAGCTGATTTTGGCAGAGCTCGCGCACCATCCGGCCATCGGTGCTGTAAATACGCAAAGTAGCCAAAAACCCAGACTGATCCAGCGTATAGGAAATGGTCGTAAAGGGTGCCTCGCCCACGCCATCCGGCACAAAGACCTTTGGCGATATCTGTATTCCCTGCTCCAATGGATTAGGCGACACTATTTGGGAGTTGCGGAAACCAGGCGTGGCATAGCCCACCGTGGCGGAGGCCGATTGCCAGTTTTCGGGATCATCCACGTTCCCATCTATACTGAGCCGCTCCAGACTTACGCCCCTAACCTCCCTCAATAACGGATGGTGATGGCGCTCGTGGTAGCTGTATCGTTCTTGGATGGTTTCCTCCGGATTAAGCAAAACGACGGTACCGCTGCCAATGGGGTAAGAAGGCAAACTCATTTGGTGAAAGGTATCGGCTAGGCCTCGGGGATAATGTTGGTGGAGGAGGCCTGCGTCCGTGGTAAATACGCGATATGAACCGGGAAGCAAGATGTCCGTTTGGCCGGAAATCACCCTTCTGTTTGCGACTTCCCAATTTGCGACATTTGCTAGTTTCCAATTTTTCAAATCGATGTATTTATCCGAAGCGTTGTAGATTTCCACAAACTTGGGGCCGCCGGTCCGGGGGTTAAATAGGATTTCATTCAAAACAATATCTCCAGGTAAAGCTTCCGCAGGAATCTTAAAGACCAACCGGGAGGCTTGGGGATCCAGTGCATTGCCTGCACAATCTGTCCAGTCTGCGATCGTCACTTCGTAGCGCTGATTGCTTTCAAATGGCAATGCGAAGGTCACATACAGTGCATAGGGATCCTCGGGATCCATCGCTATTTCCAACAGATCCAAACTAGGAACCAAGGAAATCTGGGCATTCCGGTTGCGGTCGATTACTGCCTTGGAAAACCGTAGTCGCAGCCGATCCGGACCTATGGGATCCGCCTGTAACAGACGGGGTGATATCCGATCCGGTGTTTGATCAAACACGGAATTCTGCTGACCGGGGGTCCCTCTCTGCGGAGATTTCGATGGGCGAATGTTGGTGGGAGACTCACAAGGGTGATAGGGGTTTACAAGCTCCAGACTGTATCCTCCTTGGGCGAGTGTTGCGCTTCCAAAGCTGGAATTATCGTAGGCAAATCGGTCTAACACGGAGCCCTCTGCCGTTCCGATCCAAACCTCGTCCCCAGCATTCAACAGGGTAGGCCAGGGCGAAACTCCCATCACGTTTCCAAAAGCTGCAAATTGGGGTACCTGTGAGGCAGGGCAAAGAATCATAAATTCTCCAGGTTCCAATACGTGCCGGGACAGCGAAGTAAAGCTCCGGTTATTGCCAAAACGCATCCCTCCTAATTGCACCTGACGCTGTGAAGCGTTGAACAGCTCCACGTATTCGACATTGGGGAGTGATCCACCCTCTCGGGGCGCAGGCATCACCTCGTTGATGACAATCTCCCGATAGGTCGCTTCCACAGGGGGCTCGTAAGTAAAGGTGAATAGCTGCCGTTCCACTGCATTCCCCTGAAGGTCTTCGATACCGCTAAGAATCAAGGTAAGCAGACTGCCTACACTCGCAAGTGGCTCGTCAAAAACCAAGGTGACTTGGTGCATGTCCGGACCAAGCTGCACCTCCGATGGATTCACTCCAGCTACTTCGTAAAAGGTGGGTACCAATGCAAAAACCGGGTCCAGAGGCTCGTCAAAATGCAGCAACCACTCCGTATCCCGAACCACCTCTACCTGCTGTAGGTGGGGAGGACGCGTGTCCCAGCGTATTTCCCGGTAACTCCCCGAAAGCCACTTTCCCTGCGCATCTAGCCTCGGTGGGAGCCGCAATCTGTAAGACCGGTCAGCCTGTAGAGGCTTCGAAAATACCAACTGAATCTGCCTGGGTTGAGACCGATTGACCCATGCATCTACTTCTATATCCTCATCTTCCAATTCAAATCGCCCCTGCAAGGCACTTTCCAAGGGTAGCGCTGTTTCATGCACCAGCACCGCGGTTTGGGCCTGTGAAACCCATCTATCTACGATGCCATCGGAGTAGTTGCCGGATTGGGTGACCTGGCCTAGTGCTTTCCCACTTAGGCTTTGCAGGGGACCCAATACCAGTTCCCAGCTGGAGCCCAGCTTCAACGGCTCCTTCCAAGCCAACCAAACCAAAAAACCTTCCTGCTCGATCTCTACCTCATCCACCGCTCTCCCATTGATTAGATACCGGTCCGGCAGCAGCGCCATCGCTGGATCCAAAAAATCGGTGAAAGCAAGCCGCATCCTTTGTGCATCCACCAACCGTACATCTTGCAATCGGAGCTTCGTATTGACCAATAAGTAGCTAATAGGGGCTTCCTCTGGGAGTGTTAGGGTTAGCAGCAGCTCCTCCGAATCCAGTGCGAAATCAACGTCCAGTTCGTACATGCCCGGCGCTAGCTCTCGCTGCGCGCTGACAGGTCTATCCTGGACCAAAAAGAAAAACGGAGCCTGCAGCGCACGGTCTGCTTGAACCATGAGTTGAAAAGGGGAAATCAGATAAGCCGTGTCTATTCGGGGCCGGGCAGCAGATAGATTGAAGCTCCCGGTGATTTCCCGTAGCATTTCATTTCCAAACAAATCGCGCAGCGAGCGTACCCTTACCTGATACGCCATGTCCTCCTTCCATTCCCCCTCAAAATCTAATCGCACGGTTTGTCCGTCCATAATGTTCACCGAATACGGTTGTCCAGCCTCAGGCAATACAGAGTAATTCGCGTCAATTACGGCGGTTTTTGGATCCAAGGACTTATTAAACTGTAGAGCTAACCCGCTAGGGCGAATGGGTGTAACCGAACTGAGTGCAATGGCCCGCGTATCCCAGGTGAAGGATCTTCGAAAAGCGGTAATCGGATTACCCTCCTCATCCAGCACCCCATCTACCTCCACGGTGATCGCCTGATTGGTGGGAAAGTCACGGTCAAAAATCAACACGGCGGTTCTTGGTTCCTCCGCATCCTCTACTACGGCTACCGGATGACCCAATCCACGGTCCAGCCGATAATTCTCCCTACGAAGGGTAGAAGAACGATCGGTTTCGACCTTGAAACGCACACTTACCGCATTGGGGTCGGAAAAGAAAACCGTGTCTACCTGATCCATCCAGAAAAAACCCAGTTGGGTAGGTTCCATGCTATTTCCAAAGCGATCGGTTAGGCCGCTAATCTCCAACACGTACTCCTGCCCCTCTGGCAGGTTATTTTGGAGCAATAGGAGCAAGCGATCCGGCGCGGGCAATTGGAGCTGACTGACTGCTCCCGTAAATGGAGTGAGCTGTACCGCCGAGGCACTGGGCAGTTTGGCCGCATCTATCGGTTCATCCAGATACAGCAGCACCTCATCGGCCGCCCGGCCACTTACCGCGGTAATTTTCGGCGGATCCGTATCGTAAATAAATGAAACGTTTTCCTCCTCCAGCAACTGACCAAAGCAGTCGTTGATGCCCAGAAAAGAAAGGGCATAGGTTTCGCCAGAGCTTAATGCAAATGGCAACCGCAGCCAAAGTACCGCGCCGGCCAAGCTGTCTACTCTCAGGGTTTCGCCACGGAGTAGGATCGTGCCCTCGGGGTGTCGATCTGGAAAAAGTGGCTTCGAAAAGTGTACGCGAAGTACATCGCTGCTAAGCGGAAGCACCTGTTCCACGAGAAAAGGTCGAGTGTCCGGCTGATCGGTGTAAACCGAATTCCGAGTGCCGGGAGTTCCTCCCATTGAACTTTGGGAAGCAGCCCAGTTGTACCTATCACTACATGCCGCATAGGGGTTTTTCCGCTCTAGGGACCACCCTCCTTGGGACTTTTGCGGATCTCCATACCAAGAGGCATCATAAGTAAGGCTATCGACTACATTCCCCCATCCGTCCCGAAGACGTATCTGCCCAGAACCATTGGGCAGTGCCCGAAATCCGGTTACACCGGCCAAAGGCTCCCAAGGTAGAAAGTTGTCCTTGCGGGGCATAGGAACCAACAGCAAGTACTCCCCTGGCATAATCACGGCTTCCTCCACCGGACTATCGTTGTAAGTAAAGCCTCTCAGCCGAATGGGTTTGTCCATGCGGTTATACAGTTCGATGTATTCGTCATTCGCAGCTGTGGGAAGCAGTAGGTCGGAAGGAAGCAAGCCCTTGGGATTGGGATCTGCCATGAATTCATGGATAATGATCGCCCCGGGCGGAATCGGAGTTTGCAGTTCGAAGGCTACTTGATGCTCCATGCCCTCCGGATCTCCAACAAGGGCAAAAATGAGTTCGTAGGAGTTTGGGTAGAGGTAATCTGAGAAACGCAGGGTAAGCCGATTTTCCGAAACGCCCCATTCCTCTGGAGCTCCGTAGCCCGCTGAAAGCAAGGGCATACGCATGGAGCTGGGTAGAGGTCCATCAAAAGTCAGCTCAAGGGTGTGCCCATTCAATGCCTCCACCTGCAGCAGCGATGGAAATCCTGACGGACCAATGGCCGGGTCTTCCGGGTCCGGGTCATCGGGAGCGGGTTCGGGTAGTTCAGAAAGCTGAATGCCAAAATCATCCATGTACCACCTGGCCGCTGTGCCGGTACCCGGACCGTATCGTACGGTCAACGTTACTGTGACCTCCTCCCGATTCCACCAAAACTCCGGAATGGGGATTTCCCAGAGGCGATAATCCGTATCGGCATTCGGAAAACTCTCCAAAGTCCCCAGCGGCTCCTGCTGGGATTGCTGCCCTGCTTCTGAAAAAGTATAGGTCACAATTACTGGCCGGTTGCCGCTGCCGTTTCGTTCCGTGCGTGCAAAAAAGGAAAATATATTGCCTTTCAGCCCGATAGTAGTTGTTTTTATGTAAATTTGCGCGTCAAAACTGCCAATGGTTTGAACGCCCAAGGCCGTAGAACCGTTGATACCTTTTCCGGATGCTTGGAAAACCCTGGAGGTGCCGATTCGCACTTCACTGGCAGCCCAACCCGGCAAAAATTCCTCAGGATAGTTGACTATTTCAAAATTGCTTTCAAAATCCTGAAGTATAAAAGTTTCGGTTTCGAATGATAGCGTAAAACCTAGTATGGAAAAAGCAACGAAACCCCATACAAAGCATAAGGCTTTCATGTATGAAATTTAAGAATAAATACGAATAAACCGTAATTCTAATTTATAAAACACTTGGTATTGCGAATAAAACTCAGAAAAAGCTAACTAATTATCTGAAAAATCAACTATAATCCTATGAAACTAGCCGTAGTGGGAGCCACCGGATTGGTGGGCTCCGAAATCCTAGAGGTGCTCGATGAGCATCAATTTCCCTTTGATGAACTGCTATTGGTAGCGAGCGAGCGATCTGCCGGTAAGAAGCTGTCATTCAAAGGCAAGGAATATACGGTGATAGGACTCAGTCAGGCAGTAGCTGAAAAGCCGGACATTGCCATTTTCTCGGCAGGCGGTAGCACTTCATTGGAGTGGGCACCAAAATTTGCGGAAGTGGGCACCATCGTGATCGACAACTCCTCTGCATGGCGGATGGATCCCAGCAAAAAGCTGGTCGTTCCGGAGATCAACGGGAAAGCCATGCGCATCGATGACCGGATCATCGCCAACCCCAACTGCTCCACCATCCAAATGGTGCTGGCCTTGGCACCGCTTCGTGAAAAATACGGCATCAAACGGATCGTCGTGTCTACCTACCAATCGGTTACCGGTACAGGCAAAGCTGCTGTGGACCAAATGATGGCCGAGCGCAAAGGCGAAAAGGCCGACATGGTATACCCGTATAAAATAGACCTGAACGTGCTGCCACACATAGACGTGTTCCAGCCCAACGGCTACACCAAGGAGGAGATGAAGATGATCAACGAAACCAAGAAGATTTTCGACGATCCTAGCATTCAGGTCACTGCCACCACCGTACGTATACCTGTGATGGGAGGACACTCCGAGTCGGTGAATGTGGAGTTCAAAAAAGACTTTGATCTCGACGAGGTACGGGAGTTGCTCGCCAATACACCCGGTGTCGTGGTCCAGGATGATCCTGCCAATAACGTGTATCCCATGCCCCTTAACGCCCATAAGCGGGACGAGGTATTTGTGGGAAGACTCCGGCGCGATGAGAGCCAGCCAAATACGCTAAATATGTGGATCGTAGCAGACAACCTACGCAAAGGTGCAGCCACCAATGCCGTACAAATCGCTTCCTATCTAGTGGAACACAGCATGGTATAACGTTGGATCTTTCCGGCTACTATAACGAATCCCTACGACAATTTGTGCAGGATAACCTAGACGGGGATCCTGCACATTTGCTTTTAACCCATCGGGGCAAAGCTTCCTTTGACCTGAAGCTGGCCATACAGCAGATACAGGCCCGTCAGCGTCTTCGGAGTAAGGTTCCCTCGTGGGCACAGCATCCGCAACTGATCTTTCCGGCCAGTCTCTCCCTGGAGCAGGCATCCTCGGAAGTAACTGCTCGCTATAAAGCCTCCTTGGTGCGGGGCAATACCCTAATTGATCTTACCGGAGGCTTGGGCGTGGATACCTTTTTCCTTTCCGAATCCTTTGCTAAGACCGATTACGTGGAAAGACAGCCTGAGCTGGCAGAGCTTGCCGCCCATAATTTTTCCCAGCTTGCTCCAGACACCATCCGTGTCCATACCGGTGATGGGTTGGCGCTATTAGCCAATTCTACAGAAAAATACGACCTGATCTACCTAGATCCCGCCCGCAGGGGGGAGCACAACCGCAAGATGGTGCGCCTGGAGGATTGCGAGCCCAATTTGATAGCGCATTGGAGCCTACTCACCCAAAAAGGGCACGCGGTACTCGCAAAGGTTTCCCCCATGCTGGATATAAAAGGTGCCTTGGCCTCCCTACCCGATATACAGCAGGTATGGATTGTGGCACACAAAAACGAGGTCAAGGAATTGTTGTTGTTCTGGGAGGCCGGGAAAAGCGTAAGCAGCCCATACATCCACTGTGTAGATATTCGTCCAATGGAGACCCCTACCTTTTCATTCACCTACCCAGAAGAGGAGGACGCTCAGGTCGAATATGGAGATGCCGGAGAGTTTCTGATCGAGCCCCAGGCAGCGATCTTAAAAGCGGGGGCTTTTCGGAGTTTTGCGCAGCGATTCGGTCTCAAGAAACTCCACCCCAACAGCCATTTGTACTCCGGAACCTCCGTGATCGACGATTTACCCGGGAGGGTTTTCCGCATCTTGCAGGAGATCCGACAGCCCAAGCGGGAGCTCAGGGAACTGTTTCCTTCGGGCACCGTGAACGTGATCACCCGCAATTATGCCCTCCATACCGAGGACCTGAAGAAGAAGTACCGGCTGCGGGACGGCGGCGATAAATTTCTGATCGGCACGCGCAGTGAGGCGGGGTATAGGCTGTTTGTGTGTGAGCTGGTCGCATCTGGAGAGCTGCACTAGGGCAGGTGATGATTTGGTTACTTACGGATTGAATAGGGTTTGTGTAAAAAAATGGAGTGGATAAACGAATTGACCCAAAGTTCTATTGGCCAAACGCTTGAAACTAAGGCATGATTTCTTTGGACACATTCCTTGGTTTTCGTACCTTTCACAATATACTATTGCAATTTTGCACTTATAGATAGATAGAAGAAAACGGAACATTCTGATTATCATTTGATGTTCCCCATTAAAAACGCATCCCTGATGTATAATAGCAGAAAGTCACTGTTAACGCCGGAATACTATGCCTCATAACCAATTTATTGAAAGGAATCCGGAGATCATGCTTGGAAATCCGATCATAAAGGGAACCCGTATCACAGTGGAGCTCCTTATGAGAAAGCTGGCTGGTGGCTATACCCTGACAGATCTATTAACTAGTTATCCCAATCTGACTAAAGAGCATATTCTGGCTTCACTTGAATATGCAGCGGATATAATTGCGAATGAGGAGTCTTTGGAGAACGCATGATCGTCGCTGATGAAAATGTGGGCAAAGAGCTGATTGATCATCTAGTGGAATTGTAGTACGAGGTTTTTTCCATCCGAGAACACCTACAAGGAGTTAGCGACCGGGTAGTCATCGAAACCGTAAAGTCTAAAAAAGGCTTTTTGCTCACGGAGGATAAAGATTTCGGTGAGTTGGTTTTTTCTCATGGCATCCAAGGTTGTTCAGTGATTTTTTTGCGGTATGAAAAACAGGATATCATTCATATTAAAAAGAATATTATTAAATCGCTGGAAACCTATTATCGAAATTCGGACCATCTTTTTATAACGATCACAAAGGATAAGGTAAGAGTCAGAAAGATCTGACGTACGACAGGTTGCTAACTCGATTTTTTAGGTACAACGGAGCCTTTTCCTTGAGAAATGCTAACTTTATTTCCCAAAGGGTCACCAAATCAACCCCTATTCAACCCATGCGAAAACTCTGCCTGTTTATTGCCTGCAGCCTAGATGGCTATATTGCTGCCCCAAACGAAAACCTGGACTTCCTGAAAATCGTGGAGAAAGAAGGTGAGGACTACGGGTACCAAGCCTTTACCTCCTCGGTAGACACAATTATCATCGGCAGAAAGACCTACGATTGGGTAAGGCGGGAGATCGGAACCGAGCATTACGATAATGGGGACCGTGAGGTGTACGTGATCACCCGCACGGAAAGGGCGCCTATTGGCAAAACACTGTTCTATACCGGAGAGCTCAGCTCCTTGATACGTAGACTCAAAAGCGAACAAGGGAAAAACATCTATTGCGATGGCGGGGCAGAGGTAATCCACGAGTTGCTGAAAATCGACCTCGTCGATGAACTGATTATTTCGATTGTCCCCATCCTACTTGGGAACGGCATCCGGCTCTTCAAAGACGGCCGACCTAAACAGCAATTGAAACTCATCAAAACCAAGGCTTTTGATACCGGACTGGTTCAGGTGCAATACAAAAGGGAGTAAATATACCCCACTGCGTCTGTTTGTTGATAATGAACAGGTCATAAAATTTCCTGATTCCTACCGCACCTCGCCCATCTTTCGGATAATCTCTCTCAACAGTTCATTCTGCTCACGCCTAAGTGCAATAAAGGTGGTCACCCACTTGTACACCAAATACAAGATACCGAAAAAGATGGCAAAATAAATCAGTCCTAAAAAGAGCGAGATAAAATAAAAAGCATTTTTGTGGTTTGGTTAATTTTCTTTTTTAGTATTGTTCACCGGAAAAGCGATTTAGCTCAGTCAAATACCGGACAAAAATCGCCTGATCGGCTTTTTCCGCATCTGCTTCAAACTGCTCCAAAAGCACCGGATTTTCGGCCAACAGATGTTTAAGGTAATCGCTGGTAACCGTTGTGATCTCATTGGTACTTTTATCGATCACATAGATAAACCGCAGCATGGCCAGCTTGGCTCCTTGGATGCCGCCGCCTATCGGGCCCAGTAAAATCCCCAGCTGTGCTTTGTTGTTCAACTGCTCCTTTTGGATATCCGGGTACATGGATATGCCACCTCTGACCACCAAATAACGTCCATCGCTCAAAACTGGTGCATACCAAGGTTGGATTTTGTAGTGCAACCCATTGATGTAGAGGGAATCTCCGTCAGAATAGGCAAAGTAATCCTTTCTAATGGTGGATTTCGCGATGGTTTTGTCAGGTGGATGAAGCTTATAGTCATTGCCCCCGACCATCTTGATATCACCCGGTGTTCGGCGCTCTATCTCCAATTTGACCGCCACGCTGGGAGATTTCTTCAAAAGTTCATCGAAGGACATGTACACCCCCTGCGGATACCCCACACCTTGAGCGAGGTTTGCGTTGAAAGAGAAAAGACCAAGCAGAAAAGCAACTACCCCGATCGGTAAGGGATTGCTGCCAAATTTTCGAAAAGGATTCATCACATGCAAAATTTGGGAAGACGGAAGAACCAAAGATACGTAATAAGTCTTTAAATAAAACAAGTCGATCTAGGTATTTGAAAAAAAATTACTGGAAAACCAGTTGTATTGCATAGATCATTTTTACGCCAAATTAAACCAACTTCTCACTTTTCTTGCTATATTATCCCCTCATCCAAGCTAAGATTCCTGATATGCCATCTTCCTTTAACCGCCGCCGCTTTCTCCAAGCCGCCGCCCTCAGCGGGGCAGGCCTATGGGTCACCCCACAACTTCGTGCCTCAAGTATTTCTGATGGGTTACATGCCGAGATAGGCAAGTCCAAGTGGGAACTGGATACCCCGGCCCTTTGCCTGGACCTAGACAAACTGGAGCACAACCTGAAAGCTGCGAGTATTCCTCTCCAAGGCAGCGGTGTAGGACTAAGACCGCACGTGAAAACCCATAAATGCCCCGAGCTGGCGCAGATGCAGCTTGACCACGGCGCAGTAGGTGTATGTGCGGCCAAGCTTTCGGAATCCGAAGTGATGCTGGAAAACGGTATCGCTTCCGTGCTAATGACAGGAGTAAACGTGACGGTCCCCAAAATCCGAAGGGCGATGGAACTACGGAAAAAGCATGCCGGCTTTATCCAGGCGGTGGACAATCCCCAAAATGCGCGTGACCTGCAAGAGGCAGCACGGGTAGCCGGAATCGTGGCCGATGTGGTGGTGGACATCGATGTCATCCGCCGATCGGGCGTACCTGCCGGACAGCCTGCATTGCAGTTGGCACAGCTCGTGGATAAGTCACCCAATCTTCGGTTTCGTGGGATACTAGCCTACGACGGTGGGGTGCAGCATGTGAAGGGATTTGAAGCCCGGAAGACGCGCTGTCTGAACACCTTCGAACCAGTAGTGGCTACCTATCACCTGATGCACCAAGCGGGGCTAAATATGGAAATCTTCAGTGGGGGTGGAACGGGTACCTACGACATGATGCATGAAATACCCGGCTTCACCGATGTGCAGGTGGGGAGTTACCTCTTTATGGACTGCCAATACCTGGAAATCGGCGGAGCGAAAAATGCCGAACGTTTCGATGATTTTGAGGCTGCCCTCACGGTTCTTACGACGGTGATAAATACGAATCATTCTGGAAGGCTAATCACCGACGGGGGATCAAAGGCTTTTACACTGAACAAACCAAACGGCTGGGTGATCGGCGAACCTGATTTTGTGTACAATGCCGGCTCGGACGAATACGGCACCATCACCTTTACCGAAGCAAACCGAAACTATCGGGTGGGGGATCCGCTGGAAGTGATCGTACCTCATTGCGACCCTGCCGTAAACCTATACGATGTGATCTACGGCATCCGCAATGATAAAGTGGAGCGGGTACTTCCGGTATTGGCGAGGGGGAAGTCTGTTTAGTGCGACGGTTCTTGTGGGTTTCCGTTGGGCAAGGGGGTTGCTATAAAACCGTCCTATTGGGGGATTGGCTACTCTGCCGCTTTCCCGATGAGCGTTCTATACAAATCCTTGCCATCTTGAGTCATATAGGGCAGCAGCAAAAGCCAAATATTCTCCGACATGCCACCTGACCCCTTCTTGGGCTTGGCATTTAACTGCAATTCTTCCTGAGAAAGCCAAAAAGTAATGACAATCCGTATCGACAGGAGAAGCTGCTCGATATGATTTTCGGTAGCTTTAACCAAAAATCCCTCTTGGATGGCCCGTTTGAAAATATCGGACATTTGCTGTTTCCTGATCCGAAACGTGTTTCTCAGCAGTCTATTGATCTTGGGGTAGGTACGGGAAATTTCCAACACATCCAGGTTAAAAAAGCGGTATTTGTATTGAAATCCCTCTAAATGTCCTAGCAGCCGGTGTATCTGCTCAAAGCTACTGATGCCGGGATCAACCTCCTTGTACGAATAGGACATTTCCTCCCGCATTTGTTTGTAGATCGCCAGCAAGAGAACTTCCTTATTATTGAAATGATAATCCAGATTCCCATTGCTAATGCCCATTTCCGTGGCGATGTGTCTGCTGGTAACACTTTGTACACCGTTTTTATTAAACAGTTCTATCGCTGTATCAAGGATACGCTGTTTCGTATTTACTTTTCTGCCTTTCTTCATATTGACTGTTTAATAAACCGCTTCCCAAAAATAACGGATTATGCTAACAATAATAAAAAACCCTCCAGTAACCGTCAGCCAAATGTTTCCGCTGACAATCGAGCATTATGCCGATTCCCGAATGTTCGTATCTATCGGTTGACAAAGAAGTACCTTACCCGGCAGGCTGTTCCATTACTTTGCGGGTTTTTTTCCCCGGTAGTTCGGAGTCTCAGCACATGTTCCCCTTTCACCAAGCCGGCTGCTAGCGTATAATACCAAGGAAGGTGTAGGCCTGCACTCCATCGGGTAAAAAGGTCCAGCTTTTGCCAATCTTGGTCGTCGATGCGGTATTCTATGATACCCGCATCCGGTCCTGCGGCTACGGCAATGCCAACAGCATTTCCACTAAAGTCAAACTCCAGTGTAGCCCCTCCGTTCTCGGCTACCAGCATCGGTACGTCCACATAATTGGCCCGTGTGCCCGCACCATCGGTGGGTCTCCAGTTTTCTACTCGCTGCCAACCACGCTGTATCCGTGCCTGTTTTGGGTCAATCAGTACCCCACCTTCATAGTTGGTAGGATCTATGGGATTAGGCATGCCATAAACTTCCAATTTATCGTCATCCGCTACATAACCCCCCCAGGCATTTTCCAGAAAGGTTCTGATGGAACGAAAATAAACCCCTTGCCCAAAAGGTGAGGGATGGAGGTTTTTAAAATCATCCTCCCAAGTAAATTCACCGGCATCGATCCGGTCGGTCACTTCCCTAGCCAGATTAATGGTTCCCACTTGGTAATGCCCGGCTACTTTTTCATGGTTTTGAATCACTTCTGGTACCTGACCTGAGCGGTATTCTTCCATTTTTCCCGGATCTACGAAATGCATTATGACCATGTCCGCAACCGGATTAGCACGGCGGATATGCCGGACTATTCCTTCCATAGCCCTGATCTGCTCCTGAGGGGTTCTTCCATTACCTGCATCGTTTACCGCTGCTTCCTCAAATAACAAATCAACCGGACCATTGGCAAGCACATCCCGTTCCAGTCTAAAAGCTGCCGGAGTCGATCCCATGGAGGGAATGCCCGCGGCAATAAACTCAAATTCCGTATCCGGAAAACGCTGTTGGAGGTAATTGGATACGCTGTCACGCCATCCGCCGTTGTAGGTGATAGATCCACCGAGAAACGCTACCCTTCCCGTTTTCTCCCGCTGAAACTTGATCAGACTATTTCTGATCCCATTCCGCTGCTCATGATAGGACTGGGAGGCTAGCGGTTCTTTGGGTAATTCCGTGTGGTACTTGATAAAGTCGGCGCCAAGTCGTGGTGTTTCAATGGGAAAGTGGTGCCCATATAACGCCTGCTTTCCCACGGTGCAGGGAATGACAGTAGCCGGTCCACCGAGTTTTATGTATCGGTCAATAAGCACATAGGTATTTTCAGCCGGCGGAACTACCTCATCATTCAGACCTATCATATGCAACAACGGCACTTTCGCCAAAGCCAACCCTTCAAGGTTGTCGATTGGGTTGTCCGTGTACGCCAAGGCTTCCTCATCGGAAGCAAATCCATATGCGATCTTTAGCCGCTCCCAATCCGCTTCACTTCCTCTTCCTGCACCAAATCCTCCCGGCCAGCTTTTGAAATCGTATACGGGGGCTTCTGCGTAAATGGCATTCACTTTTTCGGGATTACGCTTGGCCCAATTAAAAATAAAAAGGCCCCCTCTACTAACTCCTTCCAATGAAACTTTGGGGTGTAGGCGCCAGTCGGTTGTGAGGTAGTCGTAAAATCGGTCCCAAACTGCAACGGCAGCCGGACTGCCATACATATTGTCTGTGTTGACATAAGCGATATGAAATCCTTCGGAAAGCAGTATGCTGTCCATCTCCGTATGCCATTCCGGAAAACGTGCCCGCCAAACCCAAGGGTTCCCTCGAAGGGGGTTTTTGGCCAGCGTAACATGGGCATCCCTCTCTTCGAACGGAAAGGTATACCGCACAAACCCCTTCCAATCCGATTTTTTGCCCGGGAAAGTTCTCAGTGACGATTGTTCGGACTCTGGGAGAACCGACACATAGGCATTATAGATCCGATTCCCTTGGGCAATCAACCCTTCGGGAGTGAGGTGCGTCGCATCGGCCTTAGGGAGCCCAAGCATGCTGGAAAATGCGATGTTTGGGTCTTCTGCGGCTAATTTCTTCTGCGCATCTACTACGCTTGGACGCTCTTTTACGAAGGGATGTTGTTCATCTACACCCAGTATGATTTTCAGCTCAGGCATATGGACTACACGCCGCACGTCTTGAATCATGTTTTTCAGGTTAGCATAAAATTCCCTTGCGGTGATTTCCTCCCCTGCGTCGCTTTCGCCCTGAATCCAGATAAAACCACGAACAGTAACCTGATGACCTGCCTCCTCCAGTTGCTCAATGGCCGAAACCAAGTCCGCGGTCATGCGGTCGTAGATACCGCCTTCACCGGGGGATTTCCAGTCTCGCGCGAGGCCGGTTGCCCCTTTGGTATATTTGAACATTGCGGGGTTGAATCCTGCCCTTTTTAGCTCCCGGGCAAACGTCACCTCCGGTCCAAAATGGCCTTTGGGAAACCTGCCAGCCTGAGGCTGCATCGGGACCCACTTTCCCTCCGAGCTTTCGCTGTCCACAAAGGTCCAGTTTAAGAGAATGGATTTGTCGAGACCACCAGAACCTTCGGGATAGTAGGCGGCATCCCCCATCCAACCCTGTGCGTTGGATTGCCCCGCCCAAATAAAAAGATCCACTTTCTCCTGTGCTGTCGCCATGCCAGGAAGAAGTACCATTAGGCACAGGAATAGGCCTGTGGTAACTGCGAAGCCTTTCATGTTATCTCTTTCGTTTGAAAACTACTTTTTCTCCTACGTTCAAATCAAGTGTAAGCTCATTTCCAAGCATTTCGTATGCCTTATTGCAGGTGAAAGTAGCTGAACCGAAGGGGTTTTCAAGAAAAAGTTTTCCTCCCTTTTCTGCGGTAATTTCAACCGACTCTACCTGACCCATTGTCTTAATTGCCGAAACCAAGAATGCCCCTTGGGCGCGAAGAGTAGAAAAAGAAAGGTCTTGCCAGTCTAATGGAATTGCCGGAAATAATCGCACCACGCCGGTATGGCTTTGGATCAACATCTCCTGTATGCCAGCAGCAAAGGCAAAATTTCCTTCCAGTGTAAAGGGACGGTAGGTAAAGTTGGATTTTCCGGTTCCCGATTGGTCCCCGTTCACATGGAAACTGTTGGGCAGGACGAATGAGGAGGCAAAATCCCTTAGCGCCTTGGCCGCACCCTGTCCATCACCCGCTCTTGCATGTAGATTTCCCAACCAGGCGAAGGAATAACCTGTCCAGTAGGAGGTTCCTATTTTATCGAGATGGGCAATGGTATGGGTAATGATGTCTTGGTCTCCTTCTCCATTGGATATGTCTACGAGACTTAGTGGATGAATGGCCAAAAGATGGGAAAAGTGCCGATGCGAATCCATTAAGCGTTCTCCGGGAGCTACCATAAGCCCGGTTTCGTCAGTGGCATAATGGGGCCATTCATCTAAAATAACACTCCATGCTGCCGCTTCATCCGAATATCCAAGTTCCATGGCTAGCTCGCTTGCAGTGGCAAAAGTCCATCGCACGAGGGCCAGGTCATAATTGGTCATTTGATCAAACCAAGCCTTGGCACTATTATCGTGGATCTCAGGACTGGAAGACATCGGAAGCTTTCGTTTGCCATCCTCTCCCGCAACCGAAAGTTCGTTGAGGAAAACCGCCACATCCCTGATCCAAGGGTAAGCCTCCTTTTGTAGAAATTCTCTATCCATGGAATACTTCCAATGCAGGTAAAAATGATGGCCCAACCAAGCTCCGACCGTAGGCCCAAAAGAATATTGTATCCATCCGCCCATGGGATCTCCATCCAGGGTGGTTACTCCCGGAACGTTCAATCCTTTGACCCCAAAATAATCCTTGGTGTATTTTTCAAAAGTTGGTTTATGTGTTTTGAGCCAGTCCAAAAAACCTTGCTCAAGGTCCAGGTGATTGCCTGCATAGGTAGGCCAATAACTGAGTTGGGTATTCAGGTCATGGTGGAAATCGCCTTTCCATGGTGGCAACTTCCCATTGTCCGCTGTCCAGACACTTTGCAGTGAAATGGGTGGGGCTCCTTTCCTCGCTGCCGAACCGAGTTTATACATGTCCATATAATACTGTTGCTGCAAGAGCGTATCGGGAAGCGTAATGGCGGATGCCTTCCAGAAAGCATCCCACCAGGCAAGGTGATCCGTTTCATACCCATCCATACCTTTTGCAAAAGCCTTCTCCGTGACCTCTGATGCATTCACCGAGGCCTCCTGCATCCTTCGCTTCGAGCTGATACTCCAGTTTCCATCCAGTTGGTCTCCCTTTTTGGCCCAGCGGGTATTTACTTGATACCGGAAGCCGTCCCAACCTTCCTGATCGTAGGTAATGGTGCTCTCATTTTGCAGTAGCTCTCCGGCGGGATATCCCAGCCTTCGTAAGTCTTGGCCACTTACCGGATCAGTGGATTTTACAGACCCAGTACCCACATACGGGGGAGGGACTATCGTAGGCAGTAGGTCAGCTTTGAGGTTTTCGAATCGGTACCAACCCATGGGTTCGGTGGCATGTACAAAGGTCTTGAGGGTCGTGCCATTTTTCCATCGGATTACGCAGGCTGCCCCCTGAAGGTCCAAACTAACCGACTCCACTTCCCCTAACCCAGAAATATCAAATTCCAGAGCAGCACCCGGGATTTTGGAAGGACCGGCCAGGGTATCATAGGGTATATCGTATTGCTTTTGAACCTGAGCATATTGGTTATTTTCCCATTTCTCTTTTACCCAATCGAAATCATATTTTTCGAAGTCCAGGTTTTCCATTTCCCTCAGATCCCAGAGGTCTATCCTATCCAGTGAAAACCTCAATTTATTTTCCTTTTGCCATACAAGGGCACCCAGCGTAGCATTACCCAATGGAACGCCTTCATCCCAAGTCCGCGCCAAGTCAGGGAACGAACGTTCCATGAAATAAGCTGTTTCTTGGTGTATTTCCTTACCATTACATCCCGCCAATAAAAAAAGGAGGGCTAGGCAAAATGGTAGACGGTTGCTAAGCAGATATCTATAGTTCATCAGTCTCTGGGTTGATAATATGGGTTGGGGTAGGGAACTAATACAGGCATTTCTTTGATCCAATTTTGTAATTTTTTGTTTAGCCGCTTACTTTTTCCCGGATACTTTTCATTACCTGCTGAAATTTCTCCCTCATCCTCTTTTAGATCATACAATTCGCTGCGATTCTCTTCAAAATGATATATCAGCTTAAAGTCGCCCTCACGGATTGAAGCAGCTGGTCTACCTCCCAAGCCGCCACTGTAATGGGGAAAATACCAAAAAAGAGGTCTATCCGCTAGTTTTTTTCCCTGCAAAATCGGTTTTAGACTGACACCGTCCCGGTGTTGTTCTGGCAAAGTCGGCAAACCCGCCATTTCGAGTAAGGTGGGAAAAAGATCGGTTCCAGTGGCAGGTACCTCACTCCTACTACCGGCCCTAATAATGCCAGGCCAGCGGAAAATCAGTGGAACCCGAAGGCCTCCCTCGTGGAGATAGCCTTTTCCTGTCCGCAAAGGTGCGTTGGATGTGGGTATTTGTTCCATGATATTGCTAGTGGCCATCCCTCCATTATCGGAAGTGAAGATTATCAACGTGTTGCGGTCCAGCCCAGTTTGGGAAAGGAACTCCATGATACGTCCGATATTCTCATCCAAGCTCTCTACCATCGCCGCATATTGCGCATTGTCCTGATGGTTTTTGAGATAAGTCTTACCTTCTTTATCGAATCCTTCCCCCTCATACTGCATATGGCTACGTTTTTCCAGGTATTTTTTTACCTTTTCCGGTTTTCCTTCCAAGGGTAAATGAACCGTGTAATAAGATAGAAATGCAAAGAAGGGCCGGTCGTTTTGCTGGGAAATGAATGCGATGGTTTCATCGGTCAGCCGATCCGTCAGGTACTCCCCTTCCGGTCCATCAGGCAGCTGGGGGTTGTTATAGGGTGAAAAGTAACCACCAGCGGGATGGCCGGTATGGTTTCCACCCCTATTGACCTCAAATCCGTGATTTTCCGGGTAATGAATCTCCTTTTCTCCCAAATGCCATTTTCCCGCAAAAAAAGTCGCATACCCGCTTGATTTCAAGGCTTCCGCAAGGGTGATTTCCGCGGAGTCCAGAAATAAGTTAAAGGGATGGGAGGCCAGTTTCTGGTCGGGATGGGGTCCATAATGGCGGTTGCCGGGGATGTAATCGGTTAGATTTAATCGCGCAGGATGTTTTCCGGTCATTATTGCCGCTCTGGCAGGAGAGCAAATGGGACTGGAAGCATAGGCGTTTGTAAATACCATGCCCTCCGCAGCCAATTTATCCATATGGGGCGTTTCGTAAAAACGACTTCCGGTATATCCCAGGTCGTGGTGGCCCAAATCGTCTACCAAAATAAACAAGATGTTGGGGAGGTTTTGTTGCCCGGTTTGCGCCTGGATCGACAGAGGGAACAGGGACATATAAAAAACCAATTGACGTACAAGCTTATTCATGGCAGCGGTCTATATACGGATAGGTTCTTCAGTTGGGGTGTACCTAGGGATGTCAAGGCTGTAAAACGGACTTTATCGGTACGAACAGAATCGACTCTCACAATGTGCTTGTGACCGATGGAGGAACCGGAATAAATCTGCTTCCATTTTCCGTTCACATCGGCTTCCAGAATAAACTCGCGCACCCGTTCCCCGTTTGCAATATCCTCCTGTAAAACAATCTGATCGATTAGCTGCGGGCTGTCCAGCACCAAGGAAATAGTATTTCCTGTTCCCGAAACACTGGCAAGTGGATTGGAAAACCTGCGGTCGATTTCTTCGCCAAATTCTTTCAAGCGTTCTACATCCGGTTCTGGCATTCGCCCGTCTGCATTGGGGGTCACTCCTAAAATGAGGGTCGTATTGTGTCCCACAGATCGATAGTACATGTCTACCAGCTTTTCTAATGGATAGATCGTATGCGCACGGTCAGGTTCCCAAAACCAGTCGTGTCCGCCATGCCCCCTGAGTGGCGCGTCACTCATGGCAGGCATGTAGTAGGTGCCGTTGGGATCACCTGTTTTTAAGAGCTGAAAATTGTTCGCTCCGATTTCTTTTCTGGCACTTTCACCGGCACCAATGGCCGGGTATGGAAATGTTCCCCAGCTCGGATAGGGTACTGTACCGGATTCACTTCCGCCCCAGCGAATATCAGCCCGCTGCAGGTTATGGTAAAACAGTGCATTTGGCTGATATTTTTCAAATACTGAAAGGACATCCGGCCCCCCCTGTTCTGGACCGTGCGCACCCCCATCAAACCAAACCATGGCCCAGTCGCCATAATTGGCGAAAATCTCCTCCACAACCTTTTCGATCATTCGGTTGTAATACTGCTGCCTATTTTGTGCAAACTCGTTGTCTCCCTGAACCTTAAAGTCATACACTCCATAAAACGCATTCCAGCGTGTTCCGATATATACAGCGGGTAGAATGCCATGCTTTTCGCATGCCGCTTTGAAATCCCTGAGAATGTCTCCCTTTCCATCCTGCCATTCCAATGCTTTCATCGAGTAGGGGGTGGCACTACTTTGGTGTAGGAAGAATCCCGTTTCGTGGCTGACTGTGAATATCGCAATCTTAAAGCCTGCGTCTTTCAGCGAACGTATCCACTGATCCATGTCGTATTTTTGCGGACTAAAGGTATTGTAGTCGCTTACCGGAGTAATTCTTACTTTGGGCTGAACGTAGAACTCACCATCAAATACGTGCAGGTCCCAACAAACCAATGCTGCGAGTTCGGCCTGCTGCCATTGCAACTGTGCAGGGGTAGGAATGGGAATCGACTGCTGAGCGGCAGTATTCAGCCAAAGTGTGATCCATAGAATGTATGTATAAAGCAGCCTATAGCGCCACTTTCTTGCTAGTTCGGATGGTAAAGTCATTTCTTGATTGATTTAGTTTTGGCTGTCAATTGCTTCGCTACCAATGCCGCAATGGCAGCATAACCTTCTTTGTTTGGATGTACTCCATCACTTACCGTAAAAAGCTCCGGCCGATGATCCAGCGGTTCGTTGAGGTCGACAAAATGTACGTCCTTTTCCGCTGTAATTTTTTTTATGATGCCGATAAGTTCCTGAAGCCTGGGTTTACGGACAGTCAAGCCTTCTATCCGTTCCCTATCCAATTCGGGTGTTTCCAATACCATGGGAGTTGGTGCAGCAATATAGATTTTGGGCTTTGATGGCAGCGCTGATAATTCATCGATTAGGTCTCGGTAGTCGCTTTCAAATTCATCCTTGTATTCCCAGCACTTTCTATCTCCGCAAGTGCCAAAACCGCAGGTATCGTTGGTTCCCAGACTGATGATGACAATGTCCGGGTTGGACTCCTTTATTTTGGGTAGCACATTCCAGACGGTAGGTATACCTTTTCTGATCAGGGTCAAGCTACTTTCTCCAAAATTCTCAACCAGAAACCGATCTCCCAGCAGCGCCTGCAACCGCGCAGGATAGGAGTCTTTGTCCCTATCATCGAGCCTTGCCCCGTAGGTAATGCTATCTCCCACACAGGCCACCTTTATTTTTTTCCGTTCGAAACTGCTAAATGCCAATACGAAGGTCAACAGGAGTGGAAATAAAAACAGCGCTGGGAAAATTGGCCTCTTCGGTATCATCGGATTACTTATTGGTGTTAAAGATTTGAAAGGATTTTAAGTTTGGTTTGCCTTTTGATTCCTTTATGGAAAGGCGTACCGCAGATAGCTCCAAGTCATCGAATGTATGGATAAATTTATGGCCTATCACCGTACCCTCAAAGATCTGTTTCCAGCCGGTTGATGTTTTCCCTTCTAACACAAATGCTCTGACCCGTTCGCCCTGACGGATGTCTTCTTGTAAGACAATTTGATTGATCTTGGCCTTTTCTTTTAGTTTAATGATCAGTTTATTTCCGGTCCGTGAAGTCTCTGCCAAAGGGTTGTCAAATCGTCGTTTGATTTCATTGCCCCATTCCTTGAGCCGCCGAACATCCGCTTCGGGCATCAGCCCTTCCGCATCCGGCGTCAATCCCAGAATCAACGAGGTATTGTGTCCTACGCTTTTGGTGTACATATCCATCAGACGCTCCAGCGGATAAATATACTTTTCGTGGTCTGGCTCCCAAAACCACTCATGGCCGCCATTGAAACCACGTAGAGGTGCATCACTCATGGCTGGCATGTAGTATTTTCCGTTGGGATCACCTTCTTTGAGTAACTGAAAATCGTTTTTAAAAACAACCTCCCCATTGGTGGCGTGCGAATAGGGGAAGGGATAGGTACCCCAACTTGGATAAGGGACAGTTCCACTTTCGCTGCCACCCCAGCGAATGTCTGCCCGTTGGGTATTGTGGTAGAAAATGCCGTTGGGTTGGTTCTTTTCAAAGATAGACAGCACATCCGGACCGCCTACTTCGGGGCCGTGTGCACCACCGTCAAACCAGATAATCGAAAGCTCGCCATACCGGGAGGTGAGTTCCTCTACCATTCCCTCACACATCTTGTTGTAATAGGCTTGCCTGTTTGCGGAAAACTCATTGTCTCCAAGTACTTTAAAGTCGTGCACACCAAAGAAGGAGTTCCACCGAATACCGATATATATGCCCGGTTGGATACCGTATTTGCGGCAGGAATTGACAAAGTCTCTGACGATATCTCCTTTTCCTTCCCGCCATTTTACAGCCTTCAGGGAATAAGGATTGACATCACTTTGGTACAGCGCAAAACCAGTTTCATGGGTGGCCGTCAAAATAGCTATTTTGAATCCCGCATCATAGGCAGCTTTTACCCATTGATCCGTATCCAAGTTAGAGGGATTAAAGATATTATAATCTGGGATTGGGGTTATTCGATTTTTTGCTTGGTTATAGGGCTTCCCATCAAAGACATGTAAATCGTAATGGAAAACGGCTACGAGTTCCGCATTTTGCCAGTCCAACTGGGCCTGGGTAGGGATGGGAACCTCTGACTGTGCCTGACCTTTTACATGCAGTAGCATTAGACAGGCGGTAAAAAGTAGTAACAATCTTGATTTCATTCGATTATTGAGCATATTCTAACAGTGGTTTTAATGCATTAGTCACAGAAAGCACAAAGCTGTGCCGATCAATTGGGTAATCTCATTGGAAGACAAGTCTACTTCTGGGTGGAAGTCAGTTCAAAACGCACCAGGTAACATTCGTGTTTGTTAGGTATCATCGATATCCCCCACTTAAGTCCTTCACCCACGACCACCGGGTTAGTGAGATCCGGGCGAAAAGCTCCGGGCGCGACGGCACGTTTGCTAACTTTTGCATTCAGTTTATTGGACATGAAATCGATGCCATCGGGTGCATATTCAAAGGTTTCCGATAAGGAGGCGAAGGCGGCCACTCCGGTACTGTGCGGCCATATCATTACTTCGTGGCTTCTGTCCAGTATGGCATCTCTAAATTTGGTGTAGGGGCCTTCTGGATAGCTGGAGTAGGCCACACCCATGGCTGTGTGAGCGGGGCCACCTTGTCCACCGAGCAGGGACCTGCCCTTGTAATACAGCCAGTACAATCCATTTCGGTACAGGAGAGCAGCATCGTCTACACGGTAGCTGTCAAACTTCTCCGGTTCAACGCTTACCTTCAAAATAGGTGCCCGGTCAATCCTTTTGAAGGGTCCTTCAGGGGAATCAGCTACAGCAACGCCGATAGCAGTGATGTCACTGATGTTATTGTTCTCAAATTCCCCATCGGCATTTCCAGGTGTGGGTTTCACACCGGTGTAGTAGAGGTAGTATTTCTTATCCGCAACCAAAATATTTGGCGTAAAAACCGCTTGTGCATCCCATTGACCTGATTCCCCTACATCCAGCATTTGCCCCAGTTCCTTCCAGGTAAACCCCTCGTCTTCCGATTTGGCGCCCCAGACACTGGCGCCCCAGTAGCCCGCTCCCCAGTATTTGGGTTGGGCGTCGGGGATTTTGGTATAGTATACGTAGTAGGTTTGGCCAACTTTGATCACGTCGCTTGGGTCCCTGCGCGTTACCCCCTTTTCGAAGCCTATGCCCGAGATTTCCGAAAATGTAAATTCAATATTGTTAAAATTTTTGGCTGTATCCTGTGCTACTATTGAATTGGCCCAAATCAGTAACGGTAACAGAAAGCAATGGAAGCAGATATATTTCATTGTTAAATGGGTTAATTTGTCCTCGAGGCCCTAAATCAAAACACTAAAGGTATTTTAAATCCCGGATTTATCATTGGTCAGTTTTTCCCTGCCCATATAGGCTTCCACTGGATAAAAACCTTGCTCTCTCTGATCGAATTTGATGCCGTCTTTGGATTGCCAGAGTATACCTCCACCTTTTTCGATATACCCGTGAATGTCTGTCGTCAACAGGCAAAATACTTTGTCCATCTATTTTGTGTATTGTCGGGTTATGCATCCCAAACCTGTCCCAGGTTGCTTTGTCGATCCCTTTCAGCGCTATATCCGAAAAAACAAATGGCCCCTCCGGAGTTTCGCCCACATAATGCGCGATCTCACTATGGGAACGCCAACTCGGATCCACGCTATTTCCAGGCCAGCGAGCAGCAAACAGATGGGTTTTCCCATCATCCCCTATGACCCGCGGGGTGCCCCATACCACATATCCCGGTTCAGCTACCCCAAGGCCTACATACTTCCAATGATCTGCAAACGACGTTTTCACCGGATGATCGTGACCGCGACTTGCTACTATCGTATATGCGCTGTAGATTCGGTGACCATGTGTGACAAGTCCGGCAGGTGTCAGATGGGTAACATCGGCCTTGGGTAGGCCATACATGGTTGTATAAATGATGTGCGGATCCCATTGCGCTATTTTTTGTTGCGCTTCCATGACGATCGGTCGTTCCTCTACTAAATAGTGTTGTTCATCCACCCCCAAAATCACCGGTAGGGTGTCGTTTTGCAAAACATCAGAACGCAAATGCCGAATTATTTCCATTAAATTTCCTTCATAGTTACGGGCAGCATGGTCGTCTCCGGCGTCAGTTTCTCCCTGTATCCAGATAAATCCGCGCACATGGACCCTGCATCCATCTTCCTTTAATTGTCGGATGGCAGTTTGCAGTCCGGCCACCATCTTATCGTAGATGCCTCCTTCTCCGGGACCTTTCCAATCCTTTGCCAAGCCGGTGCCTCCTCGGGTATATTTGAATATTGCCGGATGGTAACCCTCCTTTTTCAGTTTGCGGGCAAAACTAACCTCAGGGCCGAAATGACCGGCAGGATACCTTCCTTGCTGTGGCTGCATGGATATCCACCTCCCCGCTGTTTGCTCGTTTCCAAATACGGTATAGTTCAAAAGGATATGGTTGTCGAGGTCTTCGACGTCTTCCGGATAATCTACGGCATCCCCGGTGTAACCCTGCGCATTTGACTGTCCTGCCCAAATGAAAAGATCTATTGTACCCTGTGCTCCCAGCAATAAAGGGGACAGAAATAATAGTATGGAAAATTTTAACGTTTTCATTGCTAATACAATCCGCTTCAACAAATTGAAAATGGACCCGTCTTCTATATAATTAAAACTCCCGTTTTGGACAGGCATATAAAATGATCTAAAAACAAGCAGCCAGGCTACTACACCTGACTGCTTGAAATGACTCTTACCCCACGCGGGCAGCAACTAGACAAGGGCTGTGTTATTGCTTCACAATCCGAATAACCCATTCGCGTCTAGTTCCATCCGCAGAAATAAGTCTGTAGACAAATTCCCCAGACGAAAGGTCTGAAATTATACCTGCTGGAGGGGTGTCACCAACAGGTTCTACCCGCATACTTTGGTGATTGATAATGATTCCGGCACGGGTAAGGTCAGCGTTTGCTGGTACCCGGACGGTAGCGGTGAAGTTTTCGTTTTCGATCACCGCATTACCGGTAGAAACTATAAGCCGTCTGCGTGCGGGTGTCAGTACCCCGCTTTCGTAAAACTCCTGTAGTTCGTGCTCGTCAGCCTGAAGGGTAAATACATTCGCGTTTGTGATAAAGGCCGTATCACCCCACTGTCCTTCGTCAAAGTCAATTCTGGGTTCACAGGAAAATAGTAATCCTCCTAGAACGAAAATATAGGCAATTATAAGGTGCTTTTTCATATGTCTATAATTATTTTTTAGCGGTCAAAACTTGTCCCGGTTTATCGGGATGGAATCCCTGCCTACCGGCAGGCAGGTCGCATGGTTGCCCCGAAAGCTATCGGGGCATCCCACTGTGTGACGGCTACGTCATGCTCGATTTCATAATTTTAAGTATTTCGTTATTCACAGATTATTAAAACCATCCGGGGTTTTGTTTCAATTCGTATCCGGCATCGGCATACACTTCAATTTCATTTCTAGGGATCGGAGACAAATAAACGCGGTCAGGCTCAATGAAAAACCCTTCTCCACCTTCCCGGAAATCAGGATTTCTAAAGAATGGATTGATACTACCGTCATTGAAGGTACTGAAATTCTCACCCATTCTTAGCTGCCAAACACCGGTATTAGCTGGATTGATACCATCTGCTGCTAATCTGGAAGGATCGTTGTAGTAATCTACAAACTCCTGAAAATGCGCACCTTTTGGCTTCCATTCGTTGATTACGTCGTGGAAAATCGCCCATCGCTTTAAGTCTCGCTGACGGTGTCCTTCAAAGGCCAATTCTACCACGCGTTCCCTGCGAATTTCGTTAACGATATTTGATTCCGATGGATCGAAACCGTCTTTTGTGGAATATTGGATCGGCCAAGTGTTGATTTCAGCCAACGACATAGGCGTCATACCTACCCGAGCACGTAGTAGGTTTACCGTTTTGTCCAAATCTCCCTGATTGATTGTACCCAAAATGGCTTTTGCTTCTGCAAGTGCCAATAGCCCCTCCGCATAACGTATCAATACCTCGTCGGTTGAACCATTTCTCCATTCATTTTCATCCATGATGGCGCCTTTCCACCTGCGAAGTCCTGTAGACGTAAAATTGTTGGAGAACACATTATTGAGTTGCGGATACCTCAATGGCAATGGAGTTGGAGTTGTTCTATAACCCGGAATTTGTTGTTGAGGCCCACGATCCGGTGTCCAGATAGTCTGTCTAAATCGTGGATCCAAGTTTTCACCCAGACTATTTAGACTTGTATAATCGATGGGCAAACCAGATAAATGCTGGGGAATGCCCTCTTTATCCAAATAGCTAGATACCAGTTTCCAGGTTACAGCCTGTGCATTATCTACAACCAAATCGTAGAAATTATGGCCCACGATTTCATTTACATTGTATATCCGGTATAGAAAGACTCCTTGCGACGACGAGGCATCCTGTTGCGAAAATAACTGGTTATAGGGTTCATTAAAGGGACCTCCATTGGTAAATAAAGTAGCGCCTTGACGATCGATTAATTGCTGAATGGTAGGTTCTACCATGCGCAAAAATTCGCTCCCATCTTGTCCGGTTACCGCAAAAGGGGTGCTTTTTGCGCCGTGGTAGCGTTGCCAAGTGCCTTCAAATAAGGCCGCTCGGGCCTTCATGACCAAAGCTGCCTCTTTGGTAACCCTTCCGGATGCAGCGAAGGTTGAATTTTTCCAGCCAAGGTTTGCAATAGCAGAGTCCAAATCCTGAATGATAAACCTTGCCACGTCAGATCTGGGATCTCTTGCTTTATACAGTCGTTCACTATCCGTCGTCAGCACTTCTGTGTAAATCGGTACGTCTCCATAGCGATCCAACAGGTTCATATACACCCAGGCTCTAAAAAAATAGGCTTCTCCGGTGTACTGATTCGATTCCGGATTTACGGCCACCCGTCTGGCATTATTTATCAAATAGTTGATTTGTCGTATCCAGCTAAAGCTGCTGTTCCAACTTCCATCTGTGGCCGGTGCCTCACCCGTGGCTCCTCTCTGAAACAAAAATCCCGAAGGAGCTGTGCCTACTTGTAGGTCGGTATTGGCATCCAATTGGTTATTCTGGGCACCATTGCCCTGTCCCTGAAAATGATATCTGGGCAATAGCCTGTAAAAACCGTTGGCCATTACTTTTAAATCATTCGGAGAAGTGAAGTAGGTAGCATCCGTCATTGCATCCAAGGGATATCTTTCCAGAAAGTCCTCCATGCAGCTAGATATGGACATGGCAACTAGGATAAGCAACGTCCAACTATATTTTATAAGAGATTTCATAGTTACTGTCAGTTAATTAGATACCAATGTTAATACCCATTGAAATTTGGCGTTGCGGAGGGTATCCGGCGCCACCGTATCTGGCGATAATCTCAGGTTCGTATCTAAAATTAGATTTATAGTAGATCATACCTAAGTTTTCCGCACTGGTATAGACATATACTTTGCTCAGCTTGGCTCTATCAATAAGAGCTCTGGGCAGATTATAGCCGATGCGTAAGTTTTGAACCCGTAAATGTGCCAGGTTTTCAAGGTATTGATCCGTGGCAGGATAGGTTTTAAAGGAGTGTCTTGGGAAATAGTTATCCGGCGTCTCCGCTGTCCAGGTACCTAGCTCGCGATGATTGGTAAACCATTTTGAATTCCAGATATCGTGTCCGGCAGGTCTGACATGAAAATTGCCCGAAAAAGCAATCCATTGGGGCACCCCGGTGAATGTAACGGAGAGATCGATCCCATTCCAATTGGCCTGTAGATTCATTCCATACCGATAACGCCCGTAATTGTATCCGGCCATCACTTGGTCGCCTCTGGCATACCATCTGCCGCCTTCTCCGGCATTAATTTGTCCATCCCCATTCAAATCTTTGATCATCAAATCTCCAGGATAGTACCAAGCGGCCCCTTGGGGTACATTGGCTTCTACATCTGCAATATTCTGTGCGATGCCATTTGACTCATAAATCCAAATCTGGCCAAAGACCTCTCCTGGAGTCCAGGTTCCGTTCCTCAGTCCGGTGATGTTTTCGTCGTATTCGACTACATACCCGATGTAATCGGCAATGTTAAATCTTGCGGAATAATTAAATGGGCGACCTGCTATACTTCCGGTATTTCGCCATTTCATGGAAAATTCCCATCCTCTGGTTTCACTCACCGAGTTGTTGACACTTGGCAAACCCGTTCCAATCGTCTGGGGTAAAACTTTGGCCGGCCCGGGTTGGTTGTAGATTGTTCGCTGATACCAGTCATACGTCAACTCAAGTCTATTTTGCAGCGCCATGATATCTAGACCAAAACCCATGGTTTGCGGTGAGGACCAAGTCAGGTCCGCACTGACCAGTGGCGGCATAAATACCATGTTGGGTTTTACTCCTCCTAACAGTACATCGCCAACTCCTATGCCTGTTCCCATGGTTGGCAGGTACAGGTAATTGCCCTGTCCGGGATCTCCGGAAGATGTGTAGGCTGCTCTGATTTTAAAGGCATCCACTTTGCTTATGGACCAAAAGTTCTCTTCTGCAATATTCCATGCTCCGGAAACGGATGGAAAGAAGGACCATCGGATATCTGCCGGAAATTTGGAGTGTGCATCGTACCGTCCGTTAAATTCGATGAAGTACTTTTCAGCATAGTTGTAGGCCATTCTTCCAAAAACACCTTGGGTTGCCCAGTGACTTAATGCATCAGTCACTGTAGGGTTCGGGTTAAACGTGGTACTTATGCTGGGCACCGAATTGGTGTATAAATCCCTGCCTGTTCCCGATAACTGGGAGAAGTTATTATACTCTTCCTGGTATCCGACCAACGCATTGATGGAGTGCTTTCCTAGCTGCGTATTGTAATCGGCTACGATATCTGCCGTATGGTAGTTTGTGAAATTCATTTGGCGAAGTACACTGCTCTGCTGGGCAGACCTTGCGGAGTTACGGATGCTTCCATTAGCCTCCTCTACTAAAATGACAAACGTGTTTCGCTCCAGGTGAGAGGTAAGGTTTCTCCAGGTATAGTTTCCCCTAATGTTAAAGCCTTTAAACGGTTTTATAGTGAACCCGCCAGTGAGCGTTGTTTCGTTCCGTTGATTGGATTGGTCGCCGCCTTCGCCACGTAGCGACGGACCGCTGCTCAAGAATGAGGGGCTTCCGTTTGGATTTAAATCAACCCAATTCGGAAGTGAAGCGGACGCATTCGTCCAGATATCACTGTAATTGGGTCCACCGCCACGATAATTGGGGGCCTGTTCATCTGTCCTCACATAGTTCATACTCATGCGGAGACTTAGCCAATCTGTGGCATCCGTAGTCACCTTTAAAAGCGCATTGTACCTATTCAATTTATCGTCTGCACCTCGAATGATCCCCTGAGACTCATTATAACCCAGACCCACATAGTATCCGGTGCTATTACTCCCTCCCGAAACACTGGCATTGTGCTGTTGGCTTGGTATCGAGTTTTTGTACATCAAGCTAAACCAATCGCTGTTTCCATTCATATCCCAATGGGCTCCGTAGGTACCATTTCCGGTTACGATGTTATTGGGAATCAAACCTGCTCCATAATCCCTCATTCGTTGTATCGCGTCCTCAGTATAAATAGGCGCCTGTAGCGAGTTCCGGTATTGCTCGTTGATCTTTTCAGCGTATTCCCAAGAATTGGCCCATTGCGGCATGCCTATAGGTGACCCGATACTGTAATTGCCGCTGTAATTGACCTGCATTTTGTCCCCTTTTTTTCCTCCTTTGGTGGTAATCAAGATAACGCCGGAAGGCGCTCTGGAACCATAGATGGCTGAAGCTGCAGCATCTTTCAAAACCGTGACCGATTCTACGTCATTGGGGTTTACATCGCTCATGACGCGTTCCACACCGTCTACCAGTACCAAAGGGCCTCCCATTTGGCCGAATCCGGTGAAACCACGAATGTTAAAATTTGACTCCTGAGCCGGACCGCCATTTACCGGTGTAACGTACAAACCGGCAACTGCTCCCTGAAGTGCTTCAGACAATCGATTAATGGGCCTGTTCTCTATCAGATCACTGCCTATTTGCTCTACTGCTGCGGTTAGGTGAGATTTCTTCTGAGTTCCGAAACCTACGACCACCACTTCATCCATTTGGGTCATATCTTCCGTGAGGGTGATCTCCATTTCTGTTTGGTTACCTACAGCTATCTCTCGCGTAACAAATCCCAAAAAGGAAACCACTATCACCCCGCCATCTGGCACTTCCAAGGTGAATTCTCCATCAATGTCAGTAGAAGTACCTCTGCTGCTACCCTTGATAAGAATGGCTGCTCCCGGAATAGGGTTTCCATCCTTATCTACTACTTTACCCGTCACAATGGACGCTTCCACTCCTGTTGATGGCATAGATGCTGACAAGAGCATTTTTTCGCTAGGGTCAGCAACAGCTGCCGCCCCCTGAAATATCAGTAGCAGGGCGGCGAGACCAAAAAAGGCGCTGCGAGACCACGACCGACATTCTACAAGTAAATTTTCAAGCATAATTTTATGGATTTAGGTTTATTCGTATCTAAAGTTGGGTGCTAGGGCACCGTCGGCACGGACTGCCGAAATCGGGCGTTTTCACCGGTTAAGGTGTTCGATTGCTAAGAGGTGTTCGGGTATATCGTTGCCATCGGTCGAAATTTTGGTGGTTAGGGTAATAGGCATTCCCTGTCCATGAGAGACTGCCATCGGTAATTAACAGACAGCGCTACTTGAGCGAGGGCTGGCACCCAGAAGTATTCGTAGCGGAAAGGGCGATTTTTCTTGTACATATACATGATGTCATGCATGTACCTATACAGACTGATGCAAGTGGACGTAGCATATTGTTTAGTAGGCAACCCAAAAACCACAGCCACAGTAGATTGACACCAATCAAATTTAGGTCATATGCCCAATATTAGGAATAATAGGTCATAAGACCTAATTTTTGAAAGGTTTTTACAAAAAATTTTGCTGAGCGGACTGTAGGCTCAAAAATCAGTAGGAGAGAGCTTTCCTTTCCAATACATAATCTTTGAAATCGGCACTCAAGCCTGGTTCTTGTGGTGTCAGGTACTTACCACCAACTACCTGCGCCGGATATTTAAAATAGTCTTTCAAATGAGGTATGTGTTCCAGTAAAAGTGCCGGGTGTCCAAGACCGATATGGTTAAACAGTACCAAATGCTGGTGTATCTGTCCCATATCCCCCACATGGGGCACTACCGGAATGCCATATTTTCGCGACAGTAGGCTTATTAGCAGAAACTCCGATACTCCTCCTACCCGTACGGCATCCACCTGATTGAAAGACATGCAGCCGGATTGAATAAAATTCTTGAACATAATCTTGTTAGGCACATGTTCTCCAAGTGCAATTGGAAGATTTACCTCTTTGGAGAGAGTAACATGTGCCTGAATATCGTCCGGATGGGTGGGCTCCTCTATCCAAAAGGGGGTTATGTCCTGAAGTCGGCGACAGATAGCTATCGCTTTAGGAAGGGACCATTGCTGATTGGCGTCCAACATAATGGTCGCTTTCGGTCCCGCCGCGTGGCGTACCAACTCGGCTCTACGGATATCCCTGTCTGCATCTATCGACCCAACTTTTAACTTAATGGCGGTAAACCCCCGGTCGATGGACTTTTTAATATTGTTTATAACCTGCTCGTCGGAGTAATTAAACCAGCCTATGGAAGTATCGTATCCAGGATAGCCCTGCTTGATAATTTCCATGCGGCCGACCCGCCCATCTTCTTGGGCTTTTAACAGAGCGATTGCCTCATGCTTGGGTAAAATGTCTTCGAAGTAAGAAAAATCCAGCGTATTGGCTAGCGCTTCGGGAGAGAGCTCAATCAACAATTTCCATAACGGCTGACACCTCGATTTTGCCCAAAGATCAAAACAGGCGTTCACCACAGAGGCCAGGGCAAGGTGAATAACTCCTTTATGCGGCCCCAACCACCTAAGGTTAGGATCATCGGCCATTTTTTTGTAGGTGACTCCAAATTCGGCCATGAGTTCATTTATCTCCCTACCAACCACATGCTGTACCAAATAGTCAATGGCACCACATACCAGCTTGTTGCCGGCACCTAGTGTCAGTGCCATGCCAACGCCTTCTAAATGAGCGTCGGTATCCAACCTACAAAGTGCATAGGCGTAGATCGGTGTAGAATGGACTGCGTCAGAGCCGGCTCCGTTTTCTAACGCAAATTGGACATCCTGAGATCGTCCCGATTTGATAACAATTGATTTCATCTGTCTATAATTTGTTTTTCAAAGGTCAGATGGAATCTCGCACAAATTATGATCGTCCCTCCTTGCGTCGTGCTCGATTTCATGTTCCTCTAATTATTTTCAAGATTGCTGCGGCCTAATCGGTGAATCTTCCGATTCGTCTGCAACGCTATAGTTTATTAGCTACTAAAATTTTCGAGGGGAAGAGCCCCTATCTCATTTGATTCATACAGTCTTTCGACCAACTTCATGGTTTGATACGCATCCTCTACGGCATTTGGGAATGCTGAATGGGGGTTTTGAAGGTGCCGTTGCAATGATGCCATGGGACCTATAAATGCGTGGGGGAACCAATCACCGATCAAGGGAACTTCCTGCCAACCCTTCTCGGCTTCTTTTCGGGTATGATATTCAAACCTGGAAGGTCTGCCCTTCGGGTAGTCGAAGGAAGTACCAATTTGTACCTTGATTGCACCATCTGTTCCTTCAATTTTTAGGTACGATTGCTGGTGCTCGGGTCCATAATCGTGCCCGTGATTGGTCATAATCCGTGCCTGCCGGTAGGCACCATAGTCAAGCACGATGGTACTTCTTGTAGGGGCCAATTGCGCATGGTTCGGGTGTTTGATAGTAGATGCGAAAACTCGTTTCGGCTCACCCCAAAAAGCCCTGACAGTATCTAGGTAATGGATGCTATGGTATAAAATCTCCAACCTAGGTTTGGTTTTCAGAAATCCCCAAAGCTCCCACGGCGTGTGCACGCAAACGTTAAACTCTACATCGAACGTTTCTCCGATCAGGCCCCTTTCCATCACATCCATGGCGGCTAACATATAGGGAGCATGGCGAAGCTGAAAATTGACTGCAGCTACCAAGGACTTTTGCCGGCAAAGCTGAAGGATATGCTTCGCTTCCTGTAAGGTTTCCCCCATGGGTTTTTGTAGTAACACAGCCGAT
Source organism: Lunatimonas sp. (assembly GCF_020832325.1). Classification (GTDB taxonomy): domain Bacteria; phylum Bacteroidota; class Bacteroidia; order Cytophagales; family Cyclobacteriaceae; genus Lunatimonas. The sequence continues at coordinate 110,391 of NZ_JAFIEU010000026.1, forward strand.
CCATTCGGCAATTGCTCCAAAATTTCCAAAATTTGATCCGCAGGTACCGCCACATCAAAGACTGCGCTTACTTCCTTGGCTTTCTGAATCAACAAATCCAACGAATCGAATGCGCATTGTGGCATTCCAACGGATTGCGAGAGCGAGTTAGCCTTTTCGGGCACCAAGTCATACATTCCCACGACAGGAAATTGAGCCAACGCGTACGCCGGTAAGTGGGCATCGCGCACAATTCCGCCTCCTCCTATAACGACAATAGGAAGCGGGTTTTCGGGAATTTCTGGGGCTTGTTTAAAATGCATATGTCCGAATAAATGAACGGTTTAGGTGTGCCATAATTCCTTCTTTTTAGTAAAATACCCAGTACAAGATCAACATGATCGCCAGTAAGATCACACTCAGCAAATTGACCATTTTGGATGGGCTTTTCACATTCAGAAAGAATGTAGGGGACACTACCTGCACGTTTTTGTCAAAATAGGAAACACAGACATAAAGTACGGCAGAGAACACAAAGAAAAGGTAGGTTTGTTTTAGCCAGTTGATATGTAATCCATCCGGCCTAGATACATAATTCAAACCTCCATTTATGGGCACATACTTCTCAATGACAAATACACCTGCAGCAAATAAACTTCCAATCAAAAGCGTGTAAAAGGCCGCATTTGCAGTACCTCGGGGCGATACCACTCCGAACAGAAAAACAGCCACGATGGATGGGGCAAATATGGAAAACATTTGATTGATCAATTCGAATAGGGTTCCCAAGTTTCCCAAAAACGGGGACCATATCACGGCGGCAACCAAGACTATAAGTCCGGTAACCCTTCCTATGTATACTTTCTTGCTATCGGTAAGATGGGGCTTGACCCTATCAAAGACATCGTAAACGATCAACGTGGAACAGCTATTAATAGCGGCTGCCACGCTACTCATGACCGCTGCCAGCAGGGCCGCAACCATAAGACCTTTCAAGCCTACCGGCATTAGGTTGCTGATCATTAAGGGTAATACATTTTTGGTTTCATTTCCAACTTCCTGCCTGAATAAGGCAAAAGCCAAAATACCGGGAACCACCATGAAAAAAACCGGAAGGATTTTCAGAAAGCCGGCAAATAAAGCGCCGAGCTTGGCCTGTTTTTCAGAACGGGCACCTAATACCCGCTGCACAATCGTTTGGTCCGTACACCAATACCAAAGGCCCAAAATCAAGTACCCGAACAACATGTCACTAAATGTGAATCCGGTTTTGGCAGCATCGAAACTAACTATTTTCAGACGGTCGGGATCTACCACCTCCTTAAGCTCCTCGTAAGAAGTAATTCCCATCTCCGGCAAGCGAAGGATGGCAAGTACCGTAATGGTAATCGATCCGGCGATTAATATGATGGTCTGAACCGTTTCTGTGATTACCACGGAGGTCAGTCCACCAACTATGGTATAGATTCCGGTGGCAAGGGCAATTAGGACAATGGATATGGGCACGCTAAGGCCAAATACATTTTCAAATACCACCGCACCGGCATATAAACTCACGCCAATGTGCATAAACAGCGCTGCAAGGATACTAAAAATCGCCAATAGCACCCTGGATCGTGAATCATAACGTAGTTCCAGAAACTGAGGGAGCGTAGTAATTTTGGTTCTCAAGTAAAAAGGCACAAATACAAAGGCTAGGAGCAGGAGTTCAATTACCGAAAACCATTCGAAATTTCCCCAAACGATCCCATCGGTAAAGCCAGATTCTGCCAAGCCGACCAAGTGTACCGTAGATATGTTGGAGGCAAAAAGAGACGCTCCAATAACGGCCCAAGACAATGATTTTCCGGCTAAAAAATAGTCGTTACCTGTTTTGCGACTACTTCGGCCGGACCTTAGTCCAATAATAACAATGCCTACCAAATATGCCAGTATGACCAGTAGGTCTATAGTCTCCAGTGAATTCATATTGTTAAGGCCATTTGGCACATCAATTATATAAGACTGTATCTTTAACAAAGCTACATGACTCAAAAGTATATAAAATAGGGCATGGGACCTAATTTATGATTCAGGTCTTTTGTGAAATTTGTTGCTACTGGGACTAGGTTTGGGGTAAGGACCTATAAATCTGTGTGAAAGAGCATAGTCCTTATTACTTGCAGCATCCCATCACTTGCTAAAAACTGACGTAAATAAAACGGCTACAGATTATCTAGTGTAGAAATTACATTTTATATTTGGTAAAATTCCAATTGACAGATGCAAGCACCCAAAGCAATCGCTACCCTAACACTGGTCCTATTCTGCCTAGGGCTAGCCCACAGCCAGCAAACACCGGAGAATTATCCAACCTTCTCCAATGCGGTGTACCAGGGCAATGATGACGTGTATAACGACTATCCCTTGGCGGATGGCGAGTTTTACAACCCCATTTTGCAGGGGTGTTATCCGGATCCTTCCATAACCCGAAAAGGAGATGACTACTATATGGTTACCTCATCCTTTGCCATGTTTCCGGGCGTTCCGATTTTTCATTCCAATGACCTGGTTAATTGGACCCAACTGGGCCATGTATTGGACCGAAAATCCCAATTGAAAGTAGCCGATACGGGCATCAGTGCGGGGATCTATGCACCGGATATAATCTACAACCCCCACAACGACACGTTTTATATGATCACGACCCAATTCGCCGGAGGAATAGGCAATATGGTGGTGAAAACCAGCGATCCACGGGAGGGATGGAGTGATCCGATCAAGTTGGACTTCGGGGGGATTGATCCGGCGTTGTTTTTTGATGATGACGGAAAAGCCTATGTGATACACAACGACGCTCCGGTGAAAGCGCTTTACGAAGGGCATCGGGTAATCAAACTATGGGAATACGATGTCAACGCAGACCAAGTGATCAAGGGAACCGACCAAGTGATTGTGGATGGAGGTGTCGACATTAGCCAAAAACCTATCTGGATAGAAGCCCCGCATATCTACAAAAAAGATGGGCGCTATTACCTGATGTGTGCCGAAGGGGGAACCGGATCCTGGCACAGCGAAGTGATCTTTGTAAGCGACAAGCCAACCGGTCCCTACGTGCCGGCAAACAACAACCCCATCCTTACCCAGCGATACTTCGCAAAGGACCGAAAAAATAAAGTGGATTGGGCTGGACATGCGGATTTGGTGCTGGGCCCGGATGACAGGTATTATGGCGTCTTTCTGGGTATTCGCCCCAATGAAGTGGATCGGGTAAACACGGGTCGTGAAACGTTCATCTTGCCTGTAGACTGGACCGGAGCGTTTCCGGTTTTTGAAAATGGCCTGATCCCCATCAGCCCTAAACTCAAGCTGCCCACAGGTGTACAGAACAAAACAGGGCAGGAAGGTTTCTTTCCAAATGGCAACTTTACCTACACGGAAACATTTCAATCCGAAATGCTGGACTACCGCTGGATCGGATTGAGAGGGCCGCGGGAAGATTTTATCGCCACCAGCCAAAAGGGGTTGGAAATACGTCCTTTTGCGGTAAATATCAAAGAGGTAAAGCCCATTTCATCGCTCTTCTACCGGCAGCAGCACAAAAAATTCAGCTTTACGGCGACCGTGGACTATTCACCCGCCTCGGAAAAGGATCTGGCAGGTATAAGCTGTCTTCAAAGCGAGAAATTCCATTATGTTTTTGGAATCACCAGGAAGGGAGATGAGCAGTATTTGGTACTGGAGCGGACCGAAAACGGTGTTTCTACGTTGGTAGGCAGCCGCAAGCTTGCGGCAAATGGGCCGGTACAGCTTCGGGTAGAAGCGGAAGGCGATGCTTACCGTTTCAGCTATGCGACAAAAGGGGGTGATTTTCAGAATTTGGGCGGAGGCGTTTCGGGAGACATCCTTTCCACCAATGTGGCGGGAGGATTCACCGGAACCCTGATTGGGCTATATGCCACCACTGCCAATGACGTGAAGCCTGAGTAATTGAGGAAAATTTCTTAAATCAGCAATCCATCCGTATCGCAGACAGGGAAGGCTTGGAAGTCATCAATTCCTGCTCTGACGAAATTCCGGAAATAGATTTTGATAATTTTTTTCTTTCTAGCAATCGGTCAAGTGAAATATGCATATTCTCAAGTATTCATCAGTACCGCCAGGTAACAAAGATAACTCTATCTGCTCGCTGCGCTGTTATCTCGATCTCTCCGATAAAAAAGGATCACGAAAAGGCGCCAAGACGCAAAGAAAATAGGGGTAAATTCGTCTCCCTCGTTGCGGGAAGAAACCAAAAATAGCTGTGGCAAAGGCTTCTAATCACCGCAGGGGTGTTAGCGCTGATAGCTTAATAGAAAATACCAAGTCGAGTGCAATCTCAAAGGGGCAGAGCCCTGACATATCAGTAGAATCCGCATATCTACAACAGCCACCCAAGGGCGTTAGCCCTGAAATCTTCAACATACCCGTTCGTTGTTCCGGGAAAAAAGAGGTTCACGCAGAGGCGCCAAGACGCAAAGGAAATAAATTTGGATTTTTCTCCCTCGTTATGACGAATCAAAAAGCCAGTAGCAAAGCCTACGATCAATCCAAAGGGGCGTAGCCCTCTCATCTTAGTAGAATAGATGCAAAATATCTACGATCCGCTGGTACATATATTCCCGGTAAGTTCGTTGGCGCATGCCTTACCAGTATGTCCGGGCCCCATTTGGAATCATAATACCCGGAAATGGTTGACATTATTGCTGAATGATCCCCAGTAAAGTAAAATATTTTTGATGATTCCGACTCATTGCATACTTCAATAAAACTACCATCAGTCCAGTATTTGGCGACATTGGGACCGTTAGTGATATCTATTTGGTTCATCCAAGCGGTTGCTGTTCCCCCATCCGCTATGTGCCAAGCAAAATTGTGACAATTGTAAGTGCGAGTGGCTTCACCTAAAACCACGATATCATCGTATGCATCTTCATAATCTTGCCTTATTGTGTTTTTTTGAGTAATATTAAAATCAGCGGAGTATAGTGCCGCAACTTCAATAGGCGAAGATTTTGGGGTAAATACCGGAGTTGGATTGATTACATAATATGTCTGTGCCTGTATGGAAAAGATCCATAGCACTGCTAATACGAAGGTAAAGTAAAGCTTTTTCATATCAGATTCGGTTTAAGAGGTTTTCTGCATGTCTTACGATGGTTCGAATTTCTGGAGAATCCGGAGCATCCGGATTTAGGTACAGGACACCTGTTTCATATAAAATTCTAATAATCAAGGATTCTTCCCTGTCAAATTCCCTGATAAAAGGGTTGAAACCGGCATGTTTTAAAATCCTGACACATAAAAACAAGGATATGGCCGTTCCACCTCGCGTGCCGAAATCATCATGATATCGCTGTTTTAGCCGATATTTTGATAACGCCTCTGATAACAACCTTTTTTTTTGAGGCGGACTGAGTTTATCAAGAATAATATCCTGAGCTAGCAGTAGTTCTATAGGAACAAAGCCCAGAGTAAAAGAACCCCGCTTCATTTCCTCCTCATAGGTTGCCACACAGGCTGGCTTCATTTGTTGGTATCGCGCCATAAGCTCGGTGCCCGCGTCATTTCGACGGGATAACTCCTGTAATCCCGAAAAATTCCTGACGTGGAATTCTATGGCAAATTGAAAACTATTCGAGAGAAACAGTTCAAAAGTAAGAGGGAAATCCTCCCAGCTATCGATCAAACCTGCGGTACTCATGGATTCCAACTGGTTTGCGGGTATCTGGCAAGCTTCCCATTTTTTATCTGCGGTATCTAGGTTTCTCCATTCAGGCATTCCCGGAACTACCGGGTAGACGTACGAATCCGCCGCCCTCGGAACGTCACAGTTGGTGGGGATCAAGTCCCCGTCATTACCACAGGCCATCAAGAGAATGAGGAAAGACAAGTATCCCCCTACAAAGCTGTAGCTGTGATTATAACTTTTTACCCGCTTCAAAAATCTCGTTAAATATTGACTCATCTCTGTATCGTGAAGTAGTTAAAAATATATGAAGCTCTTCAGAAGAAAATGTTGGTAAAAGGGGTGGTGCTTGTCCCGATGTTTTGATAAGTTTGCCAAGAACCAAGGCAGTGGTTGACAGTCCAAACGGCCCAAAAACATCATGATGTCTTTGCTTTTCTGTATATTGTCTTATGGCGATATCCCTAAGGTGTTCCCTATCCTCGCCAGTGATATTTCTAATGATTTCATCCTGAGAAATAACCAGTTCTATGTAAGTAAAAGCAAAGGAAAGCTTTCCCTTTTGTCTTTCATTCATATTCTCTAAATTATTGGTATCCATTGAATTGTATATATAAATTAAACTGCTTCCCGCATCATTTCTCCTAAACAGTTCTTGCAGACCGTTAAAAAGTTTAAAAACACCACGAAACCCGTCCTGAAGAGTATTGCCCGCATTTACCTCAAATAGTAAAGGAAAGTCCAGACATGTTTTAGCCAAAGCCCTAGTTGTAAGGGTGGATAATATACTTTCGGGTATTTGACAAGCCCCATATCTACCTTCAGCGGTTTTGAGACTCTTCCATTCTTCCATACCTGGCCGAATAGGATAATCGTACGGTGTGTCTCTGTTTTGTGCCATTGGACTATCCATTGGTCCAAGAAGTACACCCCAAAAGAAAATTGCACATACAAGTAGTTGTATTTTCATGACGATTTAATTTAGTTATATATAGAGTTGACGACTGTCTGTTTAAATCTTCTGTGACCAACCAGTTTGGGAAAATCACAAAAATTTACTGCCCTTTTCCATTTCAGCGGTTTGGGTTAGGTTTGAAGCTTTCTTTTCAGGACAATAAAACCAAGGAAATGTTATGGATTGGGACTGAATTAATTTTTAAGTTATTCATAATTATGCAGAATTTAAAAACTTCCATTTGCAATATGCAAAGCAACGTCAGATTCCTTTTAAAAAGGAAATTGTCGTCAGAATAAATTTCACATTCAAATTAAAATAATAAAAGTTAAATGGCAAGTAATTAGAAATATTATTTTAGTGTCATGCCCCAAAAAAAAAATTTAAATTATTTTTTTGGGGTGTGCCTAGTTTTAATTTTTGAATAACCCACGTTTTTTTTTTTACTGTT
>NZ_JAFIEU010000032.1 GCF_020832325.1 Lunatimonas sp.
TACATCAAGTCTTACGTCTTGAGTCTTATATCTTGTGTCTTTCTATAAGTCTACCCTTTTTAAGATGCTCACTTCAACGCTTTATATAAACCAAATAAATATGAAAAAACCGTTTCAGTCTACCCTTTTTAAGATGCTCACTTCAACCCTTGATTTTTGAAACATGTTGAAAAACAAATTATTAAACCATCTTTTCCAATATGCAATATGGCTATATTCGGAATCGGGGTCTTTTTTCAATGTTTTTTTGAATGGTCTACTATCAAGGGGATTTCTAAAGGTAAATATAGAGAACTGAGTCGTACCAAACAAACCTACCACCATAAAGTATGGGCCGTTCCCGTCATTTCAGCCAAATCAAAGGGCAGGGTTCCTTTAAAAGAATTAACATCTTCGAAGCCTTTGGAAAAGCGCGCTTTCGTATTCACTAGTACATCAAGTCTTACGTCTTGAGTCCTATATCTTGTGTATTTCTAATCAGTCTACCCTTTTAAAGATGCTCACTTCAACCCTTGGTTTTTGCAACATGCTGAAAAACATACTTTTAAACCATCTTTTCCAATATGCAATAGGACTATATTCAGAATCGGGCTCTCTTTTCAGTGCTTTTTGCATTGATCCGGATGGGGCTTCCTTATAGGAATACACCTATCCCATACTGTATAAAAATATGGTTTGTATTATACTATCATCCGTTTATCAAATACACCACAAACATCACAAAAAGTAAAATAGCAAGAAAAATTGCCCAAAAATGGGCTGATTCTGATTCTAGGCCAGCATCCTTCGACATGAGCAATATTAGCGAATGAATTAGATAACAAACTATCAGAAAGAACAATAGGCCAAAATATTGAATACTGGAAACTAATTCTTTATTCGAATAAAGTATTTCTGTAACATTAAAAATCGTAAGCCATCCAACAAGTAATACGAAGAATAATGAATAGACGTTTATCAAGAAAACACTTTTGAGACGGTTCAATTGAAGAAGTGTTGAAGAATGAAAAAAACCAGTGGCAAGCTGAAAAAACAAAATTAAGCCAAATTTAAGCGCAAAATTCCGTTCAGTGATTTCTGCGAAATAGGTTAATTCAATGTTATTAAAAATAGAGGGTATAGCTAAATATACATTTAAAATTGTAAGAATGGACGCTGTTAAATGTATCAGCCCTAATAAAACTCTGCCCATATTCGAATATAGCAAATTCTATTGATAGTCAAAAAACCAAAAATATTCGTCAATCGCCGCTTACGACGCATTAAATTAATACTTTTTTCCGAAAACTTATTCTTGATAAAATCAGACTCCCAATCGATTTTAAACCAACTACTTTAAAAGTGTCGCAACCAACCCATTGGTAATTACCCCGGCAACAATCCATTTTACCAAATCATATTTGGGCTGAGAAATTGCCTGGGTTTCTTCCCCTGCCTTTTGAAAAGTGTACATGACACATAAGATTTTGTCCTAAGTCTTGAGTCCACCTACAGTTTGAGACTTGAACCAGTCTACCCTTTTTAAGATACTCACTTCAACTTATGATACTAGGTGTTGTAATGAACACGTCCGGTTTCAGTCTACCCTTTTTAAGATACTCACTTCAACCATCCGCGCTTTCATGGACGATACGTCCATGTTACCGTTTCAGTCTACCCTTTTTAAGATGCTCACTTCAACCTGAACCCCATTCCCATGACGTAGGCTATTCGGGATCGTCCGTTTGTTTGGAAGTAATCGGCTGCAATTTGCCAAAGCCTATACTTACCCCCTGCCCTATACTCAATTCCGGCGGCAGGTTGAGGTTGGCAATCAGGGTAACATCTAGCGCAAGGCGTTTAATTCCATAACTGTCCTTGAAGCCCATCCAGTCAATCGTGCTCAGGTGAATCTGCAGCTTTTCCCGATCGGGAGCCACCTCCAATGCATCCAATGTTTGCCAGAGATGCCCCCAAATAAGCCGTTCAAGAATGACGACCCGATCGCTTAGCTTGGGGGTTCGCTTCCAATGGGCAAATTGGGAGGCATTGAAGGGAAGCCACTTGTTTAGGCGGTATTGGGTCATTTTGCTTTCAATAGTTGGCCGCCAAATACCATGCGTATGTGCTGCCATAATCAATTGAACCTCTTCGCCACCCAAACTAAGCGAATCCCCAGCCAGCGACATCCAAAGCTGCAATGCCTGGGCTCCAGGGCCTATCCCGAATATGGCTGCTTTTCGGTGGCGGATTTTATATTGGATAAGGGGATAACGAAAGTGAGTATCGGCCAAAGGGGGCTGATCCGATGATGTAGCCTCATCGGAAATCAAGACCTCTTGATGATTGTGAAAAAGATCGGACGCCACTCCGGCCGCTTCAAAAACAGCCTTGAGACCTGCCACACTCTCAATTACCGCTCCTCGAAATTTTCTCAGTTGGCTTGGATGTAGCGGTATGTCAAACTGGATATAGGTATAGGGAATTCTATCGCTCATGACTCAGAAAGGGTTAGTGTACAAATGATGTTTTCGAAGGCTATATAGTCCTTCTGGATTTTTACAGTAACAGGCTTCCCCACCAATTCCGCTGAAAACTGCTGAATTTTTTTATCTCCCACTTTAAGGCTTTTACGGTATACCAGCGCACTTTTTTTTCCGCTATCATTGGAAAACCGGACCTTTAAATACCCGATATGTACCCCAACAATTTCACCGGGATAAGCCTTATCCTTTTCGATGAACCCTGCTCCATTCCCATGCAGCTCATCCAAATACTGGACGGGATTCAGCTGTCCATAGCCTACATTGGTCTTGGCACCAATTCCCCGAGCCATTAGCAATTGCTTAAAAAGTTCCAGCTTCACCTCCTTTGTCACCTCTGGTATCACCATGCTGTCGAATAGCCTAAAATTAAATAGAAGTATAATTCCCGGCATTACTTTCAGGAACATAAGCGGCACGGGATCTTTAAACCAATCCGGATGCGGAGTAACGTAATCGGTGCCAAGAAAGGGATAAGACCTTCTATTAGCCGGAGAGAGCAAAGCTCCGTAAAAACAATCCCTGCGATAACTCGAAAGAAAATTTCCATCAGGCTTGGAATAGTCCACCCCCTCGAATATCTCCATTTCAAGCCGTCTAAGTTGGTCTCCTTCAATGTTTACAGATTTACCTTGCTTTTCGAGTATCTCATTGATCAGGGTGCTTATCCATTCGATTTTCGCGGCTTCTAGCTCACCTTCTTTGTTACCCGGAAAATTGGACCGCAGCATGCCCTTGACAGAAGATCCTGGGACTTCTGGAAGCCCGGTGGTATAGTCAAAATAAAACCCAATTTTAGATTCACCTTCCGCTCCGGATTCGTGTTGGTATCCACTTCCGATCAATAGGCCTGGATAGGTTAGGGAAAGCTCAAAAGAATGTGCGGCGAAGAACACATCCTCCCGCAAGTGTTTTAACGGTTGACTAACGATGCTTTCAGAGAGGGTTTGATAATTTTCCTTTTCAGCATGTTCTAGATTTTTTACCTTATCCAACGCTGCATACATACCCCGGTAAAAGCACCAGCCGGAATTGGCATCTGGCGAAAATTTCTCTATCCGAGTCATATTATTTAAGGGGGAAGGTTCGAATAACAAGCTTAATCGCCACTGCGGCATCCAATATCTGCCTACGAAGCATTTGTTGGTCATTGCTCTCCCGATAGTAATCAAAGAGGTTTTTTGCATCCGAATTTAGCGTTCCCCGGTACTCTTTGACTACCTGAAAAATAGCTTTCATCATGGGCTCACGGTCCACTTCTCTGCCGGATTTGAGCTTTTCATTGCCTTTGCTATTTTTACTTCGAAGATTATAAAGTAAAGCCAAGGGCATGCCGGCTTGAATCACGGATGCTCCAAAAGAAGCTATATACCCATTGTATTGCTTGCTGATGGAATCATCCGGATTTTTCATCCATTTCCTCACCGCTTTAAAAGCCATGGGAATCATTTTTTCTACACGGTTATTCATGGCCTATTGGGGATAAAAAATTTACAAAGACCGTAGCCAATCGACGCATTGGCTCCGATTTGAACCATATCTTCGAGCCCTTTTTCGAATGTATCCCGCATTTCGGGGGATTGGATGATAAATGTGGCAAAACGTGAGTCGTAGGGTACAACTTCTTCATACCATAGGTTTTCACTTTTACCGTTTTCCAGGTGGTTTCGTGCGATTACCGGCAGCTCCAGAGATTGGAAATCATCGGGATGCAGCAGTGCTAAATTTTCCCCAAACGCTGCATTTACCCACGGCAATAGCGTTATATTTTGAATTTGCGAATCATCCTTTATAACCCAGTCAAGTTCTTCAATGATGGCCCCTCGGTATTCATCACTAAAAACAATGGGGTGTCCTTTTTCAGGGGACTGAAAAGATAAGCTCAGAAGATCATTCGGTACAGGCAAACCAAAGTTAGTCAGTTTTTGGATTAGGGATTTAACAACACTTGTGGACGTTGCGTTAAAGTAGGGTGATTTGCTACTACGAAGTGGCCTTGAAAGAAGGTCAGCGGAAAGAAACTGCCATTTTCCGGCATTCTTTTCGTCTCCAAATATAGGTAAGACTTCGGTGTTATTATTTTGAAAGAATTCCCGTAAGGCTCCTTTGATACTGGATGAATGAATGGTAGGAAGCTGGGTGTTAACATCCCGCTGCACCAGGTTGTCCACCACCCCAAAGCTCGTCTCACCACTGCCTACGTGCAGATTGGTGATGCACTTGATGACATAAAAAGCTGTGTCCTTCATAAATTTAGTTTTTTATTTTTTTGGTCAAAATTGTCTGCTCCTGACTCATATTTGAGAGATCTTGCCACTATAATAATTCGTTGTTGTTTCTTTTGTGTCATGGTCTATTCCTACTAATTCTATTAAATTTCTCTGAAACAGTGATTGAACCCTACACAGGTCAAATGTCTAAGATCGTTTTCGTTTTCCTTTTTCTTTTCCTCTGACCCCTCTCCTGATTGAGTGCTGCCTACAGTGATTTGGTCGGCAATCCTTTCAGCATCTTCGGCACTATTGGCAAACAAGACCGAACCCTTCTTGAGTAGGTGATATTTATTACTTTCTTTTTTAGACTCGAATTTTCCGGAAGGAAAAATACCAGCCCGGAAAACATTGGTATCCGTAAGTGCAAAGTCGCAGTAGGAAAATAAGGATGGGTACACAAAAGCATCGCTGAGAAGACATACCTTATTTCCAGCGTCTCCGGAAAAAAAACTAGGTAAGTCGTCTACCTTCGACTCAATACGCACCCGGAATTGCCGCTGTTCCCCTCCAAAAAACACGATGGTATCCGACAAATTCACCGGATATTCCTCTTCCTTGAAGACATAGACATTTTTCACCCGGGCATAGAAAACAAACGCACCGTCATCCCGAAACCTGTAAAACTGTTGTTTGAAAAACCCTTTAGTTTTAGAACCCTTTTGTATGCCTACCTGTGTGGCTTGTTGGAAAACCGTACCAAATGGGATAGCCATCTGATTTTCATCAACCAACAAATCCGGATACTGCATTTTCGGGTCAAAATCTGGCATAAAAGGAACCTTTGGAATTGATTGATTTGCCCAGAGGCAATTGCCGGTTTTCTCCCAGCTTAATTCCATTTGGGAAAGTGGGTGGGCAATTCGGAGCGAAACTCCCCCATAGGAGACTAATAAGGGCGATATTTCTTCTATCGCCCCAAAGTTTGTCACCTTTGACTCGGGATGAAAAGATTTTTCACCAATGAGTGCTTTTGCTTTTTCGGAATGATTTGAAAGGGGAAGGCATTCATTTTCCTGTAGTAACAGAAAGCGAAGCAAACCCAAAAGGCCGCTTTGCTGGGGATAGGGATTGCTGTAGGCAAGGTAGTTTCTTCCCTTTTCATCGGAAAGCTCCCCAAAAGTTCTCTCCCCTCCAAAATAATAATCCTCCAACGGAGTAAGCGTAATTTTGCAGTTATACTCAATCATTATCGTCGCGATTTAAAAATTTGACCAATCGGATGGCACCATACAGATTTTCCTTGCGGTCCCCTTCCTGATAATCCTGAAACACTCCTTGTATAAGCGCTCGAAAGCCTTCGATAAATACCTGAATCTCTTGTTTCTGGTGAAAGGATTCATTGAAATTTTTATTAAGAAGATGTTCCAATGACGTATCATCCATTCCAACCTCTTCGAGCAAAGGCCAATCACGTCCGAGATGGTAAATAACTGAATTTAGAAAACTATTTTCTTCAATATTAAGCCTAACCAGCTTTTTGAAGACAGAATAACTATCTATTCCCTGGCTCTCCGCATCTAATCTCGCCTCTTTCCGAAATATCGCCGAAAACGTTTGCCCACTGTGCTTTTGTATTTGAATGGCCACCGCATTTTTCATCCCGTTTCGAAATTCAAAATGTTTTGCTTTTCCAAATAGTTGACCTCGTGTAATCTCCAAATTCTCATACATGGGGAATTTGTGATATCCCACCGAAACCCCATAAGAAAGGGTAGGGAATTCTGTCAATGGTAAGCCGGAGAGCTCCTTGCTAAATAACTCATCCAGGCTATCGATCAAGGAAAATAGATCTTTTTTGCCATACCTCAACGGAGCAAAAAAGAGAATATCATCCCCACCTACAAACGCAGGCACTCCACCGTATTCCCGAACTTTATCGGCAGCTTGCAGTGAAAAACTAAGCAACGCCTTCGAAAACACACCGTACATCTGATCATCCAACGCTTTGATGCAGTTGCCAATGCCATCCCCGTCTGCCTGCACAATGGCAATATACTTGTGGTAGGTTTTGAATTCTCTTGGAAAAGAACGCTCCAAATAAATTAAGGGGTCGGATATTTCTTCGCTAGAATCCGGTAAAGACACAGAAGCATCATCCGATTCTATTAATGTACGAAATGCATTTGATGGTTCCTCTTCAAGTTGTTCAATCAAATCCCTCGAAGAAATTTCCACAAGACTTTCAAATCGGTTCTTGGCAAAGCGATCGTTTCCGAGGGCATCTTTTACCAGAAAGGAATTCACATTCCGGTGCATCAGGCTAACACTGCCTAGTAAGATCTCCAACCAGTCCATCTTCTCTTCGGGGAAAATCTGGGTGTGCAGCTCCAAAACATCCAATTTGGCAAACAGGGAAGCTACTATTTCTTTCTTTTGAAGCTTTTTTGCCTCGGGGGATTCGTCTACATTAATTGATACGGCATATACTTGGAAATAATCCAAAAAAAATTCCTTCATGTCCTTACAGGCTTTTTTAGGGCTTTCCTTAAACAATTTTGGATTCTGATCTAACAAAAACCTATAAGATGACTTAAACAAGCTTGTTTTTACTTGATTGATCAGTTTGACAACTTTCTCCCAGTCAAATTCTCTATTTTCTGATGGAATGGAAAACACACAACGGTCTGCAAAAATCCCCGCTCCGTTAGGACTTTTTAAAATATCATGCTCCTGTCCTCTCCAAGTTACCAAATCTACATAGGGGACTAAAAAATCTGCTTTTTTCTCTTTAAAAGCTATGATCAATGATTTCATCAAGTAGGAAAAGAGGTAACTTGCCGCCCAGAGTTCTCTCGTTTTTCGGGCTTTGCCCAGCGTCTTGATCAGCGGGCCTAGGGTGATGGCGTAGTATATAGTCATGGATTAAAAATTTTCGCTGTTCCAACTGTGAGATTAAAATCATAAGCGGTGAAGCTACTACCCAGATGCTTGTGGAATTCTAATATCAGATCATTTATCTTTATAACTTCAACTGGAGTGGCTAATTTCGCTGAAGCTTCGTCACTGGAAAAACGAAACAACTGGTTTTTCATTAACTCGGGAATGGAATCTGCTATAATATAGACCCTCCATTTGCCCTGATAAAACACTGGTTTAAAGGTGATGGGGGACTTAAATCTTGCGATTTTAAGTTCCGGATTAGCTGCCAAGTGCTCAATTTTAATATTCAATTCCTTGTTAGGGTAAACCTCTCCTCGTCTCTTATTTTTAAATTTCGGAAAAAAAACATATCCCATTGATAAACCAAGAAAGGCTCTTGAAAATTTAGGGCTAGTTCCATCGGCTGGCAATCCTATAAATTTCTCCTTCAACCAACGCTTCTCCCAAGTATACGTCGATTTTAGTTTTACTTGCTGATATTTATACAGGAATGACTTTTTAAACTCTCTGGGAAAATTAACCCCAGATTTTAGCCGCTGATGGTAGTAACTGATAAATTTCATTACCTGAACAAAATCCTCTCTTCTAGCCACCCTTTTGTCTCCATCTACTTTTCTAGGTTTACCTTCATGCTTGACAAATTTTGGATCGACAAGCTCTAAAATTTCAAAATAAGGGTAACTGAAATTTTCACACTCCATTTCTAGAAAGGAAAAAGAGCCATATCCTTTGGACTGTCGTGTCCCAAAGTTTGTCATAAATAAAAATTCCGCGAAATACGTTTCGATTTCTTCCAGAAGCCCGGCATAAAAACTAAAAATAACCACCTCCAAAGGAGCCTTTGCATGATTTAGATGTTTAATTTCCTTTTTATTTCCCGTACTCCCAGGTTTAAATTCCTTTTTACTTCCAGTATCCCCAAAATACATGGGTGCATTGGTTCTAGAAGTTACATTGTTTTCGCATGATTTTGTCAACAAAACCCTTACTTTGTAGTTTAATGCCTCTTCTTGTTCAGGAATAAGCCATTTATTATAATCCTCTTTATTTTGAATTTTCTTTTTTAAGAACTCATCCAGCTTCGGCTTCAGTTCTGAGGCCCGAAGTGTGGCACCCATTTGATCACCCTGAAAGTGGATCATGGGGGTGTGTTGAATTAGTTGGAAGCGGCGTTCAAATTTGGACATAGTAGGTTAGTGTTAAATAAAAGACCATATCAGATAAATTCCAAGTGCCATAAATGTGAAGTAGAAAACTACTCGAATGGCAGTATGGTACCGACGATGTTTGGACTTATATTTAAATTTTGTCAGCACATCCATTACCAACACCATCAATACACTTATAAAAATAACCACGCCGATCCTAGACCAAAACGGCCCCGAAAAAGCCCCACCACGTAGAAAATCATCCTCCAACACATGCCATTCCATCAATGATGCCACAAATCCTAGTGGCAGGAAAACAGCACCAATAATGGAAATCGTAGCTAGCAGACTATTTCCCTTTTCATTTTTCTCAAACGCAGAATAGTTGTGCAACTCTTCAATTTGCTTATCCAAAGCCATAACATCCTCCCTAATCCGCATTTGTCGATGCATCATGTCATACAGCTCAATTCCCTGCTCTTGGGGAGTGACTTCGTTAAAATAGATCTTGTTGATGAAAACGAGGTATTTTTTATACAAAGTGGCAATTTTCTCAAGCGTTAAATCCCCCTGACTGCTGTCTAACAATAAATGAGACACATGAGTAACTTCATCCGCATAATTGATCACAGTAGCGCGTTGCACTAAACACAGCTCTGCCATTTTATAGTACATGGTTTGGAGGTGCCGGACTAAATACAAGGGCACCCTATCTTCTGTAAACATTACAAAACTATAGCGGCTTACGCCAAAAAGCGTCCCCAACTCAAGCCATCTCTTATAGGTAGCCTGTTGAACCAACGAATTCTTCATTTCCAAATTCCAACAGGTAATAAATCCAGCATTATCGACAAACACATATTTATACCACCAATCATGTGCTTTATTAGACCATGCATTTAAACCTATATTGAAATAATCTCTTAACCTTTTAAAAACCTTGGAATTCGCATACCAACAGACCAAATGCATACGACTATCCAATATAGGGTCAACACTTACTTCGAATGCAAGTCTATTCGCCCTCTGATTCGTTTTTGCAGATTTCCTTCCTACTCCTAAAAACCCCACCGGAAACAGCGCATTGATGAAGGCTGGTATTTGAAAGACTCCTCTTTCGATATTTTTCGCGTCGGTGTAGGACTGAAAATCCTCATAAAAGCCCGATGTCCGAAAGCCATCGTATGTCCCTAAAGAAATAAAATGGGGTAACTCATTGGACTTGGTGTCATCTAATCCGTCTTGAAAACTAGTCTTATCTTGGATGCCTGTGATTACTGAAGTATTTGACAGCCCAAAATGAGGAGGATAGAGCCTTCTCCCTAATTGATTTATGCGAAGGATCTCATCGGGGTCAGCGTATTTAAAATTTCGCAAATGAAAAGATAATACAGCTACACCTGTGCTGTAGATATTAAGGAGGATACTATCTAAAGTAAGGAAAAATGTTTCAACGTTCTTAGGGACTTTTTTATTCGGCAATTCGTCTGTCTTGTTTTTATTTTCCTCCCATTCCGTAACGTTTCCGATTACATAATACCAATCAGCAATTTTAGACTTGTCGAATTCAAAATGATTGATGAGTTCTTTATTTCCCTCACAGGATTCATCCCGCAACTCAGCGGATAAATCGTAAAGAATCTCACGAACATGCCCAAAAAAATAATTGAACTCATTGTATTGCTCTCCTCCTTGGATGCTGAATTCTTTTCGTTTCCAATCAGTGGCATCAAGCAAACCCCTAATTTCCTCGATTCTGCACCGCTTTAGCAGACTTTCATCCTGCCGATATTTGGTGAGTTCCCATTTAAATGGGAAAATAAAAACATGGTGACTATACAGCTTTTGTTCCATGGATTATGTCAAATGAGAGGTGAGGGAAACGATTTTATTTTTTACTTTTAGAATATCATCCTTTGGCAGCGCGCTTTTTGATATGCCAAAATAGCCTGCATCACCTCCTCCTTCGTAGGCCTTGCCATTGGTAATAAATTCCCTGAAATGACCTGCGACTAGATTTTTTCCAATACCATAAAAATTCAGCGAACTATCACTGTATATAAGTAACTTGGATGTTTTTCCGAACAATTTATCTGGAATAGGGCTAAATCTGGACAAACAGGTATAGATGACCCATAATTCATGTCTTACTTCAGCATTCGAAATGTCGATGTCCGCCTGCTTTTCCTCCTCTTCCGTCACTCCCTGCACTTTCCTATCCGCCCTCCGTATTTCATCAATCTCATCCTGGGAAGCCCCCATCTCCTTCATCGCAGGAATATATCCCTTATCGTTGGCCGCAACCAGCAACTGCCGTCGATCTAATTCCAACCCCAACAGAGAAGCAACCTGCTCTATTGCAGACGGTAAATGCTGCAGTTCATTATGATGATCGATCAGTCCGCAGCCTTCAATCGACTCTCCCCGCAATTCAATACCGAAAACCTGCTTGTCTTCTTCAAGAGCCTGATGGATCTGGGAAAGATAGGGTTCCTGACGATAGGCTTCCCAAATGGCGTTGTCCCAACCGAGCTTCGCATCCAAAAAGGGCACGTTATGCGCTGCTAGCAGTTTCTGGATTTCTACCATTTCCAGATCGTACCCGCCTAAAAGAAAGAGAAAATTTTTTAACATTTCCGCCACATAAAAAAAACAAATGTTATAAACCGTAATTGACAGTGTAAAATATGCACTTTGAATCAAAAACCAAACTTTATTTCAAATAATTTTAAAATAAAGTTTGGTCGGGAATTCCCTAGTAACGACAAACCAAACTTGGAAAATCAACCAAAATACGCATTCACTTTCCCTATTGTCTTCGACTAAAGTACGCGAATCCCAAAAACACGAACCCGAAAGTCAGCTAGTTTTATTCCTGCTATTCCTCCAAAAAACTATAAAACACAAACTGCTTTTGATCCGGCATCAGGTAGTACATCCCTGCCAACACATCGTCCACGTAGATGGAGGGACTTTGGTCATCCAAGCGAAGCCGAAAAAGCTCCTCCCCTGTCTCGATGTCCACCTTTTTTATCCCATTGCCACCATCGTCAAACTTGGTGGAAACCATGACGTAGTCTCTCGACAACTGCATCAGCGACCGGCGTTCCGCAACCCGCGAAAAAGCCTGCGTAAACAGATCCGTAGTAACGGCCACCGACGCAGATCCACCGTATAGGGCATCAGCTAGTACTACTTCGCGGTAGTCCGAAGCACTCATCGCCCCAACTTCGTACATCGCTTGCGTTACCTTCTGGGTTTCCTCACGGAATACATAACCCGCAGCTAAACTCCCCAACCGCAAGTAGATGGCCCTTGCCTTATCCGACATGCAGGGCTTTGCAAAATGGTGCTGATAGCGTATCGTGCGGTCAAAATTCACAAACATCATGTTCTGATTCGCTCCGATAAAATACCCATCTTCCCGTACTTCCAGTCGATTAGGTGTCTTGTCCGCGGGATCTCCTTTGAAATTGGTTCGCAATAACCGAACACACCTCCCTTTTTCAACATCCAGCTCGTACAGGTCATTGTCCTGAATCAATGCCAAACGGCCCCGATCCAACGCGTTTGCAATAAATAAAGGTAGATCTGGGTTCAATTTCCTATCTCCCTGGGACAGCCTCGACAGTCCGCGATCCAAATCTACCAAGTCTATCGCCTGGTCGGTAACCACCACCACACCATCCGGAGTATATTCCATAAACCGCAATCCATTGCCCTTTAGGGGATAAGCCTTTTTCCAGCTCGTTCCTCCTTTGGCATCCGTCACAGCAATCGCAAGCTCACCAGAATCATTCGCCTTGAGTGTTACTAGGTAATTGCCGTCATCTTGCTGCGTAGACACCTTGGTGATGCTGTAACCTTTGAATGCTTTGACGTATTGAATCAGCGGCGTGAGTGTTTCGATATCCATCAGATTAAATGCACCGCGACCCGATATCATCATATGCTGTCCTACTGGAAGCATATACTGCAGGTTGGTAAGAATGTCCACCGGACTTAGAAAATTTTCGGATGCCTGGAAATCGTCCTTTGATGGGGCGTATTCATGTAATAATTCACCGGAGGCCAGATCGTACTTCTTAAACGCACCGCTTTTTACGGTAAAAAACCACTCTTTGTCTGAATGAAACCGATAGAACGGAACTTCACTCTTGGGTAATTTCCACAAATACTCTCCCGATTGACGTTGTAAACGATACAGGGTATCCGCGTACTCGGCAAACAAATGACCGTGAGGGTCGGCTTTAACCGTCAATTTATCGTTTACCGTAAACCCAGCAAATTGTACCGGCTTTTCCTTTACCCAGCTTACATTTCCAGTTTTAACGTCGGCCAAGCCGAACATCCTGGTTTTACCATTTACCCCTTCGAAAACAAAAGAACTTACTTCTCTCAGGTAATACTTTCGGGTAATGTAGTCTATAGCCACATCTTTGGTATCAAACAACACTTGACCCGATAATGGATCAAAAACACAGGCTCTAGCAATTTGTTCTCCCTCATTGAATGTGCGGGAAGCATTTTCCTTAAATTCCTTGAAGGCCCCTTTCAATCCCTTTTTCTCACCATCCTCTTTTTCCTTTTTGATTTTTGGCAAACCAACAATTTCAAAAAAGGGTGTATCCGGAACGGGTCTAAAATTCGCCATGGGCCAACCTCCAAACTCCTCCAACGTCCAAATAATCTGTCTACTTTCCGGATCCAATCCATGGATCCCTTCAGAGGTGGATACCAGCATCACCCCGGTAGCAGTTGGGTAGTACCATTGGATATTTTTCTCAAAATCAACTTTCCAGGAGGGCTCCTGTGCCTTCAATTGGGGTAAAAACGATGACGCAGCTAGCAGTATACTGCAAACGAGAAATTGAACGTAGCGATCCATAGCGGTGTGGGATTTTTTATTTACCTGAAAATAAACTGCTTGTGTAACTCAAAAAGCATTTTATTCGCTATCAATGTCGTTTTATTCGTGAACACCCCCCAAATCGGGGTGAACCTAATCCATGAAGAGGACTTGCTGTCATACCGTTGGTACACAGACCTATCCCTTCGAGAGCAGCAGATTCCCTACACATCCTCTGCGCACCAAAAAAAATAAGGCCCCGGATTGCTCCGAGGCCTCTTTCTATTCCTCAAGGGAAGGGCATGGCGACCTAAGATCAGTTACCGCCGTCCCACCAAATTCTCGTCAACCAGCTATCGCCTCCCATTCGTGCGATCGCGTTTCGCAGACCTTCTTCGTTCACACCAGCCTCACTTACCGGGAAGGGCTGTCTTCTCGGAATTTGGCCGGAAGCGAAGTTGCCTGGGAAGTTTACAGGAGTCAACTCGGGATATCCAGACCGTTTCCAGTTGTTCCAGGCCTCCACAAAATTCGCAAACATGCTGGTGGTTGCCCAGATCTGTTCGTTGATCATTTTCAGCGACGCCTCTGTAGTGCTTACATCTAGGGGATTGGCGGTTGCATAATTTGCCGCAGCCGTTGCAGATAGGGTAGGACCACCGAAGTGGTTCATAGATATCATTGCGGCTTCAACTCCGTTTCGGTAGAATTCGGCCGCAGAACCTGATATCAGACCCCTAGCTGCTGCATCTGCCAACAACAATTGAACCTCCGCATACGTCAAAATAAACACCGGAGCCTCTCTGTCCCGGTAGATACCTGTGGGCCTGGAGTAGGCACCGATCACAGCCACGTCGCCTCCCGAACCAGTGGCACCGGGAAAGTCGGGGTGATTGGATATGTCAAATTGACCACCTGCCATATCAAATCCATTGGGCAGTCCAATTTGTACCGCAGGATCGTTGTTTCCCACTACGACACCGTTTCGATTAGCCGACAGACCTGCCGGTGGCACCTCCGCCACAATACTCAAGCGGGGATCGTTGGTAGCCTGAAGGAAATCGATCATCACCTTGGACCAACGTACTTCATAGATATCATCGGGCACATTCAATGCATTTGCACTGGAATTGGCATACCCATTGGCTTCATCAGAAGGGACCAACGCGTCGTCTTCCGATGACGTAAACACACCACCGGCAACCGCCCGTTGCGCCCAAGTCTGGGCCAACGTAGGGTCCACGTTGACGAGACGAAGAGCCATTTTAAGCATCAGCGAGTTGCCAAACCTTCTCCACTTTTCAATGTCACCTCCAAAGATGATGTCATTTTGGATCGGATCTCCAGCAGCATTTAACACATTCACAGCAGCCTCCAGCTCGCTCAGCATCCCGATATACGCGTCAGATTGACTGTCGTAGCTGGGCTGCATGATTCCCTCCTCTGCGCGCAACGCCTCCGAAAAAGGGATATCCCCGTAGATATCCGCAAGGAAGGACAGCGTATTCACCTTAAAGATACTGCCCACTGCATTCAGGTTGGTTAACTCCCGTGTTTGGGCCAATCGCTGCATTTGATTGATTCTGGAGGCCGTTTCAAATCCCGTAATCCAGGCGTTTTGGATGTAGGAATTGGTGCTTCCGGAAATCACATACTTGTCCCCATTGGAGTAGTAATTGGCACCCCCTGTAGACGTGGAAGCCAATGCCTGAATCCACATACTCTGAAACAAAATCGCCCCAGTATATCCCGTGGTCATGTTACCATACCCAAACGAAGCGGTAGGAAGCAATAGATTAGGATCAAAAACGTCGGCACCGGGTCTGTTTGGATCGGTATTCACCTCTTGAAACCGGTCATCACACGAAGTGGAAATCAGCATGCCGCTGACTAATAAAAAACCTATGTATTTTTTCATGATTAGTTCAATTTGAAATTTAGATTGAATCCAACTGATTGCACCGGTGGCAGTGCAGTACCTTCAATGCCCAAGAAGTTAATATTGGAACCGAAAGTAGCCTCAGGATCTATGTTCTCTGCTTTTCTCCAAAGGATGGCAAGGTTTCTTGCCACGACCGATGCGGTCAGTCCCTTAAACACCGGAACAGAATTGAACCAAGTTTCTGGGAAAGTATAACCGAACGTCAATTGGCGTAACTTGATAAAATCGCCATCTACCACACTTGTTTTGGTGACATTTTGCGCAAGCGCCTGATAATAATTCTCTGCAGGTGCAGTCACGCCATTGGTCGTAACACCACCTTCACGTCCTACTAGCGTGTTCTGGTGAAGTCCTCTGAAAGTGGAATAAAACTCGGTAGCCGATAACACTTTGTTACCAAAATTGTAGTCAATCAAGAAGGAAAACGAAAGCCTTTTGTAGGTAAACTCGTTGTTCAATCCGCCAAAGTGCGTAGGCAGAACCGAACCCCAGTTCTTTAGCTCTCCTCTCATGGGCAAGCCAGCTTCGTCCACCATGATGTTGCCATTTGCATCGTATTGATAATCAAACGCACGGATTTGAGGACCTGGCAGACCCGGCACATAGGCTGTAACCGCGTTTCCTAAGGTAGCCCTGTTTTGTCCCAAATTGATGGGGGTGTTTGCCGCGTTGGTGCTCAACACTTCGTTTCTCACGTTGGTAAAGTTCAAGGAGGTTCTCCAAGTGAACACCTGATTTTGTATCGGTGTACCTGATACCAAGACTTCTAAGCCCCTATTGTTGACCGAACCTGTCGCCACTACGGCCGAGTTGAAACCGGAGGCTATGCTATAGCTTGCGTTCATGATCTCGTCTCGGGTAGTTTTGGAGAAGTAGGCAACGTCAAAGGTCAACCGGTTGTTGAACAAGTTCAGGTCAAGACCAATCTCTATTTCGTCTGTCGTGAAGGGCTTCAGGAAGAGGTTTGGTAGATTGAGCGGTGAATTTCCTGCCGCAACACCGTTGATAGAATTCGCTGAACTATAATAAAACTGCGTCTGATAGGCTGCGAAAGGCTCCCCACTGGTCACCGCATAGGAAGTTCTGAATTTACCAAAATCCAAGGCTGGAATATTGAGGAATTTGTCGAACAAAAACGCTCCGGTCACCGATGGAGAGAAGATACTGTTGTTATCCACAGGCAAAGTGCTGTAGACGTCGTATCGCCCAGTGGTTGTTAAAGTCAAGAAGTCTTTGTATTCGAACGCCATGGAATAAAATCCGGAAAGTACTTCCCTCTCGTTGAAACCATAGGAACGGTTGAACACCTCCACGTTGAAGGGAGAGTACAAACCTGGAATTACAAATCGCTGACCTCCCACGCCTACAGATTCGAATCGGTTGTTACGGAAAGTACCCCCAACCAATGCATCGAGTCCTAGGTCATCTGTCAAGTCCAGGTCGGCTCCAAAAAGTGCATCTACGTTCAGTTCGGAGCGTGTAGAAAGTCCCCTTGAATTCAAGTTACCTTTCAAGTCCGGCGCATAAGCCAGCCCGGTTGGCTCCACGGAAAAGACATCGTCGTTTGACACGTCGCTACCTACCCGAAACATCGTGTAGATTTTCGGAGTAAAATTATAGGTGGCAGCCAGTGCGGAAATGTTTCTTTTCCTTCCTAGGTCATTTATCCCTTTGTTTGCAATAAAATAGGGGTTAGTCACGAAAATATCATCGCTAAACACAATTTCATTTCCCTGCGCATCGTATCCTGGAGCAAAAATGCTTGGTGCGATATTCGGAGCTAGAAATAGAAAGTTGTTGGGGTTTCTAGGACCGTCGCTTAGATTCGGAGCGTTGGTTGTCCTTTGGTCAATATAGTTGATCATCGCAGAAATGTTAAACTTCTCTGTGATGTTCTGATCTACGTTTAAGTTGATGCTCAACCGGTCGTTTCCGCTGTTTGGCACGATAGAGTTGGACGCTACATTGGAAACAGACATGCGGAAGGACCCATCACCGACACCCTTAGAGACTGCAACAGTGTTGGTTACGTTTGTTCCAACATTGTAAAAATCCAAGTAATTTTCATTGGATGGCTGATATGGGTATTGGTTACCGTCATAACCGATCACTGTGCCACCCATGCGCTCACCCCACGCAAATCGTCCCGTAGTGCGTGCGTCGGCCACCGTCTGTGGACGCTGTCCATTTCTTCCCTGACCAAACTCATTCTGGAAATTCGTAAAGTCCATCGGGCGGTCGGTCATTACGTTTAAGTTGTAGGTAAGCGACCAGTCATCGCCTTTTTTAGCTCCCTTGGTGGTGATCAAAATCACCCCGTTAGACGCCCTTGCTCCATACAAAGCAGACGCTGCCTGACCCTTCAATACCGTCATCGACTCGATGTCGTCAGGGCTGAGGTTACCGATACCGTCACCGTTATCCGAACCTCCCCATTCTCCAGCTGCTCCTCGCTGCGTGTTATCCATCGGGATTCCATTGATCACAAACAAGGGGGACCCTGTACCAGAGATACTGGGCAGACCCCGCAACACGATGTTTGAAGAACCTTGGGGACCGCCGTTGGTGCCCTTTACCACCAATCCGGCTACCTGCCCGATGAGTGAGTTGGCCACGTTCGGTTCCCTGGCCTTGTCCATTACGTCGCTACTAACCGTTGTAATGGCATAACCAAGTTTCCGCTTTTCTTTGGTCAAACCCAGAGCGGTTACTACCACCTCTCCTAGTTCACTTGCTTCCTCTACAAGCGATACATCCAACTGGGTGCGGTTGCCCACTGTAAATTCCTGATTGGCAAAACCGATGTAGGAAAAAACCAACACGGTGCTTTCCTCTACGTTGATGGAATATTTCCCGTCCATGTCCGTAGTTGTTCCGGTTTGTTTACCCTTCTCAAATACCATCACACCCGGTATGGGCATTCTGTCCGACTGGCTTACCACCGTCCCCGTGAGGGTTCGGGTTTGTGAGTAGGCTTCGATGCTGACAAACAGCAGCAGCAACAGCCCAAAATAGGTAGTCAACTTTGTTTTCATAATTAATGGTTTAGTTTATTATTAAATCAGACTCGAGTGAATCAATAGTGGATAATCACCCGTACAATTAAGCAGTGGAATCCTAGTGCGCCACTGAAAATCAACTACTTAAATTTCTTTTTTTATCAATGACCATATTTTGTATATTATTGTTTATTTTTTGTTAAATAAAATTTATTCGAGTTTATATGCCCAAATATATTAATTAATTAAAAAAAGTCAAATGCGAAAACTAAAAATTGTTAACCGAAATTCAATTCTTTGTTAAATTTATCTTAAAATACCGATTCAAAATATCACACAAAGAACTCTAGACATTACACATATAATTATTCCGTGTTTTCGTAAAAAAAGAGAAGAATATTAAATCAAATGTCAAAATCACATTTTAAATGAGAAGTTAAAAACCCGCGCAAAAAATTAATTGCGCGGGTCAGAAGGTATTCCCCATGGTCAGTAACGGCAATTGCCGGGCAGTCTATTTGATTTCACCCGACGATACGGGTCGCCCCATCTGCTTTAAAAACCGGACATGCGAGCCGAATGCAGAAAAAAACGTGGGACTTTCGTGATAAGGCAAGCCAAACTCTTTGGCGGTAGCCTGGACAATCTTCGAAATCTCCGGGTAGTGCACGTGGCAAACATTCGGAAACAGGTGATGCTCAATCTGAAAATTCAATCCCCCTACCAGGTAGCACACCAATTTGCTTTCACGGGCGAAGTTCGCCGTAGTTTTCATCTGGTGAACAGCCCACGAATCCTCCATCGTAGCTTCCTCATGGGGATTAGGCATGCTTGTCAGTTCTACCAAATGGGCTAACTGAAAGACATTACCCATCACGGTTCCCTCTACCAGATTCATTACCAACAGGACCAACAAAATTTGCCACCAGGCATGATCCATCACCAAAAACGGCAACACCAAAAACAACACATAATACAAGCCCTTGTAGAGAAACAGCTTGTACACCTCACTCTTTGGGTGAGAATGCCCACCTCTACCTATGGTCCTGCCAAAAAACTTGATATAATCCTTTCTGTAAAACCAAGAAAGTGACGATAACGAGTAAAGGAAAAACGCATAGATGTGCTGATACTTGTGCACAGGCTTGAGCTCTTCCTCCGCATGTATGCGGATCATCCCTGGAGCCACTTCCAAATCCGCATCATGACCCACGATATTGGTATATGTATGGTGTATCTGGTTATGGGTAATTTTCCAGATATAGGCATTTGCGCCGATAATATTGAACAACCATCCAAGCAGGTGATTCTTCCAGGGCTTGCTGGAGTAGGCTCCATGAAGCGCATCGTGGCATACATTGAAACCAATGAATGCCATGCTGCTTCCAAGTCCCGCCGCCAGCAGAAAATTTACATAGAGAGGAAAACCTCCAAACAGCAGACTAACATAAAAAATTACCGTTAAACTCAGAAACAACAAGGTCTTGCTTACCATTGTCCAGTTAGCTTTCTTTGAAATATTCCTACTTTCAAAATGCTCATTGATCCTAGTTTTAACCGTATCGAAAAACCGTACGTTATCGGATTTTCTAAATTTCAAATTACTTCTCATATATTACTTTTCTGATCTTATTCTCCTAAACCTACTTCGTCATACCCACTTTTGATTACTGTGGATATCATTTTAAACCGCTCCTTAGCCTTAAAACTACAACTTGCATGGGCAGGGATAATGATGGACTCTCCTGCAAGCAGCACCTTTGCTACATTATTAATCAGGATTACCGCTTCCCCGTCAATTACCTGCACAAACACATCAAAGGCGGAGCGCTGTTCCAGCCAAGACTTGCCGGTATCAAAGGAAGATGCCGTCACCTCCCCGGTAGCCTTACGAATGATGGCCATACTTTCGATTGTGTCGGGAATATACTCCAACATGTCAACCATTACCATTACCTTGGATTTTTCCATTTCAATTTCCTCCGTTCCTAATACGTACAATTAAGCTCAAAGTAATTCGAGCTAACAAAGCTAGACAATCTATGGCAGCTTGCACTACCGTATAAAATAAAAGAAACCAATCCCTCAAACTACTTTTCTAGGAGAAAAGTCAACGCTATAGCTTTTCCAGGTTCTCCTCCCTGCGCTTTTTAACCTTCCTGAAAAAAGACGGGGTTAAGCCTGTCTCCTTTTTAAACTGATTTGACATATGGGCAGCACTACTGTAATGCAGCTTGTAAGAAATCTCCGAAAGGCTCAATTCATTATACAAAATTAATTCCTTCACCCGTTCTATTTTATGTTTGATGATAAACTTCTGGATCGTAGTCCCCTTCACTTCGGAAAATAAATTGGCAAGGTAGGTGTAATCATAGCCCAGCTTCTCACTGATGTAATCGGAATAGTTCACCTTCGGCAACTCATCGTCATAATGAATCATTTCAATGATAACATTTTTGATGCGCTCTATCAGAATGCTTTTATGATCTTCCATTACCAACAACCCGGATAGCTTAAGGCCTTTCGAAAACTCTTCCAACTGAACGGGCGTCACTTCACCAAGAATATCGACAACACCTAGTTGAAGTGAATCATATTTTAGGCCAAGTTTTTCAAGTTCGGCCTTTACTACCATTTTACACCTCAAGCTGACCATATATTTGATGTACACTTTCACCGCTCAGTAGCCTTTTACTATATGTACGTAATTCATTTCAAAACAACCGATACTTCCTAAATATATATCTTGCATTTAATCAAATATTCATGATTTCATAAAATAAACAAACTACTTCTTCTCAAATTACCAAAATCAACGCAATAACGATCAACAAAACGCCCACCGCCCAAATAGCACCATTTCCCCTTCGCCTCTCTTTTTTTTGCTCCTTGTGCTCTTCGACTCTCTTTTCTATGTCAAAATCAAGCTTTTCCGACGCAATTTTCGTTAAACTGTCCTCTTTAGGTACAATGTCACTCATAATTTCCAAACTTAAGGAATTCTGCAAACCCACTCCAGCTTGACTCGACCAAGCATTTTGAGAAACCAAAAGCAGAAAAGTCAACGCGATGACTCTGTGTAATTTCATAGTTATATCATATTGATTCACTGCAATTTCGGCATTTTTCACTAAAATATTTTACGCTAACCAACTTATTAATTACATAAATCACAGGCTGCTAATAAACCCCCTTAAAATGGGATTTATATAAAAAATACTGATTATTTTAAAATTTTAAAAACGTAAAAATAGCGACCTTTATAACGTTAAATTATCAAGTTAGTACATTCGAGCATTGCGTATACGCAACGAAGGAGAACAACTATCAGCTACCTGAACGACGGCAGACCGGTGAAAGGCACCTTAACTGCAGAGGGTAGCACCTAGATAATCTAAGGACTAGCTGTGCCCCTACTCGAAACAAGTTACATCCAGTGAAAAACAAGTAATATCCTATGAAGACTTACCTGAAAATCGACCGATTTATGTTCAGTAAAACGATGAACGAAAACTATGAAGAACAAAAATTCTTCATAAATAACAGAGAGACAACCACTACTATGTATCAAATCATGATCCAACGGGACAAACATGACGAAAAAGACTTCATGGTAGTCACTGAAAGCAGATTTGAACATGTGGAGGACAACCAATGCCTACTAGTGCAAAACTGGTTCAACAGAAAATTCTACATAAACGGGGTACAAAGGGCATTCACGCACTTTAACTAACGAGAAAAGCACCAAAACTTACTTCTTTTTTCTAGTCATTAGATAGACTCCTAATGCCAGTTTGTATCCTACGCCATTAATTCCCGGATGGATTTGGTGATTTATGTAGCTGCTGCAATAGTTGCTCCCACTTCCTTCCCAATACAGCCTCCCCATCCAAATCGGAATACCTGTTGCCATCATACACTTCCAGCCGATATGCAACCCGTCCATCTTGTGTAATCAAATGAAGCTCAATGGAATCAAAAACCTTTCGCTTTTCCACTTTGGTGACGACTTCATGGTAACGCTCTATCATACTGACCCGGAGGATAGACCCTAATTCAATACAAATTGGCGCACTTTCTTTCAAATTATTTGTATATATCAAGATATTCTTACTCCTATCCAAGCCAAGGAAATAGCGGTTTCTCCAAATTTCCGTGTCTGAAAACACCAATCCCTGAGAAGCAGCAAAACCTTCCAAACGCTTAATAGCCCTTGCCTTGGCACGATTGGTTTTGCGTATGTGCAAGTAAAGAGGGACAACAAATAGTGCGATGAGCGAGGTGGCCACCGCCAATGACATATAATCTATAGCAAACATGATTGTAGCGTGTTTTTATCACAGATTTACTCTACTAGCCAATCTGTACAGGTAAATAAAAATTACTGATTTAGGGAGACGCAGCACCTAGCCGCGAAGTGTCCAACTGGACAGGTTAAACCCTACCAAAAATAATGGGTGGGAAACTTCAATTCGCGTATGTCAAAAGACGGATACACCGATAAGCACCGCGCTAGCACGTGCGCAATCGAAGTTCGCAGATATACCTGTGAAAAGACAATATTGGGAAGTAGTGGTACGCCCCATCCCAAAAACTGACCCACGGACACTTTACCCGCTAACTCTGAACCAAGGATAGCAGGCATTTCTACCCATCCTGAAACAGCGGTACCTGAGAGGGAAATGCTATCAGCATCATGCGCTGAGCCGACCACAGAATCCGTCGGACCGAAAGCGTCTATACCTCCCCTGACTACTGTCAAAAAAAACAATAGGAGGCATATATACGGCCTCAAGCGCTTGGTAAAATCAGACGTTTTCAAAAGACCTAATAAGATAAAATCCTCTTTTTAATGGTACCGGTGAAAAAACAAAAACAGGGTAAAATAAGTGCTAGTAAGTTGCTATTTTTTTCTGCTAACAGAAAAATATTTACACTCCCCTTTCAACCACTCCCAGCGCAAAGCCCAATCATTCATAAATTCACGGAATCGTTTTTTAGTTGATTATTTTCTAACACTTCTTTTGTCACCATTGGAATTCAAACCCTCCCCGGCGAACTTGGATAAAAACACCCTATTTCTAGTCCATTTCCCAAAAATACCGTATATCCTAAAATAGTTCAATCCAAGTCCATGAAATCCATTCTGCTCCTCCTAACCCTTGCGATCACCAGCGTGGGCTTGTATGCCCAGCCCCATCCAATCCATGTAAAAGTCTATCATGAACAAGGCAAATTCGGTGGATGGCCGGCCAATTGGGGAGTATGGATTTGGGAAAACGAAATCCTAGTGGGTTTTGCGCAGGGAGATTACGAAGACCTCGGCGAAGAGCGCCATCACCTGGCAAGAAACAAGACAGAACGGCACCTTCTCGCCAGAAGTAAGAACGGAGGAATCACCTGGACGATCGAAGATCCCGGTAAAAAGGGCAGTCTTTTGCTGCCAAACAATGGAGTGTTTCATGGACAACTCCGCACAGACGTTGCTCCAGAAGAACCTATCGATTTCCTGGAACCCATTGATTTCCTGCACCCGGATTTGGCATTTACCGTGCGAACCGACAATATCCACGCCGGTCAGTCCCGGTTTTGGTATTCCTATGACCGCGGACAAAATTGGAGAGGGCCGCACTTGCTGCCGAATGTTGGGACTCCGGGTATCGCCGCACGAACAGACTATCAGGTATACGGCAACCGGGAAGCCCTGCTGTTTGTAACCGCTGCCAAAGAAGATGGTAGAGAAGGCCGCCCGGTGACTCTTCACACCGAGGATGGAGGTCTGAGTTGGCGCTTACTATCCTACCTGGGGGATGAACCCGAAGGCTTTGCTATCATGCCTGCCAGCGCGAAACTAAGTGACACGGAACTTTACGTAGCTGTGAGACGTAGGGAAGGAGACAGGCGCTTTATCGGTGCCTTTCGGTCTCTGGATAAAGGAAAAACCTGGCACCAAGAGGCGGACCCCGTCGAAGATTGCGGGATCGGAAATCCCCCTGCCTTGGTGAAGCTACAGGATGGCAGACTATGCCTGATTTATGGATACCGAGCTGAACCTTACTCCATCATGGCCCGCCTTAGTAACGATGGCGGGAAAAGCTGGTCTTCCGATTACGTGATCCGATCGGATGGCGCCAACCGAGACATGGGCTACCCAAGGGTCGTACAAAGGCCGGATGGCAAACTGGTCATTCTCTATTACTTTAACGATCTAACAAGCGGCCCCGAGCGCTATATTGGCGCCAGCATTTGGGAACCACCTCTTCCCTAGCAAGGCCTAACTACGCCTCTTTTAAGCGTTTACCCACATACTACCCATCAGAAGGAGATCAGACGGCCAAAACCATACAAGACACGTAGCCGCTCATTGGCCACTCACCAGGTAAAGAAAGTGCCTCGGGGCAAAAAGGTTGAAAATCCGCCTTAATTTGCGTACCTTCAAGTTCTTACAAAACCTGAAATCACATGCAAGCATCTCTGACCCGCTCCCAAAAGATCAGCACGGTAAAAACAAGCGCAGCATGGCTCGTGGCCGCCGTCATTTTCCCGATTCTCGTTCACCTTATTCCCCCTTACCAAGGTATACCGATCGGAGCTTATTTATTGCCCGTGTTTTATATACCGCTAATCGCCCTTTGGCTGAGCGGTTGGAAAACGGCCATTTTCATTACCATACTGGCTCCGCTGGTGAATTTTTTCCTTACCGGTAGCCCCCAATCCGGCATCATGGGCATGCTCACCATAGAGGTTTTGTTGTTCACCGGAATGGCGGCTCTTTGGATGACCACTCCGGTACGTTGGGCGGCAGGTCCCTTAAGCTATGTAGGAGCTAAAGTGATTTCCTCCACCCTGCTCATCCTATGGCCGATCCTTCCCGCATCACCTTGGGAGTTTTTTACAAACTCACTCCAAAATGGAGCCCCCGGAATCCTCATCCTTCTCTTGCTTAACTTATTGCTGGTGAGATTCGCTCCAATACAAAAATGAACCATCCCGTTCCGGAATCCATAGCCAAAGGAACAACTGCCTTGAAGCCCTTGGTGGATTTGTCCACTGTCAGCGAGGCAATTCGGTCCTATCCCTTTCCACAGGCTGACCTGATCTTGGGCATTGCGAGTGGCGGTACTTTTCCCGCTATCCTGATAGCCCATCAGCTGGGGCTACCTTTTCGGTCGGTACAGGTAAATTACCGAAACGAGCTCAATCAACCCCATCGCCAAGCACCGGAATTCCTTTCGGCCCTGCAGCTCCCTGTTATATCACCTTCTTCAACCATTTTATTGGTGGATGATGTCAGTGTGAGTGGTAAGACCCTTGGTAAGGTGAAAGCGGCACTACCGGATTATTATAAGGTCATCACTTTGGTGCTGAAGGGAAAGGCAGACCACGTGCTTCTACCTCACTTGAACACCTGTGTGACATGGCCCTGGCATCCTCCAATAAACACCCCGCAGCATGAAGGTTAACGCGCTACTGCTTGGCATAGTATACCTCCTTTCGGGATGGGTCTGTGCACAGGAAAGAGACAGCTTACAGGTAGACTTAGATCCGGTGGTAGTCACCGGAACCCGGATGGAGATGCCCAAAAGAAAGGTTGCAGCCGCCATCACAGTGATAGACCGAGCCACCTTGGAGCAATCCGGCGAAATAAATATCCTCCCGGTTCTGGTGCACCGAGTGCCTGGATTTTTCTTAAATGACCGGGGAACCACGGGATTTGGCGTTGGTCCAAACTCTGGAGGCAATATCAGCATCCGGGGCATCAGTGGCTCTCCCAACAACCGGGTATTGGTACTGATTGACGGTCAACCACAATACATGGGGATCTTTGCCCACCCCATCGGAGATGCCTACACCACTTCCGATATCGAACGGGTAGAGGTGCAGCGTGGAGCCGCATCCCTCCTCTATGGGTCCAATGCCATGGGGGGCGCCATCAACCTGATCACCCGAAAAACACATACACCCGGCTGGCAGGGCAGCGGTAACCTGGCCTATGGTTCCTTTGGCACCCTGTTGGCAAACGTACATGCGGGATTTCGATCGGGAAAATTTCACAGCACAGCCTCTCTGAACAGAAATCAAACAGCTGGTTTCCGCGAGGATGCCGAGGACAGCTTTGAAAACACTGCCTTTTACCTAAAGACTGGATACGACTTCACCCAAACCTATCAATGGTCTTCGGAAATCCAACTTTCTGACGCAACCTATTTTCAACCTGGCACAGTAACCGCTCCTCAGCAGGATGACCGCAGGGAATTTCTAAGAGGCAGAATCGCTACTTCCTTAATAACCAACCATGGGCCCGTATCCGGTGCCCTACTCCTTTACCACAATTTCGGAGACCATCGCTTCGACAGTGGCTTTGAATCCAAAGACCAAAACCAAGGCATTACCTTTTTCCAAAATATCACCCTTTTGCCCGACCAGGTAATCACAGTGGGATTAGATTACAAACGCTTTGGAGGAACTGCGTTTAACGAGACACTTCCTCCCCCTGCCCGTGTGGGATTGGGTGTGCAACATTGGGTGCAGGAAACGGATGTGTATGCACACATTCAGCAAACCTTTGGCGAAAAGCTACACCTGAATGCGGGAATCCGTCAGGTAGAAAACTCACAATTCGGTAGTGCTACACTCCCAGGATTTGGTCTTTCGTGGGAAGCCGGTCCCAATAGTACCCTAAAAGCGTCTTCAGCCAAAGCCTTTCGAAGTCCCTCAGTGGTAGACCTCTTTTTGTTCCCCGCCTCAAACGAGGCACTGAGACCAGAGGAAATGTGGAACCATGAAGTCGGAGTCTTGCAGGAACTCATCGGCCAAAAACTAGCTATCGAAGCCAACATCTTCCTGGCAGTGGGCGATAACCTCATCGTGGTAAACCCCATGGAAACTCCGGCTAGAGGAAGGAATATTGGTAGCTTTACCAACCGCGGAGTGGAATCCCAGATACGGTTTACGCCCTCCGAGGGACTGGAATGGATCTTAAATTATTGTTTTTTGGATGCATCCGAAAACGTTCTCTTCGCACCCAAACACCACATGAACTCGCAGGCTACGATACGAAGTGGAAAATTCAACCTCATGCCTTCTATCCAATACTTAGCAGACATGAGCATAAGCCCCGAACCGGGACACCAAACGGTAAGCTATGCCCTGATCAACCTCCGCGTAGGCTATGCCATCACCCCAAAGATCCATGCTTACCTAGCAGGCAACAACTTGACCAATACAAGTTACGAAGTAGAACGGGGCTTCCCCATGCAGGGAATCAATATCATGAGTGGAATTCACGTGAAAATTTAACAAAATGTGCCTTATGGAAAATCGAGACAACAAAAACAAACGGAGGGACTTTCTGAAATCTTTGGCTGGACTAACGGCCGGCATGATGCTCCCCCTAACGGCCACCTCAGCAGGCCTTGGCAGTTCAGAGGTCAATTCACCAGCTTCCAGAAATGTGGATCGTCTCGGCGAATTGCTCCCTTTGCGGAAATTTGGACGAAGCGGAAAATCCATCACCATGTTGGGGCTGGGCGGTGCCCACATCGCTCGGATGAGCGATGCCGAAGCGGAAAAAACCATAGAGAAAGCACTGGAAGAAGGCGTTCGCTTTTTCGACAATGCGGAGTCTTACGGAGGAGGTGAAGGGGAGCGGAAATACGGACGCTTTTTGACACCCAAATACCGGGACATTGCCTTTATCCAAAGTAAAACGACCGCTAGAGACGCCAATACAGCCAAAGCACACCTGGAAGGCACCCTAAAACGTATGAATACCGACTATTTGGACTTGTATTATATCCATGCCGTGACCAGCCCTGCGGATGTGGATAGTCGGTTGAAAAATGGGGTGTTGGATGTACTAATAGAAGCAAAAAAAGCAGGAAAAATCCGGCACATTGGCTTCTCGGGCCACTCCGATTTTAAGGCCCATATTCGCATCCTCGAAAGCACCGACCTGATGGAAGCCTGCCAAATGCCCATTAACGCATTTGATCCCAATTACAAGAGCTTTATCACCAACGTCCTGCCAATTCTTTCCGAAAAACAAATTGCTCCAGTCGCCATGAAAACCCTTGCCAATGGAGGCTTTTTTGGCGGCACCACCCATTTCAACCACGGTGATAATCCGAAAATTGTACCTGCTGTACTATCCATCCAGGAAGCCCTTCATTTCTCTTGGTCCATGCCGATCAGCACACTGGTAACCGGTGCCGATCACGCAGCGATGCTCATGGAAAAAGTGGAACTCGCCCGGAGTTTTCGAATGATGGATGAAGCCAAAAGGCAACAACTGGTAGAAAAGGTAGCCAGCTTTGACGGTAGACTGGTAGAATACTATAAGGTGTAACAACAACTACGTTACGGGTAAATTAGAGTAAAATGAATACGGATGCTCCGCAAGGCGTCCTTCTACCCTAGCCAATGCCGCCTGCGTCTCGCCATCGATATGGAAGGCTGTACGATCTGAATTCTCGATGATGACTTGATCGCATGGTATGGGAAGATCGGCAGGTCAAACTGGAATTTGTTGTACTCAAAAGCCTGATCTACGGGGCTCTTGAAATACCCCGCCATGCCCCGCTGTTCCTCTTCTTCAAAACGCTTGATCAAACCAGCATTAAACCCAAAATCAGCCGAGTGAAGGCATAACTCTCCAATTCTTCCTACAAAAGAAGGGGAATACACAGATCCCGGAATTGAAAGGGCCATTTTCTGGATCTGTACAAATTGCGTCGGGTGGCTCCCTCGCACAGTTACTCCCCTGAGGGAACCGGAATTTGCACCCCAGCGGGAATAGGCGTTCCAAAATCAGGGGATCCGTCAATATGCCAGGTAAATGACTGAAGCCTGATATCCCGATCCCAGCCTGGCTGCTCCGTTTTCTTGGAATGGTATACTATCCAATCTTCGGTACCATCCGGCGACTTGGCAAAACTACAGTGCCCGGCACCAAGGACTTGGTCGTTTCCGATAAATACCGGCCCTCTTTTCACCCAGCTTTCCGGCACCAATGGGTCGGCCCCATCGCGTAGGGTCAGTTGTCCCAGTCTGTATTCCTTCAGCCAAGACTCCCGGGTGGAATAAATGATAAAGGTCTTACCGTTTCGCTCCAGCATTTGGGGCCCTTCTATCAGGTTCAGTGGCCCTCCCGCCTCCCAGGGCTCTATGGGAGAGGTGATCTTGACCCGGTTACTGGAGATCGTATACGGATTACTCATCTCAGCTATATAAAGATGTTGTTCAGTCTTATCCGTATCCCGGTTTTCTTCCCAGCCTGACCAGATGGCGTACATCCTACCTTTGTGTTGCCATGGGGTGAGGTCAATAGCCCAAACTACGGAGCTTGGGTCCTTGATAGTATCTCCGGTATACAGCATACCGAGATCTTCGTAAGGGCCAAAAGCATCGCTTCCTACTGATCGCAATACGCCGGAGCGTTGATGAATAAAGGGGCCACCCGGCTTACTTCCTGCTGTGTAATAGATATACCAGCGTCCGTCTATATGGTGTATTTCAGGAGCCCAGATATTGGCAGCGTTCCATCCCGTTTCGGGAGATTTCCATACCTGTACCATTTCTCCCTGATCGGTTAATTTTTTGGACTTGGAGATGGCTATTCCACCTCCTTGGCTGGCGCAATAATAGTATTCGCCATCTTTTTGAAATACCCAAGGGTCCGCACCATCCCTGATCGGGTTGGAAAAGGTGGATTGTGCAAAACCCGAAAAATTCACCGCTAAAAACATAACAAGCAATGCGCCGGAAAACCGCTTTATGTTGAGTTGTATCATATGAGGAATAGGTTATCGCCTCTGTAAATCCTTCTGCAAAACGGAAAAAATTACGGGTATCTAAATTCGATACCCGTACACTAAATCCAATTGAGGGTCAATTAATCCTCAAAATCCGGAATGGTGATGCGCTTACCCCCATTCATAGCCGATTCATGGGCACAGATTCCCGCGCAGGTATAGTTTGCCGCCAAGGCAGCATCCACCGCGGAGTCTCTTCCCTCAATGATCGCCGCCACAAATTCCTGTACCAGGTGTGGATGCGACCCTCCGTGCCCTGCACCCTGTAAAAAGGACACGTGGTTGGGGTCATCAATCTTTTCGCGTTTGGTAAAATGCTTGATCGGTTCGATCAGCAGTTCATCCGTATCGGGCACCTCAATGCGTTCCGCGTCTTCTCCTCCAGGGAATATCACGTGGTGTTCGTCTGCCAGCTGCTCCCATTCAAAAGACATCCTTGTTCCGTACACATCGTAGGACTCTCTATACTGCCGCACCACATCGAACAAAGAACGGGTAGCTTCTGCTACCACATCGGAATGCTTAAGCGTAAACGTCGCTGTTTCTACCGCAAATGGAGAACCGTATCGCTTCGCCAAATCCTCAGAAAGACGGCCGGAACCGTGGCAAACCACCGTCTCTGCCTTGGTATTATTGATCCTGAGCAGGGGAGATATCGCATGGGTACCGTTCAGCATCGGCGGGAAACCCTTCCAATATTCTGCCCAACCTTCCATACTCATATCCTGTATATGTGATCCGCGCACAAACTGTATTTTCCCTAACTTGCCCGTTTCGGCCAAGTTTAGGCCATAGAGAAACTCCCGCGTGTAAAGGGCGGTTTCCATCATCATATATACCTTGTTGACACGCTTCTTGGCCTCCACAATGGCCTTGCAATCCTCCACGGTCATCGCCATGGGAATGGTACAAGCCGTGTGCTTGTGTGCATTGAGTGAGGCCAAGGTCATCTTAGCATGCTCCGGCACGGGGGTTACAACGTGTATCGCATCCACATCATCGCGCTTGGGAACATCCTCAAAATCAGTGAAGCACAGATCTCGGTTCAAATTGAAGCGGGTGGCAAGGTCATCGAGCGTTTCTTGATTACGCGTACAAATACCCACTTCCTTGATATTGGGGTGGCTTTGGTATATCGGAATAAACTCTTTGCCAAAACCCATGCCTACGATGACGACGGTTATTTTTTTGTCACTCATGATAAATAAGTTGTGTTTATGGTTTGGTTAAAAATTACTTTGCTGCCCAACGGATCGCATTTCTAAGTAGTTGTTTATAGGCTTTCAGTTCGTGGGATTCCCCATCGTGCCCAAGTGCAATCCCTACGATGCGGGCATTGGGGTGCTTTACCACAAAAACTGAGGGGTATTCCTCAGGCTTTTCATTCTTGGCTGTGGCCAGTATCTCTATCCCTGCTCCGTTGGGATCCACTTTGTGATAATAAAGCTCGTCCTTCAGTGTAAACTTCGCAGGCACCCCTTTCATAACGGGATGCTTTCTGTTGACCGCAGTTACCTCAAACGGACCGTATTTGTCGTGACCCCGAGATCCCCCGCTTACGAGCTTTAAATTATATTCCGGCCAATCTGCCCAGTTGTACCATAGCGCTGCGTGTCCAAGCACAAGCCCCTTGCCACTATCGGCATATTTCATGATCGCCTCCCGCGTCTTCGGATCTTTAAATGGCTGATTGTTGGTTAGGTAGAGCACATCAATCCTATCCAAATACCCCAAAACCGCATCTGTATCATCGGTATACGTCACGTCTGCAAAGCCCTTTTCGGAGAGCGTCTTTACGTCGGTTCCTTTGTACCAAGTATCAAAATCGTGAGATGCCCCCCCTCCCACCATAAGTACCCTAATGGGCTTTTTAGGTGGATCGGCCCTTAGTTGGGCAAACAACGCTCCCCAAAGGAGCAGCAAAATCGTAAGTCCCGGAATCAGCAAACGACTCCGGCGGAAGTGGGGGGCCATTTCATTGGGTTTTAACTTCATCTTCATAGCGTTATTGGGAAAATTAAGGTTTTTCTACCACCATCACCCCATTCATCATTCGCCAGTGTCCTGGGAAGGTACAAACAAAGGGATAATAACCGGGCTGGGTAGGTGCGGTAAATTTCAGGGTATATACATCGTTTGGTCCTAGCATTTCGGTGGCAAACAGCACTTCGGGCATTTCGGGGACATAATGCTTTTCCGAGGCCTTAGGATCTCGAAGCATGGCGTCCGCAGCCTCTCCTACCTTTTGCAGGGAATTAGGCTTCAGGATCAGAAGGTTATGCTGCATCCCATCCCTATTATCGAGTTCAAGGATTATCTTCTTGCCTGCTTTCACTGCAAAGGTATCTACATCGAATTTCATCTGTTCAGGTATCACCTCTATCCATATCGTCGTGGCATCATGCTGATCAGACTGGGAATCCCTGTTTCCTGCAATTCCCACCGCACGAATCGGTACAGCGGGCATATCAATAGCACATAGCGTGATCCCATCTGCCGTCGAAGTGGGTGGGCTGGAAAGCTTGCTAAGCAGATCTGTCCAACCCAAGAAAATTGAAGAAATCACTAATGCCAATAGGCCATTCCTTGAAATTAGATACATAAATCCGTTAATTTAATTCAAGTGTCAATTGCTGAAGATTACCTTCAAATGGGAAATCCTTTTCGTATGGTCCGATATTATCCTGTCCGCCTAAGTCACGTCCGGAACGAACACTCGGATGCAAGTCTTGGCTGAAAAGGCGTAACCCGGTTGATTCTCCAAGCAGCTGATTGTCCATATACAGTGCCGCCCTTCCTTTGGCATCCAGTGTCGCATTCACCACAAAACTGGAAGGAAGGACCTTACTACCTGAGGTGACTTTGGTTTGCTTGCCATCTTGGGAGATTTCCCATACCAAGGTATCGTCCTGCACATAAAGCGCATAGCCATTTTGCCCGTCGCCGTGAGCGACGATAACTCCTGAGATCTTTTCATCTCTTCGACCCGATACCGTTGCACCCACTCGGATCTCTTTTCCCGATACGGCAGGTGAGTGGTTTAGATAGCTTCTTCTGCCAAGTTCGTAACGTTCCGCCTCCACTCCGGCCAGAAGCCGGGCAGCCAATCCACTAATAGCTTTCCCATGTGCCGCTTCGGAAAAAGATGCTCCGTGTGCAGAAGCTGCCGCAAACAGAGCACGTACCAACCAATCGTCTTGGGCGTGGGTATCATCCTGGGCTGCCTGTAGAAGCAGCCGACCTACGGACGGTGTTGACGGCAATTCGGCCAACTCAAGAAATGCATGCATACGGACATTCAGATCCGAATCGCGGAATACACCGGCGCTTTCAAACGTACTCAACGTAGCCTGGGTACGCGGCAACGCCGCCATGGCTGCCTTTCTTACTCCTGCGGCGGGGTGCGTTAGGGCAGCTGTCACCGCCTTTGAGGCCTCGGCATGACTGCCGTCAAGAAATCCAAGGCCATGTAGTGTCCAGATAGCATGCAGGGCCGGGCCATTCAACCCGATTTCGTCCACGTTCCGATCATTGACCAGGCGAATAAGATCTACTGCCACCGATTTATCCTTGGATTCGACCAACAAGCGCTGGGCGGTCATTCTCCAAAACAGATTGGTATGGGAAAGTGCGGCCAGCAATCCTTGTGTGTCCGACTTGGAAAGACTCATCGGCTTGGTGTCCGCTGCACCTTTGTAGACCACTCGGTAGATTCTCCCGTGATTGGTATCCCTTAGCTCACTGTGAAATGCATTGCCTTGCCCATGCGGTTGATCCTCAAAGGGCAACACCATGCGGGAGGGTGCCTGCCGCTCCACAAATACATTGTGCTGTATGATAAAATTGTACCAATCGGCAATCCATACGGCACCGTCTGGGCCTACTTCGGCATGTACCGGCCCAAACCACTCGTCGGAACTGGCCAGCAGGTTCCAACCATCTTTTTCCTGAAAACCTGCACCAAGCGGCTCGATGATTGCATTGTGGGTCAGCCTGATTGTCGGTTCATTTACAAAGGCTACACGGTTCCAGTATTCCTTTGGATAATCTCTTGCCGTATAGAAATTAATGCCTGCAGCGGAGGTAAATCCTCCTACTACATCCACCTGACGCAAATTTGGTGTCATCGAATGGGCGTCGTAGTGGCCGTCAATTTTTTGGATAGGTTGAACCTGGAAAGGAGGCTGCTTCTCTCCCTCCTTTGGACCAGGCAGTGTTCGCTGCATGTGCTTGGCCGGAACGGAGAAGTAAGCCGCGTGGGTATTATTAGCGGTAGAAATAAATACGTTGTTGTCTTCGGTAAATCCCAGTCCCCATGTGTTGTTACTGGAACTGGCCAGGTATTCAAAGTCCGAGCCGTCCGGATTGAGCCGATAGATTCCTTGAGGAAAAGTCATCCGCTTACCGTTTACTGTACCGTTGAAACCAGAATAACCGGTTACCCCCCAGATCTTGTTGTCAAATCCATATTTGAGATTGGAAGGTCCGGCATGGGTATCGTTTTTGCCCCAACCGGTCATTATCACTTCGCGCACGTCGGCCACGTCGTCCCCGTCGGTGTCCTTCAGAAAAACAAAATCAGGGGCCATGGAAACGATCACACCGCCATTGGCAAATACCATGCTGGTGGGAATATTCAGGCCTTCGGCAAATACCGTGAACTTATCGGCACGCCCGTCTCCATTGGTGTCCTCGCAGATTTTGATTCGGTCGTTTGCCGCCCCGTCCGTTTCTTTGAAGGTATTGGGGTAATCCACGGATTCCACGATCCATAGTCGCCCCCGCTCGTCCCAAGCCATGGCGATGGGGTTTTGAATGTCCGGTTCAGAAGCGAAGAGGCTGATTTCAAAATCCACCGGCTTTTGGATTAGCTTTTGGGATTCCTCTGCGGAAAGTGCGGACTGAATGCGCGGCACTTCATACCGCTTGGTAAAATCCGATATCGGCTCATCGTAAATGGAAACCTGTGGGATGTTCAGGGCTTTTACCAACGCAATGACTTCTTCGCCCATGGCCCATTTCACGCCATTTGCCATGAGGTCCAAAAAGCCTTGCTGCTTCCAGGTGCGTTCGTCGTGCCCAAAGGCAGTGTAGAACACTCTTCCTTTTCCTACGTTACGAACCCAAGTATACGGTTCTTTTTTACCATCTTCCTCCCTTACCATGAGTAGCTCCATATCCGGATTGATGCGCTGATGCACGTAGGTTTCGTCCCAGGTCGTAAAAGGGGTGATCCCTTTCATCACGGGATGGGAGGAGTTTACGATGGTAGCAGCAAATTCACCCTCTCCGTGGGAGGCAAACTGGCCACCAATGGTCTCGATATACCAGTCCGAGTTTTTGAAGCAGCCGGTGGCGGAATGCAGGGGGATCAGGCCTTTGCCTTCGGCCAAAAATCCTTTCAACGCATCTTCCTGTGCTTTGGGCAGCACCTCGTGATTGGCGTAGATGAGCAGCGCATCGTATTTGTTCAGGTTTTCCGGTGTTAGGTCCTCCACCTTTTCGGTGTAGGTAAGGTTGATACCCTGATTAAAGAGCGCGGTGGCAAGCCAAGGCGAGTACAATCGGGAATTATGGTGTTCGCTGGGATGGCCCAAGAAAAGGAGCTCGGCGCGGCGGGGTTTTTCAGGGTTGTCGGCCGTTTGAGGATTGTGAAGCGAGGAAATGGCTCCAACACTCAAAAAAGCAGTTAGCAACACGAAAAGGATCCATCCCCTCATTTGCGGAAGAGCTGGGACTAGATGATTTTTGGCTATCATGGGGTTACCAAGGGTGGTTTATGGGTTTAATTTCTTTACCGTAATATTCTGTGAGGTTAAAGATGCAATATCTTCAACCGATATACAAGCAGCCAATCGGATG
Organism: Lunatimonas sp.; assembly: GCF_020832325.1. Lineage (GTDB taxonomy): Bacteria > Bacteroidota > Bacteroidia > Cytophagales > Cyclobacteriaceae > Lunatimonas. Next base: position 36,289 of record NZ_JAFIEU010000032.1, read on the forward strand.
TTTTGAAATGTACGGAAACTGACAAACTTAACCTCTTGGAACCTAAACTACCAAAGCGTTTTTTACGGTAGCCAAAATACAGGGAGGAGTGGTTGCCGCCGGCTAGGCTACAAGCACTATCTGTGAAACCAATTCGGTGACGTCGCTTTCAAAAAGGGTATAGCCCTTTTTCTTGCTTTGCCGGTCAATGCTTGTGTCGTTTTATAAAAACCAATCCAGAAACTTCATCGCCTTATTATTGGGAAACCTTTTGGCGAGAGCTATAACTCCATCACTATCCAGCATATCTGCAAGACGCTTTTTGCCATCTGGTGCTAAAAATTTAAACTGGGTAGTGACACTAACCACTTCATTATTTTCTTTTTTAAACTTTGCTTTCAGGTACTTCCAGTAGTTTCGGACTTTCGTATAATCGGGTTCATCATTAAGTACACCAATAATATCCAATACACTAAACCACCATTTGGAACCTTCATCGTCCCAAACGGCCCGTACCTCACGGTCATCAAAAAAACGGATGGATAGTTTCATGTTTTCCTGTAGCTCTTATTATTCTTTGATATAGTAACCACCTGTTTTTGTCATAAATCTCTCTGATACTTTGTAACCTCCGGCTCTCTTTGAACCTTTATACTCAATAACTCCAAGTCGTTTGAGAAGAGAAATATGACGTTCTAAGGTCTTATAAGACTTGTCCAACTTCTCCGCAATTTCAGAAGCTCTCAGACTTTTTTCAGTCAGTATCAGTAAAACTATTTGAATCATTGATTCCATTACTCGTCCGGTTATTCCCTCTATTAATCCCTCGCTTATTCCCTCACCTGCCAACTTAGTTATTCCCTCAGTTATTCCCTCAAATTGATGTTTAACATCTGGAAAAGTTAATTCTAAAATATTGTTGGCATTTTTCCACCTAGGAATCTTAAAACCTTCTTCCTTACAGTTTCTTATCATACGGAGCGTACCCGTACCCAACATTTCAATTAAATTGTTATAAAAACACATCTGAGCAATGTCAGGATTACGAAGTATTGAATTATGTTCCGTTTTCAAATCATTTACAGTCATATTATTTTGAAGCCCACCATAGTTCCTTACAACTAATCGGTCTGAAAATAATTCTATGACCAAAAAAGACTGGCTAGCACCATACTCTCTGTGTACTATTGCATTAAGTAAGCCTTCACGCAATGCTTTCTCCGGATATCTCTTTTTTTCTGTTCTATAAACACCCTCGATTACATTTTCTTTACCGATAAAAGTGTCGAAATCCGACAAAATTTTCCTGACATTACTAAATAGATTTCCATTATAAATCTTGTTCTCTTTAAAACTATCACCCGATGTTGTTCCTGGATGTACCACAAACTTAATAATTGACTGAGGAATAAATTGAGTTGGGTTTTTCCCAAACAAAATCATACAGGCATTGGTAATATTGCCATTTACAATAAGGCCACGACTTATTAAAAATTTCTCCGAATTGCTGAAATCTTCATTGGAACTATAGTTCCTATACGTATTGATTGAGTTCTGAACTTCATCAATATCTAAATCATCAAGGCTAGCGCCCAATACTGCCTGTCGCTCCCATCTTTGCTCTGACTCTACCTGTTGGTCTAACAATGCGGAAATTGATTTACCAGAGCTGGTTCTGGTCTGAGAACCCTGCCGGATATAAATGGTGTTATTAAAATAATATGGTTTTTCAGCCCCTTCCCAAACCGAAATTAACATTACATTCTTTTTCTTGTAAGGGAAAATGTTTGCGAAAATCGGCGCGATGGGTCTGATTTCTTGAATCAAGAAGTTCATTATTTTCATTTTAGTAGACTCATCAATTCCAATTTCAGAAACCGATTTATCTTCATTTACTCCAATTACCAAATCACCTCCTTTGGTATTAATAAATGACGTGATTACTTTGGATATGGCATCATAATCAATACCTGCCTTTAACTCAAGACGCTCCCCTTCAGGTTGATCTAATAAATTCTTTATGATAAAGCTATCTTCCATTTCGCGTTCCCTTTAGAAGTGATTCAATAAATTCAGAGTCTTGAAACTGGGTCTGAATATACCTTTGGGCTTCTGCCATTACCAGAAACTCCTGTGCCCAGTTACCATTCCTCATTGCCACATTAATTCCATGATCCATTATCACAAAACTGTATAGGTCGATTGTTCTAGGATCGATGTCTTTATTTGACTTAAGAATATTTCTATTTTTTACCTTTCCTTCTTGCTTCTCTTCATAGGTCACTTTGACTTCAATGTGTTCAAGAATTTTTGAACAAAAATCCACATCCCGATGCACATAAAACCACCTCGGTTTTTCAAGATCAATTGCTTTTCTGATTTCTTCAAAGGTTATGTTTTTATCCTCTACCTTTACCGCATCTTTGTTTCTGATATTTCCTGTTCCGTAGTAAGGACGAACAATACCAATAAACAAATCTGTATTCACAACCGAATTTATGCAGTTTTCTAAGTTTGAAAGTTTTGGATTGACTTTGATACTTCCATAGTAGGAATTTAAAATCCTAAAATTCTTCAATTCGAGGTCTGAAATGATTTTCGAGAGTTGATCTTCAAAACCATACACAGTCGAAGCCAGCATTAATTCCTGAGCTTTCTTATGCTTTTTACCTTCAACGATGTTTTGATTCACTTTATCTAAAAAAGTTGAAAGCCTGAAAAAATCTGTAAGCACTATATGATTACGTTTTTTGTAACTTTTGCTTTTAATCTCGTTGTAGATGTCTACAGTCCGAATATCAAAAACATTCTTATTGGATGACTGCGTTACTCCGTCTTTCAAAACTAAATCATTGAGCAAATGCCTGGTGAAAGTAACATTGCGATGTACAGCATACCAATAGGGTATTCCCAATTCAATAGCTTTTTCAATTTCCATGAGTGGGATATTTTCCTCTGTGGCAACAGATATGCTCATTTTTTTGGATTAATCAAACCCAAAAACAAATCACATTTTTCTAGCTTGGATAAATGATTTTCCAAACTGAACCTTGCCCCAGCCTTATTTATTAGGTCTTGATTATAAATTATTTCATAGTTGGGCAAAAATGATATTATCTGCCCCAAATCCCGAGGAAGTAAATCTGTGGCACTCAACCATATTTTCAGCTTTCTTTTTTTCATTTCAAAAAATTCAGACTAAGATTCCAATATCACCTTCAAGATCTCCGGACTCCTTTCCTTAAACATCCCCATACGCTTCACCACCTCATTTTCCGGATCGGTCCACTTGGCATGCAGCTGATTGATCACTTTTTTTCAGCATCTTTACAAGCCATTTTTATCAAATTTACCCAACCTTTCTGGAATCCAAAGGAATCCGCATGCCAAATTCAGTAACTTAAAATCTAAGGCCAACGAAAACTAGTCTGCCAATTTCCACCTCAAAGTTATTATCTGAAGTTCTCCGTATACGATCCCCTACGGACAATACCGCACTGATATGGCAAAAAGTTAAAACAGAACAAGCTCCATCCTCATTTATCAACTGCATACAATCCCCTAACTTTTTGTCCCTAAGCTATTTCGATTCCTGAAAATAATTGTAAATTTGCAGTCCGTTCGGGTGAGCGGCCCTTTATCGGGAATCTAAAACAACTAAAACCCTCAACCTGAAGACCCTAGGGTTGTTGATTTTCAGGGTCATTGCGTATTATGCCAAACAACGAAGATTTTAACTGGGACAAGTACGAAACCAAAGGATTTGGTGAAGGCTATACCCAAGCAGAGCGTGCCGAAATGGAGAAGCTCTACGACAAAACCCTCAACGAGATCACCGAGAAGGAGGTCATCACGGGCACCGTCGTAGGCATCAACGACAAGGATGTCATCATCAACATCGGCTTTAAGTCCGACGGATTGGTACCCTTGAGTGAATTCCGCGACCTGGAAGACCTCAAAATAGGTGACGAAGTGGAACTGTTTATCGAAGAACAGGAAAACTCCCTGGGACAGCTTGTGCTTTCCCGCAAAAAAGCCAAAATGGTGAAAGCCTGGCAACTGATCGAAGACGCGTTGGAATTTGACAACGTGATCGAAGGATTGGTGAAAAGAAGAACCAAAGGTGGTCTGATCGTAGACATCTACGGTGTGGAAGCCTTCTTGCCAGGATCTCAGATAGACGTGAAACCGATCCGCGATTTCGACATCTATGTGGGTAAGAAAATGGAAGTGAAAGTGGTGAAAATCAACCACGCTAACGATAACGTAGTCGTTTCACACAAAGTCCTGATCGAAAAAGATCTGGAAAAACAAAAAGCAGAAATCCTCAACAACCTGGAAAAAGGTCAGGTGTTGGAAGGAGTGATCAAAAACATGACCAACTTCGGTGTGTTCATCGACTTGGGTGGTGTAGACGGACTTCTGCATATCACCGACATCTCTTGGGGACGTATCAACCATCCCGAAGAAGTGCTTAACCTGGACGACAAAGTTCAGATTGTGGTACTTGACTTCGACGATGACAAGAAGCGTATCTCCCTCGGCATGAAGCAGCTTACTCCGCATCCATGGGATTCGCTTTCTGCTAACCTAGAAGTAGGTTCCAAAGTGGAAGGCAAGATCGTGAACGTGGCAGATTATGGCGCATTCTTGGAATTGGCTCCCGGTGTAGAAGGATTGATCCACGTGTCCGAAATGTCCTGGTCTCAGCACCTGCGCAACCCTGCCGACTTTGTAAAAGTAGGTGACGAAATCGTTGCAGTGGTACTTACCTTGGACAAAGACGACCGAAAAATGTCCCTTGGTATCAAGCAGCTTACCGAGGATCCTTGGACCAAGCAGGAGATGGCAGCAAAATATGCTGTAGGAACCAAGCACAAAGGCATCGTAAGAAACCTGACCAACTTCGGACTGTTCTTGGAACTGGAAGAAGGAATCGACGGTTTAGTGCACGTGTCGGACCTGTCATGGACCAAGAAAATCAAACACCCTTCCGAATTCGTGAAAGTAAACGAAGAATTGGACGTAGTGGTATTGGAACTGGATCTGGACAACAGAAGATTGGCATTGGGTCACAAGCAACTCGAAGAAAACCCTTGGGATACCTTCGAGAGCGTATTCCCTGTAGGCTCTGACCACAAGTGTACCATCATCTCTAAAAACGACAAAGGAGCTATCCTTGAACTTCCCTATGGTTTGGAGGGCTTTGCCACCACCAAAAACCTGGAGAAGGAAGACGGTTCTCAAGCAGAAGCTAGCGAGGCCCTAGACTTCAAAGTGATCGAGTTTTCCAAAGATGACAAGCGTATTGTGCTTTCGCACACGGCTACCTTTAAGGAAGATGCTTCACTGAAAGGCAAGAAAGCGCCTGCGAAGAAGAAACCAACGGGAACCGAATCCGCTGCGCCAGCAGCAGAAAAATCTACCCTTGGTGATTTGGATGCCTTGTCTGCTTTGAAAGAAAAGATGGACGAAGAAGCAAATAAAAAATAAGTACATACGCTTATTCTATTAGAAGCGCTGAAGGGAAATCCTTCAGCGCTTTTTTTTGGGCTTTAGATTCAGTTCGCCGATTACCTCACCATCATCCTTTACCATGGTGGCTTGTACATTTTCTCGGGTGCAGACTACTTTGATCAGCGTCCGGTTACCAGCCACTGGCCCGCCTCCAATCATCACCGGATAGCTGTGATCGGCATCCGGAGGATGTATACCGTAGCGATGGGTATGCCCGGACAGCATCAGGTCAATCCCGCCTTGTTCCAATAGGTCCCCAAACATCTCCCGGCAATGCGTAGGCCCGTGCCAATCTCCGGAATGCCACAGCGGTATATGTATCAGCACCACCTTAAATGTCGCCTGCTTAAAGGCCTCCGACTGAATTTCCCTACGCAGCCATTCGCGCTGTACCTCCCGGTAGGGATCAAATGCCACCAAGCCCCTGTATTCCCAATTGTCGTCTGACTTGTCTTCTCCTCCATCCAGCACAATGATGCGGACAGGCCCTCTGTTGAATGCATGGTAAAACCTCTCGTCTACAAAGGAAAAATAATCGGGGATCTGCCGGGAAAAAGCACCGCGCACTTCGTGATTGCCCTGCACGAAGAGAAACGGGGTCTCTTTGGCAAAAATATCCACACAGGGGCGTAAAAACTGTTGAACAACCTGCTCCTCGGATTCCGTATTGTCAAACACATCCCCATTGAACACCACCAGATCAAAGTCCTTTTCATTCCCTTTGTAGCCAAAACGGTACAGCAGTTCCGGGATGGTTTGAGGCCGTTCGTGGTGATCGTTAAATACGACCATACGAAAACTGGACTCATCGGCAGCCGGGGTTTGAAAGGAGTAAACAGGGCTTGTATAGGTGGTCCCAAAGTGAAACTGTGAACCGCTGACCCGGACAATCTCTGTGGAAACAATCCGATATTTGTGGGACCTCCCGGATTTAATTCCTTTGAGTTTGATCTTATTTACCCGATTATTGGCCTGAATCAGTCCGTTGTGCACATCAAAAAACTTCCGGTGCAGGTGATTCCCGTCACCGTATTCCACCCAACTGAAACAATTACGGTTGGTAATCCACATGATCGTTGCTTCGTCATGCAGGACATTTTGCAGATAGGGGCCGGCCTGTACCTCCAGGGGCTCATCTTCGTTTTGTGCCATGAGTCCTGCTGTGGGTAGCAAGCTGAGAGATCCTAAGGCGGTAATCTTTTGGAGAAAAGAGCGGCGGCTGGCCGGTGTGATAGACGTGTGATCGGAGGTTTCTGAAATCATGTGTATATAAAAACGGGTATTTTGGCTTGCCTAAAATAGAAAAAATCCCGCTCGGAAAAAACAAAGAGGTGGCAGTACGGGAAAATGCTATCTTTAACCATACAAAAACCTACAAAAAAAATGAACTATCGCATCGTGTTGGCGTATTGCCTGGCTTTTATTTGGTTTGGACTCTCAGCTTCTGCCCAAAACCAGCTTTTTCAAGCCCCTGCTCTCGAAAAGGAAGACGCTTGGTCCCTAGTTTTGATCCCCGACACGCAATCTTATGTGAAGTTCAAACGGAACCAGCCTATCCTGGATCTCATGGTAAACTGGTTGGACGAACACATTGATCCGTTACATGTAAAGTTGGTGCTTCATGTGGGTGATCTGGTAGAACAAAACGGCTTGATGAATCCCGACGGTAAAGTGGCCAATCAGACCGGCATCCAACAATGGGAGGCCGTTGCCCGGTCCTTCGCCACTATTGACGCTAAGGTCCCTGTGATTGCCACCACGGGAAACCATGATTTTGGCATCGTCAACATTGAAAACAGACAGACTTCCTATAACAGGTACTTTCCCCTGGAAAAAAACCACCACAACCAGCAAATGATCCGCGATGTCGCTTTGGATGAAGACGGAATGCCTACCTTGACCAACGCTACCTATGAATTCACCTCTCCTGAAGGAAGAAAATTCCTGATTTTGGTGCTTGAGTTTGCACCTAGGGAGGCGATGCTGCAATGGGCGATCGAAACTGTAAACAAAGATGCGTATAAAAACCATACCGTCATCTTATTGGCTCATTCGTACTTGGACAGAAACAGTAACCATATCGAGACAGAAGGCTATTCCATCACGGACCGTAACTACGGAAAAGCAATCTGGGAAAAACTGGTAAAGCCATCCAAAAACATTCAATTGGTCTTTTCTGGACACATTGGCGCACCCGATGACAAATCCGGCCACGTCGGATTCCGAACCGATATCAATGCAGGTGGAAAGAAGGTCCACCAAATGACCTTTAATGCCCAGGCACTAGGCGGAGGATGGCATGGAAACGGAGGAGATGGCTGGTTACGTCTGCTGGAGTTTCAGGGCAATCGGGTAGCTGTACGCACCTTCTCTCCGCTGTTCGCTATTTCACCCAGCACCCGGCATTTAGCATGGGGGGAGGACGCTTTCGCTCCCTTTTCCTTTGAGCTGGATGAATAATTGCGGAAAATTTTAGCTCGAAATGTAGCATTGGGTAGGATTTTTGCGTCTGGTAGTTGAAGACTAAACCAACTCCTATTTTACCATGATCAAAAAATTCACCCCTGTGCTGCTGGCACTCGGCCTGTTAGCCTATGCTTGTCAGTCGGACGAAGAACCTCCGCAAATCCAATCACTTGCCCACACCCATTGGGAGGTGACAGGGTATATGCCAGAAACTGCTGCGGCGATGCATTCCAGCCCCATAAAGTACAGGCTGGCGTTTCTAAGTGATTCCACCTTTATCCTGAAACTAGACGCAAATGCCCTAACTGGGAAGTTTAGTTATGGTCCAGGAGGAACCTTTCGTGTTACGGAGGTCAAAAAAACGCAGGATTGCTGCGACAACGTCTACGCACTGGAAATGGAAGCGATATTCAAAAGTGCTACTGACCTTACGCTACGCCAAGACATGGGCACGCTGGCAGGAAAAGGAGAACTTTATCTAAGACGAAAATAATGCACACTCGATGAACCTGTACCGATTAGTAGTAGGTATCTTTTTGATAGGAATTCAGCTTTCCTGCGGTGAGGAGGATGAACTAATTGCCTGTAATGCCTTCCCTACGGTAGACAATGCGCTTTATGTACAACTCGGTAACGACGTACAGGTTACACAGGCATCTATGCTATCTGGCTGCCTGGAGATCCGCTATTCGTATCAGGGATGTGACGGAAACCGGGAAGCTGCGTTGGTATTTGACGATCGAGTAGCCGAGAGCTTCCCTCCGACCCGCTGGGCACGATTGTATATGGAAGAAGCGGGTGATTGCGCGCAAACCCATTCACGCACCCTACGGGTTGACCTTACCCTAATACAGGTGGCTGATCTGAACAGTGTGCAAATCGTTTTGGAAGGATGGCCCGATCCTATTGTTTACAGGTATTAGCTTTTACAAAACCGATCTTCTATGTTCGAGAAATTTACGTGGATCAACGAACCGAAACGTTGGAAGCTCACCGAAACTGCCTGCTCAATGATTACGGATGCCAAAACGGACTTTTGGAGAAAAACGCATTACGGATTTATCCGGGACAATGGACATTTTTTTTATACGGAGATTTTCGGAAAGTTTGAAATCAAGATCAAAATCTCCGGTAGCTACCGAGATCTCTACGACCAAGCCGGCATCATGCTTCGGCAAGACGAAAAAAACTGGCTAAAGACTGGTATTGAATACGTACACGGACAGCAACAGGTCAGTGCGGTGGTGACCCGGGAATTTTCCGATTGGTCGGTTAGCCCCTATGTCGGCAACCCAGCGCATCTTTGGCTAAAGCTAACCAGGGAAAACGATTTCGTGGAGATCCAATACGCTTCCGATGATAGAAATTATGAGCTGTTGCGGATCGCATACATGCCTCCAAGTGATTCGATTTTTGTGGGATTGATGGCAGCCTCGCCGGATGGGGAAGGGTTTGAGGTTTCTTTTTCCCAGATGCAAATTACCCAAGATGGCCTTAGTGGGTAGATTCTAAAACTTACAAGACGTTAAGAACCCCCTACCCTACCTTAACCTCTAAAAAAGGCAGCCACTCCTCTGCATGGCGTTCGGCGTACTCTGCCAAAAAATAGGAGAGTGTAGGTCTGAAGGGCTGTCGACTTAGTTGCATGCCCATTTGTTCTGGAGTTTTGTCCCCTTTCAGGGTATTGCATCTGTGGCAAGCTGTCACCAGATTATTCCAACTCGTTTTTCCACCTTTCGACTTGGGCACTACGTGATCGATGGTTAGGTTTTTGGCAGATCCACAATACTGACAACTCATGTGGTCCCGTTTGTACAAATTGACTCTATTGAGCATTACGCCACGGTAGGGTATGTTTTTGTATTCGTACAAGCGGATAACCGCAGGGTAATGAAAATCCCTGTCAACCGTCCGTATACGTAGATGATCAAAATTGGCAATAGGTGTCGCCTTTTCCAACAGGGTGAGTACGATAGCCTTTTGAACATTTACCACCGCAACCGGGGTATGGTCTAGGTTTAATACCAACACTTTTTTATCCATTCGCTCCATCATAATGATACCAGCTTGATGAATTCATGAACTTGGTTCCGACCGGAAATGTTTCGCTTGGCAACCGCCTTATCCGGGTTGAAAGGGGTGATCACCAGCGCTCCGTGCATTTCGATAAGCTCTTCATTGCCCAGATACATTCCTACCCGGTCTGGAATCTGAGCTAAATTCTTAAAGACCACCAAGTCTCCAGGCAACAGCTCAGCGTGGTCAATGTGCGTTCCGTAATCCAACAAAGAAGAAAGGTATGCCGGAACCGTATATCCAGCTTGTTTATAGACCAGGTGAACGAATGCAGCCATACTTAAGCCATAGAGACTCCTTCCTCCGTAAAAAAGAGGAGTATTCACAAACGCGGTTGCCAAATTAACCAATTGATCACGATTGTATTTTTCGGAAAAGCTCTTCCAGGCACCCTGAATTTGCACACTTTCCCGGAGATCAAAGAGCTCGTTGTCTGAAAAATACAGGTTGCTACCTGGAAGCAGGTTTAGCTGTCTACCTGAGAGCTGTATGGTCACAATAGCCGATAGAGTGACTTGAAAATCATTTTGTTGCAGACGGTGAAAAGCCTCCTCTCCCAGGGAGTCGTGCTGCACCGCACGTATCCACCCGGAACCAGCAAACCGCTCGGCTTCGATCATCAGCCATTGACGATCCTCCGAAACCTTCAGTAATCGATAGGTCTCCCCATAGAGTAATTGGCTGACTAATCCTGATCCGATAGAAGCCGAAGCATAGACCGGCAAAAGGCTTACTCGGCAGATTCCGAACGTATCCTCAATAGGCCATGCGTTGAAGGTCCCGTTTTGCATCTTTTTCCTTTATAGACTGTCGCTTGTCGTGGGTTTTCTTTCCCTTTGCCAAGGCTATCTCTACCTTCGCCAATCCCCGGTCGTTGATAAAGACACGAACTGGCACAATGGAAAGACCCTTTTCAGAAAATTTAGCTTCTAATTTATTCAACTCCTGACGGTTAAGCAACAGTTTTCTTTCACGAACCGGATCGTGGTTATAATGAACGGCCAAACTATAGGGGGCTATGTGCATTTGCTTGATAAACAATTCCCCTTTCCTAAAATAGCAATAGGCCTCTGTAAGGGACACTTTCCCCTCCCGGAGAGACTTAATTTCAGTGCCCCTTAGTGAAACTCCTGCGACGTATTTGTCCAAAAATTCGAACTCAAAACTCGCTTTTTTATTCTTTATATTGATGATTTTCTCGAATCTACTCTTCTTAGTCATTGTTTCCGATTTTCATTTTTGCCGAAGGACTTACCTCCAAATCACAAAAGATCCCGCGCTGGTATTTGAAATAACCTGCCATGGCGATCATCGCCGCATTGTCTGTGCAATATTCCAGACGAGGGACAAATACCTGCCATCCCATTTCCTCCGCCAGATCGGTGAGGGTTTGCCTTAATCCCCTATTGGCCGAAACACCCCCAGCAATGGCAATCTGACTAACACCATACGTCGCTGCCGCCTTCTTCACCTTCAGCATCAACATACTGATTAGGGAAAATTGAACGGACGCACAGATATCCGCCATCCTGGTTTTGATAAAGTCAGGATCTTCCTTTAGCCTATCCCTCAGAAAGTACAACACCGCCGTTTTGATCCCACTAAACGAAAAATCCAGTCCCTTCATACTGGTCACCGGAAAACTAAAAGCATGGGGATCTCCCGCTGCAGCTAGCTTATCCAGGTGGGGACCTCCCGGATAGGGCAAACCCAGTAGTTTGGCGGTTTTGTCAAATGCCTCACCTACTGCATCGTCCAGTGTCTCTCCGACCACCTCCATGTCTAAATAGTCCCGAACCAACACCAACTGGGTATGTCCTCCACTGACAGTCAGGCAAATAAAAGGAAAAGAAGGCTTGGGGTCCTCGATAAAATGAGCCAAAATATGGGCTTCCATGTGATTCACCTCGATCAACGGGAGCCCTAGACCAAAGGCAAAGGCTTTGGCAAAAGAACCTCCCACCAACAAGGATCCCAACAGTCCCGGACCACGGGTAAAGGCGACTGCACTTAGCTCCGCTTTTGATATCCCCGACTGACTGAGTGCTTCATGGATCGTTGGGATCAGGTGCTGCTGATGTGCCCTAGATGCCAACTCCGGAACCACCCCTCCATATTTCTCGTGAACAGATTGGGTAGCAATAATATTATTGAGTACTTTGCCATCAGAAATCACCGATGCTGACGTTTCATCACATGAGGATTCGATAGCTAATATATTTACGGTCATTTATTTTACGATTGGAAAAGAAATCGAAAGTTACGGAAATTTTACGTAAAGCACTTAAACTGCTTTCGAGGGTAACGCTGTTCTTTTTGGTCCTGTTCCTGTTGGCTGTGGGCTTGCTGCAAATCCCCTTTATCCAAACAACGGTCGCGGGATATTTCACCTCCCTGATCTCCGAACGAACTGGCTACCGAACCCATATAGATGCCGTAAACATCCGCTGGTGGGATGCCATAAGTCTGAAAAACGTAACCGTATACGATTTGCAGGATAGCCTCATGGCAGACCTAGAAGAGGTGTACATCGATTTTTCGATCAGAGGATTGCTGGATGCCGAAAATCCCGGACTGGACGAGGTTTCCCTGAAGCAGGGAAATGTACACCTCATCACCCATCTGGGAGACGACCAACTAAACATCAATGTCTTCCTGGAGCGCTTGGGTCAGATCTTCAAAACATCCACCTCTAAAACGGATAAAAAAGCGATTAAATTCGTGATCGATGCCATCAGTTTGGAAAAAACTTCCCTGGACATCTTCGACTACAACGTCCAACTACTTGCCAACACATTCGACTACAGCAGGTTGCGATTTCGAAATCTCGTAGCCATAGCAGATAACTTTTGGGTGCATTCGGACACAGTTGCCTTTGACCTAAAGTATCTGCAAGGCACAGAGGCTACCTCCGGTATTCCGGTCCAACAGCTACGAACGGAGTTCACTTATAGTTCTACCGGAATGGAACTGGCAAACCTTTACCTACGATCAAACCAAACACAGATCAAAGATTACTTGCGCTTTAGCTATGACAGTCCCCGCAGCTTGCGGAATTTCACCGAGGAAGTGCGCATCTCCGCCAATTTAGATGAAGCGGTGCTGCATCTTCCAGATTTGGAATACTTTTCGGCTACCTTTCCGGATGTGGATGACCTGGTTTACCTAAGTGGCGAGGTACATGGCACCGTTCAGGAACTGCTATCGGAACAGCTACTGCTTCGATTTGGAGAGCGCAGTGCGTTATTTGGGAAGTTCAGCATTCGGGGACTACCGGAAATCTCGGAAACTTATTTCAATCTTTCCCTGGTAAACTCCACATTGATAAGTGCAGACTTGAAGCCGTATGTGAGCCCCGCAGCGCAAAAAGAACTGGATAAATTCCGGGATATCCGCTTTGATTCCGATTTTTCCGGCTTGTTATCTGAATTTACCGCTAGTGGTGATTTTCGTACCCGTATAGGGACCTTTCGGGGTCGGGTGAATTTCCGGTATACCGACGACAACACTCCCTACTATCAAGGCAATTTGGAAGCAGTCAACCTGGATATCGGTATTTTGCTGGAAGACCGGCAACTCTTTCAAAAGGCAAGTTTCCGTGGAAACTTCAAAGGCTCTGGACTCACTGCGGAATCGGCGTTGATCGAACTGGATGCCAACTTCCGCAACCTCGGCATCAACAACTACAACTATTCGGGTATAACCACCAACGCTACCTTCGGAAAGGAACTCTTTACCGGGCAGCTAAAAATCAAAGATCCAAACCTGGTGATGGATGTGGACGGCACGCTGGACTTACGAAACCAAAAGGACTCCGCAAACCTGATCCTCAAGTTGGATACGGCGTTCCTACAGGAACTGAATATCACGAAAAACAACCTCTTTTTAAGTGGAAGCTTTGAGCTTGACACAAAGGGTATAGAGCTCGACAATATCGAAGGAGTGACCCGGTTTAGGGATGTACTGATCAGTTACGAGGGCAGGGACCTATTTCTGGACTATTTTCTGTTTCAGTCCTTGTTTACCGACGAATCCCGGGTCATTTCATTAAACTCCGACCTGCTGGTAGCCGGCATATCCGGGAAATTTCAAGTGGCGGAGCTCGTAACGGACGTGCAGGAATTATGGGAGGACTACCTGAACATTGTAACCAATGAACCCACCAAAAAACGACTTCCCGGGGCTAGCGACGATTACTACATCGATATTTACATGGACTTAAGGGACCCAAATCCGATCATAAACCTCTTGGAGCCTTCCCTGTACATTTCGCATCAGACCTCCTTGGAGGGAGCTTTCTATCAGACAGCAGAAAACACCGTTTTTAATTTTTTCGCAGCCATTGACACCATCTATTTCAACGGCAATTACTTTTTTGACAACAACATAGACTTCAACACGGCTAAGCGAAAAAATTCTTCCGACGTCTTGGCGGCCTTTTACCTCTATTCCAAGCGGCAGCAATTGGGATCGAGCCTGACTTTCCACAACCTGGCCACCGAAGCCATCTGGAGTGAATCCACTATAGACCTTCGGGTAGGCCTGGATCAGCTAGCCACTGACAGCTACCTGCGGATCAACAGTGAAATCAAATTGGAGCCAGGCAACACGATGATCACCTTGGAACCATCAGACATCAAGCTTTTGGATAATTACTGGGAGTTTGTTACCGATAACAGTATTTACCTTAGAAACGACGAAGTGGCTTTCAACAACGTGAAATTATTCCACGAAGACCAGTACATCTCTGCCAATGGTAAAATCAACGCCAATCCTTCCGAATCATTGGATATCAAAATAAATGACCTAAGCTTGGACTTTCTGAATTCCTTTGGGCTGATGCGCTACGAAGGTGTGGCAAATGGTGCATTGATCTTGACGGAATATCAACGCAAAGATGGCTCTGAGGGCTATCTGAATATACGGGATATCCATTTAAACGATTTCTTGATCGGTGATATCGATGCGTCGGCATTTTTTGAAGACGAGTCCATTTATGTACAAATTGACAATTTCCGTGAAAACAAAAAATCCATCGAGGTAAGGGGTACTGTCGGTGATTTTGACAACGAACTGAACTTGGTGGCCATATTTGAAGAAACCAACCTCGCGATCGCCGAACCGTTTTTGCAGGGGCTGCTTTCCGATCTAAGTGGTACAGCCAGTGGGAGGTTAAAGGTAGAGGGTACTCTGGGAAAGCCGGAGGTTACTGGGCAGGGTACACTCTCGGCAGGGCGGTTTTTATTCAACTACCTGAACACCCAATACCTGGCAGACGGAGAAGTCTTGTTTGACCCAAACGAAATCAGCTTTAGAGCGGTGACGCTTCGGGACATCAACAACAACCGGGCGACCCTATCCGGAGGACTCACCCACGATAATTTCTCCAACTTTATCGTTGACGTCAATGCCTCCCTTACCAACATGCAGGTACTAAATACCACACTGGCCAACAACGAACTGTTCTATGGAACCGCCTTTGCCACCGGTACCGTCGCTGTATTTGGGGCCTTCAACAACCTTGAAATTACAGCTAACGCTACCTCCCAACCAAATACACGCATTTTTATCCCACTAAGCAGCAGCGATGCCCAAGTACAAGAGGATTTCATCACCTTTATCAATGTATACGACACCACTGCCCATGCAGGTACCGGCAGTCGCGGCCAAAACTCCGCCATCAGCAATCTGAACCTGAACCTAAACCTGGATTTAAACCCCAACGCATACTTGGAGATTCAAATCGACCCTAGAACGGGAGAAAATATCCAAGGGCGTGGACGGGGTGTGCTAAATCTCAACGTGGATACGCAGGGAAATTTCAACATGACCGGCACGTATGAAATCGTCGATGCGCTATACAATTTCTCCTTGTACAACATTATCAACAAACGATTTGTGATCGAGCCGGGTGGCCGCATCACCTGGTTTGGTGATCCCTATCAGGGAAACATGAATATTCGAGCGAGTTACGAAGAAAATGTATCGATGATTGGTTTGCAAAACAACCCCAATGCCTCCGAATTTGAAACTGCCGAGCTAAAACGCAGGTATCCGGTAAAGGTGATCATGAACCTTGAAGGCCAGCTTCTCTCGCCCGATATTGGTTTTGCTTTTGACTTTTCGGCCTTCCCAGAGGGCAGCGAACTCCAAACGACCATTTCGGCCTTCCAGAACCGATTGGCAAATGACGAGCAGGAAAAAAACCGGCAAGTGTTTTCCCTCATCATGCTTCGGCGGTTTTCCCCGCCGGGCCAGTTCAGCGGTGCAGGAATAGGATTTTCCAACCTGAGTCAATTGGTTTCTTCCCAACTGAATAGCCTCATTGCGCAGGTGGATCAGAACCTCGAAATAGACTTCGACCTCACTGCCTTGGATGAAACCGCGCTGGAAACGTTTCAGTTGCGCGTTGCCTACACATTTTTGGATGGACGGCTGCGGGTTACCCGTGACGGAGGGTTTACAGACCTTCAGGGGAATGCTGACTTCAATACCATTGCGGGAGATTGGCAGGCCGAATACCTCCTAACCGAGGATGGTCGTTACCGAGTGAGGGTTTACAACCGCAATAACTTCAATACCCTGACGGCATTGGCGATTAATAACCGGGCCCCAAACACCTATGGGGTTTCCGTATCACAGAATTTACTGTTCAGTTCCTTTAGAGAACTCTTCCAGAACCTCAGCAGAAGAAGTCGCACGCCGCAGCAATTTATAGACGATGACAACTCACTCCGGTACAATTTCGAAATCAAACTGGATGAACTGGCGCCAGATCTTTTCAAGCCGGATCCCGAGTTGGAGAGACCCGCCATTCAGATCTTAGACAGGCCTGCTGATTTTCGATAACGCGCAAACATTTTTGACTCGGGTTGATTTATAAGAGATGGAAAAGGTTACGGTATTTTGGTTTAGAAGAGACCTCCGGCTGGAAGATAATTACGGCCTTTATTACGCCTATACACAAGAAGTGAATGTGCTGCCGTTGTTCATCTTTGACACGGAAATTCTGGAAAAACTGGAAGACAAACAGGATGCCCGGGTTACTTTTATCCATGAACAACTGCAAAGACTACAGCGGGAGTTGGCAGCATTTGGCAGTAGCTTGTTGGTAAAAATCGGCAGTCCACTCAGTGTCTACCAGTCGTTACTAGGTGAATACGACATTCAATGCGTGTACACCAACCGGGACTACGAGCCCTATGCTCGGGAAAGAGATAAAGCTGTAAGCAACTTACTGAAAGCCAAGGGAATCTCCTTTTTGGATTTCAAAGACCAAGTAATTTTCGAAAAAGACGAGATACTGACCGATAGCGGTCAGCACTATAAGGTATTTACACCCTACAGCCGCAGTTGGAAACAGCGCTTGCAAGCGACCAAACTCAGCCAAGTGCAGTTGGATCCCAAAAGAAACAGCTTCTTTCATACCCAGCCCTTCCCCCTGCCCTCATTGGATGAAATAGGCTTTCAAGAAGCTACTATTTCCATCCCTCCTTTGGAAATCAACCGCCCACTGATCCAACATTACGATGAAACGCGGAATTTTCCGGCAAAGCCCGGCACTTCCAGGCTCGGCATACACCTTCGCTTCGGAACCATTAGTATCCGTAAGTTGGTATCCGAAGCCATGCCGCTAAATGAAACCTTCCTGAACGAACTGATATGGAGGGAGTTTTACATGATGATCCTCTATCATGCCCCTCAAGTAGTCAACCAAGCATTTAAACCGGCATACGACCACATTCCCTGGAGAAATAATGAGGAGGAATTTCAAGCATGGTGCACTGGGAATACCGGATACCCCATCGTGGACGCGGGGATGAGGGAACTTAACGCCACGGGCTACATGCACAATCGGGTACGCATGATCACGGCTAGCTTTCTGACCAAACACCTATTGATTGACTGGCGCTGGGGAGAAGCTTACTTCGCAAAAAAACTACTGGACTTTGAATTGGCCTCCAACAACGGGGGCTGGCAATGGGCGGCGGGTACCGGCACAGACGCCCAACCCTACTTCCGGGTTTTTAATCCCACCTCGCAGCAGGAGAAATTCGACAAAGACAGAAAATACATCCAAAAATGGGTTCCCGAGTGGAATTCGCCAAATTACCCCAAGCCGATAGTTGATCATAAATTTGCACGGGAGCGCGCCCTGGAAACCTATAAAGCGGCCCTTTAGCCCCGAACTGTATATTCCATACCGGGAGTTTTTGTATCCTCTTGCCGAAAACCGTTTACTTTTAGAGATTTTTTATGTTCTTTACATTCGAAACCCTGATTTCAGGTAATCCAAAAAGAACACATGAACGTAGGAGATAAAGTAAGATTGCTTCACGGCAAAGAAGAAGGCACTATCACGAAAATCCTGCCAGGGGGTGAAGTGGAGATAGAAATAGAGGAAGGATTTCGTATCCCCGCACTAAAATCGGAAGTGGTTCTAATAAGTGAGGTGGAATCCACGTATTTTGGATCCGAAAAAACACCAACTACCACCTGGCAGCCTAAAACTGCGAAAGCCGCTACCGATGCCGGAACAGGCTTGTACTTGGCCTACATTCCTTTTAACGACCACAACCACGGAGTTTACCTCGTCAATAACCTGAACAAGGATGTGCTGTATGCCGTATCTGAAGTGCACGGCGAAAATTCCAAAACACTGGGTGCGGGCGTAGCCAAGGCAAAGTCCCAACACATGGTGGAAGAGAAATCCATCAAGCTTTTCGAAGAATGGCCGGCACTGCTAATACAGATCATCCCTATCAATTTCCGCCTTGAAAAAACAACAAAACCATTCGAACGAAAGGTGAAATTCAAGGCCTCTTCCTTTTTCAAAAGCAAAGGCAGGGCACCGGTATTGGAGAAAGAGGGCTATGTGTTCCAATTGGACCAAACTGTGTCCGATTTAGACGTGCAAAAGCTGAATCAAGAACTCAACCCAAAAAACGCGGTGGACAAACCCCTCCGCCAGCAGTTTAGCCGGCCGGAGCGGGAAATTGATCTTCATATTGAAAAACTCAGTAGTGAACATGAATTTCTGAGCAACTCAGATAAGCTCAAGATACAGATGGAGGCGTTTGAAAAAAACCTGAACTACGCCATCGCTACAGGCATGGATGAAATCACCTTTATCCATGGGATCGGAAACGGCGTACTACGGAAAGAAATCCACCGCTACCTAAGTCAATTAAACCACATCAACTATTTCAAAGACACCCATAAAAGTAACTTTGGCTACGGGGCAACTTTGGTCAAAATCCACGAATAGCTATGGAGGAACATAAGGTAAAAGTACTGAAACTCTTTGAGGTGCAACTGGAGGAAGGGAAGTCTCTTTTCGAGGATTTAACCCGTAAAATACGTTCCAAAAAAGCCATTGCCTTGGAAGAAAAATTATTCTTCTTCCAGACGTTTCTCGAACTGCTGGGCAAAATCCACTTCAAAGAAAAAACGCTCAGCCTCAAGCTCTTTAGTCCTTTCGATCTCATTTTCCGGAATACCAAAAAAATCCACCATATCAAACTTATCGAACAACAGTTGCTACTCTACCAGGAGGCACTCAAAGAATCCTACCCTTCCTATTTAGACGAAATCGACAAACATAAGAAGTCCATCTACAACGATGTTTTTGATACCATCGTAGCTGCACCACTCAAAATATGGGAGGATCTCTATGTTACGGTATATAACTACACCAAAAATCTCACACCGCTTCAGCTTAACACCTCTAGCAACCAAATCATCAACGAGGAGATAGACTTTTCTCAGTTTGACGTTAAGAATGAACCAGATCCTCAATCCATCAAGAATGTGTATGAAAGCCTGCAAAAAATCATCCTACTCGAAAGGGTACGCATGAGTGGTGGGCTGAACCCCGTATTTACTTTTCCAGTACACGAAAAGATCAATACGCTTACCTTGTCGAAATACGCCTGGTACCAAAACCACCTTTTTTTTCAACATTTCATCCACTATCTGCGGGACAAAGAACAGTTGGAAAAGAAATACCTATCCCTGGCCAAACACACAAAAAAACAACACAAAGCGCTCACGAATGACGTAATCAACATGAGCGATGTACTGTTTACCAAAGTATTTCAATAAAGAGTCATTTCCTACAATACATCCAACGCAGCGGCTAAATCCCGCTTTAGATCCTCTGCATCCTCTATCCCTACACTCAAGCGGATCAACGAGTCCACCAAGCCTACTTTCTCTCTTTCTTCCTTTGGAATACTGGCATGGGTCATCGTGGCTGGGTGTCCACATAGCGACTCCACGCCCCCTAGGGATTCCGCCAAAGAAAAAAGATGCAAATGCTCCATTACCTTGAAAGCAGCTTCCGTACGATTGTCCTTCAGGGTAAAGGATATCATCCCACCAAAATCCTTCATTTGCTTCAGCGCTATCTGATGGTTGGGATGAACCTCAAAACCCGGCCAGTACACACGCTCAACCTTCGGATGGTTAACCAAGAAGGCCGCAATGGTCTTTCCATTCTGACTATGCCGCTCCATTCTTATATGGAGCGTTTTGATGCCCCTCAGGACCAGAAAGCAATCTTGGGGACCTGGCACGGCACCGCAGGCATTTTGCAAAAACGCCAACTCCTGCCCCAATTGCTCGTCATTTACTACGATCGCACCCATGACCACATCGGAATGTCCAGCAAGGTACTTGGTCACGGAGTGCATCACGATATCCGCTCCTAAGTCTAGCGGAGTCTGCAAAAAAGGAGTGGCAAAGGTATTATCCACCGCCAACAATACACCCCGCTCTTTTGTGATCTCGGCAATACCTGCGATGTCGATGATATTCATCATGGGGTTAGTCGGTGTCTCTACCCAGATCAATTTGGTCTTTTCATTGATGTACTCATTCAAATCCTCCACACGCTCCATGGAAACAAAATGGAACTTGATTCCATATTTCTCAAAAACCTTGGTAAAAATCCGGTAGGTTCCTCCGTACAGGTCATTGGTACTAATGACTTCATCGCCGGGCTTCAACAGCTTCAAAATCGCGTCAATTGCGGCCATTCCCGAGGCAAAACACAGCCCAATTTTACCGTTCTCCAATGCTGCGAGGTTATCCTGCAGGGTGGTCCTAGTAGGGTTGTGAGTACGGGAGTATTCGTACCCTTTGTGATCTCCGGGTGCCTGTTGCACATAGGTGGACGTCTGAAAAATCGGGGTCATAATTGCCCCTGTAGAGGGATCAGGAGCTATGCCTGCGTGTATCGCTTTGGTTGCAAATTTCATGTTTCTTTTTTTCAAAGGTAGTAGAGGCCTCGCTTTTTTATACCCATAGCTTGACTACAGGTACCTCGTGACCAATTCCCTGTGTTCTGATAGTACTGCTACAAGCAACGTGCCGAAACAAATTTGATTGCTGCTTCCACACAGAGGGTTCGGCAAAACTTTACTAGTTTTGTCCAAAGATGGAGAAAAAACCGACTTTTTTCAAACGTATGAGGGACATTTCCCAGCGTAACCCTCAATTCTTTTGGGCCTTGGCTTGGGTCGCTGTGATTCCTAGTGTCGGATCCTTGCTCAGCATCCAATACCTGCTGGTAAACTATGACCAATGGACCGTTCCGGTACTGGATTCTCTTCTGTCAATAGGGATATTCGTCGCTGTGACTGCTTGTAGCATGGGCTTTGCCCTGATTCCAACCACCCTGCTAGCGATTCTTTCGGGATATATTTGGGGCTGGCAAGCATTTCCGTACCTTATTGCCGCATACACCCTTGCTGCTGCGCTAGGCTACCTAGCAGGAAGATCGGTTAGCGCTGACATGCTGGACCCACTGCTCGAGCAATACCCAAAAGCCAGAAAAGCCATCGACACCAAGCGGCAACAAATCGGAAGTTTGATCTTTTTTATACGAATCAGTCCCGCTATCCCCTTTGCCTTTTCAAACATACTTTTTGCACTACTTGGCACGGGGTTAAAGCGGGTTCTTTGGTTCGGTCTTTGGGGCATGCTTCCCAGAACTACACTGGCATTTTCATCAGGGATCTTTGCCGAAAACCTCTACGAAGCCATTCACGATGCTTCCCGATCCAACACAGACTTCATCCTTATTTTTTGTTTTTTGGCCATTAGCATCGTGGGAATTTGGCATTTCTTCCGTCAAAAATCCTGACACAAAAAGTTACCCACTCGGCACATCCTGTTGAAGCGTCTCTGCTTATTTTCGTTCGATTCGCTTGAGACGGTACCCTTCGTTTTTCAGTAGTTGAATAAGACCATTCTCCCCGCCCAAGTGTCCTGCCCCTACAGCGAAGAATACAGGACCCTCCCGCATCCATTTGCCCATGGGCTCGATCCAGTTCAGATTTCTATTGTCCAATAAGATGTCTTGGTAATCTCGGTACTCCGGACTTTCAGACACCATCTTTACCAGCAATTCTATGTCTTCATCCCTATAGGCTTTGATCAGCCGTTGAAATTCTACCCTCCCTTTATCCAAGTCCATCGCATACTCATAAAAACTCCGGTATTGTTCATCGAGAGGAATCTGATCAAATACCGATAGCTGATCATCTACCGACTCCAGCCCGTGAATTTCGGCCTTCGTAGACTTGGCCAATTTCATTAGCTCGGACTCGTAGGACTTTGTCTCGCACTCCAATAAACTTGGGTAAATCAATGACATCAGCATAAAAGGTCTAAGCTTTTTTAACATCCCAATATCCACACCGGTGCGCTCCATCAGCAGGTTACGGATCTCTTTATATTCGCCATCCGACAAATAATCCGTTATAGATTCTCCACCCTCGTTATGCATTTTTGACATCATGGAGATGGCGAGGTTTGGATCGTCCAGATCAACTTCCAAAATCAGGGCCTTCGAGCCAGCCAGCTTTTCGGTCAATACGCCCCCTAGCTGCAACTCATCCTCACACAACAGATGGACCGTGCCCATCAAATACGAGGGCTTAGAAAGACCATTTCCTGAAATCTCCCAAAAAACACCCTGATCCTGCCCCGTTACCGGAAAGGTTAGGACAAAAAACAGACATACCCTTCCAATCGCTCCAATCATATTTTTCAATTTTTCAAAGGGTACACAAAAACTCAGCCACTAAAAGTACGGTCCAAATGCTGATCCTTGGCCCTTACCTCTTCAAATTCCAAAAATTGCTCCCAGAAAGACTCCTCTGGAAGTGCCGCCCTGATATAAAGCCGCTCTTTCTTGACTGGATGGTCAAATACCAGGTGGAAAGCATGCAGGTTAATGCTGGCATCCAGATTTGGCTTGGGAAACCCGTACTTTACATCACCTCGGATGGGACAGCCCAATGATGCAAGCTGCACCCGAATCTGATGGGGTCGCCCGCTTATAGGCCTCACCTCCAAGAGCCAATGCTCGTTCAGTTGACCCAACCTCTTGTAATTGAGCTCTGCTTTTTTTGCCCCTGGAACTTCCCGGTCGTACGCGGTCACTACGTTCTTTTGTTCATCTTTTACCAACCAATGAGTCAGCTTACCCTTTTCTTCGTTGGGCTTGCGCTTCACCACCGCCCAATAGACTTTGTGAATATCCCGCTTTCTAAACAGTGCCGTCATCCGTTCAAGGGATTTGGACGTCCGGGCAAACACCACTATGCCACTCACTGGACGGTCAATCCGATGTACCGGATGTAAAAACACCTCGCCAGGCTTCTGGTATTTCTCTGCAATGTAATCCTTGCAGTAATCGGTAAGCGTTTTATCTCCAGTCTTATCGCCCTGAACCAAGACCCCCGACCTTTTATTGACGATGAGCAGGTGGTTATCTTCGTAGATTACATTAAAAGGCTTCTTCATAGGTCAATGTCTGCTTGCAGGTGTAAAGGTACTCAAATCCAGATAGATCTCCGGTCAGTACTCAGAAGTAAAATGAAATTCAATTTCCGGAAAATTATCCTGAACCATTTGCAGCCAAGCCTTGCTTTCGGCCATGAACACCAACTTTCCATCCTTGTCCCGAGCGATGTGCCGCTGCTTGGAACGAATAAACTCATCCAGCTTCTTCCGGTCCGAACTATGAATCCAACAGGCTTTGTATAGGTTCATAGGAACAAAATCCGCTGTCGCATTGTACTCATTCTTCAATCGGAACTGGATCACTTCAAACTGAAGTTGCCCCACAGTGCCCACCACCTTTCGGGCACCTATTTCAAAGGTAAACAACTGGGCTACTCCCTCCTCCATAAGTTGCTGAAGTCCCTTTTCCAACTGCTTGGTCTTCATGGCATCTTTGTTCACCACCTCCCGGAAAATCTCGGGCGAAAAACTAGGGATCCCCTTGAAATGCAGGTCTTCCCCCTCGGTAAGCGAATCGCCGATCTTTAGGTTACCGGTATCGTACAATCCCACAATGTCTCCCGGAAAAGCCTCGTCGACAATCTCCTTATCCTGTGCCATAAAGGATGTGACATTCGAAAACCGCAATGCTTTGGTGCCACGAACGTGATTGTAGGGCTTGTTACGCTCAAACCTACCGGAACAGATCCTCAAAAAGGCAATTCGGTTCCGGTGTTTCGGGTCCATATTGGCGTGTATCTTGAAGATAAACCCGCTAAACTGATCCTCATCCGGCTTAACTTCCCTTGCTTCCGTTTGACGGCTTCTGGGGGTAGGGGCTATTTTGATGAACGTGTCCAACATTTCCTGAATCCCAAAGTTGTTCACTGCTGAACCAAAAAAGACAGGAGCAACCTTCCCTTGAAGATACTCTGCAGTATCAAAGTCAGGATAAACTCCCTCTATCAACTCCACATCCTCGCGCAACTGATTGGCCAGGGTGGTTCCGATGTACTCATCCAAACGGCTATCGGACAAATCTTCGATGGTCATGCGGTCATCGGTGATTTTCCGCTGACTTGGTGTAAAAAGATTGAGCTGCTTGTCGTATAAATTATACACCCCCTTAAAGGATTTCCCCATCGAAATGGGCCATGACAGGGGACGCACCTGAATGGATAGTTTCTCCTCCACCTCGTCCAACAACTCATAGGGATCCCTTCCCTCCCGGTCCAACTTATTGATGAAGCAAATTACCGGCGTGTTTCGCATTCTACAAACCTCCATCAGTTTCTCCGTCTGTATCTCGACTCCCTTTACGCAGTCTATAACCATGATCACGGAATCCACGGCAGTAAGGGTCCGGTAGGTATCCTCCGCAAAGTCCTGGTGACCGGGCGTATCGAGCAGGTTAATCTTTACACCTTTGTACTCAAACCCCATCACCGAGGTAGCTACCGAGATTCCCCGCTGCTTCTCGATCTCCATCCAGTCCGACTTGGTAGCTGTATCGATTTTATTTGACTTAACGGCCCCCGCTGTCTTGATTGCACCGCCAAAAAGCAACATCTTTTCGGTTAGGGTGGTCTTTCCAGCATCAGGGTGTGCTATAATTCCAAAGGTTTTCCGCTTTTGGATTTCTTGAATCAAACTCATGGTATCACAGGGGTAATTTCAGCCTGCAAAGGTACGGAAAATCAATAAGAAATCGCGCATGACCAGCGCTTCACGACTAGAGATGATTAAAAATGATACTAGGCTACAGAAACTAGGCCTTGCACCAATCAAAAAAACTACCACATGGTTTCATCTTTAAACTGTGCGGGATCGGTGACACCCCGAAGGACCACCCGGAAAGTGGTGCCTTTGCCTAGTTCGGATGCGTTTACGAAAACCCGTCCCTGATGATATCCCTCAATGATACGCTTGGCCAACGTAAGTCCCAATCCCCAGCCTCGCTTTCGCGTGGTAAAGCCCGGATTGAATACCTTCTTAAACATCCCCTTTTCCATCCCCTTGCCTGTATCGCTAATGTCAATAAAAACGTATTTCTCGCTTTCCTTGACGATATCTATGCTGATCATTCCCTGCCCTTTCATGGCATCCACCGCATTCTTGCAGATATTCTCCACTACCCACTCAAACAGCGGTTTGTTCAACATAGCCTCAATGTTCTCTGCATGGGAGTTGAGCTTAATTTCCACCTTGCTGGAAATCCGGGGCCGAAGGTAGGTGATGGTTTCCTCCACGGCATTGTACACATTCTCTGCCTTGATCACCGGTGTACTGCCTATATTGCTAAAGCGCTCTGTAACCACTTGGAGCTTTTTGACGTCTTTATCGAGCTCCATGATGACTTCCTTGTTTTCCTCCCAAACGGGTGAATTCTTAAAGTAATCGATCCAGGCCATCAAAGAGGCCAAGGGCGTGCCTAGCTGATGGGCGGTTTCTTTGGTCAGCCCGGCCCAAAGTCTGTTTTGCTCAGCTACCCTTGATTGGTTAAACAACGCATAAGCCAAAAGTCCGAATACCAAAATGACCGAAAGCTGAACGTACGGATAGTATCGCAGCCTAGTTAGCAACTCGGAATTCCGGTAATAGATAAAATAACTATCCTGCAGCTTGATAGGCTCATACAGTGCCATCATCTCTGCCAGTTCCGCACGCAGCTGCCGGTCAATTTCTGCGTCTGTGCTGTTTCGTTTGAATTTGATATTCTTGTACTCCAAAGGGTTACCGGACGCATCGGTGGTTATCACCGGAATGGAGCGGTTTTCTTGAATGATGTCTTGAAAGATAAAGGTTAAGTTGTCTGAATTAACGGAGGCGTACTCCAAGGCAGATGCATACAAATCCACTTGCCGGCGTTCTCGTTCCTTTAATTCCTCTACCAGCGTGTTGGTATAATAAATCGACCCAATACTGATCACTAGGGAAAAGCCAAAAATAATCCACTTCACCTTGCCTTTATTCTGATAAAAATCCAGCGTAGTGAGATCCTGAAATGTACTTTTCATAAAATATGGTCCGAATGAGCTAGGTACACACGTTTTTCTGCCGAAACCCGCGAACACTCAATAAACTGTAAGGATACGGAAATATTGCCTTTTGAACAAAATAATCAGATGCGGAAAACCTCAGTTCTCCCGAATCCATTTCCAAAGGGTCTTATACCCTACCTTCGATCCGTGGATTAGAATACCGATTTTGTAGATCTTGCCGGCAGCCCAAGTGGTAGAAAGAAACCCAAGGATCAACAGACTCATGGATATAAAAAGCTGAATGAAGGGCACGCCAAAACTGACCCTCCCCATCATGGCTACCGGAGAGGTAAACGGAATGATAGACAGCCAATAGGAAATTTTGCTATTGGGGTCGTCCAGCACAAAAATGAACAAGCCCATATAGGCGATCAACAGGGGAATCGTCACCGGAAACATAAACTGCTGGGCATCCGACGGGCTGTCTACGGCCGCTCCAATCGCTGCGAAAAATGCTCCATATAACAAGTATCCGCCTATAAAGTAAATAATGAACGTGAACACCAACAGAGGAAAATTAACTTCCTGTAAAACGGCCAAGATATTAACAATCTCGCTGTTTTCGGCGATCAGGGAGGATGTTTCCGGGCTGGACATCTCCAGCAGCTGCTCCTGCGGCATGCGCATGCCAAAATACCCCATCACCAAAGAGGAGACTACACTGATTAGGACAATCCAAATCAAAAACTGAGTGAGACCAACGGCACCAATACCCACAATCTTACCCATCATCAACTGAAAAGGTCTCAATGAGGAAACCAATATCTCAATGATTCTACTAGACTTCTCCTCGATTACCCCCTGCATAATTTGATTGCCATACACAAAGATGAAGGTGTATATTAAAATGCCTGTAATAAAGCCAATGCCATAATTCACCATGGTATTGGACACCCTCTCGCCTCCCGATTGCTCCAACCGGATGGAAGTGACTGTCACGTGAGCCTTTAGCCGATCCAACAGAAAGGGATCCACCCCCGAATCCTGCAGTTTCTTTTCCTCTACCCTACTTTTCACCATAGACTCAAGGCTCTTCACTACCGATAAGCTAGGGGTTTCTTCAGTAAAAAGGGTCACCTGAACCGGACGGTCTCCCTGTATGCGGGGGATGTGTAGCAACCCAAATCGGTTACTGCTGCGCATTGATGCTTTGGCATCCTCTAGCCCCCCACCCACGTAGGAAAACACAAACATTTCGTTACTCTCCAAAAAGAAGGTGCCGTTTTCATCAATCACCTCTACTATGCGGGCCTGATCTCCGGGCGTATCACTTAACCCTAGCCATAAAAAAACACCCAGTATGGAGGGAAAAATCAAGGGCGTCAGAATGGTCGCTACGATGAAGGATCTCTTTTTAACCCGCGCCAAATACTCTCTTTTGATAACCAATAGAATCTTATTCGCCATGACTCTCATTGATTTTCTGAATGAAAATTTCCTCGATGCTAGGAATGACTTCCTCGAAATGCAAGACCTCCCCAAAGCGCATAAACCGAAGTAGCCAATCATTACCCTTCTCGCCTCCAAGATTTATCGAGTATAACAGGGTGTCTTCCTCCTCTATGAACGCCGCAAAATCGGGTAGCATCGTCCTGTCAAAGGGCCTAATCCGGATTCGGTATTGATTTGACCGGGAATCTCGCCGGATCCTACGCACCGGTCCGTCTAGGATTTTACGGGACTTGTTGATCATGGCAATGTGATCACATAACAGCTCTACCGATTCCATCCGATGCGTAGATAAGATGATTGTAGTGCCATTCCGCTTCAATGCCAATATCTCGTTTTTGATGATCTCGGCATTAACCGGATCAAAGCCCGAAAAAGGCTCATCCAAAATCAACAGTCTGGGCTCATGGATGACGGTGGCGATGAACTGCACTTTTTGAGCCATTCCTTTGGAGAGCTCCTGAACCTTCTTTGTTTTCCAAGGATCGAGACTCAGGCGCTTGAGCCAGCTGTCTATCCGAACCTTTGCCTCTCTACTCGAGAGCCCCTTTATTTGGGCAAAATAAAGAAGCTGCTCATCTACAGCCATCCCCTTATACAAGCCCCGTTCCTCTGGCAAGTAGCCGATATTATGGACATGCATCATCTTCAGCGGCTCCCCATTGATAAAGATCTCACCATTATCCCTATCGATGATCTGGTTGACGATTCGAATCAGGGTGGTCTTGCCTGCGCCGTTCGGGCCAAGTAACCCGAAGACCGCACCCTCCTCCACAGATAGGTCTATGTCCCGGAGGGCCACGTGGCTACCGTACGATTTATTCAATCCCCTGATCTGTAAAATGTCCAAATTGCTGGTAGGTTAAGAAAAACGTGACCAAATATGGCCTCTTAATACTATTTCAAAGATACTGAACCCACGGAAACATCAATCATAAAGGTCATGAGATTTTTAGCGTCTTTCTTATAACCAGTACTTACGTAGGTTTTTTCACCGATCTCCCTGAGGTGAGAAGGCAACTTGGTGCGGCACATGGCGGTTGATTTGATTTTTACCAGATAGGGCAGATCTTGGTGGGGAAGGGTGATATTTACAGATCCTGCCGCCACTTTTGTAAACACTTGACTGGCTTCTGCCATCAAGTCAGAAAAGTGCAGATTCACTGACCCATAGCTGACATCGAACATCATTTGCCTTGCATTTGAAAAGTGAAGATCTTCCCCATAAAGTGCACCCATATTGATCGTAACACTCAGGGTATCCATATTGATGGAATTGGGGACCTGATTGGCATACGCCAGATAAACATCCGCGGAAGCTGTTTTTACCTTGCAATTGGAGACAGGCAAGTTGGAAAAATCGAGATGAGCCTTTCCAATGCCGAAATGCAAATTCAGATCATACAGGTAATTCGGATCCAAACCCACTTCCCAGTGGTGGTCAAAATCATGGTCTGTATTTGAAAAAAGTCGGTATGAAAGACTCCGCCCCAAACTTTCAGACTCCACATTTTTATGTTCCAGGCGCGCCGTGAGCACTCCGTCGTTGACATGATGGGTGAAGGAAGGAAGTATGTTTACTTTTCCCAACTCGGCCGTCGCATAGATCGGCTTTCCGAAGTACCCACGTTTGAAAGTTGAAACACCTTTGTAGCAGGAAAATTCAAAATTGACCAAGTCGAACCCGTCCCGTTCTTCCACTACAAATTGCTTAGCTATCTGTGCAACGGACTCAACAACCAAGCTGGATGCCAAGAGTAAGCATTGTAATAGAAACACTTTTTTAAGCATACGACATAAGTACGTTCGATGCACTAAAAGGTTGTACCTAACAGTGTAAATAACTGAGCTCGTCTGAAATGGTTTAGAAAAACTCCTTTACCTTGTCAAATATGCTTTTTTCTGATTTTCCTGGATTAGGTCTAAAATTCTCAGAATCTCTCAACGATTCCATTACCTGACGCTCCTCTTTATTCAGTTCCTTGGGAGTCCATACGTTTACGTGAATCAATTGATCCCCTTTGCCGTAACCATTTAGCTCTTTGATACCCTTTCCTTTCAAGCGGAGTATTTTACCACTCTGCGTGCCGGGCTCTAGCTTAATTTTGACCTTGCCTTCGATCGTGGGTACCTCTATGGACGCGCCTAAAACGGCATCGATAAAGCTGATATACAAATCATAGACAACATTGTTGCCATCGCGGATCAGGACGTCATCCGAAATCTCTTCAATTACGATCAGTAAGTCTCCGGGGATTCCTCCAGGGATCTCATTCCCCTTGCCAGAAAGGCTTAACTGCATTCCCTCACCAACACCTGCGGGGATATTGATAGGTATGATCTCCTCAGAAACTACTAACCCCTGGTAGTCTGCATTGGCGGGTTTCTTGTCCACGGTCTTGCCGCTGCCCTGACAGTTCGGACAGGTACTGGCTGACATCATCTGTCCAAGCATGGTATTAACCACTTTTTTAATCTGGCCAGACCCTTGACAGGTCGCACAATTTTTGAAGGTCACACCCTCTGCAACCTTCTGCCTCTTTACCTTAATTTTCTTCTCTACACCATTTGCTACCTCGCTCAGATTCAATTTAAGCTTGACTCTGAGGTTGGTTCCCTTCTTGGTGCGACGAGAACCGCCTCCTCCACCAAAAAAGGAATCAAATCCGCCTCCACCAAAAATATCTCCAAACTGGGAGAATATGTCATCCATATTCATACCGGCGCCTCCATATCCGGAACTGCCGCTCACACCCTGGTGTCCAAACTGATCGTATCGCTGACGTTTCTCCGGATTGCTGAGGACTTCGTAAGCCTCTGCGGCTTCCTTGAACTTCTCTTCAGCTTCCGGGTTGTCGGGGTTTTTATCGGGGTGGTATTTGATGGCCATTTTCCGATAGGCCTTCTTGATTTCATCGGCATTAGCTCCTTTGGCTATACCTAAAACCTCGTAATAATCTCTTTTAGCCATCTTTTCTTAGTGTCCTATTACAACTTTTGCATATCTGACCACCTTGTCACCTAGTAGGTAGCCTCGCTCTACCACGTCCACAATCTTGCCTTTGAGCTCCTCGGAAGGGGCTGGAATCTGCGTGATAGCTTCGTGCATATCCGCATCAAATGCCTTTCCAACCAGATCTTCCATAGGACTTAAGCCCTTTGATGAAAGCGTATTGACCAGCTTGTTGTATATCAACCGCTTACCCTCATCGATGGTTTCGCCTGATTCCTGCTCCTCTGCTTTGATTGCTCGCTCAAAGTCATCCAACACAGGTAGCAACTCTTTGATCACATCTTCAGACGCCGTCTTTATCAGATCCAGACGCTCCTTGGCCGTTCTTCTTCGGTAATTTTCAAACTCTGAGTAAAGCCTGAGGTATTTTTCTCTCAATTCTGTATTTTCTAATGCAAGTTTCTCCTCTGCAGTCGGAGAGGTTTCGTTTGTATTCGAGGATTCTCCTTCAGCGTTGGGATCGTTATTTACAGCCGAATCGCTTTCCACAGTTTCCTTTTCCTTAAGAACATCTTCCTGTTCCATATGTTCTTTTTCCGCCATATTCAAATATGTTTTAAAAGTTTTTATTGCTTATACAATTAACCTGCCACAGCAGAAAAACCTGACAATCTGACATTATTCGTGAATTTTTTGCCAAATCAAATCCTTAAGCCGGTCCAAATTCTTCCCGGTTACCGACGAAATAAAGACATGTGGAACCCCTTTGGGGAGCTCGGCCACCAACGCCTCGGTCAGTTCTTCGTCCAAGAGATCTGATTTTGATATGGCTAACAAATGCTGTTTATCCAAGAGTTCCGGATTGAATTTCCGTAATTCATTCACCAATATATCGTATTGACCGCCGAGATGTTCCGCATCTGCCGGAATCACGAAGAGGAGAATGGAATTTCGCTCGATGTGTCGCAAGAAACGCAAACCTAATCCCTTGCCCTCAGAGGCACCCTCTATGATTCCTGGAATATCTGCCATGACAAAAGAGCGGTCATCGCGATAGGCCACCACACCGAGGTTGGGTACCAGGGTCGTGAATGGATAGTCTCCTATCTCCGGCCTTGCAGCCGAAATACTGGACAACAAGGTCGATTTTCCGGCATTAGGAAACCCTACCAAACCCACATCCGCCAGTAGTTTCAACTCTAAGATGATCCACTCCTCTATCCCAGGCTCCCCAGGCTGTGCAAAGTGCGGGGCTTGATTGGTGGCTGTTTTAAAATGGTCATTGCCCAGCCCACCGCGTCCACCGGGGGTAAGGATAAATTCCTGCCCTTCCTCGGTTATTTCACAACGAACCTCTCCCGTCTCGGCATCTCGGGCCACGGTTCCCATGGGAACCTCCAAAATCATATCGTTTCCATCAGCACCCTTACGGCGCCCCCCTTCACCACCTCGTCCCGGCTCGGCTATCACATGCTTTTTGTATTTGAGGTGAAGCAACGTCCAAAGTTGTCCATTACCCTTTAAAATAATGTGTCCTCCTCTGCCACCGTCGCCGCCATCTGGTCCGCCTTTAGGGACATGTTTTTCCCTTCGGAAATGGACCGAACCAGCACCTCCCGCACCAGAACGGGAACAAAACTTCACATAATCGATAAAATTGGAATCTGCCACCGGAAATAAGTTATTGATTTATTGGGATACCCATTTACATTTACCCCTACTTCCTAACAAGACGCGTGAGAAAATTTAGGAACGGGACCAAATGAAATTGGCTAAGCACTTACGCCTAGCCAATTCACTGCAAAGATACCACTATTTTATCGGTTATCAATAATTGTCGATTACCTTGCAAATGGCATTAAAAATACCATCAATAGTGCCTACTCCTTCCACCTGACTCAATTTTCCCTGTTGATCATAGTAGCCGGCAACGGGCAGCGTTTCGTCCAAGTACACTTTTATTCGGTTGCTGATCTTGGCTTCATCCTGATCGTCTACACGGCCGGAGGTTTTTCCCCTTTCCTTGATGCGCTTCCTAAGTTCCTCTTCGGGAACTTCCAATGAGATCATTCCAGAGATGGCCATTCCTTTGTCAGTAAGCAAGGCATCCAAGGCTTTTGCTTGGGCTACAGTCCTGGGGAATCCATCGAAAATAAAGCCCGTTGGATCTTTGGTTTCATTGATTTTATCGTCCACCATCCCAATAACTACTTCATCCGGCACCAAGTTGCCTTCATCCATGTATTTTTGAGCGAGCTTTCCCAAATCAGTACCTTCTCCCAGATGCTTCCGAAAAAGGTCCCCTGTGGAAATATGGTCTATCTTGTACTTTGCTATCAGCTTTTCACTCTGTGTCCCTTTTCCCGCACCGGGAGGTCCAAATAAAACGATATTAAGCATATTTGATTACTATTTAATTGATTAAAGACTTCTAAATTTCTTTCACTACGTATATGCCCGGCAAATTTCGACCAAATCCATTGTAATCCAGCCCATATCCGATCACAAACTGATTTTGGATCGAAAAACCCACATAGTCCAACGGGATTCCGTCCACCTCAAGTGCCTCCGGCTTCTGAAGTAACGACGCGATGGTTACGCTCGCAACTTGCTTCTCTGCTAGGATAGAAAGCAAATATTCCATGCTTCTACCAGTATCTACAATGTCCTCTACCACGATGATTCGCTTCCCCGTCAAGTCATCTGTCAACTCCACCTTTGCCGTGATTTTTCCCGATGATTGGGTGCCTTGATAGGAGGAAATCTTGATAAACGCTACTTGGGAGGGAATGGTGATTTGCTTGACCAAATCCGAAAAAAACATAAACGCACCGTTCAGAACCCCTAAAAAAATCGGAGATTCTCCGGCAAAATCTACATTTATTTTGTCGGCAATTTCCTTGACGCGATGCTGGATTTCAGAGGCGCTTATGTAGGGAACAAAATTCCGGTCTAAAATACGAATCATAGGGAAAGTTACGGTGCCTCACTGGCAAGCTCTTGACAAAGATAAAGAATATATAAGGTAAACAAAACAAATCCTCCCACACTTACAGATGAGCCATTAAGAATCGGTACATGCGTAACATGGCGTCCAAGTCATCCCACGTCACCCTTTCTCTAGGGGTATGCGCGTTTTCTTCTGGAGCACCAATGAAACACCAGTCGACGGGATAGGGAGCATAATGCACTTCACGCCCATCACTGCTACCATAAGCCTCTACCTCCAACTGAAAGGGAACACCACTCTCATTGGCCAATCTGATAATCGTGTCCAGAAACGATCTTCGGGGAATATGTTTATCTCTGACGGAAATAACCACCCCATCCCCGGGTCTGACTCCCTCTGTGACCCAAGTGATATCCGAGATTAGGGCCTGTTGAATGGGCCATCGCTCATAAATATACTTCATCAGGAGCGGTACTGCCCCTCCCCCATGTTCTTCGTATGTAGAAAAAACGACCACCCCATCTGTTAATTCTTCACAGAGCTGAAGGGCGTTAAACACTCCCAGTCGATTATCCAAATACGCCCCCTGAATATACTCACCCGTCACTTTAAGCTCTTGCCGGTAGGTAAGAATGGTACCCGGAAGTATGTATCGGTCGAAATCGTGGTACAAGTTTCCATCGTCCAACCGAAGGCAGCATTCTATAAACCCATAGGAGTCCTCCCCCACCAAAACATCTCCATCCAATACTTCCGGACCTCCTATTGGCACCAGCTGATTCTCATAACGGGCCATAAAACCAACGGTATCCATATGCGCAAAAACAGCCGTTCTGGGCTTCCCAAACACTAAAATTAAATTATCTTGAAGATTTTTGCCAAAATGAATTTCTGGCGTAACCTTCCAGTCCTTTCCCCGTTTCAACACATAATCTAGGATGAATGTGGTTACCCTGCTTTCATCGCCAGATACACCGGATAGGTTTAATAATCTGGTTAATACGGGATTGGTTGGCATAATTTGTGTTGACTGGTTTTCTATAATTCGGATTATTAATTTAATTTTACAAAACAAAATGTGGAATAGTTTAGAGTTCTCGCAAAATATTCTACATTTGTAATTGGAATTGCTACTTCGAAACAAATCTTAATTCAAAACAATTTAAAAACTGAAAGTTGAAAAAAAATTTTTTACCATGAAAAAATTAATATTATCAACACTAATGGCTGGCGCCTTAGGGTTTGGAGCCCAAGCGCAAAACGACTTCAACAAGTGGTCTATTGATGTCAACGCAGGTTTTAACAATGCGATGGCTCCGATGACTCCTGGCTATTTCAGCCCTAACCCACTAAACATTGGGTCGGCTGACATCGGCGTAAGGTATATGTTCAATGAGAAGTTTGGTGCCAAATTGGATTACGGTTTTGGTTCATTCAGTAATGAATCCAGTTCCCCTTCCTATTCTTCCAACTATTATCGTGTTAACCTCCAAGGTGTTGCAAACTTGGGAAGGATCATGAGTTGGGAAACGTTCACCAGAAGACTTAACTTGTTGGGACATTTTGGTGCAGGCATCGGACAATTGACTCCGAAAGAAAATCAGCATGCAGACTTTAACGACAGACAGTACAACTTTATTGTTGGATTGACAAGTCAGGTAAAACTGGGTGAGCGAGTTGCATTGAACGGTGATGTAAGTACCATTTTAGCTGGAAGGCAAGATGTTACTTTTGACGGAGCCACTTTCATCACCCGATCTGATCCAGGATATTACGGGATCAATGGTGTTTATTGGACCGGAACATTGGGTTTGTCTTTCTACCTAGGCGGTGGAAGCACTCATGCTGACTGGTACATTCGTGACAGCCAGTATGCAACCAAAGAAGAGCTTGCCAATCAAATTGGTGAGATCAGGGATATGCTGAAAGACTCTGACGGAGACGGTGTTCCAGATTACTTGGACAAAGAGCCTAACACTCCTGCTGGTGCTCGCGTAGATTCTCACGGTAGAACGTTGGATTCTGATGGTGACGGCATTCCTGATCACTTAGATAAGTGTCCATTCGTACCAGGTCCAGCATCTATGGACGGATGTCCTCCACCTGACACTGTTGAAGAGGTAGATTACCTGAAGAAAGCAATCAACGATGGCTACGTAAATGTTTACTACGCATTTGATAGCGCAAAACCACTTGGTTACTCAGCATCTGCTATCAACTACGTGACAAACTTCCTGAAGAGAAATCCAGGAGTAAGCGTGGAACTGAAAGGATTTGCTGACGAGCTAGGACCTGAAAACTACAACATGAAGTTGTCTGAGCGAAGAGCGAAAGCTGTGTACGATGTAATGATCGCTGCAGGTATCGATGCCTCTAGAATCTCTTACAAAGGATATGGTGAAGATACTAGTGTTGACAAGCGTTCTGCGGATGCGCGTCAGCTAGCTAGAAGAGTTAGCTTCGAAGTTAAGTAAGCAACCATAAATAATTAGTGAAAACCCGGTCTTTACAGATCGGGTTTTTTTGTTTAATTTTCCACCCATGTTTGTATTAAACCGGAATAACTCCGTAGCCAACCACTTCTTGGCGGAGCTCAGAAGCACGGAGCACCAAACCAATCGATTGGTCTTCCGAAGAAACTTGGAACGTCTCGGCCAAATCATGGCTTATGAAATCTCGAAAGATCTGACCTATGCGAAATCCGCAATCAAAACACCCCTAGAAGAAACAACCATCCCTTTGGTTGCCGAATCTCCGGTAATTGTTGCAGTCATGCGGGCAGCGATCCCCTTTTTCAATGGCGTGTTGAGTTTTTTCGACAAAGCCGATAGCGGGTTTATTGGTGCATTTCGTAAAGATCATTTGGAACACCAGCCCGTAGAGATTGAGCTGGGTTACCTTGCTGCTCCCCCTATTGATCAAAAGGATGTAATCTTGGTTGACCCCATGTTAGCAACGGGAAAATCGTTCGTGAAAAGTGCCCAAGCCCTTTTGAAATATGGTACACCAAAAACCTTTCATCTCCTGTCTGTAATTGCCTCACCAGAAGGGGTTGATTACCTCCAACAAAATATGACTTCGCCCTTTAAGCTTTGGACCTGTGCACTGGACGAAGAGTTAAACTCCCACGCCTATATCGTCCCAGGACTTGGTGACGCCGGCGATCTTTCGTTCGGCCCTAAACTATCATTCTGATACCAAATGATTTCTTATATTTTATTGACAGTAGGCCTATTGCTGCTATTAGCAGGCGGTAAAGTACTCGTAGATGGTGCATCTGCTATTGCTGCACGCCTGGGGTTAAGTGCCGGCTTGATCGGTCTGACCATTGTCGCATTCGGGACTTCCGCTCCCGAGCTGTTGGTAAGTGTCACCGCTGCTTTAAAAGGCAACAGTGACATCGCCATTGGCAACGTGGTTGGGTCAAACATTGCCAACATCACCCTGGTGCTGGGTATTACCGGTCTCGTATTTCCGGTAGTGATTACACCGTCCATCTTAAAAATGGACTACACATTTACATTGGTCACTACGTTGTTTTTCTTTCTGCTCGCTCTCAATGGAATAATTTCTTTTTGGGAGGGAATTATATTGGTTGTCGTTCTCATTGCAGTTAATCTCTATTTTTTCAAAAAAATTGGTAGGGTGGAAATGAGTGATGAAGAAACTATCGAGCTGAAAAAAAAATCACTTTGGCTATCAATTGGCTACGTGCTACTTGGAATCCTTGGGTTATATTTTGGGGCAGAATTATTCGTTGAAAATGGTGTGATCATTGCACAGACACTCGGCATCAGCGAGCGAGTGATCGGCATTACGGTGATTGCGGTGGGAACGAGCCTTCCTGAGCTAATTACTTCCGTTATTGCGGCCATTAAAAAAGAAACAGATATAGCCATCGGAAACATACTTGGCAGCAACATGATGAACATTCTTTCCATCATTGGGGTCACCGCGTTAGTCCGTCCTATTCCAGTATCTATAGACTTTATTTACAATGATTTTCTATGGATGATTGCGTTTACCCTATTGCTCTTTCCACTTATGCGCATCAAATACAATATTTCACGGATTGACGGTGGTCTATTACTTGGTGGGTATATGGTTTACATCTTCTTCCTGGTATGGTAGAATACATCTTGACGTTTCTAGGCATTTACTTCCTGTGTTTGTTTAAATTCATTGCGGGTCCTGTGCTCGGATACGCTGCGGGGTACAGCATTCTGGAAATAGAACTGGTGACTGTGTCGGGGATGATGACATCCGTAGTAGCCTTTACGTTTGTCGGTGAATGGATAAAACGTACTTGGACCATTAAGGTCCGCAAAAACCCAAAAAAATTCACCAAACAAACTCGAAATATCATCCGAATATGGCAAAAATTTGGTGTCTGGGGCATTGCCGCCCTCACACCGGTTTTGCTAACACCCATCGGTGGTACCGTGATATTAACCTCATTTGGCATCCCTAAGAAAAAAATTATGCTGACCATGCTCATGAGTGCGCTAGTATGGGCATTCATTTTTGGTGTGTCTATTCATGAAATTCTGGACATCCCGTTTTTTAGGAATTTTCTGCCAACATAAAAAAATAGGAAAGTACCCTACGGCACTTTCCTATTTGTATATCTTATAGCAATGGCTTCGATTACAACACACTCCAGACGGTAGCCTTAAACAACACCGGTGTAAACGGTCGAACCAAGTCAATCTGCTCACCCTTCAAGTACAAATCTTCCCGGATATCAGAAGGAATAATCTGTATGGAGCGATCGTATGCGGCAAAAGAATACGCCAGTACCTCCACTACCGCATCCTGCCTGACCCCTCTAAGTCCTTGATCTAGAAAAGGGAGTGCTCCGGAAGTGCCTATAGTGACAGAAGGCCGTGAAGTAGGCGTAGACGAAAAGGTCGAAGTAGTCTCCCCCAATTGAAATAACTCAAAATCAAAGACCACAATACTACTATTAGCCGACACCGCCTTTTCGGTATCTCCTTCATCTACAATTCTCCGGTAAATACCATCGGAGATCTCTTCAAAACCTTCCAGGTCATTCGCTTCTATATAGTCTAAAATCAACTGCTTCTCTCTGGCTTTCAATTCAGCTTGCGTGTACTTTTTAGCAAATTTCACCCGAATCACCAGGTTTGAATTGGAAAGAATCAACTGCTGATATCCATAATTGCCAAAAGCCAAATAAGAGGGCGAATAGACCATCAACTCTTCTCCAACACGGGATAAGCCCGCTGAATAGGCAAACACAACAGGCCAAATACCATCCATGGACTGCTTAAATAGTATCGGCTCCTTGGTCTCATCCATATGGGACTTAATCAACTGACCATCCAATGAGCGGATTTCAAAATACACTCCCACATAATCATCGTTCACAATCTCCGCACCTGCTGGATTTTGGGTAATCTTCTCATAGTAAAACCCGGTTTGAGTCTTGGTGGCAGCAATTTGATTGTTTTCAATGTATCGCTCCAAAATGGCATCATCCCGAGCAATTACTCTATCCAACTCTGACTCTGATTCCTGCAAACAACTGCTGACCGATAAAAGGAGAGCCGACGCCGCAAGGTACTTATACAATTGATTCATAATTAACTGTTTATGGTGATTTATTAGCTTTTTAATAGGATAAAACGATTGACGAACCTTGAAGGTTATTTTCGTAGGTTAAAATTCATCCGCAGGTTCATACCCGCTACCGAAAATTGCTGGTTGACAAAGGTAAGATCTCCAAGTGGCAATTTATAAAAAGGTTCAAGAGAAATAAACATCCCATTTTTTAGATTGTATTCGTACCCAACAGATAGATTTAACATGCCCCCAATATCTGCCCTTCCACTGCCTTCCGGCCGGTATACCGAAGTAAACTGCTCTACCGAAGGTGCAAAATTCAATCCGGCAGAAGTAGACGTAAAAAAGGAATTGGTTTCAAACGTTTCGGTAGCTGCCTGATCCAGGTATACCATACTCGACAACCCGGTGATGAGAAACAGCCCGGTATTCTTTCTTTCCAACAGCAGGTACTTCAAATTAACCGGTATATCTAGACTGGCCAAGCTTAGCTGGGACGATGAGCCGATGAAATTTGAACTGGTGCGGATATTGTTCGCCATGGCCATTTGATCCGCTCGCGCGTAGGAAGCTTCTGCAGCAATGGCCATGCTTGGAGCCATATCCGGGCTAAGCGTCTGCCGTGCATAGGTCATGCCCACATCCAGCCTCAACTTCCTTGAAAGCGAAAATTCGGACATCACCCCTGCACCCAAATTCATTCCATTCACCGCATCAGAACTTGCCTGCGGAGCTACCAACACACCCAGCTTGATCGGCGCAGTGGATTTGGGCACCACTGGAGAGGGTTGTTGTTCGGCACCGTCTGCCATCCACTGATTAAGCACCTGCAATGCCTCGTTCAAGTCCATCCCTTTGGAATTGCTTTCTGGAGATATTACCAGAGAATCGGCCGGCTCATTTATGCTTGGTTTTGGCAGCACACCATCGGGTATAGCTACGGATGTGCCCTGTTCGGTTGGACGTTTCACCGATTCGCTCGCTAGAAACTCTCTGGCTGAACGCTCATTGGTAGGGACGTGCCTATCAGGTGATGACGTGGACGACAAGGCCCTTTGAGGAGTGGGAACGACCCTTTTCGGAGGCTCTTCCTTCGTCAAAGCATCTGCTACTCCCGCTTTTGTAGGAGATTCAAAATCGGCCTGATCACCTGCACTGATTGTTCCTTGTACAGAATCTTCCGCTACACTAGACTGTTCCATTGAGTCAGCGACAATTTCCATCGGGGAGGTAAACTCTACTCCGAATGGTCCATAAAACAGTACCAAAAACAAACTAGCTGCAAATCCAGCGGTGATAAACGGCCAGATTAAGCGCAAGGAAGTCTTCTTCGGTTTAAAATAAGCATTGGATAATTTATCCCACTGCGCAGGATCATAGGGCTCCTCGTAATGCTCGAAGGAGTCCCTAATTTTATCCACTAACTTTTTATCAAACTGCTCTTTCATTCCTCACATGGTTTAAAGCAATTACTTTTTCCCTCAACATATCCTTGGCTCGCGCCAAATATGTCCTACACGTACTAGAGGGTATGTTTAGGTGGGCCGCTATTTCATTGTGCTTGTAGCCTTCGATTTCAAACATATTGAATATAATACGAAGGTTATCGGGCAATTCACCTAACAACAGTAGGATATCCTCTCTGGACAAATCATCTACCGCATTGGCATGGCATGCTTCCACCTCTACTTGCTCTATATCTACCATTCCCGAAAACCGGAGATTTTTCCTGTAATAATCCACCGATGTATTGATCAATATTCTTCTCAACCACCCTTTGAAGGAGTTTCCCTCGCTATACTGCTCCAACTTGTCAAACACCTTCATAAAACTATCGTTGACGATCTCACAAGCTTCCTCCCGATTTCCCGAATAGCGCAACGCCACACTCATAGCATAGCCATAGAAGTGCTTGTAAAGCCTCTCGAGTGACCTTGGATCCCCTTTTCTAGCTTCCTGTATGAGATCTTTCTCCAAAAGATTAGATGATTATATGGCGTTCTTACTGTGTAGACGTACCCGATTACGAAAACGCTACAAAACTACTCAACTTTTTTAAATTAGTTTTTTGCCATGCCCGGCACAATCCAACAATAATAGCAGCAGTAACTTTTGATACTACCGATTATCTGCTATTTTTAACTTTCCAATTAAGAACATTGTCTGGGGTTCCGACGTTTACTTTCTGTCTGTTTATGAGAAACAACATGAAATACCTATTTATTCTCTGCATCTGTTTGTTGAGTTACTTCTCCTCGTTTGCTCAAAGGGAGGATGCAGGCAATTACGACTACGACAGGGAAGTTTTATTCGGCATCAATAAAAATACCAACGGGGGCTTGATCGGAGGTGTAAGTTTTAAGATCGGAAGTAGCATAGATGACAACCTGTTTCAGTTTTTCCAGCTAGAGCTAGCCAATGTAAAAAACCCAAAAGAAGTACGATACAGTACCGCTTTGGGCAACAGTTTCATTTTTGGCAAATCGAATTATCTCTATTCCATCCGGCCCCAATACGGAAGGGAAATCATTATGTTTAGGAAAGCCCCGCATCAAGGCGTGCAGGTATCTGCGCTTGCTGCACTCGGCCCCACTCTCGGCTTGGTAGCTCCCTATTACATCGAAGTATACCAAAGCCGGACGGAAACCATCCGACAACAGTACAGCCCGGAGCTACATCAAAGTAGGTTTGACGTATTGGGACCTGGTAGGCTATTTGAAGGTATCGGAGAGTCCGAGTTGGCATTTGGGGGGCATGCCAAGGCAGCGTTGGCGTTCGAATTTGGTTTTTTTAAGTCGAATGTAACAGGTCTGGAACTTGGCTACCTCTTGGAAGGTTTTAGTAAAGAAATCGTACTGATGCCTACCACGGAAAACCGCCAAATTTTCCAGTCGGTCTACTTCACCCTGTACTATGGGTTCAGAAGATGATATCAGGTTGGCTAGGTCGGCGTGAATGCGTAACTTTGTACCTGACTCCAATTGAACTATGATCGAATTACCCGTAATCTCCGAGGAACAGACCAAACGAAAAAAACCTGATTGGCTTAGGGTGAAACTTCCCGTGGGTAAAGAATACGCTAGCGTGCGAAAACTGGTGGACGAACATAAGTTGCACACGATCTGCGAGAGTGGAAATTGCCCAAATATGGGAGAATGCTGGGGTGCCGGTACTGCTACCTTTATGATTTTGGGAAATGTGTGTACACGTTCCTGTTCCTTCTGTGCCGTAGCCACTGGAAGACCACCGGAGTATGATACCGATGAGCCCCGCAGGGTAGCTGAGGCGATCCAATTGATGAAAGTCAAACATGCTGTGATTACTTCTGTAAACAGAGACGAATTAAAAGACCGTGGAGCTGAAATCTGGTATCAGACGGTGGTAGAAACAAAACGCTTGTCACCTACTACAACCATCGAAACGCTCATCCCGGATGTAAAATCCAATTGGGACGCCCTTATCCGCATGATAGAAGCAGGCCAAGAGGTCGTATCACACAACATGGAAACAGTAGAAAGGCTATATAGAAGGGTCCGTCCACAGGCCAAATACAGCCGCTCCTTAGAGCAGATCAAACGTACCAAGGAATTCGGAAAAAGAACCAAAACAGGTATCATGCTTGGGCTTGGTGAGACCGTGGATGAAGTACACAAGGCCATGGATGATTTGGTAGCACACGGATGCGACATTCTTACACTCGGGCAATACCTTCAACCTACCAAGATGCACATTGAGGTAGCCGAGTTTATTCACCCAGATCAGTTTGCTGCCTACCGGGAAGAAGGACTAAAAAGAGGATTGAAATACGTGGAGTCCGGGCCATTGGTAAGGTCGTCCTACCACGCCGAACGACACGTAAACGTGTAACGAATACCATTAAAAAAGGTCTCCTAAACTTGGAGACCTTTTTTTCTATGACATGTTAACCCATTCATATATGAAGGGCTCTGTTATCGGTTGCTGCCAGACAGGCCTCCCTAAACACCTCTGTATAGGTCGGATGCGCGTGAGACATTCTTGCGATATCTTCCGCAGACGCTCGAAACTCCATAGCTACCACTGCCTCTGCTATCATATCCGCTACACGTGGCCCAATCATATGTACACCCAGAATTTCATCCGTTTTGGCATCCGCAAGGACTTTGACTAACCCATCCAGGTCGCCAGAAGCACGGGCTCTACCGGATGCCATAAAGGGGAACTTACCAGTCTTATAGGCCATACCCTTGTCCTTGAGTTGCTCCTCCGTATATCCCACGCCGGCCACCTCCGGCCACGTGTAAACGACGTTGGGAATCAGTAGATAATTGATATGCGGCTTTTGCCCTACCAATTGCTCTACTACAAATACGCCCTCCTCTTCTGCCTTGTGGGCCAACATGGCACCCTTTACCACGTCACCAATCGCATAGATGGAATCTATGTTTGTCTTCAAGTGCTCATCTACTTCAACCTGACCACGTTCATTGATCTTTACGCCAGCAGCTTCGGCATTCAAACCCTCTGTAAAGGGCTTTCTGCCAATAGATACCAACACGTAATCTCCCTTCA
Organism: Lunatimonas sp.; assembly: GCF_020832325.1. Lineage (GTDB taxonomy): Bacteria > Bacteroidota > Bacteroidia > Cytophagales > Cyclobacteriaceae > Lunatimonas. The sequence goes on from NZ_JAFIEU010000032.1 coordinate 80,651, forward strand.
ATGTTACTTGCTCACCCTTGGAATTATCCGCATTCACGGTGACTTCATCTCCGTTTCGCTCCACAGCTGTCACTTTGTGCTTCAGGTAAAACTCTACCCCCAACTTCTTCAGGGACTTTTGCAGCTCTTTACCCATCGTGCGATCCATGGTGGGAATCAGCGAGTCCATAAATTCTACCACAGAGACTTTGGCACCTACCCGCGCAAAGACAGACCCTAACTCCAACCCTATGACACCGCCACCGATAACAATTAGGTGCTTGGGAACTTCTGCCAAATTCAATATTTCGGTTGAGGTGATGATCCGCTCCTTGTCCAGCTTAATAAAAGGAAGCCCGGCCGGTTTGGAACCCGTCGCAATGATAATATGCTTACCGGAAAGGTCCTCGGAAGATCCATCCCCCTTAGTGACCCTCACGGTGGTTTTGTCTACAAAGGAGCCTATACCCTGATGAACATCGATCTTATTCTTTTTCATCAGGTATTGAATACCGTCCACATTTTGTTTGACCACTTCCGTCTTGCGCTTGATCATTTGCGGCATATTTACCTTCAGCTCTTTCAGGTCAATCCCGTGGGATTCAAACGCATGGGCTGCGTTATGATAATGCTCAGAAGAATCCAAAAGCGCCTTTGAAGGAATACAGCCCACGTTTAAGCAGGTTCCGCCTAGGGTAGGATACTTCTCCACGATGGCTGTTTTTAAACCAAGTTGAGCTGCTCGGATAGCCGAAACATACCCTCCAGGTCCTGAACCGATTACAATAAGGTCGTACATGTTTGATTTAGTTACTCCCATTTCCCTTCGAAAGGAAGTGGGATTGTGAGTGAATAAAAAAACCCATCAAAACCCCTGGTTTTGAAGAATATAATCTGATTACTTACACACCTATCAATAAGCGCGTAGGGTCTTCCAGCAGTTGTTTGACTCGTACCAAGAAGCTAACAGACTCTCTTCCGTCAATGATCCGATGATCGTATGATAAAGCCAAATACATCATGGGTAATATCTTTACCTCTCCATTTACTGCCATGGGGCGCTCCACGATATTATGCATGCCTAAGATAGCCGATTGGGGGGCGTTGATGATCGGTGTAGACATCATAGAACCAAATATCCCGCCATTGGTGAGGGTAAAGGTACCACCTGTCATCTCATCGATAGTCAGTTTACCGTCTCTTGCTTTAACAGCCAAGCGAACTACCTCTTGTTCAATTTGTGCAAAAGACATTTTCTCAGCATTTCGGATTACCGGCACCACAAGCCCCTTGGGAGAGGATACCGCGATGCTGATATCACAAAAATCGTGGTAAATGATCTCATTACCGTCAATCTGCGCATTGACCGCAGGCCATTCCTGCAAAGCCATACAGGCTGCTTTGGTAAAGAAGGACATGAAGCCCAAATTCACATTGTATTTATCCTTAAACTGGTCTTTGTATTGCTTTCTTAAATCCATGATCGGCTTCATGTTCACCTCGTTGAAAGTGGTCAACATAGCCGTCTCATTTTTAGCGGCCACCAGGCGTCTAGATATGGTTCGGCGCAGGGAAGACATCTTCTCTCGTCTCGCATTCCTGTCTCCTTCAACCGCCGGATTGATTGGCTTTGATTCAACGGGTGCACTCGATGCCGCTTGCTTGGCCGGTGTCTTGGCTACCTTTTGCGCATTTTCTGCGTCCTCTTTGGTAATTCGGCCATCTTTACCTGTCCCTTTTACCGAAGATGCTTCGATACCTTTTTCGGCCAGAATTTTAGCCGCCGCCGGCGAGGCATGTCCCGTAGCATAGCTCTCTTTATGATTACCTGCAACTTCACTTCCCTGTGGAGTGGCCTCAGTAGCAGCAGCACTACTAGACGCGGCAGGTTTTCCCTCTCCGGTTTCTTCTATCTGACAGATCAACCCACCGATCTCCAGCGTATCTCCTTCTTTGGCCACATGCCGTAATATCCCAGAAGCCTCCGCAGGTAGTTCGAATGTGGCCTTGTCAGAGTCTACTTCAGCGATGATTTCATCCAACTCCACAAACTCTCCGTCTGCCTTGAGCCAAGTAGCCAAGGTAACCTCAGTAATGGACTCACCTACTGTAGGCACAACCATATCTTTTACTTCTCCGCTACCCTTTTTTTCCGCTTTCGCTGATTGTTCCTGGGACTGATCAGAGGCGCTTGAAGAAGGTGACTCCACGTGCGTTCCCTCTGTATCAATTTCACATATCACTGCTCCAATATCCAAGGTGTCCCCCTCTTGCCCTTTGATCTTCAGCACACCGGAAGCCTCCGCTGCCAGCTCGAAGGTCGCCTTATCTGACTCCAATTCGCAAATCACCTCGTCCATTTCTACATAGTCGCCATCATTTTTAAACCATTGGCCTATGGTTACTTCGGTAATGGATTCCCCTACTGCGGGAACCTTGATTGCTATACTCATGTGGTCTTCGCTTAAATTTTGAGCTCACAAAAGCTCGATAGTATCTTATTATTTTTGTTTAAATGCCTGGATTATGCTCGATTCCTAGTGGATATGCAACGCTTTTTCCAGAATCTGCCTTTGTTCCTCCTGATGTACCTTGTTAAAGCCAGTGGCGGGAGAGGCACTAGGCTTTCTGGCCACCACATTCATGGACGGGATATCCCTGAAAAGATTCCGAACCATGTATGCCCAGTATCCCATATTTTCGGGCTCCTCCTGTACCCAGAGAACTTCCGCATCACCATAGGCTTTCAACGCCTCCATTAGCTGGGTCTTGGGTAGTGGGTGTAGCTGCTCAACGCGTATAATCGCCACATTCTTGATCTTCTCCTTTTCTCTCAGTTCATCCAGTTCATAGAAAATCTTGCCGGAACATAAAACGACGCGCCTCACTTGCTTTGGATCTGCCGTGGTATCCAGTATCGTCTCTCGGAATCGCCCAGAGGTAAATTCCTCCACGGGAGAAAATACTTTCGGATGTCTCAGCAAGGATTTTGGGGACATAACGATGCAGGGTTTTCTAAACTCCCAGGTCATCTGACGCCTCAGCATGTGAAAAAAGTTGGAGGGCTCAGTGATATTGGCTACTACCACATTATTCTCTGCGGCCAACTGCAAAAACCGCTCTGGACGGGCATTGGAGTGCTCCGGGCCTTGGCCTTCGTATCCATGTGGGAGCAGCATCACCAGGCCATTCATCTTTTGCCATTTGGATTCACCAGAAGTAATGAACTGATCAATCATGGTCTGGGCACCATTGGCGAAGTCCCCAAATTGCGCCTCCCAAATGGTCAACGCATTTGGATTAGCCATCGCGTACCCATATTCAAACCCCAACACCGCATACTCAGAAAGAAGGGAGTTGTAGATGTAAAATTTACCCTGACTGTCTTTTAGCTCCTTCAGGGAGTTGTAGGGCTTGTTGGTCACGGCGTCGTGGATGACTGCATGGCGGTGCGAAAAGGTACCACGCTGACAATCCTGACCGGTGATTCTCACCGTTCTGCCATCAAGCAGCAAAGAACCATAAGCCAAAAGCTCGGCCGCAGCCCAGTTTAGGGATTTTGTCTTGAAAAACATCTCCTTCCGCTGCTTTACCTGAGCCTCAATTTGCTTGATCGGCTTGAATCCTTTAGGAATAAATGTCAATGCATCGGCTACCTTCTTAATTGCATCTTCCGAAATCCCAGTATCTGGCGACTGCTCAAAATCTGCGGCCGTAGACCTACGCAGTTCCAGCCATGCCTTTTCAAATGCGGAATACGTGTAAGGCAATGGTTTTTCCTTTACCATATTAAGCCTGTCCTGCAACAATTGACGGAACTCTTGGTCCATCTGCTTAGCCAACTGGGCATCCACCGCTCCTTTTTCCAGCAACTTTTTGTTGTAGATTTCCCTTGGGTTTGGGTGCTTGGAGATGACATTGTACAACTCCGGCTGCGTAAACTTGGGCTCATCCGACTCGTTGTGCCCATGCCGTCGGTAACATACCATATCCACAAAAATATCTCTGTTGTATTTTTGGCGAAATTCCACTGCTAACTTGGCAGCAAAAACAACTGCCTCGGGGTCATCGCCATTGACGTGAATTACCGGGGCATCGATGATCTTGGCAACGTCCGTACAATAGATCGAGCTTCTCGCATCGTCAAAATCGGTGGTGAAACCTACCTGATTATTGATAACAAAGTGGATCGTACCCCCTGTGTAATAGCCTTTCAATCCAGACATTTGGGTCACCTCGTACACGATCCCTTGACCGGCAACGGCCGCATCTCCGTGAATCAAAACGGGGATCATCTTATCGGCGTCACCATTGTATTGATGATCAATCTTAGCCCTTACAAACCCTTCTACAACCGGATTTACAGCCTCCAAGTGGGACGGGTTGGGAGCCAATTTCAAAATCATCAGCTTATCGCTGGTAGTTGGAACTTCACTGGAAAATCCCATGTGGTACTTCACATCCCCATCGCCCATGGTCAGGTCAGGCTTTGCAGTTCCTTCAAACTCGGAAAAGATCTGCTCGTAGGTCTTGCCCATGATATTAGCCAGTACATTTAATCTGCCCCGATGGGCCATACCGATCATCACTTCCTCCACACCCATCTCGGCACCTTTGTTGATCATGGCGTCCAAAAACGGAATGGTACTCTCTCCGCCTTCCAAGGAAAATCGCTTCTGCCCAAGATACTTGGTATGTAAAAAATTCTCAAAAACCACCGCCTCGTTCAGCTTGGCCAGAATACGCTTTTTTTCTTCAATTGGCGGATTAAACTCCAATGCTTCCTTTTCGATCTTGATCCTGAACCAATCCAAAATCTCTGGATCACGGATATACATGTACTCAAAGCCCATGCTACCCTCGTAGATAGTCTTGAGGGACTCGATAATCTTACTTAGCTTGGCATTGCCTATTCCGATCTCATTACCGGCCTGAAACTCCTTGTCCAAATCCGAAGCATCCAATCCAAAGTCACCCAGATCCAATAAGGCCCTTCGGTCTCTACGCTCTCTGACCGGATTGGTTTTTGAACGTAGGTGGCCGCGGGACCTATACGCATGAATGAAAGCCCTGACCTTGATTTCCTTAGGCAGCTCCTCCATGTCCATGATGGAACCCTTCGTTGCCAAATTTCCATTCACGGCAGCACTTGAAGCGGATAAGGAAACCTCAGCCCCACCTTGCTCGTCTTCGCCATACTTGGTGATGGCAAAATCAAAACCATCGAAAAAGGCCTTCCAACTCGGGTCTATCGCGTCCGGATTCTTCTTGTAATCCTCATATAGTTCGTCTATATAAGCTACATGGGCATTGGAGATGTACGAATATTTATCCATTGTTTGTTAATTTCAGCTTTACAAAGCTATATAAATTTGCTTTTCTTTAAAAACCGCTTATACGAATATACGCATATATCTGATAATCAGCATAAATTATTTTAGGTTGCCATTTTTTATTTTGCATTCATCCATTATTCATTGATTTTGATCAGGCATGTTGCAATATGAAATACTTGGTTTGGAACACACAGTCCAAAACCCCTCCATTTTGAAAAAAAAGCGCGATATTTTTTAGATTATCTACGATAAGGAAAGTTCAGAGGGTCAGGGTACTCGAATTGAAAACCCGTTTCCAGAAATTTCTGTGTTGAAATTTGCTTCCAAGACTCCTTTTCCGATGCATAGCTTGCTGGAGGTGCAAAGCCCAACTCCCTTGCATTGGATTCGTATATGGCTGCCTTTCTCGGATGCTGTGGAGCTACGACGTTGAATACTTCGCCCCAAAGGCTCTGTTCGATTACCCATTGCACCGCACGAACGGCATCGGTTCGGTAGATGTAATTTGCAGGTGCGTGCCCTACTACGTTGGTCTTTCCGGAAAAGTACCTTCCGGGGATACGTTCGTCTCCAAGCAATCCCCCAAACCGAAGGATCGTAAGATCCCTGCCCCATGCTCGCGACAACAGCTGCTCCGCATGAAACAGAGCCGGGTTACCCGTCGTGGTATCCGTGAGCAAATCGGTTTCTTTCGCTACCTGATTTTTGCTAGGGTATACCGATGTTGCACTGATGTAAATGACCTGCTTTACATTACCCTGCTGAGCCAATGCATGAATCTGTGCCACCTGCTCAGGATGAAAGGAATCGGGTCGCGTTCTTCTGGAAGGTGGAATGTTGATATACAAAATATCCGCTTCAAAAAGCGCCTCAAACCCATCTCCTCGTGGATCAGGATCCAATTCAAAAAGACAGGCATTCATTCCTTTACGCTGAAAATTAAGTCTTTTTTCTTCACTGGTGGTGGAGCCAATCACGTCGTGGCCGCTTCCCTCGAGTGCGGCATATAGTGGCTCTCCAATCCACCCCAACCCTAGAATACTGATTTTCATATGCTGACTAGTGAATACGATAATGAAAGAAACAATGGGTCTATCCCAATCGAGTAGGAAGATAGGGATTAGTTCCCTATCTGTCCTCTCACACCACCCTGCGTACCGTTCGGTACAGGGCGGTTCTTTAAGTTTTGACTCTAACCTTTTGGTAGTAATCTGATAAGAACACATATCCTGCTTGCC
>NZ_JAFIEU010000033.1 GCF_020832325.1 Lunatimonas sp.
CATCGACCAGCCTACAATTCCACCTAGCCGCCGCTTCACCCGGAGGATGTCAGTCAACAGCCACTAGCAAAAAGCCCTGATAGATCATTGCATCAATCAGGGCTTTTTTGCAGGGGCTTTTCGCTAGTGGGCTAAATGTTAACCGCATCATCACTTACCCCGGGTTGGCACCCGGGGCTACTGATATTTGACCCCGCCGGGGTCATGCCTTCCCTTCGGTATTGAGGACGAATCCTCCACTGTTCAACAGTTCGACGATTCGACAATCTCTCCAATCCAACAATTTCCAAGATTCAACAACAACGCATCCTACACCCCCTACACCTACCGGGTCCTCTTACTCAACCATTAGCCGGATAAAGGCCAGTTCGTCGGCGATGTTTTCGAAGATCCAGATTTTGCCGTCTTTTAGGAAGTGCTTCTTTGGGGTAGCATTCAGTTGGGGAATCAGCGCTTCGGCGAGTAGGTTGAGGCTTTCGTCGAAAATACTGAGGTAAACGTCTGCACCTGTTGGCACGTACCTTCCGTATTCGTCTTTTTCATCCGAAAAGTGCTCGCTGGAGGCGAAGCGGTAAAAGCGATTCTGGTCCTCATCCCAAAAAAAGCTTTCAAAAACGATGTCTTCTTTGATTTTTCGGATGATATCTTCTATCTGACCGGAGGAGTTTTCGACCTCTTTCGGGGGAAGGTAACTTTTGCCTTTACCCAACAGGTCACTGTCCCAAGCCTTGGTAAAGGTGCTATCGGCCTCCAAGTCGTATACGAGCACTTCGTTGAGTGAATTGTTTGTGACGAGCAGTTGCTTTCCCGTGGTCAATGCCCGGACTGCGACGCCGTAGGCACCCGCAAAGTTGCCGTCATGCAGGATCTCCACCGAGAACCTTTGGAGCGGGTTCAGTTCCGGAAGCTCCGTTTTCGTAAAGGTTTGGGCGGTTAGGTCAAAATCCAGGATGAAATAACTTCTTTCTGCCCATTTTATAAACACTCCTATTAATCGGTTCTCGTTTTTTTGATCTTCAAATAGTCCGATCGGATAGCAGTCGGAACCAGACAGGAACTCAGCGGCAATTTTTTCGAGGCCCAAATCCTTTACCATCTGGGTGTTTTGGTCGAAAAGCTTGTAATACCGGTAGTTCCACACCAGCAGCTGCTCATTGGGCATGATGTTGAAGCCTCCGAAATAGATGGGGAGGGCATTTGGCCCATCTTTCTCAAACTGGATTTTCTTTTCCAACCTGAGATCGTTCAGGTTGATGCGTTCGGCCACTAGGTTTGCGCGGTCAAAGTTGATGAGGTAGCTTCCGTCAGGGGATAGGTCGGAGAGAAAGAGGTTGTCCCGAAGGAAAATGATCTCGTCCCCAGGATCTACCCAGACGGTATCGACGGTAAAGGTCAGTTGGGAGGATCCTGTGGTACTTCGATCGGAGTCTTTGCCGCAAGAAAACAATATAGAAATTGCTAACGCAAGAAAAAAAGAAATGCGCATGGTGTAGGTTTTGAGGATGTAGCATAAAAGTAATAAAATTTTTTGATTTGGCAAGTTGGTTGTACATTCTAAGCTTCACGTAGAAATTCGTCAATTTTAGAAAGGAGAAATAATGGAGGGATTATGATTGATGGTTTAACCAATTGGGATTTCGGCAGTAGGGTTGCAAACCCTATTTATCTGGGTTCTGCATTGCAAATGCCGAACAGCGGGTATATAATGCGGTTAAGCTAAAAATTTCTTCTATGCATTAAATCATTTCATCCCATGAATTGATTTCAGTTCCAAGATATCCAGCAAATCTTTAGGTCTGGCTGCTCTTCTTTTACTTTCAAGCAGGTCACGTAAGTTGAGTACATTCCATTTAAACACTCCATGTTCTCTTATTTCCACTTTTTCACTTTCAGCAAAGGCTTCATCAAAGCTTTTTCCAATCCAAAAATCCACATCTGCGGAGTGTCTTTGATAACCGTGAAAATTGACCGCACCGCCCCCTACCAAAAGCATCTTTACCCCTTCCTTTGATGCTTCAATTAAAAAGGCATCAATGTTCTCTTTCCAGATTTTTGTCATGGGTTTTGATTTCAATTACAAAGTTGTCAGTAGGGGCTTTATGGGTTGTTTTGACAGGAAATTTCTTCAGGCTTTCACAAAGATCTAAAAACCTATAAAAACGCTCTTTAGGTAGCAGCCGAAGAAATGCTTCCCGCTGCTCCCGATTACTTTCTTCTTTGGTCTGAAACTTGATTTCCATGTGGGAAGCTTTTTTTTATCATAAATATAAGGTTAAATTCTAAAATTTAGTTTACGGTTTAGGATTTAAGATCCTAAACGTTGGTTGCTAGATTTAACCTGGGAATCTTAGCACAGTTGTTTTTTAGCATGTTGAGGGATTATGATTGATGGTTTTACCAACGGGGTTTAGGCAGTAGGGTTGCAAACCCTGTTTATCTGGGTTCGGCATGGCAAATGCCGAACAGCAGGGTCAGTGGGGAATTAAAAATTCCTATCTATATGGAAATTTAATTTTAAGTCTTTAAATTACTTTCTAAACCCCTGATCATGACCAAATTTTGTTTTTTTATCATTTTTTTGATCGCCGCCTGCGGGAGTCCTGAAAAAGGAAACCTCGGGCAACAACGTCAACTGTATTTCACTTTGGACACCGTTTTGGTCGACCCGGGAGATGAAATCCTTTACCTCCGGGCGAATTTGGGGAACGCTGAATTGTCCGCAGACGAAAGGTTTCTATACAACTACAACCCCAAAGACCATGCGCTTGAAAAAATAGACCTGGATGAATTGAAATTGGTTAAAAAAATTGCTTTTGAAAAGGAGGGGCCTCAGGGTACTGGCCCTTTTTTTACACCTTTTTTTCTATTGGGGGGAGACAGTATCCTGGTAGCCGGCTCGTTGAAGCATGCAGCAATCTTTAATTTGGAAGGGGAGAAATTAACCGAAGTAAGCATTCAGCAGGTACTGGACCAGTCAGGTATTTTGGATGGAGGGAATCGTTTTCGCATTAAATCAATAATTACTGGTGATAGTAACCAATATTTAGGTTTTTTAACGGATTGGAGTGCAAAGTTCCTGCAATTGATGAAGGTGGATATGGATGAATCTAAACTCGCGGAATTTGACCTTCCAGCATTTGATAAGCTGGATGATTACCGTGTGACACAATTCAGTGGGGGTGAAATTATTGGTTTCCTAGGTTCCCAAGTATTACTTCAAACGGAAGGAGAAAGCATTGTAATCAGTAATAATGTATTCAATGAATTGTACGTATACCTTCCTGAGAAAGATAGTTTGCTGTTGAAAACCTATGAAAGTCGATTAACGCCCAACCAAAAAACGCCTTACTATCCCAAACAGGTAGAAAGTGATGAGGCCCTTTACCGCATCTATGCAACTTCATTAGCGGAGATTGAATTCGAGAGGCTTTTTTGGGATAAAATCAATGAACGCTATTACCGTTTTTCCTACCAGACAGATATGGAAATAGTTGAGGAAAATGGTCACTATTCCAGGTCCAGCAACAGCAGTACTATTTTTCTGACAGTGTTTGACAAAAACCTGGAGATGTTGGGGGAATCCAGGATACCTGAATTAAATAAGGTTCCAGGTACTTATTTTGTCAAGGACGGAGCCATCTGGATTTTTGAGAATATGGAAGATGAACTGGGCTTTTTGCGGCTTAGTATAGATTTATGATTTTAAGCGTTGGTTGAGAGATTTAATTTGGGAGTCTAATTAAATATAGTTTTCAAGAGGAGAGGGATTATGATTGATGGTTTAACCAATTGGGATTACGGCAGTAGGGTTGCAAACCCTATTTAACTGGGTTCGGCATGGCAAATACCGAACAGCGGGAATCTTTAATCCATAGTATCCGGGTCCTCTGATTTGATCTTTGGACTAAAAACAAATTCCTCAGTGGACATCAATCGGATTTTATTGTTTAAAAAATCCGGATGACGGGTATTAATAATGTAAACTTTTTCCATCGGTATAATGGATGACGGTACTCCCAAGACAGCTGTTTTTCCTTCTCTATACCAGTCATCCCCAATTTTTTGGCACGAAGGGTAGGATGCTTTTTTGTGCCAATTGTCGGGTAAAGACTCAACTGGGATTTCTTTGATTTGGACTTCATCATCAATTTGAATTACCATCACCTTAAAAAGACTGTTGAGCCCCTCACTGCTTCTGTGGACCACATTTTCAAGACAAGCCAGAGCCCTGTTGGATGACGTGTAAATCACAAAATTCCCAGATAGATTCCACCTATTGGATTTGCCGGAGGCGATAAGGTTATGCGCATATTTTTCCAAACAAATACGAAAAACCAGCATTCTATGAAAAATCACCGTAAGCAATCGTATCCAATTCTTCTATTACTAAATCTATACCTCCACTGGTTTGCAAAAATTCATAGGGTATAGCATGATCCAATCCGATAGCGGGCTTCTTTAGCCAATTATTGAAGGCCTCAACAGAACCAAAAACCTGTTCTCCTTTTTTTCGGAGCTCATTTAGCTTTAATACCTGTTCACTAACTATTGGGTTAAGGGATTTCTCGGCCTTTTGATAATTCTTCAAAGTCTTGGTGGACAAGTGAAGAATAAAAGAAAGATCTTCCTCCGGCATTAGCAGTGAGGCTGAAATTTCGAAGGCCGTTTCAGCGTCGACCCCCTTTTGGGCTTGGAGTACCAAGTTATAGTTACTGATAGGGTCTTTATTTAAGTCTATTTTTTGAATTACTTTGCTTTTCATAAGACTGACATTAGTAAGATTAGAAAGTTAAGGAAAAATTTCCTAAAAAAATAGAAAAATTTCCAAAAATATCTAGATACAAATTGAATTGGCAACCATCAGGGAAATTTCAGCCAAAGATTTAAGGTCTTTCGATTCTTATGAATTCTGTTTTTCAACCCTGGCTTCTGCGGCAGACAGTAACCCTCCATCCACATGCAGATAATTGATAGACATTTTCAATATCATGGGGACTTGTAGTTTCGAGGAAACCTGTAAAGCCGCCAATGGGTTGTTTTTTCCCGTGTTAAAGAAGGTTATCCGCTGAAAGAGGGGTGAGGAATTATTCTTTGCTGGAATTTTGCCAGGTTACTAAAAGGGAGAAATAATGGAACAGGAGACCAATCTTCATTCGAGTCTTTAATTCAGATTTATGATTTATGATTTTAAAATTAAGATCCGGGAAAATGATCACAATTATTTTTGGAGTGTTGAGAAATTCTGATTGATGACTTTAAAAACCGGTTTATTCGGCAGTAGGGCTGCAAACCCTATTTATCTGGGTTCGGCATTGCAAATACCGAACAGCAGGGGTCGAGGAAGTTTTGAAAATGAGGAAAGAGGTCTGTTAATTCGATAAGCTCGGAACACTCCCATTCACCAAAATGCCGTACTTTTAGTGAATGAATTCACCAAAAAGCTGCATATTTGGTGAATACATAACTTTTCTGATTGGGAGAAGCCTGAAAAGTCAGATAACGGAAAAGCTGTTTGAGGGTGAAACCATCCTTTTGAATTCAAATGGAATCCTAAAGCCAAGGTGAACATTCCATCTATTTTTGTAAACACCTATAACGCCGCCGTGGAGGTGGTTTCCAAGTAGAATTTCAGGGAATTTGTGGGGGCTGTTGATCAATAGCTATTTAGACGCTAATTTGATCTTTTTGGCATTTTCCTAGCCACTAGGTATGCACTATCGGAAAAGCACCATGGTTTTCGTTTTAATAAAATGTCAAGTAGGACATTTTTTCCTTTGAATAAATGTGCTTATCCGCATATTTTCCTTTGAAAAAGTGTAATGTACCTAGGATACGGATGGTTTGGAATGCCATTCCTGCCCAACTCAGCAAAGAGAATAAAAAATTAAGGGGAATCGATATACTTTGGTTAGGTATTGGGCCAGTGTTAAAAAGAGTTGTTATATTCGAGTATGAAAGCGGTAAAACTAAAAGCGTATCTAAATCAAATAGCCGACAGGCTGACTGAGGATTCGACCTTGGAAGACCTATATGAACAACTGTCTTTATTGGCTGATATTGATGAGTCTGAAGAACAGGTCGAGAAGGGAGAAATATTAACTCAAAAAGAGGTAGAAGAACGATCTAAAGAATGGCTCAAATAATCTGGACTAAAAAAGGCTTCCGGGCAATTTGAACGAGCCATAATTTGTTTTACGCCGACACTGTTCGTGGACAAATCCTTCTGACTACTGGGCTGCTAGAAAGCCAACCACAAATGGGTACAATCGAGCCTCTTTTAACCCATAAAAAGTTCGAATATAGATTCCTATTAGTTTGGAGTTACAAAATCATATACCGAACCACTAAGGATAAAGTCATAATTTCCCGGGTATTCCACACTTCAAGGAGCCCCAAAACGCTGAAAGGAATCTAAGTAAACATCATTCAAATCGAAAACTACGTGGTTATAGAACAAGTCGTAAAGCACAGCTAGAAAATTTTGACGCCAGTAGAAGCCGACTTGTATGATTTGATTGCGATGAAAGAATTCTATCCGTTACCCTCCAATGGAATACAGCGAAATTAATGCTTCATAGTATACACAATCAGCACGGGGTTTTCTGATTCCCGTGCTTCAGTCGCTATTTCCGCAAAATTTCTACCATTGGTGTTGATCCAGTTTTCATAATCGCTTTGGCTCATACGTTCTTTTTTCTCCAACAGTGTTTTATATAAATCCCTGCCCGGAACTTTTATACCTACTTTTCCCGGCTCGAAAGTATATATAATATAATGGGGATCGAATACTCCGTCTATATCGTCAACAATTCGGTCCTTTATTACGTGGGTTTGCTGATGTTCCCGATCAAAGAATACGTTTATTCCGGTTTTTTCATATACGAGCATGGTGTAAAGCTGCTTTTCGGAAATGAGGTATTGGCCTCGGAAATACAACTTAGCCCAATTATTGATAAAATCCAGTGCTTTCTCAGTACCCTCTAGACTCTTTACCTCCTCCAAATCTTGCGCATATTTCCCAAAGTCAAACACGAGCTTTGGAACAAAAACCCCTTCGTCGATCTGATAGATCGTATCCGAATAGGCCATTCCATAATAGAGGTTTTCATGACTTTTCTGAAAAAAATCCCTTCCAGAGAAATGTCCATACAGCTTCTCCGGATCGTAGGGGAAATAGTTTAGGGTATCCTTGAGTGATTTGTCGAAGCTTTTCACAAAGTATGCTCCTGGTTCTCGGGTAGGGGTATACAAGTAATAGCGTTGGTCACGTTCTGAGAAAACACCCGGACCAAGCTGTTCACGAAAAGAAACCTCACGTAGATATTCACCTTCCAAACTGAACCACATTATTTTACGGGGATGTATACCCAGCAAAACCAGCTCCCCGTCTACAAAGGCGGCAGCATCAAAGTCCAAGTATTGGCCGGGACCTTCCCCATAGGATTTGATCTTTGACAAATAGTTACCTGACCTGTCGAAAATGTGGATACAGGTACATCCAAAAATATCCAGCGTATAAATCCTATTTTGATAGAAATGTATTTGATGTAATCCCGCATAAAGATGCGCATCCTCCGTATCATCCTTCAGCCAGATATATTCAATTTCGGGCTTGAAGAATTCCGACAACTTCCCAGTTCGTAACTGGGAAAGGTCCACCGATATCATTTCCAAGCCAGTGTCGGATTTGGTTTCTTGCTTACAGCTCCCGAGAAGGATGAAAAAAAGAATTCCGACGACATACCCCCAATAGTTTAAAATACCCGACCTAGACCGCACTGCCAATGGGGTATATGGGTAGCCTGAAACCAAATCTAGCACTGGGTTATAATAAATATAAAAAGCAAGGTATATGCAAGATACTCAAATTGTTCGGTTTCCAAAACCGTCTGGTATGTCTATAAAGAAGCTCTAGTCTGAAATAGGGAATATTCCTCCAAACAACAACGTGGTTGCTACGAATATTCGGTGCCAAAGCTTATGCGATTTGTTTTTCTATTTCCGCAGTAAAGTGATTTCAGGGCTACGCCCCTCTCTTTTTACACGTCATTGACTTTCTACTAAGATATCAGGGCTAACGCCCCTCGAATACCAGCGTATTTTCATGTTATTCGATAAATAGAAGACTGCCCAACGCTTCGTGATTCTCCGACTCGTGTAGTATCCACTACACCTTTTTTTACCCTACCTACATTGCGTTGTCAATCCTTTCCAAAATGGACACTCAACAAGTCAGTAGCATCTTAAAAGCAATTGTAGAATTGATATGAACGAGTCTGTGATACAATAAAAATGAAAAGATTGCATAGAGCGATTCCCTTCGGGGCGCCCTATGCAATCCCTTTACATGATAGGTTTATTTCACGGCAGGCAAACTCCAGTCATTTTGGTAGAACCCGGTAGCCTTTATCGCATCAACCCCGTTTATCGGTAGATCCGCCGTAAAAATCACATAATCCGGGAAGCCGCTTCCACCTGCAAAATACTGGTTGGCATTGGCCGCATGAAGGCCGGCAAGCCCGGTCCCGCTTATGACGGCTACGCCCAAGCTTGGATTATCTGCTCGGGGTACCATAAAGTAGGCTCCTAGATCGGCACCATCCATCACGTCACTGCCAAGCTGTATCCGGTTGCGGGAGACTTGGATGGGACTCGCTGTCAGCAGGGTCCTCCAAGCTCGGTTGGTATCGGCATTACCATAGATGATTATTCCCCGGTCACCGTGTTTTACCAAGTCAAACTCCCTATCCGAAACGATATCTACGGCTCCATTCCCCCGGTAATACCACATCTCTGCATCAAAGCGCGCTTTGTTATAGGCCCACTCGTTTTCTGCCTTGTTGCCGGAAGTACCGTAGACATATACCATCCGATTATTAAAAGGCTCCTTAAAGGTACCGTTGCGCACAGTGCCTTTGTCTGAAAGATTGGGGACTTCGCTGATCTCCCATTTACCTTCTGAATTTTTCAGGTAGAGCATACCGGAACCGTCGTTTTTCCAAGTTATCTCGGGCTGGTTATCTAAGGAAAGGGTTATTTCTGCCCCCGTAGCAAAGGAGGAGGTCTCTAAACCGAGGTGTTGGATGTTTTCAGTGCTGCCGCTGATGGATCGCGATTTTACATTTCGGAGCAAGTTTACCCGTGAGTAATTCAAAGGTTCTGTCTGCTGGAGGATATGCACCCAGCGGCTTTGGGAAGAGACGGCCGTGTTTGCGGTTGAAAATTCTACCCGGTGAACCACGGTATCGTGCGGCGTCTCGTGCCATTCGAAATAGTCAAACAGCGGCTTCCAGTCCACGCTTTCATCCCCAAACCAATGGCTGCCACCCGGGTATTCGTAGTAGCTGAAATCGGGGTGAAACTCCCCAAGTATCTGCCTCATCTGTCTGGCATAATCGACGGATACGACCCGGTCGCTGTCACCGTGGTGGATGTAAACTCCTGCTGCGGTGTAGTTTTTCGCCAACTGGATTACATTGCTGGGATTACTGGCCCTCAGCAGTAGCTTTTCGGTAGGGTGGTCGGTTTCTTCGGGGATTTTGCCATCGGCAGATCCATAGCCCATAAGGGTGGGGTAGCCTGCACACGGGGCGATGGCGGCCCATTTGCCTGCAAAGGTAGCACCCAGGTACCAGGTGCCATGCCCGCCCATGGAGTGCCCGGTGAGGTAGATTTTTGAAGGATTTGGCCGGAATTTTTCTTCGGCAATTGCCAGCACCTCCATGGCGTCGATACGGCCCCAGTCTTCCCAGTTAAACCCTCTGGGACGTCGGTTGGTAGGGGCCACCAAGGTGCCCCAGGTCTTGGGTTTGTAGGCCCTTGCCTGTCCGATGCCTTCTACGCCTGCTCCATGCACCGAAAGAAACAGGGCGGAACCTGCTTTGCTGCCCCCTACTTGGGGGGCTACACCGTAGTACTGCACGCTGCCGTCAATTTCGCTGATAAAGGTTTGTTTGTAGTGTTCGGTAGCTTCTCTTCCGAACAAGGTGATTTGTTGGCTGTCGGCTTTTTTGTTGCCAAGGTGAAGGTTTAGGGTGGCATTATATTCTCCTTTGGCGGAGACGCTTGCCGCGTTGATGTCAAACCCCACTTTTCGGATGCTCATCGGGGGAATACTGGGAAGGCTAGACGTGGCTACAGTTCCGTTTAGGATCACCTCCATCTTTCCATCGGTGATGGTTTTTGAAGTGGCATTCACCACCACCACGGCTCCGATAAGCCGATCGTTGCCCGGCTGCCCCAACACGATGTCGGGAAGCGTGGCATCCGCTGTTTTTAACAGAACGGGACTGGCATCCAAAATTAGCTCCGCCGAAATGCCCGACCATAGTCCGGTAAAACGGGCCAAGATTTCGTTTTTGCCTTTTTCTAAGGGTACGGGAAGGTAAAGCCAGCCATCTCCGTAGATATCACCCCCTCTGGGGACTCCGTTGACGTAACACATGCTCGCGCCACTCATTCGCAGGAGCGCCGTTTGTTTTTTGGTTGATTCGTAGGTCAGGTAAAGGTAGCCTGCCCGAAGCCTGCCCCGAAAACGACCGCTATCATCGGTGCGGACGACTTGCCAAGTGTCTTCGGAATCTGAGGATACCTTTCCATTTTCTGTGGGGTTCTCAAAGGCTCCGTTGGCCAGTTGGAAGGCCACCTGATCCGTGAAGATCACTTCCCGCCCATAGCGGTGTTGATTCTGTATGGCCAGGCCTTCCGTGAAAACATGGGTACTTTGGGCCTGCGTTCTGAAAGTCTGCACTCCAAAAAAGACCGTAAAAATCAAAAAAAGGCACGTGAATCTGAATCCTTCGTTCATAAGTAGGTTGGTTTGATGTGTATTTGCTGCAATGTATTTATTTTGTTGCGTAACCGAAAGGCAAATGCCCTAGACGGTCCAAACTTATCCAAACTTCCTCAATGCAAGCTGACGAAGTACATGGTGCCTATTTTCTGAAAGCTACGTAGCGTGAGCGGCAGGCATCGAATCGATGGTTTTAGGCATCTGCTGAGTGTTTTGTCCTTTGCTGGTACGAATTGCGCCTGTAAATGGTCCTTTTGGGGCAAAATGCGTATTACGTTAGCCAATTAATTTCCGTTGACATGAGCGTATTCTCCCGATTGCTAGTAGTTTTTCTGATCCAACTTAGTTCCTTTTCTGTAGTTGCCGCCGTGGATTTGACGGATGCGGTCGTGATTGTTCCTCGACAAAGCAGTTCCCGGCTGACCTTTTTTGCTGAGGTACTACGGGAGGAGGTGCAAAAGCGTACGGGAAAAGGGTTGGGCCTTCAGGATCGGGCTGCTGCACCTGGTCGGTCCGCCATCGTTTTGGGTATACAGGGCCAGGGAGATCAACTACCCGCTTCCTACCGACCCCTGATCGATGCGACACCGGTTTTGGCTTCGGAAGGCTATAGCCTCCAGATAGATACGAAAAAGCGTATCGTGTACATCGTAGGAGCGGATGAGCGGGGAGTACTTTACGGTATCGGTTGGCTTTTACGAAAAATGAATTGGGGAGAGGGTGTATTGGACGTCCCCGAATCAGTTGCTTTGGCTTCTTCTCCTACCTATCCCATCCGCGGCCATCAGCTCGGCTACCGACCCAAAACCAATTCCTACGATGCCTTTTCGGTGACCATGTTTGAGCAATACATTCGGGAGTTGGCGTTGTTTGGAGCCAACAGCATTGAGATAGTGCCTCCTAGGACAGACGATGACTTCAGCAGCCGACACATGCAACTTCCTGCGATCGAGATGATCGGGCATCAATCCCGCATTGCCGATCAATTGGATATGGACGTTTGGATGTGGTATCCCAATATGGGTGAGGACTATGCCCATCCCGATTCCATAGAGGTGGAATTACGGGAACGGCACGAGGTGTTTTCCTCCGTGCCACGCCTCGATCACCTGTTCGTGCCGGGTGGAGACCCCGGAGAATTGGAGCCGGACGAACTCTTTTGGTGGCTGGAGGAGTCTGCCAAAGTACTGCGGGAATACCATCCAAATGCAAAGGTTTGGGTTTCTCCTCAGGTATTTCGTCCGACCCAGGCGTGGTTTGACCGATTCTTTTTTCATGTCAATCAGGAATACGAGTGGCTGGGAGGTGTGGTGTTTGGACCTTGGGTGAAAATTCCCCTCCCCGAGTTACGGCAGCGGGTAAAGGCCGGAATTCCCATCCGCCGGTACCCAGACATCACCCATAGTCTTAGTTCCCAATATCCCATACCCGAGTGGGACCTGGCACTGTCCATGACGCTTGGCAGGGAATGCATCAATCCCAGACCAGGGGATCAAAAATCCATTCACAATGCACTGGCAGCGTACGCTGACGGAAGCTTGAGCTATTCCGAGGGAACCAACGACGACGTAAATAAATTTGTATGGACCGATCAGGACTGGGACCCGGATAGACCGGTGATCGAGACCCTTCGGGATTATGCACGCTTCTTTTTTGGCCCGGAATGGGTGGAGGGGATTTCTCAGGGGCTGCTATTACAGGAAGAGAATATGCGTGGCCCCCTGCTGACCAATATGCAGGTACCGGTGAGCCTACAAGTATGGCAGGAGATGGAACAGCGGGCAGATGCAGCGATGAGGCAAAATTTCAGGTTCCAAATGGGATTGATCAGGGCCTATTACGATGCCTATGTGCAACGTAAGCTGGCCCTGCAAACGGCTGCGGAACACAAGGCCAGGGACTTTATGCGCCAGGCATTGGAGGAAGGTGAGCTGGCTGGGCTTTCGCAGGCGTTAGCTGTATTGGAGCAAAGTTTGACCGAGGAGCCGGCTGCCCCGTGGCGGGCCCGGTGTTTGGAACTCGCGGACGCTCTCTACGAGAGCATTGGTGCTCAACTGACCATCGATCCGCACGGAGCCGCATCGGGCAGAGGGAATTTCATCGACAACCTCGATGCGGTTCTAAACGATGCTCCCTGGTTGATGGATAATTTGCGGGCTATTCGGGATATGGGGGAAGGTGCCGATTGGCAAAGTGCCCTGCATGCTGTGGTAAATAGAACCAATCCGGGGCCGGGTGGTTTTTACGATAACTTTGGCCATCCGAAGAGCTGGAAGCGGGTCGTGTTTGACAAATCGTGGGAAGAAGATCCGGGCAGTCTTTACCGCCCTAGGATCAGCTTTGGTGTGGGCCTGATCGGCGTGGAGTGGGTGCATGAGGTGAAAGCCGTGGGTTTTGAAGGTACTGCTGCGCCCCAAGCCTGGATGATGCAGGTAAATACGCTGTATGATACACCACTTAAGATACGATACGATCAGCTCAACCCCGATTTGGATTATACGCTCCGTGTAGCTTACACCGGAAGGTTTCGGTCAAAAATGCGACTGGAAGTGGACGGGGGGCTGGAGGTCCATGATTTCATCCAAACGGGGCACCAGCCTATCTTTGAATTTGACCTACCGAAAAGCGCCTACCAGGATGGGGAGATTACCTTTAGCTGGACCTGTGGCGAAGGGGAACGCGGATCGCAGGTGGCGGAGCTTTGGTTGATGGTAAAGCCCTAAGCAGTCTGCAGTTAGCGATATTGGATGCGAACGGCATTTAGAATGGCCAATAAGGCGACGCCCACATCGGCAAATACCGCTTCCCACATACTTGCCATACCGGAGGCCCCCAGTATCAGTACGGTCAGCTTCACGCCAAAGGCCAAAAGGATGTTTTGCCAAACAACTTTTCGGGTGAACCTGCTGATTTGGATCGCCTTGGCGATCTTGGAGGGTTGATCGGTCTGTATGACCACATCCGCTGTTTCGATGGCTGCGTCACTTCCCAGACCACCCATGGCAATCCCAATGTCTGCAAGCGCCAGTACGGGTGCGTCGTTGATCCCATCCCCCACAAAAGCCACGATTCTACCGGGTTCGGATTGGATCGAAGTGAGCTTGTCTGCTTTTTGTTCCGGTAACAGTCCACCAAATGCTTGGGGGATACCCAGCTCTTTTGCTACCGAATCGGTGACTTCCTGCCGATCTCCGGACAATATAAAAAACTCCTGAACGCCCCACCTTTTCATATCGGTAATGGCTGTTTTTGCATCCGCTTTCAGTGTGTCTGCAATCAAAAAATACCCTTGGTGTATGCCGTTGATTGCTACGTGGATGGTAGAGGTCCCAGGATCTACCGTATCATTTACTCCCCCTACGTGGTGCTGCTGCATCCACGGGTGATTACCTACCAGTACCGTTTGATGGCCTACTTTTCCACTGATGCCCATGCCGGCTAGCTCCAGTTGCTCGGTGACTTCAGGTAGGTTTTCCATCGGACCGGATGATACATGGGCTACGATCGACCTAGCGACCGGGTGCAGGGAACTTTGCTCCAGTGTTGCAGCCATCGATTTCCAGCTTTCGTCGTCAGATCCTCCGGTAGTAACCGTTTTCACCACCTCAAAGATACCCTTGGTCAGGGTACCCGTTTTATCCATCACCACGGTATTGACCTTTGCCATTAAATCGAGGAAATTAGAGCCTTTGAACAAGATACCGTTTTTGGAAGCCGCTCCTATTCCGCCAAAGTAGCCTAAGGGGATGGAGATTACCAAGGCACAGGGGCAGGATATGACCAGAAATACCAAAGCGCGGTATAGCCAGGTAGAAAAGTCATACTCTGGTACGAAAAACCAAGGAACCACCACTAGGGCCAATGCCAAATAGGTCACCATGGGGGTGTATACCTTGGCGAATTTTCGGATAAACTGTTCGGTCTTGGCCTTGCGCGCCGATGCTCCCTGCACCAGTTTCAGAATACGGGCGATGGCGCTTTCCTGAAAGGGTTTGGTGACACGTATATCCACCACCCGATCCAGGATCACCATGCCTGCCAATACTTCCTCTTCCGGTCTTATCGCTCGCGGAAGGCTTTCACCTGTCAGGGCAGCGGTGTTAAACAGTCCCCCTTCGCCTTGAAGGAGACCATCCAGGGCAACTCGTTCTCCGGCTTTGTACCGGACTACCTCACCGGGGTTGACCTGTTCGGGAGCTACAGCATGGAGTTTTCCTTCCCTCCAAACGGCTACTTGGTCGGGCCGCATGTCCAATAATGCTTGGATATTGCCTTTGGCTTTCTTCACAGCAGCTTCCTGAAAAAGCTCTCCCACTGCGTAAAAAAGCATCACGGCTACGGCTTCCGGATACTCGCCTATGGCAAAAGCACCTAATGTAGCTATGCCCATCAGGAAAAACTCGGTAAAGACTTCTCCTTTCCAAATCAAATCCCAAGCTCTGCTTAACACGGGGAATGCGACGGGCAGATAGGCCAGAACATACCAGATCAGGCGAATCCATCCGTAAAAAAAATATTCCCCAGCCGCAATTTCCAAAGGGATAGCTCCCAATAGCAAGACCAGACTGAAAAGTGGCCGCTTCCAATCTTCCCATTTCAGGTAAACGGGTTTCCCAGGTTTCTGCATAGGCTTTTCGGGCTCACAGCAGGAGATACGATTTGTTGGGCTGATGGACTCGTTCATGGCTTGTTGTCCTCTTACAGTTGAGTAGTATCGGTAAAGTTACGTAAAGAAGCCATGCACGGGTATTGCATTTGATAAAGAGTACTGCTTGGTGCATGCTTTGGAAATTGGAGCCCGACGAAATTTTTTTCAGTTTCGAGTGCCACCGATTCTTGAGTTTCCCGTTCATAGAGGTTGAACGCTTATACAATTGTCTTCAGAGCGATGTTTGATACCGCCAATCAGTATGATGGATAAAGTTCTTCCCCACCTGTATGTTACCTTTCAAAAGGGACTGACCGCATTGCTAGTTGTTCTTTCCTGTTGGAGCAATCTGATGGCCCAACTTGACACCACCCGATTTACTAATCACGGGCCACAGTTGTTTGCCTCGATGATTCAGGGGAGTGTGTTCGCCGAGGCATCGGATAAGAGGCTGTTGGTCTATACTGTCGTAAGGGGTGAGCCTGCCCACCTGTTGGGCTACGATGTGCAGACAGGGCAGCTGGTGTTGGATCAGCCACTTCCGGAAGCAGACGGAGCTTGGGATTTGGCACAGGCTACTGACGGTACCCTGTATGCTCCAGGGGCAAATGGAAGCCTCTTTGCGCATGTTCCCGGTTCACATGAGGTTACAGATCTGGGCATCGCCTTGGAGGGGGAGACCTACCTGTGGAATCTCACTGCCGGTAAGAATGGAGAGGTATTTGGGGCTACGTATCCAGGCTGTAGGGTGTTTAGATACCACCCTGATGACGGTTTCTCCGATGTGGCAAGGGGCCCGTTAGTGGAAAATGAGAACTACGTCCGCAGCCTGGCTTTTTACCCCAAAACGGGAATGGTGTACGCAGGTGTAGGCTCAAAGGCCCATTTGTTTGAGATAGACCCCCAAACGGGGCAGAAACGGACACTTTTGCCGGAGAAGTATGCTGGATTTGAGTTTGTCTATGGACTTGAGATCGTTCCTGGTTCGGATGGCAATGACCGGCTTTTTGTTCTATTAAACAACGGTAGTATCACCTTGGTATACAATTTAAAAACTGGCCTTTTTGAACAGGAAATAGCAGATATCGATATGTGGGCTCTTGCTGGATCACCAGAAGGGGAATCGGTATTTCTTACGGAAAATGGGAACCTGAAGCGCTTTGATCCCAATGGAAGTTTTGAACACGCGGAAGTGGTGGCGGAGGACATTGGAACGGCAAAAGCTTTTTACTATAGTGCAGATGGCCTGATTTACCTGCTGACTTCGGACGCAGACCTGATTACCTACGACCCCATAGAGAAGGTCTTGGACAGGCAAAAGCTGGAGGTTCCAAGGCAGCCCATACCTATCCATTCCCTGCAATTGGGGCCTGACGGAAAGATCTGGTCAGGAGGATACCTGGCAGGAGGTAATGCAGCGTTTGATCCAGCAACCCGAAAGTCAACCTTTTTGCCGGGAATGGAACAAACGGAGGGCATGTCTGTGCTGGATGATTGGATCTTTTTTGGGATCTATCCCAAGGGACGATTTTATAAATACCACACCAAGGATCCTTGGAACCTGGTGGAAGGAACCCCGACCTTTATTGGACAAATTGAAAATCAGAGCAGGGCGTTCGCCCATGCAGTGCTACCCGATAGGAAACAGGTCGTGTTTGGCACCATACCGGAATATGGGAAGCTGGGTGGTTCGCTGGTTCGTTTTGATCTGAGGACAGAAACGATGCATTTGTTTGATTCACCTGTGGAAAAACAGGCGATTTCCGGACTGGTTTATACCGGAGACTATGTGCTCGTGGGTACTACCATTTCGGGAGGTCTGGGGATAGCTCCCCAAACTCCTGAGGCCAAGTTGCTTGGTTGGGATCCCGAATCCGGTGAAAAGCTTTTTGAACTAACACCCGTGCCTGGAGCAGCAGCATTGACGGGATTTCTAGGCATGCCGGACGGAACGATCTGGGGAATGGGAGATGGGCATTTGTTTATCTTTGATCCGAAAGCCCGAGAGGTCGTATCGGTGCAACAGCTCTATGACTATCCTCCCTTTGGCAGCCATGTATGGCGAAGTGCATTCTTGGTGTTGCATAAGGACGGTAACGTGTATGGAACGGATGTGAGCGAGCTGTTTAAGGTAGATCCTGTTTCTATGACCTACACTAAGTTGGTAGACAATGCTGGCCTCTTAGTGCAAGACCGGGGTGGTACGTTGTTTTTTAGACGTAAAACGGACCTTTGGTCTCTTCGACTGGACTAATTCAACAGGAGGTTTCGCTTAGCTACGTTCATCGGGATAAACTTCTCGCCCTTTGGGCAGTTATGGTATAACAAAAAAGAACTGCTCGATTGAACAGTTCTTCTCTATTTATGTGATCCCGCTGGGGCTCGAACCCAGGACCCTAACATTAAAAGTGTTATGCTCTACCAGCTGAGCTACGGAATCATTTACTATATTTGCCACGGGTTAGAGATCTTTTCATTTCTTTGCCCCCGTAATTGGACTGCAAATTTAATAGAACTGTTTTAAAATGCCAAATATACAACGAGGGATTATTGCAAAAATTGGTGTGTTTTTTCTGTGTCTGTTGTATGCCTTTGTAAGTCAAGCTTCTGAGGTTTCGCTTGGCAAAGCAGATTCGCTGTTTGCTGGAAGACAGTACAAGGAAGCTTTGGTGATTTACGAGCACCTGCTAAAGGAGGAGGGCAGTTACTCTCCGGCAATGCTCCTGAAAATGGCCTTTATCTCGGAAGGTATGGGGGATTTTGCCAAGTCAACCACGTATCTCTCCAAGTACTACGACTACAACCCAAACCCAAAAGTCATCACCAAGATCAAATCGCTGACCAGTCAAACGACGCTATACGGGTACGAAGTGTCCGATCAGGAAAAGTTCATGAAGTTCTTGTTGGATGTAAAGATGGAGCTCACAGCGTTTTTCACCTTTTTTGCGTTGTTGATGCTCATCTTTGCAATCGCATACCCCAAGAAGCGAAAAGTTTTTTATGCGCCTGCGATTGTTTGTCTAAGTTTGGGCCTTATTAGCAACAATTTCCTAAATGCACCTGAAACGGCCATCGTGACCGGTAGTCCTACGTTGATTATGGACAGTCCCACGGCTGCGGGTAATTTAGTTCGTAAAGTGGATGTGGGGCATCGGGTGAAAATTGCCTCTTCTGTGGATATTTGGTACGAAGTAAACTGGAACAATCGAAAAGCCTACATACGAAAGGACAACCTATCAAAAATTTAAGGGATCTAGGTATTTGAAATGCCCGTTCATTTGAATTTTACGTTTGGCATCTTCCATCTTAATCAAGATTGGTAGGGCTTTTTTTAAGTGCTGCACTAGGAATCGTAGACGAGCGGCCTCGCTGTTCATCAGCAGCAGCTTAAACTCTTCTTCTAAGCTAAGCCCAATCTTATGGGAAAAGGTGTACGCACTCAGTTCTTCCTTGCTTATGTCCACCTCTAAGCCAAGCATGCGCAGCATATCTCCCATCAGTTCGGTAAATTCATCGCGTAGGGATTGTTCGGCATCTCCTGTAGGGTCGTCGGCTAAAAATTCAACTTCTCCCCCTGCATATAGTTTATCCGCTAGAGGATTGTTGAAACTGAGAATCCGAAAAGGTTTTATGCCCAGCGTTTTGATGTCCATCCGTCCGTCTTCGTAGGTCTTTGAGATATCGAGTATGCCGACTTCCGTGCCGTACATCGTGAGTTTTTCCAGGTAAACACATACCCCAAAGGTGGTGCCATGCAAGAGACAGTCACCGATTAACTGTTTGTAACGGGGCTCAAAGATGTGGAGGTTTAGCTTTTCTCCGGGAAAAGCCACTAATTTTAACGGGAAAAAAGGCAGAATATTTGGCATGATAAGGGTCATTTCAGGGTAACGTAGCCTTTCAGCTAACCCTTAGTTTAATACCCAAAAATCATGGGGAAGGTTTGGTTTTCGGCTAGAAACATTTGTCTAGTTGACCTGCTCGTAGTCGTCTTCGTCAATCATCGTCATGATTTGGGAGGGAGACAAGTAGAGCCTTCTGATTTTTTCCTTATATTCCTCAGACAGCATGTCGTGGTTTAGTACATACTGTTTGTGAGTAATGATCTGATTGCCTAGCCCTGCTGCTACGGCATAGGTGTCTGCGTTGATTTCTGCTTGAGTTACAAATTTGGGTGAGCAAAAGTATTTGGCTCCGAAATGGAGCAGGTTGGTAGAACTTCTGTCCAGGTAATCCATGATATGGCCCAGTTCGTGGCCTATCCAGCCCAATAGTACATCTCTTGGGAGTTCCTCGATGGGTAAAAAACCATCTTCAAAAACGAGGTGTCGGCTCACTTTTACCCTATATGCGCGGGTATCCTTGTTGTTGAAAATCACGGAAAATACCTTCGGCTGTGCCTGCATGACCGAACCGTTGATATTGGGTTTAAACTGAAAATCAATTTTGACATCCATCAAGTCAGGGAAGAAGGAGAGTGCCTCCAAGGTGATGTCCCTGATTTCATCTGGGATTTCTTTATTTACAGCGAAGTCCTCAAAATTGGTAACGGGCTCTTTCTCTGTCCGCAAAAAGATATCAGCGGATGGGGGGGTGACCGTGGTCCAAAGAGAAGTGACTGATAGAAGGAGCGTTAGGAGTAATTTCATTGGCTTATTAGCGGTTTGTTTGTTTTTTAATGATACAAAACTCCTCGTAAAAATCCAAAAACATCTCCATGAACGGTAAACAGTAGTTGAAAAAGCGGGATGAAATGCCATATTTCATCCCGCTTTCGGGTCATCCAAGTGGTATCCTAATTAGGTTGCCCATGCTCGGTCACCTTTTTTGTAGTCCATGCAGGGGTCGTATTTACCCGGTGTTTCCACATAGCGCAAGGCTTGAGTAGCACCGATTTCAGAGGTGAAATAACCCAATACCGTGAGGTCTTTCAGCATACCGATGTAGGCTGGGGTCTTGTTGCCGCTGTTGAATTCCTCGATGGCTTTTCGGTTGAGCTCATTGAGATAAGCGGTACGTTCGTCCACAGTTGCCTTCATAAAGTCCTTGCCCACATCTGCTTTGAAATCCCTCTTTAGACTGTTCAGGCCGTTGATAAACGTCTCTTGCTGTTCTTTGTCGTAGGTGTCTTTGACCATCATGGCCATAAAAGTCCCTATCCCGGCGGCTTTTGCCCCCGGCGTGTCCGTAGTGGGGATGATGGCTTCACCGATTTCATCCATATAAGCGAGGTCTGCGCTGGAAAAATCCAGGCCTTCGATTTTATCCTCAGGAGCACAACCGGTCAAGATCACGTTGGCCCCGACCATGGTTCCTCCCATCATCAGCACCACGCTTTTGAGCGCGTCTCTTCTATTTATCTTGCTCATGTACGTTTCGTTAAATGATTACAAATTTCTTTTCTTGAGTTCTTCTACAGCAAAATTTGCAGCCCTCGCTGTCATCGCCATGTAGGTAAGCGAGGGGTTCTGTGCTGCCGCTGAAGTCATCGCTGCACCGTCTGTGACGAAGACGTTTTTAGCGTCCCATACCTGATTGTTTCCGTTTAGCACAGAGGTCTTGGGATCTCTGCCCATCCGGGCCGTGCCCATTTCGTGGATGCCCTGTCCGAAAGTGTATCCGTTGTCGTACGTGGTGATATTTTTCACGCCGGCAGCTTCCAGCATTTCTGCCGCATCGTTCATCATGTCCACCCGCATTTTCTTTTCATTTTCCTTGATTTCTGCGTCCATCTCGAGCACATACATGCCCCATTTGTCTTTTTCGGTTTTGCTCAGCTTCACGGTGTTTTCGTGGTAAGGGAGGATTTCCCCAAAAGCTGTCATGCCGATAGACCATGGTCCCGGTTCGGTCAGTTCGTTTTTCAGTGGTGCGCCAAATTGTAGCTCGGCTACATTTCTGCTCCATCCGCTACGGCTCGCTCCGCCCTGATAACCGAAGCCACGCACGTAGTCGCGTTTTTCGCCACCTAGGTTACGGTATCTGGGTATATAGAACCCGCCGGGTCGTCGTCCATAGTAGTACTTGTCATCGTAGCCTTCGATGAGTCCATTGGCTCCCAAGCGGAAGTGGTGGTCCATCACATTGTGACCCAACTCTCCCGAGCTGCTGCCCAATCCTTCCGGCCATACATCCGTCGCAGAACGCATTAGGATAGAGGCAGAGTTAAGAGCAGAAGCACATAGGAAGATGATTTTTGCATCAAACTCGATGACCTCGTTGGTCTCTCCGTCTACGATCTCTACACCGGTAGCCCGCTTGGTATCCTTGTCATAAACCAACCGGTTTACGATGGACCAAGGGCGCAATGTTAGGTTTCCCGTCGCTTCGGCTGCTGGAAGGGTAGAGGACTGCGTGCTGAAGTATCCACCAAACGGACACCCTAAGGAGCATTTGTTTCGGTACTGACATCCAGGCCTACCTGGCAGCGGCTGCGTGATATTAGCGACACGGGCATGCACCATGGCACGGTTCCCGTTGAATTTGTCTTTTATGCGCTTGGCCACATCCT
Source organism: Lunatimonas sp. (assembly GCF_020832325.1). Classification (GTDB taxonomy): domain Bacteria; phylum Bacteroidota; class Bacteroidia; order Cytophagales; family Cyclobacteriaceae; genus Lunatimonas. The sequence goes on from NZ_JAFIEU010000033.1 coordinate 21,952, forward strand.
CTTCCACGCAGTTTAGCGGGAAGGGAGGCATGAAGTCTCCGTCAGGGAGGATAGGAAGGTTGTCTTTGTTTCCGGCGATGCCGGCAAATTTTTCCACATAACTGTACCAAGGTGCCAAGTCCTTATACCGGATGGGCCAATCTACTGCAATACCTTGCTTTAGGTTAGCCTCAAAATCCTCATCCGCCCAGCGGTAACTCTGACGGCCCCAAAGTAGCGACCTTCCGCCCACTTGGTATCCCCTAAACCAGGTAAATGGCTTTTTTTCTATATACGGGGAATCTGCTTCGTGTGCCCACCAGTCCAGGTTCAGCTCGTTCAATACATAATCTCGTCGGAGATTTGGGTGGTTTTCCAGCATTTCGACGGTTCTTCTCCCCCGATGAGGCACCTCCCAAGGGCTCAGGGTAGCTGTCTTATAGTCTTTGACATGCTCTACCATAGGGCCTCTTTCCAACAGAAGTACTTTTAATCCTTTTTCAGTCAGCTCTTTTGCCGCCCAGCCGCCACTTATGCCGGAGCCAACGACAATCGCATCATAACTTTGATTCGCCATATAACTTTTTTTATTTTAGGTTTTCGTTGTTGAAGACAACAAACATATTTATAAAATACCTTTACCGCAAAAATGCGAAGAGATTATCGGTATTTTCCAGTAATTAAGTTGCTTCAAGCATCTACTTCATACTTAACTTGTTTTTTATTTCAATGTTTCTTTCGGCTTTGCGGTCTGCCGAAGCCTTTTCAAAGTCCCGGTCTTTGAAGAATACGATAAATAAGATGGTGACTCCCAATGCAATGGCAGAAGGGATCAGCCAAATGTACTTCCAGTCATGTCCGTTGGCATGTGCGTAGGCGTCTGAAACGATCCCGGCAATCCAAAAGCCTATCAACATCCCAATCCCGTAGGTGGCCAGTGTGATGAGACCTTGTGCAGCGCTTTTGTACCTCGGACCCGCCTTGGAGTCCGTGTAAATCTGTCCGGAAACAAAGAAGAAATCGTAGCAAATTCCATGAAGTGCGATTCCGATAATCAGTAGGTAGGTACCTGTGCCAGCGTCGCCATACGCAAAGAAGATGTAGCGCACCACCCAAGCGAGCATTCCCACGATCAGCGTGGTCTTCAGCCCAAACTTACGGAAGAATAAGGGCATCAAAAGAAGGAACAATACCTCAGACACCTGACCGATGGTCATCATGCCGGTGGGATTGGGTAAGCCCACTTCCGAAAGGAAGGGGTTGGCATTCTGGTAATAAAATGCCAGTGGGATACAGATCAGTACAGAAGAAATGAAGAAAATCGCGAAATCTCTATTTTTCAACAAGGTGAGCGCATCTAGCCCCAGGATTTCGGAAATGGAGCGCTTGCCAGCCACCGCTGCCTGCGGGGGTGTGTTTGGAAGGCTAAAACAAAACAAACCCAATACCACTGAAGATATTGAAGACATCAAGAACGTATTGCGCAGCATACCGTCTCCGATGGCTCCGGGGCTGTCCCATAGGAAGAAGTAGCTGATAAGGAGTCCGGCGGAAATCCATCCAATGGTACCCCATACACGGATGGTGCTAAATTCTTTGGCAGGGTCTTTCATCTGGTTAAAGGAGACCGAATTAACAAGGGCCAGGGTAGGCATATAGATCAACATGTAGAGAAAAACAAAGGGGTAAAATCCCGCAAAACTTTCTGCGCGGAACATGAGAAACATCAGTACTGCGCCGAATAGATGGAGTACGCCCAGGATTTTTTCTGCATTAAAGTAGCGGTCCGCTATCAGCCCAATGATAAAGGGTGCGATGATGGCACCAAAGGACTGGGTGGAAAAGGCAGCCGCGAGTTGGGTGCCGCTGGCACTGAGGTTGTTGCCCAGAAAGGTGCCTAACGTGACAAACCAAGAGCCCCACACGAAAAACTCCAAAAACATCATGAGGGATAATTTGATTCTAATAGAAGAGGTCATACAATGCGTCTAGGTTAGCTGACTTGCCCGCACCATCCAAACGGGTCACGGGGAAAGTAATGGATAATAAATTTATAATTTGACCATTTTAATGTAAATTTAGGACTCGATGAAAGTGGCAGTTTTGCGTGCGCCCTTTACCTCGATCGTTTTAGAATGGCACATGCAGTGGGTTTTAGCCGTTATTTCATCCAATCCCCGACGTAATATAAAAAGATTTGTAAAATAATTTCTTAAAGTTCAGAAACCAATAAACCAAAGATCAAAAGAATGAGCGACAAAAAACTTAAAATGGGTATGATCGGTGGAGGCCCCGGGTCTTTCATCGGTGCAGTGCACCGCATTTCGGCGGCTATGGACGGTTTGATAGAATTAGCGGCGGGAGCTTTTAGCAGCAGCGCTGAAAAGTCCCAGCAAACCGGCAAAGAGCTTTTTTTGCCTTCCCACCGAGTGTATGGTTCCTACGATGAGATGTTCGAAAAGGAAAAGCAGCTTCCCGAAGAGGAGCGCATTGACTTTGTGGCCATAGTGACTCCGAATCACGTACATTTCGATCCAGCGGTTAAGGCCTTGAAAAACGGTTTTCACGTGGTGCTGGACAAACCCATGACGTTCACTTACTCGGAGGCTAAGGAGCTCGCCAAGACCATCGAAGAGACTGGAATGCTTTTTTGCCTTACCCATACCTATACGGGCTATCCCATGGTAAAGGAAGCCAGGCACCTGATCAAATCCGGCGTACTTGGTAAAATTCGCAAAGTGTACGTGGAGTATCCGCAGGGATGGCTATGGACAGATCTGGAAAATACCGACTACAAACAGGCTAAGTGGCGCACAGATCCCAAGCAAAGCGGTATTGCCAACTGCATGGGGGATATTGGTACCCACGCTTTTAACCTCGCCGAGTATGTGAGTGGTCTGAAAACCACAAAAATCTGCGCGGATCTGAACATAGTTGTTGCAGGCCGTACCTTGGATGACGACGGGTCGGTTCTGCTCAAATACGACAACGGAGCATCCGGGGTCCTGATGGCCACGCAAATAGCTACTGGCTCTGAAAACAATATAAAAATCAGGGTGTTTGGAGAGAAGGCGGGTTTGGAGTGGGAGCAGGACAATGCCAATACGCTAATCGTACGGCATCCGGAGGCCCCTGCTCAGATCTACCGGACAGGAGGCAATATTCCTTACCTATCCTCTTGGGCCATGGAAAACCTGCGTACACCAGGCGGACATCCGGAGGGATACCTGGAGGCTTTTGCCAACCTGTACAGGAACTTCGCCAGGACGTTATATGCCAAGCGAAACGGTGAAACACCCAAACCCGAATGGCTGGATTTCCCCGGCGCGGAGGATGGTCTGCGAGGCATGGCCTTTGTAGAACATGTAGTGAAAAGTGCCAAAAGTGAACAAAAATGGACTAACTTTGAACTTTAAAATAACTGAAACGCTATGAAAACCATTAAAGGACCTGCGTTGTTTTTAGCTCAATTCGCAGACGACAAAGCCCCATTCAATAACCTAAAAAACATCACCACGTGGGCTGCCAGCATAGGCTACAAGGCGGTACAAATCCCCACCTGGGACGCACGGCTTATAGACCTTCAGCGCGCGGCCGAAGACATGGATTATGTCAACGAAATCAAAGCAGTGGTAAAAGAGGCTGGATTAGAGATTTCCGATTTTTCTACCCACTTGCAGGGGCAGCTTGTGGCGGTTCATCCGGCCTACAACGAAATGTTTGATGCCTTCGCACCCAAGGAATTGGCGGGCGACTTAAAAGGAAAGTCTGAATGGGCTACGCAGCAGCTTAGGTGGGCAGCAAAAGCTTCGCACAACTTTGGTCTGAAGACCCACGCCACGTTTAGCGGGGCGCTGATGTGGCACACCGTATACCCGTGGCCTCAACGACCTACCGGATTGGTAGATACCGGATTTGAGGAACTGGCAAAGAGATGGTTGCCCATATTGGATGAGTTTGACAAGTACGGTGTGGATGTTTGTTACGAACTGCATCCAGGTGAAGACCTGCACGATGGGGTGACCTTTGAGAAGTTTTTGGAAAAAGTGAATAACCACAAGCGGGCAAATATCCTGTACGATCCAAGCCATTTTGTCTTGCAGTGCTTGAATTACCTGGATTTTATCGATATTTACCACGATAGAATCAAAATGTTCCATGTAAAGGACGCCGAGTTCAATCCAACGGGCCGTCAGGGTGTGTATGGGGGCTACTCTGGATGGGTGGAACGTGCCGGTAGGTTCCGTTCGCTCGGTGATGGGCAGGTGGATTTCAATGGTATTTTCAGCAAGCTCTCCCAGTATGATTTTGATGGATGGGCGGTCTTGGAATGGGAATGCGCGCTGAAGCATCCTGAGAACGGAGCGATCGAAGGTGCCAAGTTTATCAGTGAGAAGATCATCCGCGTGACGGAAAAGACCTTCGATGATTTTGCTTCTACCGGTGCGGATGAGAACTTCAACCGAAAAATATTAGGAATCAGTTAAAATCAAATACAACCAATTAAAATGAAGTTAAATAAAACCTTAAGCTTGGCTGTGGTTACAGCGGCAATTTTGGCTACATCTTGCGGTGGTTCGGGCTCCAAAACAGAGACAACCTCTTCCGCTCCTGCTACCTCGGCTCCTGCCCCGCAGGAAGTGAGCCCGGAGGAACGACACAAGGATAACCCGGACTTTGCTGCCGGATTGGCGCTGGTTAAGCAAAATGACTGTCCGAGCTGCCACATGGTAGATCGTAAGATCGTAGGGCCCTCTTACGGGGACGTATCCGAGAAGTATGAACTCACTGATGCTAATGTGGCGCTCCTAGCGAGCCATGTTATCAATGGCAACGTGGGTGTTTGGGGAGAAATTCCCATGCCAGCCCACCCAGCGCTTTCAAGGGAAGACGCTGAACTGATGGTTAAGTACGTCTTGTTGCTTAAAAAATAATCAGGTCCTGTAAGCTTAGAGAGAATCCCGTTTCCTGCTGTTTGCGGAGGCGGGGTTCTTTTTTTCGTTTTTATACCTACCCTAATAATTATATAAACATGAAACACTATCATTTATTATTCGCAGCCGCAGGACTTGCTTTTGCCTCCTGCGGAGGATCCGAAAAGGCCGGAGACAGTCAAGCAAATGCGCCCAAACTTTCTGCTACGGAAGGCAGTGAATGGATTACTCTTTTTGACGGCACCTCTCTGGACAACTTTAAGGGGTTTGGAAAGGATGCCCCGGGGGAGGCTTGGACCATTCAGGACGGGACGCTGTATTTTCAGGGACAACGCAAGCGGGAGGAAGACCTAACCGGTGGCGACCTGGTAACCAAGGAAACATTTTCAGACTTTCACCTGAAGGTGGAGTGGAAGATCTCCGAAAACGGTAACAGCGGCATCATGTTCCTGGTGAAGGATAACGGGGAGTATGGAGCCACTTACCATACTGGTCCGGAATATCAGTTGCTGGACAATGACGGACACCGGGATGGACAGATCGTCACTCACCGAACGGCGAACCTCTACGACCTGATTGCTTCCGATGTGGAGCCTGTCAAGCCAGTAGGAGAGTGGAACCTAACCGAGATCGTGCTAAAGGACGGGGAGCTGGAGTTTTTTCTTAACGGTGTACAAACCGTGAAGACTACGCTGTGGACCGAGGCTTGGGACGAGATGGTTGCCAACAGCAAGTTCAAGGATATGCCTGACTTTGCCAGGTTCAAAGAGGGTGCAATCTCCTTCCAAGATCACGGCGACGATATCTGGTTTAGAAACATACAGATCAAAAGACTGTAAACGCACCGTTGCAGCATTTGAAGACCGTTCTTTGTGGAGCGGTTTTTTTTTTGCCCAAGCGGTGACTGATGGATCCCGGAAATGGGTTTTCGCATTTGATTTAACTTAAATTGCTGATAATATTTTGTTCGTTTCAATTAAAATGCATTATGTGTACAAAATGGTAAGTTTTATTGAGTAATTTGTTAATAATCACTACATTACAGGTAGTTGTATTATTTTGAATCGACAAAGAATAGTATGTTGAATCGAAGTATAAAAATTTTAGCTGGTCTGTTTCTGGTTTGTACCTTAACAGTTAGCTGTACAAAGGAAGAGCTATTCTTGCCTAGAGATCGAGGAGTGATCGTAGAGATTATTCCGAGGGGAAGCCTGAGCAGAAATGAGATTTTGGAAAGGATGAACGAACTCGATGGAAGTTTAGTCGCCCAATACGATGTATCTTTTTTTTCCATTACCTATCGAACGCAATATATGGGCAAGCCCATTGATTCACGCGGTCTTATTATTGTTCCTCAAGGGGTAGGTAGAGCCGATTTGTTAATGTACACCCATGGTACCGAGCTACCTTCTGAGATTTTGGGAGCCAGGGATGTATCGCCGTCTAATTACTCCGGGGAGATGGAAACAAATAGGGATGTCAGAAATATGGGGCTTGGCTGGGCCTCTGCCGGATACGTTGTGTTTATGCCAGACTATATCGGTTATGGCATTACAATCGGTAGCGACCATCCCTACATGTACATGGAAGAAATGTTCATCTCAAACATAGACGGATTGCTGGCTGCAAAAGAATACATCATGACCAGAACCGATTTATCCTACGATAATAGACTTTTCCTTGCCGGCTGGTCCCAAGGGGGTGCGGCAAGTTTGTCTACGCACCGATTCATCCAAGAGCAATACGCAGATGAATTTCACGTTCTGGGTAGCTCTCATTTGGCGGGTCCCCATAATTTTGAGCGATTTCACAATGACAAGATGGGCAGAGGAGGAGAGGAGGTATTGATCATGCCGATTTTTTCTTGGGCAGTTTATTCCATAAATAAGTTTTCAGAGCTTAGGCGTCCTACTGATCAGCTTTATAACTATCCGGTTTTCGATCAGATGTCTTCGATTCTTACTCCTTCCTCCGATCCAGCGCTTGTGTTCAAACCCTATTTTAGAACCAACATTCTGAACGGAAATGACACAGCCTATGAAGCAGTTTTAAAGCGGAATTCCAATCACCAAGGCTGGCTTCCTGAAGGTAAGGTGATCCTGCACCACGGAGACGAAGATGAGATTGTTCCCTATTACAACTCTGAAGACGCTAGAGATGGTATTCTTGAAGCAGGTGGCGATGTTGCGTTTTACACCTATCCTGGTGGAGGTCACACGTCGGAATTGGGCAATTTCATCATTAATACGACAATAGAATTTAACCAGCTGCGGTGAAAGGTTGCATAAATTACTCAGAAAACCAGGCTAACTACAAGCCCGTAGGGTGGAGGCTACTGCCATCAAGGTTTCGGTACTAGAGAATCAAAAGTATACGCAAATGAAGAAACTGTTGATATTGCTGTTTTGCACGTTCCTGTCGAGTTATTCTATTGCCCAGTATAACATGCGTCCTAGCGCATATTATCAGGATATGCTTTATTTCAATCCAGCTTCTTTGCCTTCCTTTGGAGAAGCGAATCAAAGAATATTACTTTATAGTAGGACGAAAATCGTTCCCGAAAATGAAGGTGTTTGGGACAAAAGTCCGACCTTTTACGGAGATTACTTACGTATGAATGACGATCAAAAGAGCTACTTCACCGTGGGATATATGAATGATGGTTATTCTTTTTTCAATCGAAATTCATTTTATGGGGGATATGGGAGAGTTTTTGATATGGGCTCTAAAAGCAGTTTGACACTGGGGGGTAGGCTTGCTTTACATTCAGATATTATCAACTGGTCTGAATACCAATTGCCAAACAATGAGACAGGACGTTCAATTCGGCTTGCACCGGATGTTGATTTTGGTGCTCAATTTCAATGGAGAGCGTTTAGATTGGGGGCCTCCTTTAAAAACGCAGTGGGAGTCGTTCAGAAACTGGATGGAGAGGGTATTATCACAACTCAAAGAGCTTTTGTGATAAATACGTCCTATGAGTTTACTGTCCGCGAAAAATTTATTGTAGCCCCTTACGTGCTGTTGTATTCTGAATTGAAAACGGAATTAGATGTTGGGTTTTTTATGAGTTTTGAAAGAAAGGTGAATTTCTCCTATTTAATGAGAGTCAATGAATTGAGAAGTGTTTTCACCTTAGAAGGCCCAGTTTATCGGGGGATTTCAATTGGTGCTGCTTATGATCAATCTCCACTTCTTCCTAGTAATAATTTGGATATTTTTGTCAGATCTTTTTTTTGATAGGCATGAAAAAGAATGGAATTGAAAGGAGCAGAGAAATTGTTCGACCTTTAGACATTGTTATATAAAGCTTTATGCAGGACCCGAGCGTGAGTATCTTACCCTATTCAGAAAGTGACCGAACCCAAATTCTGGAGGTTTGGGAAAAATCCGTATTGGCAACCCATCATTTTTTAATGCCGGCCGACTTTGCCGAAATCAAAGCGCTCGTACTTTCCATGGATTTCAACGATTTTGAGGTATACTGCCTCAAGGTCCTACCTTCAGGCGAGCTAGCGGGTTTTATCGGCGTGGCTGACCGGAAAATTGAAATGCTGTTTTTTTCGCCAGAATACATCGGCAAAGGACTTGGGAGGAAATTGGTTGATTTTGCACTGACTACCCTGAAGGCTACCCAAGTGGACGTCAATGAGCAAAATGGTCTGGCGGTTGCATTTTACGAAAAGTTAGGTTTTAAAGCCTATGAACGGACGGAAAAAGACGATCAGGGAAAGAACTATCCGCTGCTAAGGATGAAATTGAACATGGGATAACGCGGACTGTGGGGCCCCGAATGGAAACACAAAAGTAGACACCTCCTGCGGAAGGCTTGCATGTTGTAGTATGCTACCTGATTTAGGCTTTTCTGATTTCACTGAATGGTCAACCGCACAAATCCCAGCTCATCTTCCAAATTGACCGGCATCCAAATGGCTCCATCTTTGACAAAGGGGAAAACCGGGACAAAGTCGATCACAGGTACTTCATGCTCCGAAACGATGCTTAGATCTCTGTCGAGCAGGGTAAGGAAGACCTTGGCTTTTCGGTAGGGATCCGGTTCATCCGGATTGGTGGGAAAGATTTCTTGGTAGGAAAATCTATAAAACAGGTCCCGCGCGTCGTCCCAAAAGGGATGTTGGAAGTTTATCTGCTCTTTGAGCATCCGGTCTACCGGTCGGTATTCTTCCCGGTTACTTACCTGCTTGGGAGGTTTGACGGTTTTTTCCCCAGCGGTGAGGGAGGGGATGGCCCGGTGCAATTCTAGCTCATCACTTGGGATATGGTAACGATAGATCGGACTGGCCACGCTGATCGAAAAGATCACCGCTTCTCCGACGATGGACGTAGCATATTCGGGACCAAACCAAACCTGCGGCTGTTCCATGGTGTAGTGGAAATCTTTTAGGATATCGAAGGCAGGCAGTTGCCGCCGATCAAACGTACGCTGGGAAAAATCGATGCTGACAAAGGAGGTTTCGGGTTCTATCCACTTTCGTCCCAAACCGACGATACGGTGGGGCTGCTTGGACCACATCACCGGCATGGGCAAGGCTTCATTTTCCCCAAATTCACCTCCCGAAAAAGACACGTTTTTGGTCGTGTGGGATAGGATTTTTCGTCCTTTCAGATCAAAAATCTCGTGGTCAAAATGACTGCTAAAATACAGCGAATCCTTTCCCAGGTAATGGATTTTTCCAACGCGGCCACCGGTGCCGTTGGGGCCCTCCTTTTCATACGCCACCACCCGTTCGAGCTCCAGTTTATTCAAGTCGATGACCTCCAGAACGCTATTCGTGTAGTTAAAGTTATAGAAATAGCGTTTGTCGGTAGAAGTGTCGGACCAGCGGAAGCCTCCCTGTAGGAATAGGATTTCATCTTTTGGGTCGATCATCAGGGTGTCGAGGGAAAAGACCAGCTCCCCAAATTCCTTGGTCTCTTGGTTGGAGCCGGAGCAGGCATAGAAGACCAGTAGGGGCAGAAGAAGGATAGTGAGTTTTTTCATAGGGAGTGTATTAACGACTAAAAAGTTAGAAGATTTTTCCGAAGAAAACTAATTTTTTAAAGGAAATTTTCACGCAGGAATAAATGCGTGGGTAGGGGGGCCATTACATTGAAACGTTAACGTTCGTTAAACCACCTCCTCTTCAACCACAAATTTCCTACCTTTAAAGTATGCAGCTACAATACCTAGCATTCAAACTTCTGTCCACCGTCGTCCTTGCAGGACTTGCCCTACTTTTTTCCTGCAAAAGCAGTCCGGATTCTGTGGATGTAAGGAACCTTTCCTATACCATTGATACCGTACTGATAGACTCCAAAGGCCAAATCTTTTTAGGTGGGGAACGGACAGGGATTTACAATTTCCAAGGGGAATTGGAACATAGATTTGATTGGAATGCGATCGCTAAAGAAAATGGCGGGATTTGGATGTACCTAAATGTGGAGGATGAATTGGGCTTTATCCGAATTCATTTATCCTGATTCTACACCACCATCTGTTCCGGCCATATCGGTCAGGCGATGTAAGCATCTCTTTGAACAGAAAAGGGCCGGCTTTTGGAAAAAACCGGCCCTTAAGCAGATGTGAAACTAATTCGAAAATCAGGCTTTGATTCCCTCTAGGATTTGGTTCAGTGTTTGACTTGGACGCATGGCGATGGATGTTTTTTCCTCGTCGGGTCGGTAATAACCACCGATATCCACCGGGCTTCCCTGCGCGCCATTTAGCTCCTCCATGATTTTTGCCTCTTTGGCTGCAAAATCCTTTGCCACAGGGGTGAAAATTTCCTTGAGTGCAACGTCTTTGTCCTGTGCTGCCAAAGCTTCTGCCCAGTACATGGCCAGGTAGAAATGGCTACCCCGGTTATCCAGTTCATTTACCCTTCGCGAAGGGGATTTACCTTCCTGGAGAAACTTGGCCGTAGCGGCATCGAGGGTCTCGCCCAACACCCTTGCACGTTCGTTATTGAATGTGTTGGCAAGGTGTTCCAAGGATACAGCCATCGCCAGAAACTCACCTAGGGAGTCCCAACGGAGGTGTCCTTCTTCTACAAATTGCTGCACGTGTTTTGGTGCAGATCCTCCGGCTCCGGTTTCAAACAGACCTCCTCCGTTCATTAGCGGAACAATAGAAAGCATTTTGGCACTGGTGCCCAGCTCTAATATCGGGAAAAGGTCGGTCAGGTAATCCCTGAGTACGTTTCCGGTTACGGATATGGTATCTTTACCTTCCTTCAGGCGCACCAACGAAAACCGCGTGGCTTCCACAGGAGATAGGATATGGATATCCAATCCGGTGGTATCGTGGTCTTTCAGGTATTTTTCCACCTTGGTGATCAGTTGGGCGTCGTGTGCACGGTTTTTGTCCAGCCAGAATACGGCAGGGGCACCGGTAGCCTTTGCCCGGTTTACCGCCAGTTTCACCCAGTCCTGAATGGGGGCATCCTTCACCTGACACATCCTCCAGATATCTCCTTCTTCCACCTCGTGTGCCATCAGCACCTCTCCGGAGGCATCCACCACTTTTACAGTGCCTGCTGCGGAAACCTCAAAGGTCTTGTCATGGGAGCCGTATTCCTCGGCCTTTTGGGCCATTAGTCCTACGTTTGGCACCGATCCCATGGTTCGAGGGTCAAATGCGCCGTTTTCCTTGCAGAACTGGATCGTTTCCTGGTATACGCCCGCATAGGAACGGTCAGGAATTACGGCTTTGGTATCTTGCAGTTGGTTGTTTTTGTTCCACATTTGACCACTGGATCGGATCATGGCCGGCATGGAGGCATCGATGATGACGTCGGAGGGTACGTGCAGGTTGGTGATTCCTTTGTCGGAGTTCACCATTGCCAAATCCGGGCTGTCGGCATAGCAGGACTCAATGTCCGCTTCTATTTCCGCACGTTTGTCTGCCGGAAGTTTGCCCAGCGCTGCGATCAGGTCACCAAAACCGTTTTTGGTGTCGACGCCGATTTCGGCAAACGTTGCCGCATGTTTTTCAAAAACGGGTGCAAAAAAGACGGTAACCGCATGTCCAAAGATAATGGGATCGGACACCTTCATCATGGTCGCTTTCATGTGAAGGGAGAAAAGGACTCCTTGGTTTTTGGCTTCTTCCTTTTGCTCCTGTAGGAATTTCTTTAGCGCCGCTACATTCATGGAGGAAGCATCGATCACTTCTCCTGCCTGTAACTTTAATCCGTCTTTTAACACCTGCTTGGAGCCGTCGGTTTTTTCGAGAACAATTTGCACTGTAGTAGCGGCGGAAATGGTGCGGGATTGTTCGCTGCCGTAAAAATCACCACCTGTCATACTGGACACATGGGATTTGGAATCCTTGCTCCACTTGCCCATGCTATGGGGGTTGTTTCTCGCAAACTGTTTCACCGCTAGGGGGGCTCTTCGGTCGGAATTGCCTTCACGAAGGACAGGGTTTACGGCAGAGCCCTTTATTTTATCGTATTTGGCGCGTACGCTTTGCTCTTCCTCTGTCTTGGGATCATCTGGATAGTCGGGGAGGCTGTAGCCCTGCGCTTGCAGTTCTTTGATGGCTGCTTTTAGCTGGGGGATGGAGGCACTGATATTCGGTAATTTTACGATATTGGCCTCGGGGGTTTTTGCAATCTCCCCAAGCTCGGCGAGCGCATCACCAATGCGTTGCTCTTCCTTTAGGTACTCGGGAAAGGAGGCGATGATCCTCCCGGAAAGGGAAATATCCCTGGTTTCCACTACCACACCAGCCGAATCGGTAAAAGCCTTGATAATCGGAAGCAAGGAATAAGTGGCCAACGCAGGGGCCTCATCGGTAAGCGTATAAAGTATTTTAGGGGTCTTGTCACTCATAAATCCATCTGTTTTTTTGATTAGTATTAAAAATATCGTAAATCCGATAAATTGCCGGCTAAAATACGCAAAAAAATGCGTATTCAAAGGTGTAACGGAGTAATAGGTGGATTTTAAGCGGGGACTAAATGCATCCATTCTGCGTTATAAATCGGATCTAACCCCTGATTATTGATGCTTATCAACTTATTTTCCGTACTATTCACCTTGGGAACCCTTTGGCTGCCCCAAAGCTTTCACTTTGAGCCCGTTTCCCTTTCTCCCGCGGAGCAGCAGCTATTTGACCTGATCAACGAGTATCGGATCAGTCGAGGCCTTTCCGAAGTGCCTTTTTCCTCGGCTTTGACCCAAGTAGCCCAAACCCATGCGAGGGACCTGATGGAAAACCACACCCCAGGAGGGCGATGCAATATGCATTCATGGTCCAATAAGGGGCCTTGGAAAGGGTGCTGCTACCGGGAAAACCACAAGAACCCCGGGTGCATGTGGGATAAGCCCAGTGAGATTGCAGGGTATGACAGCCCGGGGTACGAGATTGCCTATTGGCACTCTCAGGCGGCAGAACCTGCCGTGGCGCTGGAAGTGTGGAAGAAAAGTCCCGGCCACCATGCTGTAATAGCCAACCTGGGAGTATTTAAAGATGCCAACTGGAGGGCCATGGGCGTGGGAATTTTCCAGGGGTATGCGGTGGTGTGGTTTGGGGAATTGGAGGAATAGGAGTAGCATGCCTCCTTAAAAATGACAATTGGGGATTGGTTTTTTTGAGGTTTCCAATCTATTTAAATTATATTGAGGCTGTTAATCTATGATGATCCCAAAATGAACCTATTCAACCCCCGAAGAGATTTTCTCAAAAAGGCCAGCCTGGGCGTGGCTGGCTTAAGCCTTGCCAACCCGACACGGAAGGAATCCATTCCTACCCCGTCAGCCCAGCCGTTCAAGCAGGTAGCCCTTGCTATAGCCACCATCACCTGTGATGGCTTTGGCGACCGTGACTTTGAAAGGGCGTTTGAAGTCATCCCGCAGCTTCCCTTCAAAAATGTGGAGTTCAACTGTTGGTATGGCAGAAACCTAACCCCAGCCGGCATTCACAGCATACAGCAGCGCTGTTATCAACACGGCCTCACGCCGATAAGTGTGCAGGGAAGTGCCTTTGGTGCAGAGGGCAATATCATCAAAGATGTGGCCCATAAGCTATGGAACATGCAGGCTGCAAAGGCATTGGGGTGCAGGAGGGTGAAGTTTACCGGTGCAGGTAGGGGCAAAGAAGGGGGATTGGATACAGTAATTGCGGTTTTGAAGGAGATTGCCCCCGCTGCGGAGGAAATGGATGTGTTGGTCACGGTTGAAAATCACGCCAACAACAATATTGAAACAATTGAAGATTACGAGCGGATTTTTGAAGCGGTGGATTCCACCCACGTGGGCATGTGCATGGACAATGGGCACTTCGACGGGTCATCTATTGACCTGATGGAAGTGGTGGACCGATTTCATTCCAAAATCATGCATGTGGACCTGAAGGATACCGAGCGGAAGGGCATTCACAAGGTTGTCAATTTTGGTGACGGGGTGACTGATAACGAGGGGGTAATACAAAAGCTACTTGGTTACGGCTATAAGGGGTATTTGGTGGTCGAAATGGCACCGCCCCGCAATGAAGAAACCTTGGTCCAGGATCTAAGCCGCGCCTACGGGCTTTTCGAAAAATACCAACGTTAGTTGCTATGGATTTTGACAGAAACCTAAAGTTCATCGCCAAAGGAGTTGGTTGTGGATGGCTGTTTTTTGCGGCCATCGTTTGGTCCTGCACCCAAGAAGAGCCTGTGACACCGATCCAGGAGATACATGGTGTCCGGGTATTGGACTCGAGGCTATCGCTTTCGCGGATGCTCGAAGATCCGGATATAGTGACGCCCATCGGAATCGCCGTGGATGCCGAAGACAGGGTGTATGTCTTGGAGTCCCATACCCACTTGCCACCCAACGATTATGCTGGCCCTTCCTTCGACCGGATCAAGCGATTTGCAGATACCAATGGAGACGGCCAATGGGACGAGTTGCTGGTTTTTGCAGACAGCATCACGGAGGGATTAAATCTTGCCATCTCGCCAGCAGGAGAACTTCACGTCATTACTTCCCGGGAAGTATGGGTACTCTACGACCGGGATGGTGACGGAATCAGTGAGGAGCGCAGGTTGCTCGTCGGTCTGGAGAGGCCCGAGCAGGTTTATGCCCACGCGGCCATGCTTAGCATTGCTTTTGACGCATCGGGACACATGTATCTGGGCAGGGGCAATACCGGATCTGCCCATTGGGTATTGGCAGGATCCGACGGTAGCAAGGTTTCTGGCTATGGGGATGGCGGCAATATAGTACGTGCGGATGCGGATGGGTCTAACCTGGAAATTTTCTCTACAGGTTATTGGAATCCTTTTGATCTGAAGTTTGATAGCTATGGAAGGCTCATGGTGGCCGATAACGACCCGGATAGCCGTGGGCCAAACCGGCTAGTACATGCGGTAGAGGGCTCCGATTTTGGGTATAAATCGTTGTTTGGCGGAAGTGGCATTCATCCCTACCTCTCATGGAACGGTGAGCTGCCCGGTACCTTGCCCTATGCCGTAGCCTTGGGAGAGGCCCCTTCGGGTTTGCTAAATACCAATCTAACCGCTTTCCCGGATGATTTCAAAGACCAATTGCTTTGCAGCATCTGGGAGGAAAGCCGGGTTGTGCGGATTAATCTCGCTGACCACGGGATGTCGGTCAGGGGTGAAGTGGAGGTGGTCTTGGAAGGCGGGGTGGACTTTCGGCCCGTTGCTTTTGCTGCGGATAGCAAGGGAAATGTATACTTCACCGATTGGGTGATGCGCTATTACCCCAACCACGGCAAAGGAAGGGTATGGAAGCTTTCGGCGAACGATCATTCCCATCCGCTCGTGCCGGAAGAAGCCTACCAAGCTCCCCGTGCACATCCAAGCCAGGCTAAGTGGATGGCGCTGCGGGAAGGAGATGTTTCTCCTTCGGTGCTCGAAGCCGCATTGCGCTCTTGGGATGCCTTTGAGCGGCATGCGGCGGTACTTGCATTGGGAATGACCAAATTCCAAACCCACCTTCAGGCAGCGCTTACCAGTCCCAACGCTTTGGAACGCCTAGGGGCGTTGTTGGCAAAGCGACGGATGCCTTCGGAAGATGGGGTGACCTTGGCGAGGAGCTTCCTTTCGGATCCTGACCCGGACATTCGCACAGCGGCATTGATATGGGTCGGTGAGGAAGGGTTTTCTGGTCTATCAGCAGATATAGCCCGCGCTCTTTCGGGGCCAGGGTTTTCGGTGGACTTGTTTGAAACCTACTTGGAAACGGTCAAGATGCTACAGCCGGCGTTTTTACAGGCCTATCAACAAATATCCAAGCCGAATGCCAAGCAGTTGCCCCGTGCCTTGCCGCAGGGATTTCTTTCGGATTTAATTGCCGATGCCGATACACCTACCGAATGGAAGTCGGCTGCACTGGCGTTATTGGAAAACCCTTTAGACCACCGGGATGTATTGGTTCGTCTTCTTAGTGAGGAGGAAGATGCTGCCCGGATGATAGACCTGATACGAACCTTGGCACGATCAACAGATCCTGTGGTCGCCGATGTCTTTGCTGATTTGGCATTTGATCCGGGGATGGATACCGAGGTGCGGGCGGAAGCCCTGTGGGCACTGGGCAGGCAATCTTATACGGAGTGGCAGAACGTGATCTCTCTTTTGCAGTCGAGCGAGGAAGCCATAGCAATCGAAGCTGCCCGCTTTTTGCGGTTTCGGTCAAACGACCCCGCGACCAAGCAGGCCATGGTTCGTGTATTGGAAGACGGAAGCTCCTGCGATAGCGAAGGGCTGAGGCAGCAGTTGATGCTGTCCCTGTACCAGGACCGGGGCAAGCGGCCGGAGTCATCAGATTTAGCCGCTTGGCAGGCACTGCTGGACGGGCAAGGGGATGTATTCCGGGGCCGCCGTGTCTTCTATTCCGCTGCCGCAACCTGTGCGGGCTGTCACGCTTATGCAGGACTGGGTGGGGATCTGGGCCCCGACTTAAGTCATGTAGGCCAGTCCAAAGACCGACGTGGGCTGCTCAGTTCGTTGCTCTTGCCGTCTCAGGAGGTAAGCCCGGAGTGGCAGGGATGGTTTATCACCACGAAAGATGGAAAGCGGTACGAAGGGCGGCAAATTGACGTGGGAGATAGTGACATCAAGTTATACACCCAACATGCGGGTTTTATCAGTGTCCTCAAAAGTGAAGTGCTTGACTACGGACTGGTGGATCAGTCCCTTATGCCGGAGGGGCTCTTGGATCAGCTGACCGATCAGGATATCATGGATCTATTGGCGTTTTTGGAAAGTGAAAAGAATGGGTAGCCTCCATGCAGCGGTGTCAATAACTTTCTCCCTTGTTGGGGAAGTCGCGGGACTTGACGTCTTGGATGTACTTACCTACCGCATCCAGCATCACTCCGCGGAGATCCGCATATTGCCGTAAAAAACGGGGCTGAAACTCCTGGGTGATACCCAACATATCGTGCAGCACCAAGACCTGCCCATCCACGTGCGGTCCGGCACCGATGCCAATTACGGGAATCCGTACTGCCTCCGAAACCCTTTTTGCCAGGCTGGCAGGGATTTTCTCTAACACCAAGGCGAAGCAGCCGCAGTCTTCGAGAATCTTTGCGTCGTCCAGTAACTTTTGGGCTTCTGTTTCTTCCTTGGCTCTGACGGAGTATGTGCCAAATTTATAGATAGACTGTGGGGTTAACCCGAGGTGTCCCATTACCGGTACTCCGGCGCTGAGGATCCGCACCACGGATTCCTTGATCTCTGCGCCACCTTCTACTTTTACGGCGTGAGCGCCGGCTTCTTTCATAATGCGGATGGCGGAGCGTAGCGCTTCGGAACTATTGCCTTGGTAGGAGCCAAAGGGTATATCCACCACCACCAATGCCCTGCTGACGGCCCTTACCACCGAAGCGGCATGGTAGATCATCTGGTCTAGGGTGATGGGCAGGGTGGTCTCGTGTCCGGCCATCACATTGGAGGCTGAATCACCCACCAAAATCATGTCGATTCCCGCCGCATCTACAATGCCTGCCATGGAGTAATCGTACGCGGTAAGCATGGAAATCTTTTCCCCCCGTTGCTTCATCTCTTGGAGGATGTGGGTGGTGATGCGTTTGATGTTGGCCGATTGGTGTACAGACATGGGACGGATCTTTTAGTGCAGGTGTACAGTAGCGTTTTCGGGATCTAACTTTACCGTAATGTGTTCGCTTAGCGTGGTGGCTAGTTCGTAGCCGGTGTAATCGGGAGTGACAGGGAAGAGCTTGTGGCTTCGGTTGACCAACACCGCTACTTCGATCTTCTTGACCTTATCCTCCAGAAATGGAAACAGCGCATAGGCAAGGGTTTTGCCCGTATTGAGGACGTCATCCACCAAAACGATGCATTTGCCCGTAAAGGGACCTGCTTCCGAGCAGGTGATTTCGTCTACCCGGGGATTGGCCTTGTCTAGGTTTACCTGGATCAGTCCTACTTGGATCGGGGCGATCTCGCGCAGCTTATCGGCGATGAGCTCTGCCAATACATAGCCCATCCCGGTGAGGCCGGCAAAAACCAACTCCTGCTCTTGGACATTGCGTTCGTAAATCTCATATGCGATACGGGTGATCTTTTGCTGTATTTGCTTGTGGTTCAGTACCAGGGTTTTGTGCTCACTCATCCGGTTGCCGTTGATTGATTGAAAGGGAAAATTAAACCAAAAGACGTTAGTTTCAAAGAACCGCGCATTATTTGGCTCTGGTAAGCCGTTTTCTGAATTAGCGGTGGCTGTCTTCTTCGTAGAGTATATTCACGTAGCTTTCGTACCGGTAGGGGTGTATTTCACCTTTTTCCAAGGCCTCCATTACAGCGCATCCGGGTTCGTTTACGTGTTTGCAGTTGTTGTAGCGGCATTGCCCGAGGTAGCGTCTCAGGTCCACAAAGTAATGGGAGAGCTCCTGATCTTCGATCTCTAGGATGCCAAATTCCTTGATACCTGGGGTGTCAATAAGGTATCCTTCGTCGCCAAAGGCAAACATCTCGGCAAAGGTGGTGGTGTGCACGCCTTTGGAGGTGAATTTGGAGACAGACCTGGTGGCTTGGTTTGCTTGTGGAATCAGTCTGTTCAGTAGGGTTGATTTGCCCACTCCGGAATGGCCGGCCAACAGGGTGGTTTTTCCATGAAGAAAGGGAGCCATCACTTCGATCAGGTTTTCCTGATTCAGTGCGGAGACCTCCAGCACCGGATAGCCCAACGGGTCGTAAATTTCCTTCAGCAAGGAAAGGTATTCGAAGTCTTTTTCCTTACTAAGTGCATCGGCTTTGTTCACGATGATATAGGCGGGAATCCGGAAACTTTCCGTGCTGACCAAAAAGCGGTCTATGAACCCCAAGGAGGTCCGAGGGTCTCTTACCGTCACCACCAAAAATGCTTGGTCTATATTGGACGCAAGGATATGTGAAAACTGCTGCTTCCGTGTGGACTTTCGGATAATGTAGTTTTCCCGCGGCAGGATATCTCGGATCACAGCCGTTTCCTGCTGATCTTCGAAGTCCCAGTCCACCCAATCGCCCACGGAAATGGGGTTGGTGAGTTTGAGGTCATCTTGTTTAAACTTCCCCCTAAGCCGGGCGTTGACGCTTCCTTTCTCAGATTGAAGGGTATACCAGGACCCGGTAGATTTCATCACGCGTCCCTTCATCTTTCTGTTAGCTTTTGATTGACGATTTCCATAATTTTTCGGGCACTGCCCAGGTTATCTTTTAACAGACGATCGGCGCCCAAGCTGGCACGATCATAGGCGGTACCTTCGATTAGTTGTGCCATGATGGACTCAAGATCTTCGGCAGAATGTATGGCAAAACCACAGCCGTAGTTTTGGCTGATCTCCCATTCGGGAAATTTCCCTCCTTGTTTCAGCCAACCAAAAATTACCGGTATGCGGAATGCTAAGGGCTCCAATATATTGTGCAGTCCCTTTCCGAATGCTCCTCCCACATAGGCGATCCGAGCGTATTGATACAGAGAGGAAAGCATGCCGATGTTGTCCACTATCAGGGTATCCCAGGGTTGCGGGTTTTGTGGGTTTAGGTTTGTGTACCGCAGGGTTTTTCCGGGTAGGGCCGAGATCCACGCTTCGATTGCCTTGGCGTGGATGTCATGAGGGGCCAGGATGTATTGGTATTCTGGGTGCCTGCGGATAAAAGGGATGATCCGGTCCATGTCTTCCTGCCACACCGAACCACCCACCAAAACAGGTTTGGAAATACCTTTTGCGACTTCCGGAAAAGGCTTGGGAGATTGCCGTATGGCATCCACATTGTCATACCGCGGATCTCCTGCTACAGAAACCGAAGCTAGACCAAGCCTTTCGATAAGGGTTTCATCTAATGGCTGTTGCGTAAACACGTGGTCAAACTGGCCCAGGATGCGCCGGAAAAATCCGCCATAGGTCTTGTGGAAATACACTTGTTGCTCCCGAAACGCTGCTGCAATCAGGAACAGGGGGACGCCCAGTGATTTAGCGGCCAGGATATGGTTTGCCCAAAGGTCGTATTTGACAAAAAAGGAGATGTTTGGGGAAAGGATTTGGAGAAACTTTCGGGCATTACCAGGGCTGTCTATCGGTAGGTAGGTGATGAAATCCACGTACGGCTGCGACCGTTTGATCACGTGTTCATATCCTGAGGGACTGAAAAAGGAGACCACCACGCGCCATTCCGGCCGGGATTCACAAAATGCCCGAATGACCGGCTTGGCCTGCTCGTATTCTCCCAAAGAGGCTACATGAAACCAAGCGATTGGCCCGGGGGCCGTTAGCCGAAAGGCCTGTAGGCGTTCAAACACTCCCTTTCTTCCCTGCACCATCTGCCTGAGCTTGGCAGACTTCCAACTTCCCACTTGCAAGCCGAAAGCCAGTAGCCCTATGCCCAGGTTATATATTTGCCGCATGGGGCAAAAATACAAAAATTATGACTGGAAACCGATTGGGGTAGGAGGGGTGTTCGCTTTTTTTAGAAAGCAGAGATAGGGAGATTGTTGGACCCCTGGTAGAGAAGGTTGGGTAGGTGAAGTGGGTATGGCAGTTGTTTTCAGAGTTTTAAGCGAAACGGGGAACATGAGGACCATTCACGTAATTTTCTAGGGCATGTGTACCAATTGAATGCGTAAAACACTAACTTTATCCCTAATAATTGTCCGTCACCTCTATGAGACTTCTTTCTTTTGTTTTCTTTTTCGGGATGGCTGCTGGCCTGTTTTCCTGTGGCCCCGAGGTTCCTGCACCTGTGAAGGAAGCCATGGAAGATTTGCCGGAAGCGCTGGATTACAATGTACACGTGAAGCCCATTCTCTCGGATAAATGTTTCGCCTGCCATGGCCCGGATGAAAACACCCGACATGCCGGTCTGCGGCTGGACGAGGCGGAGGCTGCGTTCGCGAGTTTACCCGAAAATCCCGGCAAGGTGGCCATCAAGCCCAAGCGACCCTTTAAAAGCGAACTGGTAAAGCGAATTCTGTCTGAGGACCCGGAGTTTCGCATGCCCACTCCGGAGTCGCACCTTAGCCTGACGGACCGGGAAAAGGCCCTTTTGATCCGTTGGATTCAGCAGGGAGCGGTCTATAAGAAACACTGGTCGTTCATTCCATTGGAGACAGTGGCAGTTCCCGCAACGAAAAATCAGGGCTGGGGTTCTAATGAGATAGATAGGTTTGTCCTGGCAGCATTGGAAATTCAAGGGTTGAAGCCCAGTGTCGAAGCCGACAAAGAAACGCTATTGAGGCGAATTAGTTTGGATATCACTGGGCTGCCTCCCACCGAAGAGGAGATAGACGCCTTTTTGGCCGATTCCTCCCCGGAGGCCTACGAGCGGCAGATTGACCGCCTGTTAAACTCGCCGCATTACGGGGAAAAAATGGCCATGCATTGGTTGGATGTGGCGCGCTATGCAGACACACATGGCTACACCGTGGACAGATACCGGGACATGTCGTTGTTTCGGGATTGGGTAATCAAGGCATTCAACCAAAACATGCCGTATGATACCTTTATTACCCAGCAGCTTGCCGGGGATTTGCTTCCCAGCCCTACCAAAGAGCAGCTTTTGGCGACGGCCTTTAACCGGATCCATCCCCAAAACATGGAGGGAGGCATTGTGGACGAGGAGTTTCGGGTCGAATACGTGGCCGACCGTACCAATACCTTGGGCAAAGCCTTTATGGCACTTACGCTGGAGTGTGCCCGTTGCCACGACCACAAATACGATCCCATCTCGCAGAAGAACTACTTTGAGCTCAGCAGCTTTTTTAACCAAGTAGATGAGGCCGGCCAGATTTCTTGGGACGATGCGATGCCCGTTCCAACTATGTTGTGGACCGATGAGGAAAAGGACAAGGTGCTAAAGATGCTGGAATCTGATATTCAACGGGAGCAGAGTAACCTGGCAGCAACGGTGGAGACTGCGGCGTCTCCGTTTGAGCAGTGGATGGGCCGTGCCGGATACCAGCAGGATGCGCAACGAGAGCTGCCCAGAAACCTGCGTGCCCACTTGGATTTTGACGTACTGCCGCTTAGCAACGCATTGAACCGGACCGAAAAGGCCCTGATGGAAAGCAGCGAGGTCAAAAATCAGACCCCGGAATTGGCCGCAGGTATACGGGGCAACGGGGTAAAGCTCAATGGGGATTTTTGGATTCGGATGGAGAAATCCGGGGTATTTACAAAAAGTGAACCCTTTAGCGTAAGCATCTGGGTGAACATACCCAAGGAACGAGAAAATGGGGCCATTTTTCACACGGGTACAGGAGCAGTGCTCTACAACCGCCGAGGGTACCACCTTTATCTGAAAAATAACCGATTGGAACTGGTTTTGGCCCATACGGCCCCCTATAATGCCATCATCAAGGAAACTATTGCAGAGGTGCCCAAGGAGCAGTGGGTCAATCTGGTGATGACCTACGACGGTTCGTCCAAGGCATCGGGGCTACAGGTGTACCAAAATGGCAAGAAGCTGGAGACCAGCGTGGTCAAGGATAATCTGTACAAAGACATCGTTTTTAGGGGCTCCGGTCAGCCGGGAATCCAGGTGGGTGCCGTCTGGCGTGGGCGTGGCCTAAAAAATGCCATGGTGGATGACCTCATGGTCTTTGATCGCGAGCTGACCCATTTGGAGGCGCTACAGTTGGGGGATAAGGCGGCATTCAGTGCATTGCTTGCGAAACGTCCGGAGGCGTTGGTGCAACAAGAAAAGGAGCTGCTGAAAAGTTATTTTATCCACAACCATTTTCCACCGTTTGACAAGCAACTCCAAATCCTCACCCAAGCCCGAAAGCACCATGCACAGGAAGTGGAGCCGATTCAGGAAGTCATGGTGATGCAGGACATGGAACCTAGGCGACCTACCTATCTGTTGGTACGGGGAGAATACCAGTCGCATGGAGAGGAGGTTTTTCCCAATACTCCGGAGAGCGTGTTGGAGCTACCGGAGAACCTGCCCAAAAATCGCTTGGGACTTGCCCAATGGCTGACAGACCGTAGGCACCCGCTTACCGCCAGGGTGGCGGTAAATCGTCTCTGGATGTACTATTTTGGAAGGGGATTAGTGGCTTCTGCTGGTGATTTTGGCAATCAGGGAGAAATGCCCTCCCACCCCGAACTGTTGGACTGGCTCAGTCTGGACTTTATGGAATCCGGCTGGGACGTAAAGGCGCTTCAGAAAAAGATATTGCTCTCATCGACCTACCGGCAAAGTTCCTTTACTTCCGATGACCTGAGAGAGCGGGACCCCCAAAACATTTATTTGGCGCGAGGGCCTTCAGGCAGGTTGCCGGGAGAGATGATTCGGGACAACGCACTGATGGCATCCGGGCTGCTCAGCAAGAAAATCGGTGGTCCCAGTGTAAAGCCTTATCAGCCAGAAGGCTTGTGGCGGGTGAATGGGGGTACGTATGTGGAAGAAAATGGCGAAAATCTGTACCGGAGAAGCCTATATACTTTTTGGAAGCGCTCTGTGCCCCATCCTACTACCCACATCTTCGACGTGCCCGACCGCAGCGAATCGATCGCAGTACGTCAGGAAACCAATACACCCCTTCAGGCCTTGGTGCTCCTAAACGATCCTACCTTTGTGGAAGCGGCAAGGGTGCTTGGGGCCGAGATGGCCACTCAGTCAGAGTCCAGAGAAGCCATCAACCGAGCGTTCCGGAAACTAACCGGAAGGGCTGCAACCGACAAGGAGCTGGAAATACTCGACGCGTTGCTTTCGCAGGAGTACCGTAAGTTTCAGCAATCCCCGGAAAAAGCCAAAGGATGGGTGGAAACCGGGTCCTATGCCTTATCCAGTACGGTGGACCTTCCCAAGCTGGCTTCGCATGCCGTGGTGGCCAGTGCGGTAATGAACTCTGACGCCGCAATTACCAAACGATAACGCAAGATACCTTTCCCATGTGCAAACACCATAAACTGCCCAAATTTCCGCATCATCCGGATATGCATTCGTTGGAACTGAAAATGGACCGCAGGCATTTCCTGACCAAAACCGCCATGGGGATGGGTTCCCTAGCCTTGGGATCCCTATTTGGAGCAGAGAACTTGTTGGCACAGCCTAGGCGCTTTGATCCGGGTAACGGAGGCCTTCCCGGTCTGCCCCACCACGCGGCCAAGGCAAAACGCATCATCTACCTGTTTCAGAGTGGTGGGCCTTCCCAATTGGATTTGTACGACTACAAGCCCAAGTTGGCGGATATGCACGGGGAGGATCTCCCGCCCTCTGTGCGGGGCGAGCAGCGACTCACCGGGATGAGTGCAAATCAGGCGATCTTTCCCGTGACCCAATCTGCATTTTCCTTCCAGCAATACGGGAAATGCCGCGCATGGGTGAGTGAATTGATGCCGCACACCGCTCAGGTGGTAGACGAACTATGTTTCATCAAATCCATGGTCACCGAGCAGATCAACCACGACCCGGCCATTACCTTTATGCAATCCGGTCATCAATTGGCAGGTAGGCCATCTATCGGTGCTTGGCTTTCGTATGGCTTGGGCTCCGAAAACAAGAACCTGCCGGCCTTTGTGGTGATGGTTTCAAAAAATGCCGTATTGGATCAGCCCTTGTATGCCCGGCTTTGGGGAAATGGATTTCTGCCCTCGCAACATCAGGGGGTGCAATTCCGGTCCGGTAAAGACCCTGTGCTGTATCTAAGTAATCCGGAGAACTACGAGGGCAAGGACCGGCGTGAAATGATGGATCACCTGAAGGCCCTCAACGAGGTGCAGCAGGATCTGTATGGAGATCCGGAGATTGCGGCAAGAATCGCCCAGTACGAGATGGCCTTCCGCATGCAGACCAGTGTGCCGGAGATTAGCGACCTCTCAGACGAACCGGACCATATCTTTGAGCTGTATGGGGAGGAAAGCAGGGATCCGGGTACCTATGCGGCCAATTGTTTGATGGCAAGAAGGTTGATTGAAAAAGATGTGAAGTTTGTACAGCTGTACCATCAGGGATGGGATCAGCATGGGAATCTGCCGGGGAGTATTCGGAATCAATGCCAAAAAACCGACCAAGCTACGGCCGCATTGATTAAGGATCTGAAGCAGCGTGGGCTGCTCGAAGATACGCTCGTAGTCTGGGGTGGGGAGTTTGGCCGCACCGTGTATAGCCAAGGTACGCTGACGAAGGACAACTACGGTAGGGACCATCACCCTAGGTGTTTTACCATGTGGATGGCGGGGGCAGGAGTGAAGCCTGGATTTTCCTACGGTGAAACCGATGAACTTGGCTACAACGTGGTCAAGGATCCAGTGCATATCCATGATTTCCACGCTACGCTGATGCATCTATTTGGTGTAGATCATGAGCAGCTGATTTTCAAACACCAAGGACGCAGGTATCGACTAACGGACGTGCATGGACACGTGGTTCGGGAATTGCTGGCATAAAAAAATTAAAAATTAACGATAGCGCTTTTTTGTTTTAGAAAAATGATTTTCTACCTTTGTCATCGCTTAACGGAAGCAATTCCGGAAAGCATCTCGGGGTGTAGCGTAGCCCGGTCATCGCGTCCTGACTATGTCAGGAAGGTCGCCTTGTAGAAATCAGCCAAAGGTGGTAAAGACCATCAAAAAAATAGAATATCTCGGGGTGTAGCGTAGCCCGGTCATCGCGCCTGCTTTGGGAGCAGGAGGTCGCAAGTTCGAATCTTGCCACCCCGACAATAGAAGCCAGTCCCGGTTAGGGATTGGCTTTTTTTAGTGTGCCGTGCATGGTAACTAACTAGGTGGTGAAAGTCCACTGTGGGGGTTTGTAATCGCCAACCACTAGCCAATAGCAAGGGTGTCCATCGTGAGGTGGAATCTGAAGGAAGCAGGCGGCAAAACTCTGC
>NZ_JAFIEU010000040.1 GCF_020832325.1 Lunatimonas sp.
GGGCAGAGTTTTGCCGCCTGCTTCCTTCAGATTCCACCTCACGATGGACACCCTTGCTATTGGCTAGTGGTTGGCGATTACAAACCCCCACAGTGGACTTTCACCACCTAGTTAGTTACCATGCACGGCACACTAAAAAAATCCCATTCCTGCATAGAAATGGGATCCTTTTTGGTGTGAATTCTTAAAAGAACTTGTATCGGTAATCCTTCACATCTGCCAGTTCTTCCATTGCCATCATAATCATGTAGCTGGTCCGCTGGGAAGCGTTGGTGGTTATCTCGTTCTGATACCTCGTAAAGTCTGCTATTTCTGGAGCCGGGGTAAGGTTATTGACCTTCGCTACGATCACTCCAATGTCCTCCTTAATTGGTTGAGACAAGGTTCCGGTAGTGCGCATACCGAATATGGCTCCCACAGCCCTAGGCGCAAAACCGACACCCGGAATCACTGTTGCATTCATCCGGAGGTCAGGAGTAGATCCCAAGGAGGCATCGGGGAATTTTTCCTTTATTGCCTCCAAGCTCTCCAATCCTTTTATTTGCTGAATAATCAAGTCAGCTTTCTTCTCGTTGCGAACCTCCATGGTGACCTGTTCACGGGTCATGGGATCACGTAAGTCAGCAACTCCCTCGCCGGTTTCCGCTACCAACAAAGCCACCACATAGGCATCGTCCAGTTCAAATACCTGCGAAACTTTCCCAACGGAGGCCTCGGTAAAAGACCATCGAATGATCTCTCTGGCACCCGTAAGGTTGTTGAGCGATCTCGCAGAAGATCCTACACCGGTAGCCTTTAGCACTTGGTAATCTTCCTTCTCTGCATTCTCCCGAAAACTTTTTGCGTTTGAGGAGTTGGCAGCAAACATGTCCGCGTTTCGGAACACATCGTTTCTCGTAGCATCACTTGCAATCAGCTCCAACTCCAAGATAGCAAGCTTTGTAGTAAGTGTTTGTGGAAGCTCGGTTACTTCTATGATGTGGTATCCGTATTCGGTTTCTACCAAATTGGGGAGTAGACCGGTAGTTCGGGCCGAGAACACTGCATCCGCAAACTCATCGATAAAGTCTTCTTTGGCAAACCACCCTAAATCACCACCCCGCTGGGCTGTGCCGTCCTGTCCATATTGCTGGGCGGCAAAAAAGAAATTCTCGCCTCCTTTGATTTCATCCAAAATACGCTGAGCTTCGGCACGAACCTCGGCTTTAGCGGTACCTTCTAAGCCATCTGTTGAAAGCAATATATGGCTTGCACGCATTCTAGGGGTGCCCTCAAACTGCTCGGTCACTTTGTAGGAAACATAGCTGGATCGTTCGGTCAAAAAAGGACCGTACACCATACCTGACTCGGGATTTTCCACATTGGAGGTCAGATTTGCCGGCAAATTGTCGCCTGGAAGAATTGTTCTGAACGAATTGCTCACCTCTGAATTGCGAAGCACGAAAACAGAGTCATCCTCTGAGGCTTTAAGTTGCTCGGTAAGCGCCCGAATCTCGGTCAAGACCGCCATAGAGTCTTCCGCGCTTGGACGCAAGCTAAAGGTGACATAGTCAATATCCCTGCTTTCATTGACTTTGAAGCGCTCTTTATTTTTGCTGATGAAGCTTTTCAGTTCATTTTCAGAAACAGACACCGCTGTATCCGAAATCACGTAGTACGGGATATGTACATGATCGACTTCCGCAATGGTATTGGCCATTCTGTGCTGAAGACGCGCCTCCGCGGTATTAGCATACTCGGAAAAGCCCAACAGGTTGTCGTATTTAATACGAAGCCTGGAGTCAGCAAACAGTCTTTCTTGCTGAGCCCAAAACCGCTGCTGTTGGGGATCCGCGTTATCCAAAGATTGAAGGAAAGCATAAAGTTGTTGCCTGTCAAACTCGCCAGTCTGCGGATTTGTAAGCTCTCTTCGTAACTCGGCAATGATGTTCTTGCCCGAAACCATGTCTACCAATTCATCGTCGGAAATGATTAATCCTAGCTTTTCATACTCAGCCGAGAAGACCTTTTCTACAATCAGCGCTTGCCACGCCTGTTCCCTGATACTGTACAGCTCATTTTCGGAAGGGTTTCTTCCGGTGTTTTGCTGAAAAGAGAGTTTTGCTTCCTCTATTTTTTGTATATATTCCTCGTAAGAAATACGATCGCCCGCTATCTCCCCAACGGTGGTTCTTCCACTGCCGAGGATCATCGAATTAGGACCCAATATATCTCCTCCCACAAGGAAAAAGATGAGCCCGACCGCGATTACACCGATAGCAAGACCTGTTCTTTGTCTGATTTCTTTTATTAATGCCATTCTCCTATTTTTTGAAGTGTCGCAAAATAATTACATATCCCTCTAAATTCAAAATAATCCTCGATCAATAAATCAAGTATTTAGCATCTAGCCGGCGCTGATCTTAAGCTTTACAGTATCAATACGATGATCCTGTTTGGAAACCACCGTGAAGGTAAATGGTCCAAAGATGGCTGACTCCCCCTTCTGGGGTATATTTTCCGTTACGGAAAGGATAAATCCCGCCAACGTTTCGAAGTCACCGGAGGGTAGGTTCCAAGCATACTTTTCGTTGAGGTAGTCGATTTCGTGCCGACCACTTAGCAGAAACTCGGTATCTGAAAGTTGCTGCTCGATGAGGTCGTCGCTGTCATACTCATCTTCAATCTCGCCAAAGATCTCCTCGATGATGTCTTCCATGCTTACGATCCCGCTGGTGCCTCCAAACTCATCGACTACCAATGCGAGGCTCTTGCGTTCCTTGATAAACTGAACCAAGAGCTCATTGGCCAAGGCAGATTCCGGAACAATAATTATGGAAGTCAGAATCTCACCGATGGTTTTTGGCTTTTTGAACAGCTCTAGGTGATGGCAATAGCCAATTACATCGTCAATGGTATCCCTGTAGACGATAATCTTTGAATGGCCGCTTTCGATAAATGCCTTCTTGAGCTCTGATATATCCTCACTTTCTTCAATAGACACCAAATCGGTACGTGGCACCATGCATTCCCGTACCCGCACCGTTTTAAATTCTACCGCATTGTCAAAAATCTTTGTATCAATTTCCAGCTTCCCATCCTCACCCTGTGCACCAAGGTTGTTCTGAATAAAGCTGTTTAGATCTGTGATTTCAAAAACCGGCTTGCCCTCCGCATACTCCAACTTCAATACGCCGGTAATAAAAATTTTGGACAGGCCTACTACAAACCAAACCACCGGATACATCACATAATAGATCAATGCAAAAGGCAACGAGAAGAATGCCAACAAACTATTGGGGTTGAGCATAAAGATGCTCTTGGGTACAAACTCAGCAGTAATCAAAACAATCACCGTTGAGGCCACTGTCTGCACGATCATGACGAATGCCTGATTATTGAATCCCTCTGGAAGCAGGTGTTGGATCGGCGGCTCCAGCAGATAGGCCATAAAAATACCGTAAAGCACCAAAGACACGGTATTTCCAAGGAGCGTGGTACCGATGAAATGGCTGGGGTTATTGATAAATCGGGAAAGTATCTCACCCGAAAGCTTACCTTGCTTGCTCTGAAGCTCTATATGAAGCCGGTTAGCGGAGACAAATGCAATCTCCAGTCCCGAAAACAAGGCAGAAAAAAACAGACTAATCAAGACAAATACCAAATACTGTGTCTCCATCTAGCGTCGATTTTTCTTTTTCTTTGGTTCGGGACTACTTGAGGATTCCTCCCGCTCCGCACGCACCCGCTTACGGTACATGTACCAAAACAACAAGGCTACCGCAAACATTAGGATGGAATATGATGCGGTGACCCCCTGCGTCATCGTGATATGCGCTCCGATGATCACTAATGCTGCTGCAGCCGGCAATATGAGGTAGTCGAGAAGTTTCATTTGTTTACAATCGTTTATAACGCATTATCAATTACCCCTGTGACTTCGGTAAAGGTATATTCATTAAAGCCTTCGTCCGCCTCCATCCCAGTACCTCTGATAATCCGATCCGGTTCCTCTACGGTCACAAACTTTTCGGTGTAAATCCTCTTTTTTCCCGGGTCCCAGAACAATTCCTCTGAATTTAGCTTTTGGTCTTTGGCGATATTATGTACACGAACGTCCCCCTCTCCCCGATACAGGTTTGTTCGCTTTTCGTAATACCCGCGATCCGCCTGTATGGTTGTAGATAATGAGCCATCTTTGTCAAAGAAATGAATGAGTATGCCTTCCGGAAATTCGTTGTTGCCATTCCGGAACTCCAGCTGTTTATCGGCCATCAGCTTCGTGCGTACAATCGCCGAGTCGCTGTGGTGCAATACAATATCAAAACCGACCCTGGTGGGTCCGTCATAGAAGGCCAACTGACTTTTATCTACATCTTCTCTACATGAAAGGGAGAAAATGCAGCATCCCATTACCAATAAGGCTGACAAAATATCCGCGGATCTCAAACCCATACTCAAAGATAAACACAAAAGGCGGTATGTAACCGCCTTTTGATGAATATAATACTTTATTTAGATCGTACTTAGTCCCTGGTAGCC
This sequence comes from Lunatimonas sp., assembly GCF_020832325.1. GTDB lineage: Bacteria > Bacteroidota > Bacteroidia > Cytophagales > Cyclobacteriaceae > Lunatimonas. The sequence continues at coordinate 4,522 of NZ_JAFIEU010000040.1, forward strand.
AAAGTTACCGTTTGGCCAATCCAGCATCCCGTGTTGATCGTTTCACCCACTTGGAATCCCTCTGTAAACAATTCTTCTTTTGAGGGAAATCTTGATTTTGCGTTGGACATACCGGAAGAGTCTCCCGCACGGGCATATGCGTCGTACGCAGCGATAAAGATGGAGTAATCCTTCACTCGGCTTTGACCTCCTCGACAATCGTTAGACGAACTCATGTACAAACCACCGATAAAGCTGTAAGCATCCTTCTCACGATCCTTGCTCAACTCGGCAGCTTTCATGGCAGAGGTTCTTGCCTGACCTTTTCTGCCAAGGTTGGCATGAACTTTTGCCATATCCCAGTGGATTTCGGCACGCTGATCGTCTGTTGTTGCCAAAGTCAATGCTTTTTCAAATAACTCACCAGCCTTTGCATACTCGGAATTTTGCATGTACCTCAGACCCCTTACCTGCGATGTGGAGAAGGTAGGGTCGTTGTTGTCAATTACTTCCAAGGCAAAAAGGAAGGTCTCCGAATTGGTACACTTCTGCTGTACAGAGTACTGAAATACCTGCTGGGCAAGTTTCATGTTATCAGGGTCAGCTTTCATCTTGGGTCCAAGGATATTGGCGATGAAATCGCAGTCGATGATATCCATGGCTACGATTAGCTGTTCCATGATTCCCTTTTGATTGCTTACATCGTTGCCAGCACCTTCGGCCTCATTAAGGATTCCATTCAGTTTCTCGTAAATGGCAAGCAGCTCCTCGGGCTTATACGCTTTGTTGTAAGCATAATTGCGGTAAACGGCGTCAAAGTAAGCGGGAACCAATTGATAGGAAAGTGTCCCATTCACTTCGATCACTCTGGCAAAGGCGTCGGTAGCTTCCCCAATTTTATCTTTCTCCCCCTTGTAGAAGTTGTACGCGTAGAACGCCTTATTGGCAATCCACCGAGATTCGTTTTCGTACAGCTTGTTCCTTAAGTCGTAAAGGATCATCACAGAATCTTGGTAGATGCGCTGCTCTTTTGGATCGGTTGCAGCTTTAGCTGCGCCGGCATAAATGTCTACACCGTTGATGTAGAGTGATTCATTCAACTCGGGCACGTTTACGAGCAACCAATGGAGTCCCGATTTTGCTTTCAAGAACTCCTCCGAACGCTTGTAATCAGTGTAAGCCGCGTTCAGTTCCCTGGCTTTTGCTTCCATTTGAGGATCAGAAGGCCAGTTCCATCCATCTTGGGCATTGGCCATTCCAATCATCAAAAAGGAAAGACACCCAATAAGCCCCCATTTAAATTTCCTGTTTGTCCACATCATTCAAATACTTTTTTGTAAAACCAACTATTATCATTTATTGAAATACCCAAGGATACTTTGAAATAATTTTCTCTAATCAATCCATTATCTACCGTTCCTCTGGAGCCTACTTTAAATGCCAAATTAAATAATGACATCGAGTATACAGGAATGGATGCTCCAAAATTTATGCCAATATCTGTAATCTCAGTCTCGTTGAGAAAATAGGGCAATCTTTCGTATTCCACTCCGGATCGGAAGGTTATCCTGTCAAACAATCGCTCGATAGAATATGGGTTTGGCACGTATTGCCCACCCAAGCTTATCTTGTAGGAATTGGTCAGCGGGCTCTCGCCACCGTGAAATCCCCTAAACTGACTAAAATCCTGATGTTGCATCTCCAAGCCTACAACAAATTTATCAATTTTCTCGTAAGAAACCCCGTAACCAAGTCGCTGCGGGATAAAGATACTACCCGAAACATCATCACTCAATACATTTCCTGGAGAATTTGGGATTGCAGACTGCCCTAATTCTGCCATTTTAGCAAATTCTTTTCCGTTAATGTCTCCAAAAAGATGATAAATGGCACCAAAATTCAAGAGTTTTCGCTCGCTGAGTTTTGCCATGTAGTACAATCCACCCTTGAACGTGATGTCACTAAAGGTCGTTCTCTCGTAATATTCCGAAGAAATCCCCACTTCATTTCCTTGCTCGTTAAGAAGCTCCAATTGGTTCGTTCGAATGGTGGATCCAAACAAATAAGAAGCGTGCAAGCCTAGGCTGAGATTTTTGGCTACCATAAATCCCGTTTGCAAGTACACTTCACTTAAGCCCCCGCGACCTTGGATATTGTTGATGGACATAAGCGAAGAATTCACCACCGGCGACTCCACCGAGAGATTGTAATCCACACCTGTGACCTGATTTAGCCCCAAGCCCATGGACCACTTCCTTGGGATAAGCGGAAAAGACATGGTCACATAGCTAAGCCCTCCACCGTCTATCCGGTCAGAACCCGCAGAGGTCGCCGCATCCAAGGTATTGTAATTGAATGCCGCCTGAAAACTGTACGCATAATTCTTAACAGAAATGGCAGGATTCACGTTATTTACGCTAAAACTGCTTCCATAACTAACACCCATCCCTCCCATCGCTTGGTTTTGGGTCAATCCGGAGTTATTGAATTCACCTATTCCCAATGAGCTGTATGTAGAGGAAGTTGACTGAGCAATACTGAAATTTATGGATACTAAGCCTACAAAAAGACTCAATAAATTACGCATGTAGTTTTTCGACATTGTACGTTAAAATTCTATTTAGTCCAAAAAGGACCAAATTGGGGATTACAAATATGGGGTCTTTTGTTAAGCTTTCAAAGTATTTGGCATCTCCGCCGCAAATATAGACCCCGAGGTTCTCGAATCGTTTTTGATAGGTTTGGATCGTTCCCAATACCTCATGCTGCACACCATGATACATGCCAGACTGCATGCAAGCTATCGTGTTTTGCCCAATCAGCGGGGCTCCGGCTTCCGGCCAGGAAACCAGTGGCAGGCGGGCCGTCTGCCTATGCATAGCCTCCAGCCTCATCTGAATACCTGGCGAAATGGCGCCACCCAAATATGCATTGTTCGAATCCAGAAACTCAAAGGTAATGCAGGTGCCCAAATCCACTACCAAAACGGGACCAACTTCCTGAAAACACCGGGCCCCAATCACCGCAGCGATCCGGTCCAGTCCCAGCGTAAAAGGCGTTTCGTACCGGTTCTCCACAGGCAACAGGGTTTCATAGTCAAAGTAGACAAAAGCGAAATCAAGCGCTTGCTCCAGTTCCTCCCTACCCCATTTCACCGAGCTGATCAACACCTGATCAACATCCAATTGCCCGGCCAGCCTGTTTAACTCAGACAGTTCCATCAGGCTCCAATCCGCGAGCATGGTGCCATCCCGGAATCGGGCTGCCTTAATCCTGCTGTTGCCTATATCTATGATGAAGTTGTCCAAAATCGAAAATTACGTATAGCAAGGGCGTTTAGTAGCTTCGGTAAAATTAGGCATTTTCAAAAAGGTATTCGGGCACACAAAAATATTTTTAACTTTACGTACACTGTTTTAACATAATTTAACCCTAATGAAAATTCATAGGAATTACCCCATGATCGGTTTGATGTCGGGGACATCCTGCGATGGATTGGATATAGTCGCCGCCACATTCACTCCGGTAGAATCCACCGCTTGGAGCTATGAGGTACAGGCCGCCGAGACGGTAACTTTTCCCGCGTCTCTAAGGAAATCCCTGAAGGAGAGTCACCTGCATAGTGCCTTAGATCTTGCCGTTTTGGACGTAGCGTTCGGCAGATGGATGGGTGAGACGGTCCGAGAATTTTGCCTGAAACACCGGCTTGCCCCCTTGGCCATCGCATCCCACGGACACACCGTGTACCACCAACCGGACAAAAAACTTACCCTGCAGATCGGTAACGGCTGGAGCCTGCACGCTTCTGCGGGCCTGCCTGTGATCAATGATTTTAGAAGCCTAGATGTGCAGTTAGGAGGGCAGGGTGCGCCGTTGGTCCCCATAGGGGATCAGCTACTCTTTCCGGACTTTGACTTTTGCTTAAATTTGGGGGGAATCGCAAACATTTCCTTTGAACAGGCCGGCAAACGGATTGCATTTGATGTTTCTCCATTTAATCTGCTTTTCAATAGATTTGCGGAAAAGTTGGGGGTCCCTTTTGACAATGGAGGCCATCTCGCCCGAAAGGGAAGTATCCATAGCTCCCTCCTACAACAGCTGAACGGCCTGTCCTATTACCATATTCAAGGATCAAAATCCCTCGGTAGAGAAGATATTGAAGCTGAATTCCTACCCTTACTGGAAGAATTTCACTTGCCCGTACCGGACATTTTGGCTACCTTATCGGCACATTTTGCACAGCAAGTGGCGGAAATCATACATCAACGAAAGGATGACAAAAGGAAACTACTTTGTACCGGCGGCGGTGCTTACAACGACTTTTTCATTGAAACCCTCCGAAGACACGCCGGAGATTCAGTCGAGATCGTGGTGCCCGATGCCACCGTGTTGGAATTCAAAGAGGCTTTGATTTTTGGCCTACTCGGCGTACTGCGCCTCCTGCACCAGCCAAACTGTCTGGCCTCTGTCACAGGAGCAATGAGAGACAATTGCGGAGGCACGCTGTATGGATTTAACGAAGGATAAAAACAATCAACCAGTATATTATGCGGGAATTATTGAAGAAGTTCGAAAATAAACAACCTGAAATTGTATTTGAATGGAGCGACAGCGAATCGGAAGCCGAAGGTTGGCTGGTCATCAACTCCCTACGCCGTGGAGCTGCGGGAGGTGGCACCCGAATGAAGAAAGGAATCGATAAACAGGACGTCATCGAGCTAGCAAAAACCATGGAGGTGAAATATACCGTGTCAGGACCTCCTGTGGGCGGAGCCAGGTCGGGGATCAACTTTGACCCTTTGGATCCCCGGAAAGAAGAGGTATTGAAAAGATGGTATGCCGCTGTGATGCCTATCCTGAAAAACTACTGCGGAACCATGGGTGACCTTCACGTAGACGAGCAGCAGGAGATACTCCCCATTACAGAGAGTTACGGTCTTTGGCATCCCCAGGAAGGGATCGTAAATGGGTATTACAAAGCAGCCGAACCCGAAAAAATACGGAAAATCGGTCAGCTGCGGCAGGGAATGACCAAAATCATCGAAAACCCGCTCTATGCGCCAGATGGCGGCAAAAAGTTTGTGGTATCCGATATGATCACAGGATACGGGCTCGCCGAATCCATCAAGCACTATTACGCCCTGTGGGGCGGCACGCTGACGGGCAAAAAGGCCATGATTCAGGGCTGGGGTAACGTGGGGGCATCCGCTGCCTGCTTTCTGGCACTGGCAGGCGTGAAAATCGTAGGAATCCTGTCCCTGGAGGGCGGACTGATAAATCCTGCCGGATTTTCACTGGAGGAAGTAAAAACCTTTTTTGTGGAAAAAGAACACAACAAACTCCGATCGGACGACCTGATTCCCTATGCCGAAGCCTCACAAAAGATCTGGGATGTCCCTGCCGATATCTTCGTACCGGCTGCTGCCTCCAGATTGGTGACCAAGGAACAGGTAACTCGCCTGTTAAATGGAGGCCTGCAACTGATTACTTGCGGCGCAAACATTCCCTTTGCTGAAGACGATATTTTTTTGGGGCCCATCGGCATCATGGCAGACAACAAAATCTCGGTGATCCCCGATTTCATTTCCAACTCAGGCATGGCACGACTTGCCGCCTACCTGATGGGTGAAAAAGCCTCCCTTACCGATGAAGCCATATTTGAAGACATCAGTAACACCGTAGCCGCTGCGCTGAAAAAGGCCCACGAGGCAAATACAGCTCGGACCAAAATCGCCCAAACAGCACTGGAAATTGCATTAAACCAACTCATATAGCACAAAATCCTGTATAGCCAGTGTTTGATACGCTAATTTTAAAGGGTGTGATTTCAGATGTTTAAATCACACCCTTTATAAAATTTTATCCCTCTTCCATCAAAATTGTTGTTTCGTATTATTCAAAATAGGTAGTTTAGGGAGCTAAAATTTTGGAATAGGTTTTCTTACCACGTTTGAGTAACTTAATTTTCCTGAGTTTTCAACTAACCTAATTGAACTACTTGATGAAGAATTTCATTGCTTCATGCACCCTTGTTTTTGGGCTACTATTATTTCCTTTTATCCCTACGGTAGATGCCGCACCCGCCGAGTATTCTTCCTCTGAGCTGACTACTACCGCAGAATGGGAGTTTTTGGCCGATGCCTCAAAACATACTTCGGTGGACCATGAAGCCGCTACTTCCCATACCGAGGAGCATGCTCACGCACCCGGCTGGCTGGTAATTCCCTTTGTGGCCCTACTGCTGATGATTGCCACCGGTCCGCTGTTTTATGAGCATTTCTGGCACCACAATTACCCCAAGATCGCCGTTGGCTTGGCCGCCTTCGTAGTAGCCTATTACCTTTTCGCTCTTCACAATGTGCACAATCCAGTCCATGCACTGGCGGAGTACGTACAATTCATTGCCCTGCTCGCCTCTTTATACATAGCCTCTGGTGGTATTCTGATTCAAGTGGACAAAAAATCCACCCCGTTGGCCAATGTCTCCCTGCTGGTAATCGGCGCCTTGATCTCTAACCTGATAGGTACTACAGGCGCTTCCATGCTACTTATTCGGCCATTTATACGGCTAAACAAGCACAATATCCAGCCCTACCACATTATATTCTTTATATTCATGGTTAGTAACATCGGAGGCTCTCTGACTCCGATAGGTGACCCACCCCTTTTTCTCGGCTTCCTCAAAGGTGTGCCTTTCTTCTGGACGCTGGAACACAACTGGCCGGCATGGGTACTGGCGTTGGCCATATTGGCTGCCATGTTTTACTTTGTGGACCGAAAATTCGGCCGAACAGAAGAACACGACCTTCCCGAGCCTGATCTGTTCAGTAACAAAATATCCCTCATAGGAACCAAGAACTTCCTTTGGCTTTTGGTCATCATCATATCGGTGTTTTTAGACCCCAACGTGCTGGAGTGGGTTCCAGCCATCCATTACGACGGACAAAAGTTTTCATTTATCCGTGAAACCATCATGCTTTCGGTAGCATACTTCTCGTTCAAGTTTGCCAGTAAAGATGCCATAAAGGGCAATGAGTTTAATTTTGAGCCTATCCGGGAGGTTGCCTTCATCTTCATTGGTATATTTGGTACCATGATGCCTGCACTTGAGCTTGTGGGGGATTTTGCCAAATCTCCGGAAGGGGCCGCTATGATCACTCCCAACACCCTGTATTGGGGCACCGGTGCCCTATCCGGATTCTTGGACAATGCACCCACTTACCTCAACTTTCTCGCGGCAGCCATGGCCTCAGAAGGTGCAGACATCAACACGATACAGCAAGTGAAAGCTTTTGCCGGAAACCTATTTCCCGACTCAGCCTTTCAACTGATGGCCATCTCCATCGCATCGGTGTTTTTCGGTGCCATGACCTACATTGGCAACGGCCCAAATTTTATGGTAAAATCCATCGCCGAGCAGAGCGGAATAAAAATGCCCTCTTTCTTTGGGTACATCATACGGTTCTCTATCCCCATTTTGCTCCCCATTCTGTTTGTAACCTGGCTTGTATTCTTCGCCTTCGTCTAAAAAAGCTTCCTAAGGATTTACGACTGCGCTAAGCTCCATGGTATTCGCTGGCAGAAACCAAACTTTTTGCCGGCCGCTCACTTCGTAGGATGCTACTAGACCGGTCTCAGGATTCACGGTCATGGAGCCAGCACCTTCCGAAAGGTAAAAAAAAGATTCCTTTCGGTAAGTAAAGGAAAGCTCCAGGATGGTGTCACCATCTTTGATCACCTTCATCTCTTGTACATCTCCAAGTTCTCCGTCTATCAACCTGTGTACAATACGATCGGCCGTCTCTTCGGTGGTGTAGGAGGTCGCAAGGGATGCTTTGTTGATATCGGATTGGATAAACAGGTCCAATTCCTTTCTCCAGCCCACTTGATCCAACTGTTGGGTCACCTCCTCCTTCCGTTCGCCCAACACCAAGGTCTTTCGGACTTTCTTTCCATCCAGACGTTCGATTTGCGATTGTACAAAATCGCTCAATGGAAAGTACTGATCCAATTGGGTGGGGTTTTCCCGAAGGTTGGTCCCTTGCTCCGTACATGAAAACAGGAGCACAAGCCACATGGCCAGACTCCTGTTTTTAATTATTCCCAGATACCTCATTTAACTTAGTAAGATCTCTCCGGTCATCTCTGCTGGTATCTCCACATTCATGAGCTTCAGAATAGTGGGGGCCAAATCCCCTAGCTTTCCGTCGTGAATGGCCAATTTGTCCGCTTTATCAACCATGATGCAAGGCACCAGATTGGTTGTGTGTGCTGTGTTTGGTGTGCCATCTTCGTTGAGCATACAATCGCTGTTGCCGTGGTCGGCGATCACTATCACGGTATAGTCGTTTTCCAATGCGGTCCTGACCACCGATTCGGCACATTTATCTACCGCTTCGCAGGCTTTCACCGCTGCATCAAACACACCGGTATGCCCGACCATGTCGGCATTGGCGAAGTTCAGGCAGATGAAATCTGCCTCCTTTTTAGGCAATTCCTGATTGACTTTTTTCGCGATCTCCTGAGCACTCATTTCTGGCTGCAAATCGTAGGTGGCCACCTTTGGGGAATTGCACAAGATGCGGGACTCGCCCTCGAACACCTTCTCCCGTCCACCCGAAAAGAAGAACGTCACGTGGGGATATTTTTCGGTTTCCGCAATGCGGATCTGTTTCTTGTGATTCTTGGCTAAAATCTCTCCCAGTGTATTGGAGAGATTGTCCTTCTCAAACACCACAGACACGCCCTCGAACGTCTCATCGTACATCGTGAAGGTGACATAATTTAGCTTGAGCTTTTTCATATTAAAATCCGGAAAGTCCTTTTGCGTAAGTACCTCCGTAATCTCTCGGCCCCTATCGGTCCTAAAGTTGAAACAGATTACCGTATCACCTTCTTCAATGTTTCCGATGGGCTTTCCTGACTCGTTAACCTGAATGATGGGTCTGATAAACTCGTCGGTCACGCCGTTCGCATAGGATTTACGCACGGCAGAAAGGATATCTTTAGACTTCTCTCCTTCACCCTCTACCATTGCTTTGTATGCCAAGCTCACCCGTTCCCAGCGATTGTCCCGATCCATGGCGTAGTACCTGCCGATCACAGACGCAATCTTCCCTACGGATGATTCGCAGTGTTCCTTCAGATCACTCAGGTAGTTAAGTCCGCCTTTTGGGTCGGTATCCCTGCCATCGGTAAAGGCGTGGATATACAGGTCATGTACCCCATTGGCCTTGGCAGCGTCGCAGAGACCTTTGAGGTGGTAAATATGCGCATGAACTCCTCCGTCAGAAACCAATCCGATCAGATGTACCTTCTTGCCGGCCTTGACCGCCGCTGCGAAGGCCTCTGCCAACACCGGGTGGTCATTCAATTCACCCGCTTCCACCGCCTTGTTGATCTTCACCAAATCCTGGTATACCACCCGGCCGGCACCGATATTCATATGACCAACCTCGGAATTTCCCATTTGACCTTCTGGAAGACCAACTGCCAAACCCGAAGCATCCAGCTTGGCGTGGGGATATTTGTCATACAAGCTGTCAATAAAAGGTGTTTGTGCCTTGTCAATCGCTGAAACATCCGGATTAGTGGCTAATCCCCAGCCATCTAAAATCATCAATAAAACTTTCTTGTCCATGTATGCTGGTATTCGATTTATCCCGATAGATTGCAGGGATCAGACGCGGTTGGTACCTAATGGCATTCACGAAAGACCTGCGCATTTAAGCTGACAAATATAAACGATATTCATCAAAGCACGGCAATTTATCATGGATTCTAGCAGCCAAACGCATCACGCACACCCAGTGGTGTAAATGACAATAAATTACCCAACCCCTGGGTAATTTTGGCCTGGAATTTGCAAACTCCAAGCCATGAGATTGTTTATTGCCGTATTTATCAGCTGCTTCACCTTGTTTTCGCCCGCACAGACGATTACCCCAGACATCCATAATCCCTTGGCTGAACGTATCGAACAGGCGCTCAAGCAGGGTTCTAGTAAAGAAATTGCGAAAATTCTGGATGCAACCGTCGAGATCAAGCTGGGTGACAACCGGGGCAACTTTTCGAAAAATCAAGCGGAAATCATACTGAGGGATTTTTTTAAGAAACATCCTCCACAAAACTTTGAAATCATCCACCAAAGTGAATCTACTGAAACCATCAGCTACCTGATCGGCAATTACCTAAGCACGGCAGGGACTTTTAAAACCCTGATCAAGAGCAAGCCCAATTCCGCCAGCCAACTGAGAATCTACAGCCTGGAAATCACCAAAGAGTAAAGAAAAAACACTGGGAGGAGTTCGGGAAAAGCCTGCATGGCATCAATACCCGGAACAATGCGAACGCTCTTTCCATGCTAATGAGGGAATAATTGCCTATTTTTACCCTGTGAAGCAAGCATACATTACAAAATCCAGGTTGACTGATTTTATCACCTCAGCGATTAAAGAGGACGTCGGAGACGGCGATCACTCCACCCTCGCGGTAATCCCAGCTACGGCCATGGGTAAGGCAAAACTCCTGATCAAAGAACCTGGGATCCTCGCTGGAGTGGAACTGGCCAAAGAAATCTTTCAACACTACGATCCCGACCTGAAGGTAAGCATCCAAATCCCGGATGGCAGCCCCGTGGAACCGGGTGATGTGGGACTTTTTGTGGAAGGAAAAGTATCGGCTATCCTTACCACCGAGCGACTGGTGCTCAACTGTATGCAGCGTATGAGCGGCATTGCCACGTACACCCATCAGCTCACCCAAAAGATAAGCCACACGAAAGCTAAGCTGCTCGATACACGTAAAACCACGCCAAACTTCCGCATGATGGAAAAGTGGGCCGTAAGCATAGGTGGTGGCAAAAATCACCGGTTTGCACTCTACGACATGATTATGCTGAAGGACAATCACATCGACTTTGCCGGAGGCATCCGGCAGGCCGTATCTGCTGCTCAGGAGTACCTGAAAAGAAAAGGGCTTCCTTTAAAGATAGAGGTAGAAACCCGTACCCTCGATGAGGTAGCAGAAGTGTTGGAAGTAGGCGGTATAGACTTTATCATGCTGGACAACATGTCCTATGTACAAATGAAAGAAGCCGTTGCACTGATAGGAGGAAGATACCCCACCGAAGCCTCGGGTGGCATTACAGAAGACACCCTCGTGGCGGTAGCTGAATGCGGCGTGGACTACATTTCCGTGGGAGCACTGACCCATCAGGTAAAAAGCATGGATATCAGTCTAAAGGCGGTAGTGTAGCTTCCGTAAATTGCAGCTTGACTAGTTTGGCATAGTAGCCCCCCTCCACCTGCGAGAGTGTCTCGTGGTCACCTTCCTCTACGATCTGCCCCTCTTTTAGCATGTAAATTCTGTCCACCTTGCGGATAGTCGCCAGCCGATGAGCGATCACAATGGTGGTCCGGTTTTTCATCAGTTTATCCAAAGCCTCTTGAACCAAGGCCTCCGACTCAGCATCCAACGAAGAGGTGGCCTCATCCAGCACCAAAATCGCCGGATCTTTGAGAATGGCTCTGGCAATGGCGATTCGCTGCCGCTGCCCTCCGGAAAGCTTCACTCCCCGTTCGCCCACCAAGGTATCCAGACCTTCCGGGAATTTCTCGATAAACTGCCAGGCATTGGCTTTACGTGCCGCATCCACGATTTCTTGCTCGCTGGCATTGGGTTTGGCATAGGCAATATTTTCACGGATACTTCCGCCAAATAACAATACCTCCTGGGGTACAATACCAATATGCGAACGCAACTCTTTGAGGTCCCATTCATTCAGCAGCTTGCCGTCTACGGAGATGGTTCCCTTTTGCCATTCGTAAAACTTCATCAAAAGCTGCACAATCGTAGACTTACCTGCCCCGCTGTATCCTGCCAGGGCTACCTTTTCTCCTGGGCGTATGGAAATATCCACACCCTTTAACACCCACACATCCGGCCTAGTGGGGTACTGAAAATGCACGTCTGAAAAAACGATGGACCCTTTAACCGTCGATGGGTTCGCCAAAGGCGCGGACGTTTCTGGCAACTCATCCAGGATCTCCATTACCCGCTCCGAAGAGCCTATGGCTTTTTGTACCTGTCCGTAGATGTCCCCCAATCCGGCAATGGAACCTCCGATAAACGTGGTGTATAACACAAAACTTACCAGATCTCCCACACTCATGCTTCCCTCACTGACCAGGTTGGCGCCGTACCAGATGACCGCTACAATGCCCCCAAACAAGGCGAAAATAATAAACGAAATAAACGCACCACGGTACCCAGCTGCTTTTAAGGCTACCTTTACCACGTTGTTTAACCCCTTGCCGTAACGTCTTGACTCAAATTCCTCTCCCGTAAAGGACTTCACCGTAGCAATCGAATGCAGGGTCTCCTCCACTACCACGTTGGCGGCGGCCAGTTCATCCTGGGTCTCTTTCGACAACTTGCGGATAAATCGGCCGAAGACCATGGCGATAATCACCAATACGGGTATGGTGGCCAACATGAACAAGGTCAACCGGGGCGTAGTATAAAACAAAAAAACAATGCCCGCCAACAGGGTGATCAACTGTCTCAATAACTCCGCAAGCGTGATGGAAAAGGTATCCTGCAGCAAGGCTACATCGGAAGTGATCCGGCTGATCAGCTCCCCGGTCCTACGCTTGTCAAAAAATGACATCGGTAGATGCACCATGCGGTCGTACAGCGCCATGCGTATATCCCGCATGGATCGCTCACTTACCTGAGCAAACAGCCAAACCCGAAAAAAGGAAAACAAGCTCTGAACAAAGAGAATCCCCAGCAAGATCAGTGCAATCGAATTGATACCTTCCACGATCCAGGCCTCTCCCGAGGCGGCGTCTATCAACTTCCCCGCTACATAGGGAAACGTAAGTAGTAGGAGACTGGAAAAAAACAGAAACCCCATGCCGATAAAAAAAGGCACTTTATAGGGAAGCGCAAACCTAAAGATACCGGCCAGCTTTTGAAAATTCTGTTTATTTAGTTTTCGTTTTTCACTCGCATCAAGTGGAAGGCCTCTTGTTTTAGCCATGGAAGTAGGTGCTCTTTTTTCTCGCGGGCAAAGGTACACATTTTAACCAAAAATGCCCCATCTCTATGGAGCTTCCGGTAGTAGACGCTGGATTCTGCGTGTATATGGAAAAAATCTATACGGAAATTACTTCCTGCTAAAGAGCGATACAATCCGGCGTAAAAACTGCTTTTCCTTTTCCCAGAAAAACCTGAACTGGCCAAAAAGAAAGCCATAAACTAGCAAGATGAGCTGATATAAGGGAAGCACCAACAGCAAGTATAGGATGGTTTTCGCGAATCCTCCCTCCGACCTATCGATACCCAGCAAGTCGAATATGGGCTGTTTGATCCAAAGCACCGTCATCCCCGTGCAGGCAAAGACCACCAAAACCAACATCACCTGCCAGAGGCTTTCCAGCTTCCATTTATCTTGAAGTTTGCGGAGCCAGGTTTTTTGGGAGATATCTTCGGGAGTACTACTCATCCATGCGATCGGTTTAGGTGATTTAGAGGCAAAAGTAACAAAATTACTCCAATTTGCTCTAATGCCCTACTCTGGGTACCGTGCTAAGGTTGCAAGGGTTTCGAGAAATAGTGCACGCCACGGGCGCCAGAAAGACCCAACGGACGCAAAGGAAGATTGCAGAGCACAATTGATAGCGTCCGTTGCTAGAGATATTACTCGTACCTTTACAGCCCCGATGAAAACAAAAAAGGGTGCAGCTACAAACCACACCCTCTTAAATCAACGAAATCCTACCTTTAGAAATCAAACAGCCCCTGATTAAGACTTTGCAGCGCCTGATTCTTATAAGCCGCGTCTACAAGCACCGACACGTTGTGCTTGCTGCCTCCATAGGACACCATGCGAAGCGGTATCTCGGAAAGACTACCCATGATATCCTGCAAAACGCCCTGCTGCTCCATAATTAGATTACCCACAATACAGATAATCGCCATGTTGTGATCAATCTCCACTGTTCCGAATTTATCCAACTCCAACTTAATCTCCTCTAGATGAGAAATATCATCGATGGTCAGTGAAATGGCCACCTCCGAGGTGGTAATCATATCGATCGAAGTACGGTATTTTTCAAAGACATCAAACACCTTGCGCAAAAAGCCATAGGCCAACAACATCCGGCTTGATTTAATCTTGATCGCGGTGATGCCATCCTTGGCTGCCAGGGCCTTTACCCCGCCCCGCTCCTGTACGTTGGCAGTAATCGTGGTACCAAGCGCCTCCGGCTGCATGGTGTTCAACAGCTTTACAGGAATATTGAACTGCTGCGCCGGCCAAATGGAAGCCGGATGCAGGATTTTGGCCCCAAAATAGGCTAACTCAGCGGCTTCATCAAAGGATAAATTGGCAATGGGACGGGTCTTGTCCACGATGCGCGGATCGTTGTTATGCATGCCATCGATGTCGGTCCATATCTCCACCACAGAGGCAGAAATCGCTGCTCCGATCAGAGAAGCCGTGTAATCACTTCCCCCCCGCTTCAGGTTGTCCACCTCGTTTCGGTGATTCTTACAGATGTACCCTTGAGTCACAAAGAGTTTCTTTTGGGGATATTTGGCCAACAGCGCGTTTAGCTTTTCCCTGATCTTGGTAAGCTCTGGTTCGCTGTGCTCATCAATACTCATGAAATCCAGGGCAGGCAGGAACACTGCATCGATTTGCAGCTCTTGCAGGAGGGTATAAAACAATTTGGTGGACAGGAGCTCACCCTGAGCCAGTATGTCCTTACTGATGGCATCGTTGAAGGATATTTTCAGCAGGATAGCTAAAAACTCAAAATGCTCCTGAATGATCTTTTCACCTTCTTGCCTGGACACCTCACTTCGAAACAACTCAGAACAGAACTGCTTGTAATGCGCGTTCAGCTCGTCGATCCGTTGCTTTGCGAGGATTTTATCTCCTGCCGACAAGGCATCTCCTATACCTACCAAGGCATTGGTAGTCCCTGATAGTGCGGACAAAACAACAATCGTCGGTTCGTCACCGGTGGTCACCAAGTCCTTTACTTGATACATTCTTTCGGGCTTCCCTACCGAGGTCCCGCCAAACTTCATGATTTTCATGTGTCTATAATTGATTTTTCAATGGTCACATGGAATCTCGCATGGCGGATAGTCATCCCACTGTGTGACGGCTACGTCATGCTCGATTTCATCTGTTTATATTTCTTTTTCTGCGAACTTCCCGCGTTGTACTTGTTGGATCAACTTGCGTTCAAATCAGGTCGCACAACGCGAGATTATGAAGAATATTTGCTAAACTCTCAACCGTTCAATTAGTTCTGGGAATCCGATCCTAGAAACCAAGCATCTTGATGGCCGTGATAGCGGCTTCATCTCCTTTGTTCCCATGTTTGCCTCCCGCACGGTCAAAGGCCTGTTGCTGTGTATCGGGCGTTAGTACGCCAAAAATAACCGGCTTGTTGTACTTCAATCCCACTTGGGTGATTCCGTTTGCGACCGCATCGCAGATAAAATCAAAATGTCGGGTTTCTCCTTGAATGACACAGCCTAGGCAAATTACGGCATCAATATCTTCCTGTTGAGCCAGCCATTGCCCCCCCAAAGAAAGTTCGAAGGACCCCGGCACATTTTTCCGGATAATATGCTCCCGCTTGGCCCCATTGGCCAGGAGTGTTTCCAGTGCTCCGGAGTACAGCGACTCGGTTACTTCCTCGTTCCACTCGGAGACCACTATACCAAACCTCTTATTGCTGATATCCTTGACATTTGCGTCACTGTGTTGACTTAAATTCTTTAGAGAAGTTGCCATAACATATTACATCATTGACAAAAAAAAGAGTAAAACCCATGGTCTTACTCTTCTTCATGTCTTAACTGTTTATACAGGTTAGTTGGAAGATAGACCCTCTAATCGGGCTTTGTGTTTTCGGGCTGCGGTAAATTCGTATGAATCGAAGTACTCGCTCTCAATGCGGCCGTAGGTTTCGATTGCCTTTTTCAAATCGCCGGATTCTTCGTAAGCAATTGCCAGCTTGTTCAAGTACTTAGGGGTAAAAAACTTGTTTGGTTTATGACCCACCGCACGGTTGTACTGCCGGATCGCTTCTTTGTAATCTCCCAATTCCATGTAGGCATCCCCTAGCAAGGAGTAGGCCTGCGCCTGTACAAAGAAATCACTGGCAGAAAACTTTTTCAAATGATCTACGGCCCTAGCGGCATCGTTTTGGGAAAGGTAAATGGATCCCGTATAAAAATGCGCCAAATTAGCTGCGTCCGTACCACCATAATTATCAATGATCGTCAGAAACCCGACATTTACCCCATCGCCATTGAGCGCTAGGTCTACGCTGTCTTGCTCGAAGTAATAGACAGCCTGAAACATCTCAGCCTGCGCCTTTTTATTTTGGTTGGCTTTGTGAATCTGGAAAAACAGAATGCCAGCGATGACCAAGATCCCCGCACCGATAACACCCGCCACCAGCTTGGTATTTTCCTTTAAAAAGGCTTCCCCTCTGTTTAACCTATTGGCAATCGCCTCGGGATTTTCCAACAGCTCGTTAGAGACCTCTTGGCTTTTACTTGTTCGCTTCACTTTACTTTTAGACATGATGGTAATTTTCAGATCGCAAATATATGGCTTTTCCTTGAATCACAAATAATAAAGAAAAAAGCCATCCACATTTTGTAGCTGTGGATGGCTTCACTACATCTTTGTGATCCATTATTCCCGGATAAACGGGTAGTCGTCTTCTACATACACATCCTTGAATGCGTCCTCGCCATCCGGCCAAGGAGATTCTTCGGCGAATTTCACCGCATCGGCCACTTGCTTTTTCACTTTGGCATCGATCTCCTTGATTTCGTCTTCCGTGAGAATCTGATTGCTCAGGATGGTATCTTTTACTTGCTCGATTGGGTCTCGCTTCTTGTACTCTTCTACCTCCTCCTTGGTACGGTATTTTTGCGGATCCGACATGGAGTGTCCCTTGTATCGATAGGTTCTAAATTCCAACAGGGTGGGCCCTTCTCCTTTACGGGCTCTCTCAGCCGCTTCAGCTACAGCCTCGTGCACCGCCTCTACATTCATGGCATCTACAGGGAACGACGGCATATCGTAGGCTTCTCCCAAGGTATACAGCTCGTTCACATTGGAAGAACGCTGCACGGAGGTACCCATCGCATAGCCATTGTTTTCAATGACAAAAATTACTGGCACTTTATATAGCATGGCCAAGTTCAACGATTCATGAAAAGCGCCCTGCCTGACTGCCCCATCGCCCATGTAGCATATGGATAGGTTCTTGGTACCCTTATATTTTTCGGCAAAGCCAAGGCCTAGACCCATGGGGATCTGTGCTCCCACGATACCATGCCCCCCGGCAAAATTACGGGTATTATCAAAAATGTGCATGGAGCCTCCCTTGCCCTTGGTAGTTCCGGTTTCCTTACCGAACAGCTCGGCCATCACTGCACCGGGATCCGTACCCAAACCCAATGGATGGGCATGACATCGGTAAGCGGTGATCCACTTATCGTCTTTAGTCAATGCTGTAATGGCACCAGAAGCACAGGCCTCCTGACCGATATACAGGTGACAGAATCCTCGGATCTTTTGTTGCCCGTAAAGCTGCCCCGCCTTTTCCTCAAAACGCCGCATGAGCAGCATGCTTTCGTACCAGTAGGCGTAGGTTTCTTTTGAATAGTTTACTTTTGCCTTAGTCGTACCAGAACTCTTTTTTGCCATATCGTTACGTATAAATATGCTAACTTTGACCCCAAAGATAATCAAAACCGCTAAACTTTGGGCTAGAATGCGAAAATAGTCAAAATCGCCGTTTCCTTAACCATGTACCTCAAAAATATTAGACTCCACCAATTTAAGAATTACCAAGAAGCCAAACTGGAGTTTTCCCCGGACATAAACTGCGTCACGGGTTTGAACGGTGCAGGAAAGACCAACCTGTTAGACGCCATCCACTACCTATGCCTGACACGCAGTGCATTCAGCTCGGTGGACCTAAACCAAATCCTCCATGGTACGGATTTTTTCTCGATCAAAGGATCCTTTGTCACCGAAGAGCGGAAGATGGAAGTGATATGCTCCTTTGAAAGGGGTAAAAAAAAACAACTGCTAGTCGACGGGAAAGCCACCGAGAAGATGAGCGATCACATTGGCCTGATTCCCGTGGTACTTATTGCTCCCGATGACACCTCTCTGATCCGGGATGGCAGCGAAGAACGTCGGAAGTTTTTTGACAGCATGTTGTCCCAAATCGACAAGGCCTACCTTGCTGACCTGATTCGATACCAGCATTTCTTAAAACAGCGGAATGCCCTCTTGAAGTATTTTCACGAGGGTGGCCGAAAAGACCCACAGCTAATGGAACCCTATGATAGGGAAATCATCCGGCTGTCTCACGCGATCCATCAGCGACGAACCTTCTTTTTGAAGGAATACATTCCGGCGCTGCACCGGCACTACCAAGAGCTCTCCCTCAGTCAGGAAACGGTAGACATCCAATACCAAAGCGACCTGAACAACTCCGACTTTGAGGAAACGTTTAAAAAACAACTGGACAAAGACATTTTACTCAAACGAACCCAATCGGGCATTCACAAAGATGACTTTGCCTTTGAAATCGATGGATACCCACTGAAAAAATTTGGTTCACAAGGTCAACAGAAGTCGTTCATCCTCGCACTGAAGCTCGCTCAATTTGAGGTGGTGAAACAGCATAAGAACCAAGTCCCCATCCTCCTACTAGACGATATCTTTGACAAACTCGATGACCAACGCATCGAGCAGTTGATGCGCTTGGTGGCAAACAGAGGCTTTGGACAGCTTTTTATCACCGATGCAAGGCCTGAGCGCTCCAAGAGCATCTTTGAGTCCCTGTCCATGTCTGCCAAACTCATCGGTATCAGCCAAGGTAAACCTTTCTAAAATGGTGAAATCGGGGATTCGGACTAATACCGCCTTTTGCGAAGAATTTGGGCATCCATGGACAATTTACCCGGTCCTGTGAGCATCAACACTACAAAGGAAACTAAAAACAACAAGGGCAACTCCTGCTTGTTGAAGGGGTCTCCAGCGTGGACGACGAACGTAATAACGGCCATGTTGATAATCAAGGGAATCAACACCACCCGGGACATGAAACCTAAGATCAACAGGATGGCACAAAAAAACTCTGCAAATATCACCAACTGAAGGGACAGCGCCGAGCCCAGCCCAATCGGATCGGCAAAGGTGTTCAGCCTTTCGCTAAAATTGGTGATCTTTGCCCATCCATGGGTGAGAAGCATCATAGAAGCCCCCACCCGCAAAATCAACAAGGCAATATCAGTTCCAAAAGATTTGTTGGAGAAAATCAGTTGCTTCATGTCTAATTGGGTTTCTTGAGGTTGGATATTGTGCGCTATGTACCAAAAAACCTTTTCGCCAAACGTTATACGGTAGGCCGAATCGGTTCTAAGTGTCTTAAAATTATTCAATTATGTTGGAAACTTGAAACAAATCGGCGGTTTATTTTTTATTGTCCGAGGATACCGTTTCACTCCTATTTAAATCAGAAAAGTTTTTCTGGGTATATTCCAGCATCGTGCAATGTTTTGAGCGCCTCGATCACGATGGGACGATCCTCCGCATAGGTTACACCAAACCAAGTTTTGCCACCCTCCAGGATTCGCACGGCAGCTTTACCCTCTTGGATCAGCGTGTTCGCAACGGTGGGTATGTAAAATTCCGATTTAAGTTCATGTCCCTGCGACTCCAAAAACGCCTCCCAAAGACGAGCGGTTTCTTCAAAGACGGATGGGTGAAATCCCCAGCAATTCATGGACACAGGGGTATCCTCTGCGATCACTATCCGTTCACCATTGGCCTCGTGAACAATGCTCCCATCCTCGCGGCGACTGATCGCGGTCCGCTCGATCATGCCTTTTAAATTGCCTTCCGATCCGTAATCACAGACACCCCTACTGACTGTCCCGTATTCCGAAAGAACATTTTTTATTGCATAGCCCACCATGCAGTGAAGATCAGGCCTCACCTCTTCACTAAGGAAAGCTCCCAAGGCCTGAAACGCCTCCCGTCCGTAAAAATCATCCGCATTGATCACCGCAAAAGGCTCCCGAATAGCGTCCTTTGCACATAGTAACGCATGGGCTGTGCCATAGGGCTTCACACGTTGCGGGTTTCGGTGTTCGGCGGGCACCAAGCTACCAAGAGATTGCACTACAAAGTCAACATCCACTTTATCGCTAAGCTTTTCAAAAAATAGGGACTTAGCCAGTTCTAAAATCTCCTGCCGCACGATAAAGACCACCTTTCCAAAGCCGGCCTGAATCGCATCGTAAATGCTGTATTCCAGAATGGTCTCCTTATGCGGACCAAATCCGTCTACTTGCTTGTCTCCTCCATACCTGCTACCCATCCCGGCAGCCAAAATCAAAAGGGTTGGTTTCATCTGTTTATAATTTGTTCTTTAACGGTCAGATGGAATCTCGCACGTATTACAATCGTTCCTACGTGTGTCGCTTGCGTCGTGCTCGATTTCATGTGTCTATAATTGATTTTTCATTGGTCACATGGAATCTCGCATGGCGGATAGTCATCCCAGTGTGTGACGGCTGCGTCATGCTCGATTTCATCTGTTTATTTTTTGTTTTTCAAAGGTCAGATGGAATCCCTGCCTACCGGCAGGCAGGTCGCATGTTTGCCCCGATAGCTATCGGGGCATCCCAGTGTGTGACGGTTACGTCATGCTCGATTTCATGTGTCTACAATTACCATTAGACCTTGACCTCACGATATGTCGTTTCCCAAGGCCGTTGCACAGGCGGCAAAGATACGCTATTCTAAAACTCCCACAGCTAAAAAATGTCAAAAATCAGGATGCTGAACAGCATATACCTTTTCTTTTAATAAACGTCAATAAGAAAACCATTATCTCCATAAAAAATAACTTGGGCCATTATCTACGTATCCAAAAATACCAATATGGATTCATCTTGCAGATTTAAACCGAAAGTAGACCAAATATCAGGGAAATTAATTTATGTTCGTTTATACCCCCTAAAAACAAGCATTTTACATCAATACGATCATATATGGTTTTCAAAAACACCTTTTTTAAACTAAACCTTATTTTTTCAAGTCTTTTTGATTGTTTATTAAACCTCTTTTTTTACTTTTGTCAAAAATGATCTAGGTTATACTCCGATTTATTAACGAAAACCAAATCCCGTTAGCAAAATGAAAAAAATTGAAGCACTTATCCGAACATCCAAGTTTGACGAAATCCACCAGTGTCTTTCCAGTCTTGGGGTTAAATTCCTGACATTTTTTGAAGTGAAAGGCATGGGACTGCAGCACGCAAAAACCCAGCAATACCGAGGCGTAGCCTACGAACCTACCTTTATTCCGCGCACCAAGCTGGAGATCGTCGTACCGGATGATCTCGCAGAAGCAGTGACGGAATGCATCCTAAGAGAAGGAAGAACCGGAGAAGTCGGAGACGGTAAGATTTTCATTTACGATGTAGAGCAAGCCTTCAGAATCCGAAATACCGACACCGGGGAAGAAGCCCTGTAATCACCCTATCACGAATCACCCACAACGAATTCATTTCACCTTAACTATCACTAAAGAACTATGAGCCAAGAACTATTTACCATAAACAACCTGTGGATGATGGTTGCGACCATTTTGGTATTTATCATGCACTTGGGATTTGCTGCATTGGAAGCCGGACTGACCAGGGCAAAGAATACGGTCAATATACTCTTTAAAAACACCATCATTCCCGCATTGGGAATATTGACATATGCATTTATCGGATTTAACCTGATGTACCCCGGTGATGCCTTCGAGGGAGGCTTCTTCGGGCTGGCCGGACTAGGTTTGGCCCTGCCGGATGGCTGGGACACCTCTGCTTACGACGAAGGGTATACCTTTTTCACAGACTTTATCTTTCAGGCTATGTTCGCAGCGACTGCCGCTACCATCGTTTCGGGTGCCGTCGCCGAGCGTATCAAACTGGGTCCCTTCCTGTTCTTTTCCCTACTTTACGTAGGTATTTGCTATCCCATTGTGGGTATGTGGAAGTGGGGCGGAGGCTTTTTGGACACCCTTTCTACCCCATTTTATGATTTCGCTGGATCCACCATCGTTCACTCCGTGGGCGGGTGGGGAGCCATCATCGGTGCCTACCTCCTAGGACCGCGTATTGGCAAGTACAAAGACGGCAAAATGAATGCGATTCCAGGTCACAACCTGCCACTTGCCACATTCGGCGTGTTCTTGCTTTGGTTTGGCTGGTTTGGATTCAATGGGGGATCCGTGCTGAGTGCAGCACCAGGTGATGTTTCCTTGGTATTTGTTACCACTGCTATTGCTGCTTCGGCTGGCGCCTTTGGTGCTTTGTTTGCCTCCTATGCCAAGTTTAAAGCCTACGACATCACCATGGTCCTAAACGGTATCCTTGCAGGTCTGGTGAGTATTACCGCAGGTGCAGACCAAATGGCGGTGTGGGAATCGGCAGTGATCGGATTTGTTGGCGGTATATTGGTCGTATTTGGCGTAGTTCTTTTTGACAAAATTAAAATCGATGACCCAGTGGGTGCTATATCCGTACACTTGGTTTGTGGCATTTGGGGCACTTTAGCAGTAGGTATTTTTGGAGACCTTGCCGGAGTAGGACAAATAATCTCCCAGTTGATCGGCATTGTAGTAATCGGTGTATTCTGTACCGCTTTTGCCTTTATCATTTTCTTCACCTTAAAGAAAACTATCGGCATCCGCGTAGATGAAACCGAAGAAGTTGAAGGACTGGATATCAATGAACACGGCATGCACGCATACCCGGATTTTGCTACAAAAGAGTAATGATTAGAAGTGTGAGTTTTAGATTGATGTGTAAAGAAAGGCGCCTTTTAGGTGCCTTTTTTTTGCACATTGAACAAAATCACCTGATTGTGTCTCTAGAGACGGTACGGTCGGAAGCTTCCCTTCTATCGATGGTGCAAGTTAGAGCCAAGAGGCGCATTCGCTTGGAATCACCGATAAGTCATCGAATAAAGCTGGTTCTACAGGACTTAGTACTAATTTGAAATAATATCGAAATCGAGTAAAAGCAGACTCGAAATGATACATAGGCTGCTAGAAACAGGTAAGTTGCCGGGGTTCTGATCCTCCAAATGCATGATAGGATCGTCTTGCTGGTAGTATCCCGGTAGAGACACGTTACTTTGTCACTAGCGTGGTCAATCCTTTTGCAAAACCACGCTATCCCGACCAGCTAAACATGCAAAGGGCTAATCCCGATCGCAAAGCCAAAGGGGCACAAAAAAAGAGGTCATCCCACATATGGAGACAACCTCTAGTTAAAAACAGATTTTTCAGTTAAGGGCTATTTCTTTTTCGCGTCCCGCATCGGGTTAGCGCCTCGGGAGGTTCCACGTGGCGGCATGCTGCTCTTAAACAATTCAAATCGGGATGGTACGAATTTTCGGGGCCAATAATTGTTTTCCTCCTCCACGTCGGCCGTCTCCCGGAAAGGATCCAGGATAATCTCCACCACCTCTTTCGGCTTGCCAAATACCTTGGTGATCTCGTATTCATCCATACGCCAAATCTGCGCAGGGAGCCGTTCTACTTCGGAGGTTCCATCGGCGTAATTAAACTGGAGGATGATTGGCATCACCAACCCACCGTTATTTTTGAATTTGATTTCGTAGAAATTCAGGCCTGAGTTGAGCAACTCCCGCTCCTTGGCATTTAGGGACTTTAAGAAATCCTGGTATTGCTTCTCGTCCTCAGGGCCTACACGAAACCGGTCGTAGCTGTTATAGAAATCCCGCGCAGCCGGATCACGTTCCACGATCGTTTCGCGCACGTCGGTACGATTCCGTTCCTTCGTGATATGGGCTTCTTCCAACTCATAGGCCTCTCTTTCCCTCGCCTTCGCCTCGGAGGGCTTACCGGAATCAACGGTATACCATTTTACATCCTCAATGGAAATATCTACAGTTTCGGTTCCAAAAAACCAGCCTCTCCAGAACCAATCCAAATCCACGGCAGAGGCATCTTCCATGGTCCGGAAGAAATCGTCAGGTGTGGGGTGCTTGAACATCCATCGTTGGGAATATTGCTTGAAGGCGTAATCAAACAATTCACGTCCCATTACCGTCTCCCGTAAGATATTCAGAGCCGTCGCCGCCTTGGCATAGGCATTTCCTCCTAAGGAATAAATATTCTCCGAGTTGGTCATGATCGGCTCCAAGAGGTTTTTGTCCATCTTCATGTAGGGTACGATCTTGTGCGCTGGACCTCGACGGGAAGGATACTCCCTGTCCCACTCCTGTTCGGCCAAAAACTGCAAAAAGGTATTCAGTCCTTCGTCCATCCATGTCCACTGCCGCTCGTCTGAATTGACGATCATTGGGAAGAAGTTATGCCCCACCTCGTGGATGATCACGGAAATCATACCGTATTTGATGGCATCCGAGTAGGTACCATCGTCATCGGGTCTACCATAGTTAAAACAGATCATGGGATATTCCATGCCGTTGGTAGCTTCTACCGAGATGGCAACAGGATACGGATAATCAAACGTGTATTTTGAGTAAGATTCCAGCGTATGCGCTACCACCCGGGTGGAATACTGGCCCCAGAGGGGATTCGCTTCCTTGCCGTAATAGGACATAGCCATCACGTCCTTGCCACCCAATTTGACCGCCATGGCATCCCAAATAAACTTTCTGGAGGATGTCCACGCAAAGTCCCGCACATTTTCTGCGTGAAACACCCATGTTTTGGTATCCTTGGACCTGCCCTTCTCCAACCGCTCTGCTTCCGACTGAGTACGGATAACTACCGGCTTATCGTAGGTCGTCTTGGCATGATTCCAACGCTGCAACTCCGTGCTGCTCAAAACAGCCTCCGGATTCTGAAGCACGCCAGTGGAGCCCACCATGTGGTCGGCCGGGACGGTAATATTCACCTTATAATCTCCAAAGACCAGAGCAAACTCTCCTGTGCCTGCAAACTGCTTATTCTGCCATCCTTCAAAGTCGGAGTAAACCGCCATTCTAGGGTACCATTCTGCGACGGTGTAGAGGTAATTTCCATCTTTCTCAAAATATTCGTACCCCGCTCTTCCTCCAATGAAACCCATGCGGTCATGCACGTTATAGGACCACTCCATCATGAATTCAAACTCCTGACCCGGCATCAACGGCGTCTCCAGATCCAATCGCATCATGGTATAGTTGATTGTCACTGGGATGTCCGATCCATCTGGCTTCTTGACCGATAAAATTTTAAATCCAAGGTCCTCATCGTGCCACAAAATTCCCTGCAATTGCCTTAGGTTCATCCGTGGGCTGATGCTGTTGGTGGTCATCTTTGGGGTTTCCGAATCTGCAGCCCGTTGGTTTTGATCCAACTGAATCCATAGGTAATCCAAGGCATCCGGCGAGTTGTTGATATACCGTACCTTGCCGCTTCCGGCAATGGATTGGTTTTCATCGTCCAAGGTGACGTCGATCTCATAGTCTGCCTGCTGTTGCCAGTACAGGTGCCCTGGAGCTCCCGCCGCATTTCTATATACGTTGGGTGACCGGAGTATGGTTCCGAGTTGTTCAAAACGGTTTCCGTGCCGCTGTTCATCGATTTGAGCGGAAAGTTCGGTTAGGAAGCCCAGCAAGGCAAAAATAGCGGTAAGTATTCTCTTCATATGTAAATCGGAAATTTTCGGTTAAAATAAAAGGCCTTGAGCATGGAAATGGATCATATTTACTCAAAAACACCCCGCAAAATAATCATTTTATGGTCTCAAAACCAACCAACCGGGAAAATGTTCAGGAAATCAAACCCAATCCATCGCTTATTGGCCTAGCGCAGAATCTATCTTTCATTGGATCGATCCTTCGGATAGCGACTACCAATACTTGTTCTCCAGCATCATCATAACAGCCATGCCCAAAATAATAGAAGAAACTACCAGTATCCACTCCTTGCGCTTTACCCCAATTATCCCCACCGCTAGGGAAGCGACCAACAGGAATATCCCCACAATGATCAACTGTCCTACCTCCAATCCCAAGTTAAATGCCAACAGGGGCTGAAAGATGGATGCCTCCCGACCGAGCAAAGACCGTAAGTAGTTGGAAAAGCCCAGCCCATGGATCAGCCCAAAAAAGAGCGCATAAAAATAATTCAGCTGAATGGCAGAGCGCCCGGCGGCAGGCTTTGGCTTGAAAATATTGGTAACACAGGTGATCGCAATGGTTACGGGAATCAAAAATTCCACCAAATCAGTATTTACTTTAATTACCTGAAGCGTAGCCAATGCAAGGGTCAAGGAATGCCCGATGGTAAATGCCGTTACAAGGATCAGTATACGCTTCCAATCCCTTAGCAGGTATACCACACACAGCACAATGACGAAAAGGATGTGATCAAATCCTGCCAAATCCAAAATGTGTTCAACTCCTAATTTAAAATACAGTTGAAATTGGTTCATCGATGTGCTGGTATGAAATGGAATACGTTTGTTAAATTTGTCGCAATAATAAGGTTAATTTCAGATATTAAACAAATTTACCGAATCATTCATGGTCAATCTCTTGGTTACCCTGTATTGCGTTGCCGGCTTGCTGACACCCCACCCCTTTTTCATCAGCCTGACCGACATGGTGTATAATAGCGAGAAAGGACGCATTGAGATCGCACAGAAGATTTTTTGGGATGACCTGGAGGTAGCACTCAGCCGTGAAAGCAAAGAAAAGGTAAACTTTCTCCAACCCCAGGATATCAATGCCCTAAACAAACTAGCAGAAGCTTACCTGCTTACACATAACCTGCTAGTTATCAATGGATCAAAAATCGAGCTCACGTACCTAGGATTTGAACTGGACGACGATGCGGCGTGGTTTTATTTTGAGGCAGAAAAAGTACCCACCCCGAAGACCGTACGTATCCAAAACACATTGCTCTTTGAGGACTTTCCGACCCAGCAAAATATCGTCAACTTCTATTTGAACAAAAGCCCCAAAAGCATCATCACCTCCCGAAGTGTCCCTGAGGGTGAGTTAACTTTTTGACCCGCTTAAGCCTCCGTTTTTCCAAGAGGAAAGCGGGTCAATACCTCCCACCTTCCTTCACGCTTTTTCAGCAGGGCCAGATCTTCTACCTGCATGCGCTGATCAAAACCCAACGACCTCACGTACTCAAAACAGTCCTGAAAATCCTTCTTTTTCAAATCATTGTAGGCAACAGTCATGTGTGGCCGGAAATTTTGATCGCTCAGCTCAACATCCAGTTTTAGTTTCACTTTCGACAGCTCCCTCAACGCAGCCTGAAGCTCATCCAGCCGCTGCTGCGGCCATACATGGATAAAAATGATCCGTTGCCTGAAGTGCCCAAATCCTTTTAAAATCAATGCAAAGGGGGCATGATCGGCTGCAAAACTGCCTAAGATCCTCTTGAGTTCCTCCTCTTTGTTTTCATTCCACAAAAAAGGCATTTTAACGGTAACGTGAGCAGGAGATTTCAATGCATACTTGACCCCAAAACGTTCTTTGAGTGCGGCCTTCACGCCTTCAGCCAACTCCTGAACCCGACCTCTGGGAACCAGCGCCAAAAAATATTTCTCCATTTTCTTTGCCATCAACCTGCATGCTATTTACGCCAATACGTGCTTGATACCTTCCTATCCAACTATATCTTCAACAGCGTATCTGGATCGGAAAGGGGTCGCAAGGTGTGCCGATTAATCGGGTCAATCAGGTTCCCTCACATGCACAAAGATAGGGTTCGAATAATTTTTAGCTGAAAAAACGGGGGATCATTTTAAAAGTTATTCCCAAAGGCTTAACTTGAAACACCATATCGATAACGCTAAATGAAACAGTTTTCTAAAGTAATGGTAGGGCTCGACCTCACGAAAATGGATGAAACCCTACTGTCCAATATCAAAATCTGGTCTCCTATTTTAGGCATAGAGAAAATATATTTTGTACATGTAGCCAAAGACCTGTCCATACCCGAAGAACTTTCCAAAAATTATCCGGATCTCCTAGCTCCGGTAGATGAAACGATTATCCGGGGAATTAAGCATGAGTTAAACGAATTTTCGTTTGACCCCACTGAATACGAAATCATGGTAAAGGAAGGCAGTCCCATGGAGACCGTGCTGAGATGGTGCAAGATTAAAGATGTGGATCTCTTGGTGATGGGCCGCAAAAAGCAACTGGAGGGATCCGGCTCGCTAGCGAAAAACCTAGCTCAAAAATCCCCCACATCGGTATTGTTTATACCGGAGGGTTTCGGAACCGATCATCCTTCCAAGCTCCTCGTACCCTTAGACTTTTCCGATTACAGCCGTATCACGGTGGATCTGGCCTTGAAACTTGCTGCCAAAGTAAATGCCACGGTAGCTTGCTGCCACTTGTACGAAGTTCCTGCCGGCTACTCCAAAACCGGCAAGTCCTACGAGGAATTTAAGGGGATCATGCTTCAAAACGTACAGAAGGATTTTGCGAAATTTACAGCGAAGCACGATTATACCGACCTTCCCTGCGAGTTTATCCTGAAAGAAAAACAATCTGAAGCCCGGTACATCATAGATTACGGCAAATCCTTCGGCGCTGACATGGTCATCATTGGCAGCAGAGGCCGAACACATTCTGCGGCCATGCTGCTGGGTAGTGTGGCCGAGAAGCTTATTCAGCTAAACACGGAGGTACCCACCCTGATTTTGAAGAAAAAGGGTGAAAACATGAGTTTTCTGGAGGCACTTTTGAAACTATAGATGGCTATGCGTGCGGGCAGGTAGGGCGTTTTTTCCCTACCTCCTTCATGGATAGGTACAGAAGTAAAAGCACAAGATGTCTCCATGCGCTTCCCCCTTCCAATGCCTATGCCTTAAATTGAGTGCAAAAACTAGCTAAGCTGAAACCTCTATCTCCCGCTTGCATAAACTCCTAAAGAGCCGTTCGTACTCATCCGTGACAAAATCCCAGTTGTACTTTTGGCCCAATCCCTCTCTCGAGTGTTCTCGAAGCAGCTTCATTTTTTCGGGTACCGTCTCGGCGTATTCCAACAGGGATCGAAGGGAATCTGCACGCTTTTCAAAATACCACCCAAACTTTCCTTCCTGAAGCATCTCCTGATTAAAGCGGGTATTCAAGGCCAAAATCGCACAGCCGTACGCCAGCGCTTTCAGCATCGCCGGATTGGTACCCCCGTATTCGTGGCCATGAAGGTATCCGTAACAATTGTGGTACAACGCTGCAAGTGCTTCCTGATCACGCACATAACCAGTAAACAACAATCGATTGCCCCCCATATTCTTCATCCGCTGCGCAAAGGCATCTTGGTAAGGGACGTCGCCCACTATAACCAGTTTTCGATCCGAACTGGACTTGAGAAAACCCTCCACGATCAGGTCGGAATTATTGTCGGGAATAAGTCGCCCCACAATCAAGTAATAAGACTCCTTTTCCAATCCCCATTGGGCAATCAGGGAATTTCCAGAGGGATACCGGGGGTTTGCCCCGTAGGCTATCATCTTGGAGGGAGCATTAAACTCCTCCAGATAAATTTTCTGCATCTCATCCGAATCCGTCACCACACAATCGTAGAGCTTTGTGGCTAAGCGAGAGGCAAATCGAAAGTATTTGGCACCCAATCCTTTCCATTTTGGTCGAAGCCATTCCAATCCATCCACATTGATCGCCGAAGGCTTTCCAAAAAGCTTGGGAAATATGCCAAAGGGACCATTGGCGCTATTGGCCACAAAAACCACATCGGCTTTGGAAAAACAAACATGGATCATCGATAAAAATGAATTTGTTAGCTGGCTGAGGTTTTTGGTTTCGATACAGGGCACGTAGACTAACCGGATCCCATTCACCTCCTTGGGTCGATCCGCGAATAGGGGACGATGGCAATAGACCGTCACATCTACTCCTCGATCCACTAAGCGCTCACACACTTCTTTTACAAAGGTCTCATAGCCACTGTACACGTACGGGTATCCTCTTGTTCCAATAACTGCCACCCGCAGTGGCCTATGCTTTTTTAATGTCCTCATGTGGTAAAAATCCCTCCCAAATTCGCGATCGGTGCCGCAAATATACCAAAAACAAACCAAATACTGCCATTAGCCACAATCAATGCCCCCTAGGCCTTCATTTGGGAAGTTGCCTGGAAACCGCCTCTCCAAAATGGCTCAGGTAGCCTTGCAACGAAAACCTTTCCAGCACGATCACGCGGCCCTGTTCACCCATACGTTTCCGCAGATCCGAATCATCAATCAGCCTCTGAAGGGTCTTTGCTGCAAAGGCGGCATCGTCCCCGGGGATCAAAAAACCCGTCTCCCCTTCCGAAACCATTTCCCGAGCGCCTCCCAGGTCTGTCGCTACCACCGGTTTGGCGGCTGCCATCGCTTCCAGAACGGTCGTGGGCAAGGAATCCGGCAACACGCTGGGTAACACAAAAATATCTGCACCGGCCATAACCCGAGCTACATCCGTCCGAAATCCCAAGTCTGTCACCTTCGCCTCCATCTGATGATCGGCAATAAATTTCCTTAAGTTATTGGCAATGGCCTCATTGCCAGGATATACATCTCCAGCCAAGACAAAGTGTATTCCCCCATTCTCCTGCAACAGAAGCTTGGCAATTTCCAGAAAATAATGCTGCCCTTTTAAATAGCTTACTCTACCTACCATTAGCAGCACCAACGTTTCCTTCGGGATTCCTAGCTCACTTTTTAAATCATGGTCGGCAACCAAAAACCTGGAACTATCTATCCCATTGTAGATCACTTGGGTTTTTTCCTTCGGAAGCCAGGGCAGGTAATTGTCCCGGGAGGCCTGCGACACAAAAAAAACCGCATCCCCAGTATGCTTCAGCATCCAAAGGATGAACTTCTTCAACGGCTTCGGGCTAACTACCGTCTCCCGCACGTGCCAAATATGCCGCAAACCGCTCAGCTTGGATGCGATGGCCCCGGAAAAAATAACAACCGTGTTGGTCAACGCTAGGTCAAACCCCTCTTGCTTAATCAAACGTCTAATTTCCAGGATTGCCTTTCCGATAAAATACATCCGATTAAAAAGCCCAGTCAGTGAAACATACTTCCTCCTAATCACACCAAGGCGGATATAATGCACGGGAACCCCTAGCTCAGCAACTGCCTCACTCAAGGGCCCCGGCTCGGAAAGCACTAAAACCGGATCCATTTGTTGTTGTTTCAACGCTTTCAAGGAACGTAGCAAACTATTGCTCGCCCCATAAAGATCCGAACTGGAGTGGAACACCAATACTTTCTTCCTATCCATGCATCACCTCCTTGATTACCTTCCAAGCATTGGGCCAATTAAACCGCTCCAATACGTCCTTTTGGCCGGCCCGAAGCGCGGCTCTTTCGACTGCATCCATACGAAGTAGGCGGGTAATCACTTGCGTCATATCGCCTACATCCCGTGGATCAAACAACAACCCGCCGGCACCGACCACTTCGGGAAGCGAAGCCGCGGATGATGCCGCCAAGGGCAAACCATATTGATACGCTTCGAGTACAGGAATACCAAAGCCCTCGTAGCTGGATGGAAACACATATGCGCAGGCGTGCCTATAATAGGCGGGCAGCAGCTCGTCGGCCACATATCCCTCGAGATGAACCCGGCTTTGCAAGCCCCGTTCGTTTATCTTGTCAACTATCTCCGGATAGCCATCCATAAACACTTTAGAAGGGCGGCCACCCACCAAGATCAGGTGCAGACGCTTGTCCTCCAGATTGCTAAATGCCTCCACCAAAGCCGGGAGGTTCTTTCGCTTATCCAACACACCGATATGTAGGAGATAGTCCGCTTCAAAGGGCCGGGGATGGGTGGCTGTCATGCCAACACCTTCAAAACGCTTGGCTCCGATGGGAATCACCCTGATCTTTTCTGGATTCAAGCCAAGTACCTGCCTCAATCTATCCTTCGAAAACTCCGAAACGGTCAACACGGCATGCGCCCTTTGCTCGCCTAGTTTGGCTAAAAAACTGAAATAGAGCCTCCAAATGCTGTTGTAGTTTTCTGGCAACTCCCAAATATTGCATCCATGAAACACGGGAAGGGTCTTGATCTTCCCCAAAAAGAGAAAGGGCGCCACGTAATCTGGACAGATGAGGAAGTCGACATCTGCTCTCTTGGCCAAGCGTGGCAGGGTCACCACCTTCCAGAAGATAAACCGAAGGTGGGCCAAAGCCTTAGAAAGCTTCCCAATTGGGGGTTTGGCGTAGACCGGTGCAAGGGTAATCAACTCCACATCATTGTCTTTCCGAATCTCACGAAGCAGCTCCTCAGAGAAGGTCCTCGTGCCGGTTTGAGCAAAAAACAAATCGCGGGCGTCGTACCCTACCCTAATTTTTCTCATCCAAAGTTGCATTTAGGCGTTGCCGGTGAATCGCATGTACCGTGTATCCCACCATCCACCAGCTAATCAGCGACACGAAAAAGAACTTCTCGGCATTGGAGGTGAACAAGGGGAATATCATCGCAAATTTAACGGATGTCGCTACGAATGCTATTCTCGCCTCCTGCACGTTTTTCAATTCGGAAAAAGCCCGGTACGCGTAGACGATCGAAATGGCCAAAATCAGCAAGTACATCGCCATTCCTATCCAGCCCAACTGCACCCCAAAAACCAAAAATTGATTCTCTCCCCCTACGCGCAGGCTATCGTCCACCGCACCCACATTTCCGCTGGTAGCCAACCCAATGCCAAACGGACTGGCAATCATTGATTCCAGCGCCGCTGTCCACTCTAACAGGTGCCCCACCGAAGAGGTATTTTGAAAAGTGATGGTGTCGATGACGAAATACTGAAAATCCTCCGATGCCAGGTAAAAGAAATACAGCACAAACAACACTACAAACAGCCCAGCAAATACCAACACTTTGTGAAGTTTGAACACAAAAGCAATATAGAGTGCTAAAACCATCAGGGCCGCCAAGGAGGACCGGGAGGAGGAAAACATCAGGGTTCCCAATGTAACGCCAACAAGGATCAAATAAGGATATGCCCTCTCCCTCGGAGTCGTAAGGTACATGATCAGTGCGATGGAAAATAACATCAGCGATGAAATAGCCAACTCCAAGGGATCGGCAAAAAAAGAAGCAAAGCGCTTGGATAGCGTTTGCGTCTCAAAGGTCCAAGTCAGTCCATAATTCCCCCGGGGTACCACTTCATTTACCTGCTCATTGAACAAGGCATACCCCGTAAACTGTTGAAAATGTGTATCTATAGCATATTCCACCAAGTTGAATGAAAACGCCAGCAGCCCAATCCCCAACATCAGGTGCAACAATTGCTTTAGGGCATCATCACTAAACCGGGTGTTTCGACCAAAAAAATAAAAGACACCCATCAGAACCATGTTCTTGAAATAGAGCACTTTATTGATTAACTCGGCCTCCCCGATTGGCAACACCAAAAACATAAACGCGAAGGCATAAAATGCCACAAATAGCCAGTCCAAAGTAATCAACCGGAAGGGATAACGGGCCAGATCCCTTTGGAAAATGAAAAAACTTAGTACCGCAAACCCAATGACCAACTCTTTGATAGACTGAAAGGCGGTGAGCAGAAGGGTGGACCTCGTGGCTGTGTATACGATACTCAGAATCGTAATATAAAATGGAAAAAACAGGGCCGCGAAGAAGATTACAAACTCCCACTGTCCTTTCAGAATGATTTTCCGAAAGGTAATCCCCGCCAAGAAGACGGTACCGATAACGACGATTACAAATAGCATGAAATATCGGGGGGTATCTCCGACTTGGGATGATCTCTCAGGCCATCCCATAGTCCATCAGCAGCTGCTCTAAGCTTCTTTATCCGGAGACGTAACACAAAATACCCAAGTACGGCCAGTCCTGTTACAATCTGGTAAGGCCATGCCGTCTGTTTCACCAATCCGATCGGCTCTGACTTTAGAAGGAGAAACTGATTTCTCACATTGAGATAGTGGGCGGCGGGGCTTAGGAATCCCTCCTTAAGTTTGGTTTTCGACTTGGTAGAGGCACTCACTTCATGGTGCAACACAGCCTGAGGCACGATCTCCAAGGTGTATCCGGCGTGTTTGATCCGAAAAGACCAATCCACATCTTCAAAGTAGGCAAAGTAGGCATCCCGCAAGGTACCGATCTGCCGAACGACTGTGGATCTGACCAAAAAGGCACAGCCGGTCAACCACTGCGACGGATAAGGGCTTTGTAGGTCCACCGTTCGCTTGATACTGCTGGTCTTTCCGGTAAACCGGTTAAACACTCCTCCTGCGTGCCACACACCCTTGGCACCGTTTGACTCGTAAATCAACGGCTGCACGGCACCGGTACCAGGATGCATTTCCATATGTGAAACCAAGGGATCTAGGAATCCCGGGTCAAAGTAGGTGTCGTTATTCAATAAAAAAATATAAGAAAAACCTCTTTCCAATGCCACATCGATTCCGCGGTTATTCCCGCCGGTAAAACCCAGATTCCGGTCATTTGAAAGGAAGGTAATGTGTGGGTACTCTGCTTGGATACGGTCCCCGCTTCCATCTGAGGAACCATTGTCTACCAAAATAACTTCGAAATTGGGATAATCGAGCTTAGCCGCTTGATCCAAACAGTTCTTGGTATACCCGTAGGTATTCCAATTGACCACGACTAGGGCTACCGAAGGAAAAATGGACGTTTCTGCAATACTCATGTCACGCAAATAGGTAAAAGCGACGCCAAAGATCCGGATTTTTTCTCGCAACCAACGCCGAAAAGCTGACAAAATGCAGCAGCTCTGTAGACAACAATGCGATGCAGATCCCCAAAACGCCAAACTGATAGGTAAGGATTGAAGCCGTCGTCACCATAAACGCACACATCCAAGCCGACACCCTAAAAAGTTGCTGTTGCTGATTGGTGACCAGGAAAAAAAGCACATTGACCATGTTCAGGCAGGCCAAAAATGGAATCAAGGAGAGGAGGCGCAGGTAAAATACAGCGTCCTCCAACCTACTTTTTGCTAAAAATTGAATGATGAGTGGTGCTGCAAAGAAGGTTATCGCCGAAAAGCTAAGAGAAAGGGCCAGGCCACCCAAATAGACTTTTCTCATAAATGGAATAAATTTTTCGGGTTGGCCGATAAACAGTTTGGCAGCGTTCGGATACACGGATTGTGTGAGAATAGATGGAAAAAGCCGGATCACCATCACAATCTTTTCGGCGAGGCTGTACATACCGAGTGTTTGTGAATTGGCAAAAAAACTCAAAATCACCAAGCCTCCGTTAAAGGTCAGGTAGGACGTCAGGTTACTCAAGAAATAGTGAAGGTTTGACTGGAGTGATCTCAGTATACGCCTGATCTTTGGGGATACAAACACGATTCCTAATCTCCAGCGCACATATGCCAGCACCAGGAGGTTTACTGACAGACCGCACCCACCCAAAAGTAGATTCACCCATCTGGCTTCGGCAGGTGTATGGATAAATAACACGATCCCGGCTAGATACATTAGCTTACTGATCACATTGGCCACCGAAATTAGTTTCATTTTCTCCAGGCCCTGAAAAAACCAAAGAGGGAGTGTAGCTTCAGAAAAAAGTAATAAAACTGAGAGCGCCAAAATCGTCTGATAATCTCGAAACAGATTAAAGCCAAAAATCAATAGGAGAATCGTACCGGTAGCGATCGTCGCCATCAGTACCTTTCCTCCAAGGATATGGGAGATCAGGAAGGACAGTCTTTTTGGATTCTGCTGGTTTAGGGCCACTGCGCGTGGTCCGCTAAGGTTGAACCCAAAGCTTACGAAAATATTGGCTATCACCATCACCGAAAAAGCTAAATTCACCAAGCCAAACTGGTCAACTCCTATCGATGTGATCAACAAGGGCATAGAAACCAGCGTGATCAGTATATTGGAAGCCTGAATCAGGCTCAGAAAAATAAAATTTTGCAGCGATCGGTTTCTAATGAGACCTAAAAAATGAATACTCCTAATCCGTTCAATCATATCAAAAATGGTTGGGTCGCTGGTCAACTTCCAAAATCCCGACGATACACCTCCCTTACATACAATACCAGGATGCCCGCAAAAACTGCAAAAAAAGCACCCAACACAACCCCTTTTAATGGCTTGATTTCAAACCGCTCAAGTGGATATCGGGGTCCGTCAATAATTTGAATAAGGGGAGAATTGTTGCGTTGGTTGACTTTCGCTATCTCCAGATTTTTTACAATTTCCGCATAGATGGCGGAGGAGGATTGCACATCGATTTGCTTTTTGCGCACGCCAATATTACCTGCCTGCATCAGGGGATTGGGACTGGGCATTCGGTCCGACAGGGCTGCCAGTTCCTCCAGATTCGTGTCTAAAATCCGCCTCACAGAATCTGCCTGCGCCTGAAGGATGTTCAGATTTTCGGAAGTCTTCTTTGTTTTGGTTTCAAAATAAAATCCATTGACATTTTCGACAAGGGTCTCGTTGAACACCTTGGCAAACTGCTCGTCTTTGGAGGATATATTCACCTGAATGATCGACAGCTTTCGGTCGGGCTTATTCACTGACAGGTGGTTTTCCCGGATCAAGCGTGAAACCTCACGCATCACGGAGTCTTGTGTAACTGAAAAGGTCTCCCGCGGCTTTCTAAAATCAAGGGCGTTTAAGTCCACCGCCTTTTTCCATTTTTTATCCAACTCATTAAAGGCAATAAAACGCTCAATCAGCAATCTATCCCGATCAAAAGGACTAAGCAGTGTTTTTCCGATCATATTATTTGACCGGTACAATTCTATGATATTATCGCCCTGAAACAACCCGCTAGAGCCCCCAAGCGAACCCAAATTGACCCCAACCAGCGATGCGAGGCCGGACATCTGCCCCAAGCCTCCATTGTCGGCATCTTCTAACACAAAAGAGGTCTCAGCCACATATACCGGCTTCTTCCAAATGGAAACCAATCCGCCAAGCAAAAATCCTGCTACAGCCCAAAGGACAATGATGCGCCATTTGCTCCAAAAATACCCTACCCACCACTTCGTACGCAATACCACATCCCGCAGGGTGAGCTTATCTTCCAATATGTGCTTCTCTGACATGATAATTAACGGTTTATCTGTGAGATTATCAGCACCAACGTGGCCAAACCCGTAGTCAGGCCTACAAGATCGCCCGGCCTGACTGGAATGCGGGGACCCTTGGTTGGAACGAAAATTTCAGCCCCCGGTTCAATGGACGGATACAATCTCATGCCGAGGAAACTCTTTGTTCTGGCAACTTCTCCGTTTGCATAGACCACGTAGGTACGTTTTCGGTTAGCCCGAATGTCAAATCCACCGGCTCTATTGATGTAATATTTTACCCCGGTTTCCCGCTCAAAACGAACCGTGGTCGGATAGACCACATCGCCCCGTAACCTTACAGTCTGTAGCTGCCGTGGGATGGAAATAATATCCCCTTCTTCCAAAATAAGATCAAATGCCGAACCGGGATTTTGCAGAATCTTTTCCAAGTCGATCGCTACGGCCTCCGTTTCGCGGATCCTAACTTGGCCAAAATCACCCTTATCCTCTGCGATTCCAGCCACCGTTTCCCGCTTTACGTCCGATACTGCCGCACTTTCAGCAGCGTCCCGATCGGGATCTCCTACGCCCAAATCTTTAAACAATCGCTGTAAAAGCGCCTCTTGGGCCTCGGTATCATTTGGGTCAAACTGTAGCTTGGCCTGCAGGTCCATCAAGTTCCGTTTACGCCTAAGCTGCTCTGATTCGGTATTGAAATATTCTGTACGGCGGATCAACGTAGCACCTTTGGAATACGCAAAGGAGGTGAGCCCTCCTGCCCGCTGAATCACATCCGAAATCCGCTCCTTGGCAGACTGAACCACGAAAGTGCCCGGAGAATTTACTTGGCCTTCTACATACACCATCTTTTCCAGACTGAAATTCGGCTTTCTTCTGATCACCAAATTGTCAAAGGGCTCTAATCTCTGAGATGCAACACTCGAAATCAAGTCTCTGGTAATGGTAACGGGGACCAAGGTTGAAAACAACCCTTCCGCCGGATCCACTACCCGTCGGGCAATCTCTATATCCTGCGTGCTAGCCGACTCTCTCAGTCCACCGGCTAGTACGATGAGGTCTTCCACGGTCATCTGACTAGAATAGGGATAGGTACCAGGGTTGCGTACTTCTCCGGTTATCTGCACGTATACTTCCTCTTGAAGATCATAAATACTGGAAACCCGTACCACATCTTCCCGCTGCAACGGTATGTCAGCAGCACCCCCGTTCAACAATTCACGCAGGTTTACTGTCAGAATTTCGGTGGTCAGGTCGTCTTTGGTTCTTAAAATACTGGCACGCTCCAAATACGCCTCCCCCCGTAGACCGTCTGCATGGCGAATCAATTCCTTCAGTGTCAAACCCTCCGTAAGGGCATAATTCCCCTCTCGGAAAACTGCTCCTTTTATCTGTACGCGGTTGGTGTATCTGTCAAGGACCCTGCCTACGGTATAGGTGTCTCCACCTTTTACCGAAAAAATCGAAAACTGATTATTAAAAATATCCGACACAGCCCGTTCTTTGCCGGTCGTTCGGGATACGCTTATTCTATCCTTAAATGCCTCATCGGTAAAGCCACCGGCATAGCCCAGTACATCCTGAAAGGTCTCTCCTTCTTTTACTTCAAAGATTAGCGGACGCTTTACTTCCCCCAATACATGTACTCTTCCTAAAAACGGCTGAACCAAAATAATATCCTGATCTTGTAGTCGCAGGTTGATATCTGTCTTTCCATTAATCAAAAAGTCATACACATCGATTTCCGCTAGCTGACGGTCGTTTCGTATGACCTTAATACTGCGCATGGACCCATTGACATTCGGACCGCCCGCAGCATATAGGGCATTGAACACCGTACTCAAAGAACTCAGCGTAAAAGTACCTGGAAGCCTAAGCTCTCCCACCAGATGTACCTGAATGGTACGTAAATTTCCAAGGCTGATCTGCAGGTAGGTATTGGGATTTGCGCCCGCCAATCCGGTATAAAAGCGGGAAAGCCGGCTCTTGATGAGTGCTGTTGCCTCCTCTATGGTCTTTCCCGACACCCCTATAGGCCCCACATTGTCCAGTATCAGGGATCCTTCCGGCGTAACCATCCCCTCAAAATACTTTTCAGATTGGCCATACAGGTCTATATAAATCACATCTCCAGGGCCAATGACATAGTTTTGGGGGGTAGCCAAGTTGAAATTTGGCTCAAACGAAAGGCGTCTGTTTTTGCTATAAAACAGGTCTAAGCCAAAATAAGGCTCTACCTCTTCGAGTCCATCCGTTGGTTCCTGTTGGAAATTGATAACTCCCTGCGTGATGGCATTCAAATTGGTCTGCTGTCGGGGCTGCCGTTTTGATCCCAAATTACGTGGACCTCCAGCCGAAATGGAAATATCCATATTTTCCAGCCTATTACGCAACTTATTGATTTCAGATTGAGGCACTCCGCGGGCTTGGGCCATCATGATTAACTCGGACTCTGTAAGACCAGCCTCCTCCGCCCGCCTCACCAAAACCTGCAACTGTTCATCCGAAAGATCGTCGACCTTCAACGAAGAAATGTCCTGCAAAGACTGTGATGCAGCGGGTGCTATGTAGCTACCAAAAGCTACCAAAAAAAGTATCAACCAAACAAATGTAATCTTTCTCTTTAAAAATAATTGAATACCCATAAATTCCCAAACGCTTATTTAAACCCGCAAGGCCACAGCTTCGCCTCCTCAAACACAGTCACTTTTGGGTTTGCACGGAGGAATACTTGGTGGTGTGACCTAAAACGCTGTAAAGATAATTATTACATTCTTTTATGGGTCAATTAACGGCTATTAAATATAACCTGCCTAAAAGCAAAAAAAGAGGCCTTCCGGAGAAGACCTCTTGCACACTAACTAACCTGATAAATATCGTTAGGGTAGTAGCACTTGATCGATCACGTGGATCACACCATTTGTTGCGTGTACATTAAGGAGCGATGGAATCAATCCTGACTCATTGATCTGCAATTCAGACAGATTAACAGTCAACGTATTTTCTCCGCTCAATGTAGGCAACTCAGCGCCTTCCCGTAGGTCTTGAGAGAACGCTCTAGCAGGTACTACGTGATAGGTCAACACCGCTGTAAGCAAATCTAGTTCGATGTCTTCGAAGCCATCTACATCCAATGCTTCATACAGGGCTGCGAAAGCTGCATCGGTAGGTGCAAACACAGTCAAATTATCGTCAAATCCACCGTTAACGGCATCAACTAACCCCGCTCTTGAAAGCGCACCCACCAACTGCGTAAACTGAGGTTCTTCGGCAGTGGTAAATCCTACTGCAATCTCGGCGATAGATTGTGTTGGGGGAGTAATTACATAATCAATCACGTGAATGATGCCATTATCCGCCATGATATCTGTAGCCTCAACTTGCGCAGATCCATTCAGCCAGATACCTCCGTCGGGATCAACACTTACAAAGAAGGGCACTCCCCCTAGTGAACTCACGCTTCCTGCTGCAACCGCAGAGGATGGAACTGATCCAGTAACCACGTGGTAAGAAAGAATATCTACCAAACTCTCAGACGCGAGTAGCGCCTCAGCAGTCAGGCCGTTGTCTTCCATAAATCGAGCAAATGCAGCATCGGTTGGCGCAAATACTGTAAATTCACCTTCTGCAGAAGCCAAAGCATCGGCAAGACCAGCTTCAAGAACTGCTGCTAGTAGCGTAGAGAAATTTTCGTTACCTATTACGATATCTGCGATTGTATTCGTCTCTTCTTCCTCTTCTTCAGTTGGAGGTAACAATACCGAATTGATGGCATGAATCACACCGTTGGAGGCAGTGATATCTGCCGTAGTAACGCCTACGCCATCATTGATAGTAATCGCACCACCACTTACAGTGAAGTTCAGGCTTTCTCCTTCCAACAAGGTTGGAACCGCACCAGAAGTAACTTGGTTGGACATCACCCTTCCAGAAACCACGTGATATAATAAAATATCTCTCAGTTGATCTACAGGAACCGCTGATACATCGGTAATTCCCGCATCAGTAAACGCTTGATTGGTTGGCGCAAATACGGTGAATGGTCCAGGTCCAGTCAAGGCATCTACCAATCCTGCGCGCTGTACTGCCGCTACCAACGTAGAAAATTGAGATGCACCCTGCGCTACCTGCACAATGTTTTCCTCTGCTGGAGGCATAGGACCGTTGTCGTCATCAGAACATGATGTAAAAGCCAGCATTCCGAAGGCTGCCAGCCACACGAAAAATAAATGATAGTTTCTTTTCAAATTTTCCATAATATTTATCGGTTTAGTGAAATTAATAAAGTCCCATAAAGAACGCCTAGCGGATAGATTAGTTTAATAAAAATGAATATTTGTTAAACAAAAATAAACAAACAACTCTTTTTTGTGTCTAAAATTAAATGTATAGACAATGAATCACTGATTTCTATCTCCATACCGAAATCGCTTAGAAGCTGATGCCCTGTTTCTTACTGGGTAATTTTAAATTTTTACTTGGTATGGTACTTGATGCGGGTTTTAGAACGGGTGAATCAGCTCTAATAGTTGATTAATCCTTTATTGCATATATTTGAACCATGATCGCAAATCGCCTGCTTAGTTGCCTCATGGCCCTTCTTCTCCTAGGGTGTAGTCGCTCCACCGATACCTGCACCCTACCGAAAGAAATCGAAGAAATCGCCATGGACATTCAAATTACCCGGCTGGAAAAAGTCTTCTTTGAACAGGTGACTTCCGATGGAATCTTGACAGGCCTGGAGCGTTACCCTGCTTTTGCGGAAAAATACCTCCTAGAAGGTGAGTTTGAGGATCGAAGCGCATTTGTGGAGGAGATTGTGACACTGCACAATGATCCCGGCATGCAGGAACTTTACCGCGAGGTGTTGATTCATTATCCCGGGTTGGAAGATTTGGAGAACATGTTTGAGGACGCATTTAAAAGTATCAAGTATTTCTTTCCCGAGTTCGAACCGCCCATTATCTATACCTATGTAAGCGGCTTTACAAACGATATTTACCTGACCAAAGACATGCTCGTTATCAGCTTGGACTACTTTTTGCCCAACGACCATCGATTTCAACCGGTAGAATTGCCCCAGTACATCAGTCGAAGGTATACCAAAGAGCATTTAGTGCCAACGGTGATAACTGCCATCTCGTCTTGGTTTAACAAAACAGATCTGAAAGACAACACGCTGTTGGCTGAGATGATCTTCTATGGGAAATCGTATCACTTCACCAAGCAAGTGATGCCGTGTACTCCCGATGAGTTTATCATTGGATACACATCCGAGGACATCATCGCCTGCTACAGCAATGAGGAGATGATCTATGCCCACTTCATCGAAAATGAGCTTTTCTACGAAACCAACCCTTTTGAAATCAGAAAATATACGGGAGAGGCACCCTTCACCGATGAAATTAGCTTAGATGCTCCCGGTCGAATTGGGCGCTGGATGGGATGGAACATCGTGGACGATTACCGGGAAAACAACGCAATCGGTCTGCCCGAACTAATGAAACAAGACAACGCCAGGGAAATATTTAGGCTATCCGGTTATAGGCCCCGCTAGCCATCTTACCAGGACTGTTCGCTTGTAGCAACAGGCTACACAAAACCGAGACCGCTTTTTCTTTGGAAAACTGTCGCTCCGCAAGCTCCCTTGCCTGCTGACTTGCACTTTTCCATTCGGTAGGATGCTGATACAGTGCCTCTATCTGTTGCACCGTTCTCCACAGCGGATTACCTTGTAATACACCTATTTCGTGTTGTTGTACCAAATCGGCAATCCAACCCTTAAAATTGACAACTATCGGCACACCCATCGCCAAGGCATCAAAAAATTTATTGGGACTAGAGGACTCCAACACCGGTAAGGGCAGAAAGGACAGATAGGCAAAATCACTCCTCGCCAATTGTTCCCGAACGGCTCGCTTGTTACCGAAAGGTCGAAATTCCACATTGGTTAGGCCCTTAGCCCTGACCACTTCGTAAAGGTGTGGAAGCGATGCACCCTTACCCATCAGCACAAAACGCCAATGCTTCCCTGCTTTCAGCACTTCTTCCGCCAAATCCAAGAATGCGCTTAAGCCATTTACCCGCCCTATGGCACCCACGTAGGAAATCGTAAGGGGTTTTCTGGGCAAGGAACCGTCTGAATGGTCGGTCAGGCTCCTTTCAGAGGTTTGAAAAAATGAGGTATCCACAAAATTGGGTATATAGGAAACTGCCTTCCCTGGACAAGCCCTGACTAAAGCTTCCCTGATCCCCGGCGAAAGGGCAACCAAGTGAATGGCCTCCTGGTAAATACGCCGTTCCATTCGATACAACAAGGATTTTAAAATGGGATGGTTAACTATCCCCATTTGAATGGGTGCCTCTGGCCATAAATCCCTAACCTCAAAGAAAAAAGGCACCGCCAACCGCCGTTTTGCCCAAATGCCAATCAGGCCGGTGGTCAGCGGCGTGGAGGTAATATACAATAGATCGGGTCGTGCCAACTTTTGAAGAAGCCTCTTGGACTGTCTGACAAATGTCAAAAAGGCAATTACGCGTTTTATGAAAGAATATTCATTCTTATAGGAGACCGGAAGATAATGTACCCGTATGCCGTCAACCCACTGAATATCGTAGTGTGCCTGATTATGTGCAGTAATCACGTCCACTTGTGCACCTGCATCTACTAACCCCTTTGCCAGATGATATGACCTTACGGCACCCCCTTGCCGGGGAGTTAAAAAATACTGATGTACATAAACAATATTCATAGACGATGGCAGTAAATCCAAGAGGCGAGCAAATACAGGTTCCAAACCTGTAAATAACTCCTTTTCATTTCGGAGTCAGGGTTTCGGATCAATTTACGCATTTCAGGTGGAAGATCTGCACCAAAATTGGCTTCAAACCTCGAAAGGGTATCTAAGACACTGTTTTTAAAAGCCCTATGGTGGCGGTACCATCCAAGTATGGGAAGACCAAAACCAAGCTTCCGTCTATTTGCCACCGCTGACTGCCCCTTTGAGATCAACAGATCCTTTAT
This sequence comes from Lunatimonas sp., assembly GCF_020832325.1. Taxonomy (GTDB): domain Bacteria; phylum Bacteroidota; class Bacteroidia; order Cytophagales; family Cyclobacteriaceae; genus Lunatimonas. Next base: position 48,660 of record NZ_JAFIEU010000040.1, read on the forward strand.
CCATTTCTTCCCAATCAAAGCCCGTTGCTCCGATTCAGATAGCTGACCAAACAACGCGAGGATAGGGTAATCCAAATAGGGTGATCGTCCTTCTATCCCAAATGCCATACAGGAATTGTCCAGTACTTTCAAGACATCCTCCACCAAGTAACCCTTTCTATCGTAATCCAGTGCTGCTTTCAGTCCAAAGGACTCATCTTTTAGGGATATCTTCAAGGATGCGGACAGCTCTGGTGGTAGGGGCTGTAAGGCAGCCAAATCACGATATGTGGACGCAGGATCTTGGGAAATGGCAGCGAAAAACTTCCTATATGGTGCTGGGAGCTGCGGCAATCTGTGTAAACCTTTCAGCAAGTTTGCAATGCGGGGATGGTCTAGGTAGCTCAAAAAAGCCCTGTGGCGATTGTATCCCCCCATCAGCTCATCGGCACCCGCACCGCTTACCAAGACCTTGACGTGTTCTTTTGCATCTTTGGCGATCATCCAGGTGAGGAATCCCGCGCTATCCCCGACAGGTTGATCCAAGCCCTTGCAATAGGCCTCCCAATGGGCCAAAAAAACCTCCGGGGATACCATTACCTCTTGGTGATCACCCCGAAAACCCTTTGCAACCCTATGCGCAAAGGCATGGTCTTCAAATTCCCGCTCGTACCGCTTCTCAAACACCGCGGTATAGCTTCTCAACGGTATTCCAGTCTCCTGATACCAAAGCTGATATAGAAGAGTACTGTCGGCGCCGCCGCTTAGGATAATACCTACGGGCACTTCCGCACGAAAATGGGTCATTACAGCGTCCGTAAGCAGCTCCTCAAAGCGTTCCGAACTCGGCAGTATACCGTTGCCATGGTCACTTAAAAACAGTGAAAAGGAATCCCTTTCCTCCCCATCAAATCCCAAAACCATTACCTTCCCTGCTGGAAATTGACGAACTTGTTCAAAAAAGGTTTCGGTTGGTACGGGGTAACGCAAGTAAAAATAAGGAGCAAATTGAGACCTGTTTAGCCGCTTTGGTACCAAGCCACTGGCGAGGATGCCGCGGATCTCGGAAGAAAATAGCCATCCACCGTTGGATTGTGAAAAATACAAGGGCTTTTGACCGGTAAGGTCTCGCGCGATGACTATATTTTCCTTCACTCTGTCTACAAAAATCAGCGAAAACATCCCCTGCAAATCCCGAAGTCCATACTCTCCAAACGCTGTCAGCCAGTGCAGAAGAACCTCCGAATCGCTCCCCCCTTTCATCGTTATTCCGCGTTGCAACAAGCGGTTTCGAAGGTCACCAAAATTATACAATGCTCCATTCCACACCAACACCTGCTGTTTATCTGGAGTGAAAAGGGGTTGGTTGGCGGCGTCCTCTAGACCCATGATCATTAGACGGTTTGCTGCCAGGAATGAGCCTGTAGCAATCTCTGTCCAGGACGAGGCATCCGGACCCCTGTATGAGGTTGCTTCCGTCATTGCGCCAATCGCCTGCGCTGCGATGGCTTCGGGGAAATTTAATAGCAGATTGATCCCGCACATGGCCTATCCATTTTGGTTTGGAGGTAGCCCTGTCGTTTTCTCAGCCTGAAGTTTGTTTTTCTCGAAATACCGACACAGGTAGGTGATCGTGCAGGTAGCGCATTTCGGCGACCTAGCTAGACAGGTGTACCTTCCGTGCAGGATCAACCAATGATGCGCCTTGTGGATTACTTCCTTGGGCAAATGCCTCGTCAACTGCTTTTCTACCTCCAAGGGGGTTTTGGCAGACTGGGTCACCAAGCCTAATCTCTTTGAGACCCTAAATACATGCGTATCCACGGCCATATTTGGCTGATTCCAAACCACACTGGTAATCACATTGGCCGTTTTCCGGCCAACCCCAGGGAGCTTGACCAACTCGTCAACAGTCGAAGGTATCTCCCCACCAAAATCCTCCACCAACATCTTAGCCATCCCAATGAGGTGTTTCGTCTTATTGTTGGGGTAGGAGACCGAACGGATATAGGGGAACAGTTCATCAAAAGTAGTCAGTGCCAAATGCTCCGGAGAGGGAAAATCGCGAAATATTGCCGGCGTAACCAGGTTGATTCGCTTATCGGTACATTGCGCACTTAGTATCACCGCTACCAACAATTGGTAAGGATTTTCGTACGTAAGTTCCGTTTCAGGTACGGGCATTTCCGAGGCAAAATGATCGACAAACGCTTTGAATCGCTCTTTCTTCAACATATCAGTCTAATTTCATAGTGGCTTGATTCATACACAAGCCTTGTAGCAGGCAAATAAAAAAACCTGCTAACTTTTCCAAATCAAAGTTAACAGGTCGAATGCTTTAGCTGCTACTATTTTTATACTTTTTCCAATCCTTTGGATGACCGGGCCATGCCTTTGATTTGACCAACTATCCGCTCGGAGGGCTCCCTAAAAAGGTGGTCGAGATGTTCCAAGGACCCCAACAGATCTAGATACTCCTGCATCAAAACCGGATCTAGCTGAAGTGCCTGGACAAACTCCACGCTTTCACTTGCTGACATTTCCTGATAAATATACCTTATCAGATCATTTTGGGTAAAAGATTTTGTCATAGGCTATATTAATATGTTTAAGTTTCTTCCTTAGATTGATCAAAGCATATCGCATGCGCCCCAACGCTGTGTTGATACTCACTCCCGTTTGTTCGGCAATCTCCTGAAAGCTTAGGTCCATGTAATGCCGCATGATCAACACCTGCCGCTGATTTTCCGGAAGCTCTTCTACCAACTTCCTTATCATCTCGTAGGTTTCATCTTTTACCTTTAGATCTTCTACATTCTCCTCGGCAAAATTTAGCGTGTTGAACACGTTGGACCCATCTTCCATGACAACGGAGGGATAACGCTTCGCTCTCCTAAAGTGGTCGATGGCCAAATTGTGCCCTATGCGCATCAGCCAAGGCTGGAACTTACCCTCTTCGTTATATTTATCTGAGTTGAGTGTCTGTACTACCTTCACAAAAACATCCTGTAAAAGGTCTTCCGCCACACCCTGATCCTTCACTATCATCAAGATAGTCGAATAAACTCTGGACTTGTACCTATCCACCAATCGTTCAAAGGCTGCTTCACTACCGTTTCTATATTGGGCAATAAGTTCGCTGTCTTTAGGTCCTACCCTTTTACTCATAAATCTGACTTTTTTATAACGTAGAGTTTTTTCCCATATTGCTTTGTTTAAGGTGAAAGTTATCCGTACTATCCGACCAAATGTATCGAATAGGATTAAACATAGCAATTTATTTTCATTTTTTTTGTATAAACTCAGCTTTTATCGAAACGAGACGCTCCAAGGCAGCCAAACGTATGCATGGGAATCAGTAGGCATCACCTGCCTCGCAAAAGGCACTTCGCTGACCAAACAATAAACTGATAATCAGGACCTCAAAAATAGTATTCCCCAAACAAACGAAGACTGGCAATGAAGCACGCAAGTTCAACTGTATGTGGGAAACAATAATCATACCAGACCTAAGAATCTCCGGACCACATGCTTTTGAAGCCTTTGTGAAAAAAACTGTAAATCGTGCCGGAAAGACCTATGGCTGCACTCACGTAAGCGACGCTACGATCGAGTATATTGGGGTCATAAAACCCAATCACAGACACCGAAATGAACACAAAACTAATCGCAGCAGCCTGTACCAGTCTGGAAGTTCCCTTCGCTTTTTCCTCCCTCCTAAATGCTTCAATTTCCTTTTCGGCAGTGTTGGCTAGTACAAAATTGGTGAAGGAAACCGAAAAAAGACGCAACCGATCCTGGGTAGGATTCAAGCTTAAAACACCTTTTTGCAACAGGGATGCCATTACATCCCGCATGGTATAGTTGATAAATCCTTCCGATGCGAAGTAATAGCATAGCTTCTTTTCTCTCATATTCAGCTTAGACCACACGTTGATAAAGAAGGCTTTGTTGTACCGCTGAATAGAGAGGATACACTTTTCGTAGCGGTCCTGCGAAATCCTGCTTTCCAGCGACTCTTCCAACAGTTCATCGGTAATGAGGCAGGCCAGCGCAGTATTGTTCTCCCCATAAATTAACTCTTCACTAAGCCCTGCTACCAAGGGGTCATTGAAAAGCGGCGACTTTACCTTCCGACGAAAACCCTGCCTATGCTCTTCGGACATGGAAGCCCAATCCCCTATATCGTGAGGCAGCAGCAATACCTCTTGGTGGAAATTAAGTGGGACGATGTAAAACAGAAACGGTTTCATGATCTCCGTTATACGCAACACTTCCATTTCGCTGGCACCCTCTTGGATAATGTCCTGAATGGATCGACCGGAAGAAATAAAGAGCAATAAACTACGGCCAAAAAACCTGTCTCTAAACCGCTCCAAAACTTCCAGTACCTCCGACGCACTGTCCAAACCATGGAGGTTTTGCAACAAAACAGCTTGACAATCCTCCATTTCCTCTGGCCAGGAACTTTCATCCGAGGTAGCGGAAAGAATCAGTAAACGGTCTCTATTTATCAGGAAATGGTAACGGATCCATTTGCTTATTTTCTTATTGTCCAAGCCAATTACAAAAGTAAACTTTCGCTTGATACAGGCGGAGGGTAGCCGCTTATTCTGTACCGGAAATAAATAGTCTACAAGAAATATCCGTTTACTGACCCGCATGATTAAGTTAAAAAACAGTCCAAATAACAGGATCGTGGTTAACAAAAGCACCGGGGTCTGCCCAATTTTCTGAAAAACAACCTCGGCGATGGAAGCCGATTGCACGGAGCGATCAACCCCGTAATACACCTGCTTGGGTCGCATAAAAGAAGCCTCCACCGCACGAATGTCCGGGGCAATAAACCTGCTTAACTCCTCATCCGAGCGGTAGGTAAGCCGGCTGAAATTCACCCGCCTCAACTGTTCGTGGACGGAGATTAAATCTTGGTAAAAGCCGGAAACCTGCTGTATGCCCGATGGTTTGGCTCCCCCGCCCACGGGGTTTTTCCAGATGTACACTTCCTGCACAAACACCTGACGATGAATCGCATAACCCGGCAAAAAACCCAGAACAATGATCCAGAGCAAAAAATTAAGAGAAAATATACGTTTTTCCACTTGAAGCTGCGTGATAAAGTTCCACATCTTGGTAAGTTGGAAATGTATCTTCTTCCAACCCTTGATCTCTCCACTAAAGTCCGGCTTAAGCTTTGGCATCCTCCCCATCCCCGAAGCCACAAAACAAAGTATCACCGCAAAAACCAATAAAAACAGCATGAGCATTCCCCAATAAAAATAATTCTGATCCAATGCGTAAGCATTTAGAAACACCAATCCTATGGCTAGCAGGAGGAAAACAAACAAAGCGGGAGCCAGAAAATTAAACTCCCGGGTGCCAAGCCCTCTTTTTGTATCGGGAAACAGCAGCACAAAATTACATATACTGGCACTCATAGCTAATAGCGCTGACCAAAGAAAAATGGAAAACAAGGTCAGAGGAATGACCAAATACACAAACAGAAAAACGATAATGTGAAAAGCCAACAGGTAATTGGCATATAAATATTGATTTCTCTTTGATGGAGCGGGTCGGTACCAGTCGAACGAAAACTCCCGCATGCGCAGATAGATCGGCTGCAATCGAGCTAAAAACACAAAGGAAATCAGCAAGCCAAGTAGCAACAAATACGGAAACAAAAATGCCAATGTCTCAAACGTTGTCAAAATGAACAGCGAATCTTGCAGACTCTTGTCCACCAAGTACATTACCCATACCGACGACGAAAACCCATCAAATGACAGCCGCTTAAAAATGGCCTGGTATTCGTGCCCGTTGACATAGAGAGGCATCTCCCAGCTTCGCTTCTGATGCCTTTCCGCATTGTTTCCCAACAGTGTCTGAATGCGGGACCAAACACCCTCGTCAATAGCATCCTGAAGACGGTTTACCGGCATTTCCATTCCGGTACTTTTCATGATTACCTTTCCATCCTCCTTAAACACAAAAAAGCGGTTCCTATTCATTTCGCTACTCACTAACGAACCTACATCGAACGTAATCGCACTACCGATTTCATCTTGGAACAAACTGACTACGCCCTCCAATGCACCGGTAGCATTGGAAAAATGAGCCGATAAGAAGGCTTTCGAGGGATTGCGTTTGGACTCTATCACATAATCTCTCTGTTTGATGCTGATAAAGGATTGGTCGCCCAGCCCCATCATCCCAGTCCCTGGTACGCCCAGCTTTCGAATGAAGCCATCGGTTCCAAATTGTATGTATTCGTTAATTGGAAGCTGGTTTTGGGTATCTTTCGTCACATCATCCTGATTCTCCGCAACAGAAAAGCGTTGGAGGAGGGAATAATAGTGCTGAAACTGCGCTGAAATATCTCCCTCCAATTCGTTAAGCAGCTCCACATCCAGCTCGGAGGTACGTTGATTCTGAATAAATGCCAAGGTATAACCTGCCACCAATGCCAAAAATATCAGAGACAATCCAATACCCATTACCTTCCCCTTGCTGAGCACATCTCCGGCACTCAAGCTAAAAATCCCGATAATCGGAATACCAAACAAGACCAGTACCAGTACCAATACCAACACACTCAGTACGCCAAAATCGATGCGGTAAGCTGCCCGTTGGAATTGGGATCGCTCTTTCAGCCCCAATAAAAAATAGTGACCCCCAGCTAGCAAACAAGGAGACATAAAGGCTTCAAATTCCTCACTACCGAGATTCATCTGAAATATAAGCTCTCCCGCCTTCATCACCTCTGCATTATTTTCAGGACCGATCGATGAATGGCTTTCAACCGTCGCGGGGTCGAGCAATGCAGTACCTCTGTATTCACTTGGATAAACTACTACCCCACTGGCATCCAACAAAAATAGTCTATCAAAAAACCTTAAGGGCAAATTATCCTCCATCAACCGGAAAAAGGGCACTTCGTGCTCCACCAAAAACTTCAGGCTTCTCTCTCCCCCATCTTTCGGGTTGGAATCAAATGAAACCCCTAATCGTTCTTCAATCAACGATTCCGTCACAAAAAATCGGCTGCCCGGGTTACCTCCGGAAACCTTCCCCTCTAAATCAAAAAAATAGTTCTCCACCAACATGCTTGAAGAACTATCCCGCAAAATTACTCGGCTTTGCAAGCCCTCGAATTGCTTTTCCGCAGCCTCTTTTCTTGATAACGTTTGAATTTGATGTAATTGAAATTTGGGATTGCTATCAAAAATAGCGGCAATTTGTGCAGCTTGATCAGCCAATGACCCACCGGTCAATGCCAGGTAGTTTCGGCTGAGGTATTCATCGAGCTGTAAGTGGTAGTTATGAAAGGTAGCCTGTAGATTATTCTTACCAAGTACAACTGCCTTGATGGATTGGGATTCCAACTCCTTCTTGTGACTCATGGACTGCTGATACAGGTATATGGCTACCAAGGCCGTTAGCCCAAACACATACAACCATACACGTAGATCCCGGAATTTCATTGGCACAACAGCTGATACGAAACCGAGATCAATTTAGAAAAACTTTATTTTACAAAAAAATATAACACCGTATTTAACTTCTAAATAAACTGAAAAAAACAAATGTTTTCAAAGGTAAATCAGTAAGCCTCCATCATCGAGGATTGCTTTAAAGCAAATCAATTCCCTACAATCACCGGAGGACACCCGCCCCGATGCCAACTCAAACCGGTATTGATGAAGTGGGCATACTACCTCATCAAATGCCGTGATCCAACCCTCGCTAAGACTCGCCATACGATGTGGACAGAGCCCCTCAAAAGCGAAAAATCGCTCGCCGATTCTCGCCACGCAAACCTTTTGATCACCCAACGATACTTGCTTGATGGTGCGCTCCGGGAAGAGGGAAATCACCCCTTCGCGACTATTTCCCAACCTATATTCCTTCATCTGTTTTTAAATATTCATTGCGGTCACTGCATGTCCCTCACCAAAGACCGGGACGGCCTAGATCGGGAACAAACAAAAAAAGGTGTGGCCGGTACTCCAGCCACACGGAACATCCGATTCACCTCGTTTCGTTCAAAAGGCAACCGGTTCAGCTATTCGGTAGGTGCTGCGGTGCGTATGAACCTTTCCTGACCGGTCCGTAGCCCTTACCTCAATCTGATGGGATCCATTTCCGAGATTTGTTGGCATACTGCCCCTCCATAGGTGTGTGCTATTAACCGGGTTTGAGGGCCTTCTCCCAGCCATTAACTGATCTGCCGTGTCCCACTCCATCACTTCTTTGACAAATACCGGATCTGCGGCATCCACCCAAACCAAGGGTCTCCAATCGCCCCCGTTGATTCGATACTCCACCTGATCATCCTGGTGTCCCATGTAGAAATTCACAAAAATCCCTGCCTGAGTCCCCCGGTTATTAGCAACCACCTGCGGATGAAACACGTGCATTTGATAATCCGCCGGCTTACCCAATACCTGATATTCCAACTGATAGCTGTTGTCTACTATTTTCAAACGGGTATAGCCCTTGGGGGTTCCGTCCCGCATCGTAGAAATCGGGAGGTTGTTTTCATCCAATTTGCCAGAATACCAGTCTCCATTGGTGGTACCTGCGTTAAATTCGTGAAAAGGCTTCTCACCGTGCCACCCGTCCTCTGCGGTGTAGTAATTCTGGCGCTGCAGGTGGGTATGGGCAGACATGGCCAACACATTCGGATAGGACTTCAGTAAATCAAAAAGCCGACGTCTATCGCTGTCTCGAAAGGAGATTTCGTCAACATGAAAAAGAGGAATATGAAAGGCCAGTACGACGAGCTTATCCTGGGGCACAAACCTTAGGTTGTTTTGCACGAAATCAAGTTGATCTTTCCGGAAACCGCCCCAATATCCCTGTCCGTCCCTGGGGTCGGGATACAGGATATCATCGAGCACTATAAAATGAACGCCTCCATAATTGAACGCATAATTGGCTGGTCCAAAGCTTGCCTCAAACGACTCATCGCTCCATTCATCCCGGTCTACATCTAAATTCATGTCGTGGTTTCCCATTAGGTTATACCAAGGCAAACCCATCGCTTTCATGACATGAATATAGGGCTGATGCAGGTCCAAGTCATCCCCCACCAGATCCCCGAGTGTCAACCCGAAGACTGCCTGTTTTTCATTTTTAGCCTCCTCAACCACGGACTTTTGAAAAAAAGCTAGCTCTTGGGTGGTATATGGCTGGGAATCCCCAAAAATCAACGCGGTAAAGTTTGTTGGCTCTTCTGCTGCATACAGCGGAAAATCCACGGATTTGGGCAGTGGCCCAGTGGGTACAACTCCCTGATACTTGGTAGCAGGTGAGCCGGAAGGCTTGTGGATATAGTAAAACTGGGGTTGGTTCGCATCATTGACGGGCACCGAGTAACCGCTGGGCTTTATCACAAAAAGAATGTTGTCCTCTCCAACCTCGAGCGAATACCTGCCTTGTCCGTCGGTCAGGACCACATCCGTTCCGTTGCTGACAGAAACGTTCGCAATTCCCTTTTCTCTCCGGTCCCGCTTGCCGTTTTGATTGAGATCCTCGTACACATACCCCGTGGCGACCTGTTGCGAAAAAGCAGGCCACACCAACATAATCAGAAAAATAGAAAATATTTTTTGCATATGACTTAGTAATTTGTTGTTTCTATCGAACCTGTGTGGCATATCTGGTAAACCAACCCGAAGTGCTATGCTGAAGAATCCTGCCGGATGATTATTTTACTCACCGTAGGTGCGTACCGACCAAACAGAAGGCAGGATAATTACTTCAGACGATACAAAAACAAATCTACGCAGGTACCTATTCGCGTGTGCAAAGTTTGTGTGAACATTAGGTTAAGCTTAACGCCCTTCGTTGTAAAAAACCGCGAGGCCGTCCTTACCAGCTACTACGATATCCAAAAATCCGGATTGGTTCACATCTGCAATGGCAAAGTAAATCCCGGAGCCCTTACCCTCCCCGAATGGTCCATAGGAAATGACATTCTTTGTAAACGACTCCCCGTTCCACTTAAAATAGTACATACCCAAATGATCGTGACCACCGGGGTCGTTTCCATTGTGGGCTCGATAGCGCTTTCCGGTCACCAACTCCATCTGACCATCATTGTCGATATCTGCCCATTCTAAGCAATGATACTGGGAATGAAAGGGATCGATGGGGTGCTTCAAAAAGGAACGACTTTGACCATCTTGACGCTGCTCGTACCAATCCAGTCCATAATCGTGGGCTTGGCCCACTATCAAGTCATTTAGACCATCTCCATTGACGTCCTGCACCAGCACAGGAATACTCGCTGAACCTAGGTTGAAATGCTCATGCAGCTTCCAAGGACCGGAACGGGGATCTTCGGGTGCCTCCAGCCAGCCGTTGGCCAGGATAAAATCTCCCCTCCCATCGCCGTTGATATCTCCAAATCCTAATCCATGGCCATGGTTTGCAGCTACTTCCACACGCTCAAAGGTACCCGTCCCCTTGCCCATTGCATCTCGGACAAGTTTATAATAAGCAAGCGGCTTGTTGGGTGTATTCGGAACAATCTCCAACTGACCGTCACCGTCTACGTCCCAGGCACGGGTTGTTTCTATGTTGCCAGTTTTGTAGATCTCGTGGGTCTTCCAGGCACCGTTGTTACCCGGATTTTCCATCCAAACCAAAGTAGCACCAAACCAGCCCCCGGTGATATAATCCATGTGGCCATCGCCATTGACATCCATGGGAATGGTGGAGAAATCGTCAAAGTATTCACCCACCCGATCAAAAACCGCGATAAAATGCTTCTTTTTAAAGTCCGGCCCTTGGTACCAGTAGCTGCCGGAAACGATGTCCAGATGTCCGTCTCCATTCACATCAAACACTCCCGCGGATTCAGCGCTCTCTGCTGCAATCAGCTGCTTCTTGAATGTAACATGCTTTGGCGGGTTATCTTGAGTTGCAAACCAAAGAGCGAAAAAGGGGATGATGAGCGATAGCGTGTGCATGTTTGGTGATTTTGGGTTTGAAATACGTCCACTACGGACTAGTTAATTTTGTAACAACCATTGGCCAACTCGCTGATTAAAGTCCTCCAAATTTTCCCAATGAAAGGCGTGTCCACTGTTGGGATAAATATGGAGATCCGCCCCGGGAATAGCCTTTGCTACCTCCTCAGTCATCCACTTGGGTGTAAACTCGTCGGCCTCGCCACCTACGACAAAGGTGGGTATCTGTACATGCCCAAGCTGCTTCAACACATCGTGTTCTATACAGGCCGCAGCCTGTCCTTCCAGCCCGAGTAGGGGCTGAGGATTGGAGTCGTTTGCAGCACCCTCTCTATCCTCCAACATGGCTTGGAAAGTGCCCGGATCATCCCAAGAGGCTTTGGAAAAAATTAACTGCTGAATAAAACGGCTAAACTCCTGCGGCCTAAAGCGAGCCTTACAATCTACCATCAGTTCGAAAATTGCCTTGGCCTTGTTGTCGCAGCGGGCCCAAGGACACATCAAGACCATTGACCTTACCTTGTGAGGATGTCGAATCGCCAATTGCTGCGCAATGGTACTGCCCATAGAAACTCCGGCAACACGGGCTTGGGAAATGCCCAAGGCTTCCAATAACGCGGCACAGTCATCTGCCATCAATGCAGTAGAATAAGGTCCCACGGGCTTTGACGACCGGCCAACTCCCCGGTTATCCATTAGAATACAGGTAAAATCCTTTTCCCATGCTGCAGTATGCTTCTCCCACACCGATCCTGGAGCGGTGATCCCCATGATGAGCAGTAGAGGCTCACCACTACCCCGGGTCTCATAGTAAATATCTATTCCGTTTGCGTTTACAGTCGGCATCTTACTTAGGTTAGTTGTTTGACCAAGGTTTCGTGTATCCACTTTCCATCGTGGAGAGTTACAAAGTCCGGATCCTCCAAGGCCTCCTGCCCCTCATCCTCGCAGATGATCCAACCTGGAAATGCAATATCTTTCAGCCATTGGGTGATTCCCACCAGGTCCACCTTTCCATTCCCCATCAACGTAAACTCTGGATTGCCGTCCCAATCTTTGTAATGTACATGATTGATCAGGGACTGGTATTCCTTCATTTTGGCCAATGGATCCATTCCGCCGTTGATGATATGGCCTACATCCGGGCACCAACCGGTGACGGATGCATCCAATCCTTCCAAGATGACCTGATAATCTTCCTCGGTACGGGTAATGGACGTGTGGGGTGAATTAGGGTGAAAACTACTAACCACACCGCGGTCTGCTGCCCGCTTCGAAACTTCGTTCACAATGGATGTCAAACTTTTACGTCTGCTTACCAAATCGTGCCGTCCGGTAGGTATTTGTACCGTGCACAACACCGAACCTGGAAACTGCTCCAACATACTGATGGCATCATCCGCTATGCGCCGCTCTTCGTCGGTTTCCTTTGCACCGTTCCAATCCAAAGCCAGCGCCACGGCAGCCAGGTCTATGTTTCGCTGATTTAACTTGTCTGCCAGCAGCTTCGGGTCAGAGAGCGGCCCCATCCAGGTAAAAATAGGCTGTATGCCGGTAAACCCTGCGTCGGCAATAATGTCAATCATATGTGCCAGCTGACCCTTATGGGTTTCCCCATTGCCAGCCATAAACCAAGTATATACTTCTGCTCCAAAACGGAATGGTAATTTCATCATTGTGTCAAGCGTTAGTTTGAGATTATATTTTCTAGGATTATCGGATTAGAGGCCGTGCTTGGCACCCATCTCTTTGATGAACTTCAAGCCGTTTTCTGCCATCTCCCAAGGCTGGGAAAACTCCCTCCACACGCCAATGGAATTTGCGAAATCCGGGTCATTGCGGGTAAAACCCTCGATGGTCAGCCACCCGTCAAAGCCCACTTCGGCCAAGGCAGAAAATGCATCGTCCCATGGCACATGGCCGGATCCAGGGGTACCGCGGTCATTCTCACTAATGTGCACGTGGCCCAACATAGGCGCTATCTTGCGAATGGCATCGCCAAGTTTCTTTTCTTCTATGTTGGCATGGTGAGTGTCAAACATGGCCTTTACATGGGGATGGTCTACTTTCTTCAATAGGTGAATCAGTTGGTCCATGGTATTGCACAGGTAGCATTCGAATCGGTTGAGGGCTTCAGGTGTCAAAAGAATGCCCGCCTGTTGCGCATAGTCACCGGCCTTATGGAGCACCTCCGCACTACGCTCATACTCCGATTCCTCCGGAGCGCGCTTGGCAAATACGGTAAATGCCGAATGAAAAGGACCACATATCAGTTTTGCTCCAAGGTCGTAGGAACGGTCTATGGTCCACTTGATCTTATCCAATGCCTTTGCCCTGACTCCTGCATCCGGGTCTATAGGGTTTTCATCAGGGCCTAATACAAATACGGTGGTGGTTTCCATCCCCAAGCTTCTTACGTGATCTCCTATGCGCTTGTAGGCCTGCTCATCTGGCGCTCCCACCAAAAATTCCACCCCATCGTATCCGGTTGTTTTCAATCGGTCAATAATCGGTTTGAGGTCGTCGGAAACGGCGGCAGACCAAGCCAGTACATTGAATCCAATTTTGTTCTTCATATTGCTATCCTTTTATTTGAAGTCGGCTACTTTCATGCCCCTTCTCCAGTTATCAAATCCAAACATGGTTGGGTTATAGGCGCCCACGTAGTCTACCTTTGTGGTCTCTGTAATTTGGTGCGACATGTTGAGACACCAGTAGGCCGCGTTGACGACTAATTTTCGCAGGTCAGCACTTTCCAGGTCCACAGAGGCCCCCATGGTGGACGTAAAAACTTTTCCTGTGTTCCCTGCGTCGCTGGTATAGGTTTGAATCCAAGCTACCGGCATGAGGGCTTTCTCCCAATTCACCGGCGTATCTGCTGTCATTCCGTGGGTCACTGCGCCGTGCATCAGCACCTGTGCATCCTCACCCAAGCCATTGACGGTATACACATCGGAAGCTACCCAGATATCCTTTACACCCCGAAGGATGGGATGTTTGGAAGAATGAGATACGCCATCTATCATCGCCCGGGTTCCCTCCACGGCATGGTGGCCATGGTGCGCCACCCAGGTTTCACCCAGAATCTTCTTTCCAAACCCTTTTTCCCAGCCTGGCTCATTGGCCATCCAATGGTACTTTCGGTATTTGCTTTGGTTATCCTTTCCGTAGTTGAAGGCATGTGTGGACGTCCGTAGGCCAATGATAGGTTTTCCAGACTGTACATAGTCGTCGATAAACTTCATCTGATCATCCGGCAGCTCCCTAAAGCGCATAAGCATGATGACCAAATCCGCATCGGCCAAAAAGTGAAGCCCTGGAATATTGCTTTTATAATTGGGGATTATTTCCTTTTTTTCCGGATCAATGGCAAATAGCACTTTGGTATCGAACCCATGATGGGTGCTAAGGATCTTTGCCAGCATGGGCATCCCTTCTTCGGATCGGTACTCGTCGTCACCGCTGATCAAAACGACCGTTTTGCCCTTTCCAGGGCCTTGTCCTCCCGAGTATTCCAGCCACATTTCTCCATGTTGTCCGTAACTTACGCTTCCTATGAGCAGCATCACACATGCAAGCATGATCCAACGGCGGGAAGTTGAGACTCCCCTGTGTAGGTTTTTCATTCGTTCTATATTTAGGTTAGTAAGATGATTAGTTGAGGCAAAGCATGAAAACCTTTTGGTTTCCTTTACCCAAATCATCGGTTAATATATTGGAATTTGGGTAGATTCCATAATTCTTTTTTTTGAGGCAACGAAACCTAATCTGTTTGCCCAGCAGTAAAGAAAAGAAATCCACGGGGGCAAACCAAGTCTGCCTCCGTGGATTTCATCTATTCACCACCTCGATCAATATCCGGGGTTTTGTCTCAGATTGGTGTTGTTCCGTACTTCCGCAGTTGGAATTGGAAACAAAAGTTCTCTGGAGGTCACGGTCGGTCCGTAAGAAAACTGGTGTCCTACATAATCCTCGAAATCGCCGGTAAAAACGTTCATGGCTTTTCTCAGACGTACCATGTCAAACCAGGTTTTGTTTTCGTAACAGAGTTCATGCCACCTTTCCTTCCAAATCGCCTGGCGCAGCTGATCTTGGGACAATCCCTCAAGGTCAGGTAATTCAGCCCTTCTCCGGATTAAATTCACAGCATCGTACGCTGCTTGAGAGGGCCCGTTAGCCTCGTTAAGTGCTTCGGCATAGGTGAGCAGCACTTCGGCGTAGCGGTACACCGGCCAATTCATGCCGCTGCTGGTGGTGACTAGCTGTGCCTCTTCGTCAAAATGCTTCCAAATGTAGTAATCGCCCAATTGCAATACTTGGCTCCTGTCTGCCCTAAGGGTATATTCCGTAAAGAAAAATTGCTTTTCTTCGGTTCGCTTATCTCCTGTCTCGAAAGACCTTACAAAATCCGCATTCGCAAAGATTCCACCGGTTTCCGCATTGTACTGACTGATCCCTCTATTGTAGGGCAAAATCGCTTGTTGTACCGTGTTGGGTTGGATAAAGGCCGCATACTGAATCATAAAGATAAACTCCCCTTGATTTTTCAGTGAAACCGTATTCAGATCGGTATATCGAGGAAATAAAGAGAATTGTCCGGAGTCTATCACCTCTTTTGCCTTCGCCGCCGAGAGCTGATAATACTGAGACCCTTTTTGCAAGGGATAGCCAGCCATTGTCAAATAAACACTGGAAAGCATACTCTTTACTGCTCCCATGGATACCCTACCAGTTCCTTCTCTAAATGGCAAGCCAGATGTCTCAGCAGAGGTAAGATCCTCCACTATCAAATCATAAACTGACTCCACCGGTGAGGGTGAAGGGTACATTTCGGGCGAGGCAAGATCAATAACACCCGTGATCAATGGAATTTCGCCAAAAATTCGAACGAGATGGTAATAATAGTAAGCACGTAAAAAGCGAGCCTCTCCAAGCAGCCGGTTTTTTGCTGCTTGGTCCATCTGAATATCTGGAATTTTTTCGATTGCCAAATTCGCATTTTGAATGCCCCTATAATATGTGGTCCAATAGGTTTGTCCGTAGCCATTATCGGAGTTATTGATCAGCGAACGCACAAAAAGGCTGTTCTGAGCTTGCCCAAGTTCCGTATCTGCCAAACCTGTTGCAAACTCCAGCATCATCCAAGGCCCACCTCCAAAACCACTTGCCATAATCGGTGGTAAGCCCGCATAGATGGTATTGACCACGCTCGTGGCATGCTCAGGCCGAGTGAAATAATTTTCAAGTGTGAAGTTCGATTTGTCTGTTTCTTCCAGAAAATCGGCGCAGGACCATCCAGAGACCAACACGAGGCCCATGATCATTGTTCTAGCGATATGTTTTATGTACTTTTTCATTTTTTCACGTTTTTCAGTTATCCTTAAAGCCCTATATTCAACCCTAACATAAATACCCGCGGTTTGGGATACGCATAGAGGTCAACTCCCTGGTCAAACGCTGCACCGGAGGTACTGACTTCCGGATCATATCCTTGGAACGGAGTGGACAAAAAGAAATTCTGTACCGAAACGAACGCCCGAAGCCTGCTCAAATGAAGCCTTTGCACCAGCTGGGGCTGAAATACATAGGCAAACATCAAATTTCTACCCCTCAAGAAGGATCCATCCTGAAGCCTGTCTGTATCGTTGAAGGTATTGTACCCTGCAGACATCGGTCTGATCTCAGCTATATTGGTATCCTGGTTTTGGGGCGTCCAAGCATTGAGTACTGTTCTAAAGCTGTTGGCAATACCAGTACGGTCCTCCGCAGAGTGTTTGCTTCTCCAGAGCACTCCATTTCCGTACATGAATTGTAAATCAACGAGTAACTCAAAATTCTTGTAGTTAAAGGTATTCATCAAGGTACCGAAGCCCTTTGGAATGCCCTGTCCCATAATCACCCGGTCACGGTCATTGATTACACCGTCTCCGTTTACATCTTCATACCTGATATCACCGGGACGTTTACCAAAGCTCGCCGCCAAATCCGCCTCGTCCAGATTCCATGTACCCAAGTGTACAAATCCAAAGAAGGAGCTTACAGGATATCCTTCCCTGATAATCGTGCTGGCTCCTATGATATCGGCACCTCCGGTCAATTCCAATACGGTGTTTCTGTTCAGTGATATATTGAAATGGGTGTCCCACTTAAACCCTTTGGTGTCCACGTTGACCGAGTTCAGGGCTATTTCAATACCCTTGTTCTCCATGCTACCAATGTTCCGGGTAACGTTAGAATATCCACTGCTGGAAGGAACCGGCGCACTTAGGAGCATGTCTCGGGTTAACTTGCGATATAAATCCAATTCTAAGGTTAAGCGATTGTTGAATAACCCCAATTCCAGCCCCATATCGGTCTGAAAGGTTCTTTCCCAACGTAGGTCTGGGTTGGCCAGTCGGTTTACGCCCAACCCGATTGCCCGCTGGTCTCCGAAAATAACCGTATAGTTCCCCATACCTGCCAAGGACTGAAAGGCCGGTATCTCCGAGTTACCGGTAATACCGTAGCTGGCACGCACCTTCAAATTGGAAACGGTATTGCTGTTTTTAAGAAAATCTTCCTCCGACACCCTCCAAGCAGCCGCTGCGGAGGGGAACACCGCATATTGATTTGCCGCTCCAAACTTAGAAGACCCATCGATCCTTCCAGTGAAGGTTACCAAGTACTTTTCCTTCAGATTGTAATTGAATCGTCCAAAATAGGAATTCAATGCGTAAGCAGTATAATTGGAAGTTGTTTGAAACACGTTTGCTCCCGCTCCTAGATTATAAAACTTAAAGTAATCATCTTGAAAATCCTGCGACCTAGCCATGGATTGGAACCTGTCCACTTGCTGCCAGGAGAGTCCTAACAATGCATTGAATGACTGATTTTCATCGATCTCTTTGTTGTAGGTAAGGTAATTTTCGAACTGCCAGGAATTATGTCGATCGTTGGTAACAGACGCATCCCCCCGTTGATTTCGGGCGATAAAGTTTAGCATCCTACCACCGTAATAGTCCGTGCGTTGATTGATGATGTTTGTCGCTAAGATAGATCTGAACTCAAGCCCTTTTGCCAAGTAAAAATTGGCATACACATTTCCCAAAATAGTCTGTGTGCTGAGTTCATACACACGATCTTCCACCACATGCAGCGGGTTGTTGCCACCTTCCATGCCTGGGTAGTGTTCGTTGCCACCCCAGCTTCCGTCCGGATACCGTACCGGTATAATCGGCAAGGCCTCCAACACCTGACGCATGGCGATGATACCTCCTGCACCCAGCGGGTCAATCTGGCTTTCCCGCTGATCGTTATAAGCAAGCGAACCCCCCACCTTCAGCCAATCTTTGATTTGGCTATCAAACACGAAACGGGCAGCGTAACGCTTCAACCAAGAACCACGCATCAAACCCTCTTCGTTGCGGTGGTTCAAAAACACACCGTAACTGTCCTTTTCATTTCCACCAGTAAAGGCCAACTGATGGTTTTGGGTAATTGCCTGACGGAATGACTCGTCTTGCCAGTCGGTATCGTATAGTGGATTTCCGTTGGAATCAAAAAGCCTGGGATCTGTCCGCTTTAACCTCGGATCTCTATAAATCCCGTTTGCCCAACCATTCGGATCATACTTTTGGGCGTTTTGATATGCTAGTTCCTCCACCCGCAAGAACTCTTCGGAATTTAACAAAGGTATTTTTCGTGGCAGCACTCCTACGCTGAAATCTGTATCGTAGGATATAATACCCCCCTTGGAACTTCCGCGCTTAGTAGTTACCAAGATAACTCCGTTTGCTCCACGAGCACCATATATTGCGGTGGCGGAAGCATCTTTCAATACCTCCACTGAAGCAATGTCGTTGGGATTGATATAATCGATGGGAGTACTACCATTGGCCAATCCAGTGGCATGTATGATCACCCCGTCAATTACATAGAGCGGATCGTTGGCGATACTTACGGAGGTATTTCCTCTGATACGGATATTGGCCCTGCCGCCTGGACGTCCGGAGTTAACGGAAACGTTTACTCCTTGAATCCTTCCAGAAAGTGCTTGATTCAGAGAGGCCGCCGGTCTTTCCTGTAGTGCCTGGGCGCTCACCGATCCTACCGATCCGGTCAAATCCGATTTTCGCTGGGTTCCATAACCCACCACGATCACCTCTCCCAAATCGGAATAGGAGGAACTCAAAAAAATCTCCATATTGGTAATACTGGAAGAAACGACCGTCTCCTTGGTCTCATAGCCAATAAAGCTGGCTACAATCACCTCCCCGTCAGACACTTGTAGGTTAAACTGCCCATCGATGTCGGTCACCGTACCCCGCTGGGTACCTTTTACCAATACAGACACCCCCGGAATCAACTCCGAGTCTGCCTGAGACTTCACCACGCCCGTAAGGGTTCGGGTTTGCTGGGCGAAAGCCGCAGACCCGATTAACAGACTCATCACACACAAAAGCAGCCATCTGCCGTTGTGTAAATTGTACACTGTTCGATTCATAAATAATTAGGTTAAGTTGAAATTATTGTTTTTTATAGTTTATTTTAATTTTTCCAAGACCGGATAAACCAAAATAAATCATATATAAACTTAGCATTTCAAGAATAAACCCCCATCCTGTACTGTCCTGCTTTTTATGATATCTTATAAAGTATTTCCAAGGAAAAATAGCTTAAATTAACCGAAAACCATCCTAAAAACGCTAAATACTGCCGACCAGCCCCAAAAAACACCGAATATCACGAATAAAGTGTTTACAGGATGAACAAAGAGTGAAAATAAGCAAATCAACCCCCCAATTTCAATGGCAAACAGAAACAAAATCGCTGAGTTTTGTAATTTGCAGCCTAAACCTAGTAAACCAAACGACGATGAATCCACCAATCGGTTTAACTTTCGCCCTGCTCATTTTTACATTTCTTTCGTGCGGTAGCCCCCAATCATCCAAAGGCACCCGATCGGCCACGGGAATCTCAGAAGAAATCTTCCTGTTCTCCTATTTTGTAGGCAACGGTGAAGACGGCCTGCATTTCGCCTATTCGGAAGATGGCTATACCTGGGAAGCGCTATCTGAAGGAGCCTCATTTCTAACGCCTACTGCCGGTGAAGATAAACTCATGCGAGACCCATGCATCATCCGTGGTGGTGACGGAAAGTTTCACATGGTGTGGACGGTAAGCTGGAACGAAAAAGGTCTCGGCTACGCTACTTCCGAAGACCTCATTCACTGGTCTGAGCAACGGTTTATTCCGGTAATGGCCCACGAAGAAGGGGCAAGGAATACCTGGGCACCCGAAGTATTCTACGACGAGGAATCCGACCTCTATTTGATCTTTTGGTCTACCACGATCACGGGACTTTATCCAGAAACCCAATCCATGGAAGAAAATGCCTACAACCACCGAAAATACTATGTGACCTCCAAAGACTTCGAAGCCTTTTCGGAAACCAAGCTCTTTTACGAGCCGGGCTTTAACGTCATAGACGGGACGCTGATCAAAGAAGGTGGGCAATACATCCTGTTTATCAAAGATGAAACCCGTGAACCTGCCCAGAAGAATATTCGAATAGCTAGAAGCAATCGACTAACGGAGGGATATGGGCCAGCGAGTGCACCGATTACTGGAGACTATTGGGCAGAAGGTCCTACACCCGCCAAAGTGGGAGACCGATGGATCGTCTACTTCGATAAATACATCGACCATCAGATGGGTGCCGTGGCTTCCTACGACCTAGAAAACTGGGAGGACATTTCCGACAAAGTGAGTTTTCCGGAAGGCACGAGGCACGGCACTGTCTTTAAAGTAACCAAGCAGGAATTTGAGCACTTGGTAAAAAACGGGCCGGCAAACTAACCTCTAGCCCCTTCGTACGATCCGGATAGCTCCGTTTCGCTTCTCTTGTTTGATTCGGTAGCCCAATAGATGAAAAATCTCGCGGTGAAAAAAGCGGGCAATTCTCGGATTCACCCAGTAGATGGCACTTTCGACCGGATCCTTTTCCACGCCGGGCAGCCAAGCGATAAGTTCGGAAATACCCGCCCTCCGAAGCCATTTGGAGAGGACCAACCAAAACCTGGAAACCCTGCGGATAATAAAAAAACCATCGCTGCCTTCCACTTGGTATAGGGGCATGAACATGAGACCGGTATATGGCGCGTAGATAACACCCTGCTTATCGGAGGCTAACCGCTGCCCTTTTGTTACCGGCTGAAAATTAATATAGCCCAGGTCCATGGCAAAGCCCTCCATCGGGCGCACATCGTGCCGGTAGCGTATTTCGTAAAATCCCGAAGGAATCGCCAAAGATTCCGACAGCTGTTTTTCCAGGCCTGATTTTTCACCGTCGGAGAGTGTTTTTATTCCCCAATGACACAGGGCCAACTCCAAGAAAGCCCGGTGCCGAAGTATGGAAGCTGTAGCCCCGTGCCTGCCAGCTTCAAACCCCAATGCGGGGAATCCCAAATTGTTAATATGGCTCATCAATGGCCCCTCCAAAAACTCCTCTATCCCCAAAATGAGGGGCACCGGGAACCTTTCGGCCAATTGACGGTTGGCAAGCGAGTCGTTGAAGGGAAGAAAGGCCCCGCTTTCCGCAGAAGTGGTGTGTAGGTCTAAAAAACAAAGTCGTCCGGCTCCATATTTCCGGATTATCTCTGAAATCTCGGTATCTAACTCCTTTAATTCCGCCAATTCATGCGTGGGTGGCCAGTTGGACTCCGTTTCGGTACGGGCCCTGTGCAGGTGTTCCGCTGTCCATATCCGGTTAAAATCCTTGTCGATAAAACGCCTTCCCAAGCTCAGGGCTTTCTTATTACCTATCAACACAAACAAGTTGCCTAGCAGGGTAGGCGAGGAAAGCCGTCCTTCTACTACCATCTCCTCGACTGCTTGAATAGACGCTTTCTCGTTGCCATGCATCCCCACAAACACCACCATCGTTGGATCGGTAGGCCCTTTTTCCACACGGTAGAGGGTGCGATTATGAAGGGACGTTTGGTCACTATGAAAGGCGGCTTGCTTTTCAGGCTTCATGATCTTTCATCTTTTCCCACAGCTGCTGCGTGTCCCTATCCGTAATCAAACCAATCAGTCGGTTCCCTTCTACCACCGGCAAACAACTGATTTGCTTGTCCACCATCAATAAGATAGCGAACCTTATATCCGCGTCCTTGCCAACGGTGACCAAGTCGGTGCGCATGACGTCTGCCGCAGACAGCAACCGATCCGGTTGATTCGTGTCTTTAGCCTGACCGATCATTTTATGGGTGATCAATCCCTTTAAATTCCCTTTTCTATCCTCCACCGGCACATGTCGTATGCGCTTCCAGTCCATAATCTTCTCTACCAAATCCAGTAAATCCTCCTCCTGTACTGTGATGAGGTCGGTGGTCATAAAGTTACCTATCCAATCGTAAGGCATGCGGCAATCCTCTATCTCCAACTTGGTTGGCAGTCGCCAAGAATGTACCGGAAGTCCTGACATCCTACGGGTGTGCATGGCGGCAGTCACCCCTACCATGGCCTCCTCCCGTGACAGGGTCTTTTTGAGGTTCCTAAAGCTTTTTACGGTCCATACACTGCCATTTAATCCCTTTTTCACCCTACCCTCCAGCACGTTCAGGTACCTATCTGCTTCCTCCAGCTCAATGCCACAATCCAGCAAACCCTTTCTAGCCGATGGCAGCAAATGATCCAGCAGGAGATTACGGGAAGGAATCGCTTTTCCTTCCCATACCATGCTACTGTGCAGGCCGGAAGTAGCGGCTCGGTAAAAATTACCCTTTGCATCTTCGAAAGATTTATGTTGCCAAGCTCCTTTATAGTGCTCCGGCATGGCTTTCATCAACCCCACCCAAAAGGCAAAGTTTGCCATTTCATCAATCACACTGGGACCGGAAGGGAGGTACCTGTTTTCGATACGTAAATGGGGAATGCCTGACCCCACACCGTAACAGGGTCTGTTCCACCGCCAGATGGTGCCGTTGTGCAAATTTAGTGCAGCTAGCTTAGGGATGCCCCCTTTCTTCAGCACGCTCATGGAATCCTCCTCCACCGTATCGGTGAGAATCAGCGTAAACCGGGCAATCGCTTCCTTGTAGATTTCGGTGATTTCACTCACCCAACCCTTGCCAAAGGAAACGCGCTGTTCCTTTTCCCGGAGGTGATATCCCTTGCTCCGGATATCGATACTTTGCTGAAAAAGCGAAATCCGGGTCTCGCTCCAAAGTTCCCGCCCAAATAACAATGGGGAGTTGGTACAAGCAGACAGCACCGGCCCGGATATCATCTGAGCCCAATTGTATTGATCCACAAACTCATCGGGGTCGACCTGCAGGTGGCACTGAAAACTGGTGTTGCATGCCTCAAAAAGAATATTAGTATGAGCCAAAATCAACTCATCTACTCCGAGGATATTTAGCTCAAAATCTTCCCCCCGCAATTGGCGAATCACTTCATCGAGCGCATAGAACCGTGGATTCGGGGTCATGAAGTCCAACTCACCCGAACGAATATCAATGGAGGGCAGTATTCCACTTAACACCACTTTATCTCCAACCGCCTTCGCTGCCTGATCTGTCTTTGCCAAAAGCGCCTGCAATTGCTTCTCCATCTTGGAAAAGCACTGCTTTTTCAACACCTGAGGATCTAGGTTAATCTCCAGGTTATACAGGGCGAGCTCTGTGGTCAGGTGGGGGTCATTGACCCGGTTCAACACCGCAGGCCCTTTTCGGGATGGCTTATAGTAGGCGTCAACCAGCGAGAGCTCCTGCTCCGCTCCTATACGCTGAATGTTCTTCTCAATAAGATTTCTCCTTAGCATCTCATCCAAGGCTTCCACGTCTAGCAGCAAATGCTTGAGAAATTTCTTTCGTTCTATCTTACTTTTCTTCGAACGGACTTGCTGTTGTCCCATAGGCTAGATCGTTACAGGTATGCTTGCGGAGATGGGCCCTTGGCTAGCAGTCGACCCAATTGACGGAAAGAGCCAATCCTCCTTCGGATGTTTCTTTATATTTCCCATTCATGTCCCTGGCGGTTTCCCACATGGTGCGAACCACCTTGTCAAGGGATACCTTCGTATGTTCCAGGGAAGTTTCCGTCGCCAACTCTGCCGCGTTTATGGCTTTTATGGCCCCCATGGTGTTACGTTCAATACAGGGTACCTGAACCAGACCGGAAATGGGATCACAGGTCAGGCCCAGATGATGCTCCATAGCGATTTCCGCTGCGGTCAAAACCTGCCCGGGACTACCGCCTAGCAGCTCGCAAAGACCAGCTGCAGCCATCGCGCTGGAAACGCCGATCTCCGCCTGACACCCTCCCATTGCGGCAGAAAGAGTGGCGTTTTTCTTGAAAATACTGCCAATCTCAGCTGCCACCAGCAGAAAGCGAAATACCTCATCCCTACCCGATTGCGCATTTTCAAAGGCCAGGTAATATAGCAACACGGCAGGGATTACGCCTGCACTGCCGTTGGTGGGAGCGGTAACCACCCTACCGAGTGCTGCATTGACTTCGTTCACGGCTAGCGCAAAGCAGCTAACCCATTTCATCACCCGTCGGAATCCTCCCTCAGAGCGCCGGACAGCCGCCAGCCACTCCTGCGGACCAGAATATAGTTCCTTTCCGATGAGTCCCTTATGGAGCTCAAAAGCCCGGCGTTTCACATGCAACCCTCCTGGCAATACCCCTTCTGTATGACATCCCAGGTATATGCTTTCCAACATGGTCTCCCAAATCTTCCATAACCCCGATTCGATAACCGGCTTATCACGTAGCGATAGCTCATTTGCCCAAACGATATCGGAAATGCGCTTATTCTCTCGGGTACAATAGGCCAGCAGTTGATTCGCCTTTTCTATCGGAAAGGGAAACTGTGCGCGTACAGCGGGAGATTTGTCTTTCTCGCCTTCTTTCTGCACGAATCCACCTCCCACCGAATAATACGTTTCTCCTATCACCCCATCGGCCGTAAACGCTTCGAAGCGAAGACCATTGGCGTGGTAGGGCAGAAACGTTCCATGAAAAAAAATGTCCTTGTCCACCTCGAATGGTATTACATGACCCCCGGCTAGCCGAAGAATCCCCTGTTCCCGAATTTGGTCCATTAACGCGCCCAGCTGATCCACCGGAAACTGAACCGGATCCAACCCGCACAATCCCATCGTTACCGCCAAATCCGTGGCATGGCCTCTGCCAGTAAGGGACAGGGAACCATAGAGGTGCACGTGGACTTTAGTCACCGATGCCAGCCTGTCGGCGCCCAACTCTTCCAAAAACAGGGAGCCGGCAATCCAAGGACCCAAGGTGTGGGAACTGGAAGGACCGACACCGATTTTTAATATATCAAAAACTGAAATATTTTCCATACTGACACCAAACCGTTTCACTCCTTAACTGGCTAAATATACACCCGAAAAACTGAACCATCAGCATCACATAACCTAGCTGCTTGTTCTTTGCCACAGGAGCAGGAGAAAGGAAAGCGGCCACATCCCAAAAAGATGGGCTTCATTTGCAAGCATCCGCGAAAACTACTTCTCAAAGGTAATGCCATCCGGTCGTGCACCCAGTTGCTCTAAACTGCTGCTCACATCCTTTACCATTCCCTCCGGGCCACACACGTAAAACTCCTGGGAAAAATCGGACAGTTGCTCGTTTAAAAATGCCATATTCACCATCCCATGGTGGTGCCCATCGACTTTTTCATCGCTCAAAATGGACAGGAAATTCTCCCCAAGCAAATCGTAAAAATAGGATTCCAACACCACATCTTTCCCTCTTTTATTGGCAAATATCAGTTTGTGTCCCGCAAGTTGTCCCTTGGATTCAAGCAGCCGAAGAATACTGATAAAGGGTGTAATACCCGCACCGCCTGCAATAAATACACCTGGCCCTCTATAGGTGATGGCACCCCAAGCATCTCCGATCAACAGACGATCTCCTTCCAACAACCCATCCACCTGATAGGTTACCCCTTGATGGTCTCTGTAGGATTTGATCACAAACTCCAAATGCTCCTCTTCGGGAAGAGAGGTGAAGGTAAACGGACGTTTTTCATCCCGCCATCCTTCCTTGTCAATGGCCACTTCGGTAGCTTGCCCCGGAACGAAGGTATATCCACGTGGCTTTTCCACTTTTATTTCCTTTACATCGTGTGTAAGCGATCGGACACTGATAATCTTTACGTTATTACTCATGTATTCGGTATGTTTGGTTTATAGGTGTTACTGTGCAAATACCGTTCTATTCTTTTAATCGTCGGATTTAAATGATACCTTACCCCAAAACAAACGCCAAATAGGTCTATGAACAGATGCTTTTTGGGCAATTTGCTCCTCGCATTCGGAATTTTAATCCTGTTCGGCTGTGGAAAGAACAATCAGCTTTCGAAAACGGAAGGCATCCCTACGCTGGTAATTCCCCACTCGGAGGCATCCGCTAAACCGGCTTGGTTGACAGATTATTCCGACGAGACACGGGCTATTCCCTTAGAAAGTACACCCAAAAGCCTCATATCCTACATAGGCGATGTAGCTTTTGGCGAAACTTACATCTATGTGCTCAACTTGGGTGCTGATCCCTCCATTATGCAATTCGATTGGGATGGACGGTATATTCGCAGAATTGGAATAAACGGTCAGGGACCAGGTGAATTCCAAGTGCCTACCTCCATTGCCTACGATGGCCGACGAAAACGGTTGATCGTATGTGCTCCATTTGATCACAAAACACTGATTTTTGAAGAAGACGGAACCCTCGTCGAGGAGTACATAGATAAGACGCGCATGCTCTCGGCAACCTTCGTTACCTCCGACCACTATTTTTTCTGGGAAAGCCAATACGGGGAGCCACACGAAAATGGCTTTTTAGTCAATAATCGGTTACACGTGTTAGGTAGTGAATTTGACACCTTAGCCAGCCCCGCACACAACATTCATTTGATCCGCAACCTTGGGCTGGTGTACCGACAACAAAATTTCGTGTTTCAGGTAAATGACACCAGCTACTTCTTTCTGCCCACCCTCCTGCCAGAAACGTATCGACGAGACACCTTATATACAGTTTCCAATAATTTTGAGCTAGTACCCGAAGTGAACTTTCGGTTTCGGGAAAGCGTATCGGAAGCCACTTTCCCACCGGAATTCAGCATGGGAGATGTGCAGGTTACCCCCACACTCTATCAGGTACAGTATCGCTACAAGGGAGAGCGCTACCTATATATCCATGAAAAAAGCAATCGGAAATCCTCGGTAGTAAAGGGAGGGTTCCAAGACCCAAAATTCCCAGAAACAGGAATGCCCTTTTCAAAATCAAACGGGACCTCCTACTTTGTCATCGAACAGCGAGATGCTGTAGGACAGGAAGATAATCCCATGCTGCTTTGGGTACGGTGGAAATAAGCGCTTAATTCCAATTGTCCCTATGGCCTGTGGCGGCATGAAATCTAGCACGACGCAGGCGACACACGGTGGGATGCCCCGATGGCTATAGGGGCAAACATGCGACCTAAAGGCCGGTAGGCAGGGATTCCATCTGAACATTAAAAATCAATTATAGACAGATGAAAGTCTGTGCACACCTAAAAAATACACTCTTAACCAAGCTATAAATAATAACTAATCTTTTTCTAATCGCAGCGTAGCCTATTTTCACAATACATCCGTAATGTTACAAGTTTGAATGCAATACAAGGAAGAATAGTGTTGCTTGTGACTGATTATCCGTCATTTAGATAATTCAAACATCCAACCCAAAATTTTCTGAATTCTCAGAAACGACCAAGAGCCTCCTTCACAGGCAGGGATTTCCATTTATGTAATATTAAACGTAAATCAACCGGTAATTCCGAACTTGGCAAGTGCCCTAAAAGGTATTACCCTCCCTTTGCATAGGCTATAGAAAAACAAGTAATTCATACTACACCTATCTCCCTATTAAGCGATTACCAAAACCCAAAGCCAAGGCATCAACAACCTCTTTAACACTACTTTACCAATTCCACCAATACGATGAAAGGCTATGAAGGCAATCCGCCTATAAAAGACGAGATTTCTCGGGATGTATACCTGAATCTCTTCCAAAAACTAAAATCACCTTCCTTTATTTGGAAAAAAAAGGACGAAGACTACACCTTAGTAGATTACACCGAAGAAGCTCTAAATTACTTTCAGGAGTCTGGAAAGCCTTTTCATGGTAAGAAAAGTAGTGAACTGCTGGCGCAATGTATAGAAATGCACCAGGATTTGGAAACCTGTACCAAAAACCAACTAGATATAGAGCGGGAATATTCTTTTACAAACACAGGCTTCGAAAAGGAAAAAAGAGTTAAGGTGTATTACAAATGCCTCAATTCGGATTTCACATTCGTCCAACTAGAGGAAGTGAAAATCGCCGAAGAGAACTATTCAAAAAACGTCAAAGAACTATTAAAGTTCATAGAAGGCAGTCCGGCTGCATTAGCCATGCTAGACACTGAAATGTGTTATCTAGCTAGGAGCGATAAATGGATTGCCGACTATAATTTGATCGGCAAAGAGCTAATTGGCAAAAGTCACTATGAAATTTTCCCCGAAATTGGCGCTGAGTGGAAAAAAATTCATCAAGAATGTTTAAAAGGCAAGGCCGATAAAAGAGACGAAGATTACTTTATCCGTCAGGATGGAAGTATAGACTGGGTTCGATGGGAAATACGTCCATGGTTTCAGGATAACGGAGAGGTGGGGGGAATCATCCTGTTTACGGAACTAATAACGGAGAAAAAACGAATCGAAAAAGAACTAAAGGATCAAGTAATTCGAAGTGAGACGAATGAGGCAAAATTAATTGAAGCCCAAATGGTCTCAAAACTCGGTAGTTGGGAGACAAATCTTTTAGACTTAACGGTAAATTGGTCGCCAGAGACCTACAAGATTTTCGAACTGGATCCTAGGGCATTCCAGCCAACGCATGAATCCTTCCTAGACTTCGTCCACCCCGATGATAGGGATATGGTACACCATAAATTTATCGCTTCATTTAACACCAAAAACTATAATTCTGTCGAACATAGGATTATTACGGCAAAAGGAAATATAAAAATTGTAGAGGAAAGGTGGAAGATTCTCTACGATGAATCAGGCAAACCTTTACGGACATTTGGAACCTGTCAAGATATCACCGAACGAAGGTTGATACAGCAGGAGTTGCTGGAGACAAAAAAAATATCCGAGGAAAATGAATACCGCCTAACGCTGGCAGTAGAAGCCGCTGAACTGGGAGTCTGGGACTGGAACCTTCAAACAAATGAATTGATTTGGGACAATCGCATGTACGCCCTGCATGGTTTCACGGAAAATGAAACAAAAAATACCTTTGAACATTGGGCACATACGCTTCACCCTGAAGACAAATCGGCGGTCATCACAGAGCTTGAGCAGGCAAAAAGAGAAGAAAGAAAATTCGATTCTTCGTTCAGAATTGTCAAACCTAACGGACAAATAGCATATATAAAAGCAGCCGGAATTTTCCTTAAGAACGAACTCGGTCTTCCTTATCGAATGATCGGAATGAACAGAGATATCACTGAACTAGTCAATAGTATTAAAAATACCGAAGAAAGTGAGGAAAAGTTTAGATTGGCTTTTATGACGGCATCAGATGCCTTCTCCATAGGAACAATTACAGACGGAAAGTTGCTTGAGGTCAATGATAAGTATTTTGACATATTCGGATACACGAGAGAAGAATGTATACATAAAACCTCCCAGGAACTCAACCTGTATAAAAACCAAGAGGATAGAGCACGTATACTACATGAGCTCAAGACAAAAGGGTATGTAAAAGATCTGGAGTTAGAAGGGAGGAAAAAGAACGGGCAGACCGTATTTGTCTCTATGTCTGTTAATTATTTCACAGCGAATGGAGAAGATTACCTCATTGGGTGCATAAGAGATATTACAGATCGGAGAAAAGCAGAGCAGAAACAGATAGCTAACTTAAAAATAATTGCAGATTACCGCAATGCACTAGATGCGTCTACTATAGTGGCAATCACCGATGCCAAAGGAAAAATAATTCACACAAATGAGAATTTTTGCAAAATCTCCAAATATACCAGTGAAGAGCTGATTGGTCAAGACCATCGGCTTATCAACTCGGGCTACCATTCCAAAGATTTTATCAAAACATTATGGAAAACAATCTCCTCCGGAAAAACTTGGAAAGGCGAGTTTAAAAACAGAGCCAAAGACGGCTCCTTTTACTGGGTTGACACCACTATAGTTCCCTTTCTAAACGAAAAAGGTAAACCTGTCAAATACATTGCCATACGGTCTGATATTACCGACAGAAAAATAGCAGAAGATGAGCGGCAAAAAATCATGAATGATCTAATACAAAGGAATAGGGATTTAGAACAATTCTCCTATATCGTTTCCCACAACCTTCGTGCACCGGTTGCAAATATTATTGGAATCAGCAATTTATTACTTGACTCAACATTGGATCAAGATCAAAAAGACCAATTGAATATTGGGTTAAAAAAGTCAATTCAAGGTCTGGACATGACCTTGAAAGATCTAAGTTATATCTTGCAAAAGAAGCATGAAATACACGAGAACAAGGTCACGGTAAATCTCACTAACCTTGTTGAAAATATTCAGGAAAGTATTCAAAACCTTATCAACAAAGAAGGTGCTGTTTTTATAGTCAATTTTAATGAGATCGATGAAATTAAAACCATAAAAAGCTACCTACATAGCATATTCTACAATTTGATCTCAAATAGCATAAAATACAAACAGAAGGCTGTTAACCCCATAATAGAGATAAAAAGCCAATTGTCGGAAAAAAATATCATTATCACTTTTAAGGACAATGGGATTGGAATTGACCTAACCAAGAAAAAAGATCAAATATTCGGATTATATAAACGATTTCATTTTCATACAGAAGGAAAAGGAATGGGACTGTTTATGGTAAAGACACAGGTAGAAACATTAGGTGGACGAATTGAAATTGATAGTGAAATAAATAAAGGAACCACATTTACAATCAGCTTTGAAAGACCAAATTAATTAGATAGTTTATATGAAATCAGAACCTCAATTTATGCTATTGGATGATGATCCAATCAATAACATGTTCAATAAAATGATTATCAAGAAGATATATCCGGACGCGTCTCTAATTGCCTTTGAAGAGCCACTAAAGGCGTTAGAATATCTAGAACATTCATTCGATCGTTCGTCTGTTGAGAAAACAACTCTCCTTCTAGATATTAATATGCCCGTAATGTCTGGATGGGAATTCATGGAAGAATTTGAGAACCTTGAGACCGCTATTAAAGAAAGAATAGTTATCTATATACTTTCTTCCTCCATAGATCCTAGGGATATCGAAAAAGCAAAAGACAACACGCATGTGATAAATTTTATTGAAAAACCATTATCCGCTGATTTTCTCAAATCTCTGGTATAAAATACGTTGTATGGCCCTGACAAAATTGAAAAGAACTAAGCCTTGGATCGAAGAACTATCCATCAAGCAAAATTGTCGGAACAGATGGGGCATGCCGAGCCTCATTGATTGAGAATTTTGTCTATATTTACAACGGGTCGGATCTTTTGTTCGTCCTTGGTTTTGATGGAGGCTCTATTAGAAGGCATGGTTTCCCAATTCTCCTACCTAGCATGGTTTGGGGTGACGATTCTTTATTTTTTACTCCTCTATTTTGGCCTGGGAAGCCTATTTCTCAGGGCGTGTAAATTCCTGGCCCGAAAAGATCTGCTCCAAATAATTGATACCCGAGAGACCTCTAGCCGTCAGCGTCGGTTTGAGATTCGCCACTCCCTGAAATCCATCGTCATCTTTGGATTCTCTTCCCTTCCCATTATCTACCTGATTCGGATGGACTTTATCTACCTGCTGCCAAACACGTGGATAAATATCCTCTGGGGCCTAATCCTACTGACGCTTTGGAACGAGGTCCACTTCTATGTGATCCACCGGATCATGCACCTCAAGCCTATGATGCAACATATTCACTACATCCATCACCGATCCACAGTCCCCACCGTCTATTCGGTGTACAGTTTCCACTGGCTGGAGGCATTCTTACTGAGTACGGTGCCTCTGACCATTGTTCCATTTATCCCTATGCCTATTGTAGCAGTATTTCTCTACCCTACAGTCAGTATCCTGCTGAACTTTGCAGGGCATTGCAATTACCGGTTTGGCACTGGCAGGGGCAATAGCTGGCGACTATTTGGCACGGCTCATCACGAGCACCACAGCAAGGGAAGGAAGAATTATGGTTTTGCCCTAAACCTTCTGGATAAGCTGTTTTCCAAACCAACGAAATAACCCATGCAAGAAGTATATATCACCAGTTCAGGCTCCTTCCTCCCCAATTCACCTATTAGCAATGCGGAAATGGAAGATTTTCTGGGCCGTATCCATGGAAAAGATAGCCGAAACCGAGAGCGCATACTAAAACAAAATGGCATCCAGACACGCTATTATGCCCTGGATAAGCAGCAGCAATCTACCCATTCCAACGCCGAGCTGGCCGCACAGGCCATCCGAACGGCACTGGAGAGAAGCCGCCTGCGGGCCAGCGAGATCGACTTATTGTGTACGGGAACCACCCAAGGGGATCTGCCCATACCGGGATTTGCCAGCATGGTGCATGCCGGTCTGGATTTGGGTACCTGCGAGGTTTCCAGCCACCAAAGTGTATGCGCCAGCGGTATCATGGCACTAAAAAATGCGTATTCCCAGATTAAATGCGGAGAAAAACAGAACGCCCTATCCGTGGGGAGCGAATTTGCAAGCAGGATGTTCAAAGCCTCCCGCTTTGAGGCCCAAGGGACGGATGCCCTTCCCTTTTCCGTGGAATTCCTCCGCTGGATGCTTTCCGATGGTGCAGGGGCATTCGTATTGCAAAACCAGAAAAATGAATCCGGGATATCCTTGAAGATCGACTGGATTGAATTGAAATCCCACGCCCATGAGTTTCCGGTGTGCATGTTTACCGGGAAAACAGACAACAAAAACGAAACCGAAAAAACCTGGCTGGACTACCCCAGCTATGAAGAGGCCTCAGCCGCCGGAGCCATCAATCTCCGGCAGGATGCTCGCCTGCTGGATAGCCTGGTAAAAACCGGTGTAGCCCACTATTTTGAATTGATCAACCAGGGGAAAATCCAACCAGCGGGCATAGACTGGTTTTGCTGCCATTACTCCTCGGAGGTCTTTAAGGGCCCCATCAAAGAGTTGATGATCAAGGGTGGCGGAGAAATCCCTGACGCGAAATGGTTTAGCAACCTTCCTACCAAGGGAAATACCGGCGCTGCTTCCATCTACATCATGTTGGATGAGTTGCTGTATTCGGACAGGCTACAAGCCGGCGACCGCATCCTGTGCATGGTGCCCGAAAGCGGCCGTTTCATTACTTCTTTTATGCACCTCACGGTGGTCGGGGAGGATAAAGCCGAAAAGAAGCCCTATACGACCCGGGAAATTGAATCTCCGGAACTAAACCTTGCCAAAAACGAAACCTCCGAGTGGCTCATTCGGAATCTTGCGCAGGTCTGGATTGATTTTGAGACCGAATTGCTCCAGGTGCCCGTCGTCGCCAAGATCCATCAGGGAAATCTCAGTCTGGCCGACTACAAGCTGCTCCTGACCGACCTGCGCCAACAGGTAATCGATGGCTCTCAGTGGATCTCCCGGGCCGCATCCCATATCGACATTGGGTTGTTTGAGCTGCGGTCGGCCTTTATCAAACATACCGCTGCCGAACACAAGGACTATCAACTGCTCGAACGGAATTTTGAGGCCCTCGGAGAGGATCTCGAGACCATCCGAAGCGGTGAGAAAAACATCGGTACCGTGGCCCTCACCTCCTTCGTTTTTCAACAGGCCAGTAAACCAAACCCCATCGATTTGCTGGGGGCCATGTTTATCATCGAGGGCATTGGCAAACGACTGGCCGGCTATTGGGGAAGGATGATCCAGGAACAACTCCACCTTAGAGACGATCAGGTATCCTTCTTTACCTACCACGGCGTGGCAGATGAAAATCACTTTCATAACCTAGAAAAGGCCTTGGAGCACCCGCTTATGAACCTAGACTTGGCCAAGCGAATCGTGAAAACGGCCAAAACTACTGCTAAACTCTACGCCATGCAGCTCAATGAGCTAGGCAACTACTGATCAACCAAACGACGACACCATGGATAATTTAACCCACGACGAAAGAGACCCGAACCCCTGGCTGGCCCTCTACCTCGACGATAGTATTCCGATTAACGCCACCACAAAGAGAGCCCTGATGCGGGACAATTCCTCCAAATCGGTGCGGTACCTGCTTCCCATCATAGAAGTTTGGTCCAAAGTCACCATGTTTTTTATCCATGTGTTCAAATATTTTGTGCCCCGTGGATTGAACTCCTCCCGTGTACTGCACCGGATTCTGGCATGGGGCTTGAAGAACTTTGTGAGTCCAGATGCCAATTTGCTTATTTTTAGGCACTTCCATGTGGGCACCGAGATCCTACAGTTTATCGCGGGAAATGTGCCTGGGGTATCCTTGGCAGGAAATCCCCTCAAACCGAAAGATTTTGATAGCATCAAGGAGGATCTGTTTTTGAAGCACGATTTAAATCTCTATAATTTTGTCATCAACCTAAACAGGCAATTAAAGGAAAGGGGGCTAACGATCCGCCCCCCGGAAAAATTAAACCTAAGCATGATCACCGAGGACCAGTTTGACCACATCGAATTTCCAAACCGATGGACCAACGTCTTGGATCTGCGTTCGGCTATAGAGTTGTTTACGCCATTTTACCAGCTTTTTCTGACGGCCAATGACTTCGTGCGTGCTTCCAATTCCCTGCAATTGGATGAAACCATCGCTATTTATACGTCCCAGATACTGGGAACACCCGCCCACTTGGGGTTGGTAAACAACAAGCACCCTATGGTGCCGGAAACAACCTATAGCGCGGCCTATCGATTGGTATTACATGGCCTGGCTGCCGAAACACTGCATGAAATTCTCGTTAAAATGAAGCTGAGCAAACTGAGTGACGGAATCATTACGCCACATTAATCGGCGTTGGGAACCCTACCCTCACCGAAATGCCTGGTCTTAAAGAGTTCAAGGGTATAGTCAAGAAGCGCACCATCACCGAAAGCCCCGTGGCCCGGCACCACTACCTTGACTTCCGGAAATCTCTTTTTGATCCGCTCCACGGTGTGAGACCACGCGAATACATTGGCGTCTCCTAGAAATCCTTTTTGTGCGCCGAGCTCCTTAACCAGGCAGCCTCCAAACAAAATATCCTCACTAGAAAAATATACCACCACGTTGTCCGCCGTGTGCCCCTCCCCATAATGCGTAGCCAGAATGGTTTTATCCCCCACTTTGAGTAAAAGTGAATCCGCAAAACCATGCTGGGGCAGGGCAAAGTTGTTTTCCGCAGCAAACTGTATCGTTTGGTGGGAAGCATAGGAAGGAATCCCCCAACTTTCAAACACCGGCAGTCCTCCCAAGCAATCCTTGTGAAAATGGGTAGGAACTACTCCTTTTACCTGAAAATCTGCGCTGTTTTGCAGCCATTCGATGAGTGCTTCCGAGCTTATGTCGTCTGTTGGCGTATCAAAGACGTAAGCCTCCCCTCCTCCCGTAAGTACGAGACCGTTGCAGGCAACCTTTCCAAAATCATCTGTTTGTAGATAAGAGGTATGGATGTAGGCATTTTCGGAAACCTGCGTGACCACCAGTTCCTCCGATCGAAACAATTCTTGCGGAAAAATGGCTTGATTTGATGGTGTGTTACAAGCGACCATTGTGATAGCTACGCATGTAGCCGAAATGACAAAAAGAGAATCTCTCATCCGCATGTTATTTTTGTTGTTGAGTGGTTAAACAAGTGACTAGTTACATGGCGTAGGCTACTCAAGCATTTTTAGCGTACTATTCCTGATAACTCCAATCAGAAATAAATATACTCAAGCAGCCGGAAATACAAAAACGAACATTCCTATGTGCTTTATACCTCCTTTTCGATTTTCCTTACTCACTACTTTATAGGCATGGCTAACGTTCGAGATACTGATTAATGAGCGGGGTTAGGGTCGGTGTCCCTTGAATAAATTTCCTTCCCTAATAATTTCATCTACCAGTTCAATAGTGTTTGAATTTCCCAAATCGTCTTGTACCTCTTTCTGCTTGATGTAATTAACTGCTTCGGAAAGCTTTCGGAGGGCTTTTACGAAGTTTGAAAAACGCTGTTCCCACCTGATATCTTTTTCATAACGTGCTTTTTTGTCTGTATCGCTTCCTGTAGCTGGAATACCTAAATCACATTCAGGTATCCGCATATCAAGCTTTGTGGGTATCCTCTAGCTGTTCTACACCCTAAAAGAACTCCTGTACGAAAAAACGAAGATTTCAGAGTCTTTGAGTTCGTACCGTCATCGGCAAGGTTCCTATAATGCAGAGATTGGGTATTATCTTCGCTTTTAAGCTGGTATAATTGAGCGTGAAATTTGCCCAAAACAGGTCAATAACCCACCGCCTGCCCATCTTTGCGCGACTCAGACGCGCCATAGTAAACCCCGTCCTTCAGCATGATGGCCTGGTACCCTCCATAGATTCCTTTGTCCATCCGGATCACATGCCCCTTATCCATCAATTCGCTGATGGTTTCATAGGGAAATCCGGACTCGAGAAAGGTTTCGCCAAGTCCCGGCACCCTGCCTCCTCTTGCGGATGTGCCGGAATGAAAGATCCTGGGTGCATCACCGGCCTCCTGTAAGTTCATGCCAAAATCGATGAGGTTCATCACCACCTGCACATGACCGGGTACCTGCATATCCCCACCCATCAGCCCAAAGCTGATAAAGGGCTTACCTTCCTTGGTGATAAAGGCGGGAATGATGGTATGAAAAGGTCGCTTTCCCGCTGCATACTGATTGATATGGCCTTCTTCCAGCACAAAGCCCGAGCCCCGGTTTTGCAGAATAAAGCCTAACCCATCTGGTACCACCCGGGAGCCTAATCCTGAAGACAAACTCTGAATCAGCGAAACCATGTTGCCCTCCTTGTCTGCCACGGTCAGGTACACCGTGTGATCCCCTGCACTCAAACCGGGATGGTATTCCCCAGCTTTTCCAGGATGGATAAGTGCACGTCTCTTTGCCGCATACTCCTTAGACAGCAGCTCTTCTAGCGGGATATCGCCAAAATCCGGATCTCCGTAGAACTTTGCCATATCTTCAAATGCCAATTTCTTGGCCTCCAAAAAGTGGTGCACATGCGCTACACTTCCATAGGACATCCCGGACATATCGAAACCTTCTAGGATATTGAGCATCTGCAGGACAGAGATGCCCTGTCCATTCGGGGGCAGTTCCCACACATCGTATCCCCGGTAATTGACCGAAACGGGCTCTACCCAAACCGGCTGATTGTTCGCCAAGTCTTCCTCTGTTAAGTATCCACCCTGTTCTTTTACATAGTCAGCAATGGTTTTGGCTACCGCACCCCGGTAAAACCCATCTCTAGCCTCTCTCCCTATAATTTCTAGGGTTTTGGCGAGATCCGGGTTTTTAAGGATTTCACCCTTTCTCGGAAATCGGCCATCGGTAAAAAAGACCTTTTTGAATGAGGGGTTATCAGATCTCTGAACACCTTCTTCAACAGTCTGAAAGAAATCCGCCACTTCCGAGGTAACCGGGATACCTGCATGGGCATATGAAACAGTAGGAGCCATCAGACGGGCAAAATCCAGTACACCAAATTTCTCGTGAAGAGCAACCCACCCGTCCACACAGCCGGGCGTGGTAATGGAAAGGGGACCGCCTCGATAGCTCCTTCCCTGATCTACTTCAGCCTTCAGCTGCGCATAGCTGAGCGATGCCGGAGATTTCCCGCTAGCATTGAGACCAAACAACTTCTGCTCCTTCGCAGACCACACGATGGCGAAGAGGTCCCCACCGATACCGTTCATAGCCGGGTCGGCCAACCCCAAAAAGGCATTGGCAGCAATAGCTGCATCTACCGCGCTACCCCCATCCTTCAGCACGTCCAAGGCTATCTGACTGGCTATCGGATGATTGGTAGCAGCCATCCCATTTTGAGCCAACACCTCCGACCTAGTGGCAAAGGACCTACCGGAAAGACGGTCCTGCGAATGCAACCCAGAGAGTCCAATACAACATAAAGCAATAAGGATACAAGTTGTTTTGATCAATTTCATAAGCGTAAAGGCTTTATTTCAGACGAGTAACGATTCGGTTCAATCTAAGCAAAAACTGGTTGACGAGAGGCCCCACTACATTCGGTTTCCTCCACCTACATGAAGCACCTGACCGGTGATCCAATCCGCCTGACTCGAAGCAAAAAAGATCACTGCATGGGCGATATCCTCTGGCTGACCGATCCGACGAAGCGGATACCCCGCCGCCAGTTCCTTCTCCACTTCCTCCGGCATCCACCCGGTCTGCACGGCACCCGGAGAAACCACATTTACAGTGATGCCGTAGAGGCCCAATTCTGTCGCTGCTGCGCGTGCATAACTCTCCATCGCAAATTTGCTTGCACCATAGGAGACGCTGGATGGATGGCATCGGGAACCATCCGTGGTAATATTCACGATACGGCCCACCTTCGCTCCGCGTGCAATATGCCTTTTGGCAAACTCCGTCATCATCAAGGCCACCGCGCGGCTATTGACCTGAAAATGGGCATCGTGCGTTGCAGCAGATACGGCCTTTAGCGCATATTCCTTTGCAAACACCAGATCCTGATCCACTACGGCCTGAGGCAAGAAGGTGTCCGGATCTGCCAGGGCGGCATTGTTTACCACTATATCCACCCGGCCCCAACGCTCCTCCGCCAAATCAAACAGCATCGGTATCGTAGAGGGATCCGACAGGTCCGTCTCTACGGTGAGGCAATCCCCTCCCATACCCTGTATCTCCTTAGCTACCCAATCGCCGGTTTTTCCGATTTCCCCGCAATAAAACGCTTTCCCGGGAGCAGTAGCCTGCACCACGGTCTCTCGGGTCTCTCCAAAAAACTCCGGGCTCTGACGCAAATACGTAACCAATACCTTCGCTCCCTCTCGGGCAAATGCCAATGCGATCGCAGCCCCGATCCCGTGATTCGCTCCCGTCACGATTACCGTTTTTCCCTGAAGCCCTGTGTCTACCATAATTCGGAAATCTTGCCCCTTACCTACTGTCCCAACTTTAAAGAGAAAGTTTCAATTTTTCGTAAGACACCGTAAGACTGGTAAGTTACTACTTTTTGAAATTTTTCGAAGGGATAAAGCGGAAATTCGAACACCCAACCAATGTCCTGAAATGATCGACTGGTTAAATGACCCCCGGAACAAATCCAAAAAAAACTGGGCGTTATATTGGCAAGGTGAAAACGATCACCTCCAAGAAGCCATATCTATCACAAAGCGGTATTTCACGTCGCTTTTGAGCATTCGCTCGTAGGCGGTATTGATGTCCTGCATACGGATCAGCTCGATGTCTGATACGATGTTATGCTTGCCGCAGAAGTCAAGCATCTCCTGGGTTTCCGCGATGCCGCCGATCACAGATCCCGCTACGGACTTTCGCCCCATTACCATCGGAACTGAATTAAGCATGGGATCCAGTTTGCCCAAATAGCCTACTAGAACCAGCGTTCCGTTGATCTTCAAGGCACCCACATAGGGATTGATGTCATGGACGTAGGGTACCGTATCAATGATCAGATCGAATTTGCCTTTTACGGATTTCATCTGTGCAGCGTCTGTGGAAATAATTACTTCATCAGCGCCTAATTGGTGGGCATCCTCTATTTTCCCCTCAGATCGGGAAAAGAGGGTGACCGATGCACCCAATCCTTTGGCGAGTTTGATAGCCATATGTCCCAATCCTCCCAATCCAATAACGGCCACACGACTCCCTTCCTGTACCTTCCAATGTCGAAGTGGGGACCAGGTCGTGATTCCGGCGCAAAGCAACGGTGCAACGGCAGCGGGGTCAAGATTAGAAGGTACCCGTAGGACAAAATGCTCATCGACCACGATCCTTTCTGCATACCCGCCATAGGTGGGAGTGCTCAGGTACTGGTCCTTGCTGTTGTAGGTACCGGTGAAGCCATTTAAGCAAAATTGCTCCAAATCCTGTTGGCAGCTACCACAAGTTCTACAGCTATCTACCATGCAGCCCACGCCTACCGTATCGCCTACCCTGAATTTGCTCACAGCACTACCTACCTGCGTCACTTTGCCGACGATTTCGTGACCGGGAACGGCCGGATAGATGGTACCTCCCCAGTCATTGCGCACGGTGTGGAGATCCGAATGGCAGACCCCGCAGTAGAGGATATCAATTTCTACATCGGATGGTTGCGGTGTTCTCCTGTGAATGGTTAGCTGTTTTAGCGGGGCATCTGACGATGCTGCCCCAAAAGCGTTCACTGCATGGGTTTCATTGGGTAGGTTTGTTTGGTTTTCGCGATGAAGTTACCTAGTTTATTAAAAAGAGGCGGGAATTTCGCAAAAAGATTTAGTGGCACGGACCAAAATATGGTCAGCTTAGCTGTCTAAAGAATCCTGGATTCGGAATACAAATCGTAAGCAGCCACCATGCTTCTTTGATCTGGGGAAGCACCGAAACGGGCAAACTGATTCATTTCAGACCTTGATTGCGTATACACGGGCAGATAGCAACCATCGAGTTCATCCCAAATGACAAGTATATATGCATAGGGAATCGGGCTGCGACGCCCCTGCTCCAACCAACGTTCAAACAGTGACTCTTCTAAAGGTTTCGGGTAATCTGGGCTATCAAACATAGATTGAATACCGGATGGTGAAATTAGAAATATGCTAGCCGACTTAATTTTCGGGCATCTGTCGTCAACGCGCACAAACCAAGCCTTACAGACACGATCAATCGCAACACGCCTACTGCGCTGAACTTCTATGGCAAACATACGGTAAAAAGAAGTAATTTTTTCTTTCCCTAGATTCTTCATTTTTTACTCAATTCCTGGGCCGACGTATCCTTCTGGATATTCGTGGTTTATGCAAGCCACTGCCCCGTGTTATTAATTCTGTCAATTTTCGATAGAAAAATTCAATTGCAAAGAATATTTAATAGATTGTATCTTTGAGCTTGCGTTATTCATACCGTCTAAATCAACACCTATATATGAAGAAAGTTATTTTATTACTTGTCCTACTAGGCAGCTCTGTGCTGTCTGTGCAGGCTCAAGAGAAGGCCTCGGTCGATGGCTGGTCTGGAGCCACGAAAAAAAGCCCCAGCGCTGCAAAAGCTACCGGAAACGTGGAGTGGTGGCCCAATCAGTTAAACCTGAGTATTTTGCGCCAAAACAATCCGGTGTCCAATCCATTGGGAGCTAATTTTAACTA
Source organism: Lunatimonas sp. (assembly GCF_020832325.1). Taxonomy (GTDB): domain Bacteria; phylum Bacteroidota; class Bacteroidia; order Cytophagales; family Cyclobacteriaceae; genus Lunatimonas. The sequence continues at coordinate 90,031 of NZ_JAFIEU010000040.1, forward strand.
CATCGAGGAATTCAAAAAGCTGGATTATGAAGCCTTGAAAAACGATATTCGAACGCTAATGACCGAGTCTCAGGACTGGTGGCCGGCCGATTATGGCCATTATGGAGGCCTGTTTATCCGTATGGCCTGGCACAGTGCCGGAACGTATCGTACCGGAGACGGCCGCGGCGGTTCCCGTGCGGGTCAGCAGCGTTTTGCGCCGTTGAACAGTTGGCCGGACAACGCCAATTTGGATAAGGCTAGGCGATTGCTGTGGCCCATCAAGCAGAAGTATGGCAACCAAATTTCTTGGGCCGATCTGATGGTCCTGACTGGAAACGTGGCATTGGAATCTACCGGATTCAAAACCTTTGGGTTTGCCGGTGGAAGGGAAGACGTCTGGGAACCAGAGTTGGATGTATACTGGGGTAAAGAAAAAGAATGGCTTGCCGATGAGCGCTATTCTGGCGATCGCGAATTGGAAAATCCGCTGGCTGCAGTACAAATGGGGCTAATCTACGTGAATCCAGAAGGACCTAACGGAAATCCCGACCCTGTTTTGGCTGCACATGATATCCGGGAAACCTTCGGCCGTATGGGCATGAACGACGAAGAAACGGTGGCGCTGATCGCGGGTGGACACACGCTTGGCAAAACCCACGGTGCCGGACCTGCCAGCCAGGTAGGCCCCGAGCCGGAAGCTGCCGCAATCGAGGAGCAAGGCCTGGGATGGACCAGTACCTACAAATCTGGCAAAGGCCCGGATGCGATAACTTCTGGCCTAGAAGTAATCTGGACGCTAACTCCCAATGAGTGGAGTCAGGGATTTTTCAAAAGCTTGTTCGAGCACGAATGGGAATTGACCAAGAGTCCTGCGGGAGCACATCAATGGGTTGCCAAAAATCCGGAAGTATTGTATCCCGATGCGTTTGATGCGGAAAAGAAACATAAGCCTACCATGTTGACTACGGATTTGTCCATGAGATATGATCCAGTATACGAGAAGATCTCCCGTCATTTCTACGAAAATCCGGAGGCCTTTAACGAAGCCTTTGCAAAGGCTTGGTTTAAACTGACCCACCGGGATATGGGACCAAAGACCACGTACTTGGGTCCTGAGGCGCCTACCGTGGATCTACTGTGGCAGGATCCTATCCCTGCGGTAAACCATCCGTTGGTGAATGCGCAGGATGTGGATAAGTTGAAGGCGGCCATAGCCGGTTCCGGTTTGAGCATTTCCGAGTTGGTATCTACCGCTTGGGCTTCTGCCTCTACCTACCGAGGTTCAGACCGTAGAGGCGGAGCGAACGGCGCCAGAATAAGATTGGCACCTCAACGTAACTGGGAAGTCAATAATCCGACTCAATTGAACAAGGTATTGACCACACTTGAAAAAATCCAAAGCGACTTTAATGGCAGTGCCGGAGCCACCAAGGTTTCCCTTGCCGACCTGATTGTCTTGGCCGGTAACGTGGGTGTAGAGAAAGCCGCTGCCAATGCAGGTCATCAGATCAACGTGCCCTTTATTCCCGGACGCATGGACGCCACCGCGGAGCAGACAGACGTAGCTTCCTTTGAACTGCTGGAGCCCATGGCGGATGGATTCCGCAATTACCTGAAGACGAAATATACCATTTCTACCGAAGAACTACTGGTAGACAAGGCGCAGTTGCTGACGTTGACCGCTCCGGAAATGACCGTATTGGTAGGCGGTATGAGAGCACTCGGCACCAACTATGACGGTTCGAAGCACGGCATATTCACCGACAAGAAAGATCGGCTTACCAACGATTTCTTTGTGAACCTGTTGGATATGTCCACGGTATGGAAGTCGACCGACCGCTCCGGCGAGGCATTTGAGGGACGGGATCGCAACAGTGGCGCGCTGAAGTATACAGCTACCAGGGCGGATCTGATCTTCGGATCAAACTCCGAGCTTCGCGCACTTGCCGAGGTATACGCTCAGTCTGATAATTCAGAGCGTTTCGTACATGACTTCGTAAAGGCTTGGACCAAAGTAATGCACCTGGATCGTTTTGACATGGTGTACAAGAAATAAAAGGATTACTTACTACCACAATAAGGGCTGCCCGCAAGGGTGGCCTTTTTTATGGAAAATACTGTCGGTTTTACCGGTAAATTCAACCGCTCTGTTTATATTTCTGCTTCATTCAACGTAACACGTATGACGTCTCGTAGAACATTTCTGGTAAAATCCGCGCTGGGAGCCACTGGATTGGCACTAGCACCTACCTGGCTGCAAAGTGCACCCGCCATCATCTCCCATTACAACAAACCCAATTCCCGTATCAATGGGGTACAGATAGGTTGCATCACCTATTCCTATCGGTCCATGCCAGACCAAAGTTCGGAAGCGACGCTCAAGTATGTCACCGAATCAGGCATCAGTGCCATAGAGCTGATGGGTGGCCCGGCGGAGTCCTTTGCCGGTTTGCCAGCATCTTCGATAGACCGCATGCGTATGGGGCAACTGGGTGGGAAGCAGCGGCGGGGCGAGACATTGACGGCGGACGAGACCAAGGAACTCCAGGAAATGCAACAGGAAGCCGAAGCCTATGCGAAGGTGGTAGCCGAGTGGAGGGAAAAGGTAGATTTCCGCAAATTTGAGCAGTTGCGCAAACTGTACAAGGATGCTGGTGTCAGTATCTATGCGTTTAAGCCAAGTGCTTTTGGGCAGAATAATTCAGATGCGGACATTGCCTATGGAATGAAGGCAGCCAAAGCCCTAGGTGCATCCCATGTTACCTTGGAGCATCCTTCAAATGATGCCCATACACAGCGGTTGGGTAGATTGGGCGAGCAATATAAAATGTCCGTGGGATATCACGGCCACGAGCAGCAGACGTTTACGTTTTGGGACACGGCATTGGCGCAAAGTGCGCGAAACGGGCTGAATTTTGACGTCGGCCATTACGTGGCAGCTGGGCATACCGATATGATGGAGCTAATCGCCAAGCACCACAAGCGCATCTACAGCATGCACATCAAAGACCGTCAGACACCCGCCAACGGAAAGGGAAATCTGGCTTGGGGCGAAGGAGACACTCCCCTACCTGCAATTTTCCAGGCCATGCGGGCCAATAAGTACAGGTTTCCGGCTTCCATAGAGCTGGAATACCAGGTTCCCGAAGGGTCGGATGCTGTTAAAGAGGTACAGCGGTGTTTGGAGTTTTGTAGGAAAGTGATAGTCTGATTTTTACGCTGTATATTCCAAATACCATTGCTGTATCCTAACGGAAAAAGTCTCCCTGTAGCTTTGAAGACACAGGGCGACTTTTTTGCGTGAGAAGATGAATCAATAGTATTCATACGTAATCCTGCCCTGTAGCACAAATCCAAAATTTGGATCGTAATATCTACTCTCCACCAGTCGGTTTTGCTCATCATAATCAAACTCCTCGATATTTCCCTCGCCACTTTCCGGGATGCTGTCACCCCGGATGACAAAGTATTCCTTTGCGATCAGGCGGTTTTTGTCATCGTAGCGGTATAGGTGTCCAATGGAAAGGTCGCTGTTGTTGTATTGTATCCTTATGGTGGCTATCCTGCCGTTGTCCAGATAGGTATATACCTCACGCTCCCCGTTAGGCATTTCTCTATTTACCAACCTGTTGTTATCGTCGAAATGGTTTCGGTATACCCATCTCTCGGTACCATCCGCTAGGTGAGCACGGAGTTCTATTGGCCGGTTTTGGGGGTCAAAGACCCGTTCGTAGGCAAGATTGAAAACTCGTTGGTCACCGGTAATGTTATACCTCCTCTCCCAATGAAGACTGTCCAGTTCATTGTAAACATAGTATGTTGCTATTGTTCGTCCCAAAAGTTCATTATTCAGTATTGTTTTAGCCTTAGCACCTTCCGAATCATACAGGTGCTCCGCAACACTTAAATATTCATGGGCATTTCTATGGCTGTATGTGAAAGCCAATTTGCCTGAGGGTCTGAAGAACTCTGTATTTTCGATTTCCTGAATTGGTTGTTCATCCTCAGAAACACATCCAAATTGGAAAATAACGAGAATGGTAAGAGATAGGAGAATAAATTTTTTCATTTTATTCTTGGATAATTAGTTGATAGCCGGTAAATTAACAAATAAAAATTAAAATAAAAAATGGTATGAAAAAATGTGTACTGCTAATTAATTTTTCTTTGGCACGGTGGAATTGTTTAAATAGTATAAAGGTAGGATGGTATGCAGTTCGTAAGGGGTCTTAGAAAATACCTATGGGATTCGCTTTCGCTGCACCCCTAGTATGGGAAGATTGACTTTTTTCGTTTTTGACTAAAAGTATCAAAATAATTTTTGACACACTGTTTCCAGAGGGTATACCGTACTAGATAGGAATGTGTTTAATGTGATTGAAAGAAAAAAAATAAAAGTTTCCTTTGAAAAATGTAGCATTTTTAGACTAAATCACGTCATCTATTTATCTATTGCATAAATCATATCAATGTATAACCCAATTAATCTATGAAAACGTACCTATTTCTTTCTATTATTGCCCTGCTGCCACTGTTTGGGAGTTGTAATGCAGACGAAACACCTGGTGGCGGATATCCAGCCTGGATTTTTCTCTATTTCGATTTTGTGGATTCGGACTGTAATAGACTTCCTAAAACATCCGTTGAGATATGCGGGGCCAGGCTTGATGACAACGGGAAGCTAGTCCCCCCTGGGGATTTAAACGAATTCGCATGGCGTCCGGTAGTGGGTAAGGGATCGATTGTAGAGGGGGATACATTGTTTGGGCCTCTGGTGGTAGGGGGCAATTTGGGGGAAGCTATCCGCTACAGGGGCCAGCCTCTTAATGTAGACCTTTATTATCTATTTCGTTTTTTTGAACAGGATATAGATACGCTTAGGGTTCATTCCACTGGAATAGTCAACGACCAAGACCATGTAAAACAGGGGCCTATTGACATTTTTTACAATGGGGAACTCTTATCTCAGTACTTTCCAGGAATTTATGATGAAGCATCTGGTACTTATCATATAGATAATGGGAGAGTTATCTCTAGAAAGCACCATATGTCCCCTTGGATCTTGAAAATCCATAAAGACCTGGAGGAATTCAATTATTGAAATCACGAAGCAAATAATTCTCAACCCAAAACAATAAACCATGAAACATTTTTTTACCGGTAAATATCGAAAGTCCTGTTTCTTTTCCGAGAGGACTGGGGTTATCTTCCTTTTTCTGCTCTGCCCCGGGTCTCTATTTGGCCAGACAAAGGAGAGACCCCAAAGCATGTTCTGCGGCACGGTCAGTAATCCGGATCATTACAAAAAGGCCGCATTCTTCGGCAATAACCAGCTGCTGGTGGACAACCTGATCAAGGAGGGGTTCGCTATCGACAAGAACTACCTGGACCGCCTGGAAGATATACAGGAAATCTCCGCCACGAGGGAAAATATGATTTCCAGCCAGATCCCTTTATTCCCTTCTATTTCGGCCTATTTTAAAAGCTACAACCAACTTTGGGCCAGTTGCAATGGCGGAAGTTTTCCAATTTAGAGACTAACTTATTCTTTCAAATCGTAGTCCTGACCTAAACCTATCTTGCTAACGGAATCCAACGGATACCTTTTATTCAGACTCCCTATTGCCGTTTACAAACTCATCTCCTTTCATATTGACTATAACCCCTTTGCTTTAAGTGTCCAATAAATTTGCTTTCCTCTAAAACTATTTGATCAAAATACTTTTTGTAAAAACTATTATATATATTTGCTTCTTAAAGAAACTATTTCATGGAAGGTCTGATTAGAAAATCCGAGCGTAAAGCAAGATCTGTTAAAGAGAGAAAAAGGCGGTACTTATATGAAAAAATTGATTGGGACCAAAAGCTGATAATTCTACTTGGCTATAGAGGGTCGGGCAAAACAACCCTTCTCTTACAGTATCTTTCTTCTATTCAGCGAAAGGGCATTTACGTAAGTCTTGATGATTTTTACTTCGAAACCCACCGGTTGGTGGAATCTGTGGCATCTCTCTATGAGCTTGGATACCGTGTTTTTCTATTGGATGAGGTTCACCGATACGGGTGGTGGTCAAAAGATCTCAAGCAGCTATATGATGATTATGAAGATATTCAGGTAGTTGCGACAGGTTCTTCCATACTTGATATTTCAAAAGGAAAGGCCGACCTATCCAGAAGAGCATCGGTCTATCGGCTACATGGTTTGTCTTTTAGGGAATACCTTAACTTTCAGAAGAATATTGACCTGCCAACCCTTCGTTTGGAAGAGGTTTTAAACAAACATCACGTAATGGGTCCTGAGCTGTTGGATACCTTTAATTTTGATACAGATTTCCCGAATTACCTGAGATATGGCTATTTCCCTTACTTTTTGGAATCAAAAAATGATTACCATCAAAAATTACAGGAGACCATCCAATTGGTCATAGATACGGATATCGCGCCATTTGAGGAACTGCAACATTCCACCACCCGTACATTGAAAAAATTACTTTTCGTGTTGAGCGAAAGTGTCCCGTTTACACCCAACATCCAGAAATTGGCCTCAAAGCTGGAAACCCCTCGGAACACGGTGTTACGGTTGCTTGATATTCTGGATCAGGCGCAGATTCTCCTACTGTTACGATCGTCAACCAAAGGAATAAGCTACCTTCAGAAGCCAGAGAAGATTTATTTGCAAAACCCTAACTTTATTTATCTCTTTTCGCCAACCATGGCAAATATCGGCAGTGTCCGTGAAACCTTTTTCCTCAATCAGCTGAGTGCTGTCCATTCGGTGACGGCGCCGAAGTTTGGGGACTTTATGGTCGATGATGCGTATGTATTTGAGGTAGGTGGCGCTTCCAAGACCACCGATCAGCTCCAAGGAATCCCCCAATCCTATTTGGCACTTGATATCAAAGGGGGGAGCAATCGGAGCGTGCCTCTTTGGTTATTTGGTATGTTGTATTAGGAGGAGGATGAATAATTCTTGTGATGTCCTGTAGTTTCCTTGCCCAAGCGCTACGCCTTGCTTTGGTGGCCTCTACTATTTTCCCGAAGGGAGGATGTGTTGGGGTGATGGGCCAGGCTATTATTTCCGCGCCTTTGGCGCTTGGGTGCCGTATTCACCTTCTTCCTTGGGCGTTGCCCAAGGCTAGTGATGCCGCACCTTTGGTGCTGATACTAAAGTGCGAGGGGTACTAACATAACCAACAGAGCTATGGAATCATGCGGCCACTGGCCACTTCCACTAATGCACCAACGGTGTGGCAATCAGTAGCATGGCCTGTTAGGGCTATGCAAATAGGTCATCCCAATCCCCGCAAGCACCAAGGGTGCGACAATCTGTCCCAACAATATCTCGAATATCTCGACCGTTTGTTTGATTCACAGAGGTCATAGCGGTACCGCACAGTGGGATAACTGTAGACCAGATGGCAAAACACCGTTTTTATTCGGGAATCTTTGGCCTTATGCGTTTCTTTTGAGAGAATCCCTGAAGATCCTATTACCGGGGCAACTTTACGTTATACTAAAAAAAGGCTGCTTGTATCTTCGAAGACACAGGCAGCCTTTTTTTGCTAGGGATATTATCCTCTAGAGTTTGAAACCGAAGGTCAGGTAAAAAGTCCTTCCGTCGCCGGGCATAATGCCGGGGCCGGGGTATCCACCGGCTCTTCTGGTGAAATAACGTTCATCCGTAAGGTTGTTGATTCCTCCCCTAAAGAGGTACCGCTTTTTGATGTCTGCCGATACGGACAGGTCCTGTACTTGGTAAGCGGGAATCAGGCCCACGGTAGCGGCCGTGTTGGGTGCTACGGTGTTGGAGGCATCGGAGAATGCATCCCCGATATCGCTCCATTGCCAGGTCATTGAAAACCTGCTATATCGGTAGGTGGCACCGTAGCGATTGATCTTTCTGGGGGCATTTTCTACGCGATTGCCATTGAGATTGCCGGATACGATGGCTCCTTCTCTTACGGAGGTAGTCGGAAAATCTCCATACCGTGCATCGATGAAGGCAAGGGAAGCAAAGAGGTGCAGGTATCCGAACTGCGAAGTCTTAAACAGGGCCGTGATGGGATCAAATTCCACGTATCCTTCAAATCCTTTGCTCACTGAATTGCCCAGATTGGTACGGAATTGCTGAACCGCACCGGCTTGGTTTAGGGTTGCGATGGTTCCGATCCGGTCGGCGTAGTTCAAGTGAAAGTATCCAAGGTCAAATTGAAGCCAATTCTGCACGCTGCCCCGATATCCTATGTCGAAGTTAAATCCGCGCGAATCCTTCAGGTTGTCGTCGATTAGGTCTGTGGTGGCGGGAGGCGTGAGATCAGAGATCAGCACGGGTCGGTACGCCTGGGAGAAGTTGGTGTAGAATTCGGTATTTCGGGTGATTTTGTACTGTGAACCTACACCGGCCAACACAAAATTCCGGATGGTTTGCTGAGGTTCTAGCAGCATTTCGCTTCCGTTTACGCGGTTGAAAACCCCCTCCATGTTGGAGAAGATGCGCTCAAAGCGTAGTCCGGTAGTTAGCAGCCACCTATCGGAAAAACGAAATACGTTTTCTGCAAAGACTGCCTGATTGGTATTGGTGAAGTCCAGATCCCTACGGTATGCTGCACCTGGGATGAGGTTGAAATTCATCCGGGTTCCATTATCGCCTTCGCCTAGTTGCTTTCTGTCGATAAAGCCATTAAAATAGCGGACACCGGCAGCCAATGTATTGGATTTTCCAAGCAGGGTGTACTCGGTAATCATCCGCAGTTCTGATCCATAGGTAGTGTAAAAATCCCGGTCTACCTGTCGGTTGCCCAGATCATCTTCCACGTTGATGGGCTGCATAAAGCCAATTGAATTTCGCTCGGCAAAGGTACCAAAGGTTTTCCAGCTCAGTTTGGTCTGTTTGTTGACGATGTACTCAGCAGTTAGCGCGGGAATCACCCAAGGCGTGCTGAACCAGTTTCTCTCCCGGGTGCTGCTTCTCGCATCTAGGGCAAATTGGGCGTCGGTTAATCCACCCGGCTGTTGGCTTTCGGTATTCATGTAGGTCATTTCCAGCCCAATCATGAGTCGGTTACTTGCAGCGTAATTCACCTCGGCATGGGCGTGATCGGTATTGAAATACCCGTTTTCACGCCATCCATTTCCAACCCTTTTCTGGTAGTAGGCCGTGTAGCTCCATTTTCCCTCTGTGCCACCGAGGTAATTGAAGGTACTGAAAAGTCCGTTGTTGCCTACGGTATTTAATGTCTCGAAGGTAAAGCGGGTGGATTTATCCGGCTTTTTCATCACGAAGTTCATCAGACCGCCAAATTGCGATCCATACTGTATGGAGGAGGCACCGCGGATGATTTCGATGCGATCCACTACCTCCATGGGAGGAGTGAAGTAGGCCTCCGGATAACCCATGGGGTCCGGGGTAATGTCGTATCCGTTCATCCGAACGTTGAACTCCCAGGATCGGTTGGGACTCAAGCCCCGGGAAGCGACGCCTAGCTGTATACCGGAACCGTCATTTTCCCAGATGGAAATACCGGGCGTACGTCCGAATATCTGACGGCTATTGTTCATCGCCAGGTTGGCATCTATGCCATCCAACCGAATTACCTCGTTTTTCTTGGCCGCATTTATCTGGAAACCTTCTACTTCGGGGAGACGCTCTTGTCCGGTGATACCCCTACTTACTTTGAACTCAAAGGCATCCAAGGAAACCTGATCTTCCACCATTCTGATGTTCAGCTCTAAGTTTTCTTGTGCGGCAATTTGAAACGGAACACTGGTTTCTTTGTAGCCAAGGAAGGATATTTTTAGGGTGTATTCACCCTGCGGGATATCCCTCATGGTGTATTTGCCCGCATCGTCAGACATGACACCCCGGACGGTCCCTTCCAAGTAAACGTTAGCACTTGGTATTGCGCGGTTGTCTGCATCCACTATTGTTCCCCGCAAGGAATTTTTCTGCGCACTAGCCGGTTTGGCAGCGAAAACAAGCATAAACAAGGCTAAAATAAGTAATTGTGAAAACCTCATAGCACCCTTTTATTTAGATCAAATTTAAATTGCATGCAATATTATTGCGCATTAATCGATCTTACAATTAATTTAGATTAATTCTAAATAAAAGTTATTTTAGGATATGATAAAAAATATTTATGCTCGCCGGAGGGATTGACTTGATAAAAAATAACCCGCCAGTTTAATACTTCCGAAAGGCCCTGTGCCGAAAAGCCTAAACATGCCTCAATGAAAAAGGGTCCTTCAATTGAAGGACCCTTTTAAGTAAGAAAAATATCTCCGATTAATCTACATCCCAGAAAATACGGGTAGTGAGGTTATCGGTAGGCTGTACCCTAGCATAGTTTTCAGGGTTGTAGGTTTGTTCCGAATCCGGATAGATCCAACGGTTAGGCGGGAAGCGCTGCTGATTGGACTGGTCTTCCCAAAATGGTAGATTAAGTACATCTACCCGACGCATTTCTGCCCAGTTTTCGAAGGGCTGTATTACGTTGAAATGTAGCCATTTCTGACGGGCGATTAAACGCATGCGCTCGGTTGCATTTGTAGCAGTTTCCCAAGAAACCTCCGGTGCAGCGATATACGCGTTCAAATCATCAGCAGTCACTGCTGCCGGGGCCGGTGAAATGGCATTGTTGGAGAGGCTCCTTAGGCCTTGGTAATACGCAAAGGACTCACGGATAGCCGTCTCATAGTGTTGTTTTGCCTGTCCGGTTTGGTTCTGCTTGGTGAAGTATTCTGCAAGCATCAAGTGTACCTGAGCAGAGTTAATCAAAACCCCGGGGAAATACTGGTTTCTACTGGTGGTAGACCGGTTGTAGATCGCCAATGTATTGGTGGCTACCAACTCAGTCTGCACACTCTGATTTGCCAATGGATCCATGGAAATGAACTCACCCTCGGCTTCAATACCGGGCTCGAAGAGGTATGTAAGCCTAGGGTCGCCATTGTTTATCATGTGTTCTAGGATATATTTACTGGCGATATTCCCATTCCAATCTTCCAATCCGCTCTGAAACGAAGTAGCACCAATCAATGTACCAAGGGTATGAATCCGGAAATTGATATTGTTTGCGTTACTAGATACAATCGGATAGTTTCCAGGATTCGCGAGGATAGCAGCGATCTCCGTGTTTGCTCTGGCTCCGAAGGTTGACGTTCCGCTTACTGTGGTTAACATGCGTATACGCAAGGAGTTTATATAGCGCAACCATTGATTGATATCACCCCGGTTGATGAGGTCCTGATTGTCAAAACCTACTTTAATTCCGGGATTGATATTTAGTGAACGAAGTTCGTCGGCAAAACCCGCCAAATCATCCAGCATTTTGGTGTAGATGGATTCAGCTGTATCGTATTCGGGATACGAGATTCCGAAATTACCGCCATTGGTACTCAACATGCCAGCCTTTGACCAAGGGATGTCCCCGTGCAAATCGACGATTTTCTGGGTATGATCATACAAGTAGGTAGCGGCAGTGATCATGTAAAGCCGGTAGTCGGTTTGTTGCTGAGCACTTAGTCCGTTGTAGACTTTCTGCAATTCCCTGTATTGGGCCAAGAATTGGTAATAATTGCTCCACCGGTTATTAATCGCCGCAGAACCCGGCACGTACTGGTTTTCGCCATTTACCCAACCAATGGAATGGGTAAAGCGGTTCGCCGTAATTCGAAGGCTGATGAAGTAATTGTCATAACTCGGGAGAACATAGTTTCTGTTAGCAATAATAAAACCCGTGAATTGCTTTTCAATGGAGGTTTCTGCAACCGTTGCGGGGTTGACGTAACTGTCTTCGAAATCTGATATTTGGCAACTGACTGTAAACCCAATCAGCAATAATGCCCATGCGATATGTTTGATATTCATGATATTCGTATTTTCTGGTGTATACTAGCTTAGAATTTTGCCCTAAGCATCAACCCAACGGATCGGGTGGCCGGGTTGGTACCTGCACTGGTAAGGGTTTGGGTCCATCGGGATCCAGCTGTTAACACCTCTGGGTCTAGATCCTTGATGTTTCGGTAGAAGAAGAACAGGTTTCTTCCGAAGGCCGATACGTTTATTGACCTTGCACCCAATTTGGAGACGTAACGTGATGGAATGTCGTAGCCCAAGTTGATTTCACGCATTTTCAGGTAAGTATTTTCCTGAATATAGAGCTCGTATCTAGCCTGGCTATACTGCGGTCCTCCCCAGTTGTACGTACGCTGATAGTATAATGCTTGTGAAATTACATTGGTGTTGGGGTTACCATCAGCGGTGACACCATCCATCAGCATACCGTCGTTAAAAACCGTTTCGCCATTAGGACCTGCTGCTGCACTCGTCTGAACACCTTGTCCGTTTGCATTTACATAATACGACAAACCACCGCGCTCTGTATTCATGAAGTTCAAGCTTTCCTCTGTAAGACCTCTGGAAATCATCCAGTTGATACCGGTTGGCATTACGTGACCACCAATTTGGAAGTCTGCCATCACATCCAGTGAAATATTCTTGTACCTGAAGTTGTTGAACACACCACCGATGGCTTTTGGCATGGCGTTACCGACCTGAATCCAGTTGTTCGGATCAATTTTGTACAAACCATTTGGCTGTACGATTTTGTTGCCGTTGGCATCGGTTTCTACTGGACGAGCATAGAAATCTCCCATGGGGCGCCCTACTACCGAACGAAGCTGGGCTGCATTACCGTCAAAGTCGGCATGTAGCAATTCAGTTGCGTTGTTTGCCAGCTGTTCGATGATGTTCATGGTCCGGGCAAGGTTCAGACCAGCCTCCCATTGGAAGGTAGAAGTTTGATAGATCTGTCCTGTCAAGGAAAGTTCCACACCCTTGTTGCGCATAGTACCGATGTTTGCAAGGACACTTCCTGCACCTACCGTAGGGGGCAAAGTCAAACCAAGAATTTGGTCCCGAATCTGCGCATTGAAGTAGTTTATTTCGAACCCTAAGCGTCCGGTAAATAGTTTGGCTTCTAGCCCAAATTCAAACTCGTATTTTTGCTCCGGACGGATACCGTCGTTTCCAAAACTCCAAGGGATATTTGTGAAAAGTACGGAACCACCGCCTGGACGCTGTTCACCCAAGGTGCCCTGATTGTAAGCAATATTCGCTTGATAGATATCCGGGTAGTTACCTACAATACCCCAAGAACCCCTTAGCTTGGCAAAGTTGATAACTTGAGGAAGGTCAAACGCATCCGAGATCATGAAACTGCTGTTTACCGAAGGGTATACAAAAGCGTTGTTGTTGGGGTTCATGGTGGAAGTGCGGTCTCTACGTACCGTTCCTTCTACATACCAAATACCTTTGTAGTCTAGGTTTACGGTTCCAAGTGTTGCATCAATAACCCGTGATCTTCGGAATGACCCGTTGTTCGGAATGTTTACCGATGCAATCATGTCGAACAGGTTTTCGGTGCTCAAACCACCATTTGTACTTCTACTGATGGAATTCAACGATTCTTTGTTGGCGGTATAGCCAGCCATGGCAGAAAAGGTAATGTCTTCCGCCAAGTTTTTGCGGTAGGATAGTAACAAGTCTCCATAGAGAATGTTAAACGTTTCATTCTGCATGCCGAATCCTCCCGAAGGCCCGAATGCCAATGGTCGTTCGGTAGCTGATTTGGTTTCGGAGTTTCTATAGGTAAAGTCTGTAGAAATCCTTGCACGGAGGGAGAGTTCGTCTGTGAAGTCGATCGTATTGGTCAAGCTACTGATTACGCGGTTGCTGATTTCTGACGCTTGTTGACGGTTTACTCTCCATACATAATCGGCGATATCGCCTTGGAAACCATTCAGACGGATGTTTTCATCCGGCGTCAGGCTTTGTCCGTTGCCGGTCACAAATCGATAGCCCTGGCTGGTCTGATACCTGTTTAGGTACCAAGCTCCGTTGTCAAAGCGGGTCATCATACCGGTAAAGTTGTTGATCATCCGATCTATTGAAACAGGACGGTTCGCGGTATTTTGGTTGATGAAGTTGACCATCAGGTCTGTCCGAACCTTTTTGGATACCCGGAATGTAGAGTTTAGGTTCAGGATGTTCTTGTTGTTTTTGGAATTCAAGCTAAGAGCTTCGTTGTCTTGACGGGTCAAGGACAGTCGGAAGTCTGCTACATCGGTAGAGTTGGCGATGGCCACGTTAACCTGAGAGTTGATCGGATTGTTGAATAGCTGCGCGTAGTTATCGATTTGCGCTTCGTAGGGTCTGATAACACCATCCCAAGTACGTACTGGCCGACCATCAAACGGAGTTCCAAAGTTCAAGTTAGTGGCAGGCACGCCGGTAGAGCCATCGTCGTAGGTGACGAATCCCTCTTCATTCTGGCCCAAGTTAAATACGTGTCTTGGAGCTCCAGGACCCCGTACGTTTTGATACCTGGGTAGGTAGGCGATTCGATCCATAGAATAGTTGGCGTTGAAATCGACGGAAAAGCCTTTTTGTCCGGCAGAACCTTTCTTGGTCGTAATCAGCACCACGCCGTTCACCGCCTCAGATCCATAAAGTGCCGCAGCAGAGGCACCCTTCAAGATGGAAATATTGTCTACGTCTTCTGGATTGATGTCTAACAGACCGTTGCCTCTTAGGCGCTGATCACCCCAGTAGTTATTGTTACTAACCTCTTCGTTTCGAATGGGTACACCGTCCAAAACAATCAGGGGTTGATTTCTACCTGTAATAGAGTTCACACCCCGAATGGTAATGTTTACCGCTGAGGTTGCTCCACCCGCAGCCGCTTGGATGCGCACACCGGGAGCTTTACCATAAAGAGCCGTAGCAATGTTCGGAGTACCTGCTTTTATCAATTCATCAGATCTGATCGTTGTAGTGGCATATCCCAATGCACGCTGCTCACGGGCCACGCCAAAGGAAGTTACTACAAACTCATCCAGTGCGCCGATATCTTCTGTCATCGTTACGTTGATGGTAGATCGATTTCCGACGGCAACGTTTTGTGTTTTGAAGCCGATAAACGAAAACACTAGGGTGGCATTATCCGGTACGGTGATCGAATATCCCCCATCAATGTCCGTAACTGTTCCGGTACTTCTTCCCTGAACGGTGATGGTCACACCAGGCAATGGCTGACCCTGCTCATCTGAAACGGTACCTTGCACGGTAACGTCTGCTTCCAAGGCTTCAGTCAGCGCAGTCTCCACGGGCGCAACTGCACCGTAGGTAGGCTGACTCCAAGCCGTCATGATCAACCCGGGTACCAAAAGGAACCGACCGATTCCCTTCGCCAGGTTGGTTAGGCGTAGATTTTTTTCATTATTCATAAGTTAGTTGTGCTAAATGTTCGGGTACGAACGGTAATTAAGATAGAATTAGTGTGATTTGTTTTGATAAATGACAGCAATACGCTATCGTAATTTTAGGTAAGAAGATTCTTCATAGGCTCTACAGGTTACGGCGTTCAACAACTTAGCTAACAAAAGGTAATTTGAACTGTAACTTTACGAAAAAATTTATAAATTATTAACAAAGCAAGACCTTATTTAAAACAAGTGATCTGGTTTAAGCGTTTAAAACAAAGATAATATTGATACCTACCTACATTTCGAAATTAAAGTAATTTCCATAATGGTATTTTTTAATTTTTTGACTAATAAACAGCTAAAAAAATAATGGTAAAGATCAATAGATAGGGACTTTAATGGTGTTTGGATCAATTATTTTTATTCTTTAGTAATAAATGTTCATTCTACTCGTTGAAGGATTTTCTGCATTTTGGTCAAACTAAATTTATATAAACGGCACCTATTAGACAAATTAAATTAGACATATAAATTTTTAACGAATTGCGTAATATTTTATATTTTTTTACTCGGAGGTCACTTTCCTTCATGCCGTTTGGTTAAGAAATTGTTAATCTTAAAATTATTTATCTTGGCTACCATACACAGGCGTTTTGTAAAATGCTTATTTTTGAAAATAAACCATGTTAAATTTTGTCGTAAACCCGATAACCTATGTTAAAGCATCTATTAGCCTGTTTACTATTTATAGGCGTTTCCATTTACGCACACGCGCAGCAAGTAGGCCAAACCAAGGAACAAATCATCGGACTTACTTCCCAGTGGAAAGGGGAGCGTTTTGAGGATGGACGGCCCCATGTGCCTGATTTTATGTTGGAGCGACTGCAAAGCGCCACGCTGGAGCAAATCTGGGGATTTCTCATGCGAAAAGGCTTCCGAAATCAGGTCGAAAAGGACTGGATCATCCTCAAACCGGGCGAAACCATGGTGGGGCGTGCGGTCACTGCCCAATTCATGCCTGCCCGACCGGATCTGGACAGCCTGGTTCGTGCTTGGGGTAAGGACGAGGGCCGCTCCCAGCGCGGCGGTATCAATATTTGGCCCATCGATATCCTGACTCCCGGTGATATTTACGTAGCAGACGGGTATGGCAAAGTGAAGGATGGCACCCTGATCGGTTCCAGCCTCGGAAATGCCATCTACGGCAAAACCGGCAAAGGCGTGGTCTTCTATGGATCGGTGCGGGATATGCAGGAACTCAAAGAAACCGATGGCTTCAACGCCTGGATCAAAGGGCACGACCCATCCTATATTCGTGATATGACGCCGACGTCCATTAACGCTCCCATACGGATTGGCGAAGTAACTGTATTCCCCGGCGACGTGGTATTTGCCAACGATTATGGAACCGTTTTTATTCCGGCCTACCTGGTGGAAGAATTGGTAATCAGCTCCGAACTGGTCGGTTTACGGGACGAATTTGAACGCGTCCTGCTGCAGGAGGGCAAATACCCTTCCGGCGAAATACATGGACAGTGGAATGAAGCCATCAAAAACGAGTTTAGAGCCTGGGTGAAAAAATACCCCAAGCCCTTGGCGGTAAGCATGGAGCAGATCGAAGCATATCTTGAAAAGGGGAACTGACCAATCGAGTAGGAAGATAGGGATTAGTTCCCTATCTGTCCTCTCACACCACCCTGCGTACCGTTCGGTACAGGGCGGTTCTTTAAGTTTTGACTCTAACCTTTTGGTAGTAATCTGATAAGAACACATATCCTGCTTGCC
>NZ_JAFIEU010000045.1 GCF_020832325.1 Lunatimonas sp.
CCATCCCCCTCCCGCCAAAACCCAGGAATGGTTGAGGTGGTGGAAGATGGTGAGATTTGAGACGTGAGATTTTTAGAAGACGTGAGATTTAAGATAGAGACATAAGACGTAAGATATAAGACGTAAGACTCGCGAAACGTTCGACTCTTCATCGTCGCCAAAACCAAAAATTCGGAGCGATACTAACCTCAAATCAATAAGCAAATATATCGCCGAAGGCATATATTACAAAGTGTATATCGCGAAGCTTATATCCCTTTAAAATATCGCAAATCATATTTCATTTAATCACATTAAACAATGGTGGTTCACGCAAATACCACATCAAAAAGAAATTGAGCAAGGAAAATCCAAAAACGGCCACATCTAGCGAAACACTTCGCACCGCACAATATACCGTAATTGGACTATGCCCCTCCCCGTAATCAAATTGTAGTAACCTTATGGATTGCCGTACCCAGAGAGTAATGAAAAATACCGTAAAGATGTAATAGAAACCAATTTCCAACCCATTTCGAAAAAAATAGTACAGACTTATCGCAACCAAGGGAACGAGCGGCCAACTATCCCATTTGGCTATATGCCTAATCCCAAAATAAAAATACGGAACGTGAAACAGCAAAATGGCCAACATCACGGAAGGGAAGAAACCATACCAATCCCCCGCATTGATCGTATCGAAAGGAAGGATCAAAAACACGATCGCTATAACCAATGCAACGCCCCGATAGAGAAAATCGCCTTTAAGTATCATAACTATCAAATTGATTAACTAACCTACTTATTCAAAAAAAGAGGAGGAAGCCATTACTAGAATGGATTCCCCCATTCCTCATTTAACAATTAATCCGATGATACGTGTCTAGGCCAAATCCCATTGCACCAATCATCGCACCTTGAGAACCAACAGCGAGGGAAATAATTCCTACAGGCGTAAACAATGCAGCTATGCCAACAGCCAAACCTATACCACCTAGGATATAAGCAGTTTTAGAAACTTCCGCGCATCCCCCGCCTTTGAAAGTTTCCATTTCGTCGATTGATAATTCTCTCATAGATTTAACGATTAAATTAAACAATTGATCTTTAACGAGCTAAAAATAAGCACAACTGACTGAAAAAAAATTTCAGTAGTGTAAAAATAGTTTCAAAAAAAACAAAAAAATAACTTCTACAGAACACCTTCTATTCGGAATTCCCATAGCCCCAAAGACGCAAAATACAATAACCGAGGGCTCAGTCGGGCAACAGGCGAACCCCTTCAACTCTACGTTTTAGCTGCGAAAACATCCATTTTACCTACCGCAGAAACCCAATTATGGAGAAAAAAGACGTTAGACATAAGATATGAGATTCGCAAAAATTACGAACCCACATCCATTCCAAAACCACGAATCCGGAGCGAGCCTAACCTTACAAATGTAACCCAATATATCGCCGAAGGCTTATATCCCTTTATATCGCGCAGCATATATCATTTCTATATCTCGCCGCAGGCGTATATCAACGAATATCGCGAAGCTTATATCACTTTGTATAAATCCCGGTTATAGGATAATCTATTTTTTAAACCGAGAATTCTGGCCATTCCAATAAAGTAACCATACCGCTAGTGCCGTAAACATCACCAACGATATACGGGTTAGCGCGGATGCATCGGTACCCGGGGCCAAGAATGCGTACATACTGGCTGCAAGACAAAGAAAGAAATATGCAAATAACAAAGCTCGAAACATATCTGAGTGTTAACGTGAACTCTCTGCAATGTAAAAAACAGCATCTGCACCCCTGAAACAGGCTTCACGTGTACAAATGCTGCTTTAAAATGAGTCAGAAAAGGCTTAAAAAAGGGCAAATCAATATGCC
This sequence comes from Lunatimonas sp., assembly GCF_020832325.1. Classification (GTDB taxonomy): domain Bacteria; phylum Bacteroidota; class Bacteroidia; order Cytophagales; family Cyclobacteriaceae; genus Lunatimonas. Next base: position 1,867 of record NZ_JAFIEU010000045.1, read on the forward strand.
GAAATTTAAGGTCTTCCCTTTCCAATTTCAGCAAGCTTGAAGATACCAAAAAGAAACACTGGCAGCATAAACAACTGCCATACCGAAAGGCCATCTGAATAAATTGCACCCCCAACTCCAATAATAAGAAGCATAAGGGATAGTATATGCAACACCTTTTCCATCTAGTAATACATACAATCGCCTATTGCTGCTATCGTTGCCAGCGTAATTCCAGCACCCTGGGTTGCCGCTAAAAGAGTGGCCCCACCCGTTAGCGGAACAGACAGTGACCACGCAAAAAGACTTACTGCCCCACCTACGGCGGCGACACAACTCCATTTAACCCCTCCATGCAAGTTCTCCACTTCTTAAGGTCTCATATTAAATCGGTTATAGGTTGAAATTAAGTTATCGAACTAAAATAATGCCTCTTCACTGAAATTTCATTTCAGTAAAAGAAAAAAATACCAACACGGGAGATTCTAGGCGTTAAATTTAGGTAAAGAAGACTTAAAAAGTCCTGAATGCGGTCGAAAGCAAACCATCAAATCGACTCCCTAAATTTAGAAGCGGGCGTTCAAAAAATCCGACCGAGTCACTGCTTGCAGCCTATCAACAACTATCGGCCGTCCCCTACGGAACTTTCACCATTGTCGTACCATCGATATCCGTAGGTTGAAACCTACGGTTAATAGATTGATCGTGCATACGGCACTGGCTTGCAAAAAAATCCGATGAACGATGGCAGCTGACTGCATCCACCCCCATAAAAAGCCAATTATGGAGACGTTAGATTCGCAAAATTAGCGACCCTACATCGTTACCAAAACCAAAAAATCGAACAGATACTAATCTCATTACCACAACCCAAATATATCGCCGAAGGCATATCTAGGAGATGTGAGACGTTAGACATGAGATATGAGATTCGCGAAAATTACGATCCTAAATCCTTTCCAAAACCACGAATCCGGAGCACACTCCCAACCTCACAAACGTAACCCAATATATCGCCGAATGCATATATCACGAAGTGTATATCGCGAAGCTTATATCCCTAAAAATATCGCGAAGCATATATCTTTTTAATATCGCGCAGCATATATCATCTAATCACATTAAACAATGGTGGTTCACGCAAATACCACATCAAAAAGAAATTGACCACGAAAAACCCAAAAATGACCACATCTAACGAAGTACAACGGACCGCACTATATACCGTAAATGGACTTTGCCCCTCCCCGTAATCTAACTGTAGTGACCTTATTGGTTGTCGTACCCAGAGAGTAATGAAAGATACCGTAAAGATATAATAGAAACCTATTTCCAACCCATTTAGAAAAAAATAGTACAGACTTATCGCAACCAATGGAACGAGCGGCCAACTACCCACCCTGCCTACCTGCCTAATCCCAAAATAAACGTACGGAACATGAAACAGCAAAATGGCCAACATCACGGAAGGGAAGAAACCATACCAATCTCCAGTATGTATAACATCAAACGGCAAGATCAAAAACACGATCGCTAAAACCAGTGCAATTGCTCGATAGAAAACATCCCCCCGCAATATCATAGCTATAAAATGAACTAGATAGACTTTTTAGTCTAAAAAAGGGCGTAAACCATTGCTAGGATGGCTATAGCCATTTCTCCCTTTGACAATTGATCTTTAATCCCCTAAAAATAAGTACGCCTGACTGAAAAAATATTTCAGTGGGTTAAGATTTTTTCGAAAAAAACTTAAAAAATCCGAATGTTGCCCAGAGTAGACCATGGCTAGATAATTTGAACTTAACCTCCACGATCCGCGCCAATTGAATAATCCAACTTCCCTTTCTAAAACCGATCCAACTACACGCCCTGTCAGGCCATTGCAAATGGTCAGTTAGCAGATTCAAATTCAAATAATAGCTGAACCTACTTGGGTGTAGTCAACACTATACCAGGTGAACACCGCTTCTCCACCCTGAAAGGGTGGCATGCCTATAGGATAAACGATATTGAAATCACCCCCCGTTTTGGCCGCCAAATTTGCCCATGTTGCCCTCAACTTCCCCGCCAAAACCCGGAGATGTTTAGCGCTGCGCGATTAACCGAATTGCCTGAATATCGAACAGGTTTTATTTCGAAGGTACCCTCATTTTTACTATTGCGCCTGTAGGGATGCCCCCTTTACCGTTGAGGGGTTTTGACGGTAATTGGTATGCCCTATTGGCTGCACCTTTGGCCAAAACAGAGAGGGGGGTGGATTCCTATGCCCCGGGTTTGCACCCGGGGCTATAAATATGCGACCGCCTTCGGGGTCGTTTTCTAGGAGATGGTGGACGTTACACAATGAGAAGGGAGACAAAAGACCTTAGATATGAGACGTTAGATTCGCAAAATTTGCGACCCTACATCCTTACCAAAACCACGAATCCGAAGCAATCCTAATCATACAAACGTAACCTAATATATCGCCGAAGGTATATCAAGGAGATGTGAGACGTTAGACATAAGATATGAGATTCGCTAAAATTACGATCCTACATCCTTTCCTAAACCAAAAACCCGAAGCGACCTTACTTTCCGGACCGTAACCCAATATATCGCCGAAGGCATATTTCGGAGATGTTAGACGTTAGACATAAGATTTAAGACTCGCAAAAATCACGATTCCACATCCATTCCAAAACCACGAATCCAGAGCGAGCCTAACCTTACAAGTGTAACCCAATATATCGCCGAAGGCTTATATCCACTTATATCGCGCAGCATATATCATTTTAGTATCGCCGAAGGCATGTTTCGGAGACGTTAGACCTAAGACGTAAGATTCATCAGACAGTAAACACCTCGGTTCAACGATTCGACGGTCGAACGATTCAACAAAAAGACGAGATTGCTTCATCGCATATTCCTACCGACGAAGACAGTGTACCTAACCAATCAAATCCAAGCTACCGTTCGTCACTTCTTATCGTACCAAGGGCAGGTTTCACTACCCACATTAGCATCCTTCAAACGATGGGTAAAAATTTTAGATAGCCTAAATTGCATTTCAAGGACTCCTTTTTGTTTTTTATTTTGAATAATATATTTTAGTAAAATTTTATTCCCTAAACACTTTACTTTTAATCAATATACCCTTAACTTGCATACATAAAAAATAGATAGCAGCTATGAAAAAAGAATGGACAAATCCTGAAATTACTAAATTGGAAGTTGAAAACGAAACCGGATTTTTTTTTGATGGAAGCTCTTTTGAAACACATGGAGGTTCCCCTCTTTAGTTATCCCACACTTCATCAAATCAATTGGGTATCTGTATTGCTTTACCCAATTGATTTTTTAGACTCCTTGTCTACAAACCTCAGAGGCCTGAATTCAGAATACCCCAATACTCTTTAATTCCCTAGAGTTCTGTGTCTTTCTTCCAATAATCTTTGCGCTCTATTGGATCATCCCAAAGGAGAAAACTAAACTTAGAAACGGCTTAACCCTCCTAAGCAGCTACTTTTTCTACGGCTGGTGGGATCCGCGCTTTCTGCTCCTGATCTTTCTAAGTTCATTGGTCGATTACTGGGTGGGGATGGCCCTTGAGCGGGCAACCAGCCCCTCCCACCGAAAGATGCTGCTATATGCCAGCTTGGCTACCAATCTCGGCATCCTATTTCTCTTCAAGTATTTCAACTTCTTTGTCGAAAACTTCACGACAGCCTTTACCTACCTGGGCACTCCCATTCAGCATACATGGTCCCTTAACCTGGTGCTGCCGGTAGGCATTAGCTTCTACACCTTTCAGACCCTCAGCTATACCATCGATGTGTACAAGCGGAAGGTGGGCGCCTGCCACGATCCCCTGACCTTTTTCGCCTTTGTCAGCTTTTTCCCACAACTGGTTGCCGGACCCATCGAACGGGCAGGGTCTCTATTGCAGCAGTTTGGGACCCAAAAAACCTTTGACGCTGCCCTTGGCAGTCACGGCCTCAGGTTGATACTCTGGGGACTCTTCAAAAAGGTGGTGATCGCTGATGGCTGTGCCCTATACGTTACCCAAATCTTTGCCTCTTACGAGCTGTACCAGCCCCACACGCTGTTTCTCGGATCAGTACTCTTTGTATTTCAGCTGTATGGTGATTTTTCCGGCTATTCCGACATTGCAGTAGGCACAGCAGCCCTGTTTGGATTTCGCTTGATTCGCAACTTCCAGTTTCCGTTCTTTTCCCGCGATATCCCGGAGTTCTGGTCCCGCTGGCATATCTCCCTCACCCGCTGGTTTCGGGATTACGTCTTTATCCCCTTGAGTTTGCGGAGAAAGGGTACCACCGCCCTTTTTGCCAATACGCTGATCGTCTTTGGACTAACCGGATTTTGGCATGGCCCCAGTTGGAACTTCATCCTTTTTGGGCTTCTGCACGGCCTGATGTTTTTTCCAATACTGGCCAAGTTGCAAAGCAGAAGCACCGGTACCATCGGCGAAAAAACCACTCTTCCCTCCATCGTTGAGCTTTCTAAGCTGGTCTTTACCTTTGGCTTCCTTTGTTTTACGGGCGTGTTCTTCCGCTCTGCATCCCTTTCGGATGCGCTAGGCTACCTAGAGGGCATGCTTTCTTGGAAAATTCTGGCTATCCCCACCGCATCCCAGGCCAAATTGCTGACCCTAATAGCCCTAATGATGGGCGTGGAATGGGTGCAGCGGTTTAAGCACCACGGTTTGGACCTGTCGGACAGGCGCCTCTCCAAGCCATTGCGCTGGGCTGTCTATGCATCTGTGCTATTGCTGCTGATTTTCTTTGGCAAAGAGCCGCAGGACTTTATCTATTTTCAGTTTTGATCCAGCCTACCATGAAATCTTTTCTGAAAAACCTCCTTCTCTTTGCCAGTCTGTCGGTACTGTTCGCTACCCTCCTACAGTACCCCATCGACCAAGGCCTTCGGAAAACCGACTTTCACCTATTCCACGACTGGAATCGTATCTATCGTGGCCCTTTAGATGCTGAGATCCTCATTATCGGTTCCTCCCGGGCCAAGCACAACTATTCTGTACCGGTACTGGAGGGAACCCTTTCCATTTCCGCCTATAACCTCGGCGAGGCAGCGCAGAAATCCTATATTCAGATGGCAAAACTGCGCCACTACCTACATCATCAAGCTCCTCCCAAGTTGGTCGTTTTCAACATAGACACAGACTCCTTCGAAGACCTCTCCACCCGTTCAAAAACCTATATGCCCTACCTCTCCGATTCGATAATTGGCAGGGAGCTGGCCCGCACCGGAGAGGTAACTGCTTTTATGCGTTATTTCCCCTTGGTCAAGTACTTTGGACAATTTGAAGCTGCAAAGGTTGGTTTGCAGGAGTATTTTTCCTGGCATCAGTACGAAAACCCCAAAACAAAGGGTTATCAAGCGCTACCCGGCACCTATAACAAACGGCATGTGGAAGAGGTTATACGCCTGTACCCCAAGGGCATTCCTACCCGGATAGATACCAAGGCCTTGGCCGAATGGGACCGGCTATTGGGCGAGCTAAAAGCGGCGGGAGTAGATATCCTCTTGGTGTATGCGCCGGAATACCAGACCATACAGGCGCATTACGAAGACAAAGGAGCCGTGTTGCATACGGCTCGGCAGCTAGCACTGCGTCACGGGTCAGCACTGTGGGACTACAGTGACCACCCCATCAGCCACGACACCCGTTACTTCCACGGCGATACCCACCTGAACGATGTGGGCGCGGAGGAATTTACCCGTGTGTTGGCAGTAAGATTGCAGGAGGAACTGGGAGAAACCTTGGGTTTTAAATAAACTGACTGAAAAAAAATCTGCGGAACACTGCTTTGATAAAAAGAATAATCGGTAACTTAGTCATTGAATGTTGACGCTGTTAAACCTGTAACTAAACCATTGGGTTTATAGGCTAACAAAAGTTTATCTGCTAAATAATCAGTCAAACACAAAAACAGCTTTACGTATGAAAAAAGAATGGGTAAATCCGGAAATGCTTGAATTAGAAATCGCTTTTGGCATTCAATCAGGCAGCGATGTCAACTATGCAGATTTTGGAACAGGCAGTGTTCCCTAGACGAGTCGTAAAACTAGCTAGTTAGATTTAATAACCTAGTATCTGCCTATAATTTGGATCCGTAAAGGTAGGATTTGTTTGGAAGTATGATTGGTAATCATATGCTCGACCGTATTTTATATCGGCAAAAAATTTACTTCAATACTAACCTGATAAACGCCAAACAAATCCGCCATCTCCTGCCTACTGATGCCGCCTCCAATCCGGCGGGCATAGCTGATACTTTTGGAACTTTAGCGAAGGTCCATTCAACGACAACACGCAGTACGTCAACGAACCCACCTGAATCAGAAGGGGGCAGAGGCTTTTTCACGGATGCTCGCAGCGAAAATCAGGGGGTAACTTGGGGAAATCTGGTAATTTCCACCAAAAAATACCTCAAAAAACGCACATATATTAACTGTAAATCGGTATATTTGAAGGAAACAGTGTATTCAATTATGAAAAAAGAATGGACAAATCCGGAAATGCTTGAATTAGAAATCGCTTTTGGTGATCAATCAGGCAACGATGTCGCCTACTCAGATTTTGGAACAGGCAGTGTTCCCTAGACGAGTCGTAAAACTAGCTAGTTAGATTTAATAACCTAGTATCTGCCTTTAATTTAGATCGGTGAAGGTAGGTTTTGTTTGGAAGTATGATTGATAATCATATGGTCAACGGCATTTTACAGGGGTAAAAAATTTATTTCAATACTGCCCTGATGAAATCGAGCATGACGCAAGCGATACACACTGGGATGACTATAAGCCATGCGAGATTCCATGTGATCATTGAAAAATCAATTATAGACACATGAAATCGAGCATGACGTAACCGTCACACACTGGAATGACTATCAAACATGCGAGATTCCATCTGACCATTAAAAATCAATTATAGACAGATGAAATCGAGCACGACGCAAGCGACACACGGAGGAACGATTGTAATACGTGCGAGATTCCATCTGACCGTTAAAGAACAAATTATAAACAGATGAAATACTGAAAAAATAACCACCTATTCCAACTATGAAAAAGAAGTGGCTCCCCCTAAATTCCAGGAAATGTCCATCCAAAACAACCCCGGAACGGCATTGAAGGGATTTGCTTCGGGAGGCTCTTCCTAATTAGTAAAGATTAGTGTGATAAACGCCAGCGAATCACCCATCTTCTGCCTGCTTATGCCGCCTCCAATCCTGCAGGCCTAGCTGATACTTTTGGAACTTTAGCGAAGGTCCATTCAACGATAATACGCAGTACTCCACGAAAACCTATCTGAATCAGACGGGGGCAGAGGCTTTTTCACGGATGCTCGCAGCGAAAATCAGGGGGTAACTCGGGGAAATCTGGTAATTTCCACCAAAAAATACCTCAAAAAACGCACATATATTAACTGTAAATCGGTACATTTGGAGGAAACAGTGTATTCAATTATGAAAAAAGAATGGACAAATCCGGAAATTACTGAATTGGAGGTTAAGTTTGGTGATCAATATGGCTTTGATGGAAATCTTTCGGAAAATGATACAGGAGGCCCCTCTTAATTTCACTAGACTTAATCACTAGCTTGGGCAGCTACCTAAACTGTCGGGGCTTTTTTTGATTTACATTGCTCTACTTTAAGGTTCCCAAATCAACCACCCTTAATAAACGCAAGTAAATCCGCCATCTCCTGCTTACTGATGCCGGCTTCCAAGCCTGCCGGCATGGCGGATACGCCCAACGTTTGAATCTGCCGGATTTCCTCCCGCGCCAGAGTCCGTTCCACTCCGCCCGCCTGCCGAATAGACAAGGCGGTGGGTGTCTCGGAAGCTATAAGGCCCTGTACCACCTCCCCATCCCGCATTTCTATAGACCACAGGTCGTACCCATCTGCAATCGAGAGGTTGGGATCCAAGATATCACTCAGGATATTTTCCAAGCGGCGATTACGCAGCGAGGCCAGATCAGGTCCAAATACCTGCCCCCTATCCTTACCCATCTGATGGCATACGGCGCAGTTTGCCTCGTACACTTTTGTCCCTGCCAATGCGGAACCCTCCAACGTAAGCGCCTCTGCATATTGTGCCAACACCTCTTCCCGCTCCTTTTCGTGACGGGTCAGAATCTCCCTGGCACGGGCCTTTAATGCCAAATCCTTCTGATTCATCAACTGAACCGTACGGGGCCAGCCCAGGTGTGAGGGGTGCACCACGCCCTGATCCAATGCCTCCAACAGCCCGGCGATGTATTCTCTGCTCCCCATCAGAATCGAAAGGGATGCCTCCCGCAGCTCGGGCGAAAGGGTGGCCCATCGTGTAAACAGCTGATCCTGAAACACCCCTGCCTGGGAATGGGCCAGTTGGCGCAGGGCTGCCACCTGAACCGGCAATGGTTCCACACCACCGATCCACGTCCACTGCATCTCGTCAAATCCCGGGTCAGGACGTAGCCCCATCAATCGCACATAAACCGCCCGCTCTTCTCCACTGCGAGTCCGGTCTGTAGCCAGCACCTTGGCCCGTGCCTGTTCCTCCGCATCGAGACCAATCCGGCTGCTGCCCAGCGCCTCCACCAACTGCACCAAGGCGGTCTTTACGGTTACATCGGGATGTACAAAAAGAGCCTCCTTCAGGGCAACGAGCTGTCTGTCAGAAAACGAAATGCTTGCCAAACGCCCCCGCAATCCCTCATTCAGGCCTGCCAACAGAGGTCCCTGCCAAGGCTTCGCGGGCTGGGCGATTGCTTGGTCTACCAAATCCGCCACCTTCTCTCCCTCCATTCCCGCGATGCGGCCCAGCTTCCGCACCAAGGAGGCCCTTTCGAGAGTCCCTGCTCCAAATGCCCCCAATATGCTTGGAAGCATCGTGCGTACCTGATCAGGTGCAGCGGACAAAGCGGCCACCTGCACCCACTCATCCGAAAGGTCTTTGTTGAGCAACTGCTGCCTTGTCTCAGCCACAGCCTGACCTTCAACCATACCCAGGGTATTTAAGAGCTGAAAGCGTACTTTGGGATCGGCGTCTGCGGACAGAGTCAGCAGTCTTTCGGTCAGCTCGGCGGACTGCGGCAGATAGGTCTCTGCCAGTCGAACCGCATTGACTCGCAGACCGGCGTGGGCCGAGGCAAGGGCAGATTGGATCAAATCCTCGGTTAGGGCACCCATACCCTCCAGGGTCCACAAGGCATGCAACCTGCCCAGCTTCCGACTGTCGTCCCGGGCCAAGCCCTGCAATTTCGGTAGCGATTCTCTATCCGAGCGGTCAATGAGGAGACGCTGTGCATGCTTTCTCCACCAAACATTGGAGTGATCCAAATACGACACAAGCTCTTGGGTCGAGGCATCCCCCAAAGCAATGCGCCCGCTCCAATCCATTTTACCGGTACCCGTTGGCGTGATCCGGTAGATCCTGCCCTGATCGGTACCGTTATACAGGGCGCCGGAATTTACCACTTCATCGGCCATCCACTCCGGATGCTCGATGATCTGCCGGTAATAATCCACCACATACAAAGCTCCATCGGGTCCCACGTACAGATTGACGGGGCGAAACCAAGCATCCCGAGAGGCCAAAAACTCCTCCTTCTCGAGCAGGCGACTGGCAGCGAAAGTAGCCCCCTTTGCTGCTAGTCGATCCGCATGAATCAGGTTACTTACGGGTTCGTTTACAAAAAACATCCCTTCAAACTCATCCGGAAAAGCACCACCCAAGTACACCATGGGGCCACAGGCAGAGGTGAACACACCCACGTCGGTAAGCAGTTGGTGCTCGGGATCATCCGTGATGGCATACACCTCGGCCGCGTGTCCATGATCCGACACCGAATGCGTGGTATTGGCTACAGGAAAATAAGGGTTCCGGCCCAGGTACTCCGCCCGCATTACCTCGTGGATGACGTGGTTGTTGTTATTGACCAAAAACCGGTTGCCATAGGCATCCCAAGTATGGCCAAACTGTGTGCGACTAGACAATAATTCCAATCCATACGCATCCGGTTTAAAACGGACGCCTCTACCGCCGGCATTTACGGGTAAACGAATTCCTTCTGCATCTGCGGGAAAGTGCACCTCACTGCCCCCATCTCCAAACAACTCCTCGAAAAGGTTGGTGGTGACCGCGGGCTCGTGACCCAGGTAAATCCAATTGTCCATGGCCAACCGGGGACTATTTACGTTATGCTGCGGATTGGAACGGGCAAATCCTGTTAACAAAACCTCCTTTCGATCGGCACGGCCATCGCCGTCGGTGTCTTCTAAATACCAAACGTGCGGCGGATCTGTCACCAAGACTCCCTGTTTCCAGCGCATAATCCCCGTTGGAAGAATCAGGCTATCGGCAAACACGGTGCTTTTATCCATGATACCATCGCCGTTGGTATCTTCCAGCAACTTCACCTTGCCGGTTCCCGTCACGTCCAAGGGGTACCCGTGCATCTCCACCACGTACATCCTGCCATATTCGTCAATTTCCATATCCACGGGATCCGCTACCAACGGCTCCGAGGCGATCAACTCGATCTGAAAACCTTCCATCAGTTCAAAAGATCGGATTGATTGGGAAGGCAGCGGATCTGCCCGGTCGGCACCCTTGCAGGAGATTGCCAGCACCCATACAACGAGACTGAAGGATCTCCAAGTACAAACACCCATCCAGGCAGTACAACGGATTTGTAGGGAAAAAAGCGAAAAGCGCTGGGATAGTGGACGAAACGCAGGAAGTGTCATGGATGTATCAATTAGTGGTCTGACAATGGCTTAAAGGTGGTGCAAGGAATTAATCTGCCGAAGGCGGTGTTTGTTTTCGGTTCCTCAATTCCCCGTGCAGGTAACCAAGCACCGCCTGTATCAGGTCCTGACCTGCGCGGGGGGTGAAGGCAGAAACCACATCGGTTTCGTAGCCTCCTTCGGCATAAGCGGCCGCCGTGGGCAGGTAGCCGAGCCAACCATTGGCATAGCCATAATAGTAGGTATAATCGAAGGGAGACTGATCCCTAATTTCATTGGAAATTTCACAAAACAACTCCAGCGGTGCACTCCAAATGGCCAACTGCCCGCCTACACGTAAAAAACGAATGGGCAACCGTATCATTGGGGTACCATCTGTCGCTTTCGAACTGTATGCAGCCAAATCTTCCGGCCACCCCAGACTCTCCTTGCGCGGTGTCAGCACGGTAACGGATCCTGATGTGAGTGAAACCTCCGAAGAAGTACCCACAATCTGCTGGTTGGCATCTAAAATCTTATCCCCAAGTAGTACCTGAAACTGAGAAAGGTGGCCTGCACGGGGGTTCGCGTACGTACTATAGATAGGCGCAATATTACCGGCCGCACCGTTGATAAAGAGCATGGGTGCACCGATCTTTTCCTCCACATAGGCCGCTACGATGCCAGGAGCATCTCCGCTGATTTCGGTATGGGGCTGTCCGAGCACCGTTCCGTGAATCGCGTAATTGGCCACCAATGCCAAGGGGAAATCGGTATCCCGATGATCTACCCGGATCAGTCCGATGCGCCGATCCACAGGCCCATCCGGATTAAGTCCCAAGGAGGCCTTACCGTCCGGACCAATAGCCCGTCGGTTGATGTTTGCGTTGGAATGGCCCCATCCTATGCCCAGCTTAGCTGGAACCAGAGAAGCCAAGGCCTCCTTGACCGCAGATACCAGCTTGTCCTCCACCAGCGCGGTATAATCGTGGTCCCATTCGTGCTCGTAGCGTTCACTCATAAACACCTCCGGCAAGCCAGGCGGACCTACCTCAGGTGCCGAATGGGTATGGGTTACCGTCCACCAAAGGTTCTGTGGCTCAATTCCCAGCTCCTGTTGGACACGTGCCGCCACGCGGTCGTATTCCGCAGGTGACACCAAACAGATATCAGAGGAAATCAGACAAAAGGTAGTGCTTCCATCATCCAATACCAACACCCGGTGATAGATGCGGTCGTGGATGCCGGTGGACTTGCGCGGCCCATAACCTACCAGCCATTGGGAATTCTCGGGGGTGATGTCGGTCTTGATTACAGCGGCACGAAGTCCTTGTGCCGAAGTATGGACGTAAGGAAGCAAGTAGCAAAAAAGGAAAGTGGCCAGTGGAAGAACGGAAAGGCGGAGGAAAGAAAGGGACATACGTCTACATAAGAATAACCGTCAAAAAGATAGCGGTTTCTGACCTTATATCCAACCTTAAAAAACACCAGTGGTTCAGCCCATTGTTAGGGCTACTTTTCCCGTAACTCAAAAATGTAATAACACTGATAATCTTTTTCGTAATCGTGCAAGACCGCTTGATCCGTTGCATACTGTAGGTAGCGGTTTTCACCCACTCCAAGTACCAGATCTCCCGGATTATTCCAGAGAACGGGATCGCCCTCCACCCGTCCATCCCGTATGGGTATGTAAAAAACTTTTCGGGTTTCCTGAAACTTTTGCCTGGACTCGTTGTCCATTTCTTCAGACAAAAGCTTGCCATCACCACCGGTCCTGTACGCCAACAGAAACGCATTTCCCTTTCCCATCATATTGAAAAAAGTGCCACTAAGCAGGGATTTAAGCCTGCCTGCTCGTACATTTTCCATTGTTGCATCCTCCATGGGAATGCCATGCCACACATCCGGTGGGATTCGGGGTACAGAAATACGGTTTACCGTTGCAAACCCTTTACGGGGATCGATCTGATACAGCACCGAGTCTCCAAATAGAATGACGCTGATCAGGTCGGATTCCCGATCGGAAAAGTACACGGGCTTGTCATTCCAGGGACTCAGCTGCCCCTGCATAAAGGCACTTTGTGCATCCAGTTTTCCGCCCTCGCGGACCTCTCCGGTTTGCACATCCATCAGGTGCACCAAGTTCAAGGTGTCAAAATAATCCACCGGATAGCGGGGAAGGATCTGCTCGCTGATATTGACCAAGGGCCACTCTTTACCGTCCAGCAAAAAAGTCGACAAGTAATCGCGAACTGCATGTGCCAGCCGAAAACGAACCTCTTGCTCAAACGGGTAATCGCGCTGTCGCACCAATTGAAGATCGTATACAAACACCCGATTGGTGCCTACCAACACAACCTCGTCACCCACAAAGCCCGCCCGATGAAGCACCATGCCAAACCCGTTGGGGCCGTCAGCCAGCGAATTTTCAGCCACCACTTCCCCGGCGTCGTTGACCAAGTAGTAGGTTCCCTCTAACAGCTTCGCAGAAAACAGATACAAACCCTTGTCCTTATGGTAATCCAGCAGGTTGTAGGGACCCAGATGATCAAATACCAAGGAGTCCACCAGGACAAACTCCATGGATTTGAGGACTGAATGCCCCTCCCCTGACTGCTTACAGGACAGGTTGGACAGCAATAGGGTCAGCAGGGCGGCAAAAAGAGCGATAGGCTTCATCGGCAGGCGAGTTTAATGAAGTCATAATTTACTTAATTAATTCGTTAAAACTAATTATTTAAATATTATTTTTTGCGTATGGCTTTGAACTCCGAACCTTCCTTCCATGCCGGCCAATGATCAGAAAAAGCCAATCTTCGACCCACACGGTAATAAATACCCACATCTTCCACGGCACCTTCGAGGTTCCAGCGGTCTGGATCGTATTCGTCGGAGGGCTTGTGGTAGTACTGGGCCACATAGTTATCCGCCAGTTCCTTGCCATATTCCTTCCCCTTTTCCACATGATCGATACCAGTACCCATATAAAGAGCGGGTACCCCTACTTTCGCAAAATTGAAATGATCGGAACGGAAATAGAAGCCCGCACCCGGATTGGACTCCTGCGCCACGTAGCGACCCTCCTTTTCCAATTCTTCAGCTGCTAAGTCTTCCAATTCAGACTGCCCCATACCTACCAGTTCCATATCGCGCATCCTTCCATACGGATTGATTCCGTCCATGTTGATGTTGGCCACAGTCTTATCCAGCGGAAATACCGGGTTTTGGGCATAGTGGGCAGATCCCAGCAACCCCTGCTCTTCGGCTGTTACAGCTAAAAACACCACCGTTCGGTCGGGCTTCTCCGGTGACTCGGCAAACAATCGGGCAATTTCCAGTAGGGCCGCTGTACCACTTGCATTATCCAGGGCGCCGTTGTAAATCGAATCTCCTCTTTCGTCCGGCTTGCCTATGCCCAGGTGATCCCAATGAGCGGTATAGACAATGTATTCCTCGGGCCGCGTGGCGCCCGGAATCGTTGCGACAAAGTTTTTGGAGGTATTGTAGGCAACGGCTACTTCCATATCGGTACTCGCAAGCAGCCCCAGGGGAATGGGAGTAAATTCGCTACTCCTTGCCTTTGCCAGCAGCTCCCGGTCATTGTACCCAGCCATTTCGAATAATTTGGTAGCCATGGGATAAGAGACCCATCCCTCCACACTCAAATTTGGCTCCGAGCCATCCTTGGCATCCAGGTAGAGCTTCGTGGTGTTCCAACTGTTTTGGACCACATTAAACCCGTACCCTGCAGGAATGGTATTATGGATAACAAGACAACCCAAGGCACCCTGCCGGGCAGCCTCTTCGTATTTGTACGTCCAACGTCCATAGTAGGTCATGGTATTGCCTTTGAAAAATGCCGGATCGTCCGATCCAAAACCGGGGTCGTTCACGAGTACCAGCACGATCTTTCCTTCCACATCCAGGTTTTGGTAGTCATTCCAGCCGTACTCGGGTGCCACGATACCGAAACCGGCGAAAACCAGTTCGGCCTCCTCCACTTGAAGAGAAGCCTCTGTACGCTGCGTCCAGAGCACGTAATCTTTCAGCCCCTCAAAAACATGGGATACCTGGCCGGCCCGAACGTCCATCTCAGGATTTGCCTGCGTGGTGACCGATTTGAGCGGCACGGCCTGTTCGAAGCTGCCGCCGTTGCCAGGTGTCAGCCCCATGGCGGTAAACTGTTCGGTCAGGTAGGCCACCGTTTTGGTTTCTCCATCGGTAAAGGGCATGCGGCCCATAAAATCGTCGGAGGAGAGGACCTGAATGTGTTTTTCTAAGTTATCTAATTGGACCGTCGACCCTTGGTCCGTGTTAACGGATTGGCAGGACACAAACCAAGTGATCAATAGGATAGCAAGTGGGGCATTGCGAAGCAGTCGCTGGAGATTGTTCATATTTTGTCTTTATGCAACTTGAATTTTGAACAAATTAATTTTGAATGTCTTTATCAAAAATAGCATGTTCTTTTGGAAAAGCATGGAAAAGGCCTCCATTTCATGAACGAATAGCAGCAAGTAGACATTGCCCCAAAAAGATGTTCGTTCGGATACGTCGCTACACCCAATAATGCTAGCACCGTGAGGCCAAAGTCTGTGTCAATCACGCCCCAATCCAAAAAAAAATATTCGCCGGGGCAACCTTCCAAAAACAAGCTCCGTACTAATTCCTGAATACCTCACAGCTTATTTAGATCCGTTTAGTTTCAAAATCAACCGTTTATCCTCTATGTAGCATTTTATACTGATCTTAAATCGTTCGATTCGTAAGTATACCTTACAAAAAGTAGGTATTAGTAATCTGAAAAGAACAAATTGATTAAGCCAACTATAAAATGTACAAACTATGAAAAAGAGGATGCTATTGGCAACCGCCGCTGCCATGATGTTGCTGGCTTCCTGCGCACCGGGAGTGGTGAGGCAGGGCGAAGTAGGTGTAAAACAAACGTTCGGACGCCTGTCCGAATCCACGTATGGACCAGGGATGTACTGGTATAATCCGGTTGTAGCTAAGTTCATCAAAGCACCTATCCGGACAAATAACCTAGAGGTATTTTTAAACTTACCTAGCCGGGAGGGTTTGACCATTCAATCCGAAATATCCATCCTCTATCGCATCCGTGAATCCGACTTTCCGAAAATCATTACTGAGGTGGGCGTAACTTACGAAGAAGACATGATTCTACCCGTCTTTCGTTCAGCTGCTGCAGACATTGCTGCACGCTTCATCGCACAGGATATGCATACCGCACAGAGAGCGACCATAGAACGCGCCATACAGGAACGCATGGTGGAAGTACTGGAACATAGGGGATTCCTAATCGAATCGGTTCTCATGAAGAGTATCCGCATGCCGGCCGGATTAAGTCGGGCTATTGAGGATAAGCTTACCGCGGACCAAGATGCGCAGCGAATGGAATTCGTGCTCCAACGAGAAGAGATGGAAGCCAAGCGAAGACGCATCGAAGCAGAAGGAAAGCGTGACGCACAGATGATCATTGCCGAGGGCTTGACCAAGGAAATTATCGAACTACGCAGTTTGGAAACACTGTCAGATCTGGCAACATCTCCCGCCACTAAGATCATTATTAGCGACGGCAAAACACCGTATTTCATCAACACCGCTCCCGACGGACGTTAATAATCGTCCCCTTGCAGGGTTTCCTCCATCCGAGAGGAAACCCTGAACTAATTGCTTATCATTCATAGGCCCTTTGCGCTTCCCTACTTCAGTTACTTGCGAACAGTCGTTGTGAACCACCCCATCAAACGGGGCATCGTTGGCGTCCTACCTAACTGCACGTAGGCGGGCCTGATTTCAACTCTATTTCTGGATAAAAATTTATTGTCAATGATGACCTGGGAAATTTATGTCTACATAAAATCGGCCATTTGTGCTTTTGCAAAGAAGGGAATCACTTGCCTCTTACTAATTAGCTTACTTGGAGTGGATGCCTATGCACAGTATTTTGGAAGAAACAAGCCCCGGTTCAAACGAAATGAGGCCAAGCTATTACAAACTCAAAACTTTGACTTATACCACTACCTAGAAAATGACTCTACGGCAAGAAGACTTGGCAAGTGGCACGAGTGGTGGTACCGAAAGCACCTGGAGGTACTGAAAGACTCCTTTGCCGTCAGAAACCCCATCATCTTTTATAACCACCACGCGGATTTCCAGCAGACCAACACGACCAGCGGTCAAATTTCCGTAGGAACAGGAGGGTTTGCAGAAAGCATGAAAAACAGGGTGGTCATGCCCTTTAACCATACTTCTGCCCAAAACAGCCATATCGTAGGGCACGAAATGGTACACGCACTCCAATTCCGGATGTTGGGTTCCAACGATACCTTGGGTGTTGCCGCTATGCGCAATATCCCCCTTTGGATGATAGAAGGCATGGCGGAATACATGTCCCTGGGAAGGGAACATCCCCACACAGCGATGTGGATGCGTGATGCCATTGCCCAGAACCGCTTCCCCACCCTCCGGCAAATGACCAATAGCTTTGAGTTCTTCCCATACCGTTTTGGACATGCCTTTTGGGCCTATGTCACGGGCATTTGGGGAGAGGAAATTATCCGCGACCTGTTTCTACACAGTGCTGCTTTGGGATATGAACGAGCGCTGGAGCGGGTCTTAGGCCTGACCGAGGAGCAGTTTTCCGTCCAATGGGCAAACCACCTACGGTCCTACTACGAACCTTTTGCGCAGGACACCACCGAAGTGGTGGGTTTAGCATGGTTTCACCCCGAAAACACCGGCAATATTAACCTTTCCCCGGTATACAGCCCGGATGCAAAGTACATGGCCTTTATTTCCGAAAAAGCGCTGTTTGCCATACACATCTTTTTAGTGGAGGTAAAGTCCGGTCGGATCGTACGAAAGCTCACCTCTCATTTGGAGTCTATGCACGTAGATGACTTCAATTTCATTGAGTCAGTAGGCACTTTCTCTCCGGACAGCAAACGTTTTGCCTATACCGTATATAGCAAAGGCAGAAATCAGCTCGTGATCGTGGATGTGGCCTCCGGCAACACCCTGCGAGAAATTCCGATGCCGGGTTTGGAAGCATTCAATTACATTTCCTGGTCCCCAAATGGCCGCTACATGGTCATGACCGGACTAAAAGACGGGCAGTCTGATCTATATGTATACGATTTTGACAGGAGGGAACTCCGGCAATTGACAGATGACCACCACTCGGATATTCAGCCCACTTGGTCACCCGACGGAAACTGGATCGCCTTCGTATCGGATCGTTATACTCCGTCGGATTCCTTTGGGTTTAATAACCGGGGATTTAACCTCTGTCTGTTGGATTTCAATTCCAATGAAGTGAGTGTACTGGACATCTTCCCGGGTGCCGATAATATGAACCCCCAATTCAGTACGGATGGAAATGTGCTGTATTTCCTATCCAATGCGGACGGATTCCGGGACCTCTATGAATACAGCATCGTCCGCGACGAGATGTTCCGGCTTACCAGCTACTTCACGGGCATATCCGGAATTACCAACTGGTCCCCCGCCCTCTCGGTAGCACGGGACAATGGACTGATGGCCTATTCGCTGTACCGAAATGGAAAATACCATATTTATAGAGCGGATCCAGCAGATTTCTATGTCTCCTACAAAGAATCGGACGGTAAGCGAGTAGACAAAAGAGCAGGCACACTGCCTCCTGTACATAGTCTGCCTATCGTGGAGAAAGCCGATAGACTGGATAACTTTGACAGCACCTTCTCGGTAGACCAAGAAGAATTTATGGATATGCCCTTCCGCCCAAAATTCAAGTTAGACTATATCGGAAATACAGGGGAGATAAACATGGTTGGAGGGTCATTTGCCACAGGATTAGCCGGTGGGGTAAATGCGCTGTTTAGTGATATCCTAGGCAACCATCAAGTATTCACCGCGGTTTCGCTCAACGGGGAAATCTTTGACATTGGCCTACAAGGTGCTTATGTCAACCGAAAAAACCCCATCTATTGGGGAGGACTCTTTTCGCATGTCCCCTATCAATCCGCTACGAGTAGCGTATTCTTGGATACCCTCACGCGGGAAGGCATGCAACTACCGGTTGTCAACCGGGCTTTGGATTTGATAAGGACGTACGAAACCCGTGTTGGTGGATTCGGTATTTACCCGCTTTCACGTGCCCTAAGGTTCGAAGGAGGGCTTTCCCTCACCCACTATCATTTCCGGGTGGACAGGGTAAATAATTATTACCATCGGGGCATGTTGGTCGGCGAACGCCGTACACGGGAACCTTCTCCCCCGGGGTTTAACGTAGGGCAGGTGAACCTTGCCTATGTGGGTGATAACACCAGCTTCGGTACCGTTGGCCCCTTGAAGGGTACCCGATTCCGATTCGATGTGGAAAGGTACTTTGGTGCCACCAACTTCTATACCGCGCTGGCCGACTATCGCAGGTATATCCGAATAGCACCTGTCACCTTAGCCACCCGGGTGTACCACTATGGGCGATACGGGCAAGATGCGAGAAGAAATATGCTGCCTCCACTGTATATCGGTCAGCCTACCCTAGTGCGGGGCTTCACGGGCAACTCCTTTGTACAAAACAACATCAATCAGGTGGGTAGCTTCACCTTGAACCAACTGACCGGAAACAAAATGGCTGTGGCCAACTTTGAAATGCGGTATCCCATTTCCGGACCCGAAAGGCTATCCATGCTTAGATCTCAACTACTACCCACGGAACTGGCCCTCTTTGTAGACAGCGGGATGGCATGGGATGGGCGTGGACTAGTAAATCCTCCTATAGGTCTTCCGGGAGAGGTGGAGTTGGTTCGGAGACCCGTAGCAAGCACTGGTGCCTCGATAAGAGCCAATCTCCTTGGTTATCTGATCGTAGAGGCCTTCTATGCTGTGCCTTGGCAAAGACAATGGTCCGGGGGAGTGTTTGGGTTGAATTTTACACCGGCGTGGTAATTGGCTTGCTGTGAAAAGAACCGCATGAGCTAGGTGGAGAATCTGGATGTGGGCTGCTTCGTGTAAGCGGCCCATTTCTGGTTTTAGTAATGGATCAATGCGTGGTTTTTCCAGAAACCCTGATGCTTATAATTGAAGAATATCATGGTCGGAACCAACAAAAACGACTAAGCGCAGTGTTGAAGGGTGTGATTATGCAGGGGAGATGGATGGACAAACTGCATCATCCTACAACAATCACCCGATCTTCACCGATGTCATGGTCAGCGAACCTGCCACGGCTTGGTCATTAAAAAGGCATAATTCCTCTCCTTTCTTCTGCAAGCCTAAGGTGTAAAGCAAAGGCAGATAATGTTCCGGCGTGGGAATGGCTAAATCAAAAGCTTTGCCCTGCGAACGGAAATTGATAAGAGAACGGTGGTCTCCATTCTGAATAAAGTTTTTCATTGCTTCATTGGCTTCCAAAGCCCAATCAAAACCATAATTTTCATTCATTTTGCCCCAGGCCAACATCCTAAGGTTGTGCACCATATTTCCACTCCCAATGATCAGTACACCTTTTTCCCGAAGGTACTTCAACTCAGCAGCAAGCTCATAATGGTATTGCGGAGTCTGGTAATAGTCCAAGCTCATCTGAACCACAGGGATATCTGCATTTGGATACAAATGCTTGATCACAGACCAGGCACCGTGGTCAAGTCCCCACTTGTCATCCAGTTCAACTTTGGTTTTTGTAATCAATCCCTGCGTTTCACTTGCAAGCTCAGGGCTGCCAGGCGCTGGATATTGCACATCAAAAAGTGCTTGGGGAAAACCTCCAAAATCATGGATGGTGGGCGGATGTTGCATGGCTGTAACCAAGGTACCCCGTGTTTCCCAGTGGGCCGAGACACACAAGATGGCATTTGGCTTTGGGATTTCTTTGGCAATATTCCTGAATCCTGCCACAAATTCATTTTCCTCAATGGCATTCATGGGGCTGCCGTGCCCAAGAAATAACACCGGCATTTTTTGGGTGTGGCCCAACGGGGCAGTCATCTTGTTGAGTTCTTTCAGTTTCATGGCTGATATGGCTAAAGTTCTTCAGAAATCTTTTCCGGTTCATTAAATCTATTCTACCTCTCTCTTTCCGCCGTCTTTCTTCTCCAAAGAGATCCGTTTTTGGTAGTTTGCTTTACCAACTTTCCTTGGGTAGTCAAAACACCCAAAACTTCCTCGGCTTCCGCTCTGCCATTTCCAGACAGTTCCGCAAATTCTTTTACAGTTAGCGTTGGATATTTCGCAAATAATGCCTCCCAGTTTCTTTTATACGCTGATTTCTTTGCTTCCGGAGCCAATTTGAGCACAGCGATTTCATAGAAGGCATAAGCTTTGGTGCCATACACGAATTCAGTATTTCCCTGACCATCCAAGAAAAAAAGCGAAGGGAAACCTCTTACGCCCAACTGCCTACCAAGCACCAAATCCTCTTCAAACAAAGCTTTCGCTTTGCCTTCAAAATCAATCTTGAATTTTCTTAGATCCAATCCAACCTTTTCAGCAGCAGCTTCTAGATTTTCCCACTTTCCAATATTCTTTTTCTGGAGAAAAACCATTTCCCTAATTTCCCTAAGAAAGGAAATTGCCAGTTGCTCATCCTGCATCTGGGCTGCTTTGAAGGCAATGGATGGTGGGTAGGATGAATCCAAAGGGTCTTCCAACCATACATCTCCATCAATAGGCATGTCATAATGCAAACTTACCTCGTCCCAATGATGGGCCACATCAGAAGCTTTGCTGATACCTCCACTGTTATAACTCCAGTCTGCTAGCAAGCCCCCCATTCTGTATTCGATATCTATATAGCTACCGTATTCCAGTTTCAGTTTCCTGAGCTGAGGCTCAATCCCCCAGCAGGAAGAGCAAATTGGGTCTGTATAGTAGAGTACTTTAATAGGCTTTTCAAGTGAATTCACCTCCTCATTCGCTACTACTTTTTCTGAGGCATCAGGAATTTCACATAAACCTGTCTCCAGGTCGCATAATAAAGGATTGTTTTGTTCTATCATCTTGATTATTGCTTTTGAGTAATTGCAAAACTACAGCTACAAAATTACCCCATGCCAAAGCCCCATCCATTGATCTAAATCAAGAAAAGCCATTGACCATAGTCAAGAAAAAAATATGGAAGTTATTTACCCTTGGCCAACCTCTTCCTCACCCGACTGAGAGTTTCGGGTGTAAGGCCCAAGTAGGAAGCAATCATGTGTTGGGGTACCCTTTTAACAATTTCCGGATATTTTTCTACAAAGTCCGTGTACCGCTGCTCAACAGGCAGACTTAAGGTAAAAGAATGGCGTCGCTGAAGAGCGATGTAGGCTCCAGTGATTAGGAGGCGAAAATAGGTCTCATATTTAGGCTGAATGCTGAGCAACTCGTCATGGGCTGACTTACTCATAAGGATCAATTCACTATCTTCAAGCGTGTCAATATGGTAAGTGGCAGGTTCCTCGCTAAGGAAACTCAGCAAATCTCCAACAGTCCATCCTTCAATGGCAAACTGTATAATGTGCTCGTTCCCGGTTTCAATGGAATACTTCCTGAGAGAACCCTTCTCTACAAACGCATAACTTTTGCAAACCTCCCCTTCTTGAAGAAAGTATTGTTTTTTACTGATTTTCTTGAGGGTAAGATAGGATTGAATCTGCTCTTGTTCCTCAATAGTGAGTGGGACCTTTTCCTTGAATTGTTGAAAATAAAGCCGGTATAAATCCATTGAACTCAAAGACTGTCTTAGATTTAAGAATTGCAAATCCTTATGAGCTTGGTTAGGGATAACAAATCCCTAACAGCTGGCTTTAGGTATATCGTACAGACAGACCCTAGACCTAGTAGGTTTTTGAAACCTACCAGGTCTCTACAAAGCCTAGTTTCAGGTTAATCCATAAAATCCATCGGAACTTCATCAGGATATAGCCTACCGCTTTCCGCTCGGGATTTGGTAGACGGACACCCCTTGCTCGGCTTATCCCGCTCTCGAATAGCCTGCTCGGTGGCGGCCTTGGCGATGCGCGTGGCCTTGATTCCGTCATCAGGCGTCGGAAGATCTCCGGGTACCCCGCTTTGAAGTGCCTTTTCCAATTCCATGTACATACCAGTAAAACTCTTTTCGGGGTGCCATGGTAGGTGTTGGGTACCGTGGGAGTTCCTGACTTCAAAAGAATGCTCTTCCCGATTATACCGAATCACACCGTCTGTCCCAATAATTTCGTATTGAAAATGCGTTCGGGGTTCTTTGGAGGTGGTATTGTAAGAGAAACTCATCTCCACCATGGTATGGGCACCACATTCGTGGGCCATGTGCAGGTAGACGTGGTCCGGCGCCTCGTAGTTGTCTAACCATACGCCGATGCCGTGTTGCCAGGCAACCTCTGACCCTAACCACCAACGGGAGAGATCTATCTGATGAACGCCACAATCGACCATAGGCCCACCCTCCTCCATGCGGCCGATTCGCAAAGCACTATCCACCCGCTCTCCGTTTTCGTTCCAATGCCACTTCCCATGAAGGTGCCAGTTATACACCAATCGCAACAGCCTAACCTCCCCAATAGCCTTTTCACGAATAAGCCTGTGAATATCTTTGGCACTTTGGCTAAAACGGTAGTTAAAACCCGTGAACAGCATGCATCCAGCCTCTTCCATCACCCGCTTCATTTCCAACATCTCTTCTTCATTCATGCCGAGGGGCTTTTCACAAAGTACCGGCTTGCTATGCCTTGCCGCATCTACCACGTTTCGGTAATGAACCGGTGCCGGGGTACAGATCACCACGGCATCTATTCCCGAAGAAAAAAACTCCTCTTCCGTAGGATACGCATGGGGAATATGGAATTTATGCTGCAATTCAACTGCCCGGGAAAAACTATGGTCATAAAGGGCATACACCTGCAATCCCGGAATCTGCTGAATGGCCGGTATATGGCCATACTCCGCAATCATTCCACAACCGATAATTCCGATTTTTTTCATATTTAGCTTGGGTTGGAAAAAGCACCATTGTTACTCTTGTGGTTACGGATTATCCAATAAAATGTTAGGATTAGGTTGTATCTATCCACATTGGATACTGCAATCTCCTACCGTCCTGATTTGTACTAAAAATCCACCTTCACGATCACTTCGTCCGAAAGCACTAAACTCTTTTCTCCAAGCCCAAAATCCAAGCGATCAATGACAAACTCACCGGCGAACCTTCGTTTCGATCCGGCTTGGATCACGGTAAAGGGGATTTCTAACTCCCTACTTATATCCCGGATCGTTAAATCAAATACGCCAATAAAAGCATTCTTTCCAGTTGCCCGAAACGCTTTGGACTCCAAACGGATTTCCGGAAAACTGCCGGTATTAAAATACTGCCGGCCCAATAGGTGCTTATCACGCAACTTTATGCCTGTATCGATGGAAGTTGGATTGGCCGTGCCTCTGATACTGGAATGCTTCAGCTTCTTCGGATCAAAATCTACTTCTACGGCCCAATCGGAAAAAGTACCCTCCACCGTAATGCCCGCATTTTTGATCTGAAAGCGTATAGGCTGCTCAGGTTGAATGGACTGTGACCATCCCATATAGGACAACCCCAAGCCGATCAGCAAAAAAAACACACCCCTTCTCATAGCGTCAACAGGTAAGCGATAAGAGCTGCTTGGTCCGATTCTGATAAATCCAACCCAAACTCGTGCCCAAGCACCGCCTTGGTTTCCACATCATGGGGTTTGAAGCCGGTAGGCACGTAGTCATCTTCGAGGCGCCTCGGATCGAAAAGATCTTCCAACCTAGCCAAGGAGGCATCGTGCAAAAATGGCCCCCTGTACCATAATCCCAGCAGGGAGGGCACTTTGTAATAGCCGGTGCCCCTTCTTGTATGCATCGTGTACCCGGGATCTGTGCCCACAGAGATATCAAAGATATCGTAGGTGTCGTAATGCCTGTCAGGTATATAAAATCCGTCCGCAGGGGTAAGCTTATTATTGGTAAACAATGGCGGTGTGTGGCAGGTGACACATCCTTGGTCGGCAAAAATGACTTTACCTCGTTCACTGATTTCTGACGGCTTGTTCGGGTTTTCGGGAGCTTGGAGGGAATAGACGTACTTGGCGATCGCATATAGCTGCGCATCTGAATGCCTGTCGTAGGTACCGGGAAAGAAGATAGGATCCCCGCTGTTTAGCCGTTCTCTTGTCAAACCCAGTGGATTGTAATCACCGTAGAAATTCAGAAAATCCAATGCCTGATTCATTGCGATGTAACGCATAAGGTCTTCGATGCTCCGATGCTGTCCCAAGCCACCGTGATCGAGGTACTTTCTATCCTTTACACCAATTAAATTGGGGGCTTGTGGCGGATACAAAATACTGGTTCCCTGTCTACCAAAAGCCCCTTCCGGTACGGCCTTGTATGCGTGAAGAATTTGCTCCCGGCCACTTTCGATCAACTTGCCATGGGGATCCCCCTCGGCAAAAGGGCTTCCAAATAAAAAATTGGTCACACCCTGCACACCCCTCTCAGATACGCCATCACTTTCCAGTGCAAAAGCAAATGCCTTGTCACCGGGCCAATTACCCTGTGCGCCCTTAAGTAGCGACCCGTCATCCATAACCCGGGTATGACACATGCCGCAGGAGAGATTGCCTAGGTAAACCTTCCCTTTTCCGGCTACCACCCATTTGGCAAAAGGCAGTATACCTTCGGAAGTGACAGGCATGGCAGTCGTTTCGAAAAACGCTCTATTTCGCACATGTTGGGTATTGATGACCGCTCCCAGCGTATCGATGGGGTAATCAAAAAGCAGCTCGCCAGCCTGTACCCAGTCTTCCTCTGTCACCAGCTGCGCCTCGTCAAAAACAACCTCAGCCTCCTGTTCATGCAGCCACTCCCAATACCCCTCCGGTTCATGGTCGGGATGATATACCGGATAGGTCCTGTAGATAACCCGCTCGGGAAGGTTGTAATAAAACTCCTCCGAGACCGGCTCGGCAGAAAAGGCAGGGTTTGCATGGGGAAGTTCCCAATCCTTCATGGCTTCATCTGTCCAAACCCTTGGAATATGACCCACCATCCAGTGGTAAACCAATTGACCCTTCGGGCCAAACGCAAATGCGGGTAGGAACAGTACAAGCCAAACCCATCCCAAACTGAAGTGACGAAACCTTATCTTCATTTTTTAAGGCACATAAAAATACACTGGTACAATTTATCAAAAAACAACAGAAAATCAATGCCTATATCCAACGTTTAAGATCCCTTCACCGCAAAAAGCCTCTGTCAAAAAAACGACGGTGATAACACAAACATGTGGTTCTGCTAACGCAAAGCAACGAAGCTCATCCAAATTCCATCATTTGTTCGATTTACAACTTACTTATTATGCTGAGCAAGGCAACGTAAACCTACTACGATACATGAAGAATCAACTGATAATGACCTGCGCTGCGCTACTGTGTTTGGCCTGCGTAGAAGAGGTTACCGGAAACCTACCCGTCCCTCCCATCCAAATGCCTGTAGGTACACCAACAGCGATCGGTACGCCGATTGGAGATATCATTACACAGGAAATCGGCCCAAATGGAGGGACAATTCAATGGGATAACGGCACCTACCAGCTGGTATTCCCTCCGGGTGCACTGGATAAAAGCACGACAATCCGTGTACAGGCCATCACGCACACACTCGACCATGGATTGGGAACGGCCTTTGATTTCGGACCGGATGGCACACAGTTCGCCAAGCCTGTCGAACTTATCTATCACTACACCGATGAGTCCATGGAAGGAACACTTGCCGGCCTGGTCCATGTAGCCTTTCAGGACGAAAAGAACGTTTGGCAGGCGCTTCGCAACCTGGAAGTAAATACAACCGCCCAAACCCTAACTGCAAAACTGCCCCATTTCAGCCGTTGGTCATTTTTCGCCTCGGCCATGATCGCACCTGGGCAAAAATCCCTGGGCGTCGGTCAGTCGGTGGACCTGGAAGTGCTGGGATACGAGTACGAACTTAACCTTCTATCGGACCCAAAAAATCAGGACCTATTGGCGCCCTTGGTGCCACCTTCCCCGATAAAGGGACAGCTGGTAAAAGAGTGGCTTATTGACGGTAAAGCAAGCGGTACCCAACCGGAAAAAGGACGGCTATCGGTGATGTCCAGCCACCGGTCTAGGGCTACCTATACGGCACCGTTGGAGGCACCGGAAGCGGAATCTATCATGGTGTCGGCAGAGTTGAATCTGGGAAAAGGGAAATTTCTCCTTCTCAGTCATCTATCCATACAGCCTGACAACCGCTTTAGCGTAGGCACCTTCGACTTCAGAAACGCTGCTGCCCTGATTGGCCTAGCAGATAATGTCCTCACCATACACATGTACAAACCCAACCAAACGGGTTACGAGGCCGTGCTTAGCTTCATTGTGCCCGGCTTTGGCGGAAACGGAAACTATCCCTTTTCCAAAGAGGTAAATGGAGGAGTTGAGATCATAGATGCCTATAGAAATTTTGCCAGCACTGCCTACAACGACAAATCAGAACCCTACTTCAATGGCAGCATCCAAATTACGGAAAGCAGCACCCAGGTAGGTGGCTCGTTTCAAGGCTCCATTCAGGGCACATTGTACGAAGCAGTGGAGAAAAACGGCACCGTGATCTATGAACCCTTCCCGATACAAGCATCCTTCGTAGATGGGCTGTTGAATGCGCTGACCTTTGGACTTTATACGCCTACCACTACCAAAGTAGTGAAGTAGGTAATATGGTGGGAGCCGGTGTTTTCCGGCTCCCTTTTTTAAAATAAGTCGAATTTTTCATCACTAGAAGAAAGATTTATAAAACTGGGGACTCCAATACATGATCAAATAAAACATCGCAAACCCCACAAATCCGATCACCAATGCCCAAACCCAAGCCGGAATACCTTTAGGTGTCTCTGATCCACGTATCAAAAAGAAATCATTCTTTTCGCTTCCATAAGAATTGATGGTAATGGGGACTTTTTCATTCACCACTTCGCCATCATTTAACCCTACCACGGCGATGGAAGGTCCATTCCTGACTTCAAAAGGGAGTGTCCTTATCCCTTCTTTTCCGGAAGATGATCGCGCAACTATTCTCAATTCATGTTTACCGTCGGGAATCTTGCTTGTATCCAAGACAAACTTGGTAGGAGGAGCAAATTCCACAAATGGCTGAGGATCATCATCTAGGTAAACCTTAATTATTCTATTGTCTTCCATATTAAATATCTTTTACTAAGTTCTTGATATGGGAAGAATGCTGTTCTCCAGGATTCCACAAAAGTTTGACACTGTAAAAGAGCACAATCACTACCAAAATAGTAGCTCCCCCTACTATCACATTGTCCCAAAACTGAAGCGGGCCCACACCGTGAGAAATATCCTGTAAAATTTCAGGCTGATTTCTTCTACACACTTCACAGGCCAATACACTCCCCTGTAGGAAAAAGAGCATCAATGGTAAGTAGATTATTAATTTAAAAGCAAGTCTTTTCATCTTCTTACTTCCAATAATTGTTGGCCATGGCGATGGTTTGAAATTCTACAGCAACCACCTGTGCAGATGCAATCAACTGGGCAGTATCCTCTGCATAGGACTTCCTAAGAGACTTCCGGATTTCTGGATCAGTTTGTATTGCCGCTATGGATTTCCGTGCCAATTTGACTGCCAAATCTCTCCCCTCTTGTGGAGTACTGGTGATCAAACTTGTCAATTCATTTCCTGCATTTGTCATATCTTATTGATTTAATTGTTCTACATATTCTCTGATATTCCGTACTTCTTCTATACTGACAGGTTTTGCATTATTTCCCCAGCTTTTCCGCTCGTGATTGGCAATGGCAGCGATTTCTTCGTCAGAGAGAATATCTCCGAATCCTTGCATTACCCCATATTCGGTCCGCGCATCAAACCCTTCCAGAATGATCTGAATTAAAAGGGATGGGTCATCATTTTTCACTATTGCGCTACCTGCCAAAGGCGGGAATGCCCCTGTCAATCCACTACCATCTGATTGATGACATGCTGCACAATTTTGCATGTAGAGAGTTTGCCCATCCAAGCCCAGGTCACCACTGTCTTCTGAAGTCTTGATTTTCCTTGAGGAAGGAATAAACTCCCGTTCTGCAGGACCTGGCAACTCAGCTTGCTTCAATGATTGCAGATAGGCCACCAAGGCCAAGGCCTTTTCTGAAGCCACTACTGCGTGTCCTGGCCTGGGCAGATATTCCTCCGGTACAGCGACCTTGATATCCGAGCTAAGCACAGCTTCTGTTTTTTTAATTTCAAAAAGCCAGGGGTATGAAGGCATGATGGATTCCTTCACCACAGTGCGGGGATTAAAGAGATGAAGCAGGTGCCATTCTTTACCAGGCTGCCTGAGACCTGTATTAGTCAGATCTGGTCCAGTCCGTTCACTGCCAAGTAATGAAGGGGATTGGCGCCAAACATCCATTCTCACTTTGCTGAAATAATAATCGGAAGCCAGAGAGGGCCGATTGCCCCAAGCTTTGTCCATCTCAATATTGCGGACCTGCTGGGTATGGCAAGCCATGCAGTTTTCCTCTACATAGATGCGAAGTCCTTCCCTTTCCAATACCGAAAGTGGCTGCATGGATGGCAAAGGTTCTACCTGTTGCAATTGGATGGCAGGCAACACAGCTATCAGGATACTCAGAAAAAGAAATCCCAAAAATGAAGTACCTACCAGAAGTTTATGGTCTTTATGAAAGTTCATCGTCTAAAATTTAGGACTGTACAATTTCCAGAGATTGGGTATGTTTGGCTTTTGTTTTCGGATCGGATTTTACCATGACCCAAAAATTGTAAGCAAACATCAGATGGGACACGAACATTAGGGAACCCCCGATAGCCCGCCAAACCCAGTAAGGACGCATTAAAATCACCGAATCGATAAACGGATCATTATCCATCCAACTCAGCCCCCTGAGTGTCCCTCCTGCCATCAGTGAAATCATATAGGCAAAGAGCCCAATAAATGCCAGCCAGAAGTGAATCCCTACATTAAGCTGTGGAGGTTCGTGCCCTGTCAGCTTAGGAAGAATGGCATAGAAGCATGCCCAAAGTATAAAAGTGATGATGCCATACATCGTCATGTGAGAGTGGGCTACATTGAAGTCGGTAAAGTGCCAGATAAAATTAGTGAACCGGAAGGCCTGGAAACTCCCTTGAGTAGACCCCACAAAATAAAAGACCACACCCACCAGAAAAAAAGGAAGCACATAGCTCTTGTTGATATCACTCCAGCTACCACGCATTGTCAATAGAAAGTTTGTGGTGCCTGCAACTACGGGTATAAACATTCCTGCACTGAATACTATTGCCACAGTCTGTAGCCACCACGGTAATGGACTGAATACAAAGTGATGTGTACCAATAAGTGTATAGAACAACATCTGCGTCCAAAAAGCCAATACACCCAAAGAATAAGAGTAAATGGGTTTATTGAGAGATGCCGGAAGGTAATAATATATCAAACCAAGGGTAAAAGTCATGAACCACATCCCAACACCTTGGTGCATGTAATACCCCTGAATTACCGTCTCTCCAAGGCCATCTTGAAATTGGGGTAAATATCCTATGACGACCAATACAATGGTCCAAACCAATCCACCCAAAAGATACCAATTGGAAATGTATATCTCGGAAATCTTACGAGTAGCTACTGTTCGGTAAAAATTATAGAAAGTCAGAATCAAACCACCTGCAAAAAAAGCTGCAACCGGCCAAATAAATTCACGGTATTCGCCTCCTCCATTGTTGATCCCGGACATTAGACAGACTGAACCGAAAAATACTGCCAGGTTCATCAGCACCCAGGCGATCTTAGCCAAGTAGGGACGATAAATTTTATTGTTAGATGTCCGAACTACGACGAAATAGCCCAAACCAATCATTGCCATCGAAGCCCAGCCCCAAAAAACCACGTTGGTATGTACAGGCCTCAATCTCCCAAAAGATAAAAATCTTGCTGAATCCATTTCAGGCCAGATAAACTTCATTCCGAGATATTGACCTATAAGTGATCCGAATACCAACCAAAATACTCCGGCTGCCAAATACCAAATAACTATTTGCTTCAGCGCAGGTGCCACTTCCATTTTCAAGGGTGATTTTTTCTTTTCATCCACAATGGGATTTTCAGGGTCTTCGGTGAGATAGTCCACCAATCCTTTTTCATCCCTGATTTCGCCTCTGCTCCCCAATTCATCACCTTTCAATTGGTACCGGTGAGCTGCTTTCCTACTTTCCAGAATTTCATCAACATCTGCATCCTCTAGATTGATGATTTGCTGCTTGATTTCACGTTGGGTGCTTTTTTCTGACTTTTTCTGTAGTCTGTCAAAAAAAGACGAAAGCCGGAAAACCACAATGACTACTGCAATAAACAACACGATGGCTATCAAAAACAAAGTACCAATCACTCCTGGACTACTCCAAAGCTGATCTCTGGAAGAATTCAAAATAATAAACTGGAGCATGAGAGCTTTAACTTGCCCTAAGGCACATAGATGGTGTAATATCAATTCCATACCTATTTTGTAGTATAAGATTTTTATTTCCGATAAATTTATCGGAAATAAATTCAAATTTTTTTATCTCAATAAAATAGCCTTGCCTGACACAAGACCTTCGGCCAAATCTTTGAGACTGGTAGTCTCCAGCATAGATTTTAGCTGAGATCGGACTAGGACAAACTTATCATGCATGGGACAAGGTTCCGAAGCATTGCAGGCCGAAAGTCCAAGACCACAACCCTTGTAAATACTATCTCCATCAATAGCATTGACAATTTCGCTGATCTTAACTTTATCCTGTTTGGCAGGCTCCAGATAAAATCCCCCATAGGGTCCTTTGAGAGATTCTACCACTTCATGCTTGACCAGCTCCCCCAGTATTTTGGCAGTAAATGCTTCAGGTGTGCCGATTTTCTCTGCTATCTCGCCCGTTTTCACGCGTTTACCCTCCTGTGATTGTATTGCCACATAAAGCATTGCCTTGATTCCGTATTCACAAGCTTTTGAAAACATCTGCTGATTTTATTGACTTTAGTCACCCGACTATATGACAAATGTAAGGAATATTTATTTTCCGACAATTTTATCGGAATTAAAAGTCTACTATATTTTTTTTAATTAGGATTCCTAACTATATTTGGGGATCACTAAAACAAAACAATCATGGAACACATCAAAGGATACGACTACGGAAAGTCAGGATTGGAATCTTCTCCCATCAGTCTGGAGGATTTGGGTTTATTAAAGCAGACCGTGCTATGGTCGGATGAAGATCAGGCCAATCTCCAAAAGGCCGGAGAAATCCTCAAAGATCAGGTCAATGACATTCTGGACTTATGGTATGGATTTGTAGGAGGACATGCACACTTGGTCCGTTATTTTGGAAAAAATGACAATCCTAACATGGAGTACTTGTCAGCGGTAAGAGCAAGATTTGGGCAGTGGATTTTGGATATTTGCCAAAAACCTTATGATCAATCATGGTTGGATTATCAGCATGAAATCGCCAAGCGTCACCACACATCCAAAAAGAATCAAACAGATGGTGTAGATGCGGTGCCAATTATTCACTATCGTTATATGGTAGCCTTTATTGTTCCCCTCACGATGACGATCAAGTCATTTTTGGCAAAAAAAGGCAATAGTCAAGAAGAGGTGAAAAACATGTACAACGCCTGGTTCAAGGCGCTGACCCTGACCGTCATCACTTGGACATATCCCTATATTAATGAAGGCGAATTTTAAATCTTAAAATATGAAAGTAGCAGTTTGGGACACCTATGTAAAAAGGGAAGATGGTAAATTGATGCATTTTGACATCATCGTTCCCCAGGAAACCGATAATCCGGAAACTATTTATGGTTTTGGAAAAGAGTATCTACAAGGCAAATACTTGCAGGATTTGGAAATCACTTCCAAGGAATGTCAGTTTTGCCATATAGAAACCATCAAACCGGATTGGGAAACCGCCATCATGGAGAAAGGTTACTATATTTATGAAATGGAAAACTGTACATGATGTCCTCCCCTTTTGATCCCATACAGCAGGAAAACAATTTGGATGCAAAGATTACCTTCACTTTGGATAGAATCTCTTTGGTATTCAAGTCTATGCAATTGGAGCAGTCCAAAAAAACCAATTTGAGCCCTATCCAACTTCAGATTTTGGTTTTCCTGCTGTATCATTCCCCTGAGATGCACCGAGTAAGTTATCTTGCACAGGAATTTAATCTGACCAAGGCGACCATAAGTGATTCAGTTAAAGCTTTGATCCAAAAAGGTCTCATCAGAAAGGTATCTGACCCCAGTGATTCCAGAAGCTTTTCTCTAAATCTTACTTCTAAAGGCAAAGACCAAGCACAAGATGCTGCCCAAATGGCCAACCCCATGGCAAAGGTGATCGGAAAATACACAAGAGATCAAAAGGAAATTTTTTATGGGATTTTGTTCAAAACGATCAAAGACCTACAAGCAAGTGGTCTGATTCCCATGCAACGAATGTGTTTTAGCTGTGCAAGTTATCAGATCAGAAACGGTGAACACTACTGTGACCTTCTTAAAAGAGTTCTACAAGAAAGACATCTTCGAATAGACTGTAAAGAACATGAAGCCAAACAAACCTAAGCCCTTGACCGAATCGCTTTACCGGATATCGAAGGAGTTACTAAGTGGAATGTGAATTACGAACCTCAAAGGTAGGTATACCTAAATACCCCATTGAAACCAAGCCAACACCGGGCAAGGTCAATCTGATGAACCCCACAGCCTCCATAGGTCCACCGTCCAGCATTCTTCCCATCCGAGGTGCGCTGTCCACCCGCTCACCGTTTTCATTCCCTGCCACTTTGATTGAATCGGAAGCCGAAACCAGTAAACAGCATACACCCGGACTCTTACATCACCCCCTGCTTTTCCAGCATCGCTGCTTCGTCCATACCGAGTGATTGGCTTTTCACATTGCAATTTGGTATTTTTTTTACAAACCAATATAATTTCACACGATTCATGTACATTATAAAAAATATTCAACTTACTGATGGGTCAAGACTCAAAGGGACCGCTGACCCAGTTGTTAAAGGCACTAACCTTTAGGCAACTACGACAACCAAAATAATAAGCGTATGTAATACCGTGAGAACCAGAACGCAGTGTCTGCACTTTTTGATTGGCTACAGGTCAAAACCGCTACACGCAACTGGCAACCCCTTCCAATAATCCGGTTCCAACGCCCTCAATCCCCCGAAAAGTCTGTAAGTGCCGCACTTCGTAGAAGGGAAGGAAGCTCCTGCCACCAAACTTCTACCGGCTGAACCTGACGGATTTTACCTTGCTCCATGGTGGCCACTGTTGTGGCAAGGTCTCGAATCAGCCCGTTGTGATGGGTGACCAACAAAACACCCGTTCCCTGCACGGCAAGTTTGCGTAGCTGCTCACTGGCCTTTAACACGGTCGCTGCATCCATCCCGTCAAAGGGTTCGTCCAGTATCAGGTATCTGGGTTTATGAATTAAGGCGGCAGCAAAGGAAACCTTCTTCTTCATGCCCTTGGAATAATCTGTAATTTTCTTTTTGTCTTTCGGTAGATCAAAAAACTCCAATAGCTCCGTGGCCCTTCGTTGACTTTCGGTCTTATCCAATCCATATAGCCTCGACAAAAACTCCAAGTACTTCCACCCACTGAACCCCTCCACATAAATCGGCTGGTCAAAGACAAAGCCTACCCGCCTCAATACCGGATGATACCGGGTGCCAATGGGCACCTCATCGATGATTACCGTACCAGCATCTACCGGAATCAGGCCAGCAATCGCCTGTATCAAGGTACTCTTTCCGCATCCGTTCTTTCCTACCAGTGCCATTACCTCTCCCGGGGATACATCAAGGTCCACCCCTCCCAACACCTTTTGCTTTCCGAAATTTTTATAAAGTTTTCTCACCGATATCATAATCCACCATTTATTTTGTTCATACGAGCTGCCAATTGCATGGGCAGAACATACCACAAGCTAAGGAGCGCCAACCCTAGGATCAAGCATCTGCCTACCTGTTCAAATCCGACCCACAACCAGAACAAGTACCCCAAACACATCACTAACACCCCTGACAAAAGCACCCAAACACTTCGAAGCACCTCGGGCCGTCCAGTGTAAAAACTATAAACAGCCAATGTTTGCGTATAAATCAGGATCCACACCATTACTCCGTTAAAGAACCCCGTCTGGGGAAACACCATCCCGAAGGAAAGCGCGGGGTTCAGGGCAACGAGTACCGCCATGCCCATCAAATTCAACCCATTGAGCACCATAAACAGCAAAGCATCTAGCTGGCGTACGATACTCAAAAAATTGTTACCGTATAGACGATAGTTCACATACACTCCCTCCGTAGGGAAATATACCTCTAGGATTGCTTTCATCATTAGTCCAAGCAACACTATCACCGGCACATAGGGGTTTACCAAGTAGCATGGTAATGCCACCAATCCTACCAGCAGTGACTTCAACAGAAATCCTTCGGATATACTCATGGCCGATAACAATCTAAACATCATTGCCTCCTAAAAAAATTGGTTGAAATCATTGAATTCCCTGATAAAGGGTTTTCGGGTTTGGGAAATACTGCCAAGGACAAAAAACGAGAAAATTCCACAAGCTAAAACAAACGCAGTGCCACCCAACAAGAGAGCATAGTTCTCCAAATACCAAGCATCTGTACGCAGCTGAAAGGCAGCCTGCGCAACACTGTCATCGAAATTATAAGGAAAAAACCGGGTAGTGGCAAAGCAAAATGGGAGGAAAAAAAAGTAGACATACCGATAAATGATCCGTATCCACTTAATCCGCAAACTTGGCTCCTGCATAGCGGTATCAAAAGCCATAAACGCTGCATAAAAAAGAACAAGCAATGACACATCACGTAGGGGATTTGCAGCGTGAATACCCAAGATCACACCAAAAAAAACCAACAAAAACATGCCGAGGCCTCCGAGCGCTGTCAAAAAAACCAAGGCCCGTCGTTTGAAAGGATCTAAACCATACGGAAACAGGTGAATGGGATCCAAATAGGCATGGCCGTTGAATTTTGCCATACTAAACAATACCAAACAAATCAGAAAGGCTGAGTAAAGGTACAGGTAGCTAAAATCCACCCATAGATTATAGAGAAAAAACGCGGCGATAAGCGAGAAAGGAAGCATAAAAGGTACCACCCAACCGAAAAACGAAAGTTTGGTGGGCAGCGAGAGCTGCATGCTGAAAAGCTGCTTGACTATATAGGTATAGAGAGGGTGGATCATTTCCTGTGGAATATGAAAACCCAAAATACACCGGCTCACTGAAAAAAAATTTCAGTGAGCCGAATTTAACAAAAAAATCCGTGCACCAATGACCTTGAAAACAAGAAACCACGGTGCAGGGTATTCAGACTTAATCAACGAGCACAACATATTCCTTTCAAATATGAACTTTTATGACTAACTTTTCCTTTCTTTATAGTCTCAACTACAACAGGCGTTTAACTCACGTGAGGAAAGGACTTTACGATACCGCAAATAAGATTTTTTCGTCCGGCAAACCGGGCCTGAAAAAGGTATGCCTATTCCATACCCACCAAAAAGCCTTTGTAATATAACCCCCTGCTCTCACCTTTATTAGTACTTACGAAGCAGGGGAAAACTCCTACTTGCACGCATTTGCATCCGCCTAGCAATGGGCATATCCATACATTATTTTAAACATTCCAAACATCATGATGACACCTATTTTAAAGAAAAGCGACTATGAAACGATCAAAGCGTTGATCGAAGGCATCCACCCTACCCAGCGAACCAAGGAAGTGGGGACGCTTCAGAGCGAATTGCGCAGAGCCAAAATCGTCGAGGACGACAAAATCAGCCAGAACGTCATTCAGCTAGGCTCCTACTTTGAAGTGCGAGAAATTACCTCCAAGCGGCAACTTTGTCTGACACTTACCCTGCCCGGCGAGGCTAACCTGCAGGAGCAGCGTGTTTCCATTCTTTCGCCACTGGGTGTAGCCCTGATCGGCTTTCAGAAAGGCAAGGAGTTCGAATGGCAATTGCCCGCAGGAAAAAGAACCTTTATCATCGAAAAAGTATCTGCGCCTTCTGCCGTACCAACCACCTAGAAAACTCCCTTTCCCCAACCCTGGGTGAAAGGGAGTTTTCGTTTAAGGTGAAAATACTCGTTGGTTATTTTTTTTCAATTGGCTTCCGCACAGCATCCAGCAATGATTTCAGTTCTTTTAGCTTATCAGGTTGGGCAGCTGCAATGCTCACTTTCTCGCCCGGATCATCCAGCAAATAAAACAATTGGTCTTCCGGCAAAAATCCGGTACTGATCCCGGTACCCCAAGGCACCAATTCTGGCCCTTGGTGGGCAGGAATGAATTTATAGCCGTCTCTACTGACATAACTGAGTACGCCCTGTATCGCCTCCTGAACCAGTCCATTCCTTCCTTCCGTATCCCGTCCCACGAGCGCCTCCCAGCTATCCGTCGTATCTTCTGCCTGATTCCGATCGTACGGTTCATTGAGAAATCCCGCAAAAGATCCCATCATATCCACTTGTGAAAATAAGGCCGAACGAACCGTACCTGAGCGAATACCTTTAGGCCACCTTACCACCATGGGAACCTTGGTACCTGCTTCGTAGGTGCTGTATTTCCCGCCCCGCAGATTAGCCCAAGGCTTGTGATCACCGATAAGCTCCTCCGCCATATCCTCGTAGCCATCATCTAATACCGGGCCGTTGTCACTTGTGAAAATGACGATAGTGTTTTCTGCAAGTGCTTTTTCATCCAAAAAACTCAATACTTCACCGACCGTCCAGTCCAATTGCAGCAAGGCATCACCTCGATATCCATAGCCGGATTTGCCGTGAAACCGTTCGTGAGGCATCCGAGGAACGTGGATATCGTGGGTGGCTAGGAAAAGAAAAAAGGGAGAGTCTCCAGCATCTGTCATGAACCGGACCGACTTATCTACAAAAACATCTGCAAAATCTTCATCTCTCCAAAGGGCTGATTCCCCTCCTGCCATATACCCGATACGGCTGATCCCATTGATGATGGTTTGGTTATGGCCGTGAGACCACATCATTTTTAGGAGCTCGGGATGATCTAAGCCTGTTGGCCGGTCCCCCACCTTTTGCCGGTAGTTCACTTCTATGGGATCCTGGGGGTCCAAATTCAACACATGCCTATCTTCGACATATACTGTTGGCACCCGGTCTCCGGTGGATGGGAGGATAAATGCATAATCAAACCCAATGTCCAAAGGACCATGACTGATCTCGCCATTCCATTCCGGACCGGCATCACCGCCCAGCCCCAAGTGCCATTTACCAACCACCGCCGTGCGGTATCCTGCCCGCTGCATTATGGCAGGCCAGGTTTCCCTGCCCTCACGAATGAGCGCAGAGGCATCCCCGGGGGCTACGCCTCTTCCCTGTGCTCTCCACGCATACTCCCCGGTCAACATGGAATACCTAGAAGGCGTACAGGTCGCAGCAGTAGCATAGGCATTTTCCATCAACAAACCTTCTTTTGCTAACCGATCGATATGTGGCGTGGGAATCATACCTCCATACACGCCGATATCTCCATACCCAACATCATCCGTATAAATTACAATGACGTTGGGCTTGGTAGACAAATCGCTTTTTTCCTCCCCCCCACAGGCCGACAGTACAGACCCTATTATTACTGCCAGGCCCAGTAGGGAGTTGATCGATTTCAAACTATGTTGCATGTGTATATGGTTTTGGTCTAAACGGTGATATCGGTTTATATAAGGAAAAGCTCTTCGATTTGCGTCAAAATACCTTACCCTAACCGGTAATATTAGGATGCTTTTCTCGGATAATCACAAAGAATGCCGGAAAAAAAGGTTAAACCGAGCAGTTTTTTATCAATTCTACGGTTTTTCAGGAAGCGAATCAATCCAAGCTTTGATCAAAGCCAAGCCTTCTGAATGCACGCTCACGCGCCCTATTTCCGGCATAGCCGCACCTACCCGATTGGTTCCCATGCGATAGGTCAATATGGACTCGGCGGAGTTTCCGGGCAGGATGTCATACGTAAACGAACCCGCTCCAAAGCCGGCTGCTACCGGTGTTTTGAAAATCCCCAGCTTCATGGGGTCTGTTTCTTCATAGGTCAAAAAAAGTCCTGAGGTGCTGGCCGGCCCCTCCGCCCGATGGCAATGGGCGCAGTTGATGTCCAAATAAGCTCTCGCTCTGGCATCCAATGCCTCCTTTTCATCCTCATAGGCGGCCATTTTGGGAAATGCCTCCAGGGTATCAAATGGAGGAATAAATCCATGCCTTTCCCACATGCGGAGCTGATTTTCGGCCTCTTGCCCACCCTTGCTAAAATTTAGGTACTTGGCCTTCACGCCGATGGGCTGCATTTCTTCACCCACGTTATGGCAGCTCTTGCATTGGGCTTTGTTGGGCACGATGTAGTTGATCACCTGATCATCTCCTGCTTCGTTCGTCCATGTGACGGGAATTTCAGCCCCTACCACCTTATACACCGCATCTGTCTGATCGGCATTCCACACATACGGAAAGGCTTCCCATTTACCCGCCCGCTTAATCAATAGCCGGGTTTCCAACACACGTATCTGCTCGTCCGCCTTTCGGAAGTCCGCCGGATAGTAGAAGTTTTTTACAATGATCGTCCGATCCGGAAATGCTATGGTTCCCTCCGCATCGTCCAACACCCTTGCCTCCGCTCCGGAGGGCATCCATACAAAACGGGATTTATGTGCATAGTCGGTAAACAATGCCGAAACCGGCTCGTAGGAAATCACCCTTTCGGCTGTTTGAAACTCCCTCAGCTTTCCTTCGAACAACCCGTAGTCTGAAAGTTTTGGAAAAGGGATTGCCGTGAAATCCAGCTCTTCCGTATCCAGCATTGGGGCCTCCCAGTCACCATAGAGTATCCGTGTTACATCGTCTACTTCCACGGTGGTCTCCTCCTTGCCACAGGAAGCCAGAAGAACCACCAAAACGAACCCATAAATGAAACGCAATAGCCGCATACCTTATCGATTTGAAAGGGCCTTTACATCGGTTTGAACGCTGAGGGAACAGGAAAAATCAGCATATTCCTTTGACGCAGTGATGTCATCCGCTCCGCGGGAGAGGTCGAAATGACTAAACCTCAAATTTGGCTGCCCTTCCTCCTGAATACAGATTCGCATGGGATTGGACCGCCAATCTGCAGCAAGTTCCTTGTCCCAAAAACCATCGTAAATGATGTCTTGGGTTTTTCCTTTACCGTGAGCATTGTATACACTGATGAGTTGCCCAAATTCCTTGGTTAGGTCGGGGAATTTCCAGGTCCGTTTGTAGTCGTTTCCATGGATATAGATCTCCGAGGTATAAGGTGACCAATTGGGAGCCTCCGTAGGAAACCCGGTGATATGGTAGTTGGCAATGGAAATGCCTACGGTTTTATTTTGGTGAATCCGGTTGCCGAACACCTCGACCTCCTTAGCCGCCAACAAAATCACGCCGGAGCCCGGAGGAATCATGGTGACCGTGTTCCCGTTGGGATTATCTCCCAAAGGTACCGCAAAATTGACGTGGTTGTTCGATACGATATCGTTGTCGTAGATCTTGGTACCCCGGCCTTCCGCTTTGGGCAGTCCGGGCAGGTTGAATACCAAGATTCCGCCGGAGTTATCCCGTGCGGTGTTTCCAAAAACCTCCGCGTTGTCGGAGTTTTCGATTTCAATGCCGGCCACATTGCCAAAGGCCAGGGAGTTTTTCACGATGATATTCTCCGACTGACCTACGTAGATGCCTGCGTCCTTCGAATGGGAAGCGATACACTCATCGATGACCACATTTTTGCATTGGACCGGATAGATGGCATAGGTGCCATTTTTTGATTTATCGCCGTTGGTCCAGGTCACATTTACCCGGCGAAAAGTAATCCCGTCACAGTGCTGGGATTTCACGCCGTCACCCGGCGCATCTTCAATACTTAGGTCCTGTATGGTCACGTTGTCACCTACCAGTTTTACTCCCTCGCCTCCTGTACGGAGATTCCGAAAGGAAAGTACCGTCTCGGCCATACCCGCACCCACGATCCGTACATTTTTCCTTCCCTCTAGGATAAGCTGTGTCTTCAATTCATAAAAACCTGCGGGTATCTCGATGAGCGCGTCGTCCTCTGCCAGTATAAAAGCTTCGATGACTTTCTCCACCTCCTGTTCCGTCGCTCTTCGAAGCTTGCTGGAATCGAAGGTCATCTCGGTGCTGGTGGAATTACAGGCGGAAAAACAAAGGGTGAGTGCAAGCAGAATTATGGGCAAACGGGCAATGGGAGCTATTTTCATACGTGGCTAGGATTTATTGACCCTCAAAACTACTGAAAAAAGAAACTGGCACCATTTGACAAATGTCAAAAAATCACCTGGACCCCCGGATCCGGCTCAAGGTTTCCAAACTGATCCCCAAGTAGGAAGCGATGTGTCCGATGGATGCAGACTGAATGATTTCGGGACTTGTCCGGATCAACTCCTCGTACCGCTCCCGGGCCGATTTGAATTTGGAGAAAATGAAGGCTTCCTCCACACGCACATAATACTCCTCCAATGCCCGCCGATAAACTTCTGCCCAAAAAAGGTCCTGCTGCACCAATCCCATAAGCGCCTCCCGGTAAACCACCCACACCTGGGCATCGGCAATGATTTCCAAGCCTTCGTAGCTGGGCTTTCCGGTAATAAAACTGGCCATGGAAGTGACGAATTCCCCCGGTCGGGTAAAGCTCACGGTGACGTCCTTCCCGTCCCGCAGGTAAAAACTCCTCGCCATCCCCGAATCAAAGAAAAACAGCCGGTCGCAGCATACCCCTGGATCCAATAAACGGCTCCCCTTGGGCCGGTATGCGCTTTCTCCCAGTTCTAAAAACCGGTCAAACTCCGCATCCGGGATAGATCCCATCTGGTGCAATATGGTTTTCAGTTTTTCGATGGTAACTGTTTTTTGTTGACTTCAATTAGGTGACTAATACCAAAGGAACTTAGCGGTTTTCCTTTTTTATTCAATTTAGGATTTTAAAACGATTTTCCGTTCGGGACAAGCGAAAAATCGACTTCGTGCAACACCAACTCGAACCGTCCTAACGT
Source organism: Lunatimonas sp. (assembly GCF_020832325.1). Lineage (GTDB taxonomy): Bacteria > Bacteroidota > Bacteroidia > Cytophagales > Cyclobacteriaceae > Lunatimonas. The sequence goes on from NZ_JAFIEU010000045.1 coordinate 43,780, forward strand.
ACAGTTCCCAGCCTATTGCCCGAAAGCCCAACCTACCCGTTTACTTCGCGGAAATTTAATTTACCGATATCGGGAACAATTAGCACCATTTATATGTATATACATTAATTATTCCTACATACAATGAACACAGTAATCGAAAACCTACGCTGGCGCTACGCCACCAAGCGAATGAGCGGAAACGAAGTGCCCGCAGATAAATTGGAAACCATCTTGGAAGCAGTCCGGCTGACGGCCACTTCTAACGGATTACAGCCTTTTACACTACTGCTTATCAGTGATTTGGAGGTGCGTAAGAAGATTCAGCAGGCTGCATTTAATCAACCACAAATCGTAGAAGGATCGCATCTACTCGTATTTGCGGCTTGGAAAACCATTTCCGAACAACGCATCCGCACCTACTTTGAGCAGGTATACCGGGAGCGGAACCTACCGGCAGGCAGCTTGGCTAGTTATGAACAGTCATTGATCAACCGTTTTGCTTCCATGTCTGAAAAAGACCAGTTTGAATGGGCGGCACGGCAGGCCTATATCGGGCTGGGCTCGGCGTTGATTGCCGCAGCAGAAGAACGCGTGGACAGCACCCCCATGGAAGGCTTCCATCCCGAGGAGGTAGACAGCATCTTGCAACTGGAAAAACGTGGCCTCGGCAGCGCCACCATGCTGGCGTTGGGCTACCGAGACCAACAGGCCGATCCTATGGTACATGCCCCAAAGGTCAGAAGACCCATGGAGGAACTACTGGTACGCATATAAACCAAGGCATACAAAGTCGACGTACACATTCCGGCCGGGTTGGTACCGGCCGATTTTTTTTCCAAGCTGGGAAGACAAACAGCATCCATCAAAAGCGGTAATTCAAAAATATCCCCGTGTAGGGCTGGAACCGGATACCGTTTTCGCTTATGGTATGCCCAGCGGTTGACTGCAGCTGGTACATGACTCCCTCATCCAGCATTTTTGTGGATTCTTCCGTGGTAATTCGTTGACGTCCGACGGAGCCGACTAGACGGAATTCCGTGCTGAAAAGCAGCCGAGGTGAGATGGAGAACCGGATACCCGAGAGGGGCGACAGGGCCAGCCGGTCCATGTGGTGGTAGTTATCCGTTTTTTCCAAATAGGTAATATCCATGGCCTCGTTCCAGCGCGGCCTTTCATGAAGGATATGCCGGCGGTCCCGGCTGCCTTCCAGTTCCAGCCCATAATACCACTGCCATTTCCTGTGGATGGTTTTTAGCCATTCGTGCCCGATGGCAAGGCCGTATTTTGCCTGTCGGTCCATGTCCTTGACGTTAAATTCAACCTTATTGGATTTGTATAAATTGCCGTAGACCCTTACCCTTAGCATCCGATTGGCTTTTATTTTTCGCTTCAGCATGACCTCCAGGGGAGACCTACCGCTTTGATCCATCCACCTGTCAAAGGCAAAATAGGTATTGATCCCCAGTTCATAGTTACCCAAGGTGTCAGGAAGGGCAATGGGGGCTACAACCTGCTCGGGAGTACTTTGGGAAAACACCTTGATACAACCCAAAAAGGCAAAAAGCGTGATGATTATCGTTGGTTTCATATGTTTTTGTCAAAACAGAGATCAAGTTGGGATTGTTGCTTATTGCGACAATCCCAACCAAATTCAATTACTCTACTAATAGTTGTCTTTTAAGTAACCGCAACAAAGCGTTTTTATTAGTATAGCTTTTTCATAGTTATATAATTATATTAACAAAAATTCCCGAATAAGGCTGGAAGTTAAAGATCCAACTTTTTATATCAGCTCTGCCATACCCTGTGGAACTGAAATCATTTGGATTTTCAAATGGTGCTTGAAATCCATTAGCTCTTAATTTGGCTTCTTTATAAAGTATTTCCAGCCGCATTTCAAAGGAAACAAATAGATCGGAGAATGGTCTAAACGTAAAACCCGTAACAGGAAGAATTCCAATCGTATGGACCTTTTCAACATCCAATCTTTTTAAAAAAAAATCCCCATGAGATGCATGAAAAATAGAGTTTCTTGTGTTATTATTTCTATTCCGTCCCAGTTCCAGTTCCCCTCCATAATAATGGCCGAATCGGTTACCAAGAGGCAGGTGCCACTCGTACCCCAACGCCAAGCCCAACTGGGATTGATGGGTTTTCCGCCTTTCCTGATCGTCATTTCTTTCAGTATTGGCCACTAGGCCTTTTAGCCGGACCCGGAAAGCCTGATTGTCCTTTGCCCCTTTCCTTAACAAAATTTCCATCGGGGTAAATGTACTTTGATCGAACAATCCCTCTACCGCAAGCTGAGAATTGATCCCCAGACTATACACATTCTTATCTAGAAAAATCCTGCCTGCACGAATCGTGTCACCTCCCTGACCAAAACCTAAACCATAGAAACCTGTAAAAAAAACAACCATTAAAAAGCACCTCATCATTTCCTTTTTTTTAGAAAAGTAGATGAATGAAAATTGTTTTCCTAATCAATTAATATAATTATTTTTATAAATATTTTTATTGTATTTTAATAATAGACCTCTTTTAAATTTACAATGATTCAAATAATATTATTTATAATTTACTTATATTAATTTGTATTGTAATTTTATATAATTTTAATATTTATGTATGTTAAATTAAAATATTTTGTTAGACTGACTTCGTTTTATTTGTAAAAATCCTCGAAGGCATTGATCAATGGAAACTGGGGTAAGGACGAAAAATCAACGTATTTTGGTGTAAATCCCATTCCAAAAAAGGAAGGAAAAACAACTTGGTTCAGATTCGGGATAAAAACTGAAAAATAGGTTACCCGCATAGCATTCACAAATTACCTAAAAGGACTTTAATTAGTTGCCGGATCTTTGGTAAGCCTGCCCGTTCATTATTAACCCAGACCGATCTCGATATTACTGGTCTTTGTCTACCAAGAAGTTCTTTAGTAAGCCATTGCAAATGGCATAACAAGGATTGCGAATGCAAATGGGTTAAGGAATTACAGGGTTTAATCCATTCATCACCAAGTCGGAGGACTCTGCTATTTTACCCGCTTTTTCCATCTTCTGGGATGCTGATTTGTGTTGAAAACCGATACCACATCAATATCATTTCCTTTGACGACATACAAAATCAAGTGAGGAAAACGGTCTACAACAAAAGCCCTGACTTTCTTTTTGTAACGAATTCGATAAGTTGTCGGATGGGAGATTATGGCTTGCCCCGCCGCATCAAGTGCATCTAAAAAATCTTCGCCCAGACCTTCCTTTTGCTTTTCATACCAAAGATAGGAGTCATAAACATCCGATTCCGCCTCCTCGGATAACCGGTAGTTATAGGGCATCTTTTGCGCGATTTCTCACCCTCTTCTTTACATTGTCCCATGGGGAAAACTCCATTTCCCCATTTTCATATTTTTCAAGCCTGCCGTCCAGTTCCTTCTGCTGGTCCGCACTTAATTCAAAAGAACTTTCCTGTTCCTCTTTCAGTCCCTGAAGTTTTTTAAGGACAGATTTGTCCTGAAGCTCGGTAAGCCAGTGGATAAGGTCGATTTTAACAGATTGTACGTCCATACCAATCAAAATTTTGCGATCTAAAGTTAACGATTTATTTATGTAATTGATTCACCTAAGCGGATGGTGTTTCTATACCGTCGCTTTCAGTTCCTCCAAACCCGTCTGGGTGCAGTTTGCCCTACCTTCTTCCCGAACCAAGCCTTCCTTTCTATCTTTTCCAATTTACAATTAGAAAAGGACGTGATTACGAATAATCCACGGCCATCAAACCACCCAATCCCGCATTATATCCACTGCGCTTGAACACGAATAGTTTACCATAGCTAAAAATGGTTAATCCGTCTAGAAATCACAAATTAAACAAAAGGATTGTGATTAGTTAACGAATGTTTGGTCAGCATGTCTTTTCATTTTCAATTTCGACCAATCTCGATTTTACTGGTCATTGTATACTAAGACGTTGCTTAGTAAGCCATGGCAAATGGCATAACAAGGATTACGAATGCAAATGGGTGTAGGAATCGCAGGGTGCAGCCAATTCTACACCCTGTATGAGGGCTTCATTCCCGAGGAGACATACCGTATCTTGTAACTGGGAAAACATGGCCTCGGCAGCGCGAATATGCTGGCGTTGGGCTACCGAGACCAAAAGACCGACCCCATGGTACATGCCAAAAAACCACGAAGATCAATGGAGGGGTTGACTATCCGAACCTGGCGTTTCTACAGGTCCCTTTCGATCTGGCAACAGACTAATATATCGATCAAAGCGACAATCCTCCTAGTCAGCCAGGTTGAACACCGCAAAAACCGGCCTATGATCTGATGCATAACTTTCATTCACCACCTGATGGCTGGCCACGGAAAACTGACCTAGGGGATCGAAATAGGTAATGTAATCAATCAACCTATTCGGGCTAATGGCCGGAAAGGTCGGCGGGCAGGCCGTACAGGTGTTAGTGAACTTAGAAAAAAGCAGCTGAACTTCCTCGGAATCAATACCGGCATTGAAGTCCCCGGTTAAGATAAACGGCAGGGATTCGGACTGACTGATCTCGACAATCCTTTCTGCCTGCAAAATCCGACTGCTTGGATTGGATTGGGCGTCTAGGTGGGTATTGCCAAACCGAAACTCCCTTCCATCCGGCAGCGTTACCTTAACGGTTGCAAGAATTCTGGCTTCACCGCCCAACTGAGGATCCATTGGAAGCCTATGTGCCGTACTCTCAGAGATGGGAAAGCGCGACAAAATCAACAAACCATATTCTCCCCCCTGATAGTCAATGGCCTTGGCAAAAAAATACCGCATGCGTAACCGATCGGCCAACTCCTGCGCCAAATTCCTATTTCCGGACCTTCGCGTATTCACATCAACTTCCTGTAATGCAACCACATCCGGCCTTAGGCCATTTATAACCTCTACAACTGGCTCAATATCAATGACGGATGCAGGCTGGGATGGCGGATTGAAATACCTCACGTTAAAATTCAGCACATGCAACTTTTCAACGGATGTAATTTCCTCCTCGATTTCCGTAATACCTTCATCGTCTATACCATTGCATCCAAGGATGCAGCCAAAGCAAACAAACCACGCAACAAACCTCGATTTTATAAATCGTCCTATTTTTAAATCCATGGAGCTATTGAGGTAAAACTTCCAATTCGGCATACACGGGAAGGTGATCCGATGCATAGGTCTCATCTACCACCTCGTGGCGTAGCACCTTGAAATAATCGGCGGGAGTGAATGCTATAAAGTCAATTGCCCTGGTTGGGTTGATGACAGGAATGGTTGGCGCGCAGTCTTCACAGGTTCGTTGAAAAGTTTTGTCCAAAGCCTTGATGGACTCACTCTCAGGCTTGGCATTGAAATCGCCCGCAATTACAAATGGAAGCGTTAGGGATTCCGCATATCGCTGGATCGCTGCCACCTGCATCAATCGATTGGACTCATGCCTTACCTCCAAGTGAGTGGTACCAAAGACGAATCGAAAACCATTTGCCATTTCTACCGTGGCTACGGCCAATACACGCGGTTCAGATTTTGTTTCGGGGTCAGCCGGCAGCTTAATGGTTTCCATTCCTGATAGTTCATGCTTCGACAATATGGCAACACCATAGTCTCCCCCATCGTGGTCGATCGCCTTTCCAAAATAGTAATACTTCATCCCCGACTTCTCAGCCAGGATTCTGGCTTGGTCAATGTTGCCGGAGCGGTTTATGTTCACATCCACCTCTTGTAAGGCCACCACATCTGGATCGTGATCGGTAATTACGTTGGCAATGGCATCCATATCAATGAATCCAGCACCTTTGCTAGGCGGGTTCGCATGATGAATATTATAGCACAATACGGTTAATTTCTCATTCCTTTTGGAAACAGTGTCTGCCCCCTCTTCCATTCCACCTATCAAAAAGGCTCCCAGGAGTGTCAAGAAGTTTGTGATCAGATACATCATAACGGTAAATTTTATAATTGGAAATGGGTAAAACAAAAACATGTCGCCTAGGACGTACCTGAGCGACATGTTGCACGCTCATTTATCAATTGGCTTTCGCCGTACTTTTCAAATTCCTTCCTTTCATGGGCCAGTAGGAATTAGCGGGACCACTATCTTCGACTGCAATTTTATACAACCTGATATTGGTCTCATCCCTTCCTTCGACGTATACCGTACCATCCTCGGTGATCACAGGTGAATTTACCGCCCCTGTACCAAGTTGAAACTCCCTAGCCAAAATCCCTTGGGGGTTTACAACGGCCAATTTTCCGTCTGCGGTTCCTATGTAGATATTCCCTTCGATGTCCACGGCGGGAACACTCTCCAAAGTCTGAAGCGCATAGGTCCATTTGACTTCTCCGTTTGCCGGATTGATACAAACCAACCCTCCGCTTGATCCGGAATATAGGTCGCCATTCTCCCCTATCACCACGCCAGACTGCGCGGCTCCGGTTATGTCTGCTGCCCACTTGATGGCGCCTGTACTTCCATTATCTTCGACAGCCACGATATGTGCATTGGTCGTGTAGTAAATAGTACCACTCTCGTCCATAGAAAGCGAGGACCCGTGCGTACCGCTTCCGGGACCGATGGGAGAATCCCATTTTTGTGTGCCGTCTTCGGTATTGACAGCCCAAATTCGGCCTTCGGATGTATTTAAAAAATACACGGTAGCACCATCTTTGCTGATAACCGGAGCTGCATAAAATGCCCCAACTCCGGTAATCTCCCATCGCTTCTCGCCATCAGGCGTCCAAGAATAGGCCCCTCCATTGACTCCTTGTTGGCGGGACCCATGGTATACGTTGCCCTCATCGTCAACGGCGGGTGTATTGTTTGACACTCCAGTACCTACCGATCCGCTCCATAGGATCTCCCCATTGGTTGCATCCACCTTCGCAATGGAACGATTAGCTGCCCACGTGTTGATATACAGGTTTCCGTCATGGCCTATAGATGGCGCATTCGACACCTGATTACCCAATACGGTAGCCCATTTAATGCTGGCAGATGATCCGTTGTCTATTACGGCCACGATGGAGGATTGCGCCGCTGCATTCCCTTCAATGTAATATATCGTACCATCATCTCCGATAGCGGGCCTATTTGACCCTTCGTTGATGTTGCTTACAGCTGTCCCGTTGGTAATGCTCCAAACAAGCTCTCCGATAAACTCCTTTGGAGGTGCTACTACACTAATCGTTTTTGAGATGCTGTAGGTTTCTCCCGCGACATTTGTCACTGTCAACACCACGTCAAATTCGCCCGCTGACGGAAAGGTGTAATAAGGATTCCGCTTTGTGGCAGTTGCACCGGTCCCATCATTAAACTCCCAATGCCATGACACAATCTGCCCCGATTCTTGGATCGGATCGGCATACAAGAGCACCTCTTGGCCTTCGACTGGTAGCTCAGGAGTTATGTTAAATTCAGCCCTGGGAGGATTTACGTTTGCAAACTCATCCTCAGAGCATGCCCACGCCAACGATCCTGCCAGGATCATAATCGCAAGAAATTGTATATTTTTCATTTTGTATTTCGTTTTGTTTACGCTTCAGGTATTGGTTTGAATGTACCCTCGAAAAAATCCCGCTTACCAGCCTGGGTTTTGACCCAACCCTGGAAATCGCTCCAATTGCGGGAGTGGAATAGGCCAAAGCAAATTACGGGGCTCAACAAATGTTCGTCCACTGTAAGCGACAATGTAGCCTTCGCTATCCTCAGCAAAATTAGCGACATGCGAAGGGTTCGTAGCCCAGGCCTTTTTCATACCTTTCACATCGTCAGCCAGTTTGGATCCATCTCTCCACCTCAAAATATCGAAATACCGCTGCCCCTCTAGCGCCAATTCTATCCGCCTCTCTCTCCTGATTTCCTCTCTTACATCCAGCCCGTTTGCAGCCAATTCGTCGAGTCTCATCGGAGTCATGCCTACCCTTTCGCGAAGGAGGTTGATCGACATGTCCAAATCCTCCTGTGTGAGCTTTCCTTGCTCCATTCTGGCCTCGGCATAGGTGAGTAACACCTCGGCATAGCGGATCAAGTGGATATCATTATGATCTCTACCCACCAAACCAATGGTTGAGATTTCTGCGTACTTGGTGAAATAATACCCCGTTATGGTGACAGCCCCTCTACGATCGTTGTTAAACTTTGGCTCCACAAATATGCTTGGATCGTTATTGTCGACCCGTCCATCAAACCTTCCACCCCATGCGGAGCCAGGTGAAAGAATGGTCTGAGTCATCCTAGGATCGCGGTTTTCAAAAACATCGTTGTAACCGTCCTCTTTGTATAGTGGAGACTTATCGATGGGTAGGCCGTCGACCATTAAATAGGAATCCACCAGTGATTTAGTGGGGTTCCAGCGGATAACTTGGTCAGGAACCTGAATTTCCCTTGATAGGTTGTGCAGCACAAGGTCTGGCAAATGCAGTCTGCCTATGATTGTTTCTTTGTTCAGTCCGTTTGCCTGTCGTCCAGTATAGGTAAACAATTCGTAGTAATTCCTGGAAGGATCTCCTACATTGAACAACTCATACACACCCAAATCCATCACTTGCTTCGCAGCCTCCTCAGCCACATCGTAAAACCCATTATACAGAGCAATACGTGCCTTCAACGCCAATGCAGAACCTTTGCTCATTCTTCCCAACTGGGCACCCGTACGGATAGCGGATGGCAGGCTAGCCGCGGCGCGGTCGAGATCCTCCAATATAAAACTGACCACCTCATCTTTTGGCGATCGGGGCACAAATACTTCATCTACCGTCAACGTGGTGGTGACAAGAGGCACGTCTCCAAAGAAGCTAGTCAAGAAGAGGTAACCCAAAGCCCTAATTACTCTAGCTTCACCGGCAAGTGACTCTCTTCTTTCCGGGTCCATATCCGCACGTTCGTAATTTTCCAAAAAAGCGTTAGCCTGGCGTATAGCGCGAAACTGCGTAGTCCATTCGGTGTTCAAAGTCCCCAAATCATTTGCGAAGTTTCCCGATCCTATTTGTTGGTAGGCAGTGGTAGACGGCCAAAGCGTATTGTCACCCATGTTTTCCATATCCACGGTGTTCTTCGCCTTCACATTTCCATACAGGCCATTTAGAGCCAAAACCAATTGCTCTTCACTTTCCCAGAAAGTTTCATTCGTTACCACGTCCAATGGTGCTACATCCAAAAAACCATCATCACAGGATGTAACGCTAAGTACGCTTAATATCAATCCAATTTTTATGTACGTGTTCATTTGATGTCTTATTTAAAGTTCATATTCAAACCCACTACAAAAGTCTTCACTTGCGGATAGAAATTTGCTCCTCCCACAGGAGACTCCGGATCATATCCATAGAAAAAATTACTGAAGGTTAGCAGGTTATCGGCTGACGCATACACTCTAAGCCTCGAAACCCTCGCTCTTTCTGTCAACACAGCAGGAATGGTGTAACCAACCTGAATATTCTTCAGTCTGAGGTAAGCTGCATCTTCTAGCCAATAAGTGGATAAGCGCTGGTTAAAGGTTTGCTGGAATGCCAGTCTCGGATAGCTGGCATCTGTATTTTCGGGCGTCCAGCGATCCAGGTGCTCAGGCCTAGGCATGGTGCTCTGATCGATAAATGCATGCCTTGCGTTTCCTGTAAGGTATCCGTCCGCCTTGCCAACTCCCTGTAGGAAGAAACTAAAGTCAAACCCATTCCATGAAGCATTGCCTCGAAGGCCGAAAGTATACCTAGGGATGTGGCTGCCGATTACCTGACGATCTTCGTCGAGACTGATGACGCCGTCGCCGTTCAGGTCCTTGTATATGATGTCACCGGGAGCTACCAAGTCACCAACTGGAACCGGGAAATCCGGCACAAATCTACCTAGCTCTGGATCGTATCGGAAATCATCTTCCTGGGCGATTCGCTCAGCAACAAGACCGTAAAAAGCATCTAGCGGCTGCCCCACCATTCGGACCCTATCCCCGATGGTCGGAGGAGTACCTGCCAAATCTGTTACACGATTTCTAACGTCGAACATGTTAAAATTCAACCCGTACTTAACGGAACCGATCTGGTCACGCCAGCCCACTTGCATTTCCCATCCCCTGTTTTCGACCTTCCCAGCGTTTTGGGTAGGGTAAGGAGCGCCAAACACATCCGGCAATGGCAGCGTAAGCAGCAAATTATCCGATTCATTGATAAAATAGTCAGCCGTAACATCCAGCCTATTGTTCATAAATGCCAGATCTATCCCAATATTTCGCTTGATAGCCGTTTCCCACCTTAGCAGACGGTTTGCAACCACCGTTTGACGGTAACCGATGGTATTCGTATTGCCAATAGGCATGGTAGCCACAGGCCCCAGGATATCCATAAACGCGTAGTCTCCAATCCGGTCATTTCCCTGTGTACCATAGGAGGCCCGAATCTTGCCAAACTCCAGCTTGCTACGAAGCCCCTCGAAAAAACTCTCCTCTGAAAACACCCATCCTAGTGAGGCCGCTTTGAACAATTCCCAGCGTTGCTCCGCCGAAAAACGACTTGACCCATCGTAGCGGAAAGTTACCTCGGCCAAATACTTGTCTTGAAAGGTATAGTTTGCCCTTCCGAAAAAGGATCTTAACGCCCATTGCGTAGCACTTCCACTATTAAGCTGGTTCTCCGTCCCCAGGTTTATATGCCCCACTACCTGAGATGCCAGATTGGTTCGGGATGCCTGAAAGTTGTCCGTCATTCCCTGCTCTTGGGAAACTCCCAACATGGCCTTCACATCGTGCTTGCCGCCCAGTAACTTATCATATTCCAACGTGCCTATAAAAGACTGGTCAAGGCCGGTATAGTCCCGCGTATCTATGGTATTTGGAAAGCCTGTCCGATAGATAAGTGAACCGTCCTCTGGACTGAAATAGTTGATCGTTTTGGTGAAAATGGTACGCTTGGAATTGGACCTGAACATACCATACTGACCTCTGGCGGTCAGACCGTCTACAAGTGTAAAAACCGCATTCAAGTTGCCTGTAAATTCCTGTGAGGCGAAATCGTTTGTACCTCCATCGGTAGCAACCGCCAGCGGGTTTGATTGTCCACCAATATATCCCCAAGTTCCGGTCGTAAATCTAACCGGCACAAGCGGAATGATGGAGTGGGCCATACCTATCGGACTGGTACCCGCCGCTGCTCCGGTGTAGGTTCTTTCTATATAACCGATATTTGCTGTGATCTCTAGCCGATCGGTCACTTTTGCATTAAACTTGGTTCTTAAATTGTGTCGACCGGCACTGAAATTATCTCCGGCGATTAGCCCACCTTCCTTCAGGTGCGCATAGGACACAAAATAATTAAAATCGCTATCCCCGCCGTTTAGACTGAACGAGTGATTTTGTTGGGGAGCGCTTCGCTTGTAGATTTCGTTAATCCAATTTGTATTTGCATAGTAATTGGGATCCGATCCGCTACGGGCAATGTCGATTTCCTCCTGAGTATACGTTGGATTTCTTCCTACATTGGTAAGTGACTCATTCAAAAGCGTCATGTAGTCTGGCGATCCAAGAAATTCAGGCAGCGCAGTTGGCGTTTGCCAACCTAAATAGTTGGTATATTGAACGGTAGGCCTTGAATTCGTACCCTTCTTTGTGGTAATTACTATCACACCATTGGCGCCGCGGACGCCGTATATGGATGAAGAAGCCGCATCCTTAAGCACTGAAATCGACTCTATATCATCCGGGTTGAGGATATTTAAGTTTCCTCCCGGTACACCATCAATCACCACCAAAGGAGTGGCATTTCCCCAGGTGCCGATGCCTCGGATGCGAATTGAACCAGCATTTTGACCTGGAGGGCCTGACGCACCGGTTATTGTAACTCCGGGCATGGTACCTTGGATACCGGCATTGATATTGGTAATGGGGCGACTATCAAACACCTCAGAACCTACTTGGCTTACAGCACCTGTGAGGGTGGCCTTCTTCTGGGTGCCATAACCTACCACTACTACCTCTCCCAACGTGCCCAAATCTTCATCAAGCTCAACATTTACGACAATCCTGCCGGCCACTTCCACTTCTTTCGATCTAAATCCAACGTAGCTAAAGACCAAAACGGCGGTAGTTTCTACATCGTCCAACATAAATGCGCCGTCTATGTCCGTCACTGTGCCTCTTGTGGTACCCTTTACCAAAACGGCCACACCGACCAACGCCTCCCCTTCGGCATCCGTGACCTTACCTCGGATCGGTTCGGCTTCTGCGCGCGCCACGACTACGGAGTTTTCTCTCCCGGCATTCACATATACATCGATGTTGTGATTAATCTGCCGGAAAGATAGGTTACTTTGAGATGCAGCAGCTTTTAGCAACTCCTCAACCGTTCCCCTTGAATCTGTGAAACTAAGACGGCGTTTGGAGTTAACCCTTTCGGTGTCATAGGTGAATCTAAAGGGACTACGCTGCTGTATGGCTTGGAAAAATTCACCGACGGTCAATTCGTTACCCGGTAGGTTTATAGAAACCTCATCAATAGCCTTGTACTGGCCATTTGCATCTACGGCAAACCCAAAATTGAGAAATGCCAGCTGCAAAATGAACACATAAAGGAAACATTTTGAACACATAATAAATGCGTTAAGTATTGTTTTTTTCATACATTTAGGTGGTTTTGTGGATCTCGAAATTCATTAAACCCAGCGATCCGGAGAACGACATTCCCCAATGCTACTTCCGGAGGGCTGAGGAGCTATCGGCAGGAATATCTCCTGCCGGTAGTCTCTATGAGCTATTTAAGTCAAAGGACATGGTTTACAGGTTTATAGTTACTTTCTTTCTATCGATATCAAAGGTGAATTTGTGCACGTAGGAAAGACTTTTTAGTACATTTTCCAACGTTTGGTTTTCATATTCCGCGGTCACACTCCAACTTTGCTTTCGCTGTCCGATTACTTGAAACTCGACACCATACCAATCAGCAAGTCTAGCCAATACTTCATCCATACCAGCTTTTTGAAAAAATATCAAGCCATTGCGCCAGGCAGTAACCGCCCGAATATCAAACCTACCCTCCTCTTTTGTACCAGTTGATTCATCGTACTTGACCATTTCACCTGCTTTCAGCAAAACCGTACCCTCAAACTGATGATTCATTACGCTTAGCTTTCCTTCTACCAGCGCTACTTGCGCCCAGATACTGTCCTTTGTGGTCACATTAAAAGAAGTACCCAAAACCGTAGTTACCATATCTCCCGCGTATACCTTAAAGGGCCGAAGACTATCTCCTTTCACTTCAAAAAACGCTTCACCCTCTAAATGGACATCTCTCTGAGCAGCCTCGAAATTAGCGGGATACCGAAGCGTAGTAGAAGAATTCAGCCAAATGCGGGTCCCATCTTCAAGTGTCAATTGAAGCCTTTCTCCAGCATTGGTAGAACGCACCAATAAGCCGTTGCCTGCCTCTACGGTGATTTTTTCGGATGCTGGCTGAATGTCTAGCACTAGCCAAGCCAGTCCAACACCAAATAGTAGGATTGCGGCTGCTCGTGCAAACCGTAGCCATCCATTTCCCCCCTTAACTACTGCTATGGTATCGTCTTCTTTGCGATTAACTGTGGGAGCTTCTTTTAATATGCTGGCCAAAATCTCCTGCCTCTTCCCCTCAGGGATCTTAGGTTCCTGATAGTTAACTGCCATCAAAATCTCCTTGGCCAACTTGATAGATTTAATCGCATCGGGATTTGCCGCTATCCAGTTGCTCCAATATGCCTCCAGCTCCGGAGTGGGACGTTTTACCCATCTCACAAACTCGGGATCCGATAGAAAATCCTCTTTTGATTTCATGCTGATAACCTTCGTTTTACTATAAAAGAAGGGAAGACAGAAAATCACACCCTTATTTTTCCAAAAAAAACATTTTTTCTTTCCTCACTTAGGTGGAAGACAATAAATTAAAATGGTAAATTGTTGAAATCCAATGAAATACAGAAAAAAATCTTTCCGGCAAATAGGTGCGCAGTACAACATGCAATAAAACTATTCAAAGGCCTCCCGGAGAAATCCTAACGCTTTATACATGAGGTTACGGGTAGTCTTTAAACTGTCTAGCCCCATCAGTTCCTGGATTTGCCGATAATCCATCCCTTCGTAAAAACTATAATAGATGATTTCCCGTTTCCGCGGACTCATCTGCTTGATTGCGGCGTTTAGTTTTTCAAGTTTTTCCTTATCCAATTGACGATCTATCAAAACCTGCTCATGAGAAACAGAAAACTCAAAATAAGAAGGAGGGGGAAAGTCATCACGCTTTTCCTGCCATTTGTTCATTTCTGTCAGCAACCTCCTCTTTAAACACTTAAACAAATAGAACTTAATATTGTTGGTTTTCCCAAGCCCTGTCCGTGAAGCCCGAAGATAAATAAACAAATCTTGTATGGAATCCTCCACCAAGGCAGTATCAGCAACCATTCGGCAACCATAACGGTATAATTGGTCAAAATGACGCTCGTAAATCTGAATAAACGCAGACTCCTTCCCATCACGAAATTCATTCCATAACTGGCGATCTATCGTCGTGTCAATTACCTTGCATTCCGTCCCAATAAGGTCAGACTTTTCACTTTTCCGATCCAACATACTAGTGCTATTTCAAAATCACACCTACCTGATTTAAAGCTGAAATAATGAATTTAGTACAAATATTGCAAATTACTTTCCGTACGAAGCCTAAAAGGTAACCTTTATGGTCAAAACTAAACAAATTGATCAACCAATCTTAACCTAAAGATTACAAATCCCTCAAAACAACGAACCATACAGACTTCAATGAAAATCAGCGTGCCAATTGAATCTATTCTTGTTCGCAACCGTTTTTAAGGAAGCCATCCCCTTAACCGGATACATACCTAAAAAGCTTTTCCACATACCGCACAGCCGCCTCGGTTTTATCCTATGGTAATAGATTCGAAAAACATTGATCAGCAGTTATCAAAGATGGAATCGGAAATGATTCAAGCGTGTGCTGATCATCCGCATCTCATTGAAGAAGTCCACCCCGACAACCAAACGGCGGCAAAAAACCTGCTGCATTACCTCGCATTCAGAAGCGAAGACCGAACCAAGCTGCAACTGGCGCTACACCGGCTAGGACTATCTGCGCTCTCCAATGCGGAAAGTCATATCCTTGCCCAAGTGCAGGCGGTAAGGCAGCGGCTGGGCCATCGGTATGCGCCGGATCAGCTATTTCCACATAGCTACCCCGAAACCAAAGAACGCCTTGCACAAAAAGCGAACGACCTGTTTGGCCGTGGCAACGGAAGCCAGCAACCCTATATCATGGTTACCTTGGATCCGGAAATCATCGGCGAACAGGATAAATTGTTGGAAATGCTGCGGGAAGGCATGAATGTAGCACGCATCAATTGCGCACACGGTGACCAGGTTATATGGAAACAGATGGTGAATGCAGTCCGGAACGTCACACAAATGACTGGCTTTCCTTGTAAAATCTACATGGATCTCGCCGGCCCAAAAATACGAACCCAGTTCCTGGGAGATGACCGCAAAAAGAAATCCCTGGCAATCCCCGAAGGAAGCTTGATTTACCTCGCAACCTCCCGAAAAGGCTACGGGAAGAAAGACATAGTGATCAGTCCTACCGTGCCGGAAGTAATCCCTTACCTAAAGCCAGAACAGCGGGTATTCTTTGATGACGGTAAAGTATTCGGAACCATTGAAATGAAAGACGATCGCGGTGTCGGGGTGCGGATACGGAAATACTTTGCCAAACGGGAACGTATCAAGGTAGACAAAGGAATTAATTTTCCTGACAGCAAAATTAAAATTCCGGCACTAACATCCCACGACCGTGAAGCGCTTCCATTTGTACTGTCCCATACGGACCTAATCGGTTATTCCTTTGTCAATACCGCCGAGGACCTGCAATACCTCAGAACGCTCCTAGCTGAGCTCACAGATGTCCCTCCACCCATCATCCTAAAAATTGAAACAGCCCTTTCTGTAAAGAATCTCCCCGAACTTCTGCTGGAAAGTATGAAGGACCCCTTATCCGGTGTGATGATCGCACGTGGGGATCTGGCCGTGGAAACAGGCTTTCAGAAGCTGGCAGAAATTCAAGACGACATTATGTGGCTCTGTGAAGCAGCACAGGTACCGGTGGTATGGGCTACCCAAGTACTCGAAAACCTCCACAAGACGGGAATTGCCACTCGTTCGGAAATCACCGATGCCGCGCAGGCTGCTTTGGCCGAATGCGTAATGATCAACAAGGGCCCACACACGGTCACCGTGATCCAATACCTGAAAGAAATCATACACCGATCCAAAGCCCAGCGCACCAAAAAAAGATTTTTAGTCGGAAAGTTAAAGCTTGGCAAAGTTTGAATAGGTACTTTTAAGGGATGGATAGAAAGAAATTGGTAGTTATAGGAGGCGATGCGGCCGGGATGAGTGCCGCCTCGAAGGTGAGAAGGTCTCAGCCTGATTGGGAAATTGTGGTGTACGAACGTAGTCCCCACACGTCTTACTCAGCCTGTGGCATTCCCTATTTCATCGGTGACATCGTTGAGGATGAATCCTCCCTTATAGCCCGCACGCCTGAAACGTTCTTGGAAAAGCATCAAATAAAGGCCCTGATCCGTCACGAAGTAGCGAAAATTGACCCCGAAAACAAACGGGTAAAGGTAAAGGACCTGTCTACCCATCGGATAAGCTGGGAAACCTACGACTACTTGCTTATCGCTACCGGAGCATCTCCTATTCATCCCGATCTGCCAGGGATACAGGCCCAAGGCGTGTTTTCCCTGTCCACGCTGCAAAGCGGAATTTTGGCCAAAAACTACGTTAAAACCTACCAACCTAAGCACGCGGTGATCGTTGGAGGAGGATACATTGGACTGGAAATGGCCGAAGCGCTGCTGGAACGTGATATGTCAGTTTCCCTGATCGACCGAAACGAACAGGTCATGGGTACGCTGGACAAAGACATGGCTACACGGGTATCAGACTACTTACAGGATCAGGGGGTACAACTGTACTTGGAAGAAAGTTTGATCGCCATCCACACCGATACCGACCAAAAGGTCAGGATGGTGGAAACAGACAAACGTACCCTGGACGCCGACCTAGTGATCCTGGGCATTGGTGTGAAGCCAAACGCCGAATTGGCCGCAGATGCAGGCATCCAACTCTGTGACTCGGGCGCAATCGCAGTGAATGGCCGAATGGAAACTTCTCAAAAGGATATATGGGCAGCTGGGGATTGCGCCTCTTCTCGTCATTTGCTCAAAAACAAAGATATCTTTATATCCTTGGGAACGGTCGCCAACAAACACGGTTTGGTTGCTGGAACGGTTATCGCAGGTGGAGATGCGTCCTTCCCAGGCGTATTCGGTACAGCCATCACCAAATTTAAGGCGATGGAAATCGCCCGTACAGGACTCTCCGAAACGGAAGCTGCCGCATTGGCCATTCCATACCAAAAAGCCACTATCGAAAGCAGCACCATCGCCCGGTATTTTCCGGGCAGTGGAAAAATTGCCGTCAAATTGATTTGTAGGGCAGATTCCGGACTCCTACTGGGTGCCCAGATAATCGGATCTCAGGGAGCTGCCAAGCGGATAGATACCGTGGTAGCGGCAATCCAGGGCAATCTGACCGCCCAAGACCTGGTATACTTGGACTTGGCCTATGCGCCGCCCTTTTCGGGCATATGGGATCCCATACAGATCGCCGCCCGGCAGCTCGTCTGAAATGTCCTTTGGCTAAAAGGGCCTTGCTGGAGTACTAACAAAAAAAGAACCCGAATTCTTATTTTTTTAGTTTTAATGAACTATCTTACAACCTGAAACTTACCTTTCAGTCTATGAACAGAACTCTTTTTTCCTTTTTCCTAGTCTGTTCTATCGGAGTAATCCTCGCCTGCAACCGACCATCGGATAACGAAATGCCCATCTCCATCGAACTTAGCCTGGAGGACTCCATCCAGGTCAACTACGAAGGCCTGCTGGACCTGATGGACATAGACCCAACCCGCAAGAGAATCCTTCTACACGACCCACAGCGGGGGATTATCCTATTGACCGATTTTTCAGGCACCCATCTGGAGACCATGGAAAAACGGGGCGATAACAGGGATAACTACGGCATGTTCCCCTGGACACCAGCCCAATTTATGGAAAACGGTCATTTTTTCCTCCTTGGGTTTAAAGGCTACCAGGAATTTGGGCCGGATGGGCGATTAATTCGGAGCACACCAGTATCCGCAAAAGATATTCCCAGCTTCTCCGGCAGAGCCGCCGCAGACAATCCGGTTGCAAAGATCGGAGAAGACTATCTTTTCAGGGGGATCACCCCTCGAGGCGAATACACCAAAGCAGAGCCAGAATACTATGAAAACTTCCAGTTGTTGGCTACCCTTAACCCCGACTCCGGTAAGTTGCACCGTTTTCTACACCTAGCGAATGAAAGCCACTTTAGAAATGGTCAGGCTTACGACGCCCCCGAGATGATGCCTTCATTTGCCCTACGAGGAGATTCACTTTATGTAACCGTGGGCACCGATCCCAACCTATACCTATACCACCTAGACGACACCTCCGCACCGATTGCTGTCCATGAAATGGAACATACCTTGTTTTTCCCCGGTCAGGGAAAAGCACCGGCCGAGGCAGATGTAAAAGGGATAGCGGTGGATGCGTCTGCCGGAAGAACCCGATCGCTTACCCTGGTGGACACCCTCCTATTGGCCTGTTACCATCCGGGGTTTGATCCGTTGGACAGGGAGCGGTATCAAAACCTAGAGGGGAATTACGGCGAATTCATGGCGGAAATGGAAGGCAAATATACCGATAGGTTGCTTATCATGAACCTGGAAGGAAAACGCTTGGCTGACCTGGAAATCCCCAATCAGCTGGACTACCGACAACTTCTCTATAGGAACGGCGAATTGTGGTTTTTGTCGAGGTTCAACAAAGAGCAGGAAGAAGATTTCGTGAAACTTTATAAAGTACATATCGGCACAAAAAACTAGGTTTTCACAAGAACACCACATGGAATTGCCGGATCAAATTTCAAAAGGTTTTTTCCTTTTGGCGATTAACCCGTACCTTCGTGTCGAAAACGAATAGGGAAAAACATGAGAGTTTGGTTTTTGTGCAAAGTAAAATATGCCAAGGAAAACGAGCAGGGACTGCTGAAGAACGTGTCTGAACAATATTTGGTAGACGCGGTATCCTTTACAGAAGCCGAAGCAAGGATTTACGATATGCTGGGCTCGGTCATTCGCGGCGATTTTCAGGTCACCAATATCAGCAAAAGTAATATTGTAGACGTCTTTTTTTTCGAGGACATCGATATTTGGCACAAATGCAAGATCACCTACATCGTTGCCGATGCGGATAGTGGTAAAGAAAAAAAAGTCACCCAATTTATGCTAGTGACTGCGCATCACGTGAAGGAAGCCTACGAACGAATTTACGAAAGCCTGAACAATATGCTGGTGACTTTTAATGTCCCTGAGGTAGTGGAAAGCCCCATCGTGGAGGTATTCCCCTATGAAAAAGACGACGATCTCAACCCTCCGATCCCCGAGAACCTCAAACCCCTGAATGAAGTAAACCCCTCTTAACGAAGCCAGCCTTCAGCTAGTTCAACCATAAAAAGCAAATAACTTACTTTAAAATACATCTTTTATTATATTGCAGCCAAATTCGATCCTTGGCATGAAAAATTTATTGCTTTTAATCACCATTGTTTTAGCTTCTTCTCATCTCCTCCTAGGTCAGGATGATCGTAGAGACCGCATAGGGGTCGGTCTTGGCCCATCCAAGCTTTATGGGGACAACACGGGGATCCATAGCGAGTTCAAGTTCAAGGTACTCCCAGCCCTAACACTAGATTTCAGCAAAAAGATACATGAAATGTTTGATGCCAAGGTAACTGCTGGTATCCAATCAATCCAAAGTGGTGATTTTTATAATCTTAACGAAATCAATAAAATAGCAGAAGCCAGTCTCCCCCACGCATTTACCGGGTCATTGATGTTTGCGGATATCATGCCAATTTATCAAATAAACCCAAATAAGAGCGGCTATCTCCCATCGTTAATAAAAGGCTATACAGGGCTTGGACTGGGCTTTTTTCATTCCAGTAGACAGGATACCAGAAGGATAAACAATGATCTCGGTGGTTTCGTGGAGGAAACGTACGATGCCTCCAATTCAGGAATTTACATCCCTTTTCGTATGGGAATTTACATGGAGCTTGAGAAAATCAACGGAGAGATTGGGCTGGAATCCACATTAATGATGGCTATATTTGGCCAGATGGAGGGAAACGATCAGCAGCAGAAGTCTATCAAGCCCGATGTTGCCGCTCAATTGCAGCTCTACTACCGCATTCCCATAGGGAAATAGTGGGTTTTGCCGTTTTGGGTCTACCTGATGCGGATACAGTCAAGGTATAACATCATACGCTACACCAATGAGAAATTTGCCCATCGCCATCATTGCCCTGCTGTGGATGCAGTGTGGGCACGGTTCGGAAACCACCCAAACGGAATCCAACGGGGACATGTATACAGAGACCTTTCGGCCCCAGTTTCACTTTTCACCCCCTAGCCAATGGATGAATGATCCCAACGGCATGGTTTTTTACCAAGGCGAATACCATCTTTTTTACCAATATCACCCGGAAAGTACCGTATGGGGTCCTATGCACTGGGGACATGCCGTTTCAAAAGATCTCGTACATTGGGAAAACCTACCAATTGCCCTTTATCCCGATGAACTGGGTACTATTTTTTCGGGATCAGCTGTAATTGATCATCAGAATACCAGCGGACTGGGTAGTGACGACAATCCTCCCATGGTTGCTATATACACAAACCACCACGCAGAGAAGGAGCAAGCAGGTGACGTGGATTTTCAGGTGCAAAGTATTGCCTATAGCCTAGATAAAGGACGGTCCTGGACCAAATATGCCAAAAACCCCGTATTGGACAACCCCGGTATCCGGGATTTCAGAGACCCTAAGGTCTTTTGGCATGGGCCTACTTCCAGGTGGGTTATGGCATTGGCTGTAGAAAAGGTCATCCACCTGTACACGTCTGAAAACCTGTTGGATTGGACATTTGCCAGTGAATTCGGTGAAGGTATTGGAGCAAAAGGTGGCGTATGGGAATGCCCGGATCTATTTCCCATGAATGACCCCAACGGATCCGAAAAATGGGTGATGCTGGTGAGCATTAACCCCGGCGGTCCCAATCTCGGATCAGCCACGCAGTATTTTATCGGGAACTTTGACGGTAAGCAATTTACCCCTCTAGACACAGTCATTCGTTGGATCGACTACGGTCCCGATAATTACGCCGGAGTCACATGGTCCAATATCCCAGATACCGACGGCAGAAGGCTTTTTATTGGCTGGATGAGCAACTGGCTTTATGCAGGCGCCGTGCCCACCGTGACTTGGCGTAGCGCCAAGACCATCCCGCGGTCCCTTAGCCTGAAGGGAATACATGGCAAACACCTACTTCACTCCCAACCCATTGACGAGCTACAGGGGCTTCGGAGAGATGAGACTGTCTTTTTAGATGAGAAGCGGTTTGATCTGCCCAGTGCGACTTCGGAAATTATTGTGGAGATTCCAGATGGGGATTTGGAAAGCATCCTGGTCCAAAATGACTCCGGAGAGCAGGTCATTCTGCGGTTCGCAGACGGGAAGCTGGAACTGGATCGGACCCAGTCAGGATTGAGTGATTTTCACGCCGATTTCGCCAACGTTCACACCGCTCCCCTCGATGGAGTATCGGTCACATCGGTGCAGATTTTTTTGGACAGCAGCTCGATAGAGGTATTTATAAATTCAGGTGAATTGGTGATGACAGCTATCCTCTTTCCAACAGAACCATACCGCACCCTGGAGCTAACCGGAGGAATGACCAAAACACGCGTATTTTCTCTCGCCTCCATTTGGAAGTAATCGTATACTACGATTTATTTTCGCTGTAGGGTTTTATTATCTTGCTAAACTTTTTAGTTTTATTCTTTGATCATAACCATGAACCCAACCAACTTATGCAAATAAACAAATACGTGTTATTCCTTTCGGTGGTAGCTGCACTGGGCGGATTTCTTTTTGGATTTGACACCGCGGTGATTTCCGGTGCCGAACGGTACATACAGCAGGCCTGGGGTCTGAGCGATTGGAGCCATGGGCTGGCTGTGGCGATTGCATTGTACGGCACCGTCATTGGAGCGCTGTTTGGAGGGATTCCTGCTGATAAATACGGTCGTAAAAAGTCCCTGATTTGGATTGGTATCCTCTATTTCGTGTCGGCGCTGGGCTCTGCCGTCGCTCCAGAGGTGATTTCGTTTATGGCATTCCGTTTTATCGGTGGCTTGGGCGTAGGGGCGTCTTCAGTAGTGGCTCCCATGTATATCAGCGAAATCTCCCCTGCCAAAAACCGCGGACAATTGGTTGCACTGTTTCAGTTTAACCTGGTGTTTGGGATACTAGTGGCCTATTTTAGCAATTACCTTATAGACACCGCCATCGAAAACGAAAGTTGGCGCTGGATGCTTGGAATGGAGGCCATACCTGCATTGATTTACACCGTTTTGGTATTTAAGGTACCGCAAAGTCCGCGTTGGTTGATCGCAAAACACGGAAATTTCGAGGAAGCAGAACGCATCTTATCCAAAACCGATCCAACCGGGGTAAAGGAAGCCATTCGACTGGCGCTAGAAGAAAAAGAGCTTAACAAGTTGAAGGTGGGCTTTATGGCGCTCTTCAAAAACCAATACCTACACATCACGCTCTTGGCCGTTGTGATTGCGATGTTCAATCAGCTCTCTGGTATCAACGCCATCATCTATTTCGCCCCCAGAGTATTTGAGATGGCAGGCATCAGTGCCGAGAGCGCGTTGCTATCCACCGTAGGCATCGGTGTCGTCAACTTACTAGCGACCATGATTGGTCTGTACCTTATCGATCGGATTGGTCGAAAAAAGCTGATGTACATCGGCTCCATTGGATATATTATATCCCTCTCGCTCATCGCATACTCATTCTCCGGGGGGCAGTTGAGCGTAAGCCTGCTCCCGATATTTGTCTTTATGTTTATCGCTTCCCACGCCGTAGGGCAGGGCGCCGTAATTTGGGTATTCATCTCCGAGGTGTTTCCCAATGAACTACGCGCATATGGACAATCCATCGGTTGCTTCACCCACTGGATACTAGCTGCATTAATCGCCAATGTATTTCCTTTCTTTGCCAACCAATTCGGTCCGGTGCCGATTTTTGGTTTCTTTGCATTGATGATGGTTGTCCAGCTTCTCTGGGTAGCCCTGCGGATGCCCGAAACCAAAGGCCGCTCTTTGGAAGAAATCCAACAAGACCTAAAGAAAAGCCATGCCTAAAAAAGCGATCTGTTTTGGGGAAATGCTTTGGGATGTGTTTCCGAAGAAAAAAATTGCCGGTGGTGCTCCCATGAATGTGGCCCTGCACCTGCAACACTTGGGCTTGGACACTTCCATGATTTCCCGGGTCGGAAAAGACAAATTGGGCAGGGAACTCTTCCGCTTTGTGGAACGCTACGGACTGGATACCTCGTTGATCCAAGAAGACGGAGAGCTTCCCACAGGGACCGTCCATGTGAACGATACAGACCCGGAAAACATCCAATACGACATCGTAAAACCTGCAGCCTGGGACCGGGTTACCTGGAATGAAACAATGCAGCGGGCAGTCCGTACGGCAGATGTCTTTGTATACGGCAGCCTAGCAGCCAGAGAACCAACAAGCCGAGAGACGCTCTTTTCACTTCTGAAAAACACCGATAGCCTTAAGGTGTTGGATATGAATCTGCGGCCTCCGTTTTATACAGCTGAGCTGATAGAAGAGCTCCTAAAGTCCTGCCATATTCTAAAAATCAATGAGGAGGAACTTTCCAAAATTGCCTCCTTCCAGGATTTACCTTCCAAAACCAGCACGGCGCTGGAAAGATTATCGGAGCAGTTTGACTTGGACCTAATCTGTGTTACATTGGGTGCTAAAGGCGCCCTGCTTTTTCAGGACGGGGAAATTGTTTCTCACCCGGGTTACCCCGTGGAGGTTGCAGACACAGTGGGTTCTGGCGATGCCTTTTTGGCCGGGTTTATTACCAAGTATTTGGACCACCAATCACCTGAACAAACGCTGGATTACGCCTGTGCCTTGGGTGCTTTGGTGGCCACCATGGAAGGCGGCACTCCCACATACGCCATAGCAGATGTTGAGGCCCTCCGGAAAAACTAAAAAAAAGGCCTCCGAATAGAAGGCCTTTAAAAATATTTCTAGAAGTTTTCAGCGGGATTAGAAACTTATCCCTACGGAAACCTTGAATCCACGATTGTACACCTCCGCTTGGGAATCCTTAAAAACAGGAGTTAGCCCTAGGTCATAACTAGCTTGTAAGTTCAACCCGACGGGTAGATTATATCCCAATCCAACCACTAAGCCTGCATCGATGTCGTTGATTGCATCGGTATTCCATCCCAGTGTACTTCCCAACACATTGGCCTCAAACTTGGAGCCCATCAGGATAGACCCCTGCGGCCCTGCGAAGAAATTAAACCCTTCACCGGCGTAAAACCTAAACAAGATCGGCACGTCCAGGTAATTCAAAATAGCCCTGGAATCGGCAAAATCATCATTTTGCGTACCTTTAACCGAATAGTAAACACCCGGCTCAATGGCAAATCTGTCCACTACGAACATGTTAGCAAAAATACCTGCGTGAAACCCGACCCGGTTGGTGTAATCGTTGCTGCTTACATCCGATCCTCCCCAGTTGAAGAAATTCGCACAACCCCGGATTCCAAAGCTTGCTTTCTGCTCCTCTGCCGGGCTTCTCATCTGCGCATGGGCGGCAATAATTCCCGCTCCCATAAACACCAAAACTAATAAAGACAATTTTTTCATGGTAACTAATCTAATTGGTTCAGCTACCACGATATTCTAATACTATGCCAAACTATCGTCGCCGATAGCAGCCCAGACACAACATCCTGACAATAAAAGAGATAAAAAACTCTTATACCACACGCTTTTCAATGTAGCTAGAATTTAACACAGCCAAAGCCCCCATATATTTTAGCTTGAAGGCAATTAAATCCCCAACCTTATACCCATTGGGGTTTTGCTGAAGATTAAGGATCAACATATCGGAACTACCTCCTATAATCTCAAAATCATCATCTACAGGTATCAAGTATTTGGGGTCCACATCAAGCAGACCAATGTCAATAATCGCCCGGTAACTGGTCTTTCCGTATAGAGATTCGTCTACTTCCATCACTTCCCCTTGAGGGTTCGCCGCCAGAACACCGCTTGGTAGCAGGGGTTTTTCCTGCATCTCGATGATTTCTACAAACAACTCAAATACGTCCCCGTGCATGCCCTCGATCACTGTATCTTCAAATAGATCGATGCCAAAATAGAGCGTTTCGCCCACGCGGAAATGATTAATTCCCTTGGGCAGCTGTTTGTGAAGCATGAGTGGAATGGTTACCGATGTCCCCGCAGATACCCAGGGAATTTCCTTCGAGAATTTCAACTCTATGATCTGCTTGTAGAGGGAAAGCTGAATAAGCTTGTCAGCTGAAGGCAATACCCCGTTTAGGCAGTTGAGGTTGGTCCCTAAGCCGATGATCTCCAGATTGGGCAGGTCGAATACTTTTTCGTAAAACTCCACCAAATGGTCCCCCATTACCCCTTCCCTAAGGTCTCCCGTTTCCACCATGATGATGATTTTGTGCATTTTACCCTGCTTCACCGCCTCGTCGCTGATCCATCGGATGGTATTCAATTCACTGTTAAGGCTCACATCGGCATAGCGGACCATGTCCGCAAGGTTTCTTTTAGAGGGCGGTTTGATATACACCGTCTGCACGTTGGGGTTAATTTCCTTGATTTTTCGAAGATTACTAATCCGTGAGTCGTGCACTTCATCTACGCCCAAGTCAATCAGTTCCTTCAAATACCGCCTGTTTCCACACAGCATCTTCGATACCACCCCCCAAGCTACGCCGTGGATGTTGAAATGGTTTTTCAAGAATTCGAAGTTGTCTTGAAGTTTTTCTTTGTAAAGGTTTAGGAATGCCATGTCATTTCGTAAGTCTCATTTCCAAGTATTTGTTTGTAAAGCCCAACTTCTCATAGAGGTTCCTGGCCGGATTGTCAGGCTCCACATGCAGTGCGATACTGCCTTGCGCCATATTTATAGCCATTTGCATCAGGCGTTTACCGAGCCCCTTACCCCGTTGCGATGCATCCACAGCTATATAAACCAAGATATTTTCGGGTATATACCCAGACATGCCCGTTTTATTCACGACAACAGTTCCTACCACTAGGTTCTCTTCACGTGCCAGAACCGCGAATCCGCCCTTGTCCACAGCTTGATCCAACGCGTAGTCTAGACAGCGCATGATATGTTCGTGTGGATCTCCGTATTGGTCCAAATGCTGAAAAAGAAAATCTGCAATTTCTTTCTTCTGCAAATAGGTCGCGTTATCGATAGCCGTAATTGTCTGAAATACTGTCATTATTTAAATGATTTTTGTTATTTATTCTGATTCTTATACTTTTCTATACCATATACAAGCAAAAACGCTGCTAAAGAAACCAAAACACCGAAAAAATTTGGATCTAACTGAAAAGGCAGTTTCACATTTGCTACAGACAAACCTGCGGTCACACCTCCTCCCAGTACCATTGCGGACAAAGCGGCATTGGGAGATCTCATATTCCAAAACAATCCAGCGACGATTGGCACCAAAAGCCCTGACACCATAAACGCATAGGAGTAAAGCATCAACTCCAAGACATTGGTCATCTGAAGCGCAATGGCCAGTGCCAACACCCCGATTGCAAGTGTAAAGACCTGACTCAGACGCATCACCGCCTTATCTGACATAGTTTTCATCCACCGTCCAAATATATCGGTGGTCAAATTTCCAGATGCAGCCATCAGGCAGGAGTCAGCCGTAGACAATACCGCCGAAAAATAGGCCGACATCATTAATCCCATAATACCCGCCGGAAGTACCGTACTGAGTAAGATCGGAAGACCCATTTCAGGATCCAAAATTTCCGAATCTACAGCAATCATCCCCTGTTCGAAGGCCACTCGGGCCAAAAGCCCCAATGAAACGCCCATAAAAGCCATAATGGGCCATTCGAAGAAACCAGCAATATACCAGGCTTTCTTTGCGGAAGCCACATCTCTGCTGGCGAAAATCCGCTGATAAAGGGTCATACCTACAAACCAAATGGGCAATATCGTAATTCCCCAGTTTGCTAGGTCCTGCCATCTCAGGTTACGGAGAGAAAAGAACTCGGCGGGTAAGGTATCTCTGATGACCGACCAGCCTCCTACGTGGAAATAGGACACCGGCAAGCCAATAAAGATAAACCCCATCAACAAAATAATCCACTGTATGGTATCGGTATAGATTACCGCCTTTAACCCTCCCATGACCGTGTAGACCACCGCTATTACACCCATGATCACCAAGGCAACTTGTAGATCCAATTCAGGAAAGGTACCGGAAGCCAGTTTTGCTCCGGCAAGTAACTGCGAAGAAGTAAATCCCAAATATCCCACAAAGCAGATAAAAGCGGCCGCGAGACCAACTTTTCGATCATAAAGGTACGTGACTATTTGAGGCAATGTGTAGAAATGCTTAAACTGCGGAGTAGACCTCACGACGGGAATCAGGTAAACTGCCGCAAGCCAGGCTCCAAGAAGACCTGTAAACAACATCCAGCTGCCGGATAATCCCATGGCGAAACCCAATCCTCCTAGCCCCACCGAAAATCCACCCCCTACATCAGTGGCAACAACTGAAAGTCCGATGTGCCAACTGCCTATATTTCTTCCCCCAACATAATAATCATCTTGCCCCTTATTGTTCTTCATGAAGTAGACCCCTACTCCCAACATGGCTACCATATAAACAAGAAAAATAAACAAATCAATTATTGCCACGATTCCTCCTTCCTAATTAGCCAATTCCGTGTTTTATAGCTCTCGATTATACATGCAAACGGGACAGATCTAGTCAGATTTTCGCATTCTACACTCGAATTGTACCAAACGAAAGAGGCCCCAGTTTCCTGGGGCCTCTTTGTTGGTTGCGATATCGTTTCGACCGATCTATACATTCTCCGTGGTCACGGACGCTGTATAAAACTCCCGGTTTAACCTAGCTATATTACTCAATTTAATTTCCTTCGGACACTCTGCCGCGCAGGCACCGGTATTGGTGCAAGCACCGAATCCCTCTGCATCCATCTGTGCGATCATTTTTTCGGCCCGATCCCTTCGCTCCACCTGCCCTTGTGGCAACAAGGCTAACTGGGAAACCTTAGCGGAGACAAATAACATGGCCGACGCATTCTTACAAGCTGCTACGCAGGCACCACAACCAATACAGGTAGCTGCATCAAAAGCCTCGTCTGCAATCACCTTGGGAATAGGGATTTCATTGGCATCAGGAACCCCCCCAGTGTTTACCGAAACGTATCCACCAGCCTGAATAATTCTATCAAACGCTCCTCGGTCAACCACCAAGTCCTTCATAATCGGAAAGGCTTTTGCTCTCCAAGGCTCAATAGTGATCGTATCACCGTCCTTAAAGGACCTCATGTGTAGCTGACAGGTTGTCGTTTGCTGGGGCCCGTGTGGCCTTCCATTGATATAAAGAGAACACATCCCGCAGATACCCTCTCTACAGTCGTGGTCAAAATGCACCGGGTCTTCTCCTTTTTCGGAAAGCTCCTCGTTCAATACATCCAACATCTCCAAAAATGACATGTCCTCGGAGATATTGGCAATTTTATAATCTTTAAAACCACCCTTGTCACTGTGGTTTTTTTGTCTCCATATTTTTAGTGTAAGATTCATACCGTCGTTTTCTTTTGTGGTTTGGTTTTACTTGTAGCTTCGCTGGGTAAGCTTGACATTCTCGAATACCAGTGGCTCCTTGTGCAACTGTTCCTCTTTGCCCTCTCCCTGATATTCCCAAGCCGCTACATAGGCAAAGTTTTCGTCGTCCCGAAGCGCTTCGCCCTCTGGCGTTTGGAATTCTTCTCTAAAGTGGCCTCCGCAGCTTTCGTCACGGTTCAGCGCATCGTCAATCATCAACTCGCCAAGCTCCAGAAAATCTGCGACCCGATGTGCTTTCTCCAAGGATTGGTTTAGCTCTTCACCGGTACCCAACACGTTTACGTTTGTCCAAAATTCCGCCTTCAACTCCTTAATCATCGCCTTTGCCTTGGTTAGGCCGTCCGCAGACCGGGCCATACCGCAGTAGTTCCACATGATCTTGCCCAGCTTCTTATGGTAATAATCTACTGTCTTGGACCCTTTGATAGCTAACAGCTGCTGTATCCTGCCTTTTACATCTGCTTCGGCTTCTCTGAATGCCGGATGGTCTACAGGTACTTTCTCGTACGACATACCCGCTAAGTAGTCACCAATGGTGTAGGGCACCACAAAATACCCATCGGCCAGTCCCTGCATCAATGCAGAAGCACCCAATCGGTTTGCTCCGTGATCTGAGAAGTTTGCTTCTCCCAATGCATAAAGCCCTGGCACGGTCGTCATCAAGTTGTAGTCTACCCATAGTCCACCCATGGTATAATGTACCGCCGGATAGATCATCATCGGTGTCTTGTAAGGGTTCTCTCCGGTGATCTGCTGGTACATGTCAAACAGGTTACCGTATTTGCTTCTCACCAAGTCTTCTCCATCCCGTAGGATTGCGTCCCGAAAATCAAGGAATACGGCTTCGCCGGTCTCATTTACTCCCCTGCCCTCGTCACATACGTATTTGGCATTTCTGGAGGCCACATCACGAGGCACCAAGTTACCGAAAGATGGGTACTTGGTCTCTAGATAATAGTCCCTGTCTTCGTCTTTGATATCCTGAGGCTTGATTTGCTTCTTACGTAATTTCTCTGCGGTCTCAACTGTCTTGGGAACCCATACCCTGCCGTCATTTCTAAGCGATTCGGACATCAGCGTCAGTTTGGACTGATGGTCTCCCGATACCGGGATACAGGTTGGGTGAATTTGGGTGTAGCAGGGATTGCTGAAATAGGCGCCTTTTTTGTGCGCTCTCCATGCCGCGGTCACGTTGGAACCCATCGCGTTGGTGGACAGGAAAAAAACGTTTCCGTAACCTCCAGTACATAGAAGCACTGCATGGGCGCTGTGAGACTCTATGGCTCCGGTAATTAAGTTCCGGGTTACGATTCCCCGCGCTTTGCCATCCACCTTCACTACATCCATCATTTCTGTACGTGGAAACAACTTTACCTTTCCATTAGCCACCTGTCGGCTGAGCGCCGAATAGGCCCCCAATAAAAGCTGCTGACCGGTTTGACCTCTCGCATAAAAGGTTCTGGATACCTGCGCACCACCAAACGAACGGTTTGCCAGTAATCCACCATACTCCCGGGCAAAAGGAACGCCCTGTGCCACACACTGATCGATGATATTTACAGAAACTTCCGCCAGCCGGTATACGTTTGCCTCGCGAGAACGGTAGTCACCACCCTTGATCGTATCATAAAATAGCCGGAAGACCGAATCTCCATCATTTTGATAGTTCTTTGCGGCATTGATTCCACCCTGTGCAGCAATAGAATGTGCCCGTCTGGGGCTATCCTGAAAGCAAAAGGCTTTTACATTGTATCCCAATTCGGCTAGGGAAGCAGCTGCAGAAGCGCCTGCCAGACCAGTTCCCACGACGATCACGTCATACTTCCGCTTGTTTGCCGGGTTTACCAGCTTCACATTAAATTTATGTTTAGTCCACTTTTCCGCCAACGGGCCGGAGGGTATTTTAGCATCCAGTATCATTGATTTTCTGATTTATTTTCGTAATCAATTTAGATTCTTCTTAACTGCCCTGTATAAACATCACCACCGGAATCAGGGCAAATAGCAAGGGGATCAGGATAGAAAACCCGATGCCTACATTTTTGATAAGTGGCGAATATTTTTTGTGATTTAATCCCAAGGTTTGAAAGGCACTTGCAAAGCCGTGAGACAGGTGAAACGCCAAAAACCCCATACTAACCACATAGAACACTACGTAGATAATGTTAGAGTAGGCGGCTGACACAATGGAATATACATCCTTAAAGGTGCCCTCCTCGTAGGTGGCGGTAGGTAATGCACCAAACTTGAACTCATACCAAAAACCCCTTAAATGAACCAACAAAAATATCAAAAGGATGGTACCCAGTAACCCCATGTTCCGGGAAGCCCACGAGGAGTTTGCCGACGCGTCGGATACTGCGTAACCCACAGGGCGGGCCGCCTTATTGTGCCGGGTAAGCGCAACCGAATAAGCCACATGGAGCGCGATGAATACAAAATTAAATATGGACACCACTCTGATGAGTGGATTCGTGGCCATGCTTTCCGCATACATGTTAAATAGACGTCCCCCGTCATTGGCCAAGAGCTGCAGGTTCCCTGCAAGGTGCACCACTAAAAATAAGATAAGAAATAATCCGGTCAGGGCCATGATCAATTTTCTGCCCAACGTACTGTTTAAGGTTTTTGTTACCCAACTCATATGGTTTCTATTGTCTAGTTTTGATGGTTTTTTACTCAAACGCCAAATTTACGTTTGGATTCGGTACCAAACAATCAATAACAAAACGCACCTTCTTATTTTAAAACATTCTAAATAGATATTAAAACAAACTTTCATCGTATCCCTACGCATACTTCCATAACCAATCAATCCGTTTTATTGTTTGAATCAAAGAGTATAGAGAGAATACCACCTAGGTGGGCAAAAAAACCTCGATAACCAACTAAATATGAATCCTTTAAATATAAATCATCCTGAGCGATTTAATTTGATTCCGGGATTTGTTGCATTCGTTACCGAAAATGCGCCGAGTGTTTAACAGGAGGAGGGAAAAAAAACTGTTATTATTGACTTTAATTTGATATAATGGCAGACAATCTCTTAACTTAGAGTAACCATAGCAATTTTAAAAACGTTTCTAAGGGTCGAGTCGGTTCGAATAGGAGCACCGGCATACGCTAGAAGCAAAAATAGAAAGCCTTACCAATTTCGGATATGGATTTGTCCGTCTCGTTGAACTTACATAATCAAATGAGGTATAACTACTTACTTTTGGGTATTACCCTGATCCTGAGCTTGGCATATACAAATTCGTTCGCCACCCACATTCGGGCAGGAGAAATCATAGCCGAGCGAGTTTCTGTACAAACTCTCACGTATCGGATCACCGTGGTTGGATATACGGATACCCGATCGTCGGTCGAATTCGGTCCCGGTGTAATAAATTTCGGTGACGGCAGGGAAGAGCGGCTTAATACCGAAAGCGATTTTGTGCAGACAGAGACGCTGGGTGACAATATCCAAAAAAACGTATTTGTCATCACGCATACCTATCAAGGGCCGGGAAATTATACCATTCGTTTTTTGGAGTTTAACCGAAATGCGGGTACACTCAATATGGACCAATCGGTAGATACGCCTTTCTATTTGGAAACATTGATCCGTATCGATCCATTTTTAGGAGTAAACAATTCGCCGGTACTCACCATTGCCCCAGTGGATAATGGCGCAGTAAACCAAACGTACATTCACAATCCCGGTGCGTATGATCCAGATGGAGACTCGCTTGTATACGTAATGGACATCCCAAAGCAGGCATTTCAGCGCCCGGTAAACAACTACCGAAGCCCCGCTTCTGGCGAGTTTTCTTTTACCCGTCAGGACGGTTCCACACCACCGGTATTGGAGCTGGATCCCGTCACCGGAGACCTGATATGGGACGCGCCGGGGATTGCCGGTCAGTACAATATTGCATTCCGTATCGAGGAATGGCGTTTGGTGGCTGGTGAGTGGGTGCGTATTGGATACGTGCTAAGGGACATGCAGATCATCATCGAGAACACCGACAACCAACGGCCAGAGCTCATCATGCCAGATGATATCTGTGTGGAAGCCGGCACCAACATCACAGAAATTATTCAGGGATTTGACCCGGATGGGGACCCTATAAAGATCGAGATTTTTGGAGACCCGATAGAGATCACCTCGTCTCCGGCAAGCTACGCACCAGTTTCTGTATTCCAGCCTTCACCGGGCATTATTAATTTCCAATGGCAAACGGTGTGCAACCACGTTAGAGCCAGGCAATACCAAGTGCGGGTAAGAATATCGGATCAGCCCTCGTCGGGACCCTCATTGGTCGATATCAAAACTTGGAACATCACCATCGTCGGGCCGCCCCCGATAGTAGATGACATCACGCAAGGAGAAGGCAGGTCTGCCAGCCTCTCTTGGGACCCCTACAGTTGTGGGTCTTCGGCACAGACCATGCAAGTATGGAGGCGCATCAACAGCGACCCCTATGAACCAGACTCCTGTGAAGTGGGAATTCGTCCTGGTTACGATCTAGTGGGAACCACGGACATGGGAACCTTCAACTTTCAAGATACCAACGATGCGATGGGCTTGAGTCCAGGGAACACGTACTGTTACCGACTGGTGGCGAGCTACCCATCACCCCGTGGAGGGTTGAGTATCGTTTCTGAAGAAATATGTATCACCATCGATGTAGATGTGCCCATCATCACCAATGTAAGTGTGGAAAATACCGACTCAGACGATGGAGAAATATTGGTACGTTGGACCCCCCCCTACGATATTGACCAAGAACAGTTTCCCGGACCGTATCAATACCGTCTCATCCGAAACCAAGGGTTTATGGGTATGCAAAACTCCGTAAGTGTGACGACTACCTCCGACACGGTATTTGTAGATACCGGTTTGAACACGGAGAATTTGGTACACAATTATCAAGTAGTGCTTATTTCGCAGGGGGAAGAGGTTGATCAATCCAGCATGGCTTCCTCTGTTCGAGTAGAACCTACCATCATCAACGAAGCCATTGAATTGACCTGGAACTTCACCGTTCCATGGAACAACGAAATTTCCGAATTCCCGCACCTAATCTATCGGAACCGCACCGACCTAGACGCGAATGACACCGAAAATTTTTCGCTGATCGGAGAGGTGGATGTAACCTCATCGGGGTTTGTTTTTCTGGATGATGGCAGCCACAACGGCGTCACCCTAGACACAGAAAAAGAATACTGTTATTACATAGTCACCAACGGTGCGTACAATTTGGACATTCTGGAGTACCCACTCATGAACAAGTCGCAGATTGTGTGTGCGAGACCGGATGACGACAGGCTGCCCTGCCCACCCGTACTCACCTATGAAGGTCCAGAGTGCCAAGAATTCCTTTCAGACAAACCCTGCAATTTCAATGATTTCTATCATGACCTTAGTTGGGTCCCTGATTTTTCGGGCAACTGTGACACCGAGCTGAATGGATACCGGCTGTATTTCTCACCCTCCGGGGATGAAGGAACCTTCACCTTGATACGAACGTTGGCGGTGGTAGAAAATAGTACCCGGATATCTGGATTGATGGATCTTAAAGGGTGTTACTATATCACAGCCGTTGATCGGTCTGGCAATGAAAGTGATCCTTCCAACATCGTCTGCATCGACAATTGCCCCAATTACGAGCTACCGAACGTGTTTACTCCCAACGGAGACAATATCAACGACACATTCCAAGCGTTTGATAATCCATTCCCAAGGTGTCCGCGATTTGTAGATGCCGTGGAAATAAAAATCTACAACCGATGGGGGGTCCTTGTACATTCCTACAATAGCCTTTCATCTACCGAAAATAACATCTACATAAACTGGGACGGAAAAGACAGTGATGGGAGGGACCTTCCTTCAGGCACCTACTTCTACTCCGGCACGGTATTGTTTAACGTACTTGACCCTGCCCAGCGAGAAAGAAAGCTGAAGGGTACCATTCAACTGATGAAATAGGTAAGCGGGCGGAAGGTTAATCTTCCGCCCGTTTTACCATTACCTTCTGAGAAGCAACCTTTTAGTCATACACCAATTTTTAGAGCTATTTCCGTTCAGATCATATTCTTCGGTCAATTCCGCACTTTTAGTTATCTTCACCATATCTTACTACTTATCATCATTTGCATACTCATTAAAACTCTTGCTATTTTATGAAAGCACACGACAAGAAAAGCCAATCTAGCCTAACCCCACAGGACGCCCTCGACTACCTAAAAGAAGGTAATAACCGATTCATCAATAACCTCCGGGCGAATCGAAACCTACTACAGATGGTCAATGAAACCTCTGACGGACAGTGGCCTTTTGCGGTAATACTGAGTTGTATCGATTCACGAACAGCTACTGAGTTAATTTTTGATCAAGGATTGGGTGACGTATTCAGCGTGAGAGTAGCGGGCAATGTGGTAAACGAAGATGTTCTCGGAAGCATGGAGTATGCCGTAAAATATGCTGGCTCAAAATTGGTCGTCGTATTGGGACACACCAAATGTGGTGCGGTAACCGCCGCTTGCAGCAAAGTGAAAGATGGGAACATCACGGCCCTAATGCACAAAATAAAACCGGCAATCGATAAAGAAACGAGTATAAAGGAAGATAGGGATGGAAAAAACAGTGCTTTTGTGGAAAAAGTAGCCACACTTAACGTCCTGCATGCCATCGAGGAAATCCGCGAGCGAAGTGAGATTATTGCAGGGATGGAACGAGAAGGCAAAATCATGATCACTGGCGGCGTCTATGACGTAGAAACCGGCTTGGTAGACTTCTTTGAAGATTAGATATTCCTGTGACTGTCTATCAAAATCGGTAGTTTCACCTTAAAAAGGTCCCGTTTACTGCTTTTTTCAGTAAATTTGTCGGCTTATTTTCCAAACAAACCATCCAGTATGAAAGCATTTGTTTTTCCGGGCCAAGGAGCCCAATTTCCCGGCATGGGTAAAGACCTCTATGCACAAAATCCGAAAGCCAAAGAGCTGTTTGAGCAGGCCAATGAAATTTTGGGATTCAAAATAACAGACATCCTATTTGAAGGAAGCGACGAAGCCCTTAAGCAGACAAATGTAACCCAGCCCGCGATTTTCATTCATTCGGTGATTCTGGCCAAAACAGCAGAGGAGTTTCAGCCGGATATGGTTGCCGGCCATTCACTGGGAGAGTTTTCGGCGTTAGTGGCCAATGCAGTTCTTTCGTTTGAAGATGGACTCCGTTTGGTACACCAACGTGCCCTTGCCATGCAAGAGGCCTGCGAGATTAATCCATCCACCATGGCCGCTATTTTGGGCCTTGCCGACGATGTAGTAGAGGAAATCTGTGCCTCCATTACCACAGACATCGTAGTTCCTGCAAACTACAATTGTCCGGGCCAACTGGTGATATCCGGCACAAAACAAGGAGTGGATCTCGCCTGCAATAAAATGCTGGAAGCTGGGGCAAAACGGGCAGTACTGCTTCCCGTAGGCGGCGCATTTCACTCTCCATTAATGGAACCTGCTAGGGTAAAACTACAAAAGGCCATCGAAAACACCCCATTCACATCCCCTTCCTGCCCGGTGTACCAGAACGTAAGTACCACCGGTGTTACAGACGTGGAAGCCATCAAAGCAAACCTCATAGCACAATTGACGGCCCCCGTTAAGTGGACCCAATCCGTAGAACAAATGGTGAAAGATGGCGCTACCCATTTTGTGGAGTGTGGGCCGGGAAAGGTCCTACAAGGATTGGTCAAAAAAATTCACCGAAGCGCTGAGGTATCCGGACTATAACTATCCGGCAGAATCAAGAAGCTACTCAGGAGGTAAGTGCCACTTGCTTACCTCCGTTTTATCCGCTGTGTCTTGCAACAACTCCGCCTGCGTACGCTGTAAAACCGGATGACGAAACCCTGGCATCAATTCAGCTAAAGGAACCAACGCAAATCTCCTCTGACGTATAAACGGATGCGGAATAATCAAATCCGGCAACTCCAGAACCTCGTCGTCATAATATAGGATATCGATGTCCATAGTTCGGTTCCCCCATTTCAGATCGCGAAGCCTCCCCAACGTTTGCTCTACTGATTGGCAAAATCTCAAGACTTCCATAGGTGTTTTGCTCGTCTCAAAAAGCAACACTCTATTCAAAAAATCACCCTGGGAATTCCCACCCCACGCAGCCGTCTCATAGATGCTGGACTTGGCAACTCCCTGCAACTCGGCCGACAAATACTCCTCTGCACGGCAGATATTCACGTACCTGTCACCCAAATTACCTCCTATCAACAAAACTACTTTATGCATTTAGGTGTTCTATCGGCATAGTGCCCTTTATTAAGATAAAATAGCATAAATTTGCTTTTACTAAACTACCTGGTAAACATATGAAATTTTTGAGTAATGTCCTTTCCGTCGTCGTAGGCTTGTTCGTCTTTAGTGTACTGGGGTTTTTCTTCATCGCCGGCCTGATCGCAATAGCTGCTTCCGGAGACAAGGTTTCGGTAGAGGAAAACAGCCTGCTATTCCTTAATCTGGAAGGTAAAAACATCGTCGAGCGGACCGCCGAGGATGATCTGGATTTTTCCGCCTTTCCCGGGTTTGGACCTCCACCTTCTGTCGGCTTGGTCCAGCTGAAAAGAGCCATCGCCTCCGCCGCCGAAAATGATAAAATCAAGGGCATTTACCTCAGGGCTGGGTTCCCTGTATCGGGCCAAGCCACGTTAAGAGAATTACGGGAGTCATTGGAAAAATTTAAACAAAGCGGAAAATTCATCGTCGCTTACGGCGAATATTACTCAGAAGGTGGCTACTACCTCAGCTCAGTTGCCAGTGAAGTGTACTTAAACCCCCAGGGAATGTTGGAACTCAACGGACTGGCGAGTGAGGGAATTTTCTTAAAGGGACTCTTTGAAAAAATCGGTGTGGAACCCCAAATCTTTCGTGTAGGAGATTTTAAGAGTGCCGTTGAGCCGTTTTTGCTTGACAAAATGAGCGAAGAAAGCCGGTTGCAAACGCAGGCTTATTTGAATGAAATGAACCGGGTAATCGTCGAAAGTGTCGCCACCTCCAGAAACATGGAGATGGAAACGGTCATGGATATCAGCAATAAAATGTTGGTTAAGGTAGCAAAAGATGCGCTGGATCTTAAACTTGTGGATGGGCTATGGTACGACGATCAAGTAATGGATTTGCTCCGCGAAAAACTTGAACTCAAAGAAGACGTTAAGATCAAAACGATCAATGTCACAAATTTGAATCAGGCTACTCCTTCGAAAAACCGACTTTCGAAAAACCGCGTAGCAGTACTGTTCGCCGAGGGTGAAATCGTCGGAGGACGGGACGAGCGCCAAATCAGCTCGGAGCATTTTCTACAGGAAATCCGAAAACTGAAAAAAAATAAGGACATCAAGGCGGTGGTACTGCGTATCAATTCGCCTGGAGGATCTGCCCTAGCCTCCGAAGTGATCTGGAGGGAACTTATGGAGCTCAAGGAGGAGAAGACACTGGTAGCTTCTATGTCTGACCTAGCAGCCTCAGGAGGTTATTACATTGCCGCCGCAGCGGATGAGATATTTGCACAGCCCAATACGCTAACCGGATCCATAGGGATTTATGGTGTGTGGTTCAATGCCAAGGAACTCTTGAACCAAAAAATGGGCATCACCACCGATGTAGTCAAAACAGGCGAGCTCTCTGACTTTCCGAGCCTTTTCCGATCCATGCGCCCAGAAGAAGCTGCGATTTATCAGCAGATCGTGGAAGATGGCTACGATACCTTTGTGACCCGTGTGGCTGACGGTAGGGAAATGCCAAAATCAGAAGTGATGAATATAGCGTCGGGTCGGGTATGGAGCGGCCAACAAGCCCATTCAAACGGTTTGGTAGATCAACTAGGGACATTGGAGGATGCCGTTGGTTGGGCTACTAAGGAAGCCGGTATCGCGGACGATTTTCGGGTAGTATACTATCCGGAACAAAAAAGCTGGATAGAGCAACTTTTGAGTGACCTCAGCCGAGACGTACAGAGTGCTTACCATAGCTACAAGCTTGGAGTCCCAGTAGAAATATGGAACCAATGGGAACGACTTAAAAAAATGGAAGGACCCGTTGCAAGAATGCCCTATTTCCTTGAAATACGTTGATTCCCGAACAGATCGGCTTCAAACCAAACTTAATTCCAAAAAATTGACAGATGTTGTAGAAAATTCCGCAAAATAAACTACCTTTGGTCTGAGTTTTAGCATCAAGTACCATGAAAGTTCAGCGTCCTTTGTATCGTTTTTTATGTGTTTCGTCGTTTGTATTGACTTCGTTTAGCATACATAAGGCCGCCCACGGGCAAACATCTTCTCCCAGCTTGCCTACCTATTCCATTTGCTACGAAAAGTCAAATTCCGGGAACGATAAATCCCCGCACCTCATGCAATTGCTCGAATTTCACGAGCTGGATATCATCGGTCCAATGAAGGGCATCTTCAGCGAAACTGACAGCGAAACGGACCAGCATGTCAACACCACAAAATTCCCATCTATGGAATCAGGTGATGCAGATAAAGCACAGGCTGTATTTTACAATCCAGATAAGTTTCAATTGTTGGATCACGACTCCTTCACCATTACCCATCGTGCCAAATCAGCTGAAAAAGGAAACCACGTGAACACGCGAACATGTGATTGGGGAAAGTTTAAAAACCTAGAGGATGATCGGTTGTTTTATGTATTCAATGTGCAGTCTATTCCAAATACGGCGGCGGATGAAAAGAAACTAATCCTAGAGAAAATCCGACAGATCAATAAGGAAGGCCTTCCCTACATCCTTACCGGAGATTTTTATGACACCAAGCCAGGTTTACCTACCATCAACAGCATCCACAACCCCGCTTCGCCGGACGACCTGAAAGAAAGTGTCTCGATGAAATCAGCAGGATAAAGAAGAAGAGATCACTTTTCTCCTCTCCAACCAAACTATTACCGAATACTTTTCCGCACTGTGCCAATCAGAGATTTGGCTGGCTAGATGTGCCTCCAGTTGTTATTGGGACAAAATAGGGTTCCGGTTGCCATAAAACCCATATTTGTATTAATTTTGCCCCTCTAAAAAACAAGCTCGCATGTCTTTATCTACGAAGTACGATCCCCGTTCTGCGGAATCCAAATGGTATCACTATTGGATGGAAAACAGGCATTTCTCCTCACAGGTTGATTACAACAAAGAACCTTTTTCTATCGTCATTCCTCCGCCAAATGTCACGGGAGTACTGCATATGGGGCATATGCTAAATAATACCATTCAAGACATTTTGATTCGAAAGGCTCGAATGGAGGGTAAAAATGCATGTTGGGTCCCTGGCACCGACCACGCCTCTATTGCTACCGAGGCCAAAGTAGTCGCTATGCTGAAAGATCAGGGAATCGACAAAAAAAGCCTGTCACGAGAGGAATTTCTTACCCATGCATGGGAATGGAAAGAGAAATACGGAGGTATAATCCTAGAGCAACTCAAAAAGCTTGGGGCCTCCTGCGATTGGGATCGGACCAGATTTACGATGGACGATGACCTGAGCGAGTCCGTAATTCATGTATTTGTGGACCTCTATAAAAAAGGGAAAATATACCGGGGAATACGGATGGTCAACTGGGATCCTAAAGGAAAAACCGCTCTTTCGGATGACGAGGTAATTTTTAAGGAAGTTCCTTCTAAGCTTTATTACATAGCATACCAACTAGAGGGGAGCGATGAAAAGCTTACCATTGCCACCACCCGACCAGAGACGATCATGGCAGATGTCGCGATATGTGTGCATCCTGAAGACGAGCGTTTTCAGCACCTAAAAGGTAAAAATGCGCTTATTCCTTTGATCAATCGACCTATTCCCATCATCCAAGACGAGTACGTGGACCGGGAGTTTGGCACGGGATGTCTGAAAATCACCCCTGCCCACGACATCAACGACTACGAAATCGGCATGCGACACCAATTGGAGGTGATAGACATCCTCCATGATGATGGCACACTGAACGAAAAAGCTCAGATACTTGTCGGAGAGGATCGGTTTATTGCACGGAAGAAGATTGCCAAAATGCTTCAGGAAGCCGGTCAATTGGTCCAAGTAGAAGATTATACGTCTAACATAGGTCACTCGGAGCGCACAGACGCCGTAATCGAGCCCAGACTTTCCATGCAGTGGTTCTTGCAAATGAGCGAAATCACCAAGCCGGCATTGGCCGCGGTGATGGAGGACCAAGTGAAGCTTTTCCCTCCAAAGTTCAAGAACATGTACCGCAGTTGGATGGAAAATGTACGGGACTGGTGCATCTCCCGACAACTATGGTGGGGGCACCGCATTCCGGCATTCTACCTACCAAACGGAGAGTTTATCGTAGCACAATCCGCCTCCGAAGCCCTCGAGCAAGCTAACAAACGGGGAGATAGAATCTATACGCTGGAGGATCTACGTCAGGACGAAGATGTACTGGACACCTGGTTTTCTTCTTGGCTTTGGCCCATCTCGGTGTTTGATCCTGATTTCTTCCGGACGGGAGAAAAGAACGCCGACCTAACCTACTATTACCCTACCAACGACTTGGTCACCGCCCCCGAGATCCTATTTTTCTGGGTTGCCCGAATGATTATCGCCGGATATGAATACTTGGGCGAAAAACCCTTTAAAAACGTTTACCTGACGGGTATTGTCCGGGATAAGCTGGGAAGAAAGATGTCCAAATCCTTGGGCAATTCCCCAGATCCTCTGGAGCTTATTCAGAACTATGGTGCCGATGGGGTAAGAACCGGCATGCTGTTTAGCTCGCCAGCAGGCAATGATCTTCCCTTTGATGAAAAATTGGTCGAGCAGGGCAGAAACTTTTCCAACAAGATATGGAATGCTTTCCGGCTGATCAAAGGATGGGAAGTAGAAAGTCAAACCATCAATAAGGAGAATGACGCGGCTATTCGCTGGTTTGAAAGCAGGTTTGAACAAGCATTGCTGGAAATTGAAGACCACTTCAGCAAATACCGTATTTCCGATGCCTTACTAAGTACTTACAAGCTGGTATGGGACGATTTCTGCTCTTGGTACCTGGAGATGATCAAACCACCCTATCAAGCACCCATAGACCAACGTACCTACGAACAAACCATCGTGTTTTTGGAAGATATCCTCAAGCTGCTGCATCCCTTTATGCCCTTTATTACAGAGGAAATCTGGCAGCAGCTTAAGCCCCGAGAACCAAAGCATGCACTCATCGTTACAGCTTGGCCTGAAAAGAAATCTTTCGACACCGCCATCATCGATGAGGCCCAACACATTTTCGAAACAGTCTCCCAAATCCGGAATATTCGTGCATCGAAAGGTCTGTCTCCCAAGGAAACCTTTGAGCTCACCGTGAAAACCGAGTCACCCGAAGTCTATATGGTATTCGAGAGCGTGCTGAAAAAGCTGGCTAACTTGGCCGCTATTCACTTCGCAGATACCGTAGATAATGCGGTGAGCTTCGTCGTTAAGGGAGACGAGTGCTACATTCCACTTGGGGAGCAAATTGATTTGGCCAAGGAAAAAGAAAACCTGATGAAAGAGCTGGAGTACAGCAAGGGCTTCCTAATGTCTGTGAAAAAGAAACTCTCCAACGAGCGTTTTGTGGCTGGTGCACCCGCAGCGGTGGTAGAAAACGAAAAGAAAAAACAAGCCGATGCCGAATCAAAAATAAAGGCGTTGGAAGAGTCTCTTTCCAAGCTGGGATAAAGCGATAGGTCACCGCGCATCCTTTTTGGTTCAGAAAAGGATGCGCACTCCATCACCTACCTCCTTGAAAAAACACCGTAGTCTCCTCCTAGTCAATTCGTATGGCTAAAGAAGTTGCTATAGCCGAATTACCGCGATTGACCAATCCAAGAGGGCGATTAAAGATGGGCTCAGGACTGATAAAACGCCGTCCCTCTACCCTGATCATTGCCTTTTGCGTAATGTGGTAATCTAAATTAAGGGAAAAACCAGAAACCTTCAGTCCGTCTGATAGGATAACACCCGCAGGATCTGCATAATACTCCGCCCGAATGGCGCCCTGAATTTGGTCGGTCAGTGATGTACGCATCGAGGCAGTCACGCCAAACCACCGATTAAACCGGTTTGCGGCAAGTTTTTGTTCTGTTCCGTGGTCAAACCCTATGGTGACGTCCAGAAAATCTCCGGTACGTTGTAAATAGAAGTTTTGAAAAAAGCGGTAGCGAGTCAGCGGTTGCGGATACTCGTTTCCCAGGTAATTTGCGTAGTTTATCTCCAATCGATCACTGGGATGGTAATTCAGTCCAATCCCAATTCCCAAGGATTGGTTTCGGTTGGTACGTTGCACATTTTGCCAACCATTTGTCAACCAAAGCGTAGCATCCAAATCGGAGAGGGCCTCATAGGTAACCCGTACGCCGGTCAAAAAATAGGGCGAGTTCTCCGCCAAAAGCGACCGGGAAAGGTGCCAACAATCCGCGCCGATCGCACTTTCAAACCCAATATGGGATGGCATAACTCCCATATCCAGCCATACCTTGTCGTACAGCCTTACCCCCGCAGAAGCTTCGTATATAAACTGTGCCCAGGTGGGTTCCTCCGCTAGGTTGTATTGGGCATAATTCCCCGACATTAATTTGACGTTTGCCCGGTATGTATCGGCTTGGTAGGTAACCCCCAACAGGGCCAAATTCACCGAAAACTCGTTGTGGCGTTTGAAGTTGTACAAAAAATCCGGACGCTCGTGATTCTCAGGCCGTCCAAAATCATACAGATAGTAGCTCTCTATATACCCTGCAAAGGTCCATGTAGGCGGATCGTCCTGGCCGTAACCAACTAGGGGCCAAAACGCCAACAGCAAGAAACTAATCCGTTTGATAGCCATGAGTTATGCACAATAAACAAAACCCAGCCGGTTTGGGCTGGGTTCCTGCTGATGTTACTTCACCGTCCGAAAGGTCCTGTCGTATAACTTGATGGAATCGATGATGATTTTTTGGGCATCTTCTTTGCCGAGGAAATCCTCCACTTTAACTTCTTTATTTTCCAGCTTTTTGTAATCTTCAAAAAACCGTCTGGTTTCCTTCATCAAATAGGGCGGCAACTCGTCGATATC
Source organism: Lunatimonas sp. (assembly GCF_020832325.1). Classification (GTDB taxonomy): domain Bacteria; phylum Bacteroidota; class Bacteroidia; order Cytophagales; family Cyclobacteriaceae; genus Lunatimonas. The sequence continues at coordinate 87,856 of NZ_JAFIEU010000045.1, forward strand.
TTCGATATAGTTTACTGACTGATCATCGGCAGCTACCGCTATGATCTTATCGTCGGCCTCTCCACCGTCGATCATCCGCATGACACCGATAACCTTTGCCTTTACCAAGGTCATGGAGGGGATGTCAATCTGGGAAATAATCAGGATATCCAAGGGGTCATGATCCTCGCAGAAGGTCTGAGGAATAAAACCGTAATTTGCGGGGTAATGGACTGAAGAAAACAGCACCCTATCCAATAACAGCATGCCTGACTTTTTATCCAGCTCGTACTTGCCCTTACTTCCTTTGGGAATTTCGATTACACCGGTCACATATTCAGGAGCACCGTCTCCTATACTTACATCATGCCAAGGATTGATCATAAAAAAGAATTAGTAGGTTTTCATTTGCGGTTGCAAATTACCTTCTATTTGGTTGTTTACAAAAAAAATACAGCTTGAAATTGACCTAATTCCAGTATACTGTAGGAATCAGGAATCAGGCACCAAATCTGGCAGTACCACAGTAACGGTGGTTCCACTGCCCTGAATGGATTTCAGGTCCACGGTGCCTTTCATTTGTTCTACCGACTCCTTGACCATGTACAACCCAAGCCCAGATCCCACATTGCGTTGGGTGGCACGATGAAACAGATTGAAGACATCCTTCTGATGCCGCTCTTCGATACCTATTCCATTATCCGAGACGATCAGTACTGCCTGGGCTTTGGCAACCGAAATTTTGATTCCAATTCTCCTTGTGCCACTTTCCTTCTGAAATTTGTAGGCATTGCTGATGAGATTATTCAGTATCACGCGGATTTTGGCCACATCAGAATGGAAGGTAAAGTCTTGGTTTATCTCCACATGGATATCCACATCGTCGATATTCCACTTTGCACGGTAGTCGTGGAGTTGCTGCTCAAATACCTCTCTAAAATCCACGGATTCTACCTTGTTCTCCATCTTAGTGGAACGGTAGAAATCGAGCATCTTGTAGATGAAGTCATCCAGCTTAAGCGTGGCAGAGTCGATCATATCAAAATACTCCAGAATTCCCTCGTCAGAGGTCTCCATCTTCGCGAGCTTCGAAATACCGGAAATACTCATCAAGGGGCCACGCAGCTCGTGAGACAGGCTGTACACGAATTGGTTCATCTCAGAGTGCAGCTTTTGTAGCCGTTCGTTCTTCTCCCTTAGCTCCTTTTTGGCCTCATAAATCTCAGCTGCATTGATGATGGCGTTCTTTATCTGTTCCAGGTTCCAAGGTTTGTCGATAAAGCGATAAACCTCCCCCTTGTTGATGGCATCGATTACACTGGCAATGTCTGAATAGCCTGTAAGTAGTATCCGGGTGGGTAAAGGATTCACAGAAACCAGTTTTTCAAAAAACTCAACCCCGGTCATCCCAGGCATACGTTGGTCTGCAATGACTACCTCAAACTCCTGCTCGGTTGCAACCCGAAGCCCCTCTTCCGCATCACTTGCAGTATAAATCTTAAAATCGCGGCGTAAACTAGCCTTAAACGAACTCAAGTTGTTATCCTCATCGTCAATATACAGCACGTTTATCTTCCGCTCCATCTATCCGCTAATTTTGTTTAATAGGCAGGGTAATGATAAAATTAGTCCCCCTATCTGGCGATGACTCTACCACTATAGACCCCTTGTGATTTTCAATAATAGTATATACTATTGACAATCCCAACCCAGTGCCCTTTCCTACCGGCTTTGTGGTGAAAAATGGCTCAAATATCTTCTCACGAACGTGTTCTGGCATGCCGGGACCATTATCTCCAATTTCTATGACTACTTGGTCACTGACGTGCGACGTCTTAAGCGTAAGCTGAGGTGACTTCCCCTCCATCGGATGATCCAACATCGCATGGATTGCGTTGCTGATAATATTCATAAACACCTGGTTTATCTTGCCGGCAAGGCATTCTACTTGAGGTAGCTCGCTGTATTCCTTTTTGATCGCTATCCTTCCGGCCATTGAGCTGTTAAGCAGGATCAAGGTGCTTTCGAGTCCATCATGAATATCCACTTCTTTGACATCCTGCTCGTCTATTCGAGAGAACAGCTTCAAACCCCTCACTATTTCCACGGTTCTCTTGGCTCCATCTTCCATACCCGCCAACAGCTGATTTACCTCATCGAGCAGATAGTCTAACTCCAAATCCTCTTCCAGATCTTTCACTTCCGATTTGCTGGACTCTGAGAATTCCAATTCTCCCTTTTCGCGATACAGATCCATCAGCTCCAAAATATCCTTTATATCCCGCTTTAATGGGGATATATTCGAGCTCACGAAATTTATCGGGTTATTGATCTCATGTGCGATGCCAGCAGTCAATTGACCCAAAGAAGCCATTTTTTCCTGATTGACCAACTGTGTTTGTGTATCCTTCAAGTTCTTCAGTGTTTGCTCCAGTTCCTTCGTCCTGGATTTAACCATGTCCTCCAAATACACATTTTGCTCTTTAATCAGTCGCTCGTTTTCCTTTAGTGCTTCCAATTTGTCGTGCTGTTCCTTTTCCTTTTCCTTTTTCAGGATGTTAATTTTATCTGCCAACGCAAAGGAAAGTAAGAGTGCTTCAATGGCGGTTCCCGATAGCATCGGAAGGTTTGCATAGGCTCCCAAGTCAATGACTCCCTGATTGTTCAGGATCAACAAGGCCAATCCAACCAGCAAAAAAGTCCATGCCAACAGAAAGAAATAGGCCGATCGATCTCCCTTACTGGCCACATACCCTCCAATGGAAAAGAAAGCTACCACTAACAATAGTCCGCTCACATCCACAATGGAATAACTTACCTCCACCAGCCCCAACAACCTCAGAAAAAACGCTACAAAATAAAATACAACGATGACGTATAGGTATTTTCCAATCTTTGGGACGTAGAGCGAAGTTTTCAGAAATAACTGGAAAAATGGTATCACAAAAATGCTGGAAAGTGCCGTAAACCCGACCATGCTGACCTCGTAAAGGTAGGCATTGTGTCCGAGGATGAAGAAAGAATAGCCGGACAGAGACAACTGTGCCAAGCCAATAAACAGGATATAGAAACAGTAGAATAAATATACCTTATCTAAGATTGAAAAAAATAGGATTAAATTGTAGAGAAATAACGCTACCATAATTCCCGCATACACACTGATAATTACGGTCCGTTTGGAGTTATTCTCTAAAAACACCCGGTTCTCGTACACATTGATCGAAAATTCCACCGGCATAACAGAGTGGATTTCAAAGACCAAATAATCCGATTGCTCAAAGCCAGTATGGAGTCGAAAATATAAATTCGGTGACCGTAAATCATTTTCTTCTGGCAGTAGGGTACCAGACCTACCAGCGAATCGGTAGTTTCCATCCGTATCAACAAAATACATGGTGGCCTGCCGTATATCACTGTTGCTGAATTCAATAAAATACTCGGAGTCTCCTTTAAGACCATCTAATTCACCTAAATCCACCAAAACGGAAAGCGGGCCTTGGATGACTCCCAGCGAAACTTTACTATCCAATTGCCGGTCAAAATCCCCCGCATCAAACTTGCCTGACTCGTTAACACGACCGAAAAAATAGTTGTACTGCTGGAATGTCATGCCTTCCCCACTACCAAAAACCCCCAATAGATAAAATGTGGGAACGATCACCAAGAGAATCAACACGAGCGTCAAACCGGTGTTTAGGAAATTGGAATACTTTTTTTTCATTGATTTGGTTTAGGTATCTGTAATTCAAACTGTAACTCCATCTTTCCTCTTGGTCCCGTCTCCACCGTGTTAAAGCTCATTTTTTTTCTCAAATCAAAGATGTACTCCTTCTCGACTTCGTTCGCATGAGGGAGATGATCGATATCGACAATTTCCAATGCCGTCGCGATTAGACCCTCCTTGGGATAATAGAACGACCCGTTGTCCCCCAAAGACGAAATTACCTCGTATCCAACGCTTTTTGATATACTGAGAGTAACAGGCGAACTAAGACCAAATAATTTCTTCAGTCTCAACTGTGGGAGAATGGCGATACCTACTCTGACCAGGTAAATGCTTCCGATCCCATAACCAGCCACCTCCCGACTATTCCAAAGTCCACAATACTCAGCTACCTCGAGATCTTTGTATTCAGACAGGTAGTCAACTACTTTAGGGTCAATATCCTGTATTGCCGTTTCAAAGGGCAGGGGAAAATGCTCTGTTCGAAGCTGAATTCGGCCACCGCCCAATACTCTGAAATCCTCCATTGATTCAAATAAAATCAGGTATACATGGGGATTCAGCGCCCACGACCGATCGGCAGATGTCACTTTCGTAATTCCATAGGATTCCAGTACCTTATGATGACCATAGATATACTTTTCTGTTGCTTCCACATCATCAATGGCCCTGACTATCCTAACTCTTACCTTCATGGGAATTGAATAATGACTCCAAGTCTAAATAATACCTTCCTGATGTAACTTTTTGATCTAACAGTATCATCCTACATAATTGGCTACATGCTGCCCCCCCCATAATGACGGAAGAGGCCAACTGTGGCCAGGTGGTTATTGTCTTGCCTATTTGGGTAAAGCTGTATTTTGCCCTTTCTGAAAGATTCTCAAACTCCAATAATCCCATCATGATCGCCTTGCCATTCTCCGTCAATTGACAGGATAGTTTGCTTTCTTCACCAAATTCACGCAACAGTCCATGAAAAATGGCTCTGTCAGATTCTAGATCAAACCGCTCCACATCCATCATTCCCCTATCACTTGTGTCCATTAAAACCGGAATCCGTAGGGACTTGGCCATCATCCTGCTGCTGATCTTAACGGGTAGGCTGTCACACTCCTCGACGAGAATGTCTAATTCTCCCCCCAAGGTAAAAAAATCACGCATATTTTGTTCATTTATTCCGTCATTATATAGGGTGATTTTTAAATACGGATCAATTTCTGCTATTTCTCTGGCGACAATATACGTTTTTTTGAGTCCCAAATTAAATAAACCTGTTCGAATCCTATTTAGGTTACTCAAATCTAATGTATCAAAATCTGCTATTCTTAACTCTCCGAAGCTGCGCTCCATAGCTAAGCTCAGCGCAACACTTTGTCCGACTGAAAGGCCGATTATACCAATCTTCTTTTGAGACAATATCTCTTGTTCTTCCGGTGTGATCTTAAACTGATTTCTTGATGTACGCATTCGAACAAACTCCGGCTCTGCCAGTATATGTACCATCGTATTACGCCATGGATACCAAACCCAGTTTCCAAAGTCCTCTAAACGGAAACCTTTTAGGTAGTCCCTCCGATAAGCCCTGTAGTCTCCCTCTACAAGTAGTTTAGAAGGATGGTCGATCTTGATGAGTTCGTCAAGCTGCCGCTCGATCTCATCCACGACTATTATTCCTTTTTTCTGTAAAAAATTTTCGATCTTCTCTTTATCTAGCGGCGACCGAGGCGAAAAAATCTGTGGCTTATAACCACAGGCCGACTCCCCTGCTTTCTCCGATTCATTCATATGATGTAATGTGTGTTAATAGGGTGATAACAGGAGTAAAGTTATAGGTTTGTAATCATAAATAGACCTTGATTCAAAAAAAAGCTCGCTTTTTTTGACCAAACTTAATAGATTTACCGAAATGAACGTTTACGCTCAAGTATAAACGAACCCATTACCTACCTCTTCACTGAAATTCAAAATACAAAAAAATATGTTAAGGCATTTGTATTTAAAAGGCTATTGCTTTACTATTTGATGGCTTATAACGATATTTAGCACATGGAGAGAGAGAAGATCAGGGTCTTGTATGTAGATGACGAGGTAAATAACCTACAAGCCTTTAAGGCTACCTTTCGAAGGGATTACAAAATTTTTTTAGCTGAATCCGCTAATGACGGCCGTCAAATCCTTTTAAATGAAGAAATTGACATCATTATCACCGATCAACGCATGCCGGAAGAAAACGGAGTGGATTTTTTAAAATCTATTATACCCTTGCATCCGGAACCTATGCGAATACTATTGACGGGTTATACGGATGTACAGGCGGTGATTGATGCCATCAACAAAGGAAAGGTTTACCATTACCTAACCAAGCCGTGGGAGGAAGATTACCTCCGCACCGTGGTAAAAAATGCCTACGAAGTGTATTCCCTGAGAAAAGAAAACAAACAGCTAACAGACAGCTTGATCAAGGCAAACGATCAGCTAGAGTTTCTCCTTCGGCAAAACCTACTTTCCTGACTTCGAGCTAATACCTGGCGGCTAGTAATAGCTGTAGCTCTTTGTGTGCCATACCAAATTTTCTGGCCAAATGAGCATTTGTCAAACTACCCCTGTAGGCATAGACGCCCTTCATAAACCACTTATAATTAAAAATCATTTCCTCAGCACCTCCTAGATCTGCCATCTGAAGCAGCATTGGCGTAAAAATATTGCTAAAGGAAAACGAGGCCGTCCGCGCCACCCTCGATGCAATATTAGGCACACAATAATGAGTTACTCCATGCTTGTAGTAGACAGGGTCCTCATGGGTGGTAGGCTCAGCCGTCTCAATACAGCCTCCCTGATCGATGCTCACATCGATGATAATGGAGCCTTCCATCATTTGCGATACCATATCCTCGGATACTACCATCTTGGCCCTGCCGCGCTCTGCCCTCAACGCACCTATTACCACATCCGCCTCCCGCAAAGCCTGGCACAAGGTAAAATTATCAATGGTAGAAGTGAAAACCTGCTGCCCTAGTAGTTGTTTGATCCTTCTCAACTTGTAGAGCTGATTATCAAAAATCTTGATACTGGCACCCAATCCAAGTGCGGTTCTTGCGGCATACTCTGCCACCGTTCCCGCACCGATAATCACCACCTGCGTAGGAGGCACACCGGTAATTCCTCCTAGAATAAGCCCTTTTCCTCCATTTACACTACTCAGGTACTCTGCAGCAACAAGCATCACCGTGCTTCCTGCAATCTCACTCATGGCCCTTACCACAGGCATTCCACCAACTTTGTCTTCCAAATATTCGAATGCGGCGGCAGTAATCTTCTTCTGATTGAGTGCGTGGATAAAATCTGCGGATTGATTTCCAATCTGCAGAGAAGACAATAAGCAGGCACCCTGTCTCATGAATCCGATTTCCTCCACTGTGGGCGGATCGACCCGAAGCACTACCTCGGCGTCGTATGCTTCTTTCTTGGAAAAAACCACCCGCGCACCAGCATCCATATAGGCCTTGTCGGGAAACTTTGCCGCAAAACCAGCATTTGACTCAATGATTACCTCTTGCCCGTTATTAACAAGGAGACCTACGGCTTCGGGAGTCAGTAGGACACGCTTCTCATGTTCGGCGTTCTCCTTCGGAATACCAATAATCACCTTCTTTTTCGCCTTGCCTGTGCGCTCCAATGACTCTTTGGGAATAGCTCCCGTTTGTGCCGCTATCTCGGCGAGTTCCATTTGCGATGCCATGCTACCAAATTGTTATTTCCCTACTGTATTCGTCCAAGGAATGTATTGCAATGACCGCCGCATCGGAAGGGATGAGATCCGGGATCCGCTCCCCCCATTCCACCCAGCATAAACTACCACTGCCAAAGTACTCGTCTACACCCATGTCCACAGCTTCCGACTGATCTTCTATCCGGTAAAAGTCGAAATGGTAAAAGACATTTCCCTCCGTATCTCCATACTCGTTTACCAAGCCAAACGTGGGACTGCTGACGTTGTCCACTATACCCATTTGTGAAGCAATTGCCCTAATGATAGTCGTCTTCCCTGCCCCCATTGGGCCTTTAAATACCCACACATTTTTTCCTCTACAGGATTCGATGATTTCCTTGGCACAGAAATCAATGTCTTGGAGACGGGCACAGACAAATCGCTTCAAAGGCTATTTTTTAGGACTCATGTGAATGATCGGCACGATCACTTCTTCCAGTGATACACCTCCATGTTGAAAGGTGTCCTTGTAATAATTCACGTAGTAGTTGTAGTTATTAGGATAGGCAAAGAAATAGTCTTCCACAGCAAACACGTAACTGGTCGAAATATTGAATTTCGGAAGTTTCGCCTGCTCGGGTTTTGCAATCTCAAATACTTTTCCAGACTCAAAATTAAGATTTTTCCCCTGTTTGTACCTCAAATTTGTTGTAACATTTCTGTCACCGATTATTTTGTAGGGTTTGTTCACCCGTTTGGTGCCATGATCCGTCGTGATGATGACCTCTGCACCTGCATCTGCGATCTTCTTAAACAACTCAAAAAGCGAGGAGTGGGTAAACCAACTCAGCGTGAGCGATCGATACGCCGATTCATCCGGAGCAAGTTCCCGGATCATCTTCATATCCGTGCGGGCATGCGACATCATGTCCACAAAGTTATAGACCAAAACATTCAAGTCGTTTTTGAGCATGTTATTGAACTGTTCCAATACTGCCTTGCCTTGGGAAACCTGTAGGATCTTTTGATACGACGCCTTAATATTGAGGTTATTACGCTTTAGATTCACCCGAAGAAAATCCTCCTCCCGATTATTTTTTCCCTCATCGGTATCCTCTCCCTCCCACAAGTCCGGGTGAAATCTAGCCATGTCCGAAGGCATCATACCACTAAATAACGCGTTTCTCGCGTATGCAGTGGTAGTGGGAAGTATGCTGTAGTAAGAGTCATCTGCTGTCGCCACAAAGTATTCACTGAGTAATGGTTCTATGACCTCCCACTGATCCAGCCTGAGATTATCAATCACGACAAAAAACAGTGGTTTGCCTTCTTTTACCTTGGGAAAGACGTGTTTTTTCATCACCTGATGGGAAAGCACCGGTTTGGAAACCTTGGGGTCATTCAGCCAGTCTAAGTAATTTTCCTTGATGAATTTGGCGAAATTTGCATTTGCCTCGGTTTTTTGGGTTTCCAGCACCTCCTGCATACTCTTGTTCTCCGTCTCGTCAATCTCTATTTCCCAATAAATCAATTTTTTATATATCTCTGTCCACTCTTGGTGGTCGATGGCATCGTTATAGGCCATGCTGATATTCCTAAAATCCTGCTGATAGGATAGGTTTGTCTTTTCACTGATCAACTGCTTGTTTTGAAGAATTTTCTTTACCGAAAGAAAAATCTGGTTGGGATTGATTGGCTTAATGAGATAATCTGCGATCTTTCCGCCAATGGCATCGTCCATGATATGCTCCTCTTCACTTTTGGTGATCATGACCACAGGAACCTGAGGTTTAAGGATTTTGATCTGTTGGAGGGTTTCCAGTCCCGTCATGCCGGGCATCATCTCATCCAGAAAAATGATATCGAAGTTTTGCTCCTCTACCTTTTCGACCGCATCCAGACCACTATTTACTGTCACAATGTCATACCCCTTCTGCTCTAGAAACAAAATATGCGGTTTTAACAAATCAATTTCATCATCCGCCCATAATATATTGAATTTTTGCATCTCCTATTAGTTAGTTCTTTTATAGATAATACTTACTTTTGATTTCTTACTGTAAACAGCAGGTCATTGAAAAGCCACAAAATAATTAATGATCCAGTCTATGGATTTATAAATATACCTAGTGAACTGATTTTTGCAATCATAGACCATCCATGTTTCCAAAGATTACGAAGAATCAAACAGTTAGGTTTGACCGATTACGTGTACCCAGGTGCCTTACACACTAGGTTTCACCATGCCATTGGTGCCATGCACCTGATGAGCATCACGTTGGACCATCTTCGAAACAAAGGAGTGGAAATCGACGACCGGGAGTACGAGGCTGCATTGATAGCAATTCTACTGCACGATATTGGACACGGCCCTTTTTCGCACGCACTTGAATTCAGTCTTTTACAAAATATCCCACATGAAAAGCTGTCACAGCTTTTTCTTTTAGACCTAAACAAGCAATTTCACAGCCAACTGGACCTCGCTGTGAAAATTTTTAACGGAAATTATGAAAGAAGATTTTTTCACCAACTCGTAAGTAGCCAACTGGACATTGATCGATTGGACTACCTGCAACGGGATTGCTTCTTTACTGGCGTGTCTGAAGGAACCATTGGTGCAGACCGAATCATCAAAATGATGACCATCAAGGACGATCGGCTTGTGATTGAAGAAAAAGGCATTTACAGCATAGAAAACTTCCTGAGCGCACGAAGATTGATGTACTGGCAGGTGTACCTGCACAAAACCACCGTCAGCGCGGAAAAAATGCTCATCAATCTTATCCTACGGGCAAAACACCTCCGGAAATCCGGCGAAAAACTCCCCGGCTCGGAAGCACTTCTTTACTTTCTCGATAATAGCCTCACCCTTCAAGATTTCGCGGACAATAGTGAAGTATTGGCCTATTACGCAGAGTTGGATGATTTTGACGTATGGGGAGCGCTGAAGATCTGGCAAAAAAGTCGCGACCGGGTGTTGGGTAATATCGCAGCCATGTTTCTTTCCAGGAAATTATTTAAGATCACGCTTAGTAACGACGCGTTTTCGGAAGACGAGCTTCGCCAAATGATGGGTAAAACCAAGGCAAAGTTAAACCTGTCTGACGAAGAGTTGCCGTATTTCTTCACACATGGGAGCATCAGCAACCACGCATATGCTGCGAAAGAAAGCATATTTGTGCTGACAAAAAAGGGACAGGTAGTGGATGTGGCACAAGCTGCAGACCTCCCAAACATCAAAGCCATGAGCAAAATCGTAAAAAAACATTACGCTTGTCGGGCGAAAGATTTACCTTTACACTGAATTTTAAGTTAATCGTAGATGGAGTTTACCATAAACCAGATCGCTCAGCTTTTAAATGGACGGGTAGAAGGCGATGGTTCCCATAAAATCAGCCGACTGGACAAAATCCAGGAAGGTAAACCCGGTGGAATCAGTTTTTTGTCCAACCTGAAGTATGAACCCTACCTGTACACAACCCAGTGTTCGGCGGTCATTGTCTCTCAGGACTTTAAACCTAGCAAACCTTTAATTTCGACACTGATACGTGTGGATGATGCCTATCTAGGTTTTACCCAGTTATTGGAATCGGTAGAGAAACTTTCCAAACCCCAGTATCGAGGTGTTGAATCACCTGCTTACATGCATGAAAGTAGCCGCATGGGCATTGACGGGTACCGGGGTGCATTCTCTTACATCGACAAAAACTGCCAGATTGGAGATAGGGTACAGATACACCCACATGCCTACTTGGGAGAAGGCGTGAGCATTGGCAATGACTGTATCATCCACGCCGGAGTAAAAATCATGCGCCGCAGTCGTATAGGAAACCACTGCGAAATCCATCCCGGAGCGGTCATTGGAAGTGACGGCTTCGGATTTGCTCCGCAGCCTGACGGTCAGTATAAGAACATCCCACAATTGGGTAATGTATGGCTGGAAGACCATGTTTCCGTAGGTGCCAATACAACCATAGACTGCGCAACGATGGGATCCACCCACATCGGAAAAGGTGTGAAAATCGACAATCTCGTTCAAATAGCCCACAATGTACGCATCGGAGAAAATACCGTTATTGCTTCACAATCAGGTGTTTCCGGGTCTGCGGAAATCGGCAAAAACTGTATACTCGCCGGAAAATCCAGTATTGTAGGTCACCTCAAAATCGCCGACAATACAACCGTGGGAGGAAACACTGCCATCATGAAGTCTATTTCCACGCCAGGAGAAACATTGCTTGGTTACATAGGCATGGACATCAAGGACTTCCTCAAATCATACGCTGTTTTCAAAAAGTTACCCGATTTGCAGAACAAATTAAAAGAACTGGAAAAAAAACAATAAATTTGTATCCTTAACAATGACCGTAAAGGCTTCATAAAGAATTTTAATGAAAGTAAAGCAGCACACGATTGGGAAGCAAGTGACCCTCACAGGTATAGGATTACATACCGGCGTAGTAGCGACGATGACCTTCCTTCCAGCTCCCCCCAACCACGGATACAAGTTTCAGCGTATGGATTTGGAAGGGTACCCGATAGTGGATGCAGACGTGGACAATGTGGTGGATGTTTCGAGAGGCACTACGCTAGAACAAAGCGGTGCCAGAGTGTTTACAGTAGAACATGTCCTTGCTGCATTGGTTGGATTGGAAATAGACAATGTATTGATTCAGCTCAACGGGCCAGAGCCTCCCATCATGGATGGCAGCAGTCTGCCCTTCATCCAAATTCTGGAAGAAGCTGGATTGGAAGAACAAAATGCGCTACGCAGATTTTTCGAAATCCCGGAAAGTATTCACTACAAAGATGCTGCTCGAGAAGTGGAAATGGCTGCATTGCCTTTGGACGACTTCCGGGTAACGGTAATGGTGGATTACAATTCACCTGTTTTGGGTAGTCAACACGCCTCCATTACGGATATCAGCCAATTCAAAAATGAAATCGCTTCCTGTAGAACCTTTTGTTTTCTCCACGAATTGGAGATGCTGTACAATCAAAACCTGATCAAAGGAGGGGACCTGAACAATGCCATCGTGGTTGTAGATCGCGCCGTACAGGAAGACGAACTCAGCCATTTAGCCAAAATGTTCAACAAACCAAAGGTGGAAGTTCGCAAGGAGGGAATCCTGAACAACGTGGAGCTCAGGTACAAAAATGAACCTGCGAGGCACAAGCTATTGGATGTGATCGGTGATTTGGCATTGGTAGGTAGGCCCTTAAAAGCGCAGATCATGGCAGCACGCCCGGGACATGCTGCCAATGTCGCGTTTGCAAAAAAAATCAAACGTGCCATGGAGAAGGCCGGGCCCATGCACATCCCGTATTACGACCCGAAACTACCACCGGTACTTGATATCAACCAAATCAGTAACATCCTGCCCCACAGATACCCGTTTCAATTACTGGACAAAATCATTTACTTGGACCAAACAGTAGTGGCAGGGGTGAAGAATGTGACCATAAATGAACCCTTTTTCATGGGGCATTTTCCAAACAATCCAGTGATGCCGGGCGTACTTCAAGTAGAAGCCATGGCCCAGACCGGTGGAATCCTCGTTTTGAGTACAGTAGACGACCCCGAAAACTACTGGACTTACTTCCTAAGTATTGAAAACTGTAAGTTTCGGAAGATGGTACTCCCCGGGGACACCCTTATCTTCAAATGTGAACTTTTGAACCCCATACGGAGAGGCATTGCAAAGATGAAAGGTGAGGCCTTTGTAGGCAATACACTTGTTTGTGAGGCAGTTATGACCGCAAGTATAGTAAGAAAAGAAGCATGATAAGCAAACTATCCCACATAAACCCCGATGCCATACTTGGTGAAAATATCACGGTAGAACCGTTTACCACCATTCATGAAAATGTTGAAATCGGTGAGGGGACTTGGATCGGCTCAAACGTGACCATCTACCCCGGTGCGCGGATAGGTAAAAACTGCAAAATATTCCCGGGAGCAGTTATCTCGGCTATTCCCCAAGATTTAAAATTTCAAGGAGAGTCTTCCCTAGCCGAAATTGGTGACGATACCACCATTCGGGAATGTGTGACGATCAACCGCGGTACACTGGATAAAAAAACCACAAAAATTGGGCACTCCTGCCTCGTAATGGCCTACGTACATATTGCCCATGACTGCATCATTAACAACCACGTCATCATCGCCAATACCGTACAGGTGGCCGGTCATGTCACCATAGACGACTGGGCCTTTGTCGGAGGCAGTAGCGCCATTCACCAGTTTGTAAAGATCGGCACACACAGCATGATTTCCGGTGGCTCCTTGGTGCGAAAAGATGTACCTCCTTATACCAAAGCTGCCCGTGAACCGCTCAGTTATGCGGGTGTCAACTCTCTGGGGCTGAGGCGCAGGGGGTTTTCTGGTGAAACCATCAATCAGATCCAAGAGGTCTATCGGTACCTCTTTCTCAACAGCCTAAATAACAGCAGAGCACTCGAAGAGATCGAAGTAAACCTTCCCGCCACCAAAGAACGGGATGAGATTGTCAATTTTATCCGGTCATCGGAACGGGGGGTAATGAAAGGATACATCCAATAAGATGCTGGAATTGAAACTGGAGCAAGCAGGGAAACGGTTTCAGTATGAATGGATTTTCAAAAACCTGACTGTTACCCTTACCCCAGGTCAGAAACTGGCCGTCACAGGTAGTAACGGGTCTGGCAAATCAACCCTCATCAAATGCCTGGCAGGCCAAATGCCCTTATCCACCGGAGCCATTCATTACCTTGTTGGAGGCACCCCTGTTTCATCCGCTGAAATTTACCAACATATTACCCTATCTGCGCCTTACCTAGAGCTTCCGGAAGAGTTTACGCTCGCGGAATTTCTGCAATTTCACTTCAGGTTCAAAACCCTCTCACCCGGTATGACAATCCGCGAGGCTGTGAGAATCATGTACTTGGAAAAATCCATGGACAAAGCTATTCGGAATTTTTCATCTGGCATGAAGCAGCGATTAAAACTCGGTATTTGCTTCTTTTCCAGCAGTCCCTTTCTTTTGCTGGATGAACCGACATCCAACCTCGACGAACGGGGCGTAAGCTGGTATCACGAGCTGGTAGAAACCTACGGTGGCAATAAAACCATTGTGGTAGGATCCAATGATCCTAGAGAATTCACTTTCTGTTCAGAACAGCTTTCTATTGAAAATTTCAAGTGACTTTGTTTTGATACTAAAATGCTTAATTTTACAATCCTTATTTCTAATGTTATGAAGCATCTTGCCAAAATATTCTTCTTACTGGGATTGATTCCATTCGTTTTTTTGTCCTGTTCAAACGATGACGACGGACCTCAAAAGACCGCCGAAGAGATCGCCATCGAAGCACTGGCCGGTACATCTGAACAAACTTGGACGATCAGTGGCGGCGGATCGGTATCCCGGGACGGCACTTCGCTTACCAACAATTATGCGGATTTTGAAATTAGATTCAGAAATCGTGGCTCTGCGGGACTCAACTACGAAACCACAGGCAGTGGTGGACTGTTTGACCCCTCGGGATCTTGGTCGCTTGAGGGCGAAAACTACAACCGGTTACGCCTTTCGGGCATTCAACCCGTAGCAAACCGTGACATTACATATAGCAAACAGGGAGGCGACCTTCGGCTGGAGTTCACTGTACCAAACCCATCCTCAGCTTCCGCGAGAGTGGAAGCACTTGTTGGATTTTATGTCTTTACATTAAAACCAAAACCATAACCTATGCTTAAATCCTTCGTACTTTCACTTCTTGTTTTGACGGCTGTTACGACCCAAACCATCGCTCAAAACAAAGAGGTTGCCGCAGTAGAAAAAGCTGTATTAGACCTGCGCGCAGCCATGCTTAGCGGTGACGCTGCATCCCTCACGGCCATTTCGTCCAAAAACATTACCTATGGACATTCCAATGGAACCATCGAAGACCAAGCAGCCTTCGTAGAAGCGTTGGCTAGTGGCAATAACAACTTTACAGAGATCACCCTGTCGGACCAAACTGTGGAGATATTGGGCAAAATCGCACTTGTAAGACACAACCTGACCGGAACTACCCACAATAAAGGTGCTGATCCCGCATCCATCAACTTGGGAATTCTTCTTGTCTGGCAAAAAGAGGGAAAAGACTGGAAGCTGCTCGCAAGGCAGGCATTTAAGCGCTAAATACGCAATTTGCTTCTTTATTCTCTGAACATATCAAAAAAGGCTACCATCTGCGTATAGTAGCCTTTTTCTTTTATACACTAATTTGAAACTCTTCCAGGCACCTTCGCTTTCTTCGGGGAACTCGTTAATTTTCTTTTAAATACACTAAGGTGACCCCTGCCCCACCTCGCTCCACGTGCTCATCCTCAAACCTACTTACCGCAGGCATGTGCCGAAGCATATTCCGGCAGAGGTCCCGCAGGATTCCATCCCCTTTGCCGTGCACCACACGGAGCTCCGACTGCCCTAACATATATCCGTCGTCGATAAAATTTTGCAGCAAGGGCAACACTTCCTCTCCTCTCTTTCCGCGAAGATCTAGATTGGTCGAAAATTCCAGCATACGGGCATGGGTATTAAATCCCGAGCTGCGAGCCAATGACTTCTTTTCCTTCTTGATGGCTGTGTTGGAAATCCGCTCCAATCGATTAAGATTAACCTTTGACTTAAGATCTCCGATACTGATTTCAGCTGTCCGCTGCTGAATGGCAATGACTTCGGCTATGGCACCATTGTCTTTAACCCGCACTTGATCTCCCACTTTGACTTCTCCTTCGAGTACTTTTAGCTCCTGAGCAGGCTGAGGTAGCTTACTCTTTTCCGGCTTGATCGACTCTTTGTGGACCTCCAATGACTTCCTGATCCGCTTCGTTTGCTCCTTGTCCGCCTTGCTTTCCTTTATCTCCCGAATGGTATTTTCAATTCGCTTATTGGTATCATCCAAGAGAGCCTTCGCCTGTATTTTCGCTTCGTTCAAAATCGCCTTTTTGCTGGTTTCCAAGGTCGCCTTAAGCTCGCTGTATTCCTCTAATCGCTTATTGAGTAGCTTTTCCTTCCGTTCATTTTCCAGGAGTATCTGCTCGTAGCGGTTCTTCTCAGCTTCCAACTTTAGCAGCATCCGATCATAATTTACCCGGGTTTCGCCCACCTGCGCTTTGGCATGAAGAATGATTTCCTCGTCAATGCCAATTTTCCGGGCGATCTCAAACGCAAACGAACTTCCCGGTTTACCCAATTCGAGTTGATACAAGGGTTCCAGATGCTCCACATCATACCGCATTGCGCCATTGATCAGGCCCTGACCTTTGGAGGCCAACTGTTTCAGGTTGCCATAGTGGGTGGTGACCACACCAAAAGCTCCCGTTTTATTCAATGCAATCAAAATGCCTTCGGCAATGGCCCCTCCAAACTGAGGCTCAGTACCCGTACCAAATTCATCGATAAAAAACAGGGTTCGCTTATTGGCAAAGCGGGTGAAGTTTTTCATGTTCATCAGGTGTGAACTGTAGGTACTCAGGTCATTTTCCAGGTTCTGTTCATCCCCTATATCTATGAAAAACTGATCGAACACCCCACACTTCGATTCCGGCTCAACGGGAATTAGAATCCCGCACTGAAACATGTATTGCAACAGGGCAATGGTCTTTAGCGTGACGGACTTGCCACCTGCGTTGGGTCCTGAAATAACCAGGATTCTGCGATTGGGATCCAAAGAAACATCAATTGGGACGATTTGCTTTTTTTGCAGCTTTAAGCTGAGCTCGAGCAGGGGATGCCTAGCTTTCTGCCAGCGTATCTGCTTGCTTTTCTCCAGTTCAGGTTTATTGCCTTCCACCTTGATCGCGAATTTTGCCTTTGCACGAATAAAATCCACCAGGCCTAAAAAATGAAATGCCTTGCGCAGGTCCGGGATATACCCGCGAAGGATATCCGTCAGGTGCGTGAGGATCTTCTGGACCTCGCGACGTTCCATGTATTCAAGGTCCCGTATTTCATTATTAATATCCAATACTTCGGTAGGCTCCATGTACACCGTTTGTCCAGTAGCAGACTCGTCATGGATAAATCCTTTGATACGGCGCTTGTACTCGGCCAGCACAGGCATCACCATTCTGCCACCTCGTATGGTAATTGAAGCATCTTCCGGGGTCAATCCTTGCGATTTTGCTTGACGGAAAATAGTATCCAGCACTTTTCGAAGCCGGCTTTCCTCGTAAAGCAACTGGCCTCTGACTAAGGCCAGTTCTTGGGTAGCATTGTTTTTAATTTTGCCTCTTTCATCCAGCACTCGCTCGATCGAGCGGATCAAGGTCCGGTCATCATTCACCATTCCTAAAAGCTGAAAGAGTTGCGGGTATTCCAGCTCGTAATAGTTGAAAAAATCCACGCATGTAGATAATGTTACCAACCCAAGCTTTATCTCATGAAACTCTTCTTCGTAGAGAAAGGTACCCTCCAACCGGGCCTTGTCGAGGTAGGGGTGGATATTTACAAAATTCGAAGAGGGGAAAGACTCGCCGGACAACAGTAGACGCTTAAACTCTTCTGTCTGCTCCAAAAGCCGCTGTATCAGGGAGGCATCTCTGGAAAAAGCAATCTTCTGGACGAAATCAGCTCCTAGGCTACTGCTACACTCGTCCCTAATCAAATCCCTGATTTTATCGAAATTTATTTTTTGTTCTAGGTTTGAGGGATATATCTTCATTTGGCACTTTCAGCTCTTTTTTCAAATACTGTTAACGAATCTATCGCTCGGGCATAGACCCGCTCCATAAAGGCTGGATACCTGAGGTAATATTGTAAGCTAGCCATATAAACCGTATCGGCGACACGATGTTTCTCAAAAATTTCTTTTTCCAAAATGGGGTACACTTTTTTGGAGGAATCATACGGAATGGGCAGTGATTGCACAAAACCCTCCGTCAGGTGGATATCCACGATAATAGATACCATTTCGTCTTCCGAAAGCAACCCGGGAGGTTTGCTGTCCGAACTGCAAGAAAAGCAAAAGCAGCACGCCGCCAATAACCAGATAGAATACTTCACAGGTCAAAATTACCCAATTCTTCACAAATTTGACAATATGTATCCACATAGTCGTTTTATTATTCAACCGAGAGCCTTAAATTAGGCCTCTTATAGAGAGCTTACATGAACCAACTAATTAAAAAACTCCGAAGATATGAGATTATGCTCCGGAAGATTGCCAACAACCATCTTCAGGGCGACTACCAGTCCATATTTAAAGGAGCAGGGTTGGAATTTGATGATTTGAGGCCTTATCAGTACGGAGACGATATCCGCACGGTCGAATGGAAGGTATCCGCAAAGGGCCACGGTACCTTTGTGAAAACTTTCAAAGAAGACAAAGACCAATCGGTTTATTTCCTCTTAGACATCAGCGGATCCCAGGACATAGGCAGCAAAGAGCACAAAAAAATTGACACTAGCAAGGAAGTTGCGGGCGTACTTACCTTGGCTGCAATCCACGAGGGCAGCCAAGTAGGGCTGATCAGCTATTCTGATCAAAAAGAAAAAATTATTGTCCCTGGAAAAGGTCCCCGGCAAGCTGTAAAAGTCATCCAAGGAATCTTTAAGCATGCGAACAAATCATTGAAGACAGACCTTCGGGGCATGTTTTCGTTTTGTCTAAACCTCATCAAGAAAAGAAGCATCATCATCGTAATCTCAGATTTCATTGATGAAGACTATCAACAACCGTTGAAGTCCTTGGCCACCAAACACGATGTGATTGTCATCCAGGTAACCGACCCCCTCGAATCGGCGCTGCCGTCCTTGGGAATTATCCCGGTATATGACAAAGAAATGGAAAAAACGACCTGGGTGAATACCGCTTTTGGGGGGTTTGCCAAGAAGATTTTCCAGTCCTTCCACCAAGACCGGGAGTCGCTAAGAGATTTGTGCAAAAAAAATCAAATCAATTACCTTCAGATTGACACAAGGCAAGACATTGTCTTACCTTTGATGGAACTATTCAAAATCAGAAACCGAAGCATGAAGCGTGGCTAAGACAGGCTATATCTCCCTACTTATATTTTTGTTGATCGCCCAATCCCAGCTGCCGGCACAGGAAGTAAAGGTACACGGGTATTTTATGCAAGATTCGGCCAAATTAGGGGAGCGGGTAACCTATGTACTAAAAGCAACCTACCCATCCACCATGGATATGCTGTTCCCGGATTCCCTGTATAATTTCGGCAGCATGGAATACCTAGGGAAACAAACTTTTCGTTCGGTTACCGTTGACACACTCACTACAGACAGTGCTCTCTATTTCCTCGCAAACTTTTCGCTGGAACCGATTAAGCAGTATAACCTTCCAGTATTTGAGATCTTGCGCTATGATAGCATCACTCACCAGCCCGCAGACGCCTCCTTAGCGCTAAAACTCATCATCGACGAACTACCGGATGCTTTGGCGTTTCAAGAAACCAATGCATACCAAAAAATCCAACAAGGACTTAACTACCCAGCCATCATGCTGGGTTTCCTGGTTGTGTTGGTTATCTTAGGTTCCGTCTATTACTTCTTTGGTGGCCGATTGAAGCGTCTGTGGCTTGTTTATCTAGAGAAGAAACGTAGACAACGGTTCGTTACGCGCTGGGAAAGCGCGCAAGCAGCATTTTTTGCAAAAAAAGATTTGGATGCTGCTGACGAACTCCTTGGCGTATGGAGAGGTTATATGGAATCGATGACTGGCTTTCCCTTCCGAGAGTGGACCTCTACCGAAATAGCCCATAACCTTGAACAACCTGAATTGGTGAAAGACCTGCGGGAAATTGAAGTCGTGATCTACGCAAATCGGGTAACTGAGGGCATCCGACAGGCCTGCGATCGGCTGTCCTTGCTTACAGAGGAGGAATACCGAAAAAAAATCAAAAATCTCCACGGCCATGAATGAAACTAGCAGCTATTTTTCGTGGACTTGGTTTACGCCAGAAACGTTCCGATCCTATGAATGGGAAAACCTTTGGGCATTGCACTTGCTCTGGGTAATTCCCCTTATTTTGCTGGTACGCAAGTTTACGAAGATCCTAAAGAACCCTCGGCTAGAACTATCTATACCCAAGATGGCTCCCCGAACCAATCCATGGACCTATCTCCGACTTGTTCCCATGGCCTTTTTCACGCTATGTATGTGGATGGTTATCGTCTCATTGGCCCGACCGCAACGCACCAACGAAAAAGTAGAACAGTTTACGGAGGGTATTGATATCATGTTGGTGTTGGATATTTCCGAGTCTATGGACTTACAGGACTTTACCCCTAACCGGCTGGAGGCTGCCAAAGAAACAGCCATTGAGTTTATCGAGGGAAGATTTGGTGACCGAATTGGAGTGGTAATTTTCTCCGGAGAGGCGTTTTCACTAGCACCTTTGACTACAGACTACGATCTCCTTAAAGATTTGATCGGTGATATTTCGTTTAATATGATGGACGCCAAAGGCACCGCGATAGGTAGTGCGCTCGCCGTTGCAACCAACCGAATGCGGGAATCCGAAACAAATTCAAAAGTAATGGTCCTCCTAAGTGATGGGGACAACAACGCCGGAAACGTGGATCCTATCTTTGCAGCGCAATTAGCGGAGGCAATGGATATAAAAATCTACACCATTGCGGTAGGAAAAGACGGCATGGTGCCCTATGGCACGGATTTCTTTGGTAGACCCCAGATGGTGGAAAGCTACCTGAACGAAACCACCCTTCGGGACATTGCCCGAATTGGAAAAGGAAAATTCTACCGAGCCGCAGATGGAGATGCGCTGGAGGGTATTTTTGACGAAATCGATGAATTGGAAAAAGCGGAAATCACCGAGTCCCGATATAAGGAAACGATAGACTTTTACCGGGTATATCTTATGTGGGGGATGGCTTTTTTCTTCGTTTGGCTTCTGCTCAAAAATACGTTTTTTAATAACTTCTTGATTGACTAAGTCGAGACAACAACCCTGTTGATTCAACCCACCGATTAGACATTACCTCGACTTGAGTATTAAAAATGCCTGCGATTTAAGATCTCAGAGACTACCACAGCATCCCGTAGCGTGTTGGGACTTTTCAAAAGTTGAGCATATGGATTTTTGTTGTTCTTAACAGTAACAGATTCCACTTTGCCCAATATTTTCTTATCGTCATGAATATCCACTTGATCATCTAACTTAACTAGGGGCTGCTTACTTTGATATTTTCCGTAGGCATCGGCCATTCTACTGGCTGTAGACGAAGTAACCACCTCTTCCCTGTCCACTTTGGGATTTCTACCTATTGGCTCGTGGGTTTCTGTCGTAGCCGGCCTACTGGTAATCACCAATTCTTCTTCTCTTTCTCCCTGTTCCCTTCGGATCTCTCGTAATAAATCTTCAAACGTCCCATTCTTGGGAATATCACGGGGAGTATCTTGGCTTTCTCCCGGTACTTCTCCATCCTTGGGCTGACCTTTCTTCTGCTGTAGCGCCGAATAGATGAAATATATAACAACCGCGATGATATAAAATATAGTACCTGAATCCATAGGCATGAAATTAATCAAAAGTGGGAATAATTGAAAGGAACCGCTGAATTAAAAGCAAAGCGGATTCGCAAGGATGGTGTAAAAAAACTTTTGACAAAAAAACCACCTACCCGCAGGAAGGTGGCATAATGGTCTCATGTAACCCTTCAGCCAACCGACAGATGTAGATTACTGTTGCTACGTTTATCCACTTCATAGGGAAGGTGCTCAAGGCTAATGTCTTCCCATCGCTCAGAAGAAATCTTTTTCAAGGTGGCTTCCACGGACGCACCTGGCTCTATGTGGAAGCTGACGGACTGAAGATTACCGGTGACGCAGCCGGAGGATTCGATTTTCGCCAGTTCACCTACAAAAGCATCTCCGACAAACTCTCCCAGTATGCACAGGTTCGCTGCCTTTACATTACCAATCACCTGACCCGTTTTACCCACCACTATCTTTTTCGTAGTTGAAATATTGCCTTCGATGACTCCTTCAACCCGGATGTCGCAAGTGGACTCCAGATCACCGATCATCTTAAATCCTTCGGCAAAAAAAGAGGTGATAACCATCCCATTATTTGTATTCTCCGAACGTTTGCTACTATTCCACATTTCACTTTAATTTTAGGGGATAAGAAATTTTCTGCTAGCCAAAAAAAGACTGGAAACCATATTTATCCAGCTATAATAGCCGAAGTAAACCATATTTTCAGTCATTCGCAAAATAAAATTTTATACAGCAAATAGGAGTCTATAATCGAAGAAAAATTGCTTATAACAATGAGTTACCTGTAACAGAAACGGGGGTGTTATCTAAAAAAAATTGAAGCCCAATAAATTAGACTTATTCCAGAATCTTTTATTCCAGAATAAAAGGCAAAAATCAATTAAATTCATTTTTTGGTATATTAAACGCACAATCCATTGAACTGAGCTACTTATCACCTCCTTGATAACCTGACCATTAGAAAAACAAACGGCTTATATTTCAATACGAATGACACATGAGTAACTACAAAAGCTGAAAAATCAATTATTTACTATTTTTTGTTTAATTTTTTTAACAAAAAAATTCAAATTAGATTTTGTTTTAAGAAAAAATAAACCATAGAAATATTCTTTTTTGATATTTTACACTTACTTTGCACTAGAAGCAACCTGTAATCTGATATAGGTTTGTCAGGAGACAGAATTCAAATCACCAACCCCAACTTTATCATGAAAAATAGCCTAACGACATTGATTGTCGACGACGACAAACTAGCCTTGCACTACATTATGAGAACTGCACAGGAATTGCAAATACCTGGCATGTTTCATACTGCAGAAAATGGCAAGGAAGCGCTTGAAAAGCTGGAATCCCTTCATAGTGCATATGATAAATGCCTAGTGCTGCTAGATATCAATATGCCTGTTATGAACGGTTGGGACTTTTTAGCTGCACTCGGATCAAAGCCTTTCAAAGATAAAGCTTTGGTAATCATAGTAACATCTTCTACAGCAAAACAAGACAAAGATAGATCTAAAAGCTTCAAAGAAGTGATTGGTTTTATCGAAAAACCACTTGCTATCAACACCTTGAAAGAAGTACTTTCTCTATTTGACGACAACCTCATTGTTACGAAAAGTTGAGGCCCGCCATTTAAAGCTGCTGGGTTACTGGATCATCTCGCTCTGAAATCCCAAAAGGCCCTAAATCCAAGTTTGAATGGATTTAGGGCCTTTTGATTCTACATATGGCATAGCGTCTGACACGTCAGATTTTCAATCGAGGGTAGCAGGGAAATTATTTTTCCTAGCTATCAAATTTCCGTAAGTTGGAAAGCTGGCCGTTAAGGACCAGCTCTCCAACTTTTCCAAGGATACTTCTGAAATGTTCCGAATCCATTACTCGGCTTTCGAATCGGATTTTCGCCACTCCTGCACCATCCACCAAATAAATCGGGTTCAAGACTTTACTATCTCCTTTCTTTCCTTCACCATTTTCCAATGTAGCCATTAGATTTTCACTTTGATAAAAGACAGGGAACAAATCCTCGTCTGACAGAAAGGAATTGATCCAATTCGTGCACTCCAAATGCTCTTTAAAGGACCTGCTGCTAAATCCCACCAACTGACAGTTCATTTTACGCAAACTTGTCAGAAAATCCTCGAGATCCTTTCTCTCGTCTGCATTCTTCGGAATCAAATCGTAGGGGTTGCTGTAGATCAGTAACCACTGGTTAGTGAATAACTTATTCAAAAACGTGTTTCCGAAGTGGGTTTTCACAGGGATACTCGGTATCGCCTTGTTTACCCATACCATATGTTGATTCTCATATTGTCTCATTATTTCTAGAATTTATAACACCACCGATTGATTTCTTATTCTATATACTAAATATAACGTATAAAAAGTAATTTTGTGTCTATTAACGACACTATTTCGTCAAACCATGACAAAAATCATCTCAAAACCAACTATATCCAGGTCTCTCCTATAAATTTCCCCTACGGATACTCGTGAAAAAGCTGAAAATATTTCCCCAAAAAAAAGCAAACCTACTTCAAGTCAAATTTCCATCCTGTCATTTAGCAGAACCTGTTAGACTATCCCACATTTTCCGGACCTGATCGCCACTTTGATGTCGACGACTCAGGGAACCTATCTCAGCGTATTGTTAATCTCCCTTATCTGCTTATTTTTGTCTTGATCAATCGTTTTTTCCATGCAGCTTTCAAAACTAGAGGTCCGGGGATTCAAAAGCTTCGGTGACCGGGTCGTAATTCACTTCGACAAGGGCATTACGGGGATCGTGGGTCCAAACGGTTGCGGCAAATCCAACGTGGTGGATGCGATCCGCTGGGTCCTTGGCGAACAAAAAACCCGCATGCTGCGCTCGGATAAAATGGAAAACGTGATCTTCAACGGCACGAAAACCCGGAAGCCTCTGAATATGGCCGAGGTTTCCCTTACTTTTGACAACACCAAAAACCTACTCCCCACCGAATACACTCAAGTGACCATCACCCGCCGGTATTACAGATCAGGGGAAAGCGAATACCTACTCAATGGGATCACCTGCCGGCTGAAGGATATCACGAATCTCTTCATGGATACCGGTATTAATTCAAATAGCTACGCTATCATTGAACTGAAAATGATCGATGAGCTATTAAATGACAAAAACAACTCTAGAAGGGAGCTATTTGAAGAGGCGGCTGGGATCTCGAAGTTCAAAACACGAAAGAAAGAAACTCTTCGGAAACTGGAGGGTACCGATGCAGATCTGGCCCGGGTGGAAGACTTGCTCTATGAAATCGAGAAAAACCTGAAATCCCTGGAAAAGCAGGCGCGTCAAACCGCAAGGTATTTTGAAATCAAAAAAGAATACAAACAGGCAAGTATCGCCCTGTCAAAAAAAGGAGTGGTCCAACAACGTGAAAATCTCTTTGATCTACACCGACAAATACAGACTGAAAACGACCAAAAACTAAGCCTACAGACGCAACTTGCCGAGAAAGAAGCCTATTTGGAAAGCCAAAAAGCCGCATTGATCCAACGGGAGAAAATGCTATCCTCCCGGCAAAAAGCACTGAACGAACAGGTGAACAAAATCCGTCAGTTTGAGAGCGATAAAAAAATAAAAAACGAACGTTTACGGTTTTTGGAAAACAGAGCACAGTCACTTCGTGAACAAATCACCCAAGACAAAAAAAGTAACGATCGAGCTGCCTTTTCGATACGCTCCCTGGAGCAGGAAAAAGCGGTAGCAGAAAAATTACTTGCCGAAAAAGAAGTTCAGGTCACTGCTCTACGGGAGGTCTACGAGGAAAAAAGGCGGCAGCTAAACGTGGTACAAGAACGCCAAAAGCAACTCAATAGCCAGGTATCAATCAAAAAAGATCGCATCTATCAGCTTTCAAAGTCTCAGGAAATCAAGCAAATACAGCTTTCAACCCTAAAGCAGGAACTGGAAAAAACCACCTCTGACGATAGCAATCAGGAAGAAACCCTGTCCGAATTCGCGGATCGGCTCTTAGAGATCAAAGACAATTTGGATGAGAAGATGTCCAAACTGGTAAAACTAAAAAACCAAGAGGAAGAGCATCTGCAAAAACTCGAAGAGGCCAATCACACCGTCGAAATCATCAAAGATGAACTCACCCAGCTAAGCCGAAAGCTCGATGCTAAACAAAACGAATTTAACCTCACAAAGTCCCTGGTAGAAAACCTCGAGGGCTTTCCAGAAGCAATCAAATTTTTAAAAAAGAACTCCAACTGGGGCAAGCATATTCCACTGCTTTCTGATATACTTACTACGGAAGAAAAATACCGGGTCACGATCGAAAACTACCTGGAAAATTACATGAACTACTATGTGGTAGACACCTACCAAGAAGCGGTAACAGCCATTAACCTATTAAGCGATGCGGCCAAAGGAAAGGCCAACTTCTTCGTATTGGAGCAGCTTAACCGATTCAAACCCTCTCACAGCAAGATCTACCCCAATACACTCCCTGCCACGGAAATCATCGAATACGACGAAAAATATGCTCGATTGATTTCGTTTATACTCGACGATGTATACATCGTCAGAGGGGGCATCCAGGATATACCTAACGAAGAAGACGCGGTCTTCATTTCTGAAAACGCAAAATACATCAAGCGAACGTTCAGCCTTTCCGGCGGTTCGGTAGGGCTGTTTGAAGGCAAACGCATTGGCCGAGCCAAAAACCTGGAAAAACTGGAAAAAGATATCAAAGACCTAAACCGAAAGATTTCCGGCATACGGTCAAACCTAGATCAAAAGATTTCAGAACTTCTCAAGCTAAAGGAAATTAGTTTCAAACACCAAATTGAATCACTGCAGCAGGAGATCAACGAAATCAACCAAGAGTACATCTCTGTCAAAACCAAAAAAGAGCAACTAGGTGACCTACTTTCTTCAAATGCTACGAAACGGGAGGATATCCTCGCACGAATCGAAACCCTAGGAGACGAGCTTGCGCAACTATCGCCGGAGTTAAATGAAGAACGAAACGCCTTTTCGGAATGGGAAACCGAGCTTTTGGACGTTAACGATGCAGCTCAGGAAGCATCCGAAGAATTAACCCGCCACTCTCAATTATACAACGAAGAAAACATCCTCTTCCACCAGCACATGAATAAATCCAATGCCCTGGAGCAGGAGATTACATTCAAACAGAGCACCTACGAAAGCAGTAGTGAGCGCATAGAAAAGGGACAACAGGAGCTGGCACATATCGACCAAGAGGTACGTAACCTTATTGACAACAACGAGCTACAGGACGATGAACTGATAGAACTTTATGGAGAAAAGGATCGGATAGAGGTGGGGGTAAACGAGGCTGAAAAAGAATACTATGCCCATCGGGCGCTAATTGACGACATAGACAAAAGTATACGGGACAGTCAACGGCAGCTAGCCAGCATTGACACGGTAATCATGGAGTTACAGCAGGCTTTAAACGACGTGAAGCTAAAACTTAACGGACTGAAGGAAAGGCTAAGCATTGAATTTGAACTGGATCTCGAGAAACTGATGGAGGAAGACCCCGAGGTGGATCCCGAATACCGTGAAAAAACAGAAGATACGATTCGAGAGGAAGTAAAAAAAGCCAAAGAACGGCTCGAAAAAATCGGTCCAATCAACCCGATGGCGATGGAAGCGTATGACGAAATCAAAGAACGGCATTCTTTCATTACCGAGCAGCGGGATGACTTGGTCAAGGCGAAAAACTCCCTGCTGGAAACCATTCAAGAAATCGATGAAGTAGCGAGGGAAACGTTTCTGGAAGCCTTCGGGAAAATCAAGGAAAATTTTGTCAAGGTATTCCGATCTCTTTTCACAGCTGAAGACGATTGCGACCTCAAACTCCTCGACCCGGAAAATCCATTGGAAAGTGCAATAGAAATCATCGCCAAACCAAAAGGAAAAAGGCCCCTCTCTATCAATCAATTATCTGGAGGAGAGAAAACCCTCACCGCTACCTCCCTATTGTTTTCAATTTACCTGCTGAAACCAGCTCCGTTTTGCATTTTTGACGAGGTAGATGCACCCCTAGATGATGCAAACATAGACAAGTTCAATCAAATCATTCAGAAATTCTCGAATGAGTCCCAATTTATTATTGTGACCCACAATAAGCGAACCATGGCCAGCACAGATATCATTTATGGTATCACCATGATAGAGGCAGGAGTGTCTAGGGTGGTTCCGGTGGATCTGAGAGAACTCGTAGACGATATGGAGTAGGCAATTCTGCTGGATGACACTAATCCTAGCTGTAGCAACCTACTCACCAAAAACTAAAAAA
This sequence comes from Lunatimonas sp., assembly GCF_020832325.1. GTDB lineage: Bacteria > Bacteroidota > Bacteroidia > Cytophagales > Cyclobacteriaceae > Lunatimonas. The sequence continues at coordinate 116,090 of NZ_JAFIEU010000045.1, forward strand.
GGCTAACCCAACTAGGGCTAGCCTTTTTTCGATCACTACAAAACTCAACAATTCTCAATTTGGTAATTTGTCGGCAAAGCGACCATATACCCAAGTACCCGCAATAGCACTCAAGAGAGTGATGAATATAACGGTAAACCCGCTTCCAATCTGCGCAAACAAAGGACCTGGACAAGCCCCAGTGATGGCCCAGCCCAGACCAAAGATAAACCCGCCGATAATTTGGCCCTTTCTAAATTCTTTGTTTGCAATCTTTATTGGTTCTCCGGCTAGGGATTTGATCTTGAACTTCTTGATCAGTTGAATGGAAATCATTCCTACTGCAATTGCTGACCCGATCACCAGGTACATAAACAAGGACTGCAATCGGAACATCTCCTGAATGCGAAACCAGGAAACGATCTCTGCTTTGACAAAAACGATTCCGAAGATGACTCCTACTATCAAGTACTTCAAAAGTCCATCTTTGGATGTTTGATGCTGCATGTTTGGTGCCTCACATTCTACTGGAGCACTCACTCTACTATTATCTTTTTCTTTTACGTTCATCTGAATAGGTATTCGTTAGGGTAAGAACCCGTCCCAATGGTCTGAATAGCGTGCACTATTTGTATTCCGGTTCAAAGCTCGTTGAATGACACATCCATCCAATGCGGAAAGCGCAACATATATCAGGTTTGAGCTGGTTCTAGTTGTAAGTTGACTAGAAAACTGAATTAAAAACCTGCAAATGCCATGATGTGAGGCAGCAGGAGGTGGGTCATGACAAATCCTCCCAACATGAAGAAGATAGTCGCTACCAGCGAAGGCCACTGCAAGCTGCTGATACCCATAATCGCGTGACCTGACGTACATCCTCCTGCATAGCGGGTACCAAAACCCACCAAGAATCCACCGATAACGAAGAAGAACAAGCCTTTCAGCGTAAATAGGTTGGACCAAGAGAAGATGTCTGCGGGTAACAGAGATCTAAAGTCTGTGATGCCTAATTGAGCTAAATCTTGTTGGGTACTTTCCGCTATCACGATCGTCTCTGGGTTAGAAAGCAATGCACCTGCAATAAATCCGCCAATCAAGACACCCAAAACGAACATTAGGTTCCACATTTCCTTTTTCCAATTATAGGTAAAGAAAGGAATGTTTGCAGGCATACAGGCGGCACATACGTGCCTCAGCGAAGAGGATATACCGAACGACTTGTTGCCTATGATCAACAATACGGGTACAGTAAGTCCAATTAACGGCCCGGCTACATACCAAGGCCAAGGCTGACTAATCCAATCAATAAATTGTTCCATTATTACGTTATTTACTTGTTTTGTTTTTTTGATTTAAAATTTATAATCTAATACCAGATTGAAATTCCATAAATCAACTCTATTTATGCGATTTGAATCGGGGATTTCCCCTGGTTTTTTCGCGGTTTTATTGACGACCAACATTTTCAACTTCAGTCCATCCAAATATCCATCAAAGGAGTGATCTAATGACCCCACAAAATGGTAATAGGAAGGCACCCCGTATTTATTGAGCGTGAATTCATTGATATCTGGGTGCTTTACGGTGCTGACACCGACAAGCCCTTTTGTGTATGTATTAAACTGGTAATCGTATTTCAGCGCAATTGCGCGAATTCCACCGTTTCCTTCAAACCGTTCTCGGGGTAGGCTGGCGAAAAAAACCTCCCTGCCCCACTCCCTTGGGAATAGAAACCGTCCCTGATTTGAAATAGAAAGGAGGTTCATCGAAACTTCATGGGCCCTTTGTCTAAAACCGACCTTTGCGCCGTAGCCCATAGAACTTTCTCCCTTCATGATATAGGCCTTCGCTGAATCCATATTACCACCATCATTGAGCGCTGACTGGTAAAACCCCTGCAACCCCAGCAGTAGGTTCATGCGTCCAATATCTGTTCGCTTTTCGAGTTGGGCAAACTGCATCTGAAAGACATTTTCCGCCAGGTAGGACCAATATTGGAACGTTTCGCCATGATCACCTCGGTAGACAAAACCACCTACACCAATGCCCCGGCTACGCACGTTTCCTTTGTATCCAGAACTGGTCCCAAACACATTCCGTCCAAAAGGATATACTCCAAATGACTCCTCAACCGAGTACCAATCAACCGTTCCTCGCATGGTTACCTGATTAAACCAGGCTAACGTAGTCTGCCAATGTGTATTCTCATAAGCCAACTTAAGCCCACTGAAAATATTGGGACGCATCCGATTATCCTGCTCGTTTAGAAAGGGGGTGTTAAATTTCTGCCTACCAAGCACCGCCTGAAATCCACTCCGTTTATAGGATAAGTACAGGTGTTCCAAACGATCTAGATCCCGACTGTTTTCGAAATCGTTCATATCGTAAAGCAAAATCTCGTAGCGATTCACATTTCCAGTGGTCGGATCCGGAATACGAAGATTGTGTTCAAAGACCTGAAACACAAAGAAACCGCTAAACCCTACATGAAAACCTCTGAAGGACGGACTGAAATACCCAATCCCCGCACCTATCGCAAGAGAATGGTAGTCCAGCAGTTCACCCCGGTTGGTCGTACCCATGTAAAAGGATCGAAGGTGAAACTCCACCTCACCGGATCTAATCTTGTCCGCCAGCGAAGTCGAGGAATCCACCAGGGTACTGTCAATTTCCGGATGTTGCTCTTGTGCGATCAGGCCTACTGGCAATAACCCAATCCAAATCCAAATAACGAAACGCCAGCCAATTTCAAAGTTATACATGATCTTAGTCTCTAACAGTGACTTTCGTCACAACCCATCGGCGTTTATAGCAAAAGTGGCAGAAAACCTAGTTCTGCCACCTTTAACAACACCAATCAACCTAACCTAAATCACAATAGCGTGGTGGGACAAACGTAGTCGCTCACGTTGAACTTACCGGATGCCTTCAGGGCGTCAAATCCACCTTGAACATCCACCAGATTATCATAGCCCCTGGCCCTCAAAATAGAGTTAAAGATCATCGAACGGTACCCACCTGCACAGTGTACATAGTACGTTTTGTCTTGCTTCACTTCTGACATGTGCTGATTGATATAATCCAATGGTATATTTTCTGCGCCAATCACGTGTTCACTAAGGTGCTCACTATTTTTTCGGACATCCAATAGTGCTACCTCTCCTTGGGACATCAAACCGGCTAGTTCTTCCACGGTAACAGTATGAATCGTATCCACTTCAAATCCATCTGACTGCCAAGCAGTAATCCCTCCTTTTAGAAATCCTAATGCATGGTCATAACCCACCCGGGCTAGCCTGGTGATTACTTCCTCTTCCTTTCCTGCTTCCGCTACCACCAAAATTTCCTGACGAACATCTGGAATGAGAGTGCCCACCCAAGGAGCAAAATTTCCGTCGATCCCTATATTAATAGAATTTGGTATAAATGCAGCCGCAAAATCCTCCGGCTTTCTGGTATCTAGTATTACCGCGCCGGTTTCGTTGGCCGCAGCTTCAAACTCTCTGGGAGTCAATGCACGCTGCCCCCTATCCAATACCTCATCGATGCTGTCATAGCCTTGGATATTCATCATGACATTTTGAGGAAAATAGGCTGGTGGAGGGGTAAGGCCTGTTGTTACCTCCTTAATAAATTCCTCTTTGGTCATCTCCTGAAGCGCGTAGTTGGTCTTCTTTTGATTGCCCAGGGTATCGGTCGTTTCCTTACTCATATTTTTACCACAAGCACTACCCGCACCATGTGCCGGGTATACGATCAGGTGATCTGAAAGTGGCATGATCTTATTTCTGAGTGATTCGTATAGATGTCCGGCTAACTTATCCTGTGTCAGATCAGCAATTACTTTCTGCGCCAAATCCGGTCTACCCACATCTCCGATAAACAAGGTATCCCCGGTAAACAATGCTTGTTCCTTACCTTCCTCATCAATCAACAGAAACACAGAGCTTTCCATCGTATGACCTGGTGTATGAATTAGCCTGACCTTTATGTTTCCTACTTCAAATTCTTGCCCATCTTCGCCTACGACTGCGTCAAAGCCTAGGGGCATGGAGGTAGGACCAAACACAATCTGTGCACCGGTCTTGGCTGCCAAATCTTTGTGCCCTGATACGAAATCGGCGTGAAAGTGGGTCTCAAAAATGTATTTTATTTTCGCTCCATCCTGCTTAGCCCTGTCAATGTAGGGTTGTACTTCACGCAAAGGATCAACAATTGCGGCTTCTCCGTTTGATTCAATATAGTAGGCACCTTGGGCCAAACATCCGGTATAAATCTGCTCTATCCTCATGGTTATCACGTAAGGGGTTAATGATTAAATGTTAAAATTCTTTTTCAATGTTAGGAGTTGTCAGTAAATTTTTAAATGACTTATATCACATAGCCAAATCCTGACAGAGATAAATTAGTAAGGCCAGCTGATAATTCCTCCCTCGAGGTTGTATAATTTCTCGAATCCCATATTTGCCATCACGCCGCATGCCTGACCACTGCGGTTTCCACTCCTACAGTATAGGTAGTATTCCTTGTCCTTTGGCAGGTTGGCCACCTGCTGCTGAAAGGAGGGCGAAAACAAATCGATATTTCTCGCTCCCTTAATTTTCTCTGCGGCAAACTCTCCAGGACTTCTCACATCGATCAGCACTGCGTTTGGTGAAGACATTCCTTTCTTAAACGCTTCCGCTCCTATATCTTGATACTTTTTTGTTCTGCTTCCGAATAAACTAAACATAGCTTTTTTGTTTTATTGATAGCACAAAAGTAGCGGGTGCACTAGCCAAAAAAAGTAATTTTTATCACATACCGCAGCCAATAAAAAACACCTCTGAGTGACGAGAATGGACTAATCCTTTTTTCTGCCAGAAAAAGGGTAACTTATCTGTCTCCAAAAATTTTTAGGGTAGGATTCCATTCCTTCAAACCCCAATGGCTCATCCCTTCCCTCCTTCGGAATATAGGCTGTCCCAAACAGATAATCCCACACACTTAGGGTAAGGCCATAATTCACGCCAAATTTTCCCTCTGGCAGATGCTTTGCGTGATGCCAGATATGCATGGTAGGCGTATTAAGGATATACTTCAGAGGCCCATACGTAATTTTTAGATTGGCATGATTTAGATGTCCGATGGCGATGGTAAATAAATACACCAGAAAAAAATCGTCCAGTCCAAAGCCGATCATCGCCAAGGGAATATATTGAACACTCTTATAGATAATGGTTTCCATCCAATGGAATCGAAGGTGGGCCGCAAATCCCATCTCTTCCACCGAATGATGCAACTTGTGGTATTCCCATAAGGCCGGAATTCTGTGCAGCATGCGGTGCACATTCCACTGAATAAAATCGGCTACCACGAATAACACCATCATCTGTGCCCATCTGGGCCAGCTTCCAATTTCGATAGCAACCAAATTTTCCACACCAAACCAGGCCAACAAATCATTAAATGCCTCGACTGCCACATTGGAAACCGCATTGTAGACAATGAGCGAAAAAAGAAAGAAATTAAAAAACATGTAAAACACATCCAGCCAGAAATCCTTTCGGATTCGGGCCTGTCCCTGTCGCCATGGAAAAATTATCTCGGCCAACCAAACCAACAACGACAACCCCACGAGCCACCAAAAGTAATTTTTCCAAGAGGGGTACATGATCTCGCTGAGAAGGTAATCGGCATAGCCATAATAGGCATTTCCGGCGATTTCCAAATATTTATTGATGTCTGCCAAATATTTATTGATGTCTGCCAAATCCTTATTGATTGTTTTTTACGCCCGTCAGGTGACGGTTTACGCTGCTTGGTCTCCTGTACACAATTCAACCCGATTGGCGCCAATTTTATTAGGTATGGGTTGAAACAATGCGCCTTTTTCCCTATACTTACGTTACACTGGATGAACGACGTATTTATTTCAGTAAATAATTAACCTATGGCAGAAAAAGTTCCTTAACTCATTAGGCCTTCTAGTAATATAAATTTCCGATGCTCATAAGTCAGGTTCCAGACGCAAAAATACCCGCAGGCCCCTTGGACAAAAAATGGTCCAATTTCAAACAAAGCGCCAAGCTGGTAAGCCCAAACAACCGCTCTAAATACCATGTCATTGTGGTAGGCACCGGGTTAGCCGGGTCTTCCGCAGCAGCTTCCCTAGCAGAGATGGGGTTCAAGGTGACCACTTTCTGTTTCCATGACTCACCAAGGCGTGCCCACTCCGTGGCTGCCCAAGGTGGCGTCAATGCTGCAAAAAACTATCAAAACGACGGAGACAGTGTATACCGCATGTTTTATGACACCCTGAAGGGTGGTGATTTTCGATCAAGAGAAGCCAATGTGTACCGTTTAGCCGAATGCTCTGCCCATCTTATCGACCAAGCCGTTGCACAGGGTGTGCCTTTTGCGCGTGAATACGGAGGATATCTGAACAACCGCTCCTTTGGAGGCGTGCAGGTTAACAGGACCTTTTATGCCCGCGGGCAAACAGGCCAGCAGCTTTTGTTGGGCGCCTATCAAGCACTTATGCGTCAGGTGTCTTTGGGAAAAGTAACTAGCCATACCCGTCACGAAATGCTGGATTTGGTTGTCATAGAGGGAATCGCTAAAGGCATTATTGCGAGAAACATGGACACCGGTCAAGTCACCCAACATGCAGCAGATGCGGTCGTTCTGGCTACCGGCGGATTTGGCAAGATTTTTTACCTGTCCACCCTAGCCATGGGTTGTAACGGATCTGCAATCTGGCGGGCACATAAAAAAGGAGCTCTTACCGCGTGCCCCAGTTGGACCCAGATACACCCCACCTGCTTACCCCAGTCGGGAGATCACCAATCCAAGCTCACACTCATGTCCGAATCGCTGCGAAATGATGGTAGAATTTGGGTTCCCAAAGGCAAAAATGACAAACGGAAAGCAATCGATATCCCAGAAGAAGAACGGGACTATTATTTGGAACGAAAATACCCCTCGTTTGGTAACTTGGCTCCTAGAGATATCTCATCGCGGGCCGCTAAGGAGCAGATCGATGCAGGCCACGGAGTAGGCCCTATGAAAAATGCTGTATACCTCGATTTCAAGGACGCCATCAAACAACAGGGCATAGAGGCCATCCGAAAAAAATACGGTAACCTCTTTGACATGTACGAAAAAATTACCGGTGTAAATGCCTATACAGAACCCATGCTCATCTCTCCTGCTGCTCATTTTTCTATGGGCGGACTATGGGTGGACTACGAACTCAGCACGAGCATCCCTGGGCTTTATGCCATCGGAGAAGCCAATTTTTCAGACCACGGAGCAAATAGACTGGGGGCCAATTCACTTTTGCAGGCATGCGTAGACGGATACTACATCCTACCCTATACTCTACCAAACTACTTGGCAGGATTAGACCGTACCGCTAGAACGGACATTTCACATCCCGCATTCCAAGATGCAGCCAATGAGGTTTCCACCCATCTGGAACAACTTTGTGCTGTAAACGGAAATAAAACGGTTGACCATTTTCACCGACAACTCGGTAAAATACTATACGACCGATGTGGGTTGAGTCGGACCGCAGAAGGACTCCGGGATGCCATTTCCAAAATTACCGAATTGAAAGAGTCTTTCTATAGGGAGGTGAAAATTCCGGGGACACCGGGCAGAATGAACGACGAACTGGAAAAAGCAGGACGGGTAGCCGACTATTTCGAAATAGGGATTCAAATGTGTAAGGATGCGCTCACGAGGGATGAATCCTGCGGTGCACACTTCCGAGAAGAGTTCCAAACATCGGAAGGAGAAGCTATGCGGAACGATGCTGATTACAGTTTCATATCCTGTTGGCAACATGCAGGTGTGGATTCCATCTTATTAAAAGAGCCTCTGCATTTTGAATTTGTGAAACCTACCGAAAGAAGTTATAAATAATGGATTTTCTATTGAAAATATGGAGACAAGAGTCCCCCGAAGCATCGGGGCGCTTTGTGGACTATTTGGTTTACGAAATTTCTCCGGATACTTCATTTCTAGAAATGCTGGATCAACTGAATGAAGCACTGATTATTAAGGGTGAGGATCCGGTGGCTTTTGATCACGATTGCCGGGAGGGTATATGCGGACATTGTGGTTTTGTCATAAACGGAAGGGCGCATGGACCACTATCCAATACAACCACCTGCACACTTCACATGCGTTCATTCAAACACGGTGACACCATCTTTGTCGAACCGTTTAGGGCCAGCAGTTTCCCTATAAAAAAAGACCTCCGCGTGGATCGGTCGGCATTTGACAAAATCATACAAGCGGGAGGCTATATCTCGGTTCGTACCGGACAGGCTCCAGAAGCAAACAGCATGCTGATACCTAGCGAAACAGTAGAGGAAGCATTTGATGCAGCTGCATGCATAGGTTGCGGTGCATGTGTGGCCAGTTGTAAAAACGCGTCCGCAGCCTTATTTACTGCCGCAAAAATCGTGCATTTGGGCAAACTCCCCCAAGGGCAACCCGAACACCGGGAGAGGACCAACAGGATGGTTGAAAAAATGGACGAACTGGGATTCGGCGCATGCTCCAACACAGGGGCCTGCGAAGTGGAATGTCCGCAAAGCATCTCTATCAGCCATATCGCCGAAATGAACAAAGCCTTCTGGAAGAGATAAGGGAGTAGTACGTTAGGATCCCATTTCCCAACCTGAGCGTACTGGTTCTTGGATATATTTATCGGCATCGGGAAGACCCTTTGCTTTTAGGTTTTCCGCATCCCAGTAGATTTTTTCTCCTTTCATACGAAGGGAAAGGACTCCCAATAGCGTTATTTCAGTCAAATGCGCTCCGTATTCGAAATTGGCACTGGCCTTCGGACCACCCTTGATGGCATCTACCCAATCTCTGAAGTGGCCGTTCGAACGAGGGATGGTTTGAGCTGGAACCTTTATTGACTTGGCCAACGTCTCCGGGAAAACTTTTGGCGCCCGGTTGCCTCCCTCGTTTACAATGATTCCCTTATCTCCGATAAAGAGAGTGCCCCTAGAGGTCCACTGATAGCCCGCCGGCAGTGCCGGGTGCAATGGCGGTCGCACACCACCGGAATACCACGTAAGCTTCACAGGTGACCTCTTGCCTTTGGCTCCAAAGGAATAATAACCTATCTCCCCATAGGGCGTAATATCTTCGTTGCTGAAGCCAGCCGGAAACACCTCCACGGTTTCGGGGTAACCCAATTCCAGTGCCCAGGTAGCGGCGTCCATGTCGTGGCAACCAAAATCCCCCAACGCTCCACATCCAAAGTCCCAGAAATCCCTCCATGTCACCGGTGAATACCAATGGTGAAATGCCTTATGCGGGGTAGGTCCTAGCCAGAGGTCCCAATCGAAACCATCAGGCTTGCGGGTACTGGTGGTTGGCATCCCCTTAACTTCGGGAATCCAGCGGGTAGCCGGCACCCAAGCGTGTACATCCCGTACCTCTCCGATCACCCCTGCCCGAATAAACTCCACGGTCTCTCGAATGCCATCGGTGCTGTGCCCCACATTGCCCATTTGTGTAGCCAAGCCAGTCTCCTCGGTTAGCTTTTTGATCATACGTGCCTCCCAAATATTGTGGGTTAGGGGCTTTTCACAATACACATGTTTATTGGCTTTCATAGACAGGTAGGTGATGTATGCGTGGGTATTGTCAGGAGTGGAACAACATACGGCGTCTAATCCAGACTCCCGCTCCAACATGCGTCGAAAATCCAGGTACTCGGCCACGTGGTAATTTGTCGTCTTGTCTTCGTAAAATTGCTCTATTCGCCTTTTCACAGGCCCCCTGCCCGCGATAGAACGGTAGTAAAAATCTGCCAAATCCCAGTAATTTCCCGGGTCAGCGATGGCTGTAAGCTGAACATCGTCCAACTTCATCAGGTCCTCCGCATTTTGGCGACCCTTGCCCCCTGCACCGATGATACCGATGTTCACCTTGTCACTGGGCGCAGTATATCCACTGCCTCCAAGTACAAATCGAGGTACAATGTAAAATCCAGTAGCAGCAACTGCCGCCTTTTTAATAAAATCGCGTCTTTCAGAGGGTTGTTTGTTGTTCTTTTGGGGGCTTTTCATTGGTGTATTTTTTTATCTTAGGCCATTCCTTCTACATTGCTCTTACCTTACGCTCGAATATAAGGCATTTTTCTAAAATTAGAGAATCCTAGCTACCTCAAATTCGGTAGATCCTCTCAGCATTGCGGTGAAATATATCTGCTTTTTCTTCATCGCTTAATTGATCGGTATACTCAAAAAACACCTCCGCCCACTGCATATAGGACCCTGCACGAAGCACGACCGGCCAATCTCCACCAAAAACCAATCTTTCAGCATCAAATGCAGCAAACACCTGCTCCATATACGGCTTAAGATCCTCTGAGGTCCAACTCTGAGGGTCAGCTTTCGTAATCAACCCCGATACCTTACATACTACGTGATCCAATTTCCCAAAGTGAGACATATAGCGCTTCCAGTGGTCAAACTGTGCCCCACCCTTTATATCCGGGTTTGCGATGTGATTGAGCACAAAAGTGAGTTGTGGAAACCGACGGACGAAATCCAAGGCTGGCCCCATCAGCGGGGGAGTGATATTCAAGTCGTAGCTAAGGCCATGGATACCCATTAATTTCACTCCCTGCAAAAAATCCGTACTCTCTAGCAATTCCTCAGAGACGCCTCTGCGGATACCTTTTACAATGCCCCGACTAACCAGCTGCTCCATCTCCTTTTCAGCCTCCAAACCTCTTTCAAGTGGAAAATACGCAACCATTCCTCGAATCCGAGGATCCTGCTTTGCCTGGGAAATTACCCAGTCCACCTCTGTGAGGTATTGCTCCGGACGGCGTCCACATTCTACAAACACCATTTTGGAAACCGGCAGTGACTTCGAGGCTTCTTGGAAATCCTTTGGAAAAAAATCACGATCCAACACCCCGCTTAACCAAGGATAATCCATTGCAGACCTGTCCCACAAATGCAGGTGTGTATCAACGATAGGAATCCTGTTCTCAATAACCTTTGACCAAGCCGGAATACCGGATACAGCCGTCATGCCTGCACCCATTATTGAAACGCTTGTTAGAAAATCTCTTCTGTTCATCTGTGATAGAAAAAAGCCTTGGACCCTTTTATCAGTCCAAGGCTGAAACAGCTTTAAGCCGGAATCAATGGGGTGTTTAATCGGGCAATCGACGTATCAATCTCCGCTTGGGTCAGCTCGTGCTGCTTTATTTTCCCGGCAAAGTAGTCATCGTATGCTTTCATATCAAAATTACCATGCCCACACAGGTTAAACAGGATGGTCTTGGAAGTCCCTTCCTCCCGGCACTTTTTAGCTTCGGCAATCGCGGTAGCAATTCCGTGGTTGGCCTCTGGAGCTGGAATGATACCCTCGGCACGGGCAAATTGCACCCCCGCTTCAAAAATCTCCAGATTATCATGGGCCTTTGCCTCAATTAGCTTATCCTTAAGCAATTGACTGACTATGACACCAGCACCGTGATAACGGAGCCCTCCCGCATGAATAGGGGCAGGAATAAAATCATGACCCAGCGTATACATGGGCAACAACGGCGTCATTCCTGCGGTGTCTCCAAAATCATAGCGGAAAACACCTCGCGTCAACTTTGGACAGGAAGCGGGTTCACTGGCGATGCACCGAATATTTTTACCTTCCTCCATGTTTAATCGCAAGAATGGAAAGGCTAACCCGGCAAAATTAGAGCCCCCACCAAACGGCGCAATGACGATATCGGGCATATCCCCAGCCTTCTCCATCTGCTTGATGGCTTCCAGCCCAATGATGGTCTGATGAAGCTTCACATGATTCAGCACCGACCCCAATGCGTATTTCGTATCATCCCGGGTAGCGGCCATCTCTACAGCTTCCGAAATAGCTATCCCCAATGAACCGGGTGAATCTGGATTTGCTGCCAAGATATTTCTGCCGGCCTGGGTTCGGTCTGAAGGAGAAGGATATACATCTGCGCCCCAGGTGTTCATCATCATTTTTCGGTACGGCTTATCTTGATAGGACAGCTTGACCATGTACACCTCACATTTGATCCCGAAATGCTGACAGGCAAAACTCAAGGCACTTCCCCATTGACCGGCACCAGTCTCTGTAGTAATCCGCTTGATGCCTTCCTGCTTATTGTAATATGCCTGCGGAATCGCAGTATTCGGTTTGTGAGACCCCGACGGGCTTACACCTTCGTATTTGTAATAAATTTTTGCCGGTGTATCCAAGGCTTTTTCCAAGCCATAGGCTCGGTACAATGGGGTAGGTCGCCAAATACTGTACATTTGGCGGACTTCGTCGGGAATGGCCACCCATTTATCGGCAGTCACCTCTTGCTTGATAAGCGCCTCTGGAAACAGCGGTGCCAACGCATCTGGACCAATGGGCTGCAAGGTTCCCGGATGTAAGGGCGGAAGCGGCTTATTCGGCATGTCCGCTATGATATTGTACCAGTTTTCAGGAATTTCGCTTTCCTCCAACAAAATTTTTCGTGTGTTCATAAAGTTTGCGGTATGTTTCTAGGTTTATCTTATTCTATCTTGAAATTAGTGCTTTTTCATGGAAATCAAGGTTTGTTTAACAAATATGCTTCCACTGCTTGATTGTTTATCCCAACCAACAGCACATCCAGCTTGCCTAACTTAATGAATTGTAGAGATTTTACATCTCCAAAAAAACCCAGGCCGGCCTTTTCTTGAGCTACGAATTGAAAATTTCCCCTGCCATCTCCTTGAAAAAGCTGTCCAAAGTTTGCATCAATCACTCCGTACCTTAACCTAATAGAATTTTGGTTCCCTCCCAGTAGCAGGTCCAAGTTACCGTCGCCGTTAAAATCCAATACTTGAATAGCATGGACCGGAGCAAACTGTGCCTCTTGTGGCAGCGGACGGGAAACAAAGCGCCCCTCTCGGTTTTCCAAGTACATGCTACGTAACTCGATCACCTCCAACGTTTGGGCATTTGCCAGCTGCTCCTTAGAGAAAATATCGGATAATTTCGCTGTAGAAAACGACTCGTAATCGGTAAACTTACTCCTAAGCCCATACATTTGGTCCAAAAGCTCATCCCTACTCAAGAACGGATAAGCAGTCCCATGAATATAGGTCGTTAAAATAGGATCAATAGAACCGTTTTTATCGAAGTCATCAAAAACAAGCCTTACCGGTTCCTGCTTGCTGGCCTTTAGCTGGGAATTCAAGCCAAAGTTGCCAACTATCAGATCTAAATCTCCGTCGTTGTCAAAATCACCGACCCGAAGACTGGACCAAAGCCCGTTGATGGGCTCGTCAAAAAATTGGTCTGTAGCTAACTCTAGCCTTTCTCCTCGCTCATTAATAAAAACCTGAATAGGCATAAACTCTCCCACCACTACCAAATCCTCGAAACCATCCCCGTTGAGATCGATCCATTGGGCGTCAGTTACCATCCCGATCGTAGCAAGCTCTTTGTTATACGTTTCGGTCACATCCTGAAACCTTCCATTCCCATCATTTTTTAACAAATACGAACGGGGCGCAACCGGGAACTCACCCGGAATAACTCTTCCACCTACAAAGAGATCCATATGGCCGTCACCATCTAAATCCACCGGTCTCACACAGCTTCCACTTGTGGTCATTGCCGGCAAAGCTCCCTCTGCTTTTTGGTAGTTGCCCCCTCCCTGATTAATATACAAACGATCCTGAAGTCGCGGATCGTCCGGTTCATAATCGTGGTACCCTCCAGAAACCACGTAAAGGTCCTGCCAGCCGTCTCCATTGGCATCAAAAAAAACCGCATCAGCATCCGAAGAACCTACGTCGGCAGACAAATCCAAGCCTTGGGACTGGATGAACTGCCCTGTAGAAACCTGAAAGAACAACCTCCCGGGTGTATTCTGCACACCTCCTACGTAGACATCGTTAAAACCGTTCCGATTTACATCACCCACCGAGATAACCGGACCCACCGGTGACAACATATAGTTGAGTAGCGGCTGCCGCTTAAAATCGTTGTACCCGGGCTCGACGTGTTCATAACTTAACGGTGGCACAATGGGCGTAAATACCGGATCTTCACGGGTCTTGTCCTCCGCCAAATAGGTCGCTGCATCGTTCTCCCGCACAGATATCACTTGCCCTGCTTGCACATCGCGCAACCACTGAATCTTGCCGCTAGGCCAGACAACTTTCACCGAGTCCACCCGATCGCGATCCCCCAAACCGAAATGAACCCTTGGGGTTACCGAAGACTGGAATCCTCTGGTAAGTTGCTGCTCGTAAAATTGCATTTGTCCACCCGCGTAAACAAAAATTTTGGATCCCAAACCAAAACGATTGCCACCCACTCCCTCCAGGTGTAATTGTAGAAAATTTTTATGTAGTCCGACTTCCTGGTTCCGGTTTCGATAGATTCCCGCTGTGCCGTTCAGGTGATTGACCACCAGATCCAAGGCCCCGTCGTTATCTAGGTCCGCAAAAGCAGCGCCATTCGAAAACCCCGGCTCTTGAAGTCCCCAAGCTTTTGTCCTGTTCTCAAAGGTGAGATCGCCGTTATTTCTAAAAAGGTAATTTGAAACAGGCGTAGAAGTCATTGAGGTTACCAGGTGTAGGGTGTCCGCAGGTTCCTTGGCCCTAGCTTGGGCAAAATAATAATCGCCTTTGTACTTCAAAAAGTCCCGATTGGTATAGTCCCGGTAATAACCGTTTGACACAAAGAGATCTTTCCAGCCATCGTTATCGAAGTCTGCAAACAAGGATGCCCAACTCCAATCTGTATTGGAAATGCCCGCTAATTGGCCTATTTCGGCAAAAAAACCACCTCCTTGATTCAGGTGCAACATATTTCGCATATTTTGGTGGTAAAAATCCTTCATCACCATTAGTGCATACTGCTCGTAATTTTCCGGACCATATAATAACTTCTGCCGCTTATTTTCCTCTGGGAGCATGTCCAATGTAAAAATATCCGGAAGCCCGTCGTTGTTGATGTCACTGATATCAGATCCCATTGAAAAATAGGAAATGTGCTGTAGGTAAAGGGTCAAACTTTCGGTGAACGTTCCGTCTCCGTTGTTTACGTACAGGTAATCTGGCTCTTGATAATCGTTGGATACATATAAATCCGGGTACCCATTTCCAGTGATGTCAGATACTGCGATACCTAGACCAAAACCCATGGAATTACCCTTGATTCCGGCCTCTTGACTGACATCTACAAAACGGCCCCCATCGTTTCTAAACAACTTATCCCCTGCAAATCGGTTCCGGTCACGCCGCTTCGCATCGAACTCTATTTCATTAATTACTCCCGTATTGTGATTTAGAAGATACATGTCCAAATCTCCGTCTAGGTCATAGTCAAAAAACAACGCCTGAATACTATTGCCTACATCGTCTAACCCAAAGGATTTGGCTTCGTCTTTAAATGTTCCATCTCCTTGATTGATAAATAATTGGTTTCTACGAAGCTCAGGATCTCCCTTTCCGGAATAGCACACGTAGATATCCAACCATCCATCTCCATTTACATCCACCATGGTGACTCCTGTGGTCCACGCACTCTTGCCTTCCACGCCGGCATCTTTGGTGATATCCTTAAACTTAAAATTCCCCTGATTCAAATACAGCTTGTTGGGAACCATGTTTCCGGTGAAGTAAATATCATCCAACCCGTCGTTGTTGACATCTCCCACAGCCACGCCGCCCCCATTGTACATATACTCATAAGTAAGTATGTTGGTCTTTCTATCCTCGGTCAGATTGTTCTGAAATCGAACGCCGGTCCTTCGAGGCGCTTGACTTTCAAATAGCTGCTGACCGCTTGCAAGGAGTGATAAAAAGCACCCCATGCATCCAATCAGCCAACGTAATTTATCCACTCTCATAGATTTCTTTCAATTTAATAAACAGCGTGTTACTTACCCTACTACATTCCTATCTGGAAGCATGGTTATGGGCTTTTTCCCTTTGTAATCGTCAAAAACCCCACTTCCAACCAGCTTTTTTCTATTCATGGCAACCCTGTCCGTAGTAAATCTAAGGGAATAATGCCTATATCGCAACCGAAATACCCGTCTGTACGACTAAAAATCACGTGTAGGAAAAATCCAAAAACACCCACCATAAATAAACCGATTTATTTCGTAAAATAGTTCTAAAAAAAGTAACTTCATCGTGCCGTTTACTCCCAGGTGCTCCATTTCGCCAATTCAAATTGACATGTCAAAACCAATGAGCTACACCATCCATCCCCAATCCTGGATCAGAATACTAACCGTATTTCTTTGTACGTTGATTGGGATTTCCTGCCAGAGCAAAAAACAAAGTGAACTGCTCTGGGAGGCCAATTTCCATCTCATCGGGTCCCAGTCATCCCCACGGGCGGTAGATCTAACCCAAGATGGTGTATTAGATATTGTGATTGGAGCAGGCAGAAACGAATTCCAAGAAACCGAGCAAGGGGTATTGGCTATCAATGGGCAAGACGGTTCCCTGATATGGTCGCATGCCGCGGCAGATCAGATCTATGGTTCTGCCACGTTTTATGACATTACCGACGATGGTATTCCCGACGTTTTTATCGGAGGTAGATCCTGCCAGTTTCGGGCCATTGATGGAAAGACAGGCAAGCTGATCTGGAAATACGAAAATACCGACATTAACCACCCGATTCTTCGATATGCCCGTTTTAATTTCAACCATTCGGTGCAAATCGCCGATCAAAATGGCAATGGATACCCGGAATTACTCCTTTCTAATGGCGGCAACTACGAAGCATTACCCTACATGACTGAGAACCGCTTCCCAGCGGTGATTATGGTGCTTGATTCCAAGACCGGAGAAGTCTTGGCGGCAGATACCGTACCGGACGGGCAGGAATCTTACATGACTCCCCTGGCATTTCAACAGCCATGGGAGTCCAATCCGACTGTCGTGTTTGGAACCGGCGGGGAAACCTTGGACGGATCGCTGTTCTTAGTGTCCCTATCTGACCTGATGGAAAATAATCTTTCTAACGCTGAACGAATTGCTACTGATACAGGACACGGGTTTATCGCGCCACCTGCAATCGCCGACGTAAACCAAGATGGCTTTATGGATATCATCGCTATTTCACATGGAAGCCGTGTATTTGCGATAGACGGCAAAAGCCGAGAAACGATCTGGACACAACACATTTCCCATACCGAGTGTAGCAATAGCTTTGCAGTAGGTTACTTTACAGATGACGATGTGCCTGACTTCTTCACCTTTGTGAGCGAAGGCATTTGGCCGGAAAACACCGGGTCCATACAGATAATGTTGGATGGTAAAAATGGTGACATTTCGTACAAATCGTCGATAGGGTGCACCGGATTCTCCTCACCGGTAGCCATTGACCTAAACAGGGACGGGCGTGAAGAAGTCATTCTCAGTGTAAATGAATTTGACTGCAATCGCTTTATCGGCGATCAGAGCGCCTTTGCTATTACAAACCGGTTAATCGGTATTGATTTTAACACACAGGAAACCTTCACCCTAGACCAGACCGAGGGTATGAAAAACATCTTTTCCACACCCTGGTTGGGTGACATGGATGGAGATGGTTTTTTGGATCTGGTACACTGTCAGTACTTCAGTCATTCGGACTTACTTTCCTTTTTGGGTATGCGGATGAAGCGAATAGACCTTCCCATAAGGATCAGACATAAGCCTGTATGGGGATCATACATGGGGAAAAAGGGTGACGGAATATTCCGGCCAAATCTCTAAATGTGTTCATTAAAAAAGCCCCGAGAAACCCGGGGCTTTTAGTATTATTAGGTCAATTAATAAATCAATTTCCTCCATCCCACCACACACGTGTGGTAAATAGGTCGGGTAATGTCGCGCCCTGTTGGAAGTTGGCATTAGCAGCCACTTCATAGGCTGGGTATCGAAGCTTACGCATAATCACTCCATCTGTCACACTTGCCGGGTGATTAGTAGGGGTAAGTACGGGATAGCCAGTTCTTCTCCAGTCAGACCAAGCTTCCCACCAGTTAAAAAATTTGCTGACCCAAAGCTGTTCTCCGATCATTTCCAAGGCCGGTTTTGCGACACCATAGGGGTGACGTTGCAAATACGTTGCCACTTGGGCATCGGTAACTACCAAGGATTCGTCAAACGGTGTATACATCTGCATCGCCTCTTTAACACCTGCTTCATAATGTCCTCTCGCAGTACCGGGAATACCCGAGCCAATTCCTCGTTCCAGGGCCTCCGCCATTAAGAAATGGGATTCAGCAGCATTCATCAACATATACGGATCGTCTCTTTGAAGCATCAAAAAATTAATGCGGGAGTAGGTAGCGGTCTGATCCACGTCACGTCCCTCTAATTCATCGAGACCGGCAGCATCAAAACCATTTGGCATGCCTTTTTGCTCCAGCGGATTGGTATTGGTAGGAGTCCATGCATTGGCTGACCACTGAGCAATGCCGCCACTCAAAATCATCAACCTGGGATCTACTTGATCTGCTGTGGTAGCACCTGCTTTCAACCAATCCACAAGTGTTTTGCTCAAGAAGCTTGGCTGTCCACCATCGCCGGGATAGAATGCTCTGGAAATCCCATTTTGGTTTATCCAAACGCTAGGACCCTCCGACATCGGCACCCACGCATTGTCCGAGTTGGTCATCATCACTCCCCCTGCTACAGCTTTGGTCACATACTCTGCGGCCAATTGAGGCGCCACATTGGAGGCCCTCATCGCAAGGCGCAGCATCAAAGAATAGCCAAATTTCTTCCACTTGGCAATGTCCCCATTAAAGATGATGTCCGCATTGGAAAAACCCTCATTGGGATTAGAGGTACTTAATGCAGCGGAGGCTTCCTCAAGTTCTTTCAACAATGCAGGATAAATATCTGATTGCTTGTCATACTTCGGAAAGAAAACACCGTCCATTCCCTGAAGCGCCTCGAAATACGGAATATTTCCGTAAAAATCTGTCAGTCTATGAAAGTTAAACACCCGTAAAATCCGTGCAGCATTGCGCATATTGACTTTATTTCCCTCGTCGTATCCGCCAGGACCGGTTTGCCTCAGCACTTCAGATAGGTTCTTTAAAGCGTCTCCATAGAAGAATTCAAACGGAGCGTTGCTTGATTCGAAATTCTCTGTATACTTGTCACCAGGAGCTATACCACCGCCTGCATTGGCCAGCTGTTGAATGAGATAGGCCCCCATGCCGATATTGGTCCTCCAGTCGATGTACCGGTTATCCCCCGCAGAACCTCCAGAAGCAGTGCCCAATTCAGCAGCTGTGAAAATAAAGTTCAAGTCTATTTGAGTAACCGCTTGTGGGTTAATATTCAGATCGTGTAGGTTTTGCGTATCGCATCCAACCAAAGGCATAGATGCCAACAGAACATACCCGAAAAATCTATTGATTAGTTTCATAATCTTTTACGTTTGAATTAGAAGGTAGCTCTTAAGTTAAATCCATAGGTTCTGGCCTGCGGCATACCGAAGTAATCCAAGCCTTGGCCATTGCCGGAAGAATAAGCCGACTCTGGGTCCACATTGTCAATGTTCTTCCAAAGAATGGAGAGATTTCGTCCTACGAAGGAAAGTCCCAGTGAATTGAACGGTGTTTTTTCGGTAATCCTTCTAGGGAAATTATACCCGAAAGTTATCTGCCTAAGTTTAGCAAAAGATCCATCGTAGATAAAGAAATCCTGAACGCGGTCCCCTGTTCGCTGCCAGTAATTGACAGCCTCTCCAGGAGTAAGTGTTTTACTGAAAGGAACGTAGACAGGTTCACCGGCAGCATTAGTACCTTCCTGAACAACACCTGTTACGGTCAATGGATCCTCCCCTACACGACCTGCTAAGGTTTGCTTATGCAGGCCCCATTGGGTTAGTCGCACATTGGTACCCGAGTAAATATCACCACCGATTCGAAAGTCGACCAAAGCCGAAAGATTAAAGCCCTTAAACGTGATACTATTATTCAACCCGCCCGTAAAATCTGCAATCCCATTACCTATAACCTCCATTTGGTCTGACTGAACGGGTGCCCCGTTAGGTTCAAAAATCGGCTGCCCATCTGGTGTTCTCTTTTGTACCCATCCGGCAAGCACGCCGAAAGGTTGATCCACCCGATGCTGGACAAATACAGTACGGGTGCGTGGTTCCTCCACATTCAGAATCTCCGTGCCTTCGATCAGTGATAAAACCCGGTTTCTGTTTCTGGCAATGTTTAGGGAAACATCCCAAGTCAACTTGGAATTCTGTATCGGAGTACCAGTTAGTAACAGCTCTACACCTCTGTTTCTCATTTGACCCAGATTCACCAAGGTGGATCCAAAGCCTGAGGTACGCGATATCTGCGCATTCAACTGGTCTTCGGTACTCATCTGACTGTAATAGGTAAAGTCTAGGCCCAAACGATTTCGGAGAAAACGAACATCAAATCCAATTTCCGTTTCTGTGGAAAGAAGCGGTACCAGGAAGGGGTTAGGGATCGTGCCTGCGTTTCCTTGGGCAGTTGCAAACGAAGCCATGGGAACGTTCTGACCCGCAAAGTTCACGGCTGGTGCACCTAGCAAAGAGTACACATTCAACGTCTGATAAGGGCCTACGGTGGAGTTACCCACCCTTGCCCAGGAGGTACGGATCTTTCCAAAACTCAGCCAATTAGGTAATTCAGTCAGCGCATCGGAGAACACAAAAGAGCCACCGATCGATGGGTATAGCACGCTGTTGGAAGCCGGATTAAGTGTGGAAAACCAGTCCTGTCGCGCGGTTGCGGTGATAAACAAGAAACCGTTATAACTAAACTCTGCTGACCCGAATACGGAGTTGATTCCCCATTCGGAAAAACCATAACCGTAATTTCGAACAACTGCGTTATTTATGGCATGAAAAAACGGAACATTAAATCGCTGCCCGTTGGCAGAGATAGTCTCGTCCTTTCTTCGCATCCAGTTAGAACCTACGAAGGCATTTACGCCAAACTTCCCGAACTCGCGGCTGTATCCGAGTATAGATTCCAAGTTTATCTCACTCACTGTTCGGTTACCTTCGGAAATATTTCCACCGCGATCGTATCCGGTTCCCTGAGGTGTCAGGCTGGAAAACCTTCGTACAAACCAGTCCATACCTGCTCGGCCAGAAATGTATAAGTGATCGGTGATATTGTACCTCATGGATCCAGATGTGATGATTCTATCCCGTTTGTCATTCACGGATAGCTGATGAGTAGAGAAATACGGATTTTGTCCCCATGGATTGTTGGTCATGAGGTATTCTTCCTGCTCGGCAAACCCCCATACGTTCAATAAAGCAGGGTCGGTTCCTGGTGCGATTGTACCCAAACGATTCGGATTACCTTTACCCCACTCTACATTTACATTCGGCGGAAGTGCAAAAATGGATTGAAATGCGTTGCCAGGAGAGTCGGAAAGCCGAGGTCTGTTTCTCGTGTTTTCATTGGAATACATCACCTTCGCATCAAATGTCAGCCTTTTTCCAAATTTACCCGAAGTACTAAGCGTCATGTTGATGCGGTCAAAACCGGCATTTGGCACAACTGAATTACTACGAAGGTCAGTAACATTAAACCGGAAAGTTTGGGTATCGCTACCTCCGGCAAGCGACAAGCTATTAGTAAAGGCCTGACCCGTCTCGTAAAATCTTTTCCAGTTGTCGCCCGCATGAACATACGGTCTCTCAATGCCATCAAAATACATGGCGTTACCGGAACCCAATCGTTCGCCCCATGCTTGAGTCCCCCAGTCATACGCTTGCCTAACTGTGGTTGGCCGGACGGAAGCTCCAGTCTGCTGATCACCTTGAAACCGCCCTGAACCAAACGTCGTCTGAAGGTCAGTTTGATCATTGATCCGCTCAAAAACCGCATTGGAGTTGAATTCAATACCAATGCCCTTGCGGGAAGTACCCTTTTTGGTGGTAATCAAAATAACGCCATTAGCCGCACGGGATCCGTAGAGTGCTGCCGCACTGGCACCTTTTAGTACCGACATGGACTCAATATCATCTGGGTTTACACTGGTCATACCGTCACCGCCATCTGCACCTCCCCAAAGGGTTGCTTGCCCAAAATTCGTATTATCCATCGGCACGCCGTCAATGACGTAGAGCGGCTGGTTATTCCCCTGCAAGGACGTGTTTCCACGTATAATAACCCGGGAAGAACCTGCCGGACCAGACGCCACGTTGGTCACGTTCACACCCGCGACACGACCAGCCAATTGATTGGCCAAGTTGTTTTCCCTCGCTTGGGTAAACTCCTCACCGCCCACTTGGGTAATCGAATATTGAAGGGCTTTCACATTTCGCTCGATACCTAAAGCAGTAACTACCACTTCGGAAAGCTCTGAAGCATCTTCCTGCATCACCAAGTTAATGGTAGTACGGTTACCGACCGTTTGCTCTACGGTCTGAAAACCCAAATAAGAGAATACCAGGACGGTCTCTCCACCAGGAACACTCAGACTGTACCTACCATCCACATCCGTGGCGGTACCCGTCGAAGTTCCTTTAATTAATACCGACACACCGGGCAACGGGCTGTTATCAGACTGATCTGTTACCCTACCGGTTACGGTTTGTGCCTGAAGCACTGCTCCAAAGGAGATCAGTACGCCCAGGCAAATCAGGAGTAAGCGTTTTTTCATAATGGATCATTTTGGATTAAATTTTTTACTACTACCCTATGTGAATCCGCACCTGCGGAACATTTGGTCAACTTTTACACTAACGGAACAATAGAATAAACTGACTATTGAATCATTTGGATAAATTAAAAACACTCCTCCAAGAACAAATAACTTATTTCCAAATATTATTCTACATACCAACAATTAACACACAGACTTATCTTGATTATCGTTGAAAGTTAGAATTATTTAAGGTAAAATGAAAGGCTAAATTTGATTTTTTTTCATGTTTTTTGTCATTCATTTTTTTGATGAACGGAAATACAGATATAAATTCTCACCATCAAATCGTCGATTCGTTTATAAAGAAAACGGGCGGAACCTCCCCCTACGAAAACTGGACAGTAACTATGCCCTCCTGCCGGTCGTAATCAAATAGACGAACTTTAGGAATCAGTTTGGATATACTTATATCTTTGCATCAAGGTAAAAATCGCCGTTGCGTTTACACACAAAAGAAGCCGCTATTCATGAGTATAAGGGAAAATCTAAGTCACCTGAAACAATCATTTGTGTCCAAACATTGTCTATTGGTAGCCGTTAGTAAGACCAAACCGGTGAATGCCATACAGGAAGCCTACGATGCAGGCATACGGGACTTTGGTGAAAACAAGGTGCAGGAAATGGCTGACAAGGCCCCTCAGCTACCCGATGATATACGCTGGCATATGATCGGCCACCTGCAGCGAAACAAGGTAAAGTATATTGCTCCCTTTGTCCACCTAATCCATGGGGTCGACTCCTTAAAACTGCTGACGCAAATAAACAAGGAAGCTCAAAAAAATCAGCGGGTTATCTCCTGCCTGCTACAAGTACATATCGCACGGGAAGAGACCAAATTTGGACTGGATATGAATGAACTGAAGGAAATATTATTGGGTCCGGACCTGCCGAAGCTGGAAAACATAAAAATC
The DNA here is from genome assembly GCF_020832325.1 of Lunatimonas sp. Taxonomy (GTDB): domain Bacteria; phylum Bacteroidota; class Bacteroidia; order Cytophagales; family Cyclobacteriaceae; genus Lunatimonas. The sequence continues at coordinate 139,692 of NZ_JAFIEU010000045.1, forward strand.
GAAGGACTAATGGGTATGGCAACCCTGACAGACAATGAGGAAATCATCCGATCAGAGTTTGCTGGGCTGCGAACCCTCAGGGATGATCTGAGCAAAGAAAGCCTTCCAGAAAATGTCTCCTTAAAAGAATTAAGCATGGGCATGAGCGGAGATTACCTCATTGCACAGCAGGAAGGCAGTACCATGGTACGCATTGGAAGTGCAATCTTTGGAGAACGAAATTATCACTGAGACATGCAAACAAAAACGATGATTCAACTCGCAGCAACCCTGGGAGCTATGAGCGTGGGTATAGGCGCCTTCGGTGCACATGGTCTAGCCGACATACTGGAAAGCACCGGTCGCACTGAAACCTTTGAAACCGCAGTGAAATACCAGTTTTACCATGGGTTGGCTATCCTGGGCTGTGCGATACTCTCCCATCAATATCCTGGACGAAGCGACTGGAAGTGGGCAGCAAGACTTTTTTTAGTTGGAATCATTGTTTTTTCCGGCTCACTTTACGTACTATCCCTTACCGGAGTCACCTGGCTCGGGGCCATTACTCCGTTAGGAGGGTTAGCCTTCCTTATGGGATGGGGATGGATGGCCCGCGGGGCATCCAAGTTAAACGGTTAATCTACACCTTTACTAAACAGTTTCATTCGTATGGGAATCAAAGCGAAAGCGCTTTTTTCAGCTAGCCTCATTTTTCTATTCTGTTCCGTATTTGCACAATCCCCACGGGAAAGGCTTGTGGGTCTGGATGGGCTGATCGGCAAAAACACCTTCTTCGACAATCACTTGACCGGGTTTATGCTTTACGATTTGGACAGCCAAACCGTAGCGTTTGAAAAAAACAGCCATCTTTATTTTATCCCTGCCTCCACCACGAAATTACTGACCTTTTTTTCTTCCCTTTTGGTCTTAGGGGATAGCACTACCCTGCTTCGATACATGCCCAAAGGTCAGGATGTATTGATCTGGGGTACCGGTGATCCCTCACTGTACTATCCAGCCGCTGGCATCCCCAAACCAAAAATCGACTCCTTCCTCTCCAAATACCAAGAAGTCTACTTTTCAGATCATAACTGGAAAGACGAGGCTTTTGGATACGGCTGGCAATGGGACGACTATAACTACGCCTATTCAGCAGAAAAATCACCTCTTCCTTTATTCGGAAATCTGGTGACCGCCGTAAACGTGAACAATCGCCCGACGTTGACGCCATCCATATTTTCCATCTACCAGAGTGATAAAAATGTTCGTAACGTAACCAGGGAATGGCATTCAAATGATTTTTTCTTCAATCCAAAAACCTACAACGGCATGCGGGCACAGGTACCCTTTATCACTTCGCAAAAAACGTTTGTCACGCTGGCAAGTCTCGAGTGGCGCAAAACAGTCCATCCCTCTAAAGACCCCCTCCCCACAGAGCATTTTATTTTCCGGGGGGTACCCACTCGCACCTTATACAAGGAAATGATGCTGGAGAGCGACAATTTCATCGCAGAACAATTGCTTCTTCAGGTATCCGACGAGGTATTTAAGGAATTGAATACGGAGAAAACAATTGAATATATCCAGAAAACCTACCTTTTCGACCTGCCCGATAAGCCTCAGTGGGTTGATGGATCCGGATTGTCCCGCCACAACTTGATTACGCCTCGTTCACTGATTGCCGTATTGGAAAAAATCTATCGGATAATTCCCGATGAAGAAATCTACCAGTTGTTTCCGGTGGGCGGTCGTACCGGCACCCTGAAAAACAACTACTATGCACCTACACCCTATGTGATAGCCAAGACTGGTACCATCAGTAACAACCATAGCCTGGCTGGTTTTATAAGGACCCGAAACAACAAACTGTATGCGTTCGCGCTGATGAACAACAATTACCCGTATAAAGCCACCATTGTCCGAAGGGAAATAGAGAAAGTATTGCTGTATATCCGGGATAATTTTTAACTTCAACCAAACGTTGAAAACCACCGCCATGAACAAAAGAAATTTCCTGAAAAGCCTGGTGCTGACTGGGGCGACACTCCCTTTTATGGGTATGAGAGCCTATCAGTCTAAAGCACCGGCATCCACCCCACTACTGCCCAACTCACTGAACAAGGGGGATCTCGTAGGTCTGATAAGCCCTTCCGCTGCCACCTCGGAAAAAATGCTGATCACCTTTGCGAAGGAAGCCTTAGAAGGGCTTGGATTTCAGGTCAAAGAAGGCGCAAACCTTTTCAATCGCAGAGGTCATTTAGCCGGAACAGATGCCGAGAGAGCCGCGGACCTCAACGCGATGTTTGCCGACCCGGAAGTAAAAGCCGTCATCTGTATCCGGGGAGGATCCGGGGCGGCTCGTATCTTACCGTTAATTGATTACGAAACGATTCGGAAAAACCCCAAACCTGTATTGGGATACAGCGACATCACCGCACTACATCATGCCATCTACGCAAAAACCGGTCTGATCACCTTTCACGGCCCAAACGGAACTGGAAGCTGGAATAGTTTTAACGTCAGGCAGTTTGAGAAGGTGTTTTTTGACAGAGAGCTCGTGACCTATGAAAACGAACTCGTAGAAGTAGATGACTTGGTGATCAAGCAAAACAGAACCCAAACCATCTGTGGGGGGGAAGCCGAGGGAATCCTCTTTGGAGGCAATCTCACCGTTCTGACCGCCCTCGCCGGCTCTCCTTATTTGGCGGACTTTAAGAATAAGATTCTCTTTTTGGAAGATATCGGAGAGGAACCCTATCGCGTAGACCGGATGATGAGTACGCTAAAATTAATGGGGGCACTGGATCAGATTCGGGGATTTATATTTGGACAGTGTACAGACTGTGATCCCTCTACCGGATATGGAAACCTGAACTTAGACCAGATCTTCGATGACTACATTCTACCATTAGATATCCCCGCATACCGTGGCGCAATGATAGGGCATGTGCCGAAGCAGTTCATTTTGCCAATGGGCGCCCGGGTAAGCATGAACGCGGATAAGGGCGTTTTCAACTTATTGGAACCAGTATTTCGATCTTGATTAACCTATAAATCTCCATGAATACCATTCGTTATTTGGCGCTGGGTGACTCCTACACCATCGGCGAAGGGGTCACCGAACGGGAACGGTTTCCAAACCAAATGGCCCAAAAATTGCAAGAAAACGGGATTCTCGTCTCTAGCCCTAAAATTATTGCAAAAACCGGTTGGACCAGCAAGGAACTACTGGAGGCAATGGAGGCAGAACAGATACATCAACAGGTTTTTGACTTGGTATCAGTTTTGGTAGGGGTAAATAACCAATACCGGGGACTTCCCCTAGAAGAATACCGCTTGGAATTTGGGGAGCTACTGAGGCAGGCCATTCACCTAGTGGATGGAAACTCCAACCGAGTGTTTGTACTCTCCATCCCGAATTGGGGAGTAACACCCTTTGCCAAAAACGACCGACGACCGTCCAAACAGATTACCGAGGAAATCCGGCTTTTTAATGAAACAAACCACCGAGTAGCAGATTTCCTAAACTGTCCCTACGTGGACATCTCATCCGGCTATCAGCTAGAAGGGCACCTTCCCGAAAACCTAACAATTGACCAGCTACACCCCAGCGGGGAGATGTATGCCAAGTGGGCCGATTTGTTGTACAGTGCCGTAAAAAAAACCTTTGGAAAATAATGAAAAAGGCCGTCTCGATGTGAGATGGCCTTTTTCCTAAGTGCCTTTTGGATAATCACCTAGTGCCTTTTGGTAGCACATTGGATATCAAGGAAACCTTTTCAATGGGTTCCGAGGCATTGGAATAAATCCTTACTACAGAGTTCTGCTTTCCCATCTTCCCTGCTGAGTTGAAAGAAACCTTGATCTCCCCTCCCTGCCCTGGCGCTATAGGCTCTTTGGGCCATGCCGGAACGGTACACCCACACGTTGCTGCCACGTTGGAAATCACTAGGGGAGTTTTACCGGTGTTCTCGAACTTGAAAACATGTTGCACCTTGTCACCCTGTGTGATGTTTCCAAAATCGATGGACGATTCCTCGAAGGTAATAACCGGAGACGCTGCAGAGCGCTCCTGCGCTTGGGCAGCAAACGAAGCCAACATTCCAAATACCAACAAATACACTAACTTTCTCATTTGTCTATTTTTTAGTTTACTGAAGTCAAATTGAATCTTTTTTAGTTACGCATTTTTCGCGACTTTCACTACTTCTCTTCCTCTTCCCGACTGCTTTTAACTACCTATCGGATTCCATACTCATTCTTTTAACTCTTTAAGGTAAAATTTCCCGTGAAAGTTCACCATAAACAATACTTCTTTTGCCCGGGTCATCGCCGTGTAGAGCCACCGAATGTACTGCCGATCTAGCTGCTCGTCCGTTAGATATCCCTGGTCAACAAACACCGCATCCCACTGCCCACCTTGGGATTTATGGCAGGTCAACGCATAGGCAAACTTCACCTGTAGCGCATTGAGGTAGGGGTCCTTTTTCAAAGATTCCCGTAGCTCCTTCTTACTGGCCACATCTTGGTAATCCGCCAACACCTCGTGGTAAAGCCTGTTATAGTCCTCCTGCGACAAGGCAGGCGACGCAGTGTAAAGCGTATCTAAGACTATCTTCGCCTCGAAGTACGGTTCCTCCGGATAGTCTATCAGCCTAAGCTCCACCGTAGCAAACCTTAAGCCATATAGCTCTTCAAAGGAACGAATTTTTAAAATTTCCACAAAATCACCGTTGGCCAAAAAGCTGATCCTTTCCGAATCGGCCATATAGGTGTAGTTATTTTTAACAATCATTAACCGATCCCCCGCACTAATTTCGTCTTCGTAAAAATGAATCACCCGGCGGATATACTGATTGTATTGGACAGCGGTCTTGTTGGACCGAGTCACGATGATGGTATTATCTACCCCGTAGGTGTCGTACGCATACCGAAGGCCTTCTTCCAACCGATCTCCATTCATCCGATAAAAATCTTTAAAGGACTTCGAGTAAAACCCAATAGTAGGCTCCTTCTTGGAAAGCTCACTCCGAAGCCTGGTGGCATTGTACAGTATTCCCGAATCCAGTTGCTGCCTTGTGACCTCTGTGAACTCCACCTCCTCTACCTGTAACCTAAAGTGTCGTGCCAGGTAAAGCTTATCCAGTGCCGGGCTGCTTTCACTGCCAATAGGCGGTAGTTGGGCCCCGTCCCCTATAAGCAGCAGCCTGTTCGAGGTATGTTGAAACACAAAGCTGATCAAATCCCTCAGCAAACTGCCTGAGCCCCCACTCTCATCGGCAAGCATAGACGCTTCGTCCACGATAAAAACCGTGTGCTGATAGTAGTTCTTTTGCAGATCAAAGCCGATCCCCGAGCTCCTATCGGAGTCCTTAGGTCTGTAGATAATCTTGTGAATGGTAAAACCGGTTTTACCAGCATAGCCACTCATCACCTTCGCTGCCCTACCTGTTGGTGCCAACATGAGGGCACGCAGGTTGAGGGAAGGTAACGCCTTTACAAGGGCCGCCACTACCGAAGTTTTTCCGGTCCCTGCATAGCCCCGTAATATAAATGTTGACATGGGGGAAACATCCGGCGCCAAAAAAGTATCCATGCGACTAAAAAAGCGCTCTTGTCCACTAGTAGGCTGGTGCGGAAATTTTTTCCGAATAGGAACCGAAGGCTTCATCAAGGCAGTTATCTTTACAGGAAAGACACGAATCTAAGGGGAATATGCCTAACATAAAAAAAGAAATCGAGGAGAAGTTTGGCAATCGTCTGCGAACGAGAGTAAATGGCATCCTACTGCAAGGAGAAAAAATCCTAATGATCAAACACCGTATGGGGGAAGGGCGCTTCTTTTGGAACGTTCCCGGAGGCGGGATGAAATACGGAAGCAGTGCGCCGGAAAACCTGATACGGGAATTTAAGGAAGAAACCGGCCTACATATTCAGGTGAATGACTACTTGTTCGTACACGAGTTTCTCGAACCCCCGCTGCATGCTATCGAACTCTATTTTGCAGTGGAAGCTATCGGCGGGAGATTGGAAATCGGGGAAGATCCTGAACTCGACACGCCAAATCAACTAATCACCGATATACGGTTCCTGGGTGTAGAGGAAATCCAAAATATCCGACAAGAAGAAAAACACGCCATGTTTTGGGGAATAAAATCGACCGATGATGTAAGAATATGGAAAGGATATTTTAATTTTGGAAATAAATGCATAAACTAGCATCCTAATAAAAACCTTCAATTCTTCAAAACACATTAACTGACGTTAAAATCAACCAAAAATGAATCTGACCAGAATTTTATCCGTCGTCTTTCTTCTAGGAGCATTGGGCCTAGGCTATAAATTATACCTAGGAGTAGACGAAGTAGTAGAAGAAGAGAAAAGACTAGCACGAACAGAAGCCAGAATCATCGAAAAGCTACAAATGCTCCGAGACGCACAGATTGCGTACAGAGCCAACAAAGGTGAATATGCGGGAAGTTGGGAAGACCTACGCGAGTTTATTGTGGACGGAGAGATTTTCATCATACAGCGAACAGAAACGACCAAACTTCTTGATTACGGCAAGGAAGAAACCACTGTGGAATTTGATACCTTGGGATCTGTAAACGTAATAGACTCCTTGTTCAACGAACGCAAGTATCCTGAGTTCAATTTGGAAACTATGAACGTAGTGCCTGGATCTGGTGGTAAGCAGTTTGAGTTCTTCACAGACAAAATTGAGCGTAGTGGTAGGGAAATTTCCGTATTTGAGATTCGTGACCCGGCTCCTATCAATCCTAATAGAAGGAAAAACAACAACGAGAAGGCTCTTCGCGTTGGTTCCAGAGTAGATGCCTCTACCTCAGGTAACTGGGAATAAACGTTGGATAGCAAAGGAACATATATCCTAAGTAAATTTCATGGCGATAAATTGGATACAGACGAGGTATCCAGTTTATCGCTTTTCTTGTATAGAACGTCTTTGATCGTCTTAGCGCAGGATGATACTGGTGAAGTCTGCGCGGTAAATCTCTACTCGTTTCAAGAGTTCAGTGACTTGTCAATGATCTTTGAGGAAGATCCGCTTATCCATTCTGCCAACACGTTCGGAAGGCTATTTATCCACAACGCCCAGTTTGTTTTGGTACCCCAGCCGGTATTTGACCCAACACAGTGCGAAGTCTACCTGAACTTCCACACCGAAGTACAGACTGCCACTACAGAAGTTTTTCACCTGGGTATACACTCCAATACGCTACAGGTAGTTGGGTGTGCAGAAAAAGAGCTGCTTTCTTTCCTGGACTCAGCACTTCCGGACTTAGAAGTATCTTCAGGAGCGGCATTCCACCTGTCCTATTTATTGGACACCTTTGCGTCCTCCCATGAGGAGCACATCTTTCTTCTGCCCGGCCCGGGGGCACTTTATGTAGGAGCGTTCAAGGATAGCGAACTGGTTTTGTTTAACTATTTTGAAATCCATACTGAAAATGACCTGATGAAATTCCTCTTCGCCGTGGTCAAACAACTGGGATTCGATCAGCGAAGTTTGCACCTTTCAGTGGTCGGGGATCTGATCCACGTTTTCAGCTCAATCGACCAACTCATACCATTTTTTAAGCACATTGAACAACTTGCACCCATCGAAAAGCTTTCCTTCCGAGCAGGTGCGGAAAACTTTCAAAAGGCCGGCCTGCTAGAGGCTTATTGGATGCTCTAACCTCCGATTATGAAAAAAATTGCCTTATTTCCCGGTTCCTTTGACCCCTTTACCAAAGGACATCACGATATCGTACTGCGTGGACTGAACCTTTTCGACGAAATCATCATCTCCATAGGTCACAATACCACGAAAAAAAACCGGTATTTCGACATTGAGCTGATGATCGAAAAAATCGAATCTTTGTATCAAAGTACCCCCAATGTAACAGTGATGTTATACAACGAACTCACGTCCTCTTTGGCCAAAAAACACGATGCAAATTACTTGCTACGAGGTCTTCGCAATACCACGGACTTCGAATACGAAAACACCATCAGCCAGATGAACAGGTACCTAAACGAAGACTTAGAAACCGTGTTCTTGATCACTTCACCTCAATTCGCCGCCATCTCCTCTACAATCATTCGGGAGGTACACCGATATGGTGGCGACGTTCGGGAGTTTCTCCCCTATGAAATTTGAGGCACTGTGGGGGCAGATTTTAAAAAACGCTTGTACAAATACCGCATAGACGGGTAAGAGTTCACCAAGGCAATTTTTGCTTCTTGGTGGTTCATCCAACGTAACTCCTCAATGCCTTCTTCCAGTTGGGGCTGCATATCTGAATCTTTTACGCACTCCATGGCATACCAATACGTTTTTTTGAGGATATTTTTGCGGTTTTGGGTGTACGTGTGCCAAGTCTTGCAGATAGGTGCCTTCAATTTTACTTTCAAGCCACACTCCTCTTCCACCTCCCGCACAGCGCAGGCTTCAGGTGTTTCCTTTTTTTCGAACTTTCCTTTTGGAAAATCCCACTTCCCCAATCGATAAATGAAGAGTACCTTGTCTTCCTTGGTAACGACACCGCCGGCAGCCTTTACGATATAAAATCTGCTTTTGACAAATCGCTGCATCTCCTCCTTGATCCCGCTTACCACGGTGATACTGTCCAACTTCTTCAGCTTGCGCGTCCTAAGTAAATACAATAGCTTTACGATGATCTCCCTAGAGGGATTCACAATCAATACATCATCATACAATCCCGTAAAATGCGGCAAATCTTCGGGGTTGTCGTAGACTACCTCAAAGGTACGGTTGGATGGCAGTTCGGAAGGGGAACAAAGCTCCAGAGGCTTGTCGTTGATAAAAATCTTCATTGCCCAAGCAAGTTTTTTCAAAAATGCACTTTTTTTTTACCCCCTACAACCTTGCATAAAAATTTATCCCATAATTTTATCCCATGGAAATTCAAAATGAGAACACCGCTACGAAAATCGCCCAACATTTGTTGGAAATCAAAGCTATTCGGCTCAAGCCACAAGACCCATTTACCTGGGCATCAGGCTGGAAATCGCCTATTTACTGCGACAACCGCCTTGCCCTTTCCTATCCGCCCATCCGCACCTACATAAAAGAGCAGATAGCCGAAGCCATCCATAAACACTTCGGAACCGTCGAAGCCATTGCAGGCGTAGCCACTGCAGGAATTCCACAGGGGGCCCTTGTCGCAGACGCGATGCAGCTTCCGTTCCTATACGTACGCTCAAAGCCCAAAGGGCACGGAATGGAAAACATGATTGAGGGTAAAATCACTCCCGAACAAAAGGTGGTGGTCATCGAGGACCTGGTTTCTACTGGTGGCAGTTCGCTCAAAGCCGTGGAAGACCTTCGCGGTGCCGGATTTGACGTGCTAGGAATGATCAGTATTTTCACCTATGGATTTGAGGTGGCAAAGGCGAATTTTGAACAGGCGAAAGTGAAGCTAATCTGCCTCAGCGACTACGAACATATGCTGCCACAGGCTGTAAGGGATGCTTACGTATCGGAGGAAGATCTCGCTACATTACAACAGTGGCGACTCGATCCGGGAAGCTGGAAACCTTAACAAGACGGCTTCAGTCCTAAAATTTCTCAATAATTCCAAGACCGAAAAGCGCAAAATCATACTTTACCGGATCATTTTCATCCAATAAACGTAGGTTGGCTGTCAGTTCCATTGCTGTCAGCCAATCTGTTTGTTTTCGGGTAATCAATCCCAATTTGCGCGCCACTCGATCGACGTGCAGATCACAGGGACATACAAGCTGGTAGGGTTTTATTTTTTGCCAAATTCCAAAATCAACCCCTTTGGCATCCTGCCGGACCATCCACCGAAGAAACATATTCATCCGCTTACAGGCGGATTTACGGAGCGGGGTAGCCACATGCTTTCTTGTTCTAGTAGGTGCGGATTCCAAACTGAAAAAGTACTGATGAAAATCGGTCAGAAGCCTTTCCATCACATCTACTTCTTCCGACCACGCCATGGTAAAGGCCTCCTCTAGGCTCTCATGATTTCGATACACATGGGATAGAAATGCAATAAAATACAAGGTATCCACGTCATTGAAAGTGCGGTGCTTGAAAGACAAAAAAGCAATCAAATCGCGTTCTTGATGGTGCAGCATGAACTCATGGGGACTGTTATCCATACGCTCCAGAAGATCAAGACTTTTTTGCACGATCGTCTTGCGCTGACCCCAAGCGAGCGTGGCCGCAAAAAAACCCGCTATCTCAATATCTTGCTTCTTATGGTATCGGTGAGGTACGGATATGGGGTCCAAGGGAATAAAATCCGGGCGGTTAAATTCCCGCTCTTTGGCATCCAAAAAGTCGCGTAACCGATCCCCAATCATCCAGTGATGGAGACTTTTACCTCTCCGCCTTGTATTCCGTCAAACCATTTGAAATACAAGAAATCATCCTGCTTGGAGGCCAAGTGCCAATCAAAACACTTGACGTTTGTAAGCTTGGTCAATTTATCGTCATCTGGCTTGTATAGACAAATGTCAAAGTCTGGGATTTCTTTAATATCCGTGGTGTTCCACTTTTCTACAATCAACCCCTCTTCCAAGACCTTAACTTTCTTCCCAAAAATAAAATCTTCGATCACAGAGGGAATCCCGTCCCGGCGACGAAAATGGTAGCAATTGGGTCCGAAAATAATCTGCTTATACAGCCTACCTTCCAAAAGATCTGAATCATCGGAAATCCTTTCCCATTCACTGCTATCCACCTCCTTTACCTGAGAATTACTCAACTTGCTCAATTGGCGTGACACCCAAGAAAAAACCATGGTAACTGTGATAAACAAAACACCAAAGGTAGCTAAAACAGGGTAGGAGATGATAAAGAGGGCGTTCCATATAAACTTGAAGACGTTATGGAACAGTAACTGAAATTTGTTCATTAGTAGGTATTCAATACTCAAAAATAATTGATAATCAGTAAATAACCAAAAAAGGCCGTTTTTTTAACGACTATTACCATTCCATGAAACACATCTATCCTCCACTATCAATAAGAAATCTCCACGGGAAAGCGAGGGTTCACCGCTCTCAGTTGATCAAACGCCGCCTTGGAAACTTTCACGATGAGACGGGAGTTATCTCCTGTATTGGGAAGTGTACCCACTACCCTTGCGAAAATGGTCACGTCGTTTTCCTCATTTCGAATTCTCATGATCGTACCGACGGGTGCATCCCTGTGCAGAACGAGGTATTTCTTATGGTTTCCAGTACCTTCTATGACCTCTGCCTGACCAGTTTCCTTGATGTTTTTATAGGCCGTAGAAGAATCTGTGTTGTTGGTAGTTGGGACTGCTGTTTCAGTAGGCCTTACCGATGCAGCAGCTGCACTTGTTGTGGCATTGGATTCACTGGATTCTGGAGTCGGATACCGGGTTACAGGTATACTTGCCCCGGTTTCTCTCCCAACCTTCAGAGTCTGTCCGATAGACAAGTTATTCGAGGAGAGGGCATTCCATGTAATCAGGTCCTCTACTTTGGCTTGGTAGGTTTGGGCGATTGAGAAGAGTGTCTCACCTTGGGCAACGGTATGGGATTTCCATCCACCTATAGACGATGTAGCCAAACTGGGTGCAGGTGTTGAGGTAGCCGCAGTAGCAGATCGCTCTGACCCTCCAGTTGCCCTTTCTACTGTGGACGAGGCCTTTTCAGCTGCTTCAGGTTTCGGTTTGGGCTCTGCCCGGCTCCGTTCTCTGCCTGTAGATTCCGCCACGGCTACCTTTTGATCAACTACGGCTACGGTTTCCTGAATTTGCTGAACCGGTTTGGGCTCGGGCAAAGCCACATTTTTGATTATAAGAGACTGCCCAACACTTAAATCGGTACCCTGTAGGTTATTCCATTCCTGAATTTGCTGCACACCTACCTGGTGCTTTCTGGAAATTGCAAAAAGTGTTTCTCCTGGCTGAACACTGTAGAGGATCGCTCCCTCAGGTATTTCCTCCTTTTGAATGTACGGGACGAGGATTCGCTGACCAATCTTTAGCCCATCCTTTAAAGCTTCGTTATTTTGAACAATCTCACTCACAGGCGTATTGTACCGACGGGATATACCGAAAATGGTTTCCTGCGGCGCCACCTGATGCACGATGAAGGTCTTCTCTCCAATCTTTTCTACCCCAATAGAGTCTAAAAGGACCCGCTCGCCTGCCCAGGACGAAACCGATAAAATCCAAAACACGGTAACTACTAAATACCTTTTCATGTCAACACGTTGGTTTTTCGCATGCCTACTATTATCCTTGTGCAAATTTCAACTTTATTTTTTCAATTGCAACCGGACAGGAACCCAATTAGGCCATTAAGGGATTTTATCTGTATATTGAACCTCAAATACCGACACCAATGAAAATACACCTCTCCCTACTGATAGCGTTCATTTTTGGCCTCATGGCAACCTACCTTGCTTATGCTAACGAGAATGACGACGAAAGGGATACCAAAAAAGTTTTTGTCTTTGAGCTAAAAAGTGACATAGACCCCAGAAGCAACCGAAAAGTGCGACTGGCGATGGAAGAAGCAAAAAATCAGGAAGCTGATCTGATCATCATCCATATGGACACCTATGGTGGTGCTGTGAATGACGCGGATGACATCCGGACCATGATCTTGGAATCAACCATCCCCGTTTATTCGTTTATTGACAAGGATGCTGCTTCAGCAGGTGCTTTGATCTCGATCGCCTGCGATAGCATCTATATGGCTCCGGGGGCCAGCATCGGTGCTGCCACGGTGGTAATGGGAGGGTCCGGTGAGGCTGCTCCAGACAAATACCAATCCTACATGCGTTCTATGATGCGCAGCACGGCTGAAGCACGGGGCCGGGATCCACGAATAGCAGAAGGAATGGTGGACGAAAAACTGGAAATTGAAGGTATATCCAAAGCCGGCGAAGTAATCACCTTCACGGTTTCGGAGGCTATTGCCAATAACTTTTGTGAAGCGCAGGTATCCTCCATCCCGGATCTATTAGACCACATAGGATGGGAAAACCGCGAAATCGTGTATTACGAACCCTCTTCGATCGAGGATATAATTGCTCTGTTTCTAAACCCGGTGGTCAGTGGCTTTTTGATCTTGATCATATTTGCTGGGATCTACTTTGAGCTGCAAACCCCTGGTATTGGCTTTCCGCTGTTGGCCAGTGTGATTGCAATCATCCTTTATTTCATCCCCTACTACCTGACAGGACTTGCCGCCAATTGGGAAATTGCCGTTTTTATCGTCGGGGTAGTATTCTTATTGATTGAAATATTTGTCCTGCCGGGGTTTGGTGTATTCGGGATACTGGGAATCCTGGGAATCCTAACAGGCCTCACCTTGGGCATGCTGCCCAATGATCTGTTCGACTTTACTTTCGTAGCATCCGGCAAGCTTTTCACCGCATTGTTGACAGTGCTGCTTGCCGCTATCATTGCTACCGTATTACTATTCACCCTCATGCCAAAGGTAAATGAGTGGAAAGCTTTCAGCAGCATATCCCTAGCCACTACTCAACAGCGTACTGACGGATACACGTCGACGATGTATTCAAATGACCTGGTAGGCAGGGAAGGAGTGGCACACACCAGGCTGCTTCCCAGTGGAAAGGTACGCATTGACGATGAAATTTACGATGCATATTCACGCGGAGAGTTTATAGATAAAGGAGACCCTATCAAAATCATCAGCTCCGAGGGTACTTCCTTGCGGGTGAAAAAGGTCGACCCGGAAGCGTGATAGATCCAACCCTACCGGTGGAGATTCGTAAATTAATCCTAAAAACGGGAGAATCAGTAATCTTTTTATAGCCCATGCCTCTACTGCAGAGAATATATTCGATCTACGGTACAATCGTGTTTTTCGGTACCTTCTTGATCTTACTGCCAATTTTTGTGCTGACGATCGAAGTACCCCGTTTGCGTAAATACGGTAGAAAACTAAACCGACTTTGGTCCAAGGTATTCTTCAGTTGTCTGCTGATACGTGTCAAATTTGAAAATTTGCACCACCTGAAAGCAAACCACCAATACGTAATTGTCTCCAACCATTTTTCCTACCTCGATATACCGGCGTTAGGACTCATACCCTTTGACTTGGTTTTTGTGGGAAAGGCATCGCTTGGTAACGTACCTCTCTTCGGCTATATGTTTAAGAACCTGCATATTGCGGTGGACCGAAACAGCCTAAAAAGCCGTGGAGCGTCCATTGCCAAAGCGAAAGAAGTAATCGATGAAGGTGCCAGTATCGTCATCTTTCCAGAGGGCGGAATCAACAGCCCCCACCCCCCTCTTTTGTCCCGGTTTAAAGACGGGGCGTTTAAAATCGCTTTGGACAAACAAATTCCCCTAATTCCTATCACATTATCCTATAATCACTTAATTTTGCCCGACGACGGGAAGTTTTTACTACGGCATAAAACCGCCAAAGTAGTGATTCATCCTCCGATACCCGTGGTGGGTGCAGACGCAAAAATGCTCAATGTGTTGAAAGATCGCTGTTACCAAACCATCCAAGAGCAGCTCCTGAAAGACAATGCGGGCATCGGTGAACTCTCATCGGTAGGGGTGGAGAACAGCTGAATATAGGCACTGTCCGCTTAATATAGTAACCCCAACAATGCGTGCCTGACGCAGTCGCCACGTAGAGAAAAGCTTATAAAAAATACGGGATACCGCCTGCCTGGCAAACCGCAGACGTATCCGTCATAAACAAACAACAAATGAAGATAGACGTAGGTACATTACGGAAAATAGCCCACCTTGCCAGACTTGAATTTGACGAAGAAAGTGCCGAAAAAATGACCGCCGATATGACCCAAATTCTGGACTGGGTGGAAAAGCTCAACGAGGTAGATACCAGTAACGTGGCCCCCATAACCACCATGTCATCAGAGGAAAACGTCCTGCGAGAAGATGTCATCGGATCTCACTTGGATCATGAACAAGGGCTAAAGAACGCACCACAGCGCGACTCGGATTACTTCAGGGTTCCGAAGGTACTGGAGTAATGAAGTCCACCATTCTGAAACGAATTTTTTCATACCTGTTTGTATTCCTGCCAGCTTCTATAGCGGTAATCGGCTGCGTGGGATTGATCGCACTGCATCTGTTTTTCCCCAAAGGAGCCCTTCCCCTTATTCCGGGAATGACCGGTGAAATGGTAAATATCCCCCTGGGCTACATTTCTTTGGGATTTGGGCAACTGACGCTGGAAACGCAAAATTACCTTCTTTACCAGGTATTTGAGTCCGTGCCACCGATGGATTTCCCCCTACAAAGTCAATTAATGGGACTCCTGGTATGGATTCTTTTCTCCTTGGGAATTGTCTTGATCAGCGGTTTCAACAGGTATCCGTTTATTGCGAGCATGGCTGCCGCTATATTTCTGCTGGTTGTCTCGGGGGTCAATGACCTAGGTCTGACTGCCCTCGGTCAAAATTCCGGCTTATTGATTGCTCTCGGTGGACTGTTGCTTCCTGCCATTCTAATTCACACGTTTTTCCCTTATGCTGGACTGGAAACCCGGACACCGATCATCCTGCCTGTGGCGCTAATTACTTGGTTTACCCTGATTTATTTTTCCCCTGTACCTGCACCTACCTTGCTCTTGGCGGAAAACATTAGCCTGACCGCTATGGTAATTTCGGCAATTTTTCTAGTGTATATCGGACACTCGGTAGTCAGTTCCATCTACGTGCTACTTGCCAAACTCAACCAAGGTATAGGAATAAAAATCATCTGGCACTTTCTGGTGTTATCTATTGCCTACATCGTCTTTGTGGCACTATTGTATATGCAATTGACGGGAGAATTACGCGCTTCTTTTCCCCTGCCATCAGTTTTTTGGGTATTTATACTTGCCGGAGCATTGGGGTTTTGGGAGACCACCCGAAAGATCCGACAGATCCCACAACCCTATACCCTTCCCTTGATTGGCAAAGGAGTGTACCTGATTGGGTTTGCTATCAGTAGCTTGGTGTGGCTAAAAGCCGATCTCACAGTGAATGCGCCCATGGCGGATTTTCTTCAGCACATTCTATTATATGCGCAGCTGGGGTTTGGAATCCTGTTTTTCCTTTACCTAATCGCCAATTTCCTCGGCATAATGAATACGGGAAGTGCCATCGAAAAAATCATGTATCGACCTCCCTTCTTTCCGTATTTTCACATGCGGATGGGTGCCCTGCTTAGTGTAGTGGTGTTGGCGATCTATTCCGACGGCATCGTAGCGGTACAGGTAGGATCCGCCTCTACAAACCTCTCCGCAGACTACTATCAGACTATAGGAAAGAAACAAGAAGCCGCGATACTTTACGAATACAGTTTTGACCGCTATCGCAATAATCCAAAAAACCTCAACGCTGTGGCACATTACTATTTTGAGGAGCGGCAACCTACTCCGGCTACGCAGGTGCTTATGCGGAGCTTTGACGAGAGGCCCACAGTAAACAACATCGTATTGCTTACCTCACGCCTACACAATGCATCCAAAAGTTCAGAAGCACTCTTTTACCTACAGGAGGGGCTTAAATATTTCCCTGGAAACCCGTACCTCCTAAACAATCTGGCCATACTGAAAAGCAAACTCCAGCAACCCATTGAAGCACGGGAGCTATTAAAAAGCATGAACGACCAATCGCCAGTCAGAGACGCCAACCTGCAGGCATTGTATGCAATACATGGATTGGACTGGGAGGATCAGGACCTAACGCCCAACCTTCCTGGGCAGATAAATCGGTTGGCTAACTACAATCTGGTCGCTGAAATAGCTCCCTTCGAACTTCCTACCGATTCCATTCGTGTACCTTCGCTGATCAACCGCGCCACGCTCAGAAATCAATGGAGTAATGTAGCGCATAGTGAACTGTACAACGACTTAGATTTGCTGGATGCGCTACTGGCCCACGAGGTCTCTCCGTCGCTAGCCGCCGAGCTACTGGAAACACAGGTAATCCGAAACTACCGGGAAGGGCAGCTAAACGACTTAATCGCCACGTTGGGCAGTCTCGCAAGAAACTACTCCGGAAGTGCCGGCTTTTATCTGTCCATGCAGGCAAAGGTACTCGCCGGACAGATGGATTTGCCTAAAGCCGCCGAGGTAATCACTGCGGCTGAAATCAACGGCTTTTCCAAGATCGAACAGGACATGCTTCCATTGCTGTATTTTGGGGGCCAACAGGAAGCAGCTATTCGATTGGCAGAAAATTACGCCATTCCCTTTCCAAATTGGATGAAGTGGGACGAAGCAGGCAAGTTAATGGAAAATGATACGGTCACTCTGGCAAAAGGCCTCGCAGACCTGTTGGCTGGAACGAAAAAATCCGTATGGCAACCTTTGGAAAAGATACAAGCCACCCCACTCAAAGCATTTTACGCGATCGAACTACTCCTTAGAAAATCCCATTGGTTTGAGGATTCAGATTTTCAGGAAATCAGAGACATCTTGGAATCCGCCTATTCAGAATCAGAAAATTTGGCAAAAGTTCACTCACTGCTAGCCTTCTTTCAACACGATCACCCCCTCCCAGATGAGAAATTGAACCCGTTTTTCCCCTACAAAACGAAAAGTCGGGTTGCCAATGCCTACTGGACGCCGCTAGTATTGGGTGAGGTAAGGAATACCGAGGACCCGATCGACGCCTATAACCTGCTACATACCGCCACGCGCTTCAACCGTGATCCCTTACTGTGGCTAGAGCTCGTCAAGTTTAGCCGCAGGATTGGTCAAGATGCCTACGCAAGTAACTACTTGGCAGAAATGGGGGCATGGCTAAGTACTGAAGAGCTCATCGATTTGCAGATCAAGTACCTCCCGTAGACTGCTTGGCCCTCTACCCACCTGAGAAGTGGATAGATCAACTACCTCCCTGCATCAAGTCTTCAATTTCCTCTGCTTCGATGGGAATATTTTTCATCAGGTCCAAATAGCCGTCTCGCTGGATGACAATATTGTTTTCCAATCGAATACCAAAGCCCTCCTCCGGAATATATATACCCGGCTCCACCGTGAAAACCATTCCCTCTTGGATAGGCTCATACATCGTACCCACGTCGTGAACATCTAACCCCAGATGATGGGAAGTCCCATGCATAAAGTACTTTTTATACGCCGGCCATTGAGGATCTTGGCCTTCGATATCTTGAGCCGTAATCAATCCCAAGCTGATCAACTCTGCCTGCATGACCAACCCAATTTCCTGATGGTAGTCCTGTATGATCACACCAGGCCTTAGCATGCCGAAGGCCGTTCGCTGTACTCGTAATACCGCATCATACACTTCTCGCTGACGCTTGGTAAACTTGCCGTTGACCGGGATAGTACGCGTCATGTCTGCGTTGTAATTACCATATTCCGCACCTACATCAAGTAAAATCAGTTCGCCGTCCCGGCACTCCTGATCGTTGTCTATGTAGTGAAGCACACAGGCATTGGGCCCTGAAGCAATGATGGGTTCATAAGCAAACCCTTTGCTACCCCGTCTTACAAACTCGTGTAAAAACTCGGCCTCCAACTCATACTCCATTACGCCCGGCTTAGCAAACTTCAGTATACGGCGAAATCCAGCATCCGTAATATCACAGGCTCGCTGCAATTGAGCGATTTCCTCAGGCTCCTTCACCGCCCTGAGCTGATGCATAAAAGGAGCTACGCGCCGATAGGTATGCAGGGGGTACCGCTCTTTACAATAGTTGATGAAACGGGCATCCCGGGTTTCCACCTTCACGCTGGCCCGTAGGTGCTCGTTTGTGTTTAAAAACACCTCGTCACTCAGTGCCATCAGCATAGTCAATATCCCCTCAAAGCTGTCGGTCCATTCCACCTGCCCGATCCCGGAGCACTCAGCGGCCTCCTCTTTGGTTAATTTGTGGCCCTCCCACACAGCAATGTGTTCATCCGTTTTACGAACGAAAAGCATCTCCCTATACTCTTTCTTTGGAAAATCAGGACACAACACGAGGATTGTCTCCTCTTGATCTACTCCAGTAAGGTAGAAGAGGTCGTTGTTTTGGCGGAACCGCATAGTCCCATCGGCATTGGTAGGCAAGATGTCGTTGGCGTGAAAAATGGCAAGTGCATGCTTTGGAAGCCTACTAATCAACTTCGCTCGGTTTCGGATGTATAGACTTTTATCTAGGGTTTGATAGCGCATAATAATCAGAAGGACCTTAGAGCCCCACTCTCTGGTTTAGTTACACCCAAAAATAGACAATTTTACCCAATTCCTACAGTTGATCGCAATACAAACCCATGGATCAGACTGTACAGACAAACCTCCGGATTGCCGCCAAAAAGGAAATTATCGCATTCCTGAGATTCCACACAGGTATTACCGAATAATGCTGCTATTTTTGCATTCTGGAAGTGAATCAGTTTGGAATGTCGTATCAAATCAGGGAATTAGCAAACGGAATCCGGATTGTTCACCAAGAGGTTACCCATACCAGGATGGTGCATTGCGGATTTATTTTAGATATCGGAAGCAGGGATGAGGAGGAAGATCAAATAGGGTTAGCACATTTTTGGGAGCACATGGCTTTCAAAGGAACCCATAAGCGGAAAGCTTTTCACATCATCAATCGTCTGGATTCACTGGGCGGGGAACTCAACGCTTACACCACCAAAGAAAAACTCTGCTTCTATGCCAGCGTACTAAAAGAGCATTTCGGCAAGGCTGGAGAACTACTTTGTGATATCACCTTTAACAGCATCTTCCCGCCGAAACAAATTGAAAAAGAACGGCAGGTGATATTGGAAGAAATGGCTATGTATCGGGATTCGCCAGACGATTCCATTCAGGACGACTTTGACGAAATCCTCTTTCCTGGACACAGCCTAGGCAACAATATTCTCGGCACCGAAGATTCGGTGAGGCAGTTCACGCAGCAACATTTCCTGGATTTCATCCAAAACAGGTTGGATACCTCCAAAATCATCTTTTCCGTGGTGGGCAATATCAGCTTCAAAAAAGTGCTTGCAACGGTTACGCCCTTTCTTACTGCCATCCCCGTTAAGCACAGTCATTATCGAAGGATGCCGGTAAATGGGTACATTCCAAAAATCACGACCACCTACAAAGAGATCACTCAGGCGCACTGCGCTTTGGGAAAACCTACCCTAGGGATACAAGATCCCAATCGGTACAAGCTATTCTTGCTCAATAATATTCTAGGCGGTCCCAGCATGAATTCCAGGCTAAACATGGCCTTGAGGGAAAAACACGGGCTGGCTTACAGCATAGAATCCGTCTACCAAGCCTATACAGACGCGGGCTTTATTGGGATTTTTTACGGTACCGAAGAACCAGCTGCAGCCAAGGCCCGTAAAATTGTCATGCGCGAGCTAACACGTATCCGAGAGAGAAAACTGGGCACGTTGCAACTCCATATGGCCAAGGAACAGACCATCGGGCAAATGGCCATGGCAGAGGAAAACTACCCGGGCCTCATGCTGGTCTATGGCAAGACTCTTTTGGACAAAGGCTACATAGAACCCTTGGAAAATATCTTTGCGGTAATTAAATCTGCCACAGCGGAGGAGTTGCAGGATTTAGCACAAGAGGTGTACGATGAGGACCAGTTTAGTTTCCTTACCTACCTCCCAAAAGCATAATGCGCTATGATTGATGACGCACTATTTCAGTACTGCTTGGACCATACCGAAAAGGAAGATGCTACCTTGACTCACATCACCCGGCAAACCAACCTAAAGGTATTGAAGCCTAGGATGCTTTCGGGTCCGGTTCAAGGGAAATTCTTGGAACTGCAGGTGAAAATGTTAAGACCAAAGTGCGTACTGGAAATAGGTACTTTTACCGGATATGCTGCCATATGCATGGCCAAGGGATTGGAAGCGGGCGCTAAGCTGATTACGTTGGATATCAACGCAGAACTGGAAGAAATGGTACGGGGATTTTTTCTGGAATCCGGTCTAAATGAGAAAATCGATTACCGTATCGGGAATGCCCTTGATTTAATTCCGGAAATTTCCGGTAACTTTGATATGGTATTTATCGACGCAGATAAGATAAATTATAGCCGTTACTACGATTTGGTAATCGACCGGCTAAATCCCGGCGGAATGATATTCGCCGACAATATTTTATGGTCAGGTAAGGTCTTGGAATCCAAGCGTAAGAAGCTGGACAAAGACACTGCCGCTATTTTGGAATTTAACCAAAAAGTGCAACATGATCCCCGGGTGGAAAACGTTATTTTACCCATTCGAGACGGTATCATGATGGCTAGAAAAAGATAATTGCATAGGCATGAGAAAATTGAGAATCCTGTATGTCCTCCTTGTTTTTTTAGGGTCCAGTCTCGCTTGGGCCCAGGTGCCGGAGGTTCCTTCCGTGATTTACTTTGCAGATATGACCTTGCGCCTAAACGAGCAGGCAAAAAGGGAGATTCAAGCAGATGTAAATGCGCTTTACCGAAACCCAAATTACTTTCAGATTAAACTGGATAGGGTAAATCTTTACATGCCGATTGTGGAGCGCGTCTTGAGAGAACAAGGAGTACCCGATGATATGAAATACCTGGTGATACAGGAAAGCAGCCTGATTTCGGATGCCGTATCCACATCCAACGCCGTAGGGTTCTGGCAATTTAAAAAAGGAACCGCTGAGGAAGTTTTTATGCGCGTGGACAATCAGGTGGATGAACGCAAAAACATCGTTTCCTCTACACGAGGAGCAGCACTCTACCTTAAAAAACATCAAGGTCACCTCAACAACTGGGCTACTGCCTTGGTATCCTATCAGATGGGACTGGGAGGCGCAAGGGGGTACTTTGGCGATCAATACAAGGGTAAGCGTACCATGGATATTGATCGAAACTCCCATTGGTACCTCAAAAAATACCTAGCCCATAAAATCGCCTTTGAAGGACAGACCGGCAAGTTGGTCAGTAACGGGGATTACCTGCACGAATATCCGGTAAAAGGACCGACTACGCTCGCCCAATTGGCCAAACAACTTGGCGTAAGTGAAAATCACCTCAAAGAATACAACAAATGGGCGGCTACCGGAAACATTCCCGGAGACAAAACCTATGTGGTCACCTACATTCAAAAAGGCATCGTACCTGTCAGGCCTGCTATTCAAACGGATCTTCCCCCGGCCGGTACCGGACAGGAACTTGCGCAAAGCAGCAATGCTTCAGCATACCCAAAGGTCACTGGAAACACCTCTAAAGCCACACAGAAAGGACAGGTCAGCGTAAACGGCATCAAAGCAGTTTTGGCCGCAAATAGTGGTCCAGTGGAAAAGCTTGCTAGCCAGGTGGACATGAAAGAGCGCAAACTGCGAAGGCTCAATGACCTTGGAAAGTCTGATCCCGTTGTGGCAGGCCAATATTATTACACCAAACGAAAAAAAGGGAAAGCAGAAGCAGAGGAACACGTGGTGCAGCCTGGAGAGACCCTGTGGAAGATTTCTCAACTACACGGAATAAGGGTACACTCCCTCAAGGCAAAGAACCGGATATACAAAGACAGTGATTTAAAACCGGGTATGGTTCTGAAGCTGCAAGACTACCGCAAAAGAGGTGAAGAGATTCAGATTGTATCACCTACCCGACGGATTGCTCCTCCGACGCAAGCCAGTACTCATACCGCAGATTCTGGCACTGCTACCAGAACCACACCGTCCGGCACGTCCATTCAGACGGTACCATGGCAGTCTTCGGGTACTCCAACGCCCTCTGCTCCCGCTGCGTCTGCCGCTCAACAGGTGATCGAACACGTGGTAGAACCGGGAGATACACTGTACGCTATTTCGCGTAAACACCAGGTGAGTGTAGACCAATTGCGGCAATGGAATCAAATTGGCGAAGACAACATCCTAAAAGTGGGACAAAAGATCGTCATTCGAAAGTAATCGTTTTGTCTACCAGCATCACAAATACCGCATGAAGTTCGTTTTTTATATAGCCCTATTTTTGTCGCTGTGCGGTCGGGTAGGTCAGCTCCAAGGCCAAGACGTGGGAAATCTAAGCAGGGCAGACACCGTCATCATCAGTGGAGACACCCTCATCATGTTGGGCGACTCCCTGATTTTTGCTCCGGTTGTAAAGGAAATCTACTGGAAAAAAGGTGGAAACTTTAACCTGAGTATACAACAGGTGGCACTGAGCAACTGGTCCGCCGGTGGTGCCAGTTCATCGGCGCTAAATACCGGCCTATTGTTATTTGCAAATTACAAAAAGGACGACAAAATCTGGGATACCAGGCTAACGGTGAACTACGGACTAAACCGACAGACAGGAAGGGCTTTTCCTACCAGAAAGACAAACGACAACTTTATTTTCATCAGCAAATATGGCCGGGAAATTTCGAAGAGCATGTATCTGTCCACCCAGATTGATGCCCGCACGCAACTGTTGCGGGGCTTTCGGTACTTCAGACCTGCCGGTGCCGAGCAGGATGCCCGTTCCCGAATTTCCGATTTGCTCAGTCCCGGGTATATTCAGTCATCCACAGGTCTAAACTACCAGAAGGAGTACAAAAATAATAACAAGTTCTCTGCGATCATATCTCCCTTCACGGGGCGTTTTACGGTAGTAATGGACGATTCGCTGAGCCGTGCGGGCGCCTTTGGGGTGATACCGGGCGAGAATGTACGTGCCGAAGCAGGTATTTCCCTCGCCTCCTCCATCGATACACAGGTAATGGAAAACATCCGATGGAAAGCAGATCTCAACCTCTTCTCCAATTACGAGCGGTTGGGAAACATGGTGGTGAATTTCAACTCCATCGTCACCATGAAGGTAAATCGCTACATCACCACCCGCATTGAAACAGTATTGATCTACGACGAACGTGTGTTTATCCAACAGGATGACGGTACTTCAAAGCGGGCTATACAACTTCAAAACCTGATTAATTTCGGGGTAGGAATTGATTTTTAGTGTCAAACTCCGATTTTTTCTTAAAAATCAGTCTCTAAATCGAATCTGGTTTTCAGCTCTTTAAGTGCCGGAGACTTTTCCAACAGGTACCTTAACTTGTCACTGGAAGTGTATAGATTTTTGGATTGATTGGGTGCTTCTTCCTGTATTTCGCAGGTAACATCCACGCGGGCATGGAGCAGTTTTTTCCGAAACAAGCCCGTCAACTCCGGCTTACATTTCAAAAAGATATCCCTTTGCAGCTCCCCTGCGAGCAAAAAGTGAATGGCGTCCTCCCGAATCTCGAATGGCTGCCTCAACACAGCTACCTCCATATTCTTGTGAGCCGCTTTGTAATCAATGATGATTTCATCTAATACGGCCGTCACCGATTCTTTTTCCAAAGGAGCACCGACTTGACTAGCATCCTCCTGTTCTTTTTTCACATCCTCCTTGGGTGGTACGACAGCCGGAATGGGTCTTTCCTTTACCTGGTTTGTTGCTTGTCGAAGGTTGGACGGAATGGAAAGCGTCTTTTTTACCACGGGAGCCTCTGCCGAACCCGAAACAGGATGGGTAGTAGCAGAGGCCGGTTTCAGCTCAGGTGCTAAGCTTTTTTTTTTGACTCTTCCTGTGCCAGGGCCGCAAGAGATATGGTACTGGGAAGGTTGGCCAATTTCATCAGAAGCAACTCGACGTGAAGGCGTTGATTCTTACTACTCTTATAGGAAAGGTCCGCCTGATTTGCCATATTCAATGCAGTGAGCAAGAATGACAAAGAGGTTTTTTCGGATTGCTCCTTGTATCGCTGCTTTGCACCCTCCGACACCTGCAACAAATGTAGTGTGGATGGATCCTTACAAACCATCAGCTCGCGAAAATGCTCCGACAATCCAACCAAAAAATTATGTGCATCGAAACCCTTTTTGAGAATTTCATCAAAGATCAACAGGGAGGATGAGATACTCTCGTCCAACAACGCATCCGTCACCTTGAAATAATACTCGTAGTCAAGTATATGGAGGTTGTTGATCGTCTCTTGATAGGTGAGTTTATTGCCATCCGAAAAAGTAACGATCAGGTCAAAGATAGAAAGCGCGTCTCTTAGCGCGCCATCGGCTTTGGTAGCAATAAGCCGAAGCGCTTCCTCCTCGTACGTGATACCTTCTTTTTCTGCAATGTACTTAAGATGCTCTGTAATATCACTTATTTGTATCCTATTGAAGTCAAAAATCTGACAGCGGGAAAGGATAGTTGGAATAATTTTATGCTTTTCGGTGGTTGCCAATATAAAGATCGCATACTTCGGAGGCTCCTCCAGAGTCTTCAAAAAAGCATTAAATGCCTGATTGGAAAGCATGTGAACCTCATCGATAATATACACCTTAAAGCGTCCCTTTTGGGGCGCATAGCGAACCTGATCTACCAGGTTACGAATATCGTCTACGGAATTGTTTGAGGCTGCGTCCAGCTCGTGTACATTGAATGAGCTGTTTGCTTTAAAGGAAAGGCAAGAATCGCATTGGTCGCAGGCCTCAAAATCTGCGGTTCGGTTCTCGCAGTTGATGGTTTTGGCAAGGATACGCGCACAGGTAGTCTTACCCACCCCCCTTGGTCCGCAGAATAGAAATGCCTGGGCCAAATGGTCATTCTTAATGGCGTTTTTCAGCGTGGTGGTGATATGTTGCTGTCCCACTACACTCTTAAAATCAGAAGGCCTGTATTTCCTTGCAGAGACTACAAAATTTTCCATCACCGCAAGTTATAAAATTAATCGAAATCTACCGACTAGCCCTTTGGAATTTAAACATCCAAGAGCCCTACCCTTTTGATTCTTTGAGGATTAAAAATCCAGCGACAAGCCGGTTTTGAAGGCGAAAATAACATTCGTGACCGGAACAATCGGACGGTTTTCGTAGCTAATGTCAAAGGAATTGGTGAGCGAAAACCGGTCGGTAATCTTGGTGTTGATAATCGTGGAGCTATTTATTCGCTGCCGAAAATCCGAGATGGAACGATCGTAACCCACTTGGTAATAATTGACAAGATTCACGTCCACATACTCGTTTAAAGTTGCCCGTAACGAAAAATAATTTGAACTCTTCACTAAGCTAACCTCCACAATTTCCTCCCTGTAGGGATGCTGCCAAGTCTCCCATTCTTGCAATCCCCCAAATGCTACTGTAAACGTGACTCGGTCACTCTTTACCATATTGACCCGCAGCGATCCACCTACCAACAGACGTGGATCAAGCCCCCTGAAATTATCGAAGGAATATTGTCCATATACCTCGTAGTTGACCATTCTCTCCCTTAGAAAGTTGACCCGACCATGCACAAAGCCAAAATTTAAAAAGTCCGCATCGTTGATCCTGAGGTAGTCAAAGTTTGAGACAAACACATAGGCGTGGTCTTTGGGAAAATAGATGGCATTTACGTCCAGATTATATCCAAAGAGATTCACAGGATCATCCACCCCCGCACTTCGGTTAAATACATTGAGGCCAAAGGTCGTTTTAAACTGAAAATACCTAGCCGTATCCTTTTCCATGCGTAGGCGTTCTATGTTTAAAATCTGGGTATACGCTGTCTCACCCGCGGCCATTACAATCACTAAAAAGCAAAAGATAAATTTGTATATTCTGATCAAAACAACTATTTTTTTTTTAAAAACTGATCTGATTCTTATCCCAATTCCGGCCCACAGATGGCAAATAAACGGGATGTATCTCCCGGATGATCCTTCCCCTTTAGGTACATACGAAACAGTTCCCGCTGCACATGAAACCCACAAGATTCGAGCCAAGAGACCCAGCCCTGTTTTATCTTGGGAACGTCGATCACCCAGGATACGTCCCTGTATTTCTCCATGGAGTGCGCAAGCAATAACTTGGCAATGGCATCGTCATTGGCAACCAAAGGCCCGAGATGCACATAACGGGTCCCTTTTCTGGCCAATAAGTAGCCGCTGACTTTGCCGGCGTCCACAAATCCGCAGGCCAGTGCTGGCAAGCTTCGGAGGTTGTGCAACAATACCTCGGTGCGGTCTGCCCCAAATACCTCCCTATCTAAGTCGTAAATGTCGCTCATATGCGATACATCCAGTTTCTTCACCCGCTGCATACTGACTCCCTCCTTCCAATCGTCTGGCGCTTCAGGCGAAGTAGCTACCATTCTCAGAAGCGTATATTCCTCTTCAAATCCAAGCTGTCGGTATACAGGAAACCCCGCCGGTGTGGCATCCAATTTAATTGAGGCTACCCTGTTGAGCGATTGGATCACTGCTTTCATCAGCATTTTACTAATACCCTGACCTCTATAGGAGCGGTTCACCAGCATCATGCCTATCCATGCAACCCGATTTGCATAGTTGATACCCACGACGGTCCCAACCACTTTGTCATCCTCCACGGCTACCAAGCAACTGGCAGGAGCCATACGAAGAAATAGATCCCAATCATCCCGGGTTTGGTTCCAGCCCTCTGCATCTTTGAGTTCCATGGCGGCGTCTAGGTCTGCGGCAGTCATCAGACGAATATCGGTTGGCATGGGCACGTTGTTATAATCAGCTGTGAGTTTGATCCGAAACTAGGAAAAGCAACCCAAATTTCAAAAATTCAGGAGGGATGATATCGTACTTCTCTAGGAGCCTAAGCTTACTATTCAGTATCCCGAAATGTTGACTCTGAGATATCTAGCCGGTATATACGGAATAAATCTTCCTCTCTAGCTGGATTTTCCGCTCCAATGGCAAACAATTCCCCCTCACGAACACCTATATTATTGGCTTGAAAAACCTCGGGGACAAAATCACCCAAAGTGTTACCCTCCAGGTCACCTATCCATAGGCGTCGTTTATATTTTTCGTCCATGCGCTCTCTCAGTACAATGCGCTCCTCAACACCCATATTCTCCTGAAACGCGCTTACGTCCGCAGGACTATATCCCGGGAAATACGAGATCAGGAGAAATTCGTTAAAACGGACGATACTTTCAATTTTTCCGCCCAATAAAAACAGTCCAATATCGGTTCCTACCTCGGCATTTTCACTTCCTTGGAAGTAATGATAGTCCTTTAGCGAGGGTTTAAACTGAGAAATCAGCTCATGAGGTGGATCTGCATCGTATAGGTAAACCACAGGCTCAATCCCGTAGGCAACATAAATGAATCCGTCTGAAATACAGAAAGCTGGCCACCAAGATCCCGACGGAAAGTATTTGCCGTTTTTGAACAAGCTCCCCGTTGGAAAGTTGGCAAAAATCTCCTTTTTACCAGTTGATGGATCAAGCCACTTAAGTAAGTGCACTGCTTCGTAGCTTGTAGGTCCCTCGTTTTCCCTAGTTCGTGACCCCTGGTCGAAATATAACAAGCGGTTACCATGTTTGGCAAAACTTCTACCAAAAGTCCGTTGTGCAAAAGCGTGGGGCTCCATTTTCTCTTCCTTCACCGAACTAACAAGCTTTCCCGACAGCTCATAGGTATTGAAACCTACAAATCCATACGCTAAAAAATGATGGTTGTCCATGAAGGTTAACGGTGCCATCAGTGCCCCATATCTGTCTGGTACATCTCCAAACTTGGTATAGGAATGCAAGATATTACCCTCAAAATCGGCCACAAAAATTTCCTCACCAAATTCCCTATGGTCCATAAATAGAATGCGTCGTGCTCCGGGATATATATCATGGACAACTGGCTTGCCTATAAACGGAATTTCCATGCTATCTACCGGAACCAACATCAATTCCACAGGCAATTCTGCCACACGCTCCCGGTCGCTAGGCTTGGCGCACGCTATTGTCAGAAAAATAGATAACCATAGGAATCGCATACAGCAAGATACGCCTAATTTTTTAATTTAAAAATGACCAAAACAAAAACCTCCCCCAAACAAGCGCCTGGAGGAGGAAAAATGGGATATCGGCTGGCAGCCGGGCGAAATAGGTTTTATACGTAATTGCTCAGCATAACCGGCATCACGAGCATCAGGATGTCTTCGTTGTCTTTCATATCCGATGGGGTGATCAGTCCTGCACGATTTGGCGCACTGAACTTCAGGGTAATTTCCCTGGAATTGATATTGTTCAGCATTTCCACCAAAAACTTAGCATTAAACCCGATCTCGATATCCTCTCCCTCGTGTACGCAGCTTAAGCGTTCATTCGCCTCGTTGGAAAAGTCCAGATCTTCCGCAGAAATCTGAAGCTCACTACCCGTCAGTTTGAGCCTCACTTGATGGGTAGTCTTATTGGCATAGATGGCAATGCGGCGAAGCGAACCCAAAAACTCCAAGCGATCAATGGTCATGTCGTTGTTGTTGTCCAAGGGAATAACGTTCTCATAATCGGGGAAACGCTCGTCGATAAGCCTACAGATCATTTTGATATTGTTAAACTTAAAGTATGCGTTGGAACTGTTAAATTCTACACTTACGGGCACATTATCAGAGGGAAGCGTAGCCTTTAGCAAGTTGAGGGCCTTCCGTGGTATGATGATACTCGCTGCCTCTGAAGAAACAATATCCACCCTTCTATACCGAATTAAGCGGTGACCATCTGTGGCTACAAAAGTTGTGTTCGTGTCACTAAGGTTTACAAAAACCCCTGTCATGGCAGGCCTAAGTTCATCTCCACTCGTGGCAAAGATAGTATTGTTGATAGCGCTGCTCAATACTTCGGTGGACATATCCACCGTAGTCGCATTACTCACAACCGGGATCTTTGGGAAATCCGTCGCGTTTTCGCCTGCCAATTTATATCGGCCATTGTCCGAGCTAATTTCGATGCTGTAGGTTTCTTTATCGATACTGAATGTCACAGGCTGCTCTGGCAGATTCTTCAGCGTCTCGATCAAAATCTTTGCGGGAACCGCAATATTTCCGTCTTCCTTGGCTTCTACTTCTATATCCGTGATCATGGATGTCTGCAAATCAGAAGCTGTTACGGTGAGTTTGCTATCCTTGATTTCAAAAAGAAAATTCTCCAAAATGGGCACTACCGGATTCGTGGTCACCACACCATTGATAGAAGACAGATGCTTTAAAAGCGAAGAAGAAGAAACAATAAATTTCATTTGGACTTGATTTATATTTGTTGGTCATTGCTGACCAGTTAGAACTGGGCAAAATCGTTGATTTCTGGCTGGCAAAATAAAGTAATCGTTGTGATTTTTCCAGTACGGTACTGGTGTTTTTTTTACCTCGACATACAACAGGGTAAATTTAGAAATAAAATCATTAAGGGCCTTGCCTATGGAGCGATTCCTTCGAAAGTTTTTTTGCAAAAACCAAGACTTGCCTTACCAATTTACAACTTTTCGTAGCGTTGCTTTCGCAGAAAATACCGGATAGACCCGACAGCGGCAACCAAGGCAACTGGAAACGCCACATTGATCAACTGCCAGAATGTCTGCTGACTTCGGGATTTAATCCGATTTAACGGCCGAATCTGATATTGCTTGGTACGGGAGGCGATAATTCCCTCTGGCTCTGAAAGGTATTGCAGGGCATGTTGCAAAAAGGCACGGTTTGCCAATGCCGTCTCGCCAAACGGATCCTCCCCTAGAGCAAGTGGCTCCCCTGTAATCGGATTCAACATACTCTTAACAAAACCGCCGTCGCCAACCACCAACACCCTGCCCGCATCACCTGTTTCTCGAAAATCCTCCTGCTCAAATCCATCGGGCAATAGGCGGTTTTTAAAGTAGGAAGTAAACGATCCCTCCAAAAGGTATGCAAGCGGCAGCCTAGATTGCCCGAATGCTTCTACATCGGGTTCCTGAACCATATCTTCAAAGGCCACTCGGACAGGGGGCTGAAGGCGGCGGGTATACTCCGAGGAAAAAATCAAGGGGATTTTCTGCACACCTTCTGCCTTGACCGTATCCAGGCTGCTTACAAATCGAAACTGAACCTGATCCAGCCCCTTGGTGATGGGGTGATTGGCCATACGGCCCGCCATGACATAAAATGGCCAAGGTAGCGGTACAATTTGGGATTGGTCGCCAAAATCACCCGCCACGACCGGATGATAACCAAAGTTAAGGTCCTGTATCAGGTCCCGATTGATACGTATTCCATATCGAAACAACAAATCATCCAGTCCGGAGTCAAACGGCATGGCCACGGTACCGTCCCCTCCAGCATCTTCTAGGTTGACCGCCATTTGGTCGATAAAAAACAGCAAATTCCCACCATACATGAGGTATTGATCCAACAAGAACTTTTCCCGCTCATCAAATGGCTCCCGGGGTCCTGCGATGATCAGTGCCTCAAAATCCAATAGGTCCTCTACTTTTCCAGCTTGTTCCAAGGGCACTTTATACACTTCAAAATCATCGTTTAGGGCCTCCACCAATCCGTATCCCTCATCAAGCACCATCTCTCCATGTCCCATCACCAACCCTACCGACCGCTGATAGTTGGCTACCAAGCGCTTAATCGCCTGACCTATCTCAAATTCAAGGTTTTCGATCGAATGGTTCAGAATTTCGTCGGGAGACATGCCCCGCTCTCCCTTCAGCAACAAAGTACCCACTTCAAAATCCTCGTTTCGCACCACAATGCCTGGGAAAATCAACCTGGATGTTTGCCCTCCCTGCTGGGAGGCAAATAGGTTGGTTGGGGTGATTCCATACTCCGCCAGGACCAAGATGTATTCCTGCTGAATGTCTGCTGGTAAATCCAGTGGATTCTGGTAAAAAAAACGAATGGGTGCAGAACTAAACGCATTAAAGGTTTTGACCGTTTCCTCAATCGCCTTCTGAAAGCGTCGCATGCCACCAGGCAACTCTCCGGTAAGCAATATCTCCACCTCAAGAGGTTCATCCAGCCCGGAAAGCACATCCTGTGTAGCCGCACTCACAGAGAAACGCTTCTCCTCCGTCAAGTCCCAACGGAACCGTACAGTCTCCCCCAACCCATAGGCCAAAACCCATGAACCTACAACTATCAGTAATACACGAACGACAACATTCATCTTTTGCATCATCTTCTTTCAACCACTCCCCAAGTCAACGCTAGAAGAGAGATAATCAGGCCAAGGAAATAATAGACATTCTGTGAGACAATCACCCCTCTACTCATACTTTCGTAATGGTAGCTCAGAGAAACCTCCTCCCAAAACAGCGCCCAATCACCGGAGCCTAGTGACGCTAGCGAAGCAATCCCTACGTAGAGCAAAAAACTAAGGAAAACTCCGATCACAAAGGCAATAATCTGATTATCGGTGAGGGCCGATGTAAACATTCCAACTGCAGCAAAGGAGGCACTGACCAACAGCAAGCCGATGTAAGACCCAAAAAATGCGGCCGAATCGATATTCCCTACAGGTTCACCCAGTTGGTATACACTGTAATAGTATACCAGGGTGGGCAGTAAGGCCAGCAGAATGAGTACCAAGGAAGCCAGGTATTTCGCAAGTACAATCTGGTAGCTGGGCAGCGGAGTGGTCAGGAGAATTTCCCAGGTTCCGCTCTTTTTCTCCTCGGCTACCAGCCGCATGGTAATGGCTGGAATCAAAAAAACCATGACCAAAGGTGTGTAGGAAAACAGGGATTCCAAATCCGCATACCCATACTCCAGCACGCTGGTTCCCGGAAATACCCAAACTATCAACCCAATGGACACTAGAAAGAGGACCAACACGATATAGCCGCTCAAGTTATTGAAAAAGGCATTGATCTCCCTCCAAAAAAGACTGTTCATTGCGTTTGGGTTAGTTGGTGAAATACGGTTTCAAGACTTCGGGACTGCTGCTTAATTTCTACCAACGAAAGGCCCCGCTCTCCAACCATGCCCAAAACCTGCTTTCTCAAATCTTGAGCACCCGATGAAGACAGCAACAAAAAGCGGTTGGGTGACAATTCCCTTGCCTCCCGTATAGGCAAATACTGAAACCAACTCCGGTCCAATAATTCCTCCGTCTCCAACACCAGCCCATCTGCTTTATCCGTGGCAGTCAGATTTTGTAGCAGATCCTGCGCCACAACTTTTCCTTTATGAATAATCACGACCTTTTCACAGATGGCTTCCACTTCCTGCATGATATGTGTACTTAGCACCAAGGTTTTTTCCTCGCTGATTTCCCGAATCAACCCTCTAATCTCAACCAGTTGGTTTGGATCCAAACCGGTTGTCGGTTCGTCGAGAATGATGATATCCGGATCATGAACCAGCGCCTTTGCCAGTCCCACACGTTGTCGATAGCCTTTAGATAATTGGCCTATTTTTTTGGTTTTTTCTGGTAGCAAACCACACCGATCCATCACATGACGTACCCGAGTCTCTACGTTCTTCTTTTCGACGGCATAAAGCCCCGCCACAAACCTCAAAAATTCAGGGACAAACATATCCAAATAAAGCGGATTATGCTCAGGCAAATACCCCACCATGCGGCTGACTACCTTTGGATGATTGGTCACCGAGACCCCCTTAATAAGAACATCTCCGTGATCAGCAGACAGGTAACCTGTAGCAATTTTCATGGTGGTAGACTTGCCGGCACCATTGGGGCCCAAAAAACCTAATATCTGCCCCGGCTTTGCCTGAAAGGTTACCTGATCTAAGGCTTTTTGCCTACCGTATGATTTTGTTAGTTGATTGACTTCTATTGACATCTCTAAGATTCCACGGTATAACGATAAAATTAACCATATCATTTTAAAAAATGGGTAAAACCCCAGAACAGAATGGAAGAAAAAAGACCTCGCTCCCTTTTGAGAGCAAGGTCTGTATGTCACTTAAAGTGAAGCCTATCAGGGCTCCAGTGCGGTCACACCCGGTAGCTCCTTGCCTTCCATAAGTTCCAGCAACGCCCCACCCCCAGTGGATACATAGGAGACCTTCTCGCCATAGCCGAAAATATTCACGGCTGCCGCGGAGTCTCCTCCTCCGATAAGTGAGAATGCGCCTGCCTCGGTCGCGGCTGCAATAGCCTCTGCCACGGCCTTGGTTCCTTGCTGAAAACTACTCATTTCAAATACCCCCATAGGACCATTCCAGAGAATGGTTTTTGAATTACGGATAATTTCACCGAAAGAAACGGCAGTATCAGGACCGATGTCCAACCCCATCCACCCGTCAGGAATTTGACCACGCTGAGCCAAACCCTGCTCTGCATCGTTGGCAAAGGCCCTAGAAATAACCGTATCCAGAGGCAGCACCAAATTGACTCCCTTTGCCTTCGCTTTTTCCATAAGCTCCAAGGCCAGATCCATCTTATCTGCCTCCAATAAGGAGTCGCCGATTGTACCTCCTAGCGCTTTGGCAAACGTGTAGGACATCCCTCCTCCGATAATCAGATTGTCCACTTTATCTAAAAGGCGTTCGATAATCAGTATTTTATCGGAAATCTTTGCTCCGCCCATGATTGCTGTAAAGGGTCGCTCTGCACTGCTCATGACCTTGTCAGCATTTTCAAGTTCTGCCTGAAGCAAGTACCCGGCTGCCTTGTCAGTGAAAAACTTGGCGATCACCGCGGTGGAAGCGTGAGCCCTGTGCGCAGTGCCAAAGGCATCATTTACATAGATATCACCGAGTTTGGAAAGCTTTTCCGCAAATCCCTCGTCACCCTTTTCCTCTTCTTTGTAAAAACGCAAGTTCTCGAGCAATAACACCTCTCCGGGATTCAGTCCAGCCGCAAGCTGACTGACCTCCGTGCCTATGCAATCAGCGGCTACTTTTACCTTCAGGTCCAACGCCTTGTTCAGCTCTACCACGATGTGTCGCAGCGAAAACTTGTCTTCGGGCCCTCCTTTAGGCCTTCCCAAATGGGACATCAGTATAGCCGAACCTCCGTCCTTCAGGATTTTTTTGATGGTGGGTACTGCTGCCACGATACGGGTGTCATCGGTAACATTGAAATGACTGTCCAAGGGAACGTTAAAATCAACGCGGACAAGTGCCCTTTTCCCTTTAAAATCAACATTATCTACGGTTTTGATTCTTTTGTTCATAGGTAAAAACGATTGGTTAGTCAAAAATAAGCAATTTATTTTGCAGCTGCCCTTCTCAGGCGGTCATTTATGGCTTTGCCTAAATGCTTTTCCGGCAACTCCTCCGCCAAAATTACAGAAACCCCGGCCTTATCCAAAAACCTCATTCCAGAAAATAAATTTCTCGCCGCTTCGCCAAAATCTCCTTGGGGACTAAGCACCACCT
The DNA here is from genome assembly GCF_020832325.1 of Lunatimonas sp. Lineage (GTDB taxonomy): Bacteria > Bacteroidota > Bacteroidia > Cytophagales > Cyclobacteriaceae > Lunatimonas. The sequence goes on from NZ_JAFIEU010000045.1 coordinate 174,727, forward strand.
TCTTTTCTTTACCGATTTCGTCGTAATCTTTCGAAAACGACAATATGGCAAATTCCTCTCCCTTTTGGCGATAATTCTCCATCAACTGGTCTAAATCACCCAAGACGACGGGAGTTCGGGGAGCATAATGACTCTTTAACATACCGGGAGATTTGGGATTGCTGCTGGACTGAGGCAAGATCAATACAGGCCCTACCACCTCTTCAATAGCAGAAACAGACAATCCTCCCAAGCGGTAAACGATAAGTTGTCCATGTTCCAATCCTACGATGGTGCTTTCCAAACCCACCGAACAGTCTCCTCCATCCAAGATATACGCTATTTTCTCGCCTAACTGATCCTGAACATGAACAGCCTGAGTGGGGCTAATGTACCCAAAAGGGTTTGCACTGGGAGCGGCAAGCGGGAAATCCACCGCCTGTAATAGGGCACTGGTCACCGGATGGGAGGGCACCCGAACTGCTACCGTATCCAAGCCACTTGTAACCAAATCCGGTACAATATCTTTTTTAGGTAACAACAAGGTAAGCGGGCCCGGCCAAAAAGCCACCGCCAGCTTTCTCAATTCCTCGGGAAACTCCCGGGTATAGCGAGCAACCTGATCAACACCTGCCACATGCACAATCAACGGATCAAAACTGGGACGGTTCTTGGTTTCAAAAATCTTGGTTACCGCTACCGGATCCAGGGCATTTCCCGCTAGCCCATACACTGTCTCTGTCGGGATAGCGACCAGATTGCCGGCCTGTAAAATCGCCGAAGCCTTATGAATGTCAATTCCGATCTCTGCCATCAGTCTGCGCAAAATTCATCGATCCATTCTTTAGCTGCTGTATAACCCAAGCTCAACGCCATCTTCAGGTTGGCACAGCCGCCGTCTCTATCGCCAATGGCGCTCATCTCGGTGACGCCTTTTAAATAAAATGCCGCAGCATTTCGCTTGTCCAAGTTAATCACCTCTGTCAGCGAAGACATGGCACCCAACGGGTCGTTATTGCCTAGTTGAGCTTTCGCTTTATTGAAGTGCACAATCGCCTGATTGGGGTTTACCTGCAGGGCCATATCAAACTCAAAGAGGGCATCTTCATAGGCTTCCATGCCCAAAAGCGCCAATCCACGGTTGTAATATATGTCGGTTTGGTTGGGGTCCAGTGCACTGGCCGTGTTGTAGTCCACTACGGCATTTCGGAAATCCTTTTTCTCCAGTTGCGCATTGCCTCGGTTAAAGAAAGGCTTGTAGGACGTGCTGTCCAAGGATATTGCTTTGTCAAACGCACCAATGGCACGATCCCACTCTTGCTGCTCAAAATACGCGACGCCCATGGCATTCCAGGCTCGAGACTGAGAGTCATCGGCCTCCACCGATCTACCCAGGAAACTGACTGCCTTTTCAAAATCACCAGCCTCCAGCGCTTTCACTCCCTCGTTAAAGAGTTTATCTGGGGACGGACTACAGGAAAACAACCACAAGAGTGAAACGGCAGAAAGCCAAAATATATTGCGCATGTCGTTTTTTTGGCAAAGATAAGGATTCTTGGCGTGTATACCACGGCTATCCGCCGAGTTTGCTAGAATGCTTCGCTGGCTCTAGGTAAATATCTCCGAGCGACTGGTTTTCTCTAACATGCGGAGAATGGACTGATTGCCGTTCACAAAGGCATCTACCATGTCAAACCCCACCCAAGCCAGCTCCTTGCTTTCTTCACTCATGGTGAGCGGCTCGTCCATCTCAGCCTCTATCAAAAAGCGTACATCATAATGAAAATGCTCAGCAACCTCTCCCCTAGCGGGAATCAGGTGCCTGTCTATGTCAAAAATTGTTCGATCTACCAACCGAAGCGAGGTCAACCCGCTTTCTTCCCTGGCTTCTACAAGGCTTACTTCCAAGAGGTTATCGTTACCATCTGCGTGACCTCCTAGCTGAAGCCACTTGTTCAGTTTTCTGTGAAGGGTGAGCAAGGTATGTGTTCGGGTTTTATTTACAATCCATGCAGAAGCCGTAAAATGTCCCGCTTTCCGATCTCTACTAAAGGCTAGCGGATGGTCTACCAATTCCAAAAAATCACGAACGAAATGCTGCTCTTCTTCAAATACCGTCTTATAATGTTCAAGTAAAAACTTCAATTGCCCTCTGTTCATAACTGACTTATCGTTTAAATACCTGTTCAATAAACTCACTGAAAGGTTGTGCAGGCAGGTACATCCGGTCAGAATACACCGTGACCAATACTTTTAAGAAACTGGGCTTATTGTCAATGGAAACCTTTTCTATACTTACGTTACCGAAAAGCTGATCGATTGGCTCATCAGGCGCAGCTGTTGAAAATGGCGGCTTGTAATAGAGCTTTTCCGTGATGCGTACCTGCTCCGACAACTCCTCCATCTTTCGATCCAAACTAACCCGATGGTATCCCAAAGCTAACAAACGATCGCCAAACGCAAAGAATAAATGCTGGAAATCCGTCGCAGACAAGGGTTTTTCGAAGCTGATTGCGAGTCCATTGGCATAGGGGCTGTTTAAAATGTGTACCGCCGGCTTCTTATTGATCCCTATCGTCTTCAAGTGATAGTTATTGTAGATCAAATTTAATACGCCCTGCCCCGCATCCGAATCCATCCACGCGAGGGTATCGGAGAGCTCCTCGGGAGTCTCCAGAAAGTTCTCCTTATAGGAAACCCTCCTATTCTTTGCGGGAAAAAGCCTCCCAAACAGATCTTCTAAATAGGTCATTCCATCGTCAATTTAATGCTGCCATCTGACAAGGTTTTGATCACTTCTTCATCTTCCATGATCCGCACCACCTCGGCAGCGTCTAAACTATCCGAGTAACCTGCTTCAGCCAAGAGCTTTCGTAAGGAAAACGCTTTACCCCCCGACAATGTTATCAAGATTTTCTCACGGATGGCTTCTTCCCTATCTTTGCCCATTGCAAGCTTCTTTTTTTGCAGGCACACATCACAAATGCCACAGGACTCTTCCTTATCCTCCCCGAAGTAATCCAGTAGGATCGACGTACGGCAAAACTGGTTATTCTCTGCATAGGCTGCCATAGAGGCCGCTTTGCTAATAGCCAAATCTCTGCGGTGGGCAATCCGCTTGCTGTTCAATGGCAACTTCCCTGCATCAAAACGCGGTGTCAGAAAGGTCACCTGCGGTTGATCCTTCCGTGGATTATAGGCCACTACTTCCAAAGAATCCAGCTGTTGAAGCATTTTGACCACCTGGCCTTCCGGCAATCCCATCGCCTGGCCCAATCTTCCTTCCTGCACCTTGACATAGCCTGAAAACAACTCTCCCCCGTACATCCTTAGCAAAAGCTTAATCAAGGGATCTAGGGTAGCATAGCGAACCTGAACTTCGTATAACTGGGACTGCGAAACAGGAATATGAATCGTAGACGGTGTTGTAAGCCCCTCACTGAGTAGTAGCAATGATTCTTCCTGCATCACTTTTAGCGCGTTGTAGGTCAACAAGACATCCAACTGGTAATTCTGGGTAAAGGAGTGTAGGTCAAAATCAAAGCTACTCATTTCGCTACTGCCCACCGCTATCCGGTATTGATTTGCTAGGCACTGGTATACCTTTCGAATAAACTCCATAGGGGGATAGGTCTGTGCGGCCCGCTCCTGCAACTGTGCCAGATCATGCTGACTGTAATACAATACCGCAAAAGCCTTCAGGCCATCCCTTCCGGCTCTTCCGGCTTCCTGGTAATAGTTTTCCAAATTTTCGGGTAGATCCAGGTGAATCACTAGGCGGACATCTGGCTTGTCTATACCCATTCCAAACGCGTTGGTCGCTACCATCACCCGCACCTTGCCACCGATCCAAGCAGCCTGCCGGATAGAACGCTCCTCGCCACGCAGACCAGCATGATAGTAGGTTGCGGAAATCCCCAGCCGGTTAAGCTGATCGGAAATTTCCTTTGTGCCTTTTCGGTTTCTAAGATACAGGATAGCAGAACCCTGCACTTTCTTGAGCACCTCCCACGCTTTTTCAAATTTATTTTCAGCCTCTCTAGCGACAAAGGAAAGATTCCCTCGCTTGGCAGACTGTGCAAATACGGCACAGTCCTTCATTTCCAGCTTTTCCATGATATCTCTCCGTACATCTTGGGTGGCGGAGGCTGTGAGGGCTATGAAAGGGACCTGTGGGTGAATCTCCCGTAGTGCTGCGATTTCCAGATAGGGTGGTCTGAAATCATACCCCCACTGAGAAATGCAGTGGGCTTCATCTACCGCTATGAGACAGACGTCCATTTGTTTGAACCGCGCTAAAAAAAGCTCTGTTTTGAGCCGTTCGGGAGAAACATATAAAAACTTGACTTCTCCATAAATACAGTTATCTAGCAACACATCAATCTCACGTGCCCGCATCCCCGAATACACTGCTACGGCTTTGACACCTTTCTTTTTCAGGTTATCTACCTGATCTTTCATCAAAGCGATCAACGGACTTACCACTAGGCAGATCCCTTCTTGCATCAAAGCGGGAACCTGAAAGCACAAGGACTTACCCCCACCAGTAGGCAGAATCGCAAGGGTATCCCTTCCCCCTGCCACAGAGAGCACAATCTCCTCCTGTAGCGGACGAAAATCCGCAAATCCGAAGGAAGACTTTAACACCTTTAATGCAGTTGCTTTCAATGTATCCATGGGATAAATTTCCGGTACAAAACGGTGACTTCGATTACTATCCGCCTGTATCGGTTTTTTTGGTCAAGATAAGGGACTGCGTGTCGGTTGGCAAATTAATCCACAAATTCCTTTTGCTCCCCCGAAACACCCGACTGAGTATACGGCCCCTCTTGGATGCTTTGTAGATACTCATACCTTTTCGGCATTAACGAGCCCCTTTCCAGATCCAACCATACGAGATCACCGTTGGGAGATAGCAGATAGGTTTCTCCATTTACCTCAAAGGCCCGAAGCGGAATCGGCTTGGAATGACCGCGTCGAATGCGATTGGGAAGTATCATATACCGAAACTCATCCTCGGAAACACCCTTTTGGTAAGCATACAAGGACCCTTGGTGATACCAGTCTACCGCTGTCCCCTTCTTGAGACGATATACCACCTGATCCTCGCTGTAATAACCACCTGCAAGGATCCAAAATCGATAGCCTACCAGTATAATAATAGCCACCATTGTCAGGCGGTAGGCGCGCATCCCCCTCTCGCCTAGCCACCAAAACAACATAGCCAGCACGATCCAGGTTAGAGCCATTTCCACCGTGTCCAAATATAGGTGTTCGAGCTTTGCCTTGGGCAAGTATTGCACGGCATAGATCAATCCATTAAACAGGTACACGGTCCACTCCAACAGCGTCCCCAGCCACAACCCAAGTATCGGGATGAAGGACAAAAGCAAAAAAGGGATCCCAAGTGCCATGATCGCAAAGGCACCCGGAATAGCCACCAGATTGGACAGCAAAAAATAGGTCGGGAAACTGTGAAAATAGTGTAACGTTAGTGGAAAAGTTGCCAATTGAGCGGCCATACTCACGCTGGCAATCTGCCAGAAATAATCAACCATCTTAGACGAAGGTGTCCACCAGCTGACGATCACGGGTTGAAATACCAAAATACCGAGTAATGCAGCATAAGAAAGCTGAAACCCTACGGCATAAAAGATAAAGGGATCGTACAACACCAGTAGAAGCGCCGATAGAGCTAGGGGATTGAAAATTGAAGGGCTTCGAGACCTCATTTGAGCCAGGGCTACAAAGGTGAACATGGTAGCCGCACGCATAACAGATGGCGACATACCCGTGATCATCGCATAGCTCCATATTAAGCAGATCACCAACGACAACAGGAGCACCCTACGAAAGAAATTAAGTCGCTGAGGCTTCCAAAAAAGAAAGAAAAACCCATACACGATCCCTACGTGCAAACCTGAAACAGCCAATACGTGCATGGCTCCCGCTGTAGCATAGGCTTCCTTCATGTCTGATTCCATGGAGCTCTTCTGTCCCAAAAGAAGGGCTTTGGCGATTTGATTGGCCTCTGAACGTTGGAGGTATAGATCCATTCTTCTCGAAAGCCGCTCCCTCAGCACGGCCATTTGCTGGGTCAATCGAAGGGGCTGCTTCTCTTTTAACAGATTTACAGGTCCGTTTACAAAATGCCTGTGATAGACCTGCTGCCGCTCCATAAACCGGCGGTAATCAAACTCGCCGGGATTTTCTGGTGGTGCTATCCGACCCGGTGTTCCCGGCAGGTACACTACATCGCCGGGCGATAAGGCACTTTCACCTGAATGGTACAGCATGACGATTCCTTTTGCGGGATAAAACTGCCCCTTTCGCCTCACTGCCAACAGCTCCACCCGATTGGCTACCCACTTTGCCTTTGGATCATCCATCTCCTTCACAGCAGCCACGTAACCTTCGAGTTCTCCCTGAAAAAGGAGGTGGGCTGGATCGTTTTGAACGTCTTTCTGATGGGCAAAAGCAATTCCCGCGAAGGCCAAAATCCCATAAGCTGATAGTGGCATCAAATGGATGTAGAAATACGTCCGAAGGCGAAGATCGCAGTACATCAAGCCCGCATAGACTAGCAACAACGTAAATGCAGCACCAAACCAAAAATACCCGGGCAAAAAAAGGGTGTGTGGGTACACCCATACCCCCAAAAAGAAAAAAAGTACATACCGCAAAAAAGGATACTGATTAAACGGCATACGCAGCGGAATTTCCCGAATATACGAAAAATGGGAAAACCGATCAAGCTAACTACCAACGAGATAACAAAGAAAATCCCTTCGTGTTCTAAGAAAACACAAAGGGACATTCCTTATAGGAAAATCCAAGATAGGAACTAGCTACTTAAAACCTAAAACCTATACTAAAGCCAGCATTGAATTCTACGGCTGAGAAACGGTCTGACGCGTCGTTATTGAAACCACGTGCTATATTGACGTAGGGGCCGAGGGCAAATTTATCGTTGTGGACCCATTTATAACCACCGCCTATGCCAATGATAAAGCTGTTCAGGTTAGTCTCCTGCACTTGCGAATTAACCAGCTCCGTGAAGTTTCCGGAACGATACTTCAAAAAAGGCGAAACGAATAGGCCTGAGGGCTGACTTTCCGAAACAAAATAATAATTATACCCAACCATAAAACTGGTAGCGTCAAAGGAAACATCGTTGCTGTTGGCCGAAACATACCCAAAACGGTCAAAAAAGTGGATCTCTGCACTGATCGATTGGTTTCGGTCAATAAAGCTCTCGTAGCCCAGTTCCAACGAACCCACAACAATGGTGTTTAATATATTCAACTTCACCTCATTTCGGGGGATATCGGCACTGGATTGTCCAAAAGAAGAAACCGAAACACCCCACACCGCAAACATCAAAACCACATACTTTTTCATCGACTGTTATTTTAGTTAAAAAGAAAGAGCCCTTCATCTATTTATGGGCTTTGTTTTTACTGAATCAACCTGCAACCGGAGGCTCTAGTTGCATTTTGTAATGAAGAATTTTACACTCTTCAAATAAGTCCCCCACTTTTTCAAACCCAAACTTCTCATACAGACCAAGAGCGGTAACTTGGGCATGCAGGTAACGTACCTTGCTGGCAGCTGCTGGATTTTGGTCAATGTCTGCCAATACAGCACCAACCAACGCCTTCCCTACTCCCTTTCCCCGGTAGGGCTTAAGCACAGCAAAACGTTCTAACTTAACCCCCTTTTCCGTAAAACGCCACCTAGCAGTGGCGACCGGCTGACCATCGTATTTGGCCAAGAAGTGGGTAGAACGCTCCTCGTATTCATCGTATTCTTCTTCCGGTGCTACTTGCTGCTCTACTACAAACACTTCTTCTCGAATTCGAAAAAGTACTTCCAGCTCGTCGGTATTATTGACTTTGCTTACTTCTATCGCCATAGAACCGCTCCTTTTCTTCGACGCTTTCATGCTTTTCGTAAGCGTCTATGATGGATTTGACTAATCGGTGCCTTACCACATCCTTTCCGGTCAACTGCACCACCCCTATACCTTTTACTTCTTTCAGTATTTTCAGCGATTCGGTCAACCCGGACTTTTGCCTCCGTGGCAAATCCACCTGTGATTGATCACCGGTAATGATGACTTTGGAATTAGGCCCCATTCTGGTAAGGAACATTTTAATTTGCTCACTCGTAGTGTTTTGAGCTTCATCAAGCAGAATAAATGCATCGTGAAGGGTTCTGCCACGCATGTAGGCGAGTGGTGCAATCTCAATAACACGTGTTTCCTGGTAGAATTTCAACTTCTCTGCGGGCACCATATCTCCCAGTGCGTCGTAGATAGGTCTCAGGTATGGATCTAGCTTTTCCTGTAGGTCTCCTGGCAAAAAGCCCAGATTTTCGCCTGCCTCCACCGCCGGACGGGTAATAATAATGCGCTTTACCTCTCTGTTTTTCAAGGCCCTCACTGCCAATGCCACAGCGATGTAGGTCTTTCCACTTCCCGCCGGTCCCAGTGCAAACACCAGGTCATTCTTGAAGGACGATTCCACCAACTTTTTTTGGTTGGCTGATTTGGGTTTGATGACCAATCCCTTATTTCCATAGAGAATTGTCTCATTTTTGCTTTGAGCCGTATCGATGGGGGTATTTTCCAAGGAAATGTAATCCCTCACGTTCTCAGGAGTAACCTGACCGAAGCGGTTAAAATGTTCCAACAGCATATTGAGGATATCATTTATGCGGAGGATTTCCGGTGCCTGCCCCTTGATTCGGATTTCGTTTCCCCGGGAAATAATCTTGCTCTGTGGAAACGCCGAAGCAATTTGACGTATGTTCTCATTGTCAGACCCTAAAAAATCCAACAGCGAGACATTTTCCAGTGTAATTACTTTTTCTACCAATCCTGATTTTTTCTATTTTCGTTCAGCCTACTCTAACAAGGATAAAATTCCTATTTTTGTTTAGCGCTTGATACAAAAGTAATAATTTTTAAATGATTTGCTTCTATGGCTTTAATAACATTCACTTCCGACTTTGGTCTCGAGGACTACTACGTTCCTGCGGTCAAAGCGAAGATGCTTTCCATAAACCCACAGCTCATCATTGTGGACATCACCCATCAGCTGGGTCTGTATGACATTGCCCACGCCTCTTTTGTGTTACGCGCCGTATACAATGATTTCCCGAAAGGTTCGGTTCATTTGGTTGCGCTAAATAGTACCAGTGCGCAAACAGACGGATTCATTGGCATCAAACTCAACGAACACATTTTCATTGGACCCAATAACGGGGTGCTCAGCATGCTTGCCGACCACGATCCGGGCATCATTGTGAAGTTCTCCAATGCCCATCTGAAGGAAAGCACCTTTCCTACGAAGGACATTTTGGCTCCCATTGCTGCGAAAGTTGCAAGCGGAGCGGCCATACACGATTTCGGAGGGCCCCTTCAATCCATCCGCAAGGTAATGTCCCGTCAGTTCAAAGCCAGTAAAAAAGAAATTGTCGGCTACGTGCTACGGGTCGACCACTATGGAAACCTCATCACCAACATTCCCAAGGAGGTATTTGACAAGCTAAACCCCGGTAGGTTTGTCATCGAATTTGGTAGAGAAACGCTAGACACCCTACAGCACAGTTACCACGAAGTGGAACCTGGAGACTGCTTTGCCTTCTTCAATAGTTTGGGTTTGCTGGAGATCGGTATCAATCATGGTCACGGCTCCAACCTTCTAGGCCTGCGATACGACAGCCCAGTCTATATTCAGTTTGAAAACTAACGGACTGGTAGGCAAATAGATGCGGGAAAACCCTCCAAACGACAAAAAAAATATTTAAGAGGGAGTAGATTAATTGTTGTAAAGAAAAAAATCATTCGCCATATTTGCATCCCGTTCAGCAAGGAATGGGATATTTAAAAAGGCCGGTAGACATCGCTGTTTGCAGGTCCTAAAATTTGAATAAGATTTGAACACAAATCCCTTCATTGTACCAAGCCCAGGTGGCGGAATTGGTAGACGCGTTGGTCTCAAACACCAATGAGGTTACACTCGTGCCGGTTCGACTCCGGCCCTGGGTACACGAAGTTCTAAAAGCTCCTTCAATTCTATTGATGGAGCTTTTTTTGTGTTTAAATGTTGTAGGCAAGGGCATTGTGGATCAAGGTACAAGTGCATACCAAGAACCTTGCATTTATATTAGCTTGATAGAATTTGTACCACCTTCCGCTAGTTTCATAAAATTAATTTTTTCAAATACGCCACCATGGGACATCGAACCGCTGGTTTATGCCGAAAACGTCTAGTTCCTAACTGAAAGAGGTCCGCTAAAAACCGACCATCAGATACCTAAAGAAAACCACTTGGATACACCAAAAACTAACCAAAATTGTACTAATATACTATTATATTGTACCAATTAATAAAAATAAATAATCAATATAACAAATATTTTTTCAAAAAAAATTATTTCAGAATCTTTAGTTGTTAACTATTTTACTCAATTCTTTCGACACCAAGTAAGCATTTGTGTTAAGCTGATATAGCTGTACCGATCAAAATATTGGACCTGATCAAAGGCCGTGCGAGTAGTGTAAGTTACCTGCGAGTATATCTTTTTTTAAACTACCTTTCCATCCCCCCAAACAAGGATTTCGTCCCTGCTAATTGGCATTGGCCCTGCCGCGCTGTATCCTTGTAGCGTGAAACGAAAACAGCGATACCAAGCCAATCCCCGTACCCCTTACCTGAAGGTGTTGGTGCTTCTTTTGCTCGTACAGTGGATGCAAGAATGCCGCCCATGGACAAAATCCGGTCTTTGCACGATGTTGTCTTTCCGCCCCTTTTCCTACCTTTCCGTGGAAATACCCCCCAAGACTCCCAACAGGGACCGGGTGTTCCCAGGTACCAATTCATGTAGCCATGCAACACAATAAGCTCCAGTTCCCTCAAATTGAACGATGGGTGTTGATCTTCGTCTTTGTAACGATTATCCTCAGCAATGTACTCAGCTCATCCAACCTGAACCCTTGGTCGGATCTATCCCTTTACTTCGCCAAAATCCTGATACCGCTGGTGCTGTTCGCCTCGGTGTCCCTGATGCACTTTTGGCTGATTCCCAAGTACCGTCAAACCAGAAAAAAGACCAAACCGATCCTGCTATCCTTACTCCTATTTGTGCTTTCTTTGGCACTGACTGCCATCATTGGGACAGGGTTTGATGTAAGCGAACGCATTTTTCTACCGGCCTACTTTGGTGCCATCATCACTTACTTTGGGTACCTGGCATTTGCCTACATGGCGGACAAAATTTTTCTCTCCCCGCCGCCTAAGGATTACTCCCTCTATAACTCCACTAGAATTGGAATTATATACTTGTTTGTACTGCTCTTTCTGCTACAATTCAAGGAACTGGTAGCTCCGTTTATCGTTTTCTGCTATGCCGTAGCCATCCCAAGTATTGGTTTTACCATCGTATATCATTTCCTATTGATCTACCGAAACAGACGATCGGGCAATCTCCGGGAGGCACGGATCTACCATTGGATCCTTCCCTTTGGAATCATCCTATTGAGCGCAGCTATTTCCGCGACGTTTCACTTGGGTCCTGACATGGTGTTTTTTGGCATCGGCCTGGCGCTCGTATCCGTGATCATCGTTATTCCCCTATCTACCATGGTCTTCGACAAATACGAGAACTACCTGGGCAAAATACACTCCTTGACTGCCAAAGCAGATCAATCCACCGCCAACCTTTCCTTTCTCCGCTCTCAGATAAACCCCCACTTTCTCTTCAATGCCCTGAACACCCTCTATGGCACTGCCCTCCAGGAGGGTTCAGAGCATACCGCTACCGGCATCCAAAAATTGGGAGATATGATGCGCTTTATGCTCCATGAGAACAACCAGGAAAAAATCCCTGTAGAAAGGGAGAAGGAATACCTGATCAATTACGTAGATCTCCAAGAGCTGCGATTTAACGGACAGGAAACCACCTCCATCACCTTTAACCGATCGGTAGACAGCTGCAAAGGTCAAATCGCTCCCATGCTTTTAATACCCTTTATCGAAAACGCCTTCAAGCATGGCATCAGTATGCAGCACACATCCTGGGTAAACATCAGTCTACGCTGCCTAGCGGGGTCGATTCACTTGGACGTCACCAACAGCATCCACCGAAGCAAAACGGACGATCCCGAATACAAATCCTCCGGCATTGGCCTAGAAAATGTCCGGCAGCGCCTGCAACTACTATACCCCGGCAAGCACGAATTGGTCATTCGGGAAAACGATCTGGAGTTTTTCGTACATTTGAGTGTTCAACTTTAATCCACCGTACTCCCATGCTGTCGGCCGTAGCCATTGACGACGAATACATGGCCTTGGAAGTGATCAAATCCCACGCTTCCAAAGTGCCTTTTCTACACCTCACAGAGGTATTTACCGATGCCATCAAGGCATTGGAGTATGTAAAGGAGGAACCGGTAGATCTGGTATTTCTGGATATCAAGATGCCCGACATATCCGGTATGGAAGTCGCAGCACTGCTGCCCAAAAGGACCCTGGTTATCTTTACCACGGCCTACTCGGAACATGCGGTAAAAGGCTTCGAACTGGATGCCACCGACTACCTGCTCAAACCCTTTTCGCTGGCCCGTTTCCTTCAGGCCTGCCAGCGCGCACGTGAATGGCACGACCTCAAGCATGCCCCAGAACAAGCGTTTCTGTTTGTGAAAACCGGATCCGATCAGGTAAAAATACGGTTCGAAGACCTCCTTTACTGCGAAGCACAGGGAAACTACGTGACCTTTCACCTTTTACAAGAAAAGGTGGTCGGCAGGACGACACTGGCAGAGATCGAAAAGCAACTACCCGCAACCTTTGTCAAGACCCATCGCTCCTTCATTGCCAACCTGACCCAAGTACGCAGGGTAGAACGGCATCAGCTTACAGTGGCCGACAAGGTGGTACCCATCAGCAGTACCTTTCAGGATCTTTTGGCGGCCGAACTCAACAAATGGAATCCAGCAGGATAGAGAAAACCTGTGAGCCAACAGGACCCACAGGTTTGGTTAGTATTGCTTTGTGCCTGTTCCTTTAGTCCCTCCGAAAGGCCTTAAAGGCATTAATCAGGCCATTGGTAGATCCATCGTGGGAAGCTATCGGTTCCTCGTGCTCTAACTCCGGCAGGATGGACTTCGCCAGTACCTTGCCCAATTCCACCCCCCATTGATCGAAACTAAAGATATTCCAAATCGCACCTTGAACGAAAATCTTGTGCTCGTATAGGGCAATCAATGCCCCCAAGGTGGATGGATTGATCTTTTTCACGAGAATGGAATTGGTAGGCCGGTTTCCTTCAAACACACGGTGAGGAGCGATCCTTTCGATGGTTGCGGGTGACTTGCCCTCCCGACGCATTTCCTCCTTCACCTCTTCGAGCGACTTACCGTTCATCAGGGCCTCTGCCTGTGCAAAAAAGTTGGACATCAGCTTCACATGGTGGTCGCCAACGGGGTTGTGGCTAACTGACGGTGCGATAAAATCACAGGGAACCAACTGCGTACCCTGATGAATAAGCTGGTAAAAGGCATGCTGTCCGTTCGTTCCAGGCTCACCCCAAATGACCGGACCAGTGCTGTAGTTAACACGGTTTCCCTTTCGGTCTATGCACTTGCCATTGCTCTCCATGTTCCCCTGCTGAAAATAGGCCGGGAATCGGTGCATGTATTGGTCATAAGGTAAAATGGTTTCGGTGGCAGCACCTAGAAAATTGGTGTTCCAGATTCCGATCAAGGCAAGAATCACTGGTAAATTTTGCTCAAAGGGCGCCTGTCGAAAATGATTATCCATGTCGTGGGCACCCTCCAGCAATTTCCGGAAGTTATCAAATCCAATGGCACAGGCAATGGTAAGCCCAATGGCCGACCAAAGGGAATAGCGACCGCCAACCCAATCCCAGAAACCAAACATGTTATCGATATCAATACCAAACTCCATTACAGCGTTTGAATTCGTAGATAGGGCTACAAAATGCTTTGCGATCTCCTCCTCGCTAGACGCATTTTCCAAAAACCACTCCCGGGCCGTATGTGCGTTGGTCATGGTTTCCTGCGTTGTAAACGTCTTGGAGGCGATAAAAAACAGGGTAGTTTCCGGGTTTACCTTTTTCAACACCTCGGTAATATGCGTTCCGTCTACGTTGGACACAAAAAACACCTCTAGATTGGGGTTCTGATAGGGTTTCAGTGCCTCCGTAACCATCACCGGTCCCAAATCACTACCTCCAATACCTATATTTACCAGAGAACGGATAGACTTGCCAGTGTACCCCTTCCAAACGCCCTTAGACACCTTGTCGGCAAAGATCTTCATCTTGCCAAGCACTTGATTTACATCGGGCATGATATCCCTGTCGTCTACATAAACCGGGCTATTGCTTCGGTTGCGCAAGGCTGTGTGTAACACGGCGCGGTTTTCAGTCCCGTTGATGACCTTGCCCGAAAACATGGATTCTATCGCCTCAGCGAGGGAAGTTTCTTTTGCAAGCTGAATCAGTCCCTGCCAAACTTCATCGTCAACCCGGTTTTTAGAGAAATCCAGCAGGATATCCTTAAAACGCACATGGTATTTTTCAAACCGGGACGTATCCTCCTGAAAGAGACTCCGTATATTGATTGGTTTTTTTGATAACTGACCAAGAGCCTTCCAGGCATTGGTTTCGGTGGGGTTTATAGATTGCATGTTTATCTTTTTTCGTCACAAAGTTCATCACGTATTTTGTCCGGGAAGCTTTTTTTGCTGGTTCCGGTTAATCTTGGTAACCTGCCTTTCCTTTGGTCAAGGATACCCACCGTGTTTCGACAGGCCGGCGGGATCTGCTCGTCATTCCCCGTCCCCTCCGCATCATTTCTCCTTGCCACGACAACGCGAGTTGACACTTGGGAATAGACCGGTTTAAACCGTAAAACTATAAAAAAAACAGGGCTGCGAAAAACTTTTTACAAACTTGCCGAAACATCCTCTACCGGGGCTAGCGATACCAGAAGCCCGTGTCCTCGTACAGCAAGATCCAAGGTTGGGTTTCAAAGAAGCGCCACGACTGCTGCGCCAGGTTCACTTCCTTATCGGCCAGCCTTTTCAACGGCCTGCCATTGAGGCTGCTTAGCACGTCGGCATAAACTTCCACTTCTCCCAGGCCTTGCGCCGCATAGGCTCGTTTCAGGTGCTGCGCGTATTGCCAGATCACATCGGGCTTGGTGGTTACCATCGAGATTTGCTTCGGCGTCAGGTCGATTCGGGGATCATGAACGATGCGCTTTCCATCGGGCAATACCACCTCAAAATTCGCCGTTCCGGACTTGCTTCTCAGCATCATCCTCCAAGCCATCCGGTGGCCGGATTCCGTCCAATTTACATCTCCTTCATAGCGATGATGCCGCAGTGGCAATGCAATCATGATGGCAAAAAACAGTGCCATACTACCGAGGAGAAGGTTTTGAATCCTGAGTGAAGGCCACGTATATCCTTCCCCAAGGGCTATATTGGCTGCTTTTGGAAAGAAAAGCCGACACACCTGCGCAGGTGGAAAGAAAAATACGGACATAAAAAGCATCAAGTAGGGGAAGATCCCGATTTGAAAGACAACGCTGTTAAACAGATGAAAAAAAAGCGCGAATACGATCGCTACCCAGCGGGTTCGCTTCCACAATAAGGCGGGTATAATCAGGCCATCAAAGAAGATACCTCCGTAGGCCAATAGCAACTGTAGCCACCTAAGCTGCAAAAAATCACCAATTAGCCAGTAATGCTGCTTTGCTGCAAACCACAGTTGCAGGGGTTTGGCCTGTATCCAATCCGGCTGTACCTTGGCCATAGCAGCCGCTGTATAGACTACCCACAGCAAGCCTATAAACACCAGCGAGGTCCAACGGGGCACAAAGAGCGCCTGTTTCACATAGCCCCACCGCACATCAAGAGAAAAGAAGCGGTTGGCCGGTAGAAAGATGGATATCCCGGTCAGTGGAATCAACAGGTAATAGTGGTTATTATAATGGGATTTTTGCATCCAATACACGATCGTCCACATCAAAAAGTAGCCGATGATGGTGGGCCTGTACCAAAGTCCTGTCATCACCAAAATCCCAAGACCACCCATCACAAAATAGTAATAGATCATCCCCTCCCCAGGTAAAGGTTGAAGCCAAGGATAAAACGGAATAAAGGGAAACGCAATCTCCGGCTCCAAGAACACCTCCCTCACCCAGCCTGTAAAAACCGCACCAATTGCCTCCGCCGCCAACAACAACCCGAAGGCTACCCGAAACACCGCCAAGGGCACTATGGATATGGGCTCAAACAACCGCTTTCTCAAAAACTCTGCCGCCATGCCGTTGCTATCTGCGCTAATCCTTAAGCGTAAATGCCAAGTAATAGTCTCCTGGATCGGTCCCTATTTTTCCCCCACCTGCAGCGATGACCACATACTGTTTGCCATTGACCGCATATACGGCTGGAGTGGCATAGCCCGCGGCCGGCAGTTTGTATTTCCACAGTTCCTCTCCGGTATCTTTGTCAAACACGCGGAAGTACTCGTCCTTAGATGCGCCAATAAATACCAAGCCTCCCGCTGTGACTACAGGCCCGCCATAGTTCTCGGTACCGGTCTTTGGAATGCCCCGCTCCGTGAGTTCCGTAAACTCTCCGAGAGGCACCTGCCATACAATTTCTCCTTTGTTTAAATCAATGGCGTTTAGGGTTCCCCAAGGTGGTTTGACGGCCGGGTATCCATCCTGATCAAAAAACCGGTGATACCCGGTATGGGTATAGGGGACTGCCCCGAGATTCGATTCCATGCCCTCCTCGTGGGCATCTTGCTCGGAGGCTTCCGGCTTAGTGATATAAGCTAAAACCGCCTCCCTTTCTGCGGGCTTGAGGTGCTGAAATCCAGGCATTCTCCCCTTTCCCTTGGCGATAATATCTTCCAATTCACTGGGTTTCAACCTATCTGCCACACCGATCAGCGAAGGATAATCTCCGGTGGGGTCACCGGCCATGGACGGACCATGACACATGCCACAGTTGACCGCATAAACCGATCTGCCGAGGCCCGCACCTGTCTGATCGTAGGTAGGTACCATGGTGTGAATCCAGGGCATCTCGTTTGCATTCACGTATAGCCAACCGGAACTGGGGTCAAATGCGGCACCTCCCCATTCACCTCCCCCATCAAACCCCGGAAAAACAACCGTGCCCTCCGTACTTGGAGGCATGAACATGTGTCCGTAGCGCTTCCCTTTGAGCACCTCCTTTACATAGGCCTCCGATTCGGGTGATATATCCGTCACCTCCCCATCGGTAAATACCTGCCGGGCAAAGGGAGGAGGCAGTACAGGAACTGGCTGCGTGGCCGCAGCCACTTCTCCCATCAAATCCGAAAGTGGAACATCCAGCTCTTCGATGGGAAAGAGAGGCTCACCGGTCTCTCGGTTAAAAACGAATACCCTTCCAGTCTTGGTTATCTGTGCCACCGCATCGATCGTCTCGCCACCGTGAACCACTCGAACCAAATTAGGTGGCGCTGGAAGATCCCTGTCCCACATGTCATGCCGGATGGTCTGATAATGCCAGATTCGTTCCCCCGTGGCAGCATTGAGCGCAATCACCGAATTGGCAAACAGGTTATCCCCCAAGCGATTTCCTCCCCAGAAGTCGAAAGAGGCCGATCCCGTGGGGACAAACACCATTCCGCGCCTTTCATCTAGGCTAAAGCCAGCCCAGCTATTGGCACCACCTGCACGCTGATAGGCGTCAGCAGGCCAAGTCTCATATCCATACTCCCCTGGCTTTGGGATCGTATGAAATACCCAGTCCAGTGCGCCAGTTAGCGCGTTAAAAGCCCTCACATACCCCGGTGCTGCGTCGTTGTTTTCGGAAACCCTGGTTCCAACGATGATTTTATCCTCAAAGATGATTCCCGGAGAGGTAGAAATAACATACAGGTCTTTGGCCCAATCACCCAGCCCCTCCTTCAGTGAAACCGTGCCCGAATCCCCAAAATCTTGCACCAACTGACCGGTCTGTGCATCCAACGCAAACAGCAAGGAACCCGCCGAAAAGAATACCCTGCCCCCAGATCCGTCACGAAAAAACGTGAGCCCTCGGTTTACAGTTATAGGAACCTCAAAATCCTTCTTGGGGTCAAACTCCCACAGTAGTTTCCCTGTGCCCGCCTCTAGCGCGACTGCCTTCATGGTAGGAGTGCTGCCATAGAGTATCCCTTCTACGATGATGGGGTTGCATTGGATCTGCGTGTTTCTTCGTTCTGTCAGATCACCGGAACGAAAAGTCCACGCTAACTCCAGACGATCGACATTTTCCCGGTTAATCTGATCCAAGTGGGAATATTGTGAACTGAATTTGTCTCCCAGGCTGACTTCCCAATTATCGTGGGCACCGATTTTCTCCTCCGTGGGAGAGGCACAACCCAAAAACAGCGAGGAGAATAACACGCAGACAGCGTAGAAACGGAAAATATGCTTCATAAATAGGAAGGTAAATGAAAAGGGTCTTTGTTTTTTTGACAGGTTAATTTAAGAAAAAGTTGATTCCTTTTGACAAATCGTCCATTTTTATGAAGTCGACCAGAAAAGATCCTAAAGTTGACACACACGAGTAATTCCTTCGGGAGCCTGACCAAGCGATCTCCCAGAACCTCTGACCGCTAAAAAAGATGAAAAAATTCGTTATCTGGCGTCATGCCAAATCCTCGTGGGAAGATGCTTTCCTGAGCGACCACGAACGGCCCCTTGCCAGCAGGGGTATTAGGGACACTCCCGAAATGGCCGATAGATTACTGAAACAGGGCATAAAACCCGACCTCCTAGTGAGTTCGGATGCCAATCGGGCATTGGCCACGGCCAAGTTGGCGGCGGTGTCTTTCCACTTCCCGGAAAAAAACATCCTGACCATGGCATCCATGTATCATGCAGGCCCTCAAGCACTGTTACGGGCCATTCGGCAAACGGAAGATGTGTTTGAAACCGTTTTTTTCTTCGGCCACAATCCCGGCATGACCGACCTGGTGATTCTTTTGGGGGGAGAACTGGACAACTTACCTACTTGCGGACAGTATGGATTTCGCTCATCTGCGGCCTCTTGGAGGGATATTTCGCCTGACAATACCCAATTTTGGTTCTACGACTTTCCAAAATCAAAACTCGCGGACATCTAACAACACCCCTTTCAGCTCATCCAAATGGTCTAATAGGTAACTGACCTTCGCGGCTGTTTCGGAAGGGGTACTCAACTGATTGGTTGCCTTGAACGACTTAAATTTCTCCAGCTGACTGAATTTTTCAGGTGCTGCAGATCGGATTTCCCCTTGCATGGGAGTATCGATAATCCCCGGAGAAAGTGCGATGTACCGGATGCCGTACCCTTTCTGGTCGGACTCCTCCTGCGCTACTAGCGTAAACTGGTTCAGTGCAGCCTTGGAAGAACAGTAACCCGACCAGCCATCTACGGCCTTTTTTGCAGCCCCGGAACTCACGTTGATTACTACCTTTTCTGCCGTGCATTCCCGGTATTTTTGAATAAACGCATTGGTCAAAATGGCAGGCGCCACCGTATTGATAAGGTGAATATCTGCAATCCCTTGTGGAGACAAATCGCCCATCGGGCCAATTTCACCGATCCATCCTGCATTATTGATCAAAGCGATTCGTTGAAAATCACCGGAGGGAAATAGCTGATCCAATTTCCCTATCAGGGATTGTGTATCTTTCAAGTCTACCTGAACTGGAAAAAAACGGTCGGTCGTTTTCTCCTCGGATCTGGAAACACCCACCACCCGCACACCCGGACGCTCTAGCAGTATTTCCACCAAAGCCCTACCCAGTCCTTTGCTGCTTCCCGTAACAATGTATAAGCTCGATTGCATACTAACTCAATTTTGGTTTTCCTATATGACCAGTCTTGGCATTACAGTACCAACACTTGACCTTTCTTATCCGAGGCAGGGCTATGGTGCGTCTTTAGCAGCCGTTTACTGATTCGGTGAAAGCGCCAGATTAACAATATGGCCGTTGCGGTCAAACCCGTAAGCAGACCAATCCAGATGCCAACCTCCTCCATACCAAAGGGGAAAGCCAATACATAACCCAAAGGCAACCCCACCACCCAATAGGCGACGAGCGTTACCAAGGTTGGTATTTTCAAGTCGGAAAGTCCCCTAAGGGCTCCCAACCCCACCACTTGCAGGCCATCCGATAACTGAAATATCCCTGCAATCACCAACAGCACGGCAGCCGTTTGTACTACCCCCGGATCGTCAATGTAAATTAACGGGAGGTAATTGCGTAAACCTACAAACACCACGGCAAAAAAAGACATAAACACCGCAACCATGCCAAAAATCGAAAATCCGACCTGACGTAGCGTAAGGATATCCTTTCTTCCCAGTTGATTGCCGACTCGGACCATGGCAGCAGCTGCTAGCCCCGAAGCCATCATGTAGCTGACCGAGGCAAGATTGATAGCTATCTGATGGGCTGCCA
Organism: Lunatimonas sp.; assembly: GCF_020832325.1. Taxonomy (GTDB): domain Bacteria; phylum Bacteroidota; class Bacteroidia; order Cytophagales; family Cyclobacteriaceae; genus Lunatimonas. The sequence goes on from NZ_JAFIEU010000045.1 coordinate 195,236, forward strand.
GTGCGTGAACACCCAGCCAACCCATCATAATGGCGGCAGTGCTAAACGCCCCCACCTCAAATACAAATTGAAAGCCGGTAGGTATCCCAATTTTCAACATCCGGCTCACCATATTTCTGCTCATGCTGGTAAATCCATATAGCAGGCTGTACGCTCTGTATCGTTGGGATCTACGGATGTAATAATAAATGATACCCGCCATAAGCACCCGGGAAATCAACGTCGCCCAGCCGGCTCCGTTCAAACCCATTGCTGGGAAACCCAGTTTGCCGTAAATCAACACCCAATTTAGAAATACATTGACTGCATTGCAGGCCAGTGTGATGGTCATGGCCTGCCTTGTCTGAGAAAGCCCCTCGATGAATTGTTTGAATGTTTGGAAAAACATGAGTGGCACCAACGAAAAGGTGATGATCAACAGGTAAGGAACTGCCAATACCACCACTTCTTCAGGTTGTCCTAGGTGGTTTAGCCCAGGTGAAAGCCCCAAAACCAACAGAAATAATAAGATCCCCGATACAATGTTGATCCAAAAACCGTGTTGGAAAATCCTAGAGATTTTACGCTTCTTACCCTCTCCATCCGCTACGGCCACCAATGGGGTGATCGCCATGGATATCCCGGTACCAAACATGAGAATCAAAAAGAAAATACTGTTTGCCAAAGAAGCAGCAGCCAACGTCTCCGCACCCAAGCGGCCTACCATGATATTGTCCGCAACACCCACCAGAACTTGTCCCAATTGACTGAGCATTACGGGATAGGCCAGCTTTACGGTGACACTAAAGTGTTTTGTATAATTCTGTAATGCCATGTTATTTAAATGGCTAGACCTAAAGCCTGCCTTCCTCTTTCAATATTCTTTCTGTCTTTAATATTCCCGCGATGCTAATGGCATCGGTAATCTGTCCGGACATTACCATCTGCACCACCTCCCCAAAGGGAAGCTGACGGATTTGCAAATCCTCTGTTTCGTCAAATGCCGTCTCACCCTCCGTGAGGTCCTCGGCTAAAAACACAAAACCCACCTCATCGGTCACCGAATTAGAGGTATGGATCCTCAAAATATTTCGCCACTTCTTAGCGGATAGGCCCGTTTCCTCCTTCAGTTCCCGCTGCGCGCCAGCCTCCAAGGTGTCGGTAATCGGACTGCCTCCCATAGGTATTTCCCAAGAATATTCGTCTAGGGTGTACCTGTATTGACCTATCAGCCAAGTATTCAAATCCTCATCCAATGGAATAATGCCAATGGCGATGTTTTTGAAATGGACTTGTCCGTAGATACCCGAACCTCCCTTGGGGTTGATTACCTGATGTTCTTCCACCGTGATCCAGGGGTTTGAATAAACTTGCGTTTTCGAGAGTGTGGTCCAAGGATTCTTCATAGGTTACTGCTTACTTTTTAGCGGTCATAGCAAACCTAAGGAGGGATAACGAGAAATTGAGCTTTTTGGGCAGTAAAAAAAGGTGACCATTTGGCCACCTCCCTTCAATGTTTCAAATGTTCGTTGAAAATTATGCCGGAATGGGCAGCACCTTGCTGTCTTTAAAAGTAGACAGAATCACCATGGACTGCATAGAATCCACCTCTTTGATTTCACTTACCTTTTCCAGCATAAGCTTCTGGTAGGAAGTAATGTCCTTAGAGATGATTTTTAAAATAAAATCACCCGTACCGGTGATATGATGACATTCGATCACTTCAGGAATTTGGTCGATTTCTTTCATAAAAGCCTCGATGTTTGACTTGTTGTGACCAACCAAACCCACAAGTACAAAAGTACTCACGCCCAGCCCGATTTTTTCGGGATCCAACTTGGCATGGTAGCTCTTGATGATGCCGCTTTGCTCCAACTTCTTCACCCTTTCCAATGTAGGCGCCGGGGATAGACCGATGTCTTTTGACAATTGGGCATTCGTGATTTTTGCATTCGCTTGCAAGATCTCCAGAATTTTACGATCTATCTTGTCAAATTTTACTTTTACGTAATTATCCATGTTTTAAAGAATTTACCGAATTATATGCGGTGCAAAATTAATCTATTTTAAATTTATTTTAAAGGTATTTACGAAAAAAACGACGTCACGGACGAAATATTGTTACATATTTAGCTATTTAATCAAAAAAAACAGCGCCAAGGCCTTATATTTATATACAAAAGTCAAATTTCCTGCTGATTTAAAGAATCATAGCACTCAAATCCCAACCTATAACTTATTCTTTTTGATAAAATCCCTTGCTTCTTTATGGGCCGGATGTTTTCTCTTGGCGTAACTCTTTACCTGATCGAAGTAACCCTTGGCTTTTTTTTTGTCGTTTTCGGCAACCGCTATTTTGCCAAGCTGTATTAATGCGTACAAATGATACCCACTCTCCTGACTCTCTGATTCTTCCCCGTAGGAAATAGTTTTCAAGTAATAGCTTTTGGCTACATTCGTTTGCCCAACTCGTTCAAAATATTGAGCAGCAAAGAAAGCCGCATACCTACCGCTGTTTGCCTCATAGCCCGTCCATCCTTCGTCGATCCTGCGCAGAATTTCCAGCGAAACTTCTTTGGCCTCCTCGCCACGCCCCACTACGTATAGCTGCCTAGCAAAAAACCGATGAAAGTACGGGTTATTTGGATATTTGGAATGCAGGTATGAAGTAATACTAAGCGCCTTGAATGGCTGTTTTTCCTCCGAAGCATACAACCTAAAGAGAAAATACTGTGCCTCCACCCTCGCGTAGAAGGCATTCTCCGCGACATCCTCCAATTGTCTCAACCCCAGATCCTTATCTCCTTTTGGAAACAGCACCATAACAGGCCGGAGGAGGGGATAGTTCTTTGGTATCCAAACCGAGAAATAATTAAACAGCGCGTCACCTAACAATAGTTCCGGGTTCAACTCGTCTTCGCCCTTGCTTAACTCCAAGTACTTTAGCGCATTTTTTCCGGCAAAAGTAGCCTTGGTCCAGTTTTGACGTTCACTGTGCAACCTCCCTTGGAAGCCATAGGCACCTGCTAAGAAAAAGGCCGCTTCCTTGTTCAAGGGATCTTTGTCATACATGGCCTTTGCCTTTTCGATGGCCATGTCCATATAATTCAAAAAGGAAACATCATGCGTTCCATTTTCCGTATCAACAGCAATCTTCCACCATTGGCTAAGACCCATCAGGAAATACGGTAACGGATGTTCGGGGTACGTATATCGGAGCACCGAAAATCCACGCTCAGCCATTTCAAAATCGAAGTTATACATGCTATTGACAGCATCTGTTATGCGAAATTGCAAGGAGCGGTCTAAAAGCAGGTAGTTTTCGGCAGCCCCTATATTGGTAAAGACGCTATCTCGCTGCATCTGAGCTGAGGTGCTGAAAGTCAATCCGAACACCAACATGAACGCTCCAGCCAATCTCACCGAAACCGCCCCGGCAGATAGTTGACACCATATTTTGGCAAAACCAGCCTTTACACACATACTTGGTATTTTTACTTGATCAACTCCTCTAACAAAAGTGGAATCCAATAAATTTCAGAACAACCGGCTTTTTTGCCTCAGCGGACCGAAAAACCAATCAAACACTCGCTTAAGATTAAAGAAAAACAAGCCTACCTACCCGGATTTCGTTGCAGAAACCCAAGTAAATAGACTTGATTGGCAATTATATAAAAAAATTAACAGCTTACCTTTTATTTCTTAATTGTTTCCTTCACAGGGGGAGATTGACCCACGTTTACCAATGTCTCCTTCCAAGCATCGAAAGCCAAAGAATGTGGAATCTCAATATCATCGAACGTGATCAATTCTCCCGGTTCTACCGTGCGCTTCAGATACGCTTCGCTCATCAATCCGATAGGAACATGGTTAGGTTCATCCAAAATGGTAATCGCCTCGCCCCTCACGTCCATGCTTCCAATACCTTTTGAAATCAACGAACCTGCCTCCAATTTTCGCTTTGCGATTGTAGCTACCGAGGCATGCGGTACACTGCCGTTGTCTAGCAGGATTTCATCTCTATGGAGTAAATCTAAAATCGTGCCCGGAATTTCAAAGAAACACAAGTGGGTAGGTTTGTACAACAAATAATACGGACCGTCACCCAATTTGTATGTTTTCAATTCTGGGGCTAAATCCTCCTGATGAGTGGCCGTGATGAACACGCCCGGAGGCGACTCGCGGGAAATGATGTAATCACTAATCACCTTTCCCGCCGCTGCTGCTTCTTTGGCCAGCGCAAAAGCTCCCTCTTGAAAATCATGGGTTTCATACCCAATCATGCCCCGCTTCAGGATATCAACGCCAAGTCCATTGGCAACTAGGGCCTGCTCAATCTGAAGTTTGGTTCCGTCCGTAAAGGAGGTCACAGAACTCAAGCTATACCCCTGCTTCTGTGCCCAAAAGAGCATATCTTCCAAGGAAGGGTTTTGATTCAAAAACCCTTTGATATTTCCATAAACGAGCGGTTTAAAGCCCATTTGAATAACCTCTTTATTTAACGCAGCCAGTACGCCCGGCTGATCGCCGTTAGCCTCTGTAATTACGCCCCGCTTAGACAACCAAGAACCCGTCAAAACCTGCGTATCGGCATCCATGGTCACTACAGGTACCCCATAAGTAAACGCATGCTCAATAACCTTGGTAGAGTAAATGGCATCCCCTGTACTCACCACTAAAACGTCGGATAGTTCCAACACCCTATCCATGTCGTTAGTCAAATACTCTTGGCTAACGCCCAAATCCTCAATGGTACCCTTTCTTCTCGTTAGAATCTTCGAAATGACCATGTCCTTTCGCCTTGCGATCAACTTTGCCAAACCCCTGCTGATACCTCCCGTACCAACGATTCCAACCCTGATTAATTTTCCGAAATTGTTTTTCATAGCTGTTGTGTTTTTTAAAAATATCTCTGTAAAATCACCGTTGTAAAGGTAAAGAAAATATTTTTTCAAACACCAATTTCCTGCATTTAAAATGCAAAAAAAATAATTTAAAATTTATTTCGCCATCCAAATTCATTACGAAATACAAAGAAAAATAAAAATTATTTTTGAAAATTATAGTAAAATACGAAATTTTAAATATGTAAAAAAAACAAAAACTAATACAAAATTTTTTTGCTCAAAAGAATCATTCTTGACTCCAGAAGCGAAACAACATTAATCCCGCTTATCTACCGGCTCAAAATCACCGGAGAAAACTACCCCTAACCCCCTGCTTTGGGCGTGCAAGGTTTAAAATAGGTTAAAAAAACCGTTATTCCTGAATATTTTTTTATTTTCGCTTTTCCTTAATAAAGCAGAATCACATGTATTCATATTCCAAGGTAAACAACCTGACTGGCTGGACCATATTTTTTATTGCAACATTGACCTATGTATTGACGGTGGAAGAGACTGCCAGCTTTTGGGACCCAGGTGAATTCATTGCCGTTTCGTATAAGTTGCAGGTCCCTCACCCCCCCGGAGCACCTTTTTTCTTGTTGGTCTACCGGATGTTTAGCTTCCTGGCTCTGGGTGATGGGCTTCAGGTGGCCTATTGGATGAATATAGCGAGTGCCTTGTTTTCAAGCTTTACCATTTTGTTTCTTTTTTGGACCATCACGCTATTGGGCAGAAAATTAATGCAGGTAAAGAAGGACGAGGAAACATTGGGGCAAACTGCCATGCTGATGGGTGCTGGAATCATTGGATCCCTGGCATACACCTTTTCAGACAGCTTTTGGTTTTCTGCTGTGGAAGCGGAGGTTTATGCCATGTCCTCCTTTTTCACTGCCATCGTCATTTGGGCGTTCTTAAAGTGGGATGTGATAGAAGACCCGCAAAAGGAAAACCAATACATGGTGTTCATTGCGTACCTAGTCGGTTTATCGATTGGTGTGCACTTGCTTAATTTGGTAACCCTTCCAGCGCTTGCACTGGTGGTTTATTTCAAGAAGTATCCTACCCCTACGCTACAGGGCGGAGTAATCGCCTTTCTGTTAGGCGGAATAGCATTGGTCATTATCAATAATATCATCATACCCGGATTACCCAGCGTAGCGGGGTCTCTGGAAATATTCTTTGTTAACAGTCTCGGGCTACCTTTCGGGTCTGGTATCATTTTCTTCGTGATCGTGTTTTTAGCTGCATTGATCGCAGCGATCATCTATTCCATCAATCACCGGAAGATCATCTTAAACACCGTTCTTCTTTGCCTGACATTTATTCTTATTGGCTATGGTTCTTACGCGCTGATAGTTATCCGTGCCAATGCCGATCCGGTCATCAACGAAAACGACCCCAGGGATGTCATCAGCTTTGTCAGCTACCTGAAACGGGAACAATACGGATACCGTCCGCTGATGCACGGTCAGTACTTTACCGCGGACGTTATCGACCAGAAAGAGGGGGCGCCGGTTTATGCCAAAGGAAAAGACAAATACGAAATTGTAGACTACCAGTTAGTCAGCATATACGACCCCAATAAGACCACCATCCTCCCACGCATCTATTCCACTCAAGAGCGGCACCGCCAAATATACCGATCAAAACTAGGCCTGAGGGAGGGCGAAGAGCCCACTTTTGCAGACAACCTCTACTTTATGTTTTCCCATCAGCTAGGGCATATGTACTGGAGGTACTTTATGTGGAACTTCTCCGGTAGAGAGAGTGACTTCAGTGATTCACCGTACCTCAGCCTTTGGAATACCGTAACTACTGAATTTCCCGCCTACATTACCGAAAATAAAGCGCACAACAACTATTACATGCTCCCACTGATATTGGGGCTAATTGGCATGTTCTTTCAGGCTAGGTACGACAGCAAATCCTTTTGGGTCACGCTGATGCTCTTTTTGATGATGGGGGTGATCTTGGTGCTCTATCTAAACTCACCTCCGGTTGAACCGAGGGAAAGGGACTATATATACGTTGGTTCGTTCTATGCTTTTGCCATTTGGATCGGGTTCGGTGCCATGGCTTTGGCAAACCAACTAAAACAAATCAACAAAAATGCTGTCAGCGCTGCTTTTATTGCCACGCTGATCTGCCTCCCCGTGCCCGCAATCATGGCATTCCAAAACTGGAACGACCACGACCGAAGCGACCGCTTTTTCTCCGTAGATTCAGCCAGAAACTTTCTGGCCTCCTGCGAGCCAAATGCAATCTTGTTTACCGGTGGAGACAACGACACCTTCCCGTTATGGTACGTGCAGGAGGTGGAAGGATTCCGTACGGATGTAAGGGTGATCGTACTTAGCTACTTTGACACCGATTGGTATGTAAGACAAATGGAACGTCCGGTCAATGAATCTGCGGCCTTGGACTTTACACTTGAATTCGAAAACTATAAGAAAGGCACAAACGATGTGCTGTATGTGGTAGACCGGAACCTGGAATCCATTCCGCTTCGGGATTACCTCAGGCTATTAAAGAGTAACAGCGATTTGTTGAGGCTTAGCTCCAGTTACTCTAGCAGCCTATATACAGTTCCTTCCAGAAATTTGACACTGAATATCGATATGGAGGCTATAGCCGCATCAGGCTTAGTACCCCCCCAATTTGAAGACCTGATCATCCCTCAGATGAACATTCGGATACGGGGAAATTACATCACAAAAGGCAGCCTGATGCTCCTGGATCTCATCGCCACCAACGACTGGAAGCGGCCGATCTACTTCAACAATACTTCACTGGCAACCATCGGCTTTGATCTAAGTAGCCATGTAGTGATGGAAGGACTTACCTACCGCCTACTACCGGTCCAAAAACCGGATAATCAGGACGAATTGGTCAATACGGATCTGGCTTATCACAATGCAATGAACGAGTTTGCCTACCGGAACATGAACAAGCCGGAAAACTACTACGATGACGAATACAGGCGGTTTACTTCCAACCATCGAAGTGTTCTAAACAGCATCACCATTGCGCTAATAGATGAAGAAGATACCGTTAGGGCAGCTGAAATCATGGATTTGAGCCTCGAAAAATTTCCCCACGAGGCAATTCCTTACGACTTGGCAAGTGGCCAATCGGTACCGCTTCTGTTTGAACTGGGTAAAGACGAGCAGGCACTGGATATCATAGAAAAGATGTCTGACAAGGCCGTTCAGTTGTTAGACTTCTACGACCGTACTGGCCGGACCATGGATAGAGAAGCCAGTATTTCTGTAGAAATGTTGCGGTATTTCATTCCGGTCCTTCGTGAGCGAGGCTATACCGAGCTATCTACCCGCATTCAAAATGAATTTGACCGTCTGCTCGGACCCTCCGGAGGAATACCCGGCCTCAACCGAAGATAGTGTTCCCTGTACTTGCCATACAAAAGGCTGTCTATCCACTTGGACTTGAGACAGCCTTTTTTATTTCTCCAGGATATAAAACAGATCGAGGGCGTGCTCCGGACTATCTAAAAGCAGATAATCTTCGTGTCCTATTTCTGTCACCCTATCCCCTTGCTCTTTGTGCAGCTTGTTGCGGTTCATTCTATTGAGGATCTCATACGGGATCTTTAGCAGGCCTGCGGGCAGCCTGTACTGCAGGTTTAGCACATCCCATCTCGTGATTTTCTCAACCGAGGCGCGATTGGCCTCGTGGTAGGCCATTACTTTTTCGTTTCCACCAATCCCCTTGGTATCTACTTCCCGGAAAATAGAGGTGCAAAGATCTTTTAATTCTTCGGGAGTATATTCCCGGATATGCCATGGATTTCGGGAAAGGCTGTACCGGATATTGGGTGTGGAAATTATCGCTTTGCCCCCCGGCTTAAGCACCCTGTTGATCTCCTCTAAAAATAACCTATCTTCCTCGATATGCTCTATCACCTGAAAGCTAACAATGCAGTCAAACGTGTTGGTCTCTAGGGAACTCAAGGGGGGAATCACCGATTGCTCGAACGAATACTGCGGGTATTTCAGTTTCAAGCGCTCGATGACCTCGTGAATCTTATCCAGTCCGAGGTAGGCATCTGCCCTCGGTGCCAAGACCTCTATTCCCCTGCCCTCGCCACAGCCTATCTCTAAAAGCCTGCCTTTTACCCACGGTACAGCGGCAATGTAGGCCTTCAAAAGGCGTTGGTGAATAGGGTTATCACTGACCAACTTATCGGAGGCGATTTCCGTTGTATAGGTAGCCATTCAAAATTTTGTTATTTTCAGCAAAATTAAGGTTATTTTTAACACCGACGACATAAAAAACAAAGACGTTGACTATGAGACACATTATTCCAGGGCTGTTTTTGGCACTACTGACCTGCACGCAAGCGGTAGGTCAGGTCACGCTTGGAGAGATGAACCAAAACCTGCGATATTCCCGATATTCGAGAATATCACTGAAAATCATCCCTTTACGGACTGGCGAAAGGGCATTCCGCTTACAGTTGATCGCCGATAAAATTGAAGAGAATCTCGATTTCGAAAACTACCTGTTTTCCTATGCGGTCGTTTCGGGATTTCAGGAAGAAATTTCGGATGACATGATTGTTGCCCTTGATGCGGAATCCCTGAAGAAGGACAGCAACCGGCATTTTGTTTTTGAGGAGGATGTGACGGTTCCGGCGAGCCAAAACGCAGCCTATGCGGTTTTTATTGCTAAGGATACACGCCAAGGGGATGAATATATCTACCACGTAGATTTAATCAGTCCCTTTGTGTCCGAACATCCTGAGTTCGGCGCATATTTTGGTAACGATGTCCCCTTTGACCAGCCTTACCTCAATGTGGGCGAATCCCTATTGTTCAAGGGTATCGGTAGCATCAACCTGCATCATTTTTACTATCCGCAGGAGTTTCCAGTACCCCTTCCCCCCATGGAAACGAAACCCGCACCCGTTCAGATGGAGTTGGAGGTAGATTACAAAGGGGAGTTTTTGATGAATGTTCCCCAGCCTTTCAACGATAAGGGCTACTATTTTGTACAGGCAGACACCGCATCTTCCACGGGCCTCTTAGTCAAGACTGTCCATAAATCGTTCCCTCGTGTCTCCACTTGGGAGGAAATGGTTCAGATGGTCACCTATATCTCCACCCGCAGAGAACACGAAACCTTGCTCCAGGCAGAAAACAAGAAGCTCGCACTGGATGAATACTGGATCAGGATGACCAAAAACGAGGAAAAAGCGAAAGATCTGATACGGGAGTACTTTCGGCAGGTGGAATTTGCCAATATCCTATTTACCGACTTTAAGGAGGGCTGGGCCACGGACCGGGGCATGGTCTACATCATTATGGGCCCTCCACAGGAAGTGTTTTTCCAGGCAGACCGGGAGGTCTGGAATTACCTCTCCAGCAATTCTAATTCAAAAATATCCTTTACCTTTGCGCGGATCAAAAATAATTTGACCCCGCATTACTACACCTTAAACCGATCCAGGGCTTATCAGCCGGAATGGTTTAGAAATATAACAGCATGGAGAAACGGAATAGTGGCTTTTTAATTAACAAGCAGGAAAGCCAGAAAGATTATATTTTTGGCATACGGGCGGTCATGGAAGCCCTCCATGCCGGGCAGGATATCGATAAAATACTGATTCTAAAAGAGCAGAAAAACGAGCTGACAGATGAGTTGATCCAATTAGCCAAAGAACACCGGGTGCCAGTATCCCGTGTACCGGATGGTAAACTAAACCGAATCACCCGCAAAAACCATCAGGGGGTAGTAGCCTATATTTCTTCCATCGCTTATGCTTCGCTGGACAATGTGGTTGACGGGTGTTTTTCCAAGGGAGTATCACCTCTGATTCTCATTCTTGACCGCATAACCGATGTCAGAAATTTTGGTGCGATCTGTCGTACTGCGGAGGTAGCCGGCGTGCATGCGGTGGTGATTCCGGAAAAAGGCAGCGCACAAATTAACTCCGATGCAGTAAAGACCTCTGCGGGGGCATTGAATTTCCTACCCGTCTGTAGGTCCAGAAACCTCTACTACACGGTGAAGGACCTTAAAAAAATGGGGTTAAACGTGGTAAGTGTCACCGAAAAAACCGACCGTGAGATGTATCAGGCGGATTTTTCTGCGCCCACTGCATTGGTGATGGGCTCCGAGGAAGATGGCATTTCTCAGGATTTGATGAGCATCAGCGACGAATTTGTCAAAATCCCCATGCAGGGCCGTGTAGATAGTCTGAATGTATCAGTGGCTACCGGTGTTGTAATTTACGAAGCCATGAGGCAACGAAAATAGCCGTTTCCCCAGATGCACATGGAGTACTTGGCCGTCATGTCCTTTTTACTGCTGCTAGGGATTGTTCTTTGGCTAGTTAGATCGCAACGGCAGCAATGGGCAAAAGCAGATCGGTTACAAGCCCAAGTGCAGGAATTACTGGTACAAAACTCCATCTTGGATCAGGAAAAAAGACAACTTGAAGAAAAGTTGCGTACGCAGCAGGCAGAATCCCTTCGGCTGAACGAAAAAAACGCGCTTGCTTTTGAACACTTGGCCAACCGAATACTGGAGGAGAAATCCCGAAAATTTTCCTTGCAAAACCAAGAAAACATGGAGCGCATCCTACAACCCTTTGGCAAGGAACTAGAATCTTTTCGTAACAAAGTACAAGAGACCTACGATAAGGAATCCAAAGAGCGCTTTTCTCTCGAGCGAAAGGTGAAAGAATTGGCGGAACTGAACCAGCAGATCAGCGATGAAGCCCGAAATCTTACCAACGCGCTGAAAGGGAACGCCAAAGTCCGCGGCAATTGGGGCGAAGCTATTCTGGAAACCATCCTTCAAAATTCCGGGCTAGAGCCTGGCAGGCATTACTTCCTCCAAGAATTCTTGAAAGACGACGCAGGAAGCTACCTGCTGGGCCCGGATGGCAAACGCATGCAACCCGACGTCACCATCGTGTATCCAGATCAACGGAAAGTGCTAATCGACTCCAAAGTGTCTCTAGTAGACTACGAGCGGTATTTCAGTGCGGAAAAGGACAGTGATAGAGACCAAGCTTTGCGGGGCCACCTTCGGGCCGTTAAAACCCACATAGACCAGCTGTCTGGAAAACAATACGAATCGTACTCCAAGGTGTTGGACTTTGTGATCATGTTTATTCCCATGGAGGCAGCCTACATGACAGCAGTACAGGCAGATCCCCAGCTGTGGGAATATGCCTACAAAAAGCGGGTATTGATGATCAGCAGCAGCAACTTAATAGCCGTGTTAAAAATGATCAAAGACCTGTGGGTGCGGGACGATCAAACGAAAAATGCCTTGGAAATTGCCCGACGGGGCGGGCTGCTCTACGATAAATTTTCAAATTTCTTGGGAACCCTGGAAGACCTGGGCAAGAATCTCGAACGGTCTTCCGATGCCTACGAACAAGCCATGAAGCAATTGGGATCGGGCAAAGGAAATCTAATCAGCCAAGCAGAGAAATTACGCAAGCTGGGAGTTTCCTCCAAAACACCCCTTCCGGAGAAGTTTCACGGAAACCAAGAAGGAGACACCTGAACCAGCGTGCGCTGGTTTACAAAAACTCCGTCCCTTTTTCCTTTGCTCCATTCAGAAACTCCCTGAACTTATGCTCATCACCAAGTTTGCAGATCAGGAGCACATTCTCATTATCTGCAATAAGATAATCCTTCAGTCCTTGAATGACAACAAGGCGTTCGGGACTACTCTTCACATAGCAGTTTTCGGCCTCAAATAACAAGGCGTTGCCCTCAGTTACATTGCCGAACGTAGTTTTGTTCTTAAAATCATACAGCGTACGCCAAGACCCCAAATCTGACCAACCAAAGTTGCCCAACACCACATACACGGCGTCTGATTTCACCAAGACCCCCGCATTGACAGACACGTTTTTGATCATGCTGTAGGCCTTCCGCAAAAACCCTGCTTCTTCCGAAGTACCGTAGTACGCATCTCCTTCTTCAAACACTTCCGACATCTCGGGCTGGTGAGTCTCCAAGGCACGAATAAAGCTCTGGTTTTTCCAAACAAAAATCCCGGAATTCCACAGAAAATCTCCGCTCTCCAAAAACGTCTGGGCTAGGGCCAAATCCGGCTTTTCGGTAAATGTCTTCACCTTCTTAACCCGATCCGGAGTCCCATCTATGTACTGAATATAACCAAATCCAGTATCTGGACTGTGCGGTTGAATTCCCACCGTTACCAGCCTGTGATCCAGTACCGATGCTTCAAGGGCCACATCCAGCACCTCAAAAAACGCTGCCTCGTTGAATATCACCTGGTCTGAAGGACTTACAATTACCGTTGCCTCAGCATCTAGCTGCTGTATGATATAACTGGCCAAACACAAAGATGCAGCAGTATTCCTCCGGATGGGCTCCGAAATGATTTGCTGCTCTTCCAGATCAGGCAGCTGCTCCTGCACAAGCTGAGAATATTTTTTGCTGGTTACCACTAGAAAGCGGTCCTTGGAAAACTTTACCGCATACCTGTCATAGGTCATCTGTAGAAGAGTTCTCCCCGTTCCCAGTAGATCCAAAAACTGCTTAGGTTTATTGTGTCGGCTTTGAGGCCAAAGCTTAACGCCCAACCCTCCGGCTAGAATAACGATATATGGCTGCCTATCCATAGGTTTAAACAATGCCCTCTTTCATCAGATCATGAATATGTACGAACCCTTTGTAGTTACCGTCTTCCAATGCGACCAATTGAGTAATATTAAAATCTTTCATCTTGTTCAATGACCGGATAGCGTAATCCGACACGGCTATGGTTTTTGGGTTTATGGTCATGATATCTTTCGCCTTCACATTCCGCAAGTCCGGGTTCTGAACTAACATACGCCTGAGATCGCCATCCGTGATGATTCCTCTTACCGTATTTTCCTGATCTACTACCACAGTAGCTCCCAGAAGCTTACTGCTGATTTCTACAATCACCTCCCTCAGATCTGCCTCGAGCCCTACCGAGGGACGTTGGTTTTTAGCCACCAAATCTCCCACCGTCATGTATAGCTGCTTTCCTAAGGAGCCACCTGGATGATACCTGGCAAAATCATCTGCGGTAAATCCCCTGGCTTCCAGCAAGCAAACGGCCAATGCATCCCCCAGGGCCATATGCACCGCTGTGCTGGTAGTAGGGGCTAGGTTATTGGGGCATGCTTCCTGCTTAAAGCCAGCAAAGAGGACGTAATCGGCATGTTCGGCCAAATAACTCTCCCGTTGAGATACCAATGCAATCAATTTAGAACCTAACTGCTTCAAAAGTGGTACCAAAACCTTTATTTCAGGTGTGTTACCACTTTTCGAAATACAAATTACAACATCTTCCTGTTTTATCATACCCAAATCTCCATGGATGGCATCTGCAGCATGTAAAAATAAAGAAGGCGTTCCTGTAGAATTCAGCGTGGCGACAATCTTACTGGCGATGATGGCACTTTTACCAATTCCGGTGACTACTACCCTCCCGGAACTTCCCAAAAGCACGCCAATCACTTCCTCAAACTGCTCGTCGATGTGGTCAATCAGCCCATTGATTGCCTCTGCCTCGTTTTGAAGAACTTTTATAGCACTAAATTTAATATTTTTTGTTAACTTCAATTTTGCTGTTGTTTATCATTAAATTTGTACAAAAGTAGGAAAGAATTCCTACATGCCGACATGGTAATAACGGTGCAAATCCTTAAATGAGTGATGGAGTGGATTCTACTGTAAAAGAAAATTTAAAGAAGATTTTTGGTTTTAACCAGTTTAGGGGAAACCAAGAAGCTATCGTCGATAATATCCTGAAAGGGAACAACACTTTTGTGATAATGCCCACTGGGGCAGGCAAATCGCTATGCTACCAACTTCCCGCAGTAATCAAAGGAGGCACGGCTATCGTGATATCCCCGCTGATTGCTTTGATGAAAAATCAAGTTGACCAACTGAATTCATTTGGCATCAACGCCCATTTCCTAAACTCCACGCTGAGTAAATCGGAAACTAACAAAGTAAAGAGTGAAGTCACCGCCGGCAAAACCAAGCTACTCTATGTGGCTCCCGAATCGCTAACCAAAGAGGAGAACATCCAGTTTTTGAGCAATTCAAACATCAGTTTTGTTGCCATTGATGAGGCCCACTGTATCTCGGAGTGGGGCCATGACTTTCGTCCGGAATACCGCAAGATCAAATCTATCATTAGCCAAGTAGGTGATAACCTACCCGTGATTGCCCTCACGGCAACAGCTACACCTAAAGTACAGCAGGACATCCAAAAAAACCTGCAGATGGAGGAAGCTGACCTATTTAAGTCCTCGTTCAACAGGACCAACCTCTACTACGAGGTGAAGCCGAAAATAAAGAATGAGACCAAAAAGGCTATCATCAAGTACATCAAATCGCACAAAGGTAAGTCCGGCATCATCTACTGCCTAAGCCGCAAAAAAGTAGAGGAAATCGCAGAACTGCTGAAGGTAAACGGCATCAATGCCGCTCCTTATCACGCGGGATTGGATGGACATGTGCGCATAAAAAATCAAGACGACTTCCTGAATGAGGAAGTGGATGTCATCGTGGCCACCATTGCGTTTGGAATGGGTATAGACAAACCGGATGTCAGGTACGTGATCCACTACGACGTTCCCAAATCCCTGGAAGGATACTACCAAGAAACGGGAAGAGCAGGAAGAGATGGTCTGGAGGGGCATTGTTTGATGTTCTACCGGTACGAAGACATCGTGAAGCTGGAGAAATTTAACAAAGACAAACCGGTCAACGAACGGGAAAATGCAAAAATCCTCCTACAAGAAATGGCCGCCTACGCCGAAAGTTCGGTGTGCCGTAGACGTTTTCTCCTTCATTACTTTGGAGAGAAGCTTGACAAAGACTGTGGATTCTGCGACAACTGTAAAAAACCTAAGGAAACCTTTGATGGACAAGAGGATATCCTGATGGTCATCGAAGCCGTGCGCGAAACACAGCAACGCTTCAGTTTGGATCACATCGTGAGTGTACTTCGGGGTGAACTGAACGACTATGTACGTAGCTACGGACACGATAAACTGGCTGTATTTGGTCAGGGAAAAGAAAAGGATGACATACACCTCAAGACGGTCATCCGGCAAGCGATGATCTTTGGTCTGTTGGAAAAAGACATCGAAAATTACGGTGTTATCCTGCTTTCACCAGAGAGTGAGGCTTTTTATAAAAAGCCCTATCCTGTGATGATCAGCAAGAATCATAATTTCGAGGAAATTGCAGAAACGGTATCTTCGGAAGAGATGAGTAATCTGGGCAAAGCCTATGACGAGAAGCTGTTTGAACTGCTGAAGGCTGAACGAAAAAAGGTAGCCAAGCAAAAGGGCTTGCCACCCTATGTGATATTTCAAGACCCCTCCTTGGAGGAAATGGCTACGGTATATCCGACTACCCGCGAGGAACTTGCACAGATCAATGGCGTGGGCATGGGCAAGGTCACCAAGTTTGGGGCAAGCTTTTTAAAGCTGATTGAAAATTACGTGGACGAAAATGAAATCATCACTGCCTCTGACGTGGTGGTAAAATCGTCCGGCACACGATCGAAAGTAAAGATATCCATCATCCAGCAGATTGACCGTAAAATCGACCTAGATGAAATCGCCAACAACCTGAACATTGGAATGGGAGAGTTGCTGCATGAGGTAGAGCAAATTATCTACAGTGGCACCAAGCTCAACATTAACTACTACATACACAACATCATGGACGATGAACGAGAGGATATTCTCCATGATTATTTTATGACGGCTGAGTCAGACCACATCAAGGAAGCGTTGAGAGAGTTAGAAGACGAAGATTTTTCCGAAGAGGAAATCAGGGTCTATCGGATCAAATTCATCTCTGACCACGCAAACTAAACCAAAGAAACATGAACATTTTACTGATTGGCAGCGGTGGAAGAGAACACACCTTTGCTTGGAAGATTGCGCAAAGTCCCCTTTGCGAAAAATTATACATTGCGCCCGGCAATGCCGGTACACAAGCCTTCGGCGAAAACATTGCGATTCAAGTCAGTGATTTTGCGAAAATGCAGGATTTTTGCTTGACAAATCGAGTGGATTTGGTAGTGGTGGGACCGGAAGAGCCCTTGGTAAAAGGTCTCCGGGATTTGTTCCAAGCAGACGACAGAACCAAGCACATCGGCATAGTTGGCCCCGGTAAGGCCGGAGCGGAATTGGAAGGCAGCAAGGACTTTTCTAAAAAGTTCATGAAAAAATATGGCATTCCCACAGCAGCTTACGAAACCTTTACCAAAGAAACGGTGGAAGAGGGGGTGTCCTATATCCGTAAGCAACAGCTACCCGTGGTGCTCAAAGCAGACGGCCTGGCAGCAGGAAAAGGCGTTTTGATCTGCCCCAGTCACGAAGAAGCGGAATCTGAGTTCAAATCCATGCTGTTGGAAGAAAAATTTGGGGCTGCCTCGCATAAGGTTGTCGTCGAAGCGTTTCTTAGCGGCATTGAACTGTCGGTATTTGTAGCCTTGGACGGCTCCGATTATGTCATCCTTCCGGAAGCAAAGGACTACAAGCGCATTGGCGATGGCGACACTGGACCAAATACCGGCGGTATGGGTGCAGTAAGTCCTGTACCTTTTGCAGACGCTGCATTTATGCAAAAAGTATCCGAAAGGATCGTATCCCCGACACTTTCGGGTTTGAAAAAAGAAGGTATTGATTATAAAGGATTTATCTTCATCGGTCTGATGAATCAGGACGGAGATCCATTTGTCATTGAATACAATGTACGGATGGGTGATCCCGAAACCCAAGCCGTGTTGCCTCGGATCAAAAGTGACTTTGTAGCCTTGCTGGACGGCATCGCAAATTCTAAGCTCGCTGCCTATTCGCTCGAGCTTGAGGACTACGTTACATCCACAGTTGTGATGGTGGCAGGTGGATACCCTGGCACCTACGAAAAAGGAAGGACAATTACCGGACTGGAGGACAAAACGCTAGAAGGGGCCTTGGTATTTCATGCGGGCACAGCCCTAAGCGATTCGGGCGAGGTCATTAGCAATGGTGGACGGGTATTGGGTATCACCGGCAAGGGCAAGCACCTAAACGAAGCGTTGGACTGCGCTTATCGGCGCGTGAATCAGATCCACTGGGAGGGTGTAACCTTCCGACGGGATATCGGTCAGGATATCCTCAAGTGGGGAGAAAAATGAATATAAACGAGTAATCGGGGAAGAATCCCCAAAACATAGATATATGGCAGGATGTAGTAACTGCTCTACCGGAACTGATAAAGTGGGAGGCTGTCAAAACAACGGCTCCTGCGGTACGAGCGAATGCAATAAAATGAACTCATTCGACTGGCTTTCTCACATGGGACTGCCGGAAGTTGATCGATTTGATATCGTAGAGGTAAAGTTTAAAGGCGGCAGAAAGGAATATTTTCGGAATGTAGATTACCTGCACATGACTACGGGCGACCCGGTAGTAGTGGACGTCCCGAATGGGCACCACATCGGTTATGTGTCGCTTCAGGGTGAACTGGTACGGTTGCAGATGCAAAAGCGAAAAATAAAAAACGACGACAATATCCTTCGAATCTACCGCGTAGCTAATCAAAAAGATATAGACAAATGGCAGGAGGCGAAAAACCGCGAACTGCCCACGTTGTACCGTAGCAAACAGATCATCGATGAGCTGGGCCTGAAAATGAAACTTTCGGATGTGGAGTATCAGGCAGACAACTCCAAAGCTACCTTCTATTATTCCGCCGAAGATCGGGTGGATTTCCGCGAATTAATAAAAATGCTAGCATCGGAATTTAAAATTCGCGTGGAAATGCGCCAAATCAGCCTTAGGCAAGAGGCTGGCAGACTGGGAGGCATCGGTGTCTGTGGCAGGGAACTTTGCTGCTCTACTTGGATACATGATTTTAAAAGTGTCACCACCGCCGCCGCGAGGTACCAAAACCTTTCGCTGAATCCCAGCAAACTCTCCGGACAATGCGGTCGGCTGAAGTGTTGCCTTAACTATGAGCTAGACAGCTACATGAGCGCCCTGAAAGATATCCCACAGGTAGATAAACCCCTTCTAACCGAATCAGGCAACGCAAAGCTCCAAAAAACGGATATCTTCCGGAAACTCATGTGGTTCAGCTACAACGACGAAAACAACTGGCATTCCATCGATTGTGAACGCGTAGCCGTAATTATCGAAATGAACGCTCAGGGTAAAACACCCTTCAGCCTAAAGCAGGACACAGCCACGGAAAGCGCAGATACCTACGAGAACTCCAACAAAGATCTGGAGATGCTAGACAAAAAATTTAGCCAGCCCAAAAAGAAGAAAAAACGAAAACCTAAAAAAGCCGGCACCGGTGAACCTGCCCAAGCCAAAACTGCCCCTGTTCCTAGCGACAAAACCCAACCCCGGGAACGACCTCCACGATCTAGAAAACCAGGTCGAAACCAAAACAGACCCAAGCCCGACAACGTCCAAGCAGGCTCTCCACAGACACCCGCAGGTGCTGCTCCGCAGGGGGGTGAGGCGCGGCGTAAGAAACGAAGAAACAATCCGAACCGAAAGCGGGGCAACTCCGGTCCGTCTAGCAAAGACAATGCGAATGATTGACAGGTTTTTTCTTTTAGGATTGTTCCTACTGGTGACAGGAGGGTTGGTAGGGTGCGACAGCGACCGTCTGTACGAGTCCTACCACGATTTCCCCAATCCAAACTGGCACTTGGAAGACTCGGTGACTTTTCAGCTTGATCGGCTGCCGGAATCCCCGTTCCATCAGGTCGTTTCGGTCCGATTTACCGATCGCTATGAGTTCCACAATTTGTACCTAAAGATGGTAATCAAAGACAGCACCGAGCAGTTGATCAAGGACACACTGGTTAATATAAACCTATTTGACTCGAAAAGCGGAAAGCCACTGGGAAAAGGTTTTGGCAACCGCTTTACCAAATACGATACGTTAACTAGCGCCGATCCTGCTTTGACGAATGCCAGAAAAGTCCAATTCATTCAGTACATGCGGCAGGAATCCATTGAGGGTATCGAATCGATTGGGTTGAAGTTGATCCGTATACCCAATTAGGATCGTTGTTCATATGCCCTCAGGAAGATCGGTGGCCCAATTTGGTCTGCAATACATCCTCCCTATCCACCCAGTACTGTCTACTGAACAGGTAGATAAGATTCCAGCCTTTTTCACGAAGTAGACGGGGCTGGTATACCAGGGATTCCTTCGCACCTATGGCATCAAAAAACCGCTGATCATCGGTCAGGATGGCGGCATTTACCCGCCCCCCATCTGCCACCTCCAAATCCATTACTTTGGGATAGTGATTCTCTTTAACCGTGTGGCTACCATAATGCCCCTTTAGCTGATCTTTCAATGCCCAGCGCATGTTGAACTGCGGGGGGGACAGCGGAGAAACCTCCAAGCTGCCTGCTTCGCAGCGTAACTCCACATACCGAATGTAATCACGGAGCAACCCAATACCGCGATTGGCCACTTGACTCTCCTTGAAGTCCGAGGAATCGATGCTAGTGATCAGGATGATTTGTTTCCTTGCCCGCGTAATCGCTACATTTAGCCGATTTTCTCCACCCTTCCTAGCCAACAGTCCAAAATTCGCCGTGAACTTTCCTTGGGGATTCACTGCATATCCGACCGAAAAAACGACGTAATCGAACTCATCCCCCTGCACATTTTCAATGTTTCGCACTGTCACCATCTCTCCCAACAATCCCTCCTCCTCCAGCAATTCCAAGATGAGTACCATCTGGAAATAATTGAACGTAATCACTCCAATGCGGCTACCGGACTGTTCGTCTATGAGGTGTCTGACCTGCACGACCACCTCCTCTGCTTCCATCCGGTTGGTTTGGTTTTGCCATACACCTTGGCACCTTACCAAGCGAAAAGGAAGTTCCGGTGTATTCAGCGATTCCATTTCAGGAATCATGGCCAGCTTATCTTCGTAAAAGGCTTGATTGGAAAAATATATCAAAGGCAAATATTTGCTGCGATAATGGGTGGTGAGCCAATACGCTGGAAAGTAACGCTCTGCCATTTCCAACAGAGAATCCAGCTCCAATTCCGGAAGGTCCTCCTCTGCTTCCAGCCGTACCTTATACAAGTCGATCGGCTGAAGCTGCTTGTTATCTCCTGCAATCACCACCTGCCGTCCACGCAGCATAGCTGGCAGGGCACGTTCAAAATAACACTGAGAAGCTTCGTCAAAGATTACCAAGTCAAAATACTGCCGCATCGGAAATAAGGCAGACGCAGTCTCGGGAGAAGTTAACCAACAGGGCATCAATTTAAACAACTCGGTGTGGTATGCCTCTACCAATTTTTTGACCGGCCAAACAGCTTTTTTCTTGGTTACCTGATGGTTCAGGTCCCGATAGGTGACGAGGTTATTGAGCCGGTTATACTCCAGATTTCTACAAACTTCCTCCCTCAGCCTCAACTCGACGATGAAGCGGGCAATCTTATCTTTTTCCTCTACCGCCTGCTGAAACTCCTCAATGAAGCTCCTCCCATGGGGTCCGTTGATTTCCTTTAGCAGGGGAAACTTGGTTTCTATATAATCTATCCACGCAATCTTAAGGCTGTCTACAAAAACAGCTTCCAGCTTTTCCGCCGAATAGTCCGGAAAAGTGTCAACCAGCCTTTTCATCAGTTCCAGATGGCTCGTAGAAAGCCGGCTTTTCAACAGGTCGTACCGAGTAAGGGCATCCAAATCCTGTCGAAGACTTCCCGTCAATGGCAGTAGCCTATCCTCATCCGGCGTGCCCAGCAAATGCTTCAATTGCACATCCGAAAAATAAGCCCTCCACTTGGGAACCTGCTGCAAACCCCACTCATTCAGTCGAACCAGCTCCTTCAGCGTGGAATAAAACCGACCGTAGCTGGTACGTGGACTATGTATGTAGGAAGGCAGTATTCCTAGGTCCGCCATCAGAAACCTGGCTTTTACTGCACGAACCAATAAATGAATCTCAGCATCGAAGGCTTTGAGTGTAAACGGTTTATTTGGAAGGTTGATCCAGGGCTTTTGCTGCAACAAGGTATATTGGTGATTGAGGTTTAGGCGGGTTTCCAGCATTTCCACCAAAACACCTATCCCCTCTTGATTCTTCTTGAGGTCGTTGAGCTCCAACAGGCTTAATATATCCCAAAATTTCTTCGACTCCCACCGGATCCGTACGCGCCCCCACCAGTTAGCCATCAGCGCTTGCAGCTGTATGGCCCTCCGGAATATGGCTTCCACCTCCCCGTCTCTACTGTGCCATTCGATGCCGGTAGACTGAAACAGCTTATGTATCGTATCTGATTTATTGTCCAACCAAAGCAAATCAAAATCCGTTTTCGGAAATTCCAGAAGCTGCTGCATCCGATCGAAGACTTCCTTATCTTCGAGAAGCTTTGTCAGTTCTACCAGACGCTCCCGATGCTCAAATGACTGATAAATCAAGCTGAAATCGAAGCGCTCTCCCAACAATTCAAACAAATCTCGCTCCGCCGCCCGCTTCACCTCGATGATTTCCTGAAGTGTCGTTTGAAAAGCCCCAAGATCTGCCAGCTTAACCCCCGCAAAGTCTACCCGATGAAACCAAAAGGATGAATGGTAGTCATATTTCTTGTAGCTCGGATGAAAGACGCGGAAGTCTCGCAGGAAACCGTCCAAATCGTCAAAGGTAAACCCCCGAAAATGAGCCCCCAAACCAATGGTTTCCCGATCCGGTGAAGAATGTATATACAATTCCTTTATGGGGACCCCACATTCCTGCATGTCGTACAATGCTTCTCTGTATTCATCAAAGAACTCCCGATGCTTCTCGATCATGCGAGCATGCTGGCTAAAACCCCGCTCCAAGTGAATGGCGTTTATCGAACGGTTAAGCTCCTGGTAATTATCCAGGGAACCAATCTGATGCGCAATCTTCTTGTAAAGAGCCTTTCGGTCCCCCCTAAAATCGTGGATCAAGGCCGCAAAATTGCCAAAGCCTTGGCCTGCCAGTCGGGCGTAGACCACATCTAACGCTGCTCGCTTTTGGGATACTACGAGCACCTTCTTTCCTCTGGACGCAAAATCAGCCACCAGATTACAGATAAGTTGGGACTTGCCCGTTCCCGGTGGACCTTGAACGACACAGGATTCCCCCTGTTTAACCGCAAGCAGGACCTGCTCTTGGGAAGCGTCCAAGGGTAGTGTGTTGTAGGTGGTATCTTCCCTAACCGGGATAGGTGCGCCCTCCACCCTACCAAACCGATCCTCCAACAAAGCATCTAAACTGTGGTGTACCGTACTCGCGATGAGTTGTGCATAATCATCCATCAAAAAGGAGCTCTTCTGGGAAAACTGACCCAATACCGCATAGGGCTGTAATTTGAGCATTCCTGTTTGAAAAATCCCTTCGAAGAAGGACCGCGACTCTTCTAGAAAGATCTCCAACTTATCCTGGTAGATCTCCCGGTTGAAGTTTAAAACAAGTTCCTTGTGTAGGTGGTGATACAGGTCTGTCCGGAACCCTCTGGGATCTTTGGAGAAGTCCTCCAGCGACTGGTCCAACCAATCCTTATCCAAGGCCTTGCCTTCTGCCTGGCTGTAGGCCAACAAAAATGCCGGATTGATGAAGGGTTGCTCGCCCACATGCTTCCGCATGTACCATACACCATCCTCCATCTCTAATGTGACCGGGAAGAAAATAAGCGGACAGCGCACCAATTGGTCATTCGAAAACTTTCCCTCCACAAAGGGCCAGCCAACAAACAGGCTACGCTCACCACTTTCCTCCTCCATAAACTTCACCTGATGGTACAGGCGCTTTAGCCTTTGGGAAAGCCGGTTCACGTTTTGGTCACGGGCGTCAACTCCCAAGATCAACGGGATGTTTCGCTTCCGTCCGAGGAGCTCGGCAATGTAATAGAATGCAGGGTGATTGTTCAGAAAATGAAAATCCTTTAGATCTATCATTTGTTGCTGTACCAACCGGGGTAAAAAAATAGAGCGGTTGTTTGACGAGAGGTCAATCAGTCTGTTTTTGTATACCTGAAAAATATCCTGCAACATGGGCAATTACTTAAACGGGGAGTCCTTTTCCTTAGCCATGTGGTTATAGACGACGGTGTCCATGATACCTGGAACCCATTTGTTCAGAAAATGTGCCAACTTTCCTTCCTTGGTCAATACCAGGTCCCTCTTTCGTTTTAGAGTGGCTGCTAGGATGGCTTGGGCCACTTCTTCTGCACTCATCATTTTGGTTTCATCGCGGGGGGATTCCTGCTGGGCGGATCCGTCTGCGGTCAATGCCTTGTTTCGGATATTGGAAGCTGTGAAGCCCGGGCAAGCTACGAGCACGTGCACTCCCCTTTTCATCACCTCCGTACGAAGCGACTCAAAAAAGCCGTTCATCGCAAATTTACTGGCCGTATAGGCCGTTCTAGCAGGGGTTCCCCGAAACCCATTGATGGAGGAAACCGCAATGATGGAGCCTTTGCGTTTCAAAATCTCCGGTAAACAGGCCTTTGTCAGGTACACCGAACTCCAAAAATTTGTGTCCATCACTTGATGAAATACGCTTAAATCCAGCTCCTCAAACAAGGCTCGCATGGAGATTCCTGCATTGTTGATCAGTACATCGATCCGACCAAAGTGGTGGATTGCCTCTTGTGCCACGCGCTCATTTTCCTCCCTCTTTGCTGCATCGGCCATTACACCATACACGTCTATTCCTGCCTGCTGCAGCTGAATCAAGGAATTATCTAGCCGAGCTTGGCTTCTACCCGTAATAACCACTTTGGCCCCTGCCTTGCCAAAGGCAAAAGCACATGCCTTGCCAATACCGGAGGTGGCCCCTGTCACAATGACTACTTTGTCTTTTAATTTCATAAACGCGTTCGAGTATATAGCTAAAGTAGGAAAAAATCAGTGGAAAGATACCCTTTTCAGCTTCCCATTTAGGAAAGGACCGCCTCAACTTGCCTATATTTTGGTATCGGCGATAAACTGTAGGTATTCCAATGATCGTATCAGTGAATAGTTGTCCGAACCGCTACTTCTTCACTATCCGTGCTTTGTAGGCATTAAGTTCCGGATTTCTCTGTAACACCACCTGATGAAAATTCTGCCAATCAAGGGAATCCATCAAAGCTTCAACCTCTGCCAAAGTTGCCTCCTCCGCAATTACACTTTCCGTTTCACCAAAATTCGCAATCAAAATTAGCTTCATAAGCAGACTTAAAAATTGAAAAAAGAGATCTCTATCCCGTCAAAAATAAGAATTTATCTGGAACAGCACGTACCCCCTCGCCTAAATTCCATAATTTTGCAGCCTATGTCGCGAAAAATGAAAAACCAGGTCCTCAAAGGCCTGACTATTGAACGGATTGCAGCCGAGGGCAAATGTGTGGCACACTATGAGGGCAAAGTGGTTTTCGTACCCCAAGTGGCACCGGGAGACATTGTAGATGTGCGGGTAACCAAAGGACGAAACAGCTACCTCGAAGGGGAAGCCATCCACATACAGCACTATTCCCCTGATAGGTCCGAACCCTTTTGCAGTCATTTTGGTGTGTGCGGGGGCTGCAAGTGGCAGCATATTTCTTACCCACTGCAGCTTAGTTACAAAAGGCAGCAGGTCATCGATCAATTTCAACGCATAGCCAAAGTACCCATTCCGGATGTCTTGCCCATCATCGGTGCCTCCGAAAGTACCTATTACCGAAACAAGCTCGATTTCACCTTTTCCAGTAACCGTTGGCTTACCAGCGAGGAAATCGCCAGTGGCGAGGAATTTGAGCGTTATGCCTTGGGTTTCCACGTTCCCAAGCGTTTTGACAAAATCGTTGACATCGACCATTGCTACCTACAGGGAGGAATCTCCAATGAGGTGCGTAACAAACTCCGGGATTATGCCCTGGAAAAAGAGTTCAGCTTTTACGACCTTATTCAGCAACAAGGACTGCTCCGAAACCTGATCATCCGCAATACCTTGAGCGGTCAAACGATGGTGATTGTTCAATTCGGCGAGGAAAACCCGGAAGCCATTCGGGAAGTGATGACTTTTCTACAAGAGGAGTTTCCGGAAATCACCTCGCTCTTATACATCATCAACCAGAAAAAGAACGAAACCTTTCATGATTTGGAGGTGCATACCTTTGCGGGTAAGCCCTACATCGAGGAAGAGATGGAGGGATTGACCTTTCGGGTAGGTCCCAAATCCTTTTACCAGACCAATCCTGCCCAAGCACATCGGCTTTATGAAGTCGCGCGAGAGTTTGCAGGGCTAAGTGGTGATGAGATCGTGTACGACTTGTATACCGGTACGGGAACCATCGCGAATTTTGTAGCCAGAAAGGCCAAGCAGGTAATTGGTATCGAGTACGTGGAAGAGGCAATCGCTGATGCGAAAATCAACGCCGCCGAAAACGGGTTGACAAACACCTTGTTTTATGGCGGCGACATGAAAGACTTGTTAACCGCGGATTTTATGGAGCGACATGCGGCTCCGGATGTGGTGATCACAGATCCACCTAGAGCCGGTATGCACAATGATGTGATCCAAACCCTGCTGCAATTAGCCGCTCCTAAGATCGTGTATGTAAGCTGCAACCCTGCTACACAGGCAAGGGACGTAGCCCTGCTATCGGAAAAATACGATGTGCGCGCTGTACAACCTGTGGATATGTTTCCACAAACCTATCACGTGGAAAACGTTGTCCTTTTAACTAAAAAGCCTAATCTATGAGAGACGAAAACGATCCCGAACTAAATGGCAAATACCTTGGTACGATCAGTTCCGACTTTGTGAAAATTTGCGACACGCTCAAGGAGGCCTCCTATCAGGTGAGGTCCCGGAAATTTTCCGACTACCCCATTTTTCCGATCAGCAAAGTCGCCCAACCCATTGGGCAGCTCTTGCTGGATCAACAACAGGCAAAAACCGTGTGGAACTATTACATCACGTACGTGGATGAGTTTGTGCAGCGAAAACTGATCAAAGAGGACGCCTTGGAACATTTTAAAAGCACTTACAAGGATCCGGATGAATATTGTTGCCTTTTTGTAGTAGACGAAGAATTTACGAGTTTTCTCTATATACCCTATCCCAACGACTAAGCCTCACGGGTCCGGAGGCAATGCCATCAAAAGTGCTTCCAGCCCTGGGCCTTCAGGGGTACAGCCGTACCGCTTTTGGTGACCAAGTGTTTTCCTTCTTCAGCGGCATTCACGTGGCCGATGAAGTGAATGTCCGGGTGTTTTTCCAGTTTCGCATAGTCGCTTTGGGAAATGGTAAACAGTAATTCGTAATCCTCGCCCCCGTTAAGCACCGCAGTGACGGGATCCATATTGAATTCCACCGCCACATCGTAGGTTTCCTTGTCTATAGGAAGTTTGTCCTCGTAAATGGTGACTCCCACCCCGGATGCTTTTGAAATGTGAAATAGTTCGGATGCCAGACCATCAGAAATATCCATCATGCTGCTGGGCACTACATCCAAGTCCCTCAATTCGTGGACGATGTCCATACGCGCATCCGGTCTTAGTTGCCGGCTGGTGATGTAGGCATACTTCTCCAGGTCTGGGCGCATTTCCGGATTGGCCAAAAAAACCTGCTTCTCCCGTTCCAGCACCTGCAATCCCATCAAAGCCCCTCCCAAATCCCCGGTAACGCAAATGATGTCGTTGACCTTTGCGCCAGAGCGATAGACTACCCTATCTTTGGTGGTTTCGCCCAACGCAGTGACAGAAATAACCAATCCTGACCGGGAGGCTGTGGTATCACCTCCCACCAAATCCACGTTGTAATGTTTGGCCGCCAATTGAATCCCTTCATACAGTTCCTCGACAGCCTCCACAGAAAACCGGTTGGAAAGGGCTATGCTGACCGTGATCTCTTTGGGTAGGGCATTCATGGCAGCTACATCGCTCACGTTTACCGCCACTGCTTTGAATCCCAAATGCTTTAATGGACAGTACGAAAGATCAAAATGCACCCCTTCTACCAAGAGATCGGTGGTAACCACCCGATAATTTGCTCCACAGTCTATGACAGCGGCGTCATCGCCTACTCCCAAGATCGTCGTGTCATGGTAAATTTCGATCTGCTGCTGCAGCTTTTCGATCAAACCAAATTCCCCCAATTCACTGATTTCTGTACGTTTAGACATCTTCTTCGCTCGATTTTATCTCTTGACATAGCTCCACCAGCACGCCATTGGCACTGGCTGGGTGCAAAAATACAACTAATTTATTATCGGCACCTCTCTTGGGCTGCTCTGAAAGCAAGGTAAAGCCCTCTTTCCGCAAGCGCTCCATTTCCGCATAAATATCTTCCACGGCAAAGGCTATGTGATGCATTCCCTCCTTACTACGCTGAAGAAACTTGGCGATGGGGCTGTCTTCACGGGTAGCCTGCAGCAGTTCCACCTTGCTCTCTCCCACCCGAAAAAACGAGGTGATCACCCCTTCGGCCTCCACGGTTTCCTGCTTGTAGGGGCCTTCCCCGAGCAACTTCTCAAATAATGCATTGGAGGCCTCGAGGTCCTTTACGGCGATACCGATATGTTCAATTTGCATGCGTTCGGAACGTTATGATCTTTAAAGGTAAAGGATTATTCATTGTTTTAATACTCCCCTAAAACGGGACCAGAGGTTTAACTTAGCATTTCAAAAGTTGATTTTGGAATTTCCGTGTTTAAGTTAACACCCAAATGGCTTTGCTTCGTGGGAGTTTTGGATTTTCGGTCTAAAAGGGTGAGAAAATGAGTTTCACCTGATCATGGACCACATAAGCACTATTGACCAAAACAATACCGCAAATAGGTTCATTTAAAACCCCACCTTTACCCCCAATATTGTGGATGATATGTTCATCCCTGCGAAAATAGAATTGCCGATCCGAAGGTCTCCTATTT
The DNA here is from genome assembly GCF_020832325.1 of Lunatimonas sp. Classification (GTDB taxonomy): domain Bacteria; phylum Bacteroidota; class Bacteroidia; order Cytophagales; family Cyclobacteriaceae; genus Lunatimonas. The sequence goes on from NZ_JAFIEU010000045.1 coordinate 224,016, forward strand.
TTGAGTTCCATTTTTGCGGGTTACTTCGTTTGTGCCTTATGTATCCATGCAACATTTTTTAAATTTCTTGCCACTACCACATGGACACAAATCGTTTCTACCGACTTTGGGCTCCTCTTTCACGTAAGATGCATATTCCGACCATATGGATGTAGGCTTGTTTTTCCTGGCATCATTTAACTTCAATTCCTTTCTTATCCGAAAAGGAGTTTGATACATAGACACGTATCGACCCACGATTTCCCTTGCCTCTGAAGGGTACTTGCCAAAGGTTTGACTAAAGAGGAGTTTCTCCGATGGGTCAACAACAACGGTGTCGGTCCTAGGCCACTCAAATACAAACGTCATTTGCCAAAGACTTTCATTTGCAATGCGCATCAATTCATTTCTGAAATAGGCCAGGTTTTCTATTCCATTGGTATAATGCTGGGTTGACAGTAAATTCCGCTGATGGAAAAAATCAAAGACAAAATCGAGTCCCCAAACTTTTCCAAATACCTCCAACTCGTTCGAACCCATGAAGGCATCATATTTCTTTGCAATATACTTGTCCAACGTTATCGCCTCTATATAAAACCAGTTTTCAACGCCCTTTTGCTTGCCGAATATTTCTGTAGTGGAAATAAAATCCCATATCCATTCAGAAAAAACAAAAGGAAGCTGATAGGTATGTAGCATGTACTTTAAAAAATGGATATTTAGTGCCAACATGTGGCCATCCTTTCCATTGTTAATACTCTCCTCAACCTCTTCTCTGGAAAAATCTCCCTTCAAAGCCCGCATTACCTCGTTAAAAATGGCCCTATCCTCACTATAACCCATGGATACCATTTGAGTAAACAGTTTGTTTTCATCCAAATTAATTCCATTGAGGTGTGCCTCATGATATATTTGAAGTTGGCTTACATAAATGGTATGTATAAAAGGGTATGCTGCAAACCCAATCAGTTCTTCTGATTCATCAACAGGCTTCCAAACAGCTTCGGCATAACTCACTGCCAGATCATAGTAACCATGATAAATCAGTTGAAAAAGCAGCCTAACCGTTAAGGTATCTATGGCAGGCACAGGATGTTGCTGTATAAAGGCAATCCTTTCCTGCAATCTATTTATATCTTTCTTGAAGAAAAAATAGTCGCATAAATCCTTTTCAATGAATTCATATCGTTCGCTGTAATCTTCGGGGTATTTTTGCCTATACCATGCTACAAAAGAAAGGACCTCGTCAATCTGCTCATTTAGGATCAATGCTTCTTTCAAATCCTCAAAGGTTTCAAGCCAATCAATTTCCAAATCCGGAAAATGCTGTGTCAGCCAAGAGAAGAAAGGGTACTGTTCATTCTCTTCAAGTTCTTCAAATAGGTAGTCATAGACCTCATCAGTATCTTTTTCATACCAATTTATCGCTTCATAGGATTTCATATTCGAATTTATTTTTTCCCTGTTATTTTGCACAAATGCCATCGAAGAAAAGTCTTTTCAGGTATTCCGCACCCGTACTCCTTCATCCCTTTTACAAATCTACTACTTTGCAATTACGCTACAAGAGAAGGTGAGAATTCCAAACCGCTCAGGGAGGTCTATCCAGAAAAAAAAACCGATTCCACTTGGATGAAATGAATTTTTCAACCGGTATTTCGGTTAAAAAGGAGCGTAACCGTTAACTTTGTGTTACATAACCAATCAACTCATCTATGATTACCGTTTCAGAAAAAGCCAAAGAGCGTATCTTGGAATTAAAACAAATCGAGAATAGAGCCGACCAAGACAATATCCGAGTGTCTGTGAAAGGCGGTGGCTGTTCCGGGCTGATGTATGATTTGGGTTTTGACAGTCAGCTTTCCGACACCGATCAGGTATTTGAAGACAAAGGCGTTAAGATCATTGTAGACAGAAAAAGCCTTTTGTATTTGGCAGGCACTATCCTGGAATTTTCAGATGGCTTGAACGGAAAAGGGTTTCAATTCGTAAACCCCAACGCCAGCCGAACCTGTGGCTGTGGCGAGAGTTTTTCCGTTTGACACATCGGCGTGCCACGCTTCCTAATTTCGTGGCGACATCCATCCCATATTCAAGCATGTATATGTTAAAGGCCAGACTGTTTGCCATTTTTTCGGCATTCTGGCCTTTTTCCTTGTATGCCAACACCGTTTCCCATTTACCACACTTTAAAAAACCACCCAATCCACATGCCAGAAGAAATAAAAAAAATCACACTCCACGAGACCCATTGCTCACTGGGAGCTAAAATGGTTCCTTTTGCAGGCTTTGATATGCCTGTACGCTATAGCTCTGACATAGAAGAACACAAGACCGTCAGGGAGAAGGTAGGTGTCTTTGATGTATCCCACATGGGAGAGTTTTTGGTCACAGGTCCCCAAGCCCTGACCCTCATCCAACGGGTAACCTCCAATGATGCCTCTACGCTTCGTATCGGCCAAGCCCAATATTCCTGCTTTCCCAATGAAACCGGCGGCATAGTGGATGATTTGCTGGTTTATAAAATGGCCGAAGAAAGCTATATGCTTGTCGTAAACGCGTCTAACATTGAAAAGGACTGGGATTGGATCAATAAGCACAATACCATGGGTGCGCAACTGGAGAATATCTCGGACGAAATCTCCCTGTTTGCCGTGCAAGGGCCCCTGGCCAAGGAAGTACTGCAGCCACTAACGGATGTGGATCTAAACGCTATTCCCTTTTACCATTTCGCTGTAGGCACCCTCGCTGGAAAAACGGATGTCATCATCTCCGCCACGGGCTATACTGGCGCGGGTGGATTCGAGCTGTATGTGAAAAATCAGGACGCGTTGGATGTCTGGAATGCCGTCTTCGCAGCCGGAGAACAGGTAGGAATTAAACCTATTGGACTAGGAGCCAGGGACACCCTACGCTTGGAAATGGGATACTGCCTCTACGGAAACGATATTACGGACGAGACATCCCCTATAGAGGCAGGTTTGGGATGGATTACCAAATTCACCAAAGATTTTATCAACGCCGATCAACTCAAAAAGCAAAAGGAATCCGGTGTCGGCAGAAAACTAGTCGGATTCAAATTAACCGAAAAAGGAATCCCCCGCTCCCACTACCCCATTCTGAACACCGAGGGGCAGGTAATCGGAGAGGTGACTTCCGGAACACAATCCCCCAGCATGGGCATAGGCATTGGATTGGGGTATGTGGAAACGGCCTACGCCAAACCGGGCACCCAAGTAGCCATTGGCATACGGAATAAAACCATCGGAGCCACCGTTCAAAAACTGCCTCTATTATCAAACTAAACACCTCTGCTGCAAAAATGAATTTATTGGAAATCTGTTTCAGCCCCGAACTGGTACACCTGCACGACCTCCGTGGAAAAGCCGTGGTCGTCGTTGACATTTTCAGGGCAACCTCCACCATGGTCACCGCCTTGGCCAATGGGGTGCGCAGTATCCGTCCGGTAGAAGATTTGGAAACCTGCCGTGCCTTGGGGCATGCAGGATACCTGACAGCAGGGGAGCGTAACGGACAAAAAACGGAAGGCTTCCACCTAGGCAATTCGCCTCTCAGTTACTTGAACCGAGCATTTGAGGGTCAACGGGTCGCTATGACCACGACCAATGGCACTGTAGCCATCGAGCGATCCAAAACCGACGCCGACGAGGTCCTTATCGGCGCCTTCTTAAACCTGCAAGCTACTGCTTCCTACCTAATCGAACTAAAAAAGCCGGTATTGATCCTTTGTGCAGGCTGGAAGGGGAAGTTTAACTTGGAAGATTCACTCTATGCAGGGGCCTTGGCCTCGTTGCTTCGGTTTCCGTACGATTGTGACGGTACCCTAGCGATGGAGGCTTTGTACCAACATGTGCAAGATGACCTGTCGGGATTCCTAAAAAAAGCCTCCCACGCCAAACGACTCCAAAATTACGAAATTGAGGCCGATATTGACTTTTGCCTTACCCTGAACAAATACCCCTTGGTTGCCAAACTGATTGGTGAAGAAATAGGTATAAAAAAAACCCTCACCGCTAATTAAACACGGTGAGGGCTTTTGACACTTTATTAGATCACTAATCACTTCGGCAATATGACCGAGTCGATTACATGGACGATTCCATTGGTAGCTTCTATATCGGCAGCTGTCACGGTGGCGTTATCGATCATAGCTTTTCCTCCACTCAAAGAAACCGTAATTTCTTGACCCTGCACCGTTTTGGCTTTTTGTCCATCTTTCAGGTCCGTTGACTTCACAATCCCTGGCACCACATGGTACGTCAGAACGGCTATCAACTTATCTTTGTTTTCAGGCTTTAACAGCGATTCCACCGTTCCGGCAGGCAGTTTTGCAAATGCTTCGTTGGTTGGCGCAAAGACGGTAAATGGGCCGTCGCCTTTCAGTACGTCTACCAAATCGCCTGCCTTGACGGCAGCTACTAGCGTAGACAGGAAATCGGTACTTGCTGCCAAGTCAACGATGTCCATGTCTGGTTTTTCTTTGACGGGCTTGTCAATGCCGTCATTGGCCATCAATGTTACACTTGTAAACAAGGCCACTACGAATGTACTCAGTAATTTTATCATGGTATTGGTTTTGGATAGTTACAATACCTTAAACAACCGTAATATTCAATTGTTTGATTTAAAAAAATACCAAAACACAATTAATTATTTGTTTAACAAAATTAAAACATTAGACCCGCTTATAGACCTGTTGATGTATGTTTTAACCGAAAAAAAATATAAATTGTTTAGAGATTTCTATTTGTTAGTTAAACAACAAAATCTCCTTTCCAGTGCGTTTTCCATAATTTGGAAAAATCCTTTTGACTCCAAAATGCGTACTAGGGAATAACGTTTTCTACGATTACATGCGAACAGGTCTTTTCGTCGTTTTAATCATTTTTTGGATGGAGCCAAACGCTACCCAGTACCTGCAAGCGCAGGGTGTTCGGGGCAGCGTAGTTTCTGAGCAAGGGTCGCCCCTCCCCTTTGCCTCGCTACTGATTCGTAATACCGGGGAGGGGGCACCCGCAAATGAACTGGGCATCTTTGAAATCCGGCTCGCACCGGGGCGTTACGACATCGTGGCGCAGTTTCTTGGGTATGCCACAGAGGTCAAAACTGTCGAAGTCCCTCCTTCGGGTTGGGCAACTGTCGATTTTTCTCTAGCGGAACAAACCTATGCGCTGCGAGAAGTGGTGGTCAGTAATAAACAGGAAGATCCGGCACTGACTATCATGCGCAAGGCAATAGCCAAGGCAAAATTTCACCGCTTGCAGGTCCAAGAGTACACATTCATTGCGTACATCAAAGGCACTGGACAACTTACCAACATACCGTTCCTACTGAAAAAAGAGATGGAAAAAGACGGTATCAAGGCAAACGAAGCCTATACCAGTGAGTCCGTATCGCGGCTGACCTTTCGCCAGCCAAATTACGTGGAGGAAACGGTAATCAGCATACGATCTCAGGGAGAAAGCAACCAAACCTCTCCTGCACCCTATATCGGGGCAAGCTTTTACCAACCTAAGATCAACGAGGCCATTTCCCCTTTAGCTCCTGCGGCTTTTGCCTATTACCGGTTTCGGTACGAGGGATCTTATCTGGAAGAGGGCGTGGTTGTCAACCGCATCCGGGTCACTCCCAGATCCCGCGGTGAGCGGGTTTTTGAGGGATATATACACATTATCGAAGACGTATGGTCCATTCATAGCCTAGACCTCCGCACCTCCCTGCTGGGATTCCAGATCGACGTGAAGCAGCTCTATAGACCGGTAGCCGAAGGGGTGTGGATGCCCGCTACCCATACCTACCGCTTTTCCGGTAAATTCTTCGGGTTTGCCGGAGAGTATCACTACCTGGCTTCGACGAGTGATTACGAAGTGACACTGAATCCGGATTTGGCGACGGAACCCACCCTGATCGATGAAAAAATCGATCAGGTCCCCGATGACATCCAAAAAATGGACCGGAAAGCGTCTGCCATCGATCAACTCGCCGAAGCGGACAAGATGACCAGAAAGGAATTCCGAAAACTGGTCAACGCCTACGAAAAGGAAAGTTTAAAGGAGCAGGAAAACCCCGAGGTCACTACAGAACGGCATTACTCCATTGACTCGCTTGCCTCCAAACGAAGCCTGACCTACTGGGACAGCATACGCCCGGTAAAACTTACTGAAGCCGAAATCAGGGGTTACCGGAGGGATGATAGCCTGGCAGTGATCGAGGCCGCCAAGCTGGCCAAAGAAGACTCGGTTTCGGCCAAAGCCAAGCGTAAATTTTCCCCCTTTGACATCCTGAGCGGTGGACGATACCATTTCGGCAATGGGCGTTCCGCTGGATTTCACAACAATATCTCCCGGTTTTCCTTCAACACCGTAGAAGGATTTAAGGTGGGCTTGGCTGGCTTTTACCGTATGGAAAAATCAGAAAAAATGGCTGACTCCACCACGGTACTTCGAAAATCCTGGAATTTCCGCCCTGAAATCCGATACGGGTTTGGCAGCGAACAGCTATACGGTACGTTAGACGTGCGTAGGGCGATCACACAGGGACGAAAGGGAATGACATTTGGGATCACGGGTGGTTCCTATGTGTTCCAATTCAACAGGGACAACCCCATTTCCGAACACGTGAATATGGCATATTCCTTGCTTTTACGGCAGAACTATATGAAACTTTACGCACAGGACTTTGTCGAAGCGTATTTTTTTCACCGATTACACGATGGGATTACGTACAGGTCCAAGTTCACGTATGCGGAGCGTAGGTCGCTGGAAAACCAGTCAAACTACAGTTGGCACAGCGATACCCGACGGACCTTCAGTGACAACAGACCTGAAAACATCGAAGCCACAGCCGGGGCCTTTGACAGACACCGGGCACTGCTGTGGCAAAACAGCGTAGAATGGCGACCAGGACTGAAATACCGCATCCGAAATGGACGCAAATATCCGCTATACGGGTCCGCTCCCCTCGTCAACCTTTCCTATACCAAGGCTTTTCCAAGGGGGGATCGGCTTACAACTGCATCTTTTGACTGGGTAGAAGCCAATATCGAACACGGTATCGATCTCGGAGTAAGTGGAAAGCTGCATTTCAACTTGACGGCGGGAACTTTTATCCAGGAGGAAAATGTGTTTTTTGCGGACTATAAGCACTTTAGCGGCAACCGTACACTCTTTGCTAACATGGGAGTCACCTCCCATTATCGGTTTATGGATTACTACCTGTACAGTACAAAAAGCCACTATGTGGGCGGCATTGTACACTACCAATTCCGGAAGTTCCTTTTCACCCAGCTTCCCATGTTGCGGTATTCTGGCCTACGGGAAAACGTGTTTGTTAATTACTTGAAAACTGCCAACTCTCCTCACTACTGGGAATTGGGGTATTCGCTGGATAACCTGTTTCGCATATTCCGGGTGGAAACCGGCGTGGGATTTGAAAACCGAAACCCGCTACGGGGAGGGATGCGGTTTGGCATTGCCAGTTTCATCAATATCAGCATGAACGACTAACAAAAAATCCTTGAGCCCATATAGTTTAGGCTCAAGGATTCACGAAACTGTCTTGTAGTTAGCTCAAGAAAAACTTGCGTTGATCTTTTCAAGGGCAGCGGCTCCGGGATTCAGCTCTTCCGTTTGCAACTGATTCAAGGGCTTATCCACGGTATGCAAAATATCGTGCAAATCTCCGTACCGCGTCTGCACATACAATAGGCCGGTAATGATCTGCTCTTGCATCCTCGCCCGTTGAATCGCCTGCATGGCGGAAACTCGGTCCTGGGGATCCCAATCGGTAGCCACCTTTTCCAACTGAAGTAGGGAACCGTCGTGCATGGTAACCTGTGTGGATGTTCCCTCGGCATAGTCCACATTGATTTCCGATTGACGCGGCACAATATCCAATTTGCCGGTAGCTTCGATGTGATCGCGCACGAAGTCGTATGACTTGGTGGAACCCACGTTGTTATTGAACGTAACGCAGGGTGAAATTACGTTGATAAAGGCAAATCCTTTGTGGTGGATAGCCGCCTTGATCAGGGGCACCAATTGTCCCTTATCGCCGCTGAAACTTTGCGCCACAAAGGTAGCACCTAGCTCAACCGCAAGGCTGGCCAAGTCTACTGGCTGGAACGGATTGATGGATCCGGACTTGTTTTTTGATCCCAAATCTGCCGTTGCTGAGTCCTGCCCTTTGGTGAGGCCGTAGCAGCCATTGTTCATAACCAAATACACCATATTTAAATTGCGGCGGATGGCATGTACAAATTGTCCCATCCCGATGGAGGCGGTATCGCCATCCCCGGAAACCCCAAAATAGACCAGGTCCTTGTTGGCCAGATTAGCCCCCGTGGCAACGGAAGGCATACGGCCATGAACGGAATTGAATCCGTGGGAATTGCCCAAAAAGAAAGCAGGTGTCTTTGAAGAGCACCCGATGCCGGAAATCTTGGCAACCTTATGGGGCTCGATGGAAAGGTCAAAACAAGCCTGCACGATGGCGGCACTGATACTGTCGTGACCGCAACCTGCGCAAAGGTTGGAAATGGCACCCTCGTATTCCTTCAAGGTGTATCCTATATCGTTTTTGGGCAGTTTGGGATGCCTGAATATCGGTTTAACGAATGTCATATTCTTGCTATGCTAGGTTAAGGTGGGAGGTAATCGTCTTTGCGATGAAGTCGGCGGTAATAGGCATACCGTCGAAGTTCAGCACAGGAATCAGCTTTTCGGGGGAAACGCCTAGGTCCAACATCAACAGAGACCGCAGTTGCGCGTCTCGGTTTTGCTCGACCACGAACACCTGCTTATGAGACAAGATGAAAGCCTTCACTGTGTCATTGAAGGGAAATGCTTTGATTCGAATGGCATCCAAGTCAGTACCTACTTCGGCCAATAAATCTCTGGCCTCTTCCGAAGAGTAGGTGGAGGTACCATAAAACAAGATGCCGTATTCGCTTCTTTGGCTCTCCTGATACAGCTCAGGTGCCGGCACCAGGTCTCTGGCCGTCTCCCATTTCAGGAGTAGACGCTCCATGTTACGCTGATAGGCCTTGTTGTCCTCTGTGTAGACCGCATATTCATCCCGAGAAGTTCCCCGGGTGGTAAACCCTCCCTTGGTAGGGTGGGTACCGGGAATAGTCCTGTAGGGAACACCATCACCGTCCACATCGAGGTATCGGCCATACCGTCCCATATTTTCCAGCTCATCTACCGAAAGGACTTTGCCCCTGTCATAAGCTTTTGTGTCGTCCCAGGAGAACGGTTCACTCATATGGTCATTCATGCCCAAGTCCAAATCGGTCATCAGGACCACCAAAGTTTGTAAGAATTCAGCCAACTCAAAGCTTTCGGCCGTCATGTCGAAGCACTCTTTGGGCGTGGAGGGAAAAAGAAGAACGTGCTTCGTGTCACCATGAGAAGCAAAGGCGGCCAGCAACACATCCGACTGTTGGGTTCGAGTGGGCATACCGGTACTTGGCCCGGCACGCTGCACGTCGATGAGCACCGCCGGAATCTCGGCAAAATAGGATAGACCAATAAACTCGTTCATCAGGGATACACCCGGGCCGCTGGTTGCTGTAAAAGAACGTGCTCCATTCCAATTGGCTCCTATCACCATTCCAATCGCCGCAAGCTCGTCTTCTGCCTGTACGATGGCATATTTCTTCTTTCCGGTCTCCTTATCGATTCTTAGCTTGGATGCAAATTTCTCAAAGGCTTCAGCCACTGACGTGGAAGGAGTAATCGGATACCAGGCAACCACCGTGGCTCCCCCGTACACTGCTCCCAGTCCGCAAGCCGTGTTGCCATCTACCAGGATACGGTAGCCAACCAGATTCTTTCGTTCCAGATGAAAATCCAAGGGGTATACAAACTGCTCCATCACGTAGTTGACACCTAATTTCAGCGCCTTTACGTTGGGCGCTATCAGCTTCTCTTTGCCAGCAAACTGCTCGGCCAGCAAACCCTCCAGCACCTCAAATTCGATATTCAGCAACACCGACAGGGCGCCGACATAGATGATATTTTTGAACAGTTGCCGCTGACGGGGATCGGAAAAATGCGTATTGCACATCTCCATCATGGGTATGCCCAGGTAATGGATGTCGGGGCGGATAAAGTCTTGGTGCATTTTCTTGGTGCTATCGTAAATCAGGTATCCACCGGACCTAACGCTTGCTATATCCTGTCGTAAACTTTGGGCGTTCACTGCCACCATCAAATCTACCCCCTCCCGTCTGCCCAGGTAGCCCTTTTCGCTGACGCGCACTTCATACCAAGTGGGAAGCCCTTGTATATTGGATGGAAAGATGTTTTTGGGTGTAACGGGTATACCCATTCGAAAGATCGCCTTGGCAAAGAGGAAGTTTGCACTGGCCGAACCTGTTCCATTCACATTGGCAAAACGGATGACAAAATCGTTTACCTTTTTCTTCGTCATCACGGCGGTTACTGTACTACTCATAAACTGCTGGCTTTGGTAACACTGTAGAAAAATTTTTGCATATCCCATGCAGAGGTGGGGCATCGCTCGGCACAAAGCCCACAATGGAGGCATACATCTTCGTCCTTCACCATGACCCTTCCGGTTTTTAAGGTGTCAGACACCAAAATATCCTGGGTAAGGTTTTCGGCCGGAACAAGCAATTTTTGCCGGAGGTCCATTTCATTTTCGTTGGTGGTAAACGTGATACAGGAGGTAGGACAGATATCCATACAGGCATCGCATTCAATGCAACGGTCTTCTTTAAAGACCGTCTGTACGTCACAGTTTAGGCAGCGTTGTGCCTCTTTGAATCCGGTGGGCAGGTCAAAACCCAATTCTACTTCCTTCTTCCGATCCACCAGCGTGAGCTCTTTGGCGGCTTGGGGTACTGCATAGCGGGTATCTCTCGCCACCTCACTGTCATAGCTCCACTCGTGGATACCCATCTTGGTACTCATCAGGTTGGTGTAGGGAGCCGGACGCTGCCGCACATCCTTTCCTTCGCAGAATAGGTGCATGGACACCGCGGCCTGGTGCCCGTGCGCAACGGCTGTAATGACATTTTCAGGCCCAAAGGCTGCATCTCCTCCAAAAAACACCTTCGGAACGGTGGATTGAAAGGTCACCTTATCCACGATGGGCATTTCCCAGTCGTCAAATTCCAGACCCAGATCCCGTTCGATCCAAGGAAAGCTATTTTCCTGTCCGATGGCAATCAGCACTTCGTCGGCTTCTATGAACACATCCTGTTCGCCGGTGGGCAAAAGTTGCCGTTTGCCCTTTTCATCGTAGACGGCCTTTACTTTCTGGAACATCATCCCTGCCAGTTTTCCATCCGCCATCTCAAAGCTTAACGGCACGTGGTTGTCGTATATCTCTACATCCTCATGCATGGCATCCTCCTTTTCCCAGGGGGAAGCCTTCATGGTGCTGAACGGGCTACGGACCACCACTTTCACCTGTTCTCCACCCAAGCGTCGCGAGGTGCGGCAGCAGTCCATGGCGGTGTTTCCTCCGCCCAAGACGATTACCTTTTTGCCGATTTTATGGGTATGCTCAAAAGCCACCGAAGCCAACCATTCGATACCGATATGAATAAAGGCATCGGCCTCTTGCCGTCCCGGCAACTTGGGGAGATCCTTTCCTCTCGGTGCCCCCGTCCCTACAAAGACGGCATCGTACTTCTTTTCCAACACCCCCTTGAGACTGTCTACATAGGTCAAAAACTGGGTATGGATACCCATATCCAAAATGTGGTTTACTTCTTCGTTTAATACCTCCTCTGGCAGCCGAAAAGCAGGAATCTGACTGCGCATCATCCCGCCGCCGGCTATTTGCTCGTCAAAAAGGTGAATTTCATAGCCCAAGGGAGCGAGGTCGCGTGCTACGGTCAGGGAGGCAGGCCCTCCACCTATCAGGGCAATCTTTTTCCCGTTGGATGGAAACGGCCCTTGGGGCATGTGTTGCCGCACATCGCCCTTGTTATCTGCGGCTACCCGCTTGAGGCGGCAAATGGCCACAGGCTCCTCCTCCACGCGCACTCGGCGGCAGGCGGGCTCGCAAGGACGATCACAGGTTCTTCCTAAAATTCCGGGGAAAACGTTGCTCTCCCAATTGACCATATAGGCTTCGGTATAGCGCTCGGCCGCAATGAGTCGAATGTAATGGGGAACCGGCGTATGGGCAGGGCAGGCGTACTGGCAATCCACGACCTTGTGGTAATACTCCGGATTCTGGGTATCGGTAGGCTTCATAGTTATTTTGGGTTAAAGGCGCAGAATTTATCCTACGCCCTCTCTGCTAATTGCGCAATTAATTTCAAAAATTAAACAAGCGAAAACAAATTATCTTTTAACTTTTTATTTTCAGTTGGACTAACTCACAGACTACCAATAGGAGAGCGATTGGACGCATAAACCTTACCCTTTCAAAAACAAACAGTTCATTTCTTATTATAAACCGTTTGCATCCGATTCCCGTTCGATTCGGATCAGATCTTGGATTTCCCCCACGGAAGTTTGCATGCGTGCGAGCGCATAGGCTCTTCCCAGATCGTCTATGGCGATCGAATTGACATAGGTGGGTATAGCGCCATCGGAATAATGGATGGCTCCATGGTCTGTGTAGCGGTTTTCAGACACCTGGTAGGTTACCAAATGGAGATTCTCCAATCCCTTGGCTCCTCCTTTGGCAATTTGACGTTCACCTTCTAGCCGTTTGCCATCGCATATGACGGGACCACCTGTAAGGTAATACAGCGTATCTCCGTCCGGACCAAACTGCAGGCCCAAATACCCGTAGGAAAACTGGTCAAACATACCCGAACGCTTCGAAGGTAAGGAACAAAGGCGCTCGATCACCTCGAGTTTGGGTTGCTTTGGGTCAAATCGAAACAGGTAACCCGAGTTGCCATGGATGCCATAGGCTACCCCCTCCCGCTTACTCCACAGTACCTTTCTCCAATTATACCCCATGCTTCCGGGCTGAGTAGGGTCATACCTACCAAAATAATCGAGCCTCAAATTCACGTCGTCCAACACTTGAAGTGGGCCGCCGACTTTTGGATCATAAAAAAGAATATCACCCTCCGCATTTGACAGGTAAACAATTCCCGTATCGGGATCTACCAATAAAGAACGGCAGAGCACACGGTAATCCTTACCTACCTCACCGGCTTCCCCTCGCTCCGATACCGGGCCTATTTTCCGAAGGATTCCCGTAGTCAAATCCAAATGCACAAACATACCTGTGGGCCAGGAGATTGCGCAGATCTGACGGCGATCGGTGTCCATCGCCATGCTGAGGATGCCCTCCCCATCGGGCATAAGCCCCAGACGTGCCACGGCGCCAGTATGTAGGTCGTAGGACAAGAAATGGCCTCCCGGATACAATCCATACCCTTCCGGTGGATTTTGGGGCAATCTTTCCATTCCCTGGATCATCTCATAGAAGCCTACATGAGTGCCAAAAAACAACTTTCCCTCCGACTCATAAAACTCCACGTGGCTTTTTCCCTGTGGGATGGCCCTGCGGCCCTTTTCCCCACATATTTCGGTCAAGTCTGCCAAAAAAGTGGTGGCGTCGGTTTGGGGGTCAAAGGAATAAAGCTGACCGCCCACATCCAACCGCTCGGAAGATAGAATATAGTATAATTTCCCGTCACTGGCCTTGCTTAATGCAAGGTAGGTGTCGTGCGCGTAGGGAAATCCAGAATAAAAGGCGTTCGCCCGCAATTTTTTTTGTGACATGCTGTAATAAAAAAGGAGGATTAAGCCTGATGTCTGGCAAGTGCTTCCGAATTGGCCTGGATTTTTTGGATGGCGTTGGCGATATCATCCATGTCCTGCTTGGTGCCCAGCAAAAGGCTCTGAAAAATCCATACACCGGTTTCCTGACATAGCAGGTCCGTTTCCGGACACTGGTTCTTAGCTATAAAAGCCTCGAAGTCCAGCTCCTTGGCCTCGTACATTTTTTGGTAATTTTTGGATTCGAAGGCGTCTTTTAGGTAAAGCTTGTCATTCAGCGGCACGTAGCCACTGGAACAGGGGATTCCCTCTGCCTGCAATGCCTTGAGGAAAACTTCCCTGGACATGCCATGAAATGCCTCCCGGTGGTAGCGGAACGGAAAAAGATGGAACGATGCCCTGGTCACCTCGGGGTACAGCACATAGGGGCTGATTCCCGGGACACCCTCGATCTTGCTGCGCAAATATGCAGCATTTTGGCTTCGCAGCTGAGTTTCCCCATCCAGTCGGGGCAGTAAGGTAAGCCCGATGGCTGCCTGGTACTCGGAAAGGCGTAGTTTGGTTCCCGCCAAGACCGCACTGACATTGGTTGCTCCAATATTTCCATAGGGAAATCCATAGGAATGATAGGAAAAACAACGGTCCATAAAATCATCGTCGTCGCTTACGATCGCTCCCCCCTCTCCCATGGGAAGGTTTTTGGAATTCTGAAAACTAAAGCATCCGGCATGGCCTATGGTGCCGGCCTTTTGGTGATTCCATTCCGCCAGCCAGGCCTGACAGGCATCTTCAATCACCACCAAGTCATGGCGCTGGGCTATATCCATAATTTTCCCCATGTCTGCCGGCAATCCGAGGATGTGTACCGGCAATATGGCCCGTGTGCGGGGGGTTATTTTTTCTTCGATTTTGGAGGCATCCAGCTGAAAGGTCTCCGGGTCGGAATCCACGAAAACCGGCATCGCTCCGGTCTGCAAGATGGCTACGATGGTGGCAATAAAGGTATAGGAAGACACGATCACTTCGTCTCTCCCACCAATTTTGGACTGCACGAGCGCAGCTATCAGCGCATTGGTGCCATTAACCACGGTGAGGCATCGTTTTGCTCCCAGGGTTTCGGCCCATTTGGCTTCAAATTCTGCCACTACCTTATCCCGCGACCATACCCCACTCCGAAGCACCTTAAGAACCAACTCCTCGTCTTTGTCTTTATCCCATTGCGGCCATTTGGGCCAAGGGGAGGTGCGAATGGGGGTGCCTCCAAGGAGCGCGGGCTTGGTTACATCGCTGCTGCTGTGGGCCCAAGGCGCAAAGGAGGAAAGGCCTGCTACCGCTCCTGCACCGATCAGCGCGTTGGTTTTCAGAAATTTTCTTCGGTCAATGGGTTCCATCATGCGGGTCATTTAAAGTTATTAGCAACAAGATACCAAATTTCAGATGGTATCTAAAAAGAAAATAACCTAAACGGTAAAGGATAACCTGTAGACGGACTGTAGCAACAAACCTTTTCTGCGTTCATGGCTCGGAAAAGAGGGAACCGATCATTCGTAGGGTACCCGCTACCAATTCGTCTCCACCCTCCGGCCCAATCAGTGTACTAGCGGGGATGGCTCCATAGGCCCCACCGGCGATAGACCTGCGGGTGGGCAGGTAGGTACCGGATCCGGCGAGCTGAACGACAAAGGTCTGTACGGCTGCACTTCGCGCTTTCATCTGCATGCCATAGTCGAGGTAAAGTTCGAAGGGATTGGTGGCAAAAACAGCGTCACCAATACGAAGCACCTGCACCTCGATGGGTAGGGTGGGTTCCTTCTTTTCCTGTTCAAACCGTTCGACCACTGCCCTACCTCGCTTCAAATGCGTATGGGCGGCCGTAATCTCCCTGTACCAGCGGGGATTCTGCATGCGCGCGGGCTCATGCGCTATATCCTCCTTCATTTGAAAAAACCGCCGCCCCCAGATTTCTGCATCCCGCAACGCTTCGTCCACATCTGCCTCCGAAAGCAAGCGCCGGGAAAGCGCCAATTCTTCCATGGAATGCCCCAGACGGGGGTTCCAAGAGATCACATTCTGCATAAGGGGAAAGATAGCAGCTACTCCGTCTGCGATACGCAGGGCTATCTGCCTGCGGTGGCCCATACTGCCCCTGCCGGTCTGTTCCGGAGCAAAGCCCAACAGCTCCTGCATGCGGGATTCCGCCCGCTGCCCTATCATGATATGCGGGGACTGGTCTGCCGCGGCACTTACCTGCGGCAGCACATAGAGATCAGACCCAAACCTCTCCCTCAATTCAGCTCTAGTCTCGTGCCAAAAATCCGCAGAAAGCTCATACGAGTGTTCACTTACCTGGGAGGGTACGGCTAGGTTGACAATCATGCCGGTTACTTGTCGGTCTTCGTCCCAGAAAAACATCAGGTTGAGGCTGTGATCTTCGTGACCCTCTATATGCGAAAAGTCGGGACTATTCGTGTTCCCATACATCTGCGACCTACCGGATTTGAGTGCCTGAAGTCGATTAACCCCCACCACCGCATGGGACAGGCCAAAGCTCATCCCACCCGGGCGTCGGGACTGCCAGGCCGCCACCGCCGCGTCGGCGATCCGATCCGCTGCAAAGTCCAGGTAGGCTGCAGGCGGCATGGCCTCGACTCCAGGGGCCATGGCATTGAGACTTACTCCATAGAGCTCCTCCACGTCCATTTCCGTGGAAACCAATGGTGCCGCATGCGTGTGGGTACCGTTTAGGATAATCTGTTCGGGTGCCAGCTCGGGCAATCGTTGTACCACACGTTTTCTCACCGCCTCCCGAAGGCTGCCCTGCCCCCGCATGCCGTCACCAATGGCAATCAGATCGCAACTTATCCAAATTACCCGAGTGGTCTGTCCCGTCGTGGAAGATTCCAGCGCGAGGGCTGTTGCTGTTAACGGATCCATGACGCCTTCGGACACCCTTGCGTAGAACTGACCAACGATCAACACCGGCCGCCCCGGTGTGATATCGGAGCTTGCCCACCCTACCTGTAGCGGTGAGGCCTGTTCCCCCTGGGCAGAAAGCTCCGGAAGCGAAACCAATAGCATCACGCCTAATATAATGAAACAGTGAAGGCCGCGAAAATAAATCGTATCGGTAGACATACGGGTAAAATTGGGTTTGTGTAGGCTAATTTGGTGCATTTAGTATAGAAAAATACGCGAAGCACTTTAAAAAGCCTATGATTATTTGAAAAATGATGGTGTGGCAGGGGAACTGAAAGGTGAAACGAGGATGGAATAACCAATCCTTTGTCATGGTGTTTCGAGAAAATCTGACCCAACAAAGCTCAAAAACAGGGTTCCTCGGAAAAAGATATCACCCCTTTTCCGTGATTTACAATCCAAAAAATACTTTTCGACCACATTTTATACGCTTTTATTTCACTGCTTCGCTTTTTTACAATAAAAACCATTTACAACTTCATACATTGTAAAATTAAGCCTTTTTTGTAGGACGTGAAGTGGATTCTAAGGCAATCCTTTAACAAATCATTTTTGATCCACTATGCGCAAACTCCTTTTTCTCCTGCTCTACATACTGATCTTTTGGTCATGCAAGCAACTCGAAGATGAACAACAGGTCACTCCCATGCCGACAGTACGTGTTCCTCCAAATGATCAAACTGTGCTAGTGCCTCTTCGTGTAGCCAACAACCTCAGTTTTACCAACACCTTGGTATATACCTCCGTCGATTCATTGGAATCGTCCCGTATCCAGGAAGGGGTATTTTTCCCTAAGGACCGCCCGTCTTTTGTGATCGTTTTGGATCAGGGGTCCAATGACGTATTGGCATTCGTGAAAAAAGACAGTCTTTCCAGCGAGGTAGAACTAAATGCGCGGAATGTTTCCATGGCTATGTTGGGGTCTGTGCCGGCCGTGAATGGCTTGGAAGAGAGTATTCGGGACGAAGCACTCCAAGCCCTCTATGTCAGCTCGGAATTTTCTGATTTTGAACAGTTTATCGGAGGTAGGTTGGGTACTAGAACCCCGATATACCAAGAGAGCGACACCTTTGCCGATCTCCTATTGGAGATGAACCGCTTTTTGCTCGAAAACTACTTCGAAGTCCCAGACTTCCTGGTAGAGTCGGCTAACCTACGAATCGACTATGCCGACTGGCTAAATCCGGAAGAAGGGGGAACGATGGTAAACAACGAATACAGCTTTGTAGAAGTAGTGTTTACCTCCGGGGATCTTTCCCATAGTGCCATGCTTCAGCCAAGAGGAATGATTGGTACCCTTTTTACGCCTACTACCAAACCGATCGCAGGGCTTAATCTATTGGATGGGTGCTATGCTGTCAGGTTTACGCAAGAAAGCGATGAAGCGATAAGCAAGAACCTGCAAATGGCCATTGAGAAGTTAGTTATTTTGGTGGCCGGAGAGGTATTCTCTTCGATAAATTCCCATTGCAAATCGGCGCTACTCGGGCAGTTATACGGTGATCTAACTCCCTTCGTGAGTCAAGTCTTCTCTGGGCAAATAGCTGACGTGAACGAAGCGATTACCTGGATTTCCTCCAATTTGACGGACATTATTGGTAATTTACTTGTGGAGGGGATTTCCTCGGAGGAATGCCTAAATGCCATTGGCTGGTCCCAAGCCCTGCTTGCCTTGACCAAAGAGCAGGTGAAAACTGCCAATCTGATTCTCAAGGTGGGTTCAGTCGCCTATAATGTTGCCCAAATAGCTCCATTTGTATCCGCGTTAATGCCACGATATCAGTTGGAATTTTCGGTAGAGTCCGAAATCTACTTCGGCTCTTTGTACCGTGCCTGTATATCTGCAAACCACCTTGACCCGACTCTCCGCTTTGAAGGAAAAGCTGGGGAATCAATTACCCCCGGCGTGCTCATGTTGGAGCGATCCAGCTTCGGCGGGTGGAACCGAAGCGGTTTTCGGGTGAATTGGATTGTTGAAGAGGGAAACGGAGTCATCTCGGAAAGTACATCAACGACCGACAGCGAGGGCCGGACCCGGATAACGTGGTCTTTTCCCGAAGATTTTGACGGCGTAGCCCGATTGGTGGCCGAAGTTAGAAATAAGGAGGGAGGGCAGGTTCATGGAAGCCCTTTGGAGTTTTTTGCTGAAGTTGAACCCTCAATGGTTTTTATAGATCCTAGAGACGATAGGCGTTATCCCGTTTTAGAAATTGGAAGTCAAACATGGCTTGGTAGGAATCTCAATTATTTCGGAGTGGAAAGTGATTGCTTTGAAAATGATCCAACCAATTGCAGAGATTTTGGAAGAATGTACGATTGGGAATCTGCATTGATCGCCTGTCCACCAGGTTGGCACCTGCCAAACGACACGGAGTGGTTAACATTGATCACGTTTGCAGGGGGATTGAGCAATGCAGGCAAAACACTTCGGTCTACATTTCTTTGGGGAAACAACTCAACGCAAAACGGAACAAACGAGTATGGATTCAACCTGCTTCCAGGCGGCTATTATTTTGATGGGATGTTTGGAGGGATGGGAAATACAACATTACTGTGGAGCGCAACACCTATGGATCCTCAATCCCATACTGGCAATAGGCCTACCGCAAGTGCTGTATTTTTTCAAAGTGGCACAAGCGTAGCTGATTTAGTAGGTATTCGAACCAATTCAGGGTGGCTTACTGGATCAAAATTCTACTGCAGATGCATAAAAGATGATTAGGTATTAACCGAAAGAAACATACCTCAAATACCCCTGTGGCGAGTTATTGAAAAACTATATGCTATGTTACATTGAAAGGGTGTACGCTTTGAGAAATTAAGACTGACATAAGCCTACAGAGATGGATTGGGTTTTGACTGCGAGTGTCGGATCGCCACCGCCAGTTTATCGACTACAAAAACCACAACTGCTGACAACCTCCAAATTCGATACGGTACCTTACGACTCTGCTTTCTTTCTTCAATTCCTAAAACCAACAATATCAAAGAATCTATTATTTATCGAACAAAAAAATCGGTGATTACCTTGGACGCCAAGTAGGTCGATCGGGCTAGTTGGATTTCGGCTCTATCCATCAAGCCCATACAATGACATGATCGCTGGATGTTGCGAATGCACCTGACGGACAAGGGCACGAACCTCCTCAAACCGACCATAGTTTTTCAGGAAGGGAATGCACTCCTTATGGATCGCGCCAAGGGAGGAATAGGTGACAGCCTTGACAAAATAGTCTGCGATCTCCTCCGGACTTACGAACTCCCCTGCCACGCTTTTTTGAAATTTCCATTTTCCCATCTCAAAATTTGCCTCTCCGAAAAGCCCCCTATGCTCTTCTTTTAGCCACTCTCCACGTGTATTTTTAATTATCTTGTCAAGCACCCGCTGGAATGTGGCAGAATCGAGCTTGTGCTTTAGCTCTGAAAACAGTTTCATACGAACTATTTCAAAGTACATGGTCTTCATAGCGGGATGAAAATGGGGGCAATAAAACTTAATGTCGTCTAGTTTTATGTAATCATCACCAATTTTGAATCCGCTGCCGGTATCAATGGCTTCTGGCTCTCCCTTGCCGCTTTCTGACACCTCTTTATGCCGGTTAGCAGCATCTTCCACACCGAGAAATTTGAGTAGATTTACATAATGCAATTTTGCAACCAAGGGCTTTTCCATCAAATCCTTCAGCACTCCCACCCTAAATGGCACTTCGTGCATATCCAACCCCAAATCCATCGCTTTATGCAGGTAATGATAACTCAACTCATGGTTTTGGTAAAAAAAATACCGATTGAAAAGACACCAATAGATGGATAGTTTGACCTTTTTGTACGCAGTTGAATGCGGGTCTTTAAGCGCATCGTAGTCAAAATAATCTGACCACGACCCATTGTGATTTGCCCAAACTTCATTGAAAACATGGCATTGTATTCTAATCTGCGATGTCCCGGCCATTTCACCCATCACCAGTACACTCTCTAACGGTTCCAGTCCCCGGTTTTCCAGAAATTCCTCCCCTTCTCTTTTCCTGCCTCTTCTCAAATCGGTGTCACAGGTGAGAAGCTGTAATTCCTCCGGTAAACGATCTGCCATTTCTGCCAAAAGCTCAAAAATAATGTCTTCCACAAACTTAAACTCCTCACTCAGGAAAAACTTCTTTAGCACCACATTGATTGGCTTGCCTGGTGTGAGAGGAGGATATTCTCCTGCAATAAAATCTTCAAAATCCAAATAGCCCAAAAAACACGAAAGCGCATCAAGAATTTTCACACTTGCCCAACTTTTCAGATTATTAGCCGTTGGATTCACCGAACGTGCATAACAATACCAAAACAACTGTAGGTATTTGGTGGAATCCGAAGAATCGTCAAGCCATTCGAATTCATGGCCCATACCGATATCTCTAATTCTTTGGCAGATCAAGGCTTGGAGGTTTTTGTTTACTGCATTCGTTACCCTTCCCGACGAATTTTGATAAAACGGTAAGTAGTCCTTCAAATCCTGGGAAAACTCCAAGCCTACCTCCTGCAAAATTTCCGGTAGCCGCAACTCCAACAGCCCCCCCATCCGGCTAATTGGCTCGTAGGGGTTAAAACCATTGGCAATCCTGCCACTTAGGCGTGGATGTTCCTTTAAGAAAGTAAGGTAATTTCGGCTTTGGCTGCCTCTTCCCATCAGATTTTTTATAACTAGGTCGAACAGAATTTTATCCAAGATAAAATCAAAACCCAACAAATAAAAACTAGGAGGCAATGCCTCCCCGCTATTTTACATCATCCGCGTGTTCATTTCCAAAGTACTTCATATCCCTCCCTACCCAAACGCCTATGAAAAAGACGCTTTCTCCACTCAATACGGTAATTGAATTTCCAGCGGCTAACAAAGGGCATGATGCGCCAGTAGGCTCTTTCTGTTCGCGAAACCATCAATTCCATTCGCGAGGATTCTAACAGAGCAAGAACCAAAGCAACACAAACACATATCAAACCAAACTTAACATACATTTTTATTCCGCTTTTATATAGAAAAACAGATTTTAACCTATATTTATCCCAATCAACACCATGAAGTCAGCCTTTTCGCATATCATCCCCAAGGTACTTTGGTTTCTCACCTTGCTTGTTTTTCAGGGTTCGCCAATGACATGCGTAGGTGCCCAGGCACAAGCAAACGTGGATAGTTTAGTATCCAAGATAAACCGTTTCTTTGAACGAGGCGCCTACCGGGAAGCTTTGCCTATTTTGGAGGAAGCCCTACGTTTAACTTCGGATTCTTCTAAACGTCGAAAGATTCTGGCTGACTTAGGATATGCGCACTATCATGTGGGCCATTTTGACCAAAGCATTGGTTATTATACACAGGCCGCGGAGATAGCGATGCAATCAAGGGATACCCTTCGCACCGCCAGATATATCAGAAGCAAGGGACTAAACTTTCAGCGCCTTGGACTTTATGCCATCGCGTTGGATTCCTATAAAGAAGCGTTGCTTTTAGTAAAAGGTAAGAGTGGGTACATGGCATTGGAAGCCGACATTTACAACTCCATGGGCTTGCTATACCAGCAATTGAATGATCTATCGGACGGCATGGAAATGCTCAGAAAAGCAGAAGTTATTTATAAATCGCAAAACGATAGCACTGGACTGGCCAAAATATGGACCAACGTAGCAATTTGCTGGGACGACCTTGCGCATTATGACTCTGCACTCTATTACAATCGCCTGGCCCTCGATATAAAACGCAGACACAACGACCCTATGGAACTCGCCAGCACCATCAACAATATAGCGGTGAATCTCCTTAATTTGGGGCAGGTGGACGAAGCCTACCCCTACCTTCTGGAATCCTACAGGCTGCACCTTAAAATCAATGATCCGGAGGGAATAGCCATCGGTCAAAAAAACCTTGCAGACTACGCCTTGAGAAAAGGTCTGTTAAGCCAAAGTGATGCCTACCTCGATTCAGCAATAGTCCTTCTGGAGACGTTGCGAAGCCAGGACTACCTAATAGAGGCGTTGGAGTTGCAGATCAGGTTAAGGGAACGCATGGGAGATTTTGAGAGGGCACTAAACACCTATAAAAGATATGACAGCCTAAAAGCAGCCCTGTTTCTGGAGGAGAAATTCAATGTGCAGGAAATCGGCAACCTCTACCTGCTGCGAGAAAAAGAGTTTGAAAACGAGCAAGTTCAGACGCGGGCAACACTGTTAGAGATAAAAAACAGCCAATTCAAGCTAACCATCTTGCTTTTAGGTACTATTGGAATCATGACGATGACATTTGGCCTGATAACCAAAAGGAATCTCCGGGTACAAAAAATCCAATCCGAGCATATCAGGCGTCAAAATGAAGTGATCCGCGCCCAACAAGATGATCTGCGCCACCGCACAAGCAACTCCCTTTCCCGTAGTCAGGGAATCATTAACACTATCGCCCGAAAAATTGATGATCCGGACGTGAAGATGAATCTACGTAGGGCCACACAGATCCTGTTGACGGCGTCGGAAATGGAGCGACACCTCATTGGGTTGGATGATGAAAAAACGGTGGACATGGGACTATTCATCGAGGGAATGATCGGTCATCAGCGCAAAGCGTTACAGCTCGAACATCGAAACGTTCAAATCGCATTCCAGCACGACCCACACATCGAGTTACCTGTTAATCAGGTCATCAATACCTCCATCATCCTAAACGAATGGATTACAAACAGCATCAAATATGCATTTGTCAATAGGCAAGATGGAAATATCTACATTCAAATCACAGAAAGAAATAATGTGATCACCCTAAACTACAGAGACGATGGAACGGGCTACTCACCCCTAGATGCCAAAGGAACCGGATCCAAGTTAAACGAACTATTTATGAAGGAGCTTAACGCTACCTATACCACCTCCCACGAAGATGGCACCCAACACCTCCTTCATTTTTCAATTCACCCTACAAAACATCACAAACCAACCCTATTATGAAGATATTAATTGTAGAAGACGACCTGATCACCGGTGAGGATTTGGCAGAGGAGATCCGCGAGCGGTTTAAGTCAACATCACTGGAGATATTGGGGCCGGTGGACACCTACATGGCAGCGATCGACCTCATCAATGATCGGCATCCTGATATCGCACTCCTGGATATCGCATTAAAAGATGACTTGGATGCAGGGATCCGTTTGTCCCAATATTTGAACCAAGCCCACCCCATTCCCACCATTTTTCTTTCTGCACTTCCGAAAAACTTGGGCTTTGACCTGGCAAAGTGGAGCTTGCCTATTGACTACATACCTAAACCGGTAGATATGGATCGTCTGGCTGAAAAGGTAGAGTTGGCCTCTATATACAATTTTCAACGCAGCAAGGTAGAGAGCATGCCAAACCTCAAAAACTCTATACAGAGTAAAAGCATCTTCATCACCACCAATCATGGTGAAATCACCGCAATTCCCATTAAAAACCTCGTTCTTTTGGAAGCAGATGACAAATTGATGCGAGCATATACCGTAGACTCGCATGCCCCTATTCACTTTACTTCACCAGGTTTGAAGAATTTCTACCATGACCATCTGTATCTATTAAAAGATTTCCACCAACTGGGCAGAAAACATGTCATCAGTCTAGAAAATGTCCTACAAATCAAAGACAACCACGTAATTCTACCAAGAAAGGTCGCGAGCAAAACGGAGAGTCCGTACTTCAAATTGCCCATTCCGAAAAACGGAGATGCAAAACGCCTTCTTTTCGCCAGACTAGGATTCAAGTTGCGGGGATTGTCAAACGGAAATGGAAACGATACCGAGAAATAGCGGGAACCAGCTAAAAAACCTGCCGGAGATGAACAATCACCGGCGAGTCTCTATTAGACGCTCGGAAGCAATTCCTACAAACCGATAGTTACTCCAACGTTTAACCCACCTCCCAATCCTGTGTTTCCCACTGAGCTGTATTCTGCCATTAGTCCAAACTTCTTATCGGAACTGAAGTACCACCTGGTACCCACTACAACTCCCAAGTCATAGTAGTTGAATATCGTCCCCACATCCAACAGAATCGAAGGCCAATACCTGCCGTATGTCAGTCCCGCATAAGGCTCCAGCCCGAGCACATTTATTGAGCTGCCCCCCAGCGCCTCTATGGTCTGAAAGGCATAGACCATTGCCCTGGCTGATATCCCGAGGGATACCCAGTTTTTTGAATCGGCAGGATTCATCATACTAAAACCCTCTCTGACATTGGTGCCCACTGCAAAACCAAAACTCGCCCATTCGGTAATCCCCGTTTCCAGGTAGATTCCAACGGGCGGAGATTTTACAAACGACGAAGCAGATCCTCCGCTAGTGGGATCTATAGCAACCGAAAGAAATAGCCTATCCGTCAGTGACTGTGCCCCTACAAAACTGACCGAAGCGAACATACCTAGCATTGCAACCCCAGAAATCTTTAGTAACCTAATTATTGCTTTCATAATTATATATTTTTTATAAAGTTTTAAATGACAGATAAATCTACCTTTATTGGCTCATTTGGCTAATTTTCATTCGTTACTGACAGCAAAAGATTCGTGGATGCAATCGATTCAAGCGTGAAAACCTATTCTATACCGATCACAGAATTTCACGATTAAAGAAATCGAGGTGTCTTGATCCCCACCACGAACCCGCACCATGCTTTTTGGGGGATCAAAGAAACATCAACTCAGTTCGGTGGAAATAGATTTAGGCATCAAGGGGATCCCTGTACCCTGGTGGATTTTCCCATACCCCTTGTTAACCATCGCGTCCGAAGAGGTGCTATGCACACTGCGACTAAGAATTCATCGGAGCCATAATCCAGTCCATTTCGGGTAAACCCAACCGGATTAGGGTTCGACACCAAAAAAAAAACAGTCTACCTGATACCGTCCACTTACTACCTATCGCTTCCGGTTTATTACCTGCCTCTAGCGTTTTTTACCCAGCAGCTGTCCGAAAAAGCGACGATGCAACCTGGCACACTTGGTCTATTAACCGAAGGGAATATTTATTATCTACAATATAATTTTAAATATATTTTATAATATTTTAAATATTATTAAAAGCAACTTTTTATCTTTTTTATATGTATAATTACTTACAAGGCGGGATAAAGCGCATATCCAGCACTTCGTAGCGGACCGCAAACTGTCTACTACGGGTGAAAACCCTGAGGAGCATGTGGGAAGGTAGGCTAAACCCCTCGCCTATCCGACCCCATACTCCGAAACTACCTGAGGGGCAAATCCTTAAATCATGTAACTATGAAAATAGTCTTAGCTACAATGCTCCTACTGGCAGCGATGACTGCGTGCGGGCACCTGGAAAAAGAAGACCTGAGTCCTTCCAAGGACCGGATACCAACCACAGAAATGTCGAAGCGGTATCAGGATAATACCGACCCCGGAGACTAAGTTGAACCTGTAGATTCCAACAGGAGGCGGATCGCTGCAGATAGCGGAGATCTACTGTGTACCCTACCCCACGTAGGGTACATTTCTGGCTCAAAAAACCCCTTATAGTCCAAACTTTCTGCTAAAAGCATGTGCAAACCTACCCAAACCTGCCTGGCAACGAAAGCTGGATTCGTAAGGATGCCTGATTGGCCCGTGAACCTAGCGGATACCGGTGGGAACAAGCGGAAGACACGCTTGCTTAACTCCAGGCACGGCACCCATTCACGGTGTCAATCCGCGGGTTCACGAACAATCTCGGCATACTGAACAATCCGTTCAGTACCTTTTACCCATGAGTTGATCAGTAATTAATACCATCGTTCATATAAACCTACTTTCCCATGCACAATACCACCGCACTTCTCACCCCTATGATCCGAATTGCAGTCCTTTCGTTGTTCCTGATGGCCTGCGATACCGAAGAACCTACCCCCCTTGCGACCTATACATTGAGCACGCAGGCCTCGCCGACGGAGGGCGGCCGGATCACTACCTCCCCTTCCGGAAGCACCTTTACGGAGGGACAGTCCGTAAGCCTTACCGCCGAAGCCAACGCCAACTGGGTATTTAGTCACTGGGAAGGAGCCGCAAGCGGAAGTACCCGTCCGCTTACGCTTACCATGGATGCCAACAAATCGATCACAGGCATATTTATCAAGCGCGAATATCCGTTGAGTATCACCGTAGAAGGCGAAGGAACGGTCACGGAGGAAATCGTAACCAATCCCTCTGGCCGGGAGTATCCACACGGCACCACGGTGGAATTGACCCCTGTTCCCGAGGAGGGATGGGTGTTTGATAGTTGGGGTGGAGATTTGAGTGGAAATGAGGTTCCGAAACAGATTACGGTAGATGACGAAAAGCATGTTACCGCCAAATTTAAAATCAGGGAATATCCCCTTACCATAACGATCCAAGGCGAGGGCACGGTAACCGAAGAGGTGGTCACCCATCCCGCAGGCAGGGAATATCCGCAAGGAACCATCGTGGAGCTCACCCCGGTGCCGGCGGAGGGCTGGGTATTCGAAAGCTGGGGAGGGGATTTGAGTGGCAATGAGATTCCAACGCGAATTACAGTAGATAGGGAGAAAACTGTGACGGTTATTTTTAAAGAAGCCAGTACCGGCTTGTTTTACCTGGCGGAAAATGGCGTTACCTGTAAGTGCGAGGGGGCAAACCCGGGGGATAAGGGATTTATCAATGGAGTCGAGTACGAGGCGGTGGATAATGAGTTGATTAGGCAAAGGAGAGATCAGGGTGTGGATATGACTAAGTTGTGTACTTCGTTGGTGACGGATATGACTAGGCTGTTTTATCTTGAAAGAGATTTCAACCAAGCCATAGGAAATTGGGATGTGAGCAATGTTACAACTATGGAGCGGATTTTCACGGGTTCTAGATTCAACCAACCAATAGAGGATTGGAATGTAAGTAACGTTAGAAATATGAGTGGGATGTTTGGCGCTTCTATTTTCGACTACCCCATAGGAAAATGGAATGTTGGCAATGTTACAACAATGTTAGGGATGTTCGGTGAATCCCAATTCAATCAACCCATTGGGGATTGGGATGTAAGTAAGGTTACCGATATGGGCGTGATGTTTTCTGGTTCGCCCTTCAATCAGTCAATCGGGGATTGGGATGTGAGTAATGTAACAAATATGGGTGGGATGTTCAATGGATCCCCATTCAATCAATCCATTGGAAATTGGGATGTGAGTAATGTCATAAATATGGAGGGAATGTTTGCTAACACACCATTCAACCAGCCCATTGGAGACTGGGATGTAGCTAACGTTACTGATATGGCGGCTATGTTTCAACGTTCTCAATTTAATCAACCAATAGGAGGGTGGAATATTGGGAAGGCTATAAATATAAGTGGAATGTTTCTAGAATCTCCATTCAACCAATCGATAGAAAATTGGGATGTAAGCAATGTAACAACGATGTGGGGGATTTTTCGTGATTCACAGTTCAACCAACCCATAGGAAATTGGAATGTAAGCAAGGTTATAAATATGGGAGAAATGTTTTCTGGTTCTCCCTTCAACCATCCTGTAGAAAATTGGAATGTTGGGAGTGTAATAATTATGCAAAGAATGTTTGTTAATTCTCCCTTTAACCAACCCATAGGAGATTGGAATGTAAGCAACGTTATAAATATGGTGGAAATGTTTCTTGCTAATTCGGCTTTCAATCAGGATTTATCAAAATGGTGTGTAACAAGGATTCCAACAAGACCTTTCGGCTTTCGTGTTGGCGCGACGGCATGGACATTACCTGAACCGGATTGGGGGACTTGCCCAGAGTAACA
The DNA here is from genome assembly GCF_020832325.1 of Lunatimonas sp. Taxonomy (GTDB): domain Bacteria; phylum Bacteroidota; class Bacteroidia; order Cytophagales; family Cyclobacteriaceae; genus Lunatimonas. The sequence continues at coordinate 252,496 of NZ_JAFIEU010000045.1, forward strand.
CTAAAACAGCCACCACGATAATCCCCAAGTTGCCTAAGCACTTTCGGGATTATCGTGGTGCATTCTTGTTGCCAAATGTTATTTATCTTCTACTACGGATTATCCGGATGGGGATTCCTAGACAATCCGTCTTAACCCAACTACTTTAAAACTGTCGCAACCAATCCACTGGTAATAACCCCGGAAACAATCCATTTTACCAGATCATACTTGGCCTGAGAAATTGCCTGGGTTTCTTCCCCTGACTTTTGAAAAGTGTACATGGCACATAAGATTTTGTCCTAAGTCTTGAGTCCACCTACAGTTTGAGACTTGAACCAGTCTACCCTTTTTAAAATGCTTACTTCTAAATGAATGATAATTGATAAATGACATACGTCCCTCTATCTTGAGTCTTATGTCTTAAATCTTGTGTCTTTCTGATCAGTCTACCTTTTTAAGATACTCACTTCAACAACCAAAATGCATCTTGTGTATGTAGAGGGCAAGTTTCAGTCTACCCTTTTTAAGATACTCACTTCAACAAGAAGGTGCTTGATGGTGAAGTGAAACCAACATTGTTTCAGTCTACCCTTTTTAAGATACTCACTTCAACATTGTGACTATCCCTTACCGTGGGGGATGGTAATGTTTCAGTCTACCCTTTTCAAGATACTCACTTGAACGATAAAATGAGCAGTTCAAAACTCTCCTTTGAGATTTTTCAGTCTACCCTTTTTAAGATACTCACTTCTTTATGAATGATGGAGCTATCTATGGTAAAGATAACTAATTCGACCTAAACCTTCTATTTCGGTTCCACAATCTTAAATCATAAACCTAATATCATAAATTTTCTACCTTTCAATCGGATCTCGGTATTTCTTCTCTTAGTCTCTCAGTCACTTCGTCTAGACATCGTCTACCCTTTTTAAGATGCTCACTGCAACCAGACTTTCTTGGGTAATCTTGTTTTAACTCGGTTTCAGTCTACCCTTTTTAAGATACTCACTTCAACTTCAATGCGGCGACCATGTTTGAAAGTGGAATATGTTTCAGTCTACCCTTTTTAAGATGCTCACTTCAACGCGTATACGCATCCAAAGAAAGGTATACTCTTGTGTTTCAGTCTACCCTTTTTAAGATACTTACTTCAACCCTTGATTTTTGCAACATACTGAAAAACAAATTATTAAACCATCTTTTCCAATATGCAATATGGATATATTCGGAATCGGGGGCTTTTTTCACTGTTTTTTTGAATGGCCTTATATCAAGCGGATTTCTTAAGGTAAATATAGAAAAATGAGTCGTACCAAACAAACCTACCCCCTTAAAGTATGGGCTGTTCCCGTCATTTCCTCCATGTCAAAGGGCAGATTTCCAATAGTTTGTGGATCTTTATGAACTGCCTAAGCGGCACCTCCACCACCATCAGACCCTCACATTCAACTTCGAAATTATTGGGGCATGCTCAATTCAACAAAAATGATGGAGTGATGTGTGATCGGTGATTAGGTGATCAACGCATCAGATACTATATATTCACTAGATCGATCGAATTTTTCCTAATTTTAAATCTGAAATCATCAATCCTCCCCCGGATCAAATTAAAATCGAAAACCACTCCCTTCGTCTCTCAGTCTCTTCGACTCCAAAACGTCTACCCATTACTTTAACATGAATGATAATTGATGGGTGATAAATGATGGAATGACCTTTTACAAGAAAAACAAATCGTACTAAATCAATCTATTTCGGTACCCAATCTTAAATCTAAAATCATCAATCCTTAATCCGTCTACCCTTTTTAAGATACTCACTTCAACAACAGGTGCTCCATATCTTCGTCTGCGTCACCGAAGTTTCAGTCTACCCTTTTTAAGATACTCACTTCAACTAAACCAAAAAACAAATTAAACATGAAAACCAAATGTTTCAGTCTACCCTTTTTAAGATACTCACTTCAACCTAGTTTTATTGTTGTATCTGGTGCTAGGCGCTGGGTTTCAGTCTACCCTTTTTAAGATGCTCACTTCAACACTTTATTTTTGCAACATGCTGAAAAACAAATTATTAAACCATCTTTTCCAATATGCAATATGGTTATATTCGGAATCGGGTTCTTTTTTCACTGTTTTTTGAATGGTCTTCTATCAAGGGAATTTCTTAAGGTAAATATAGAGAACTGAGTCGTACCAAACAAACCTACCTCCTTTAAGTATGGGCTGTTCCCGTCATTTCAGCCAAATCAAAGGGCAGGGTTCCTTTAGAGGAATTAACGTCTTCTAAACCTTTGGAAAAGCGCGTTTTAGTATTCATAGTACATCAAGTCTTACGTCTTGAGTCTTATATCTTGTGTCTTTCTATAAGTCTACCCTTTTTAAGATGCTCACTTCTAAATGAATGATAATTGATAAATGACATACGTCCCTCTATCTTGAGTCTTATGTCTTAAATCTTGTGTCTTTCTGATCAGTCTACCCTTTTTAAGATGCTCACTTCAATCTTCTTATCAGAATGCGGCCTTTGTCGCTTCGGAGGTTTCAGTCTACCCTTCTTAAGATGCTCACTTCAACGGTACTATTATGGGTTTAAGGGCTTTTGTGGAGTTTCAGTCTAACCCTTTTTAAGATGCTCACTTCAACTTTTAACGGGCATACTTGGCCTGGCCAATTACGAGTTTCAGTCTACCCTTTTTAAGATGCTCACTTCAACCCTTGATTTTTGCAACATGCTGAAAAACAAATTTTTAAACCATCTTTTCCAATATTCAATATGGCCATATTCGAAATCGGGGGCTTTTTTCACTGTTTTTTTGAATGGTCTTCTATCAAGGGGATTTCTTAGAGTAAATATAGAGAACTGAGTCGTACCAAACAAACCTACCCCCTTAAAGTATGGGCTGTTCCCGTCATTTCAGCCAAATCAAAGGGCAGGGTTCCTTTAGAGGAATTAACGTCTTCTAAACCTTTGGAAAAGCGCGTTTTAGTATTCATAGTACATCAAGTCTTACGT
>NZ_JAFIEU010000050.1 GCF_020832325.1 Lunatimonas sp.
TACACAACTCCTTAAGACTGCCGTTTATAGTCAGCACTGCATAAAACATGCAGATGAAATCGAGCACGACGCAAGCGACACACACTGGGATGACTATCCTCCATGCGAGATTCCATCTGACCATTAAAAAACAAATATAGACAGATGAAATCGAGCATGACGCAGCCGTCACACACTGGATGACTATCAACCATGCGAGATTCCATGTGACCGCTGAAAAACAATTATAGACACATGAAATGATCCTTCACGTTGAGTTTCTTGTAGTAGCGGTCAGCACCTTGCTGTTCGACCACATCATCGAAAATCTCCTTGGGGATCAGGAACATAAGTTGGGCTGTAATAGGATGTCCGGACAAAAAATTATGCTTACATCTTTGATCTCGGACGATAGTAAATTTTTTTTTACCAATTAGCTAAAAATATACTCCTAGGTGATGCAATGGTGAAAGCTTTTTTTCGACTTATCCCAATGTTATCTTTGTCTGATCCTGATTTCTATGAAGTTTCTGCCCTTTCTATTTTGGTTTCAATTTGCTTACCTTGTTTTACCCCTTGCTTATGGTCAATCGAACCCATCGCATTTGGTGCAGGCAGAAAGTTTCTCTATCGAACAGGGATTATCAGACCGTTATGTAAACAGTTTTGCTAAAGATAAACAGGGATTTATTTGGGTAGCCACTGACAAAGGACTCAATCGATTTGACGGATATGATTTTTTGACCTACGATACCCGACCATCCAATCCCCAAAGGATCTGGCAAAACAAAATCCATGCTATACATACTGACCGTGAAGGCAACCTTCTATTGATCTATGATTTCCTGCTTTCGGGCGTGATGGGCCTATTGGATCCACAAACAGGAAAAAGCGAAGTTTTCAGGTTTGATGCTTCCAGCGAGTTCCAAGGGAAATTCATAGATGTGAAACATGGAAAAGACGGGGCAATTTACTTTGTCAATCAAACACCATACAAAAGGACGATTTTCCGGTTTGAGGAGAAACAAAAGGATTTCGTCAAGCAATTTGAAATTGCCCTGGCCCCGAGCAACAAAAAAGACTTTTTAGCTGCTTCGGATGGGACATTTTGGATCGCCGATGTTACAGCAGTTGGCAATGACTTCACCTTAATCCAATTTGATTCCTCGGGCAGACAAATGGCCAGGTTTGGAATGGATAACTTTATCGGTGCAGCTTTTAATTCCCCCAGGGAGATCAAACTGGCAGAAACCGGGTCTGGTGATATCTTGCTTTATGCGGAAAAAATCGGCGTATGGCTGATCCCCCAAACCCGAAAACCTCCTTTTGACATCCATCCCCAGCTCAAAGGAACCCAATATGAGTTTGTAAAAGATGCAAAAGCTAACGTCTTGGCTTACCACCCCAATCCTGCCCAAGCCGCTCACGATTGTGTATTACTCACCGCAGACGGACAGGTAGAAAATTATGCTTGGGTCATAGATCACCAATCGGAAATACGAAAGGTATTCAGTGATGATTTTAGACAAGGTTTTCTGGCAGGCACCGGCGATGGATTCAACAGTTTTCAAATTAGGCCCAATCTATTTCAGACCCATCTCTCTACCCCAAACTTGGGTAAAACTGCCTATGGAACAAGCATTAGAGGTATGGCAAAACTGGGCCCAAATAAATTGTTTATTGCTACAGAAATAGAAGGGCTATATGAACTGGACCTAGAAAACCAAACCCTTAGCAGACCGGGCGACCGAATGCAATCCTTGGAAGAGTTGAATACCCTAACGTTTACCCGCAATATCCTCGCAGAGGGAGATAGCGTTCTATGGATTACCGGTTTGGCAGGGGTCATCAAATACAATTATAATGCATCGAAACTCCGGTTTTATGCAACCTATGATGGACCCGTCATCACAGGCGATCAGGAAACCTGGGGTATTGCCAGGGATAAGGACGGCCAATATTGGGTAGTGTCCCGTGATGGCAGGCTGTTAGTCCTGAAACCCGGAAAAGAGGAATTCGAAACATATAAAGACAAAGATGGGCGACAACCCCTTTCAGGTACACAGCCTAGCTTCCTCATCAGTGCCAAAGACGGTAGCCTTTGGGCAGGCACTTCCCTCTCAGGGCTATTTAGGATTGACCCTTCACAGGGATTGTCCAAAAACTATTCAGCCGAGGCCAAAGATCCTTCCGGTATTACAAGCAACCATATTAATTGTATTTATGAAGATGAGGAAGGGATGCTTTGGGTGGGAACCATGGAAAGCGGACTTCACCTTTTTGACCCTAGGAAAGAAAAAGTGTTGGCGCTGTATGACCGTACAAATGGTCTAAGAAACAATAGTGTGGTAGGCATTTTACCCGACAGCAAAGGAAATTTTTGGGTAAGTACATTCAGTGGCCTTTCCTACCTTGACACCCAGCAGAAGTCCTTTCGGAACTTTACAACTGCCAACGGCTTATCGCACAACGAATTTAACCGTCACGCCTTTTTCTTTGACGCTGACGAAAGCCGTTTTTATTTCGGAGGTATGTACGGGGTCAACTCCTTTAAGGAAGAAACTATAAGCGCCATAGCCCAAAATGCGACCCTGCTCATATCCGAAATGTGGGTGACAGACCTGAAGGGAAAAACGACCGGGCAACAGGAGGGAATCCTTGACGGGACTACAATCACCATGGCGCCAGGCAGCCGCTTTCTCCGATTAAAACTATCGCTGTTGAACTTCGGTAACAATTCCGGCAATCAGTTTGCCTATATGCTGGACGGGGCCGGCAATGATTGGAATTATCTCGGACAAGGCCGCGACCTCCGAATTGATTACCCGCCGACAGGTAAGCACATCCTGCGCATAAAAGGCGCAGACATACATGGCAACTGGAGCAGCGACGAAATTACATTAAGGCTAGACGTTCAGGAATTTTGGTACAAGAGTTGGTGGGCCTTGGCATTATATACCCTTTTATTGGCAGCCGCCGGCATTTATTTTTACCGGTTTCAGCTTAGCCGTACTTTTGCCAAAAAAGAAGCAAGTCGCTTACAACAGCTAGATGACTTCAAAACCCGTTTCTTTACCAATATCAGCCACGAGTTCAGAACCCCGCTTACCGTGATCCTCGGAATGATCGACCTTTTGAAAACAACCGCCATGGAAGGCAAATCAAAAGAAGCCGAAGAACATTCGGAAATGATAAAAAGAAACAGCCGTCACCTGCTGAACTTGGTGAATCAATTGCTTGACCTTGCAAGGCTCGAATCTGGAAAACTTCAGCTTTCGCCCGCCAATGGCAACCTCGTTTCCTTTATCCAATACCAGGTAGAATCATTTCGCTCTTATGCCCACTCGCGTGGAATAGACCTCAGCTTTCAAAGCGACAGGACAAGACTCGAAATGGCCCTCGACTATAATAAAATGCAAGGGATATTGGTAAACCTGATCTCAAACGCATTGAAGTTTACGCCCGAAGCGGGTAAGGTTTCCGTGGAACTGAAAACGGTCCCTTTTTTACCGGAAACAGATCCCAAAGAGGTCATCATTACGGTGATGGACACCGGTATCGGTATTGCCCAAGAAGACCTGGGCAGTATATTTGACCGCTTTTACCAAGTGGACAGCTCCTCTACCAGAAAGGATAGCGGTACCGGCGTGGGACTTGCACTTGTGCAGGAATTGGTAAAGCTGATGAATGGTTCTATATCGGTAGCTAGCCAACCCGACCTGGGAACAAGCTTCAGCATCAGCCTCCCTTTTACCGCCGTAAGTGCTGAATGGAACCATCAGGCTCCTGAACCGGCAAAAGACATGGAGGTTAGGATTGAAGAAGCACAAGGTATTGAGGCGGAGGCTTCGGAAGACAAGCTCCCGGTTTTATTGATTGTAGAAGATAACCGGGATGTTCGATTATATATTTACGAAACCCTGAAAGAACAGTACAGGATTACCATGGCGGTAAATGGGGCTGAGGGAATCGAAAAAGCCAGGGAAATAGTGCCTGACCTGATCATCAGCGATGTGATGATGCCCATAAAAGACGGGTTCGAATTGTGCAAAGTCCTGAAAGCAGATGAACTTACCAGCCATGTACCCATCATATTGCTTACGGCGCGGGCTGATGCAGCATCGCGAATTGCGGGGTTGAAACGGGGTGCTGATGCCTACCTGGCAAAACCCTTCGAACCGGCGGAACTATTGGTGCATGTGGAAAATCTGATACGCCTGCGCAGACAATTACAAAAGCGGTATACTTCAGTGGAAGAGCTCCCACAAATACCATCTACCGATCCAGACCTTGAGCTAGAGGATGCTTTTATTCTAAAAATCAGGGAAGTGATAAAGCAGGATTTAAGGAATGGGTCTATCGAGATTCCAGAGCTTAGCAAGGCCATGGGTATGAGCCGAAGTCAACTATTCAGAAAAATAAAAGCCTTGACCGGCACTTCACCAAGCCTTCTGGTCAGGTCCATCCGTCTACAAGAAGCCCAAATTTTACTGCGCAAATCAGATCTGAGCATTGCCGAAGTTGCATATGAAGTTGGTTTTTCTACCCCGGCCTATTTTTCCACTGCCTTTCTCGAAGAATATGGCTCTTCCCCCAGCGAGTGGCGTTTGCAGGTCAAAAACGCATCTTAATACGCATTCCAGAAACTTTTTATTCCTAAAATAAAGCTTTTGCAACATGGTTAAAAGCATTTGAACCATGATTGAAAGCCTATCGGGCATTTTACTTTCACTTTTATACCCGACAAAAGAAAGGTAAGTGATCCATTCACCGAAGCCTTTAAAATCCAGCGTAATAATACCCTACATTATGAAAGACAAAGTTTCACTTTTCCGCATCCGCGCCATGTTCTCTTTTGGTTCAAGAATGAGAACCCTAAGCGTTTGCTTGTTGATGATGGCCCTTGCCCTCGGATCAAGCATAAGCGCCTCGGCACAACAGCCCTTTATCACCACCTGGAAAACCGACAATGCCGGCACTTCTTCCAGCAATCAGATCACGATTCCCGGCGAGGGCAGCAACTACGCCATTCACTGGGAAGAAGTGGGCAACCCTGCCAATCAGGGCAATGTAACCGGCAATCGCGCCACCACCCTCACCTTTCCATCAGCAGGCACCTATCAGGTGAGTATCTCGCCGGGCGCCGGCACCTTTCACCAGATCGCATTTAACAATGGCGGCGACCGTCTCAAATTGCTCAGTATTGATCAGTGGGGCAGTATCGCCTGGAGTAATATGGGAGGTGCCTTTTATGGCTGCGAAAATATGACTTACAATGCCACCGATATTCCAGACCTCTCCAATGTAACCTCACTGTTTTTTATGTTTGCAAGATGTGCCCAATTCAACGGTGCCATTGGAAATTGGGATATAAGTAACGTGACAAGTTTGCAAGGAATGTTCTTTTTTGCCACTGCTTTCAATCAGCCAATTAGTAATTGGGATGTAAGTAACGTGACCAATATGATTTCCACATTCTCTGGCGCAACATCCTTTAACCAGCCCATCGGCAGCTGGGATGTAAGCAATGTGAATAATATGAGGACTATGTTCTCTGGTGCAACAGCCTTTAACCAGCCTATCGACGACTGGGATGTTACTAACGTGAATAATATGTCATCTATGTTATCAAGTGCAAGGGCTTTCAATCAGCCGATAGGTAATTGGAATGTAAGCAATGTGACCACTATGAATCGTATATTCTCTGGTGCAACAGCCTTTAATCAGCCTATTGGAGACTGGAATGTAAGCAATGTGGTCGATATGACGTTCATGTTCGCCCAAGCTACTGCATTTAATCAGCCCATTGGAGACTGGAATGTAGAAAAGGTAACCACAATGAACGGCATGTTTTCAAACGCCAGAGCTTTTAACCAAGAGATAGGCAATTGGAATGTTGGCAACGTGACCAATATGAGGGCTATGTTCTCCGTTGCTACGGTATTTAACCAACCAATTGGTAACTGGAATGTAGGGAAAATGACTGATATGGAGTCGATGTTTGACGGTGCCAGGGACTTTAACCAACCTATAAGCAATTGGGATGTTAGCAATGTAACCAACATGAGGAACATGTTTACTTTTGCTTTGGCATTCAATCAACCTATTGGAAACTGGGATGTAGGTAATGTGGGTGATATGTTCAGCATGTTTCAGGCCGCCAGAGCATTTAACCAGCCGATCGGCAACTGGAATGTAAGTAACGTGACCAATATGAGTCTCATGTTCTCAGGAGCCAGTGCGTTCAACCAAAACTTAGGCACATGGACACTGAACAGCAGCGTAGACCTTTCCTCTTTCCTTGACAGTAGTGGCATGGACTGTCTCAATTATTCGGCTACGCTGCAGGGCTGGGCAGCTAACCCAGCCACACCAGATGGACGTAACCTTGGCGCCTCAGGCAGACAGTATGGCACCAATGCTGTAGCGGCCCGAAATACCCTACTGGCAAAAGGATGGACTATCAGTGGCGATGTGGCTTCAGGTACCCTTTGCCAGGCCTGCGAAACCATCACTGCCGAGATCAGCGGCACCTCGGATGTTTGCTCTGGTGCAGATGCCAATATCTCAGCGGCCATTACAGGAGGAGTATCACCCTATACCCTGATTTATTCACCGGATGGGGGCACTACTAACATTACGGTAAATAATTATCAAAGTGGAGAGGCCATTACCCTAAGCCCTGCAACTACAACCACCTATACCCTGGTCTCTGTAACCGATGGGAATGGTTGTACAGCTGACCTTGTCGGTAGCGCCACCATAACCGTTGAAACACTTCCTACGGCATCCATTTCCGGTACCCCTACTGGTTGCGGTAGCGTATCGCTGATAGCAAGTGGTGGTACTACGTATCAGTGGAATGGCGGTAGTACGCCCACCCAAGCCGAAAATACCTTTACCAGTTCAGGAGTCTACACTGTCACCGTTACAAATGAAGCGGGCTGTAGCAGTGAGGCAACTGTTGAGGTCACCATCACTTCGCTCACCTTCTACCTCGATTCAGATGGAGATGGTTTTGGCGATCCTTCTGTCAGCATTCAGGACTGCTCCGCTCCTGTGGGTTACGTAAGCAACAATACAGATTGCGATGATAATGATGCCGATCTGAACCCCAATACTGTGTGGTACCTTGATGCAGATAACGATGGCTATTACACAGGTTCGGGAATCACGCAGTGTGAAAGCCCTGGAGAAGGTTACCGGTTTGAAGGACTGAAAGGCGGAAGTGATTGCAATGATAATGACCCCGCCATTAACCCCGGTGCAACAGAGGTATGTGATGGCTTGGACAACAATTGTAATGGACAGATTGATGAAGGTTGCAGCAGTAACTGCAACTCTTTAGATGCATCTGCCAGCAGTCAGCCGGTTCCAGCGGGTAGCCCAGCTACCCTTAGCGCGACAATGTTCCCGGCTTTACAGGGTATTACAGTTCAATTTGCATTAATAAATGAAGCAGGAATAACTACCCACTACCTGCAGGCAACCACCCTTGAAAATGGAACAGCTACTGCTACTGTGACAGGTTTGACTTTGGGTGTTTACCAAGTGAACGCTACGGCTGATTGTGGGACTTCGGTAGCTTACCTGCCTGTGTACGATGCGAGCGGCAGCTTTGTCACCGGCGGAGGATGGTTTACCTCGCCCGAGGGTGCGATGCCAGCACAACCCGATGTTACCGGTAAAGCCAATTTCGGTTTTGTCGCTAAATATAAAAAAGGAAATAATCAGGTAGAAGGAACCACCGATTTCCAATTCAGCGCCGGCAATCTCTCCTTCAAGAGTAACCTCCATGAAAACGGATCCCTTGTGATTAGTGGACGGAAGGCCACCTATCGTGGAGAAGGAACTGTAAATGATGAACCAGGATACAGATTTACACTTACCGCTTTGGATGGCCAATGGAACGGAGGATCAGCCCCCGATCAGTTCCGCATAAAAATATGGAACGACTTAGGTATAGTGTATGATAACCAATTAGGAGCGGCCGACAACGCAGATGCTTCTACAGCACTTGGCGGCGGTAACATCATGATCCATGACCCAAAAGGAAAAAATAAAAGGGAGGTTACCAGCGAACTTGAAGAAAGTGCTCCAATTATGGAAAATAGCCTTCAAATGGAAAATAGTCCTCAAATGGGAGATTTTCCAAGGGTGACCAGAATGTACCCCAACCCCGTTTCAGATCAGATTGTTCTCGAATTTGGACGAACGGAAGAAGATGAGGTGGAAGTAAGTATCTATGATATGAAAGGGGAAAAGTTGTTGGCCATTGTGTCTGAATCAGAAAATGAAAAGATCGTATTAGATATTTCAAGTTTACGAATGAAACCGGGAGTGTTTGTATTATTGGTAAGAACAAAAGGACAAGCGCAGGTATTTAAGTTTCTGAAAAAGTAAGCTGCAAAGCTGCATTCCAAAAAAGGGTGGCCTCCAAAATCAATCGTTGATTTTGGAGGCTTTTCATTAATTTGGGTCTCTGCATGCAACCCTTGGATTTGTTCATTAGTCGAAGTAGAGGATAGCCAAAGTGCCCATTAACTGGTCCTAAGGCAAAGGCACAAAATCGGATTCCCCCTCTATATTGGGAAATTTCTGCTCCTTCCATTGCGCTTTGGCCTGTTCGATAACTTCCTTGTCAGAATGCACAAAGTTCCAATAAATGTACCGCTCTTCAGGAAAGGGGTCACCCCCAAATAGGTAAATGGTCGTGTTTGCACCGATCTCAAAGGAACACAGTTTGGCGTTCTCTGCAATCAAAATCTGCCTCGGACCAAAGGTGCTTCCTTCTGCCTTGATTTCTCCTTCGAGTATGTACAGGCCGCTTTCTCCAAATAACTCGTCACCGATATCCAAAACGCTGCCTTCGGTGGATTTAATTTCCACCATGTACAGAGGGCTATACACCGGAACGGGGGACTTTCGGCCAAATGCCTCTCCCGCGATTAACTTAAACTGAACACCTTCATCTTCCCAATGCGGGATATCTTCTGACGCTACGTGCACAAAGCTGGGTTCGATGTTCTCCTTGTCCTTTGGCAAAGCCACCCAAATCTGTAAGCCATGCAGGCTTTTCACTTTTCCGCGAAGGTATTCCGGGGTACGTTCCGAATGTACCACTCCTTTTCCAGCGGTCATCCAATTAACTGCTCCAGGTTTGATTTCTACGTTTGAGCCAACCGAATCCCGATGCATAATACTTCCTTCAAAAAGAAAGGTAAGGGTAGAGAGTCCAATATGTGGATGCGGTGGCACATCAAAGTTTTCCGATTCCGACAGAGATACCGGTCCCATGTGATCTATAAAAGAAAATGGTCCTACCATTCGCTTTTTCCGAAAGGGAAGCAGCCGTCCAACCATGAAGCTACCTATAGACCTTTCCCGTTCCTCGATAATTAGTTGAATGTTTGACATAACACGATATTTTTATGAATATACAACCTGTTTTGCTTCCAGGTTAAAATTAATGGTATTTTAGTAAATCATTGTTTCAATCTTTAGATATGATTAACGGGTTTTTATTATACAAAATACGTGATGGATACCGCCGATAGACTACTGCAGGGCATCGTGGCCATTGTGGGAGCGGATAACGTGCTGGTGGGCGATGAGTTGTCGGATCGATTTGCCCATATTTGGCAGACACACATTCCTTTGCGGGCGACCGCAGTGGCATTGCCTACCCGTATAGAGCAGGTGTCTCGTATATTGACGCTGTGCAATCAGCACGAAGTGTCCGTGGTGGTGCATGGAGGACGGACCAATATGGTCGGCAGCACCGAGACAGATGGGTCTGAATTGGTGATTTCCATGGAAAAGCTAAACCGGATCTTGGAAATCGACTCGGATAGCAAGACCGTAACGGTAGAGGCAGGTGTGATATTGGAAGACCTACATCGGGCTGTTCAGGAGGTTGACTTGATGTTTCCGATCACGTACGGTGCAAAAGGCTCCGCCCAGGTTGGCGGAATGATCGCCACCAATGCCGGTGGATTGCGGGTTTTCCGATACGGAATGACCCGGCAATGGGTATTGGGACTAGAAGCCGTACTGGCGAATGGTACGGTGATTTCGTCGATGAAAAAACTGGTCAAGGACAATTCCGGCCCGGATTTGAAGCAACTTTTTATCGGCTCAGAGGGCACATTGGGAGTAGTGACGAGGGCTGTGTTGCGGCTGTGTCATCCACCTTCCCATCGGAGCACTGCTTTTGTGGCATTGTTGGATTATTCAGCCGTCGTCCGGTTTTTGAAATCAATGGAGCAGGTGTTGGGACCATCCCTCACAGCATTTGAGATCATATGGAAGGACACCTACCAAAGTATGTGCGGTATTTTGAAGGGTGGGGGTATTCCGCTTGCCTTTGGGTATCCCCTGTATGTGCTGCTGGAGACGTCTGGAGACGCATCTGCCTGTGGTGCGGGCAGACTAGAGAAGCTATTGGAGAAATCCCTTTTGCGTGGAGAAGTGTTGGATGCTGTGGTGGCTGGTTCTGACACGGAGCAGGCTTTATTTTGGCGGATTCGAGAAGACGTGGACCATATCGTTTCCCAATGCACGCACGATCAACATTTCGATGTGAGCCTACCAGTGGCGGATATTGGAGCCTATGTGGATCGGGTTAGCGCTGCGTTGGATCGGGTTTTGGAAGTTGACAAGTATTTTGTCTATGGGCATATGGCCGATGGGAATATGCATTTGGTGGTAAGTAAGACAGTTGGTTCGGAGGAGTTAAAGGAACGGGTAAACCATATCGTATACACCCCACTTCGGGACTATGGAGGGTCGATTTCGGCTGAACACGGCATCGGATTGCATAAAAAGCCCTATCTGAGCTATTGCCGAAATCCGGAGGAAATGCAGCTTATGCGTACGCTAAAAAATGCGCTGGATCCAAAAGGTATTTTGAACCCAGGGAAAATACTATAAAGCTCCGAAGAGGCCTTCAGTAGGCTTCTTCGGAGCATAGGCCAGTTGTTAGACCTTGATGAATATCTTTTTGCGGTAGAGGATATACAAAAATAGCCAAACCAGTAGTAACGCACCGAACGCTTCAAATACGCGATGCCATTCCTCCGGTAGGGGGCTATAGAGTCCATAGAACAACTTTCGGGAGGTATAACCAAAGTTGATAAAGCTATAGCCAAAATAGATGGTCAGGGAGTTTAATCCAATCACTTGGAAAAAGAAGGCCCATTTACGTACTTTCCAAACATCGATGACGGTATAAAAAGCCATCAGAAATAGAAAGGCCATACCGGCTGTGAGTAGTACGAAGGAGCTGCTCCAAAGGTGCTTGTTGATGGGGAAATGCAAGCCCCAAACCAATCCAACGCCGATGCCTACTATCCCTGCGAGGCTCAGCCACTTGATTTTTTCGGTTTCCGAGGTGTTTTTGGCGAGTATTTCCCCTGCTAAGCTACCCAGAATGGTCAGGCACATGGCAGGAAACTGGGTGAGCAGACCCAACTCATCGTAGGTGCCCTGCAGCAACCTTCCTGGTAGAAATGTTCGGTCAAACCAACCGACCAAGTTCCCTTCAAAACTTAGATCTCCGGCCCCGTAGCCAGGTACCGGGATCAAGAAAAGTGCCGCATAGTAGGAGAGTAGTATGCCCAATGCCCAGCCCAGCCGTTGCAGGCTGTTAAAGTTGAGGAATAGAACCGTAGAAACAAAGGATGCAAGACCTATGCGGCCCAACACGGAACCTAGGCGTATCTGCGAAGGTTCGAAAAAGGGAATAGGGGCGTTTTTAAACAGGATGCCCAAGCAGATCAGAATAAGCATCCGCTTAAAAGCCTTTTTATATAAAAGCTGTTTCCCTAAACCCAGGGCCATACCTTTATTTAAAGAAAATACCAACGATACCCCTGCCATAAACAGAAACAGGGGAAAGATAAAGTCGTAGAAAGTAAATCCATTCCAAGCGGGGTGGGTGAGCTGATCGGCTATCCAATCCACGGCTGCCAATCCGGTTTTTCCCTTAAGGAGTACCAGGAAGGTTCCTCCTCCGGATATCAGTAGCATGTCAAAACCTCTTAGGGCATCTAGAGACAGCAGTCTTTTACTGCTGCCAGGGGATTGATGCGTGGTGCTCGAAAAGTCCTCCGAACTGACGTCAAGATTTGGCTGGGGCGAGTTTTTCATTTTGGGTTGATTGGTTGCTTTCTCCGTTTATAAGGCAAGAATGATGATTTATACTATTTGTGGATGATTTGCAGTCAATTTATTTCTATTAATTGGATTATAAAAGTATTTTTATCGGGCGTGCTCTAAATTAATTACCAATGGCTACCTTTGTTTATCTGATATTTGGTACGTAACCGGATTATTCACCTGGAAATACAGTTGCTTTGCGTTCCGCTGACTAGGGGTGTGCGTAATTTGTGACAGGCTAGTTGATGCCAAATGTATTGAGAGGACAGCCCATGAATCAGACAACCGACTACTTGATAAAATAGGCATTGGTCTGAGGTGTACCTAGCAGGATTTTGTCTGCCAAAGCTTCTTGACACCTAAAATTTTGGCTAACTTAGCCGGAAATTTCAAGTGTATGCCATTTGTTTTTGAGTGGTCAGAATCTGTCCCGCACCGACGGTCGGGATGCCTTCCTTCAGGTAAGTAGCATGGTTTATGGTCACCCAACTGGGAGACGATGTTGTCATGCCTGTCCGCCTTTGGATGGCTTGATTTCATTGGATCACCATTAAGTTTAGTTTTTACCAATCCTATAATTAGTGAACATGGAAATAATCGTATCCGCCGATCCCAAGGAGTTGGGTCAAAAAGGCGGTAGTGCTGCGGGAGAACTCATCCGAAAGGCAATCGCCGAAAGGGGTGAGGCAACTATCATTTTGGCTACGGGAACGAGCCAGTTTGAAACTATCAATCAACTGCTGGAAGAAAAAGGGATCGCATGGGACAAGGTAACCATGTTTCACCTCGACGAATATTTGGGATTGCCGATTACCCATCCGGCGAGCTTTCGCAAGTACTTAAAGGAGCGTTTTTTGGATAAGGTTGGTCAGCTGGCGGCCTATTACCTGATAGATGGTGAGGCAGATCCAGTAGAAGAAACCGAGAGGCTGGGGCATCTGATTGCCTCAAAGCCCATCGATGTGGCGTTGGTTGGCATTGGAGAAAACGGGCATTTGGCATTTAACGATCCACCTGCTGATTTTGATACGGAGAAGCCCTATTTGGTGGTAGACCTGGATGAAGCGTGCCGCAAGCAGCAATTGGGCGAAGGCTGGTTTCCGGATTTCGACTCCGTTCCGAAGCAAGCCATCAGCATGTCCATCAGACATATCATGAAATCTGCCGCGATCATCTGTTCGGTGCCCGATGAGCGAAAGGCAAAGGCGGTGCAGGAATGCGTCGAAAACGAAGTAAGCAATCTTTTTCCTGCTTCCATTCTGCAACAGCATCCGCAATGCACGCTGTATTTGGACAAGGCTTCTGCCTCTCTGTTAAAATAACCCTACCAACCAAAATAACCAAACCTGTGGCGTCCAAAACCCAAACTGTAGAAGTAGGCGCGCTCACGCAGCGACAGACCTATATTTCGATCGGCATCATCGGTGGACTGTTTTTTATCTTTGGCTTTGTGTCATGGGTAAATGCCATCCTGATACCCTATTTTAAGGTGGCCTGCGAGCTCAACAACTTTCAGTCCTACCTGGTCGCTTTTGCCTTTTATATTTCCTATTTTGTATTCTCGGTTCCAGCTTCTTATTTGCTGAAGGCTGTCGGATTCAAAAAGGGGATGAGTGTGGGTTTTTGGGTCATGGCGGTTGGTGCGTTCGTTTTTATTCCTGCTGCGATGGGCCGGACCTACGAGATTTTTCTCCTAGGCCTATTCCTGATTGGTGCCGGTTTGGCGGTCCTTCAGACCGCGGCGAACCCCTATATCACCATTTTGGGTCCCAAGGAGTCGGCCGCCCAACGCATCAGCATCATGGGTATACTGAACAAGGGGGCCGGTATCCTCGCTCCGTTGGTGTTTGCTGCAGTGGTGCTGCGGGTCACCGACGACGCCATGATCTCCCAACTGGACACCTTGGATGTGTCCACCAAAGATCAGTATTTGGACGAGCTGATCGGAAGGGTGATATTGCCTTATACATTGGTTGGTATTTCGTTGGTAGTTTTGGGGGTGTTGGTGCGTTTGTCTCCGTTGCCCGAAATCAACACCGAACAGGAAACGGCCGAGGTGGCCATTACCAATGCCCATAAAACCCATATCTTCCAGTTTCCGCATTTGATCCTGGGAGCGGTTGCCATTTTCCTTCACGTGGGTACTCAGGTGATTGCCATCGATACCATCATGAGTTATGCCATGTCGATGGGCATATCCATGTTGGATGCCAAGGTTTTCCCTTCTTACACCTTGGCAGGAATGATTGCCGGGTACATTTTTGGCATTATTACCATTCCCAGGTTTATCCAACAGGTTAACGTGCTCAGGGCATTCACTACCATGGGGCTATTGTTTACCTTTGGGATTCTGTTTTTGAGAGGTGAGGTTAGCCTGCTGGGGCTGGATGTAGACGTGTCTATCTGGTTTGTGGTGCTGCTCGGCTTTGCCAATTCGCTGGTTTGGGCGGGAATCTGGCCCTTGGCGTTGGATGGGCTGGGAAAGTTTACCAAACTTGGTGCGTCCATTTTGATCATGGGGTTGTGTGGAAATGCCATTCTACCGATGGTTTATGGACATTATGCCGACGCAGTGGGCTTGAGAGAAGCTTACTGGGTATTGGTTCCTTGCTATCTGTACCTTATGTATTACGCGTTTTATGGTCACAGAATACGGTACTGGCAAAGAGGGAAACGGTGAGGTTAGACTAAGCGATCCTATGAAATGAAAACCTTGAAAAAGCCACCTCTAAACTTACTTGTTGGGGTGGCTTTTGTTTTTATTGAAGATTATACGCCTCAATCCTCGACCAAATACATGATTTCTGCTACCAAGATTGCAGGGCTACGCCCCTGAGTGTAGCTTGTTCCCTACCGGCAGGTCTAAAAAACTGTCGGCCGAGTGGGACAGGTTCACCGCGGGATAAATACCCACCTATCCGGTTTCTGTTATCGTCATCGGGCCGATATTTAGGTATTTCGGCTGCTTCCTTCCCGATCTGTTTGCAGCTGGAATTTATCTAGTTGTACTTCTATTCAAATATCAGCGGGTTCCAAAAAGCTATTATCGAAGCCAGTCTAAATGGTATGAAAGGAAACAACTTAGAAGCAAGTCAAAAATAGGAGGTGATACCGATTCCCCGGGCTGGGTGTAGTTTGCAACTACACCCTTCTATTAATTCCAATTTGCAATTGGAAATGGACGGAATTACCAATAATCGACCTCTATTAAGCCTTCTAACCCAGCATAATTCCTTGCGCTCGAACACATATAGTCTTCAGGTTTTTCCACGATTCCTGCCCTTACCGGATTCTTATGAATATAATTCATTCTACTTTCGATCATTTCAGTTCGATAAAGTTCAATAGCATGGTTTTCGTGTGTCCAAAATTGCATTTCACCGGCTCTTTTATTTAATTTAGCATGATAAGCAAAAATCATCTTCAACCATTCCTTTCTGCTTTCCTGTGGATTCTCCAGTATCATTTTAAGCAATTTCTTGCTTGTAAACTTCTTAAAATCCCGTACCCAACCTGACAATTTTCCGTCTTTTTGTTGAACAACCAAGTGAAGGTGATTGGTCATGATAACATAACCAAAGAGGAAAAGTCCCTTCTCCTTTCTACAATAAGCCAGATTTTCCAAGATACAGTCCCTATAAAGCTTTCTTGAAAACACATCTGCCCATCCAACCACTTGGAAAGTTAAAAAGTAGGGCATTTCCTGATCTCGTATTTGGTAAGCCTCTCCCATAGCTGAAAATAGCTTATCCGCACGGAAATTACAAATGAATATAGAAGTCTATAAATAGAAGGAATGGTTTTTTTCGGAGCCGTCTTCAAATCTCAGTCAGAAAGTCTTCAAAATGTCTGGTATGTGTTTACTAATAAATTCTTTCGTACGCCATTTCAAATGGCAGGAAATGGATTACGTACTCCAAATAGATTAGAAATAGTAGGGTGTAGTGGATACTACACCCAGTCGGGGGAAAGGAAGGGCGCTGGACAATATCTACATCGAGCGGTTCTGTCGGTCCATCAAATATGACTACGTTTACCTGAACCCATGCGAGGATGGCTTTGAGCTGTGGAAAGGGGTAAAATGGTACATGGATTACGATGACACCAAGATCCACCACACCACCCGGGAAACGCCCGGGGAGAGATACGGGGCAGTTCTTTTATTGGGATCGTTGGCAGCGGTGGTCGGATTTGGATTTGTCTCAGACCAGCATGCAGATGTAAAGGCACAAAGTGGTGTTGAGTGGTGTCAGTGGTTTGATGCACCTGACGAACCCCATGACGGGTGCGTGATTTTGGTTTTTAATCTTCCTTGCATATGCGAAGGGTGCTAAAATCAGTAATTATCAAAATATGAATATAGATAGCAAGTTTGTTATCTATATTCTATTTACTATTAATTTTTATAAATTATGAAAAAGATCGTATTTATTGTATTTTTGAGTTTGTTATCTTTTGGTTGTAATAAGAAAACTCAAAAAAGGCAGTTTAAAATGGAAACAATAGAAGAAATTTCCATAAAGACAAATGATCTTATCTCTGTAAATCCTGGAAACACAAAGTTTATTGAAACTGACTCAGGTACATTTTTATTTGCCTATAATCATGTAGAGAAAAATTACCAATTCATTGATTTTTCAAATGGGAAAGTGAATCATAAAATTCCTCTAACCTTTGAGGGGCCAAATAGTGTTAAGGGACTTCTTGGAGCAACTCTTACAGGTCCGGATTCGATATGGCTTACCTTTTCTCCACCTGCAATTGGACTAATCAATTTTAAGGGAGAACTTCTGTTAAAAAGACAAATACCCAATGATAGGGTTTCTGTTACTGCCTTAATAACTACATTTTACAAGCCAATTATACAAATAGGGGCGGAAATTTATGGCCCCCAACCTTATTTTATGGGTCATCACGAAATGGACAAGGAACAGATTGCCAAACACCAATTGGTTTTTAGCTATTCCTTCGGTACCGAAACTACATCGTGGCATGAGGTTTTTTACTCAAGCACTTACTGGGATAATGGCAAGAAGCTTACGGATTATTCATGGGATGAGAGAGATGGAAAAATTTATATTGCCCCATATTATGATCATCAAATTCAGATTTTCGATAGTGCCACCAAGAGGGTGGTGAAAAGAAATGAGGTTAAATCTCTTTATGTTAACCGTTTCAATTTTGTGGATAATATTCCATCCGGTTTTGAAGAAGCCAATAGAAACATTTTAGAAAGCGACCAATATGGTCCTTTTGTTTACGATCGCTTTAGGGATCTATTTTATCGTGTATTTATACCCAGTTACAAGTCGGATAGTGAGCTATCATCAGAGGAACTGCGGTTTTTTGTCAGGTCTCGACCATATGCCGGAATAATGGTTTTGGATAGCGAGTTGAACGTTCTTGGTGAGCATATATTTGATAAGTTTGAAATACATACTTCAACAAATATGTTCGTTGGAGAGAGAGGTCTATATCTATCCCTCAACAACGAAAACCACCCCGACTATGACGAAAATCATTTCAGGTATAGGCTGGTGCGGTTTGATATAGAAGAATGAGTAGGGGAGGCAGATTACCCGGACTATATTTTTGTCTACTTGTTACTGTAACGTAAGCAAACCTACATCCCCATCCGTTTTTTCCGGTAAAGGGTTTGGATCTTTGCGGGCATGATAGATCCACAAACTGTTGCCTCGAGGGGGCTAGACCACGTTTTATATGTATGGCTGACTTATTTTTATTGAATCGTTTGAATGTATTTAACTATGTCTATACGAGTTGTTTTATTAAGTATTTTATTTGCTGCATGCAAAGAATCAGGTAAGCCGTCACTGACCCTAAAATCATCGGAGGAAGTCTTGATTACTCCAAAAGTGCTTATGTCCACGAATCCGGCGCATATTCGTTTCGTTGAATCTGACTCAGGCCAGTATTTCTTTTTTATCAACCATATTTCCAGAAATCCTCAGTTTATAGATTTTGAAAGCGGAGAATTAGTCAAGGAAATCATCCATCATAATGATGGCCCAAACAGTATGCGCAATCGCACGGGAGTGGGTCTGTTGGAAGGCGATAGTATTTGGGTTACATTTTCACCCAGTTCTATTGGGTGTGTAAATTTCTCCAGTGAGGTCATTTTTAAGCGGGTCATTGACAATAGTCCTATCCCTTTAACCAACTTGGCCTCGAACTTCCATCAATCGCTGTATCGGTATCAAAGTAAGATTTTCGGAATGCAGCCGTCCTTTATGTCTCATCATGCTATGGACAAAAAGGATATCCGAAACCATCCCCTTGTTTATAGCTATGATGTAGAGTTAGATCTATTTAGTGGTATGATGTATATTATCCTGATGACTATTGGGATCAAGGGAAGAAGATTTCAAATTTTTCTTGGGCGAGGAGGGAGAATAAGCTATATATTTCACCTTGGTATCATCACGAAATTCAGGTGTTTGATATGGATTCTGAATCCGTCGTCGACCGTGTGATAGTAAAATCGGAAAATATAAATCGGTTTAACTATGTCAATATTCCTCCTGGATCTCATGAGGAAGCCTTGCTAGCGAGCATTGGAAGTGACCAATATGGAATTTTACTCTACGATAAATATAGGGATTGCTTTTACCGCTTTTATAATCCCGGTTACAGTGACGAAAATGCCTATTCGACTGAAGTTTTGTGGAAAATTTACCGTTCACGTCCAGTTACGGGGCTAATGGTTTTGGACAGAGATTTAAATGTACTGGGAGAGTATGTTTTTGAGAAGTTTCAGATTCACGCAGGATCTAATATGTTTGTCGGAAAAAAGGGATTATACCTATCTCTGAATAACGAAAACAGTCCAGATTTCAATGAGGAGATCTTAAGGTATTTAGTGGTACAGTTTAACATGCCGGAATGATCTTGATAGGAGGGGCGACGTCAGTAGTAGATTGATTCTTGTTCCAATTTTAGTTTTAAGTTGGCTATCAAGTTGTGCAAACCTTGCGAATGATAGCTATCTCTCATTCAAACGGTTTTTGTGACGTTAAAAGCCAAAAAACCAGCTCAGAATAGATTCTGAGCTGGTTGTACACAAACTGGTCGCTTATGTTTCTCAACAGACCCTATAATTGAAATCGAGCACGACGCAAGCGACACACGGAGGAACGATTGTAATACGTGCGAGATTCCATGTGACCGCTGAAAAACAATTATAGACACATGAAATTATACTTTAAATCCTTCTCTGTACGTACGGCCAACGAACTGATTGGCTTCTTCCTGGTTGGTGATCCGCATGTTTTCACCGTCCCAAAGCAACTTCTTACGGGCGAAGAATTCCATCTGGCCTTTGCTGTTTTCTCTCCTGAGCAGGTAGCTGCGGATGGCCAGGTTGCCCATCAATACCGTCTCGGTCATAGGTCCGGCGTAGTCAAAGGAGGAGGTAAGTTCCTTGTGTTCTTTGCTGTTAAATCCGGCCTTGCAGGCATCCACCCACTTGCGTTGGTGGCCGTATTCGGGCTCGTCCATTTCCTCCACCTCGGGGCCAAATTCCTGGGTACCGTCGTTGAGATACAGTTTTGGCATGAGCGGTGAACTGTCGTTGATATTGGTACTGATGATTCCTTTTTCGCCAATGATCAGCACTCCGTTTGCACTGTTGCCGCCTCCTATATCGTGGTCGGCAGGGATGATGTCCGGATGTGCCGGTCGTATGCCACCATCCATCCAGGTCATCTCAATGGGAGATTTTGATTTTTGGGTAGCATTGAAGTGGAGTGTGATAAAGGAGGTAGCAGGAGCACCTTCCGGATTAAAGTCGGCGTTCCACATGCCGGAGTAAACGGCCCCTACGCTACATTCTGCATCTGTAGGATACATCAAGCCCAGCGTTCGGAAGGGAATATCGATCAGGTGACAGCCTACGTCGCCCAATGCGCCCGTGCCGTAATCCCACCAGCCTCTCCAGTTGAAAGGATGCATGTTAGGCGTATAAGGCTTGTACTCTGCGGGGCCTAACCAAAGGTTCCAGTCCAGGTCATTGGGTTTTTGACTAGCATCCGGCTTGGGCATAGGTCCTCCCTGTGGCCATACGGGGCGATTGGTCCATACTTGTACCTTGGATACTTTGCCGATTTTGTCGGAGTCGATCCATCCCTGCACCATATTCAGCAAGGGGTTGGATCCGCCCTGATTGCCCATTTGGGTTACAATCTTGTTTTTGCGTGCCATTTCGGTCAGCAATCGAGCTTCCCGGATATTGTGGGTCATGGGTTTTTGTACATAGACGTGAACGCCTCTTTCCATGGCATAAGCTGCCGCAGGACCGTGTACGTGGTCAGGTGTAGAAATAGTCACCGCATCGATGTCTTTTTCTTTGTCCAGCATTTCCCGGTAATCGGCATACAGTTTTGCTTTGGGGAAGGCCTCCACAGTGCGCTTGGCAGAACCTGAAAAATCCACGTCGCAGAGGGCAACCACACGTTCCCTGCCGTTGACGGAAGCATTGCGAATATCGCTGGAACCCTTTCCTCCGGCACCGATGGCAGCTAGGTTTAGCTGGTCACTAGGGGCCGTGTACCCGACTCCGCCAAGCACATGTCGTGGGACAATCAGAATGGAGGAAGCGATGGCGGCGTTTTTGATAAAATTGCGCCGGGAGCTTTCCAAAGTCTCGTTTTTTGGTTTTTTCATTTGGATATGATTTGATTTTTAAAGGTTACTTTTCCCTAGGAAGTTCCTATGGGGGAATCGTGAATGGTTTCTATCCGTCTCCGTGCGACGGCTTTGTCCTACACGATCTCCTGTTAATTGACACATTCAACATGTTTCTGTTAGCTAAAGAAAACAATAAACTGTTTTTAACCTAATAAAAAGGTATTGGTAGTTTCATTTCCTTGCTGAATGGTATACCCAACCCCGTATTATTTGGGCCATTTGTGTTCCCATAAACCTGCGCAATCACTCCCATACTAAGCGTTCTGCGAAGATATATCGGAAAATCTCTTGGTAAAGTGTAAGCTGTATGTCCAGAATCTGTTCATAGCTCGTACCGTCTTCAATCGTGCCGTGCGGGCTTTCAAAGGTGAACGCCATCGTCCCGGAGGCGTGGTGTAAAGCACTCACTAGGTTAAAGGAGCTGCGTGGGGGAAACTGTTCGTCTTCAGGGGCTACTTTCAGTGACCAATTTGGACCCCGGTTAGGAAGTCCCTGGGAGATAAACCGGTTGTTCAGCTGCCGGGCAAAATCATCGATCCGCCTTTTCACAAAATGAGGTGCATGCGCATTTTGGATGACGAACGGGGTGCAGGAACAAGAATGCAGCGATACGGTGATATCCGGTACTTCCTCCAAAGCGATCTTCATAATGGCTTTGGTTTCGTCTGCCATCGGCGCAAAGAACTCATCGTGCATGATATTGATGCCGTCATCGTTGAAGTAGGCGCCTAAAATTCCCACATCACCCTGCATGGGGTGCAACGCCTTGGCATGGGGCCAACGCCAGAGCGTGCCATCCTTTTTGGTTCCCTGTCCATACTTGGTCATGGTCTCTTCGGGCAGGCCTACAAAGGTGTCGTAGGGCACTCTTTTCCTTCCGTCGGGATTGCCTGTGGGAAGGATGATCACCCTGCTTTTGTGAAAGAACTCCGCAAGTTCCGGCCATGCCGTTCCCCGTAGGTCTTTGCCGGTTTCAGCGATCTCCAGCAGGTTAACCAAACCCACTATACCCTCTGCTTCTTGGCCATGCACTGGACCGATGAAGTAAACCACCGGTTTCGTATCCACTGCTTTCTGGGCATAAAAAGCGAGATTCTGAGCAGCAACGGCGGAGTTATAGTTGGCCTGGCCCTTGAAGTCCTCTTTTTCACCATAATAAACGGCATATACCGGCAATCCACCGGGAGAAGTGGCAATTTGTGCCACCTTGCCCCTTTGAAGTTTGGCGATCGCTTGTTCGATATCCATCAGTGTTCCTTTGTAAAATGCAGGGATATCGGTTTGCTTTGGCGGATCCCCAGGCTGTAGCAATAGCTGAGCAAAGGCAACCTGGCAATGGATAAAGAGAATTAGGCAGACAGCAAGTAATTTAAAAATAAGGTATTGCATGGGTTTATTGGTTGTTCGGTTAATCAAATTGACCAAAATTCAATGCTGGAATGAGGTACGAACTGCTTTCCCAAGCCATCGCTGAGCCTGTACGAGGTAGGGCTATCCAATCCCCTCCACCAGTAGCATCTTGGTATGAGCAGCTTCTTGGCGGATTTTTCGTGCCGCTGTATACGCTTCGGAATGCCACCAAGCACGTGCCTGATCCGAAGAGGGAAATTCCAGTAAAATGATGCGTTCCGGCTTCCAGTCCCCCTCCAGTGGTTCGGATGCACCTCCACGGACGACAAACCGGCCACCAAAGGGCTCCAAGCTCGAGGGGGTTAGGGCTTTGTAAGCATCGTATCTTTCCGGATCATGGATGCTGACTTCGACAATCACATAGGCTGGCATAGCTGTTGGGTAGATAGGTTAGCTTATTTCAAGTATTTTTCGGTCAGAATTTGCTTGGGAATACCGGGCCCTTGGATACTGACATTCAAGTCCTGTCCACCAAAATCATCGAAGTACCACACTTCCAGTTGATGCGACCCTGCGGAGAGGTTGATTTTTCCGCTAACCTCTGTCAATCCATGGGAACCGTCGTTGTCGATCAATTTTTCACCATTGATAAACAGGAAACTTCCATCGTCTGAATTTGCGTAGAAGACGTATTCTCCGTCCTGCGGAAGGTTCAGCGTGGCAGTGAAAACCAAGGCAAACTGATCCTCTCGGTGGCTGATTTCATCCAGACTGATTTCATGACTTTTTCCCGACTTAATCGGCGTCATCGTATCGAGCGCTGGCAGTGCGGTAAAGGTTCCCTCATAGTACTTCCAAGATACCTTGGTGTTTCCAGTGGCCAGTCGGTATTCGGTAGATTCGATGCGGCTTTTCTGTCCGTTGACGATGTTTACTACCTTCAATGCGGCATTTTGCTTTAGTTGGATAGGTGCTTGATAGGGAATCGAGTTACTATCCGGGTCCGATCCGTCCAGTGTGTAGTATAGGCTACCATTGGATTGACGCAGAAGCAGGTTAACAGCTACCTCTTGGGCGTTGATAAAGCCGCCTTTGGGTTCTATGTGGGGGATGGCCACAAAGGCTTTTTTTCCCGTTACAGGGGTCATTGCCTCGGCCATCACGCGCCCGATGGTGCCGGCGGGTGGTGTTACTCCCAGAAAATAGGCGAGGGTAGGAGCAACGTCGTAGATGTAATAGGGTTCTTCGAGGACCTTGCCGGCTGTTACTCCTTTGCCGTACAGGAGGATGGGGATTTCGAGTTCATAGAGGGTTCTGCCTCCGTGTCCAAAGTTGATGCCTCCATGGTCTCCGGTGATTAAGATGACCGTTTCATCCATCAGCCCTTCCTTTTCCAGTCGATCGATGAAGGCGCCAATTCTTTGATCGTAGTAGCTGATCATGTCGTAATAGCCATGGGTGTCGTGCCCATGTTCGTGGCCTGCGCCATCCGTTTCATCTATGCCCAAAAAGAGAAAGTCCGGCAATTCTTCAAAGAAGTGCTCTACGGCGGTATCAAAAACTTCCGTCCCGTTCTTTGATCGGAAATGCTTGTCAACCACACTCATCTCAAACATCCGAGACAAGCCACTCCATTCGTAAAAAAAGTGGATGCGTGACTCAGGTCGTTGTTCTCTCATCCAAGACAATAGGCTTGGATACACATCCTCTGCCCCTGTTTGGATAGGATCCCAATGGCGGCTATCCCGTTCCCAACTATTATCATAGATGCCATGCTGCACAGGATCTACTCCAGTAAGCATGGAGGTCCAGTTGGGGGTACTCACCGTAGGCAGCACACAACGGGCATAGGGTGCCAGTGCACCTCCGGCGATCATTTTGTCCATGGTGGGAGTAGCTGCTTTTTGTAGCCCTCGGGAACTAAAAGCATCTAAACCAATGAGGATAACGTGTTTGGCTTTCGGTGTATTGG
Source organism: Lunatimonas sp. (assembly GCF_020832325.1). GTDB lineage: Bacteria > Bacteroidota > Bacteroidia > Cytophagales > Cyclobacteriaceae > Lunatimonas. The sequence goes on from NZ_JAFIEU010000050.1 coordinate 24,167, forward strand.
ACTGACCATAGCTCGGATAGGTTTGAGCCAATAATCCGATACCGAAAAACAGCAGGGCGGTGAGGCGTTGGTACATGGCGGGGAGGTTATGAGTTGATGTTGCCGACCAGCGTAAGTAATAATTCGGGTTCATCCGTCGTGATGAAATCCACTTGCTGTTCCAATAGCCACCGCATGTCTTCTTCTTTGTTCACGGTCCAAACATTGACAGTTAGGCCGAGGGCATGGGCCTCTTGGATCCAATGGGGGTTTTCCTTGACTACCTTCAAATTGTAGTCAAAACCAAAATACCCTTCAGATTTTAGCTCCTGTGGGGTTTTTTCTCCGGTCAAATAGGCGACGTTTGCATCGGGATCCAGTCTAATAAGTTCACTGCCTATGTTTTTGTCAAAGGTGATATAATCCACCCATTTTTCTGCCCCCATCTGTTTGACAGTCTCTACAACTTTGGCCGCAATTTCTTTTCCCCGCTCGTCGCCTAGGCGTGTAGGCTTTACTTCCATGATGAGCTTGGTTTTATTTTGCGTCATGCCCTTTCGGAGGTACTCCTCCACAGTAGGTAAGCGCTCTCCGTTTGGAAGACGCAACGTCTGAACCTCGTCGTAGGTCGCTTCTTCGATGACCATCCCTTCATAATCTGCATCGTGGTTTAGGACCAAGACGCCATCTTTGGTCATCCAAACGTCAAATTCAGAACCCATGCAGCCCAGGTTAAAAGCCTCCTGTAGGGAAGCGATGGAGTTTTGAGGCAGGCCTTTTGCTTTCCATGCCCCCCGGTGGGCAATCACTTTGTTGTCAAGGAAGGTGTTTTGTTCGCTTTGGCAGGACATAAGAAATAAAAGCGTGAATAGCGTTGGAATAGAAAGAAATTTCATGGATGTGGATAGCTTTGTAAAACGTACAATGTTCGGCTAATCTGTTTATTTTCGCAAAGTAATTATTTTATTTTAATGTTAAGTACACATCAAGCAATGAAATCAGGGATGATCTTTGCTATCTAAGAAGGAATAGGAAGCCGGGTCAGGGCTATCCATCGTCACGAAAGACCAAAAGTTACTACCTAAACGGGAACGTATATGAAAAGGACCAAATCGATTGCATGTATAGCTTTTTTGGTAGTGTTTAGTCTGTTCCTCGGCTGCGCATCACCTTCCAACCGGCTGCGAAATCATCTCCTTCAAATGGAGGGCTTGATTGCTTTGTGGGATTTCTCCGAAGCGGCAGGTAACCCACGTATAGCTCAAGGGGTGGCCCCCTTTTCCTTGAGAGAAATGGGAAGGCTGATAGAACGGGTACAGGAGGGGCCTATTTCCGGCTATGCTGCCTACCTGCAGGATTCCGCGTTTTTCAGCCTGCCGCATGCCGAAACGGGTCGGCTGAATATTCATGGGAGAGGACAGGGAGTGACCGTGATGGCTTGGGTCAATTGGGAGGGAAATACCGGCTTTGTGGGTGGCATGTGGAACGAATACACGGATGGAGGTCGACGCCAATACGGTTTATTTGTGCATTTGCCACATTACAATGGTGCCGATCAGGTCTGCGGACATATTTCATATACCGGAAAACCCACGCCACCTTTTCCGTACAGTTCCGATTACTCGGCCAGTAAACAGACGCTAGCGAAAGGAGCCTGGCATTTTATTGCTTTTACCTACGATGGCACCTACATTCGTTCCTATTTGGATGGCCTGTTTGAAGCGCGTGAACCTGAATTGATACACAATACGTCCGGGTTTGAAGGATTGCCCGAGGGACTCGTTCAGTCCAAAAACCCCTATCACTTTCCAGATGGCATGGGTGACAATGGGTCGGACTTTACGGTAGGCGCGGTGGTGCTAAGCAGAGGGATGGGTAATTTTTTCAAAGGAAAGATTGGCGGTCTGGCTGTATTTGATCGGTCATTGAGTGATGATGAGATACTAAAAATCAATAGGTTAACAGTTTTTAACTAATTCGTTACTTTAACTGTAATCGGGTGGGTCATGTCTGCTTGGATACCTGCTAGTATTCTCGTATCCGCTGCGCCCTGATGAACGTAAAACCTGAATTTACTTTTGAATCGTTGTCCTGGAGCTATGTAAAACGCTCCCTCAAACATCGGCGAGTATACCCAATAGGGCATCGTAGGATGAACTCTCACAATCTGAGGATATCTAAAATTATCCGGGTGTCCAAATACGGTTACGCCGACCGTTTCACCTGATACATCCCCATAGGCACTTACCCATTTCGCTTTGGTGTGATTGGCCGTTTCCTTGTCGTGGCCTTCACTGGTGAGTATGTTCCATTCGTTGCTATAGTGCACGGTATCCACCGTGTTCCATTCTTTGCTTCCCCTAAATCCCATGCCTCCATAGTGATATTCTACGATATGCAGGGTGTCTTGACTAGTGTTCACTTGTTCTGAATATAGGTCAAATACATAAAACCCATCTGTAGGATAACTTACGAGCTGCCAGGTTTCTTCCAAAACCTCGCCGTGCAGGTGGCTGATATGACTTTGTTTTACGGTAAAGGAACCTTTCAATGCTCCCTCGTCTACAGCCACCACCTCCTTGTGTTCCACGGTACCTGTTCCTTGGTGGTGATTCCAAAAGTCAACTTTCTCGCCTTTAAATAGGGTATTGACCCAGGCATTGAAGATGGCATGCTGATGCACATGGCCTGCCGGAAAATCATCCGTTATCACCTGACCTCCGGGACTAAACAGCGGGTGGATCATGCCATTTCGTTTGTAATAATCCGGCAATCCTTCCGGAGGGAAGGCCATGGCGGTTTGATAAAAAAATACCGGCTTTTCTCCATTTTTTACCTCAATGCCCTCATTGGTTGTATGTATGGAAATGACCTGCTTTGCTGCTACCTTCCCTTGCATCAGGTTAAATTGGTGGTTTCCTATGGGCAGCTGAGGGATCACTGCGAACAGCATTCCTTCACTGTCTACCTCAGCGGCGAAGACTTCTCCGCTTTTCGGATCTTCCAAATGTACCGTAGATCCGGGGCCGGCTATTTCCCCAAGATGAACGGAGATAGGGACTTGGTACCGATCGTGCTGGGAAACCTCGATATGCAGCTGGCCAAGAGGCTTTTGTCCACAGGAAAATCCAAGGAGCACGACGACTAGGTAAGTCAGGTAGTTTCGCATTTGAAAGTTGTTTTGCAGCTGGAAAATGTTTGGCAGACGGCCAACAATCCGAAATATAACCCGATTTGTTAAAATTGGTGCTAAAACGTGGCCAGTATTCTATGAAAATAGGTTACTTTAACCCGATCAAAATGACAGTTTCTGATAAGTTATCACGTTCAATAAGGATGCGCATAGAAAAAGTAGTTCCCGGTTTTTGGATTAAGGTTTTAGGCGTGCTGCCGGCTCTTTTTGGAGCATTTAGTGTGTTTGGCCAGTTTTCGTTGCAGGATACCGTACCTGTAGATCAGCGGGTTATTCGGGGTAGTCTGGAAAATGGCTTAACCTACTACATTCAGCAAAATCCAAAACCAGAGGCGAAATTGGAGCTTCGGTTGGTGGTAAATGCGGGGTCGGTGCTCGAAGACGAGCGTCAGTTGGGTTTGGCCCATTTTGTAGAGCATATGGCATTTAACGGATCGGAGCATTTTGAGAAAAATGAGCTGATTAGCTATTTGCAATCTATAGGTGTATCGTTTGGGGCAGACCTAAATGCCTATACCAGTTTTGATGAAACCGTTTACATCCTCCCGATTCCTACGGACGACCCGGAAAAATTGCTCAATGGATTTGCCGTATTACGGGATTGGGCAGGTGGACTGTTACTGACTGAGGAGGATATAGACGCCGAACGCAGCATTATCGTAGAGGAGTGGCGTACCGGTCAGGGGGTGGATCAACGGCTGCGGGACCAGTACCTTCCTGTTTTGCTACAGGGAAGTATGTATGCAGATCGGTTGCCGATAGGCGATATGGATATTATCAGGAATGCTCCCTACGAGGATTTGAGGAGGTTTTACCGCGATTGGTACAGGCCCGACAACATGGCGGTCGTAGCAGTAGGAGATGTGGATCCCGATGAGGTGCTAGAGTTGATCAGGGAGTATTTTGGAGATTTGGAAAATCGGCCAGATGCGCCCGAACGCATGGCATTTGAAGTACCGGAGCACGTGGAGACCTTGATCACGGTGCTTACCGACGAAGAGGCTCCCGGAATTCAGCTACAACTTTTCTACAAGCACAAGCCCAGCTCGTCGCTCACGGTTCAGGACTATAAAGATCGCATGGTCCGATTGATGTTGGGCGGCATGTTGACCCAGCGACTCGATGAAATCCGTCAGCGACCGCAAGCCCCTTTTGTCTACGCAGGAGCGAGGTACGGGTCCTTCGTACGGGATTTGGATTTTTTTACCACGACAGGTGCGGTTACCAGCGGGAATACGTTGCGGGGGGTGGAGTCTTTTTTAATGGAAAATGAACGTGTGTTGCGGCATGGCTTTACCGAATCGGAATTGGATCGGGTAAAACGTTCTTTGAGTAATAGTTCTGAAAGGGCCTTTCAGGAAATGGATAAGATGGAATCCAGAAGCATTGTAGGTCGATACGTGTCGAATTACCTGACCGGTGCCTTTGCAGAAGGGGAGGCAAATAGGTATCGACTGTACAGCGAATTATTGCCGGCTATTACGGTAGAGGACGTGAATCAAATGGCCAAGCGCCTGCTGCGCGATCAAAACCGGGTATTAATAGTGACTGCTTCCGACAGCGATAAAGAGGATTTGCCCTCGGAAGAGGCGTTGAGGAGTTTATTTGAGCAGGTCAAACACATGGACTTGGAACCCTATCAAGAAGAAGAGGTGCCTGAGGTACTTCTTTCGATGATGCCACAGCCGGGTAGGGTATTGGATACGGAAGTCTATGATCAAGTAGAAGTGACCGCCATCACGCTACAAAATGGAATGCGTGTATTTTTCAAGCCAACGGATTATAAGAACGACGAAATCATTTTTACCGGTTCCAGTAAGGGAGGCGCATCGCTGTATCCGGATGAAGACCACTATGCGGCCAGCTATGCCAGTGTGATGGTCAATGTGATGGGGATCGGGGATTTCAGCCCCACGGCTTTGCGCAAGGTATTGGCAGGAAAGAACGTGTCCGTCACGCCAAATATTTCCACCTATGGGGAAACTATTTCCGGTAGCACCTCGCCTCGAGATTTGGAACTGGCGCTTCAGTTGATGCATTTATATTTCACTTCACCGCGAACGGATCGAGAGCTGTTTGAGGTATACCTCGAAAACCAACGAAACCAATTGGAAACCGCGCAGGCAAATCCCGATTTCCAGTTTAATAAGCGTCTCAATCAAATTGTCAATCAAGGAAACATCCGCGGGATGGGGATTTTTGATCCGGATCAACTGGACCTCATTGATCTGGACAGGGGAATGGAGATATACCGGGAGCGGTTTGCCAATGCGGGTAATTTTGAGTTTTTGTTTACGGGCAACCTTGACTTAGAAGAGGTAATCCCGTTGGTATCCCTGTATTTGGGGAGCTTACCGGGTGATCCAACGGCCAGGGATACCCCGCGTGATTTGGGTATACGTATTCCAAGGGGATTGAGTGAGCGCATTGAGGTGGGTAGAGACGACAAGAGTCAGGTGATCCTATACTTTAGTGGTCCTACCGATTATGATTTGGATAAATCACAACAGGTATCCTATTTGGGAGAGATTCTGACGATCCGTTTGATTGAGTCGCTCCGAGAAGAAACCGGAGGTGTGTATGGGGTGGGGGCCAGAGGTGGATTAGCCCGCCTCCCTGAGGAATCATTTAGTTTTTCGATCTCCTTCCCTTGCAGTCCTGACAACGTTGAGATGCTCACCGAGCTGGTTTGGGAGGAGGTACGAAAGATTCAGCAAAATGGTCCAGAGGAGCAGGATCTATTGAAGGTACGCGAATCCAAGCGGATCAATCTAGAAGAAAACATGAAGCGAAACGGCTTTTGGCATGGCCAATTGCAAGCTGCCATTTCAGCGGAAATGCCGCTGGAGACCATCTTGGGAGCGCGAGATCGTATTCTTGGTGTCACTGCGGATGAAGTGAAAGCAGTAGCCAACGCGTTTTTACAAAAGGAACACCTGTTGGAAATAACGAGGTTTCCTATTTCCAATAAGAATGAATAAGCAACCTATGGTGACGAAAACCTTTCAACTCTTCTTGGGCCTGTTGCTGCTATGCGGCACGGGAACCCTATTGGCCTTTTCATCTGAGGGACCGATCGAATGGGAGCGGGATCTATTTGTAAACGGAACCTACGGTTACCATACGTTTCGGATTCCGTCGCTAATTGTCACCCGCCAGGGATCCGTGATAGCATTTGCGGAGGGGCGAAAGAATGACCAATCCGATACCGGAGATATCGACTTGGTGATGCGACGATCTACCGATGGGGGGGAGACTTGGGGGCCCTTGACAGTTATTTGGGACGATGGAGATAATGTGTGTGGAAATCCTACCGCAGTGGTGGATTTGGAAACCGGATTGATTTGGCTACTGCTTACCTGGAACCGGGGAGATGACCATGAACGGGATATTATCAGAGGGCAATCGAAAGATACACGTAGGGTATTTATTACCCATAGTGGGGACGATGGACTCACTTGGGCTACCCCAACGGACGTGACAGCCGCTACCAAGGACCCTTCTTGGGGCTGGTATGCTACTGGTCCGGGGATGGGAGTACAGCTACAGCATGGTCCCCATCGGGGTAGGCTGGTCATTCCGGCGAACCACAGCTACACAGATAGCGATGGGAAGATAGCCGGTGGAGGTTTCGAGTACGGGGCGCATAGTATTTTCAGTGACGACCATGGGAAAACCTGGCAGATGGGCGGCCTGATTCAGCCCAAGATGAATGAAAGTCAGCTTGTCGAACTGGGCGGTGGCAGCGGCACGTTGCTCATCAATATGCGATCCTATTATGGTAAAAACCGCAGGGCCCAGGCACTTAGCGATGATGGAGGACTATCGTGGACTGATGCGGTGGAAGCCGTAGATTTGGTGGAACCCGTCTGTCAGGCCGCTATCATTCGCTATCCTTTAAAGTCAGCTCCCAACGGAGAGGTTCTGCTTTTTTCCAATCCAGCCAGTACGAAAAGGGAACAAATGGAGATCAAGGTCAGTAAGGACGATGGACGATCCTGGAAGACTTGGGTTCGTTTGTATGATGGGCCGGCGGCCTATTCCGCACTAGCCGTATTACCTTCCGGTGAGGTACTGTGCCTGTATGAAAAAGGCGTAAACAATCCTTATGAGCGCATACGTTTGGTTAAACTTTCAGCCGTACCCGAATGACGCACAGCTAAAAAATAACGCCCGAGACCAGAAGTAGGTTGGTCTCGGGCATTTAGTTGCATTGCACCGGTACTGCTCCGGTTACTTGGTAGGCGGCTGGCTAGGACGTACTTCGATTTTGCTGGGAAGTGTTCGGGGATCCAGCTTGAATAGACTTACCACCATCTCGCCAATGTCTTCAATTTGGATTTTCCAGGCATCCTTTTCATTCACCTCGTGGTTGTTGAAACCGGTGGCTACGGAACCTGGCATGATGGTGCTTACCCGCACGCCGTCTTGGCGAAGGTCCAGCATGATGGCTTGCGAAAATCCCGTCAAACCGAACTTGCTTGCATTATAGGCCGATCCGCCTGCAAAAAAGTTGGTGCCCGCGAGACTCGAAATGGTCAAGAAGAAGCCTTTGGTAGCTTTCAGTGCATCTACGCTGGCCTTTATGCCATAAAATACGCCCGTGAGGTTAGTATCTATGGTCTCGTGCCACTGCTCTTCACTAAGGTCCTGTATCGGGGCAAAGTGCCCAACACCGGCATTCGCTACGAAGAAATCAAGCTTACCCCATTCCTTTAGTACGTTGGCTACCGCTGCTTTTTGTGCGTTCATATCCCGAACGTCTATCTCCAGTGGCAGTACTTGACCTGGTACTCCTTCGGCTTCTATCTGCTTGGCGGCATCCTGTGCCCGTTCCAGCGAACGGCTACTGATGGCTACATTGACGCCTTCTTTGGCTAGCGCCAGCGCAATGCCGTATCCTATTCCCGTATTTCCACCTGTGATTAATGCGGTTTTGTTTATAAGTGACATATTCAATGGTTTTAGTTTGATTGTACAAAAAATGGTCAACGGAATGCCTCCGTTGACCATTGATAAAGTAGCATTAGCTGATTACTTCACTTTTTCCTTCGCTTGAGCGAGTAACTCATTGCTTTTGGATTTGGTTTCCTCCGCTACTTTGCTGATTTCTTTGTTGAACTTGTCAAATTTGTCAGAGAATCCCTTTAACAGACCGTCCAACTGTTTGTTAAAATCGGTGAGATATTCCTCTCCCTTTTTTGAAAGTTTTTTACGTGTATCCACCCCTTTTTCGGGTGCGATCAAAAGTCCGATCTGAATGCCAACTGCTACGCCTGCGAGTGCTCCGAACAATATTTTCGCTGATTTCATAAGATCTTAAATTTTTAAGGTTTTAAATAAATAATAAAAACGGACTAGACAATTGGTCTGTCTGCATAAACTCAGTACAAGGACCATACCAAGTTGCCTTTGGATAAATAGGTAACATACTTTCAGCCTGAAAAATTCAGGAAAGGCAGGGAAATTACCTGTTTTTACTTGGAATGTTGTAGGTTTTATCTCCCATAGGTTTTTCAGATAATCCTTTCTTTCCAGAAAATATTGTGCTATCTTTTTTTCCAATTTTCGGGCGTATCCGAAAAAATCAAGCATCGGTTAGGCCCTAAATGGTAACATTTGGGTAATATTAGCCATACTGCCACCTTGTATATTTGTCTGAGAATGCTGTCGCTGTACAAACCTACCATGAAACGTTCACTGTTATCTCTCTTTTGCTGTTTTGTCGGGATGCTTGCCAGTGCCCAGAACATAAAGTTCAAGACCTATACCGTTGAGCACGGCCTATCCAATAATTCCATAACGGAGTTAGCGAATGATCCCTCTGGAGCTCTTTGGGTGGCCACTTGGGATGGATTGAATTTTTTCGATGGCAGGGAATTTCTGGTTTTTAAACACGATCCCCAAAATCCCAACTCGTTGGCGGGAAACTATATATACAACCTGTACATGGACGATACGGGTACACTTTGGGTTCAATCCTCGCTGACTAGTGTCAGCAAGCAAATTAGTTTTGGCGTATTTGAAAATTACTACTTCGAGGAGGAAGTAAATGATTTTGGCCCGGATAGGGACCAAAACCTTACCTTTCGTGTTGGCGATCAACGCTACAAATACTCGGAGGGCCGCTTCTTGCCTATGTCTGATTCGGAACAGTTGCTTGTACCAGAGACTTCCTACGAAAAGGTGATATTGAAGCATTTTCCAGACCTTCAGTTGAAGGATCACTTTCGGGATAAACAGGGGAATATCTGGTTTGCCACGACGACCACCGGTTTGTTTATCCTACCGTATAATGAGGATGACAACGGGCCGGAAAGCTTTCATAACTATACGGTGGATGCCTCCGACCCATATAGCCTGCGTAGTAATGAGGTATATTCACTGCATGAAGATGTGTTTGGCAATATTTGGCTTGGTCTGAAGGATGGTGGTCTCAGCATGGCGCACAAAAACTCGCGCAGCATCAATTCGATATCCCCTCATTCCAAGCGCTATAGCGAGTTGCCCTTGGAGACTATCCGCGCCATTCATCAAGACCAGCGAGGCAACTTGCTTCTCGGCTTTTACAATTCCGGGGTGTTTCGGTTTGACAAAACGCAAGGAAGGTTTGTTGAATTGGAGCTGCAAGCAGCCAAAGGAAACTCTGACTGGAAGCGAATCCGAAGTATCAATAAGGACAGCCATGGATCTGTTTGGATAGGGACCTATGCGGGTCTGATCCGTCTTCGTGAAAATGGAGCTTTGCAGTATTACCCTGGTAGGGATACACCCTATTTAACAAGTGGAAGGAACTACGATATCTTTGAGGATTCCGAAGAAAATTGCCTTTGGGTGGCTTGCTGGGGAGGCCTTTCCAAGTTTAGCCATGAGTTGCAACGTTTTGTTCCATTTGAAGGACAAGAAAAGCTCAAAGATTATCATGTCAGGAAAATTGTAAAGAGCCACGGATCCCTTTGGCTGGCAACGGAAAATCACGGTGTGATCCGGTTTGATGGCGGCAGTATCGAATTTTTATCTTATGAGCATGGCTTGTTGGACAACAGTGTATATTCCTTGTTGCCAGATAGTCACAGTGGGGATTTGTGGATAGGGACCTTGGGAGGTATCAGTGTATATCGCCCCGGGATCGGGATTGTCCGTCAGATCACCGAAAAGAACGGCCTTTTCAGCCAGTTGGTTTACGGGTTGCTACCTGGAGAAGATCATGTTTGGGTCAGCACTACCAAGGGTATCGCGGCGATCGACCGGGCAAACTTTCAGGTTACGGGATTGCCACCCGAAGAAGGCTGGCAGTCAGGTGAGTTTTCCGAAGGGGCTTATTACAAAAACGAACGGGGCACCTTATTTTTTGCTGGTGTCAAGGGGTTAAACTACTTCCACCCAAAAGCACTGGAATTGAAGTTTGACCTACCGAAGATTCAGCTGAGGGCATCTTTGGACGATTCGTTCAAAAATAGCCGCTACCCGAATCAAATCCAGGCCAATGTGCTTCCGGTTCAATTCACAGCCAACCCCTACAATCAGGTTGTGTATAGGTTGGAGCCTTTAGAGAAGGACTGGAAAATCCTGGATCCGAGTTTGAAAATTCGCTACGAAAACCTGCCTCCGGGAGCCTATACGTTGCTGGCCAAGAATCATTCCGACCTGTCGGACGTGGCAGTAGCTTCCTTGCATATAGATATTCCCATGCCGTTTTGGAAAGCACCGTGGTTCTTGGTTTTTTCGGTGGGTTCAGTATTTTTATTGTTTATCCATTGGAGGCATCAGCACAATATACATCAGCGGCAAAAGTTGCAGCAGTTGATCGATGAGCGAACCAAGACCATCGAGGAGCAAAAGGAAAAATTGCTGGAAATCAATGCGTCTCTGGACCGTAAGAACCGAGAGATCAGTGAACAAAAGGCGCAACTGTTGGAATTGCATAATCAGCAGAAGAATCCGGATTTTGAAATAGAGAAATTCAAGAAATTTGTATTGAGTCAGTTCAATCCTCCTTTGGCCAAGATCAAGCATGCGTTGGAACTGGGTGAGGTAGTTCACGAAGCCGTCCAAAAGGAGATTTCTGGTCAGGTGAATAGCCTTATCCGTGAGTTGCGGGATTGGGAGAAGCTGTCTGTGCTAGATCACCTAGAGGAGTCCAAGCCTTCCATGACGGTATTGGCGCGCTTGTTTGAGAGCCTAACGCACGAACTTAGAGCCCAATTAAAAACACGTCACATTGTGCTTTCCTATGATTTTCAGTTAGAGGAGGATTGGGTTCGCTTAGACGTGTTGAGGATGAAGATATTTTTCCATTGCATTTACCGTGAACTTATAAAATTTATGGAAAGCCGTTCTCAGATCAGTGTTGAATCATGGGTAAGTGGTCATTCCGTGTACATTCGGACCCGGTCTAATAGCAATGTCCTCAGTGGGAATTTTCAACAGATTATGGAGGGAAGCCCCTATATACGCAGTGCTCAGCGCATTTTAGCCGATTTGGGAGGAGAAATGGATTTTGAAGTTGATCAGGGTGTTTGTTTAACCATTTGCATTCCCTTTGTATTGGCCGAGCATCCCCATGGAAGCCTAAACTGGGAATTTTTGGATATGGAGGACCGGGTGGATGCCGAGCGGTACAATGTCGTTATTTTGGGAAGCAGGTTTGAAACAGACGGGGTGGTGAAATTGCTTAATCACCACCAAGTAAACCTGATTGAGGAGGAGAATCCCTTAAAACTGATATCCCTGATGCAACAGTCTGCGGTCGACGCGTTGGTGATTTACAATGCGAAGATCAGTAGGCCGCTGTTGGATCTGATGCAGACGATCAGCGAGAATCCGGAAAACAAGGTGGCCCTACCGGTGGTTTATTTTTACGAGCTGATGGAATACGGCCTACGGGAAAAGCTGATCGACATCGGGGTAGATACCTTTATCGAATTGCCCTGTAGTTCGGAGTTTATCAATAAAAAGCTCTACGGCCTTATCAATAACCGCAGACTCTATCTGGAAGAAAAGCGTCAGCATGCCCTACTTCCACTTTCAGAAAAGCAACTTCCCGATGATCGCCTGACCCCTAATGAGCGATTGATCCGGCAGGCCATGCGGATTATTATGGAACAGTATGCCGATCCCAATTTTCGGGTTGAAATCCTGAGTTCCAAATTGGGGATTTCGAAAATGAAGTGTTACCGACTGTTCAAGGATGTGTTGGATACATCTCCCTCAGACCTGATCATTAAGATGAGACTCCAAAAAGCCGAACAGCTACTTCATAAAAAGCAAATGAATGTCTCAGAGGTGGGGTTTGAATGTGGATTTAATGACCCTAAATATTTTAGCAAGCTATTTAAAAAGCACTACGGAGCCTCGCCACGGTCATTTGTTTAGCGCAGGTTGATGATTGTTCATGCCGGTTTTTATACTTTTGAGTACCGACATGCTAGTGTTGCAAGCTAGTCGCCTAACCGGATAAGATGATGGAACCCATAAAAACCTACGAAATGCCCCTAACGCCGGAAAAGCAGGCATTTCAATTGTACGAAGTACAGGGAAAAACCATTGCAAATACCCATTATCCCCACGAGACAGACCGCCCACATAGGCACCGGTATTACGAGGTATGTGTCTTCGTGAATGGCGCCGGACGCCATGAAATTGATTTCAACTCCCACCGGATTCAGTCACATAGTATCCATTTTTTGTCGCCTGGTCAGGTACACTTGATTTCCCGGGAAGAAGACTACCATGGATACCTGATGGTCTTTTCGAAGGAATTTTACTCACTGGACACGTTTCACGAGGACCTTCTGTTTCAGCTTCCTTTCTTTAATAACCCCCACAGTGTGCCCATTCTCAATCTGCCACAGGATAGGTTTGGAGAAATGTTGGAATTGATAGCGATGATGAAAAGGGAGCTTTTGGGCAAGGGGGTGTATGGAAATGATATTCTACGCAGTTATTTGCAGGTTTTCCTATTGAAGTGCAAGCAGTATTACATAGATTTTTTTGCAGAAAAGCAGAAAATGCTCGATCCGCACTATGCGTTGGTTCAGCAGTTTAATACCTTGCTAGAGCAGCAGTTTCGAAACCATCACCTGGTTCAGTACTATGCGGATCAGCTTAGCGTTTCACCTGCACTGTTGAATAGGCATGTGAAGCGTATCACTGGTTCCACAGCCGGAGATTTGATTATTGAGCGCCTCATGTTGCAGGCCAAGCGGTACCTTATCTACACAGACCTGGCAAACAAGGAAATAGCCTATCAGCTCAACTACGAGGATCCTTCGTATTTTAGCCGGATTTTCAAGAAGAAGACGGGTTTTAGTCCATCCGACTTTAGAAAGGCCGAGAACGAAAAGTACCAGAATTAGGTTAGAAAATGCCTTTATTTTGGATAGAATGAATGGTACCTTTAACACAGAATCGAAAAGTGCATGTTTCGGTTTAGATTGAGTTCGATTGATAATTTGGTTTTTCGGATTCTTGAGACTTATTTGTAAAAGAAAACATACTTCCAACATAAGATGATAAAAATAGATTTTGATCTTAAACCCAAAGACCTAAAAGGTGCATTAGACAGGTTTTGGCAACTATCCGGAGAGAAGATAGAGGCCATTGAGCGCGAATATCCACAGGATAAAGGATCGCCGGTATTTACGGTGAATGGAAAGTACGCAACCCGCGGTTGGACCGAGTGGACGCAGGGATTTCAGTTTGGGTCATCCATTTTACAGTTTGATGCTACTGGAGAGGATCGCTTTCTGGCTTCCGGAAAGGAAAAGACCCTCAAGCTGATGGCTCCTCATATAAGTCACACGGGTGTCCACGATCACGGATTCAATAATGCCAGCACCTATGGCAATCTACTTCGGTTGATGGTGGAAGGAAAGATCCCCCACAACGAATGGGAAAAGAATTTCTACGAGTTGGCATTGAAGATATCCGGTGCCGTGCAGGCCAGCCGTTGGACAACCATCAAAGAAGGTGGCTACATTTATTCTTTTAACGGTCCACATTCGCTTTTTGTAGATACCATACGTACAGTACGTATCTTGATGCTCAGCCATAGCCTGGGACATGTGCTTCAGCAGGAAAACGATGTGCGGGTAAACCTTCTGGTAAGGGGATTGCAACATGCCAAAGCCACGGCTGACTATTCCGTATTTTACGGAGAGGGTAGGGACAGCTACGATATTTGGGGCAGAACTGCACATGAAAGTGTTTTCAATACCAATGATGGAAATTTCCGTTGTCCAAATGCGCAGCAAGGGTACACGGGCTTCTCTACTTGGACCCGAGGATTGGCTTGGGCGATGTGTGGGTTTGCAGAGGAGCTGGAATACCTAGATACGCTTTCCGATAAAGATTTGGCAGCCTATGGTTCCCGAAAAGATATAGAGGCCTTTATGCTGAAGGCAGCCCAGGCCACCTGTGATTTTTACATCGACCATACTCCAGTGGATGGGATTCCCTACTGGGATACCGGTGCACCTAACCTTCACAAATTGGGTGATTATCTGTCCCGCGAAGCTGACCCCTACAATGATTTTGAGCCGGTTGACAGTTCTGCTGCGGCTATAGGTGCACAGGGTCTTTTAAGACTGGGGCATTACCTTAATAAAAAGGGTGAAAGCGAAAAAGGCGCCAAGTATTGGCAAGCAGGGCTGACCGTGTTGAAGACCTTATTGCAGGAGCCCTATCTTTCTACCAATACAGCCCATCAGGGTATTTTGCTTCATTCCATATACCATCAACCGAATGGCTGGGACAATGTACCTGCGGGAAGGAAGATAGCTTGTGAGGAGTCTAGTATGTGGGGAGATTACCACGCGCGTGAGTTGGCGCTATACGTGACCCGTATCATTGGTGAGGAAAATTACTACACTTTTTTCAATTGCCTGTCATGAGTACAAAGCCCATAGAAGATCTTAGCAAGCTCTGCATCCACACGATTACGACCAAATCCTGGAGTTTGGAAGAGGCTGCGGAGCGGTATGAAGCGGCCGGTGTGAAGGGGATATCGGTGTGGAGGCAATACTTAGAGGGTAGGAATATTACGCAGGCCGGTGAGCTCCTTAGAGGTCATGGCTTAGAGATTGTCTCGTTGGTGAGGGGTGGATTCTTCCCTTCTACCTCATCCGCACAACGGGAGAAAGCCATCGAAGACAACCTGAAAGCCGTAGATGAAGCTGCCGAGCTGGGCGCGGAGATGATCGTGTTGGTATGCGGTGCTGACCCTGGTCAATCCTTGGAGGTATCCAGATCCCAAATCCAAGAGGGGATTGAGCGGGTGCTTCCCTATGCGCAGAAAAACAATGTGAAGCTTGCTATAGAACCTTTACACCCCATGTATGCCGATACCCGCTCAGCTGTGAATACGTTGGAGCAGGCCAACGACATGGCGGAGGCAATAGGTTCTGATTTTGTCGGCATTGCTGCCGATGTGTACCACCTGTGGTGGGACCCTCATTTGGAGGCGGAAATCAAACGATGTGGTGCAAATGGAAACTTACTGGCATTTCATATCTGCGATTGGATAAGTCCAACAGTAGATATGTTGAATGATCGTGGGCTGATGGGAGAGGGATGTATTCCCATTCAAAAAATCAGGGGATGGGTGGAAGAATCTGGTTTTCAGGGATTCAACGAAGTCGAGATCTTCTCTGACCGTCATTGGGCCAGCGATCAGGATGCCTTTCTCCAAAAAATTGTGGATAGCTACCGAAACTGCTAGCAGGCAGTTGTTAAGAAATAAAATAAACCTAAAAACGAAAAGAAAATGGAACATAAAAAAATAGGCATCATCATGAACGGGGTGACCGGTAGAATGGGCACCAATCAACATTTGATGAGAAGTATTGTAGCTATCATTCAGCAGGGTGGGGTAAAATTACCCAATGGAGATAGGATCATGCCGGATCCCGTATTGGTGGGCAGGAATCAGGCCAAGTTGGATGAGTTGAGTAAAATGTCGGGAGTGGGGAAGACCACGACTGATCTGGACTCGGTCATGAATGACCCTTATTACACGGTATATTTCGATGCGCAAACCACCGGTAGACGAGCCGATGCGGTCAAGCAGGCTGTGAAGGCAGGCAAGCACGTGTATTGCGAAAAACCCGTTTCGGTAGACACTAAAACGGCCTTGGAACTCTATGAGCTTTGTGAACAGGCAGGTGTGAAGCACGGCGTAGTCCAAGATAAATTGTGGCTTCCCGGTCTCCGCAAGTTGAAGCGCCTGATTGAAAATGGCTTCTTTGGCGACATCCTGTCCGTAAGGGGAGAATTTGGCTACTGGGTATTTGAAGGGCACACCGTTCCTGCACAACGGCCATCTTGGAACTACCGTAAGGAAGACGATGGTGGAATTATCGTAGATATGCTTTGCCACTGGCGTTATGTGTTGGATAATATTTTTGGCAAGGTGAAGGCTGTTTCTTGTCTTGGCGCTACGCATATCAAGGAACGTATCGATGAGGCAGGAAAACCCTATACCTGCACCGCGGATGACGCAGCTTATGCTACCTTTGAATTGGAGGGAGATGTGGTAGCTCATTTTAACTCTTCCTGGACGGTACGGGTTCGGAGAGACGACCTACTGACCCTACAGGTAGACGGTACAAAGGGTTCGGCGGTAGCAGGCCTGCGGGAATGCTATATACAGCATTATGGAAATACTCCCAAACCGGTGTGGAATCCCGATATCGTGCAACCCATAGATTTTTACGGTGGCTGGTCCAAGGTGCCTGAGCAAGAGCCCTTTGATAATGCCTTTAAGGTTCAGTGGGAGCTTTTCTTGAAACATGTGGTGCTGGATGAGCCATTTCCGTGGAACATGAAGGAGGGTGCAAAAGGTATTCAACTGGCAGAGAAAGGCATCGAAAGCTGGGAAAAAAGATGTTGGGTGGATATTCCAGAACTCTAGTATTGGACCGGTAAAACACGTATAGACATATGAAGAAAGTAGCATTGGTTACCGGTGGTTCCCGGGGCATAGGCCTCGGGATTGCCAAGTGTTTGGCAAAGGACGGTTTTGACTTAGCCATCAATGGAATGCGGGCAGAGGAGGATACCAAGGACTCGCTGAATGCATTGAGGGAACTCGGTGCCGACGTGCTGTATTGTAGAGGGGACGTAGGCGATCAAACGCAACGGGCCGATATTCTTGGAAAAATACGAACACATTTTGGGCGATTAAACGTGTTGGTAAACAATGCGGGTGTTGCACCAAAGGAGCGGAAGGATATCTTGGAGGCATCCGAGGAAAGTTTTGACTACGTACTAAAAACCAACCTCAACTCTGCCTACTTTCTTTCTCAGGGAGCGGCTAACTGGATGATCGAGCAGAAGGCTGAAGACCCGGATTTTCAGGGATGTTTGATCAACGTATCTTCCATTTCTGCTACGATTGCTTCTGTTAATCGTGGGGAGTATTGCATTGCAAAAGCGGGGATGAGTATGGCCACGCAGCTATTCGCCGTACGGCTGGGAGAATTCAATATTCCAGTGTATGAAGTTAGGCCGGGCATTATCGCCACGGATATGACATCCGGTGTAAAAGAAAAATACGACAAGCTTCTTGCGGGTGGTTTATGCGTGCAGTCCCGATGGGGCTTACCTGAGGATGTGGGATTGGCAGTAGCTTCCTTGGCCACGGGTAATTTCCCCTATTCTACCGGTCAGGTGATCATGGTGGACGGTGGACTGAGTCTGGCCCGCCTGTAGATGTATTAAAGAACCTGTCGGTAATTTGCCGACAGGTTTTTTCTTGGAGGGCTAAGCGCCCGATATCAGCCTGGAGTATTCAAAAAAAAATGCCTTGCTAACCGTCATTAATTACCCGAAAAGCCATATACTTACCAATCCGAAACGTTTTTCAATCAACCCAAAAGCATGAATTCAATCTCACAAACCTCCGAAATAGAAAGTGCGGCACCCCAAAGTTCGAAGACGTACATCATTGTTACTGCCTTTTTGGCTCTTTTTGCCATTGTTGGATTTGGTTATTACGGGCTACCGTTCTTTTTTGATTTTATCATGGAAGAAAGGGGGTGGTCCCGTGCGACCGTCACCTCCGGAAATGCCGTTGGAAAGCTGATCGTTGCGCCCCTGTTTGGATTTCTGGCGGGTTGGATGATTGACAAATACGGCCCACGTAGGCTAATGATGACTGGGGCGTTTATGCTTGCCACGGCATTTGTGGGTTTGGCGTTTTCCAGCTCGCTCGAGATGTTTTACATCTTTTATGTATTCAATGCATTGGGATACGTATTTGGTGGCCCACTGCCTTGTCAGGTATTGATTTCCAGGTGGTTTGATAAAAATCGCGGTAAGGCAATGGGCATCGCCTACTTGGGAATCGGTGCAGGAGGTGCGGTGGTGCCTCTGATCGCAGCTAAGCTGGAGAGCATTTTTGATTGGCATATAGCGTTGGCCTCTTTGGGGATATTGGCCTTTTTGATCATTTTTCCCATTTCCTTTTTTATCAAAGACTCCCCCTCTAAGCGCATCGAACAAAAGGCGCAAGCCAAGGGCACACCCATCAAGGAGATTTTGCGAAACCGAAACTTTTACCTGTTAGCATTGGGGAGTATGTGTTCCATTGGTGTGGTCGGCGGCATTGGTCAGCATATCAAACTATACCTCAGTGACCTAAACTATTCTCAGGCTGAAGCAGCCAATGTCATGTCCTTCGTATTGCTTTCCAGTTTGATGGGTCGGGTATTGATGGGCTGGCTGGCAGATATCATTAATAGGAAGTACGTGATGCTGATGATCTATTTGATCGTAGCTTTGGCCATACCCCTGCTGTTGATGCCCGAATTCACCGGACGGATCTATATTTTCGCGGTAATATTTGGCATCGGACTAGGAGGAGATTACATGATCATACCACTGATGGCAGGGGACCTGTTTGGTTTGAAAGCATTGGGCAGGACCATGGGTATCATTCTGGTTGCAGATGGGGTAGCAGAATCGGTTTTTCCGGTGATTTTGGGATGGCTGTACAATGAAGAAACCCAAAGCTATGCCTTGGGATTTTCCATACTTATCGCAGTAGCTTTGCTAGGAGCGGTATTTATTTCCTTTCTGCCCAAACCTAATCAAAACAAGGGATTGGAGGGTATCGTGGAAAGTGGCGAATAGCAAATACCAACATTTAATCGAATCGAAAAAAAACAGTCTAGGCAAAGCCACAGACTGTTTTTTTTTATGCCAATAGCAGGTCGGCTAGATCCTGCCAGTTCCTCACTCGCTGATGCTTGCCTGTATCTGCCAGTTCATTATGTGGCTGGGTGTATAGAAATGATCTGTTACCCTGAAATACGTTTAGGTTTTTGAAGTGATCGTCTATCATGATATCGGTGTGAATGGGGTATTTTGATCCACATAAGATGATCTGCTTCCAGCTAATAAATGGAAAGTGTTCCTGCAGCCATTCGTACTTTTCCAGCAGGCTATTTGGGTATTCCATGGCTGCGGAGACAATATAAACTTCATAAGCTCTATTTAGCTCTTCGAGCACAGGGATTGCAGAAGGCATGACTTTTACGGTCCGAAAAAATCCTTTGGACCGAACGTGTTTTTCGATCAATGGAAAGGCAATGTGTTCCGGAACACCCAACAGGGACTTTTCGGGAATTCTTTCCCCTGTTTCCTTGAGGTGCATCTCAAGAAACTGCGCATAGACATCCGCTAGGACTCCATCCATGTCCACTGCTATTGATGCTAGTTTGGCCAATTTATCGTTTGTTAAGAGCGTCTACCAACTGCCGGTTCAGTTTCCGTTCCCGCTCCAAAGTGTTTTTACGGTGCTGTTCGTATTCTTCCTGTATTTCGTCAAGTCGCTTCTTCGTTTCAGCAGTTACGAGGTGGCTACGCCTAAACCTGAAATAGGAAACGACTAAAATCAGCGCCAAGAGGATGATACCACCCCACATGAGGTTGTTATACACGTTTTTGTGAATATACATCCCAAAGATCGAGAAACTGTCCCGCTGCTCCAATGCGTCGGTAAGCTGCTCGTTGGTGACCACGATTTCTTGATTTAAACGCTCAATGGATGCTTTTTGCTCGTTTATTTGCGACTTCAGCTCGGAAAGTTGCCGATGGAAGGTCGAAATAGTATCATTGATGTTTGCTTCCAATCGGTCCAAATGGGAGCGCTTTACCACCTTGTAATCTTGGTAGTTTGTGGAAACGTTCTTGATGTACTCAAATTGACTGCTGATGGTACCCTTGTCAAGCCCCTCCTCCTGTGCCATCAGACTTTCCATGGGAATGGCGAAGACCAACGTGAAAACAACGATAAAGAATAGCGCTCGATAAGTTAGATTCATAGCTTAGAAAGTAAAATTTGGTAAACAATCGGGTATTTTCTGCAAAAATAGCCAATGAAATTTGATTTCTGCCATTCTAAAGCAAGATTAATGCCCCAAAAAGCCTTCTTGGGATTATTCACCGGATTTAAATTTCATGGATATAGAGTTGATGCAATAACGAATGCCACCCAGATCTTTCGGGCCATCCGGAAAACGATGTCCCAAATGACCACCACAGGAGGCACAGAGGATTTCTTCCCGCACCATACCATGGGAATAATCCATTTTCACCTCTATAGCTTTAGGAGATACCGCCTTCGTAAAGCTAGGCCAACCGCATCCACTATCGTATTTGTTTTCGCTGTGAAAGATTTCGTTTCCACAGCCTGCACATTGGTAGATACCGGTTTCCTTATTTAGATAATAGACGCCGGTATAGGGGCGCTCTGTCCCTTTTTCCCGTAATACATGGTAGGTGTCGGGATCCAGCTTTTCTCGCCATTCGGACTCTGACAATTGATTTGGATAGGTATTTGGTTTGTGATGTTCCATAGGGTCTTTTTCACGTAAAACAATAAAACTAATCGTAGTGTTCGATGGCCTCTAGCAGGATGGAGCAAGCATCTTCGATTTCGGTAGCGGTGATGGTAAGTGGGGGCGCAATCCGCATGGAGTCGTCACAAAATAAAAACCAGTCTGTGATGACCCCGCCGAGAATGGCCTGATCTATGATTGGTTTAAGGATCTCAAACGATTCAAATTCCAAAGCCATCATCAATCCCTTGTTTCTAAAGGACTTGATGCGTGGGTGAACCAAAAGCTGCTTAAATAAGGCAGCCTTTTCAGGAACCTGTTCGGGAAGTTTCTCTTGGTGCATGATCTCAATGGTAGCCAAAGATGCTGCCGCAGATACAGGATGTCCACCGAAGGTAGTAATGTGTCCTAGCAGCGGGTTGTTTTTAAACGATCCCATCACTTCTTTGCTGGCGATGAAGGCTCCTATGGGCATCCCGCCGCCCATACCTTTGGCACAAACCAGGATGTCCGGGCTGATACCGTATTGCTCGAATGCCCAAAAAGTTCCGGTCCTGCCAAAGCCGGCTTGTATCTCATCCAAGATCAACAAGGTACCGGTTTCGTCGCATCGCCTTCTTAGTGCTTGAAGGTAGGATTGGTCGGGAATCCGTACACCCGCCTCACCCTGAATGGTCTCTACAATAATTGCGGCGGTCTCGGTGGTGATGCAATCGAGGTATTGCTCCTCTGCAAAGGGAATATGTCGCATTGCCGGAAGAAGTGGTCGGTAAGCCCGTTTGAAGCGTTCGTTTCCACCAACGGAGAGGGATCCATGGGAAGACCCGTGGTAGGCGTCTATGCAGGATATGATCTCTCTTCGGTTGGTGAATCTTTTGGCGAGTTTTAGCGCACCTTCCACAGCTTCGGATCCGCTGTTTACCAAATACACATTGTCCAAGTGGCTAGGGAGGGTTTTACAAAGTGCTTCGGCCAGCAGTGTCTGCGGGCTTTGAATGTATTCGCCGTAGACCATCAGGTGTAGGTATTTGTCCAACTGGGCCTGTATTGCCTGAATCACTTTCGGGTGGCGATGGCCCACATTGCTCACACCAATACCGGAAATCAGATCGATGTACTTCTGTCCTTCGGGGCCATACAAGTAGATTCCTTCTGCTTTTTCGATTTCTATCGCTAGCGGAAAGTCAGTCGTTTGTGCCAGGTGCTGCAAGAAAAGCTGCCTATTGTTCATCTAAATGCGATCGATTGGATTGTTTCATTACCGGGGCTCCTACATAAGGGAACTACGAAAACGGTAAAAAATTCCCAAGGGAAGCTTCTTTTTGAAGGAATCTTCTAAAAATAACTCTCCGTGAGTAGGGTTGTCGATTTTCTTGAAACTTCCTTTAACCAGATTTTCCGCAATCAAGGAAGAGAAACTGAGCGAATACATATTTAAAATAAAGAAGTTCCGGTCGGGATCCAACAGTTGACCGCAAAGTTTCAGCAGCTCATTGATGTTTTCTTCCAACACCCATTTCTCACCCTTGGGGCCTCTTCCATAGGCCGGAGGGTCCAATATGATACCCTGGTATAGGCTGCCTCTCCTGACTTCTCGCTGTACGTACTTTAATGCGTCATCTACTATCCACCGGATATCGGATTGACCGGAGGCTTCCATATTGAACTTGGACCAGGTAATAACCTGGCGTACGGCATCCAAGTGGGTAACCTCTGCTCCATGTGCCCGTGCGGCAACACTGGCGGCGCCGGTATATGCAAATAGGTTTAGCACCTTAGCCGATCCCGCTTCGATACGCTGTAGAGATTCTGAAATAAAGTCCCAGTTTACTGCCTGCTCAGGAAACAATCCAATGTGCTTGAAGGAGGTGAGCGAAAGGTTTAACGCCAGATTTAGCCCAAGGGGGTTTCGGTAATTGATCTGCCAATTTTGGGGCATCTTTTGGCGGATCTGCCAATTTCCCTTTTCGGGATTTCCTTTTTCTTTGGCAAAATGTGCATGGGCCAGCTTCATCCATTCGGATTCATCCATACTTTTGTCCCAGATTGCCTGTGGCTCAGGACGGCTTAGGATGTATGGACCAAAACGTTCCAGTTTTTCAAATCCCCCCGTATCAATAAGTTCGTAATCCACCCAATATTCTGGGCTGAGCGATAAAATGGTTGACTGCATGAGGCAAAAGTACGGATTTTGAGCGTCTTTGGCATACGGGCAGGTGTATTTTAGGACCATAGCGCACATGTATGGCCGATATCGAAGAATTATTTCATGTATATTGTCTTGATACCCAAACAATACATTAGCAAGAGCAGTTTACCCTTCGAAACTAAATGAAACTGCCATGAATTACTTTAAACCAGTTGCTTTTTTTGGAATGCTAGCTGTGCTAGCCTCCTGTAATGAGGAGGATCCAATTCCGGAGATGCCTGAATTGGAACCTACTATTGTTGAACTAGCGGTAGACACTCCGGATCTTTCCATGTTGGTGGAGGCGGTGACCCGCGCTGGGTTGGTAGAAAGCCTGTCGGCAGCCGGACCGTTTACGGTATTGGCTCCTACTAATCAGGCCTTCCAAACACTGCTCGATTCACAGGCAGACTGGAATTCGATCTCGGATATCGATGAAGAGGTGCTGGAATCGGTATTGCTGTATCATGTTTTTTCAGGTAGTGTGACTTCCAACGATCTAAGTGCAAACCAAGAACTCACTTCCCTCAATGGTGAAGTAGTGACTGTTACAGAGGTTGGCACGAACATATCCTTCAACGGCACAGCCAATGTCGCTACAGGAAATGTGGAGGCACGAAACGGGATTGTACACGTGATAGATGCGGTGTTGCTTCCACCAACCATCGTTGAAGCAGTCACTAAGACGCTGCGTTGGGTGAACAGCGAGGAATTTGGATACGTGTTCACCGACGGGATGGGCAAGACGCTGTATTATTTTGCCAGAGATGTAGCCGGAAACAATAACTGTGTGGGAGGCTGTGCAACCAACTGGCCCAAATTCCATGCAACATCTGTTGCGATCACTGGCGATGCATTCGATGCCGATCTTGTTGGAGAGATTGATGTAAACGGGGAAATGCAAACAACCTATAATGGATGGCCGCTTTACTACTTCGTCAATGACGCTGCTGCAGGAGACTTTAATGGCGAAGGAGCGGGAGGAGGTAATTGGTATGTCGCCAAGCCTGATTACGATGTAATGTTAGCAAATGATCAGTTAGTAGGAAATAACGGGGAAAGCTACATCATGACGGCCGAAGGTGTCATAGAATTAGGAACAGGAAATACCGTCTACTTTACTGATTTTTCTGGAAGAACATTATACCGCTTCGTGAATGATGTGGCTAATCAGAGCAATTTTGGAGGAAATGCAGCAAATTGGCCAAAATTTACTACCGAGGTAAATGTGGTACCATCCCTGTTAAGTGTGGATGATTTTGGGGTGATTGCAGATGGTCAAATTGCTTATAGAGGAAATCCGCTTTACTACTTCGGCCAAGATATGGCAAGGGGTGAGACCAAAGGGGTAAGCGTACCGTCTCCCGGAGTATGGCCAATAGTCAACAGAACCACACCTGCATTGGTGGCGGCGGGTGACTAGTTGAGTTTAAGTTAAAAATAACACCATAAGCCTGTTCTCCACGGTTGGGAGCAGGCTTATGTGTGTTTTTGGGTTGAGTACTTTTTCGCCCGTGGATAATGCAGAACGGTTTGGGAACTACATCCATAGAATTTTTAATTTCTATCCAAATGAGGAATTTTAGCGGCAAATCATTTAATTTGGTTTATTGATTAACCATAAACTAAAAAAACACATGAGATTTTATGTATTGTCTTCTGCGATAGCGGTAGGTTTTTTTGTCGCATCTTCTGCTATTGCTCAGCAAGAGGAGGTGAAACTACCTCCTCAAGCAACTGAATTTTATAAACCCGAAGTAAAAAAAGTAACACCTGGTAAGGAAAACCATTTGCCTCCGGCTGATGCCATCGTATTATTTGACGGCAGTAACTTGAATGCGTGGGTAAGCGACAAGCCGGGAAGTGCGCCGGCACCTTGGAAAGTGGAAAACGGTACATTTACCGTGGTCCCTCGAACCGGAGGCATCCGATCCAAGGAGTCTTTTGGCGATGTGCAGGTTCATATAGAATGGAGCGCTCCTACCGTGGTAAAAGGCACCGGTCAGGGTAGAGGAAACTCCGGTTTTTTCTTTATGGGAAAATATGAATTACAGATTTTGGATTCCTACGATAATGAGACCTATACAAACGGAATGGCCGCTAGTATTTACAAGCAGCATCCTCCTTTGGCCAATGCCATGCGGGCACCTGGTGAGTGGAACACCTACGATGCAATTTTCAAAGCACCTAGGTTTGATTCCAATGGCATGTTGGTCTCTCCGGCGCGTATAACCGTAATTCACAACGGCGTGCTGGTTCAAAACAACGTTGAGCTAAAAGGACCCACGATGTATATTGGCATTCCCAACTACGAAGCGCACGACGCGGCGTTGCCCTTTCATATCCAAGATCACGGAGATGAAGTTAAGTTTCGAAATATTTGGGTGAGAAAGCTAGATTAACATCTTCATACCTTTCCCAGACTAATCCTACTTACGATGAATTCGAGAAGAAAATTTATACAGAAGTCTTTGTTGGCGTCTGCCGGTGCGGCAGTATTGCCCAACGTAGTGTCTGCCGAGCATTTGGCAGCTCTCAAAAAGCGCGTGGGGGCGAATGACCAATTGAATATAGGCCTTATTGGATGCAAAGGGATGGGCTGGTCCAACATGAACAGCCATCTGTTGCTGCCGGAGGTAAATTGTGTGGCCTTGGCCGATGTGGACCAAAGTGTATTGGACCAACGCAGTGCCAATGTGCAGGAGCTGCGAGGTAAAAAGCCCAAACAATACACGGATTATCGCAAGATGCTGGAAGACAAAGATATTGATGCGGTGATCATCGGTACGCCGGATCATTGGCATTGTCTGAACCTGATTGACAGTTTGTCAGCAGGAAAGCATGCCTACGTGGAAAAGCCATTGGCAAACTCTATTGAGGAGTGCAACCTAATGGTTAAGGCTGCCGACCGGTATGGTAAGTTGGTTCAGGTGGGGCAATGGCAGCGAAGCGGTTCGCAATATGCGCAGGCTATTGACTTTGTCAAGTCCGGTAAATTGGGGAATATTAGATTGGTTAAAACCTGGGCCTATCAGGGGTGGATGAAGCCCGTGCCGGTGAAGCCAAATGGACAGCCCCCGCAGGGCGTAGACTACAAGATGTGGCTTGGGCCGGCACCCGAAAGGCCTTTTAATGAAAATAGGTTCCACTTTAATTTCCGTTGGTTTTGGGACTATGCCGGTGGGTTGATGACCGATTGGGGAGTGCATGAAATAGACATTGCACTGTATGCGATGGGCGTGAGTGCTCCAAAGTCGGTGATGGCCTCAGGAGGAAAATTGGCCTATCCGGACGATGCTTCCGAAACGCCCGATACGCTGCAGACGGTGTACGAATACGACGGGTTCAACATGCTTTGGGAGCACGCCACGGGTATCGATGGAGGTAACTACGGCACCACCGAGGGCATTGCTTTTATTGGCAACAACGGTACCTTGGTCGTGAACAGAGGCGGTTGGAAGGTGATCGCTGAAACTGAAAATGTGGATGGTCAACGCAAGGAAAAAATCGAGGCCATGGAACTGGTAAGACCTTCCGGAAACGCGCAGCAGATCCACTGCAAAAACTTTGTAGATGCGATCAAATCCAATGATGCAAGTAAGTTAAATTGTGGGATTAAGACCGGTTCGGTAGCCGCGATCAATGCCCACATGGGCAATGTCGCGTACAAGCTAGGCCGCAAAATTTACTGGGATGCACAGAAGGGCGCTTTTACCGAGTCAGATGCCAATTTACTGACCCAGGCTAATTATCAAAACGGCTGGAAGCTTCCTCAAGTATAGATGCCCTTCCTAAGAAGATGCCGCATCGTACTTACGTTGGTAGGAGGTCGGTATACTACTGACAATCATGATTCGAATCAATCAGGTGCTTTGAAGGTTATTTTAGGAAGGGCTATTAGGGTGTACTAGGATATCTTCTGCCTGTAGCATTTAGTATTCATGGTTTAAAAAGCAAGGTAACCCCTTGCTTTTTTTGGTTATATTTCACTTCTTGGTACTCGTATGTGTTAAATTGTTTTTTATCAACCATACCAAATAAGCACGTTTAACCAGTCTAGGATGCAGCCATGAAGCTGCCAATGTCTGACAAAGATTCAGTTATGATCAATGCCTTTGGAACAAAGATAAGAGCGTTTCGGAAAAAACGGCGGTGGACACTAGCTCAAGTGTCTATCCACCTAGGTATTGACCAAGCCATCGTAAGCAAAGCAGAAAGAGGGCTTAGGAATTTAACGAAACAACAGGTGTTAGTGCTTGCAGAAGTGTTTGAGGTGTCTCCGGAGGTATTGATGGTGCCGTGGTTAGCTGATCGGGTTGCGCAGTCCGTTGGTGAGGAATCCCATATCGCTGGAGAGGCCTTTCAATTGGCCAATCAGGTGGTGGCATTTCGCAATTACGACCCTTTTAATCTCAGGAAGAACTACCTGGATTTGGTTGATGTCATTGCTAGATTTAGCCAGGTGAAGCAGGCTTGGGTGTATGGATCCTTTGCCAAACGTCGAGTGAATGCGGAGAGTGATGTGAACATTGCGTTGCGAACAGTAGGCGCCTTTTCTTATTTTGACCTTGCAGAGATTCACAATAAACTAGAAAACCGACTCGGACGTCCGGTTGATATCGGTTGGGTGGATAACTTTAAGGAACCCATTTGGAGCACCATGAAAGACGAGCTCATCTTGATCTATGAAAAAGTTTGACGACAAAAGGAGTTCGATTGCAGTAGCTGCTTTATTGCATGCAATAGATCGGATTTCTCAGCATATAAAAAATGTAAACCTGGATGATTTCAGAGTGAATGCTACGCTTCAAGATGCCGTTTACTTCCAATTATCCATTATTTCAGAGAAAGTGCAGGAAATTGATCGATTTTTCTTAGATAGGTACGATTATCCTTGGTATCAGCTTAAGACCTTCAGGAAATTGATGCTGAATGAAAAGTTTAATATTCACTTGGAAGCGGTGTGGTTGATGGTAGAAAAAGATCTTCCGGATTTGAGAAAAACCTTGGAAGCGATGCAGCAAAGAGAATTTTCAGATGGTAGAAAGTAGCGCTTACAGTTCCTTTTCCCCTTTTTTCCGGGAAATATCTACAAAGGAGTTGGTAGACTATCTCGTGCGCATAGGCTATCAGGAAGACGCTAGCCCGTCCATGGATTGCCTAAAACGTTTACATTATCTACATCCTCAGTCCATTCCTTTTGAGAACCTGAATCCATTTTTAGGAATTCCCATTAGCCTAGATACGGATTCGCTTTGGAGAAAGCTCGTCTATGATGGGCGCGGAGGCTACTGTTTCGAGCACAACCTACTTTTTGGAGCGGTTCTTCGGAAAATTGGCTTTCAAGTGAAAAGCCTTGCGGCAAGGGTGCTTTGGCAACTGCCTCCTGGCAAAATCATGCCACGGGATCACATGGTATTGCTCGTGTCGCTGGAGGGAGTGGAATGGCTTGTAGATGTAGGATGGGGTGGAAACACCGTCACCGAGCCGTTGCGTCTGAAAGAAACGGGGATTCAGATCACATCCCATGAGCCTTTTCGCATCCAAAAACGGAAAGATCTGTATGTGCTATCCATTGACATTCATGGACGCTGGGAGGAGATGCATGAATTTGGAACGACAGAGTTTCTACTTCCTGATTATGAGGTGATCAGCTGGTACCTATGTAACCATCCCGAATCCCTTTTTGTCAATCACCTGATGGCCGCACGCACCCTTCCAATGGGTAGAATTACGCTCAAGGACAACCAATTTTCCAGGCATCGACTGGACGGAAAGACCGAAAAGACCATTCTGGGATCTACCGATGAGTTGGAACAGGTCCTGACAGAGGAATTTAAAATTCACCTTCCCAACAGTGCAAAGCTGAAGGAACGATTGAATGACTGCATTAATTCCTTTGACTAAAGCAATGTGGATAGATTGCGGAGTTTGTACTACGTGGTTTCGGTGTACCCTAATTCACTAACCACAGATAGCTTCCGTACCCATTTTTTTCCATTTCTGCCTTTGGAATAAACCGCATGGCTGCCGAGTTCATGCAGTAGCGCAGGCCGGTAGGAACTGGTCCATCATTGAATACGTGCCCCACATGGGAGTCTCCGTATTTGCTTCTAACTTCTACGCGCGTCATACCGTGGCTCTTATCCATTACCTTTTCCAGATATCGGGCATCAATGGGCTTTGTAAAACTCGGCCATCCCGAGCCCGATTCGTATTTATCGGCAGAACTGAATAGTGGTGCTCCTGATACGATGCACACGTATATTCCGGCTTCTTTGTTGTCATTGTAGGCGTTGTCAAAGGCTCTTTCCGTAGCTTCCTCCATGGTAACCTGGTATTGCAGCGAAGTTAACTTGGCTTTCAACTCTGCTTGCGCGGGCTTTTTGTAACGCTCCGCAGAAGGAACCTCCCAATGGGCCTGTATGAAACGATCCCTACCGGAACCTGTGCGGTAACTTTTGTATTCGCGCGGGCTTTTCTTGTAGTAGTCTTGGTGATAGGCCTCCGCCTTGTAGAAGTTGGTAAACTTAACGATTGGTGTTACGATCGGCTTTTCAAATATTCCGGAACGACCAAGTCGCTCTTTGGAAGCCTCGGCAACCTGCTTCTGTCGATTATCATGGAAAAATATTGCAGACTCGTATTGGCTACCTCGATCGTAAAACGAGCCACCCTCGTCCGTTGGATCAAACTGCTGCCAGAAAATATCAATAATCTCTGCATAGCTGATTACATCTGGATCAAACGTGACCTGTACCGCTTCCTTGTGGGAGGTGCGGCCTCCAGAGACGTCCGAGTAGGTCGGGTTTTTCTCCTTCCCGCCAGCATATCCAGAAACGACCGAGATAATCCCATCTATCCCTTCAAAGGGAGCCTCGATGCACCAAAAACAGCCACCGGCGAAGGTAGCTAGTTCCTTTTTTCCAGCATAGGTGACGGGCTGAGTTTCTGTCTCTGATAATTCACGCTCTGTCGGTCCACCCGCCGAACAAGCCACTGTGGCAAGGTACAAGAAGATTACAGACCAGAAGAAATTTACTCTTTGCATAGGTATCAAACTTTTACGATTAACCAACAAGGTGCGGTAGATGTTTAAAAACTCACTCCTCTGGCATTACAAACCATAGGATTAGGTACACCAGAATACCTGGAAACGCAGCGCTTAATAAGGAAACCAAAACATAGACAATCCTCAGCTTATCGGCATCCCATCCTAGGTATTTTGCCAAGCCGGAGCAGACGCCTGCGATCATTTTGTTTGAGCGTATTCGGGTTAGCTTTTTTTCCATGGCAGCGATCTTTATTGGTTTTCAATGCTTATTTTTGATTCAGGGGTGTGATTTACTCTTTCGCACCAGACCTGAACCATCTAAGCAATAATACAATCTTTTTCGAAAATAAAATCCGGCACTTAGGTTATATTTGTCAAAAAAGTCCGCCATGCAGGAATCTTGGAGATTTAGAGATATGTCATTGGAGACCGACGAAGCGCTGGATTCGGCTCACTGGATAGAGCAGGTGTTTGTTGAGAGAAAAACAGAATTGGGAATTTTTTTATCCTATTATTTCCGATCAGAAGGCGCAGTGGTTGAAAATGTTTCCCTACAATCACGGCAGTCAGAAACAGCAACTAACGGCACCCTAGCCGTTCGCTTTGACTTGGTCCATTTCAATGCATGCCTGAATATACACGAACAGGGGAAGGAGTCTATGGAGCTTCGTTACGAGGCATTGCCTTCCCAACGGGAGTTGGTACTTACCGGTCCCTTTTGGCCGGAGAGGGAACCGGATGGTTTTTGAATGGTAGGGTTTGATTCAGGTACCACGTTGGAGGAGTGGGGTAGGCATTTGGGAAAGTGATTCTAGGATTTCCATGTGTTGATATGGATACCTGCAATCACTTTCCCGGTCTGCGTTAATCAATCGGAAGCCCTCCATCAAAAATCCACACTTACCTTGGTAGATCGTTTCCTATAAACTCATTGGGATTGACGGTTGGGATATTCGAGCCCCATTTTTGGTTGATGACCTCGATAAACCGGTTGGCAATGAAGGCGCTGGCACGGCCGTTGGGGTGTACACCATCCACTGAAAAAGCACCGTTTGGCGGTGCGATGCCGGGTGATAGGGCGACTCCTCCTGCGCTGATCTGCCCCTGCAAGACCTCGTTAAACATTTGGTTGATGTCTACCAAGACCAGTCTGTCGGCTTGCGCTTGGACGGCGTTTGCAATGATGCCGTTGAACGTAGTGATCTTTTGGGCTATTTCGTCGATTTCCGAGGGTATAAGCACATATTCATCGCCCACAGGAACAGTAAGCCCTACAATATTAAGTGGATTTCCGCCGATCGAGGTACCCAGCACCTGGGAGAGGGTAAGGGTTGCTCGGTCGTTGGCATTGGATTGCCGAATAGACGGTAGTCCTCTATCCGACAGATCGGTAAGTGTTTCGTCTGTCATTACGAAGCCATTGGCTCCCACCTGAAAGTTTATTCTCCTTAAGTTTCTCTCCTCGGCTGTAATGAGGTTTCCAGCAAGTGCCTGGTCCAATCCCTGATTATAGCCCTGATAGGCATTATTTGCAAGACTTACTTGTACAGAGGTAAGAGGTACTGCATTCCAGGGAATCAGCGTGAAGTAGGGGAGTGCATTTAGATTGGGGATGTTGGCTACTGCTCCTTTCGCATTGGGGTTGGCCTGAAGCATCGCTCCGAGAGCGAGGGCATACCGATTGGCAAAGTCTGCATCGGAGGTCAGTAATCCTGGATTTGATCCTCCGGTAAGTGCATAGCCAAGTACATCGTTTTTACCTAGCCAGAACGTGAAAAAGGTTCCTCCATTGGCTAATGCCGCTGCAGCATCCCCAACAAGCGTCGAGCTGCCTGGACTACTCGCAAATCGGGCATACTCTGGATTGAATGCCGGATGGTTGGGTTGACTGATATCACCGGTCTCTGGGATCAGTGCGGTACCCAAACTGATTCGGTTGACGCCAAAATTATTCAGTTCGGATTTATTGCCAGTAAATGGTGTAATGGGGTTTCCTGGTATGATAGGATCCGGTAGGGTAACACCTGTGTTGGGGTTAGTCCGCAGGATCAATCTGCCCAGGCTGATACCCCCCGGTCCAGGGCTGAAGAAGCCTACCTCGGCATTGATGTCAGGAACACGAAAGGGGCCTCCGCCTACCTGTTCCATTTGTCGGGCCAAAATAACCGAAAAGCTGTTTTGTTGGGACCGGTTATACAAAGCACCGTCCATCACGCCTGCAGTAATGGAGGAGCCAATGCTGACCATTTTGGTAAAATCCGCCTGTCCCGAACTGGGTTCGGGTGCAGGGGACTCAGGGAAATCGTAGTTACAGGCGCCAGCAACTGCTAAAAGGGCAATTAGTAGGTATTTTGCGGTGGGTTTCATGGCGTAGGCTGGTTTAGTTTAACAATTCGTCAAACGTGATGGAGAGGTAATAAATGGCTCCAATAGTAGGTCCTCCAAAGTTTAGGATGTACCGGTTATTGAAAATATTCGAACCGCCAAGTTTGACGATGCTCTTGATGTTTTTGAGCCGGTAGCTAACCTGGGCATCCACATTGTGGAATTCAGGCACATCTCCCTGTGCAAAAGACGATTCCCAACGGAACCCTGTCTGATATCTGTAGGCAACGTTAAATCCGAGTTTTTGAGTCAACTTCCGATTGCCAAACATGATGTTGGTTTTGTGCTCGGGCGTGTTGAAGTCGGAGATAAAGCCTTCCTCGAACTCCGTGATTAAGCGATTGAAATTATAGTTTCCACTTATGGTATAGTTCTTGGGCAGATTATACGTAAGGCCTATCACTGCACCATGTGCTCTGACCTCCCGGTCAACAATGTTGGTGTAGGTCTGGAAGGTGTTTTCTTGGCCAGGAATGGTAACCGGTGTCAGTAAGGTGGGAGCATTGACGGCGTTGATAGCGCCCTGATCGGTATTCAATGCAGCCCCTGGGAATACCGGACCGGGAGCTTTGCGAACGGCTGTCTGTGTGATAAAGTCGTTGTACACATTGTAATAGTAGGCCATATCGATCAATAGGCGGTTATTGTTGAGCAATCCTTTGTATCCCACTTCGGTGGACCGTACTTGCTCGGGTCGCAGGTCAGGCAGAGATTCTACCCGCTGTAGTAGTGCCGTGGCGGCGGGATCGACTGGGCTGGCTCCTGCTCCTACTGCCGCTGCATAGCGTTGCACGGAGGCTAAACTGAAGGAGTTTTCGAAGATATTGTACTTCTCCCGGTAGAAAGGCAAGCCTCCAATCAGCCTGGCAGACACCACGTTCAGGTCTATGTGTTGTCCCTGTGTAGTAGGCATTCTGAACCCCGTTTGGAAGGAAGCCCGGAAGTTGCTGTTTCCTTCAGTCCATACTCCGGAGATTCTTGGGCTAAACTGACCTTCGAAGTTTTCGTTTTTGTCATATCGTAAGGATCCAGTGATCTTCAGTTTATCGTTGACCACCCGCTTAGCTCCCTGCACGAAGGCACCTATTTCCTGGATGGTGATATCGTTGCCTTCCACATCGGCAAAGATGGTCCCATTGGACCGTAGGTCGTAGATGCGGTATGAACCGCCGGCCAATAGGTCCATGAACTGGATTTCGTTTTTGAAGTTATACTGACCCTCTACCATATTCATCTGGGATTGGTCATTGAAAAGGGCCCCCTGTGGAATCACCTGGCTTCTGATCTGGGAGGTAGCCTGTTCGAATTGCTGTGATCCTGGCAAATACCTGCCCACATCTGCCTGTTGGCGCGCAAACTGATGGGCCATGGCCTGCTGGGCAGGATTGCCCATAGCGCCAGGGGCTACCTGCTGCTGTGCCAAAGCGCCCATGTAGTTGAGCGTATACTCGCCAAACCAAGCAGAGTTGTTTTTCCAGCTGTCATTGATGTTTACTCCCAGCAGGTCTGCAATATAAGAGTCTCCCGAGTTTTCGCGGGTTGTATAGGCACGGAGGAAGTAGTTATCTCCCTTTAGTTCCAATTTGTGCTGGGTAATGTTGAAATTGTTTAGCGAGTAGCGCTGTGCGCCGGTATAAACCGAGGTTCCTGCTCCGTAGTTGATGGTGTAGGAAAGTTCAGACCGATCGTTGATTCGGTAGTGAAGTGCTCCATTGAATTTGTAGTTTTTGGCACCATAGTCTACTAGGTATCGCTCTTCGTAGCCGGTACGCGAAACTACTTGGTCCGGTATGCTGCTGATATATCCACCCAACCCCAGTGCGTTGGCCTGAGTCTGTATGGCAGCCACGTTTCGTAAGAGTCCTATATTATTGGATACTTCGTCTCCGAATACATGTACTTGGTTTTCTCCTGGGTTAAAGGGAAGACTTCCCTGTGCCTCCCGATTTAGGTCAGTGGCATCGGTACCGTGCCAGTCGGTGGCTTCAAGGAAAGAAGCGCTGATTTTAAAAGCTAACTTATTATTGAAGGCATGGGCATAACGGATGGCTCCTTCGTACATAGGTTGAGGAGCGCTAGGTTCACCTGGTCTACCGTTGAAGTGGTTGAAGCCCTGTTTATAGAAGGCGCTTAAACCTTGGTAATCAAAAGGGCTTTTACTGTTTACTAATAAAATTCCGTTAAACGCATTGGGTCCGTACAGCGCGGAGGCTGCTCCAGGAATAAACTCCACGCTTTCAACATCCAGTTCCGAGGGTCCGTTGAGGTTTCCTATGGGGAAATTGAGTGCGGGGGCCTGTGTGTCCATTCCATCCGTTAATTGAACGAAACGGGTGTTGCCGGTGGAGTTAAATCCCCGGGCGTTGAGAATCTGGAAATTGATGGAGGAGGAGGTGACATCCACGCCCTTGAGGTTTGCGATTGCCTTGTAGTAGGAGTCCGAGGCCGTTTCCCGTATGGCCAGGATATCCATTTTTTCTACAGTTACGGGGGATTGCAGGATGCTTTCCTCTACGCGGGAGGCCGATACAACCACCTCTTGGCCCAGGAAGGATTGCTCGGCTAGGGCGATGGAAAGACCGCTTACGTTTTCTTGGGTGATCTCCACTTCTTGCGTGGCAAAGCCCACCATGGAAAAAACCAAGGTCAGCGGTGGGGCTTGATTTACGCTTAGGCGGAAGTTGCCCTCCATGTCGGTCACCGTTCCCATGACCCTACCTTTTACAAGAATGTTTACACCTATGAGGGGGTCTTTGGTATCTGCTTCTGTTACTTTCCCGCTGATGGAAGTTTGCTGGGCGAAGCTATGCTGAACCCAAAAAAAACCGATCAACAGCAACGATAAAATCTTTGATAAGTTTGCGTAGTTGTGTAACATAGGAGTTTTGGCTTATTGTTAAAATTTCTCTAAAAGGCAATCAGTTGGTTACACTTCTGGCCACGGACAGATTGGTTATTTCAAGTCATGTGGGTTGGCTATTCGTATGCATATTAACGTATTCCTGAAGAAATAGGCAACGTTTTACATCATTATTTTTTGTAAAATATCATTCGGGATCCCTGAAAAAAAGGAAAACTGCACTATTATTTTAAATAATGATCCCTGTAATACATGTATTTTTCAAAAATTAGCGATGGTTTACAACACATTATGGAATACTGCAAAAAGGGAAATTGAAAAAATGAATTTTTGCCCCCTTTTAGGCAAAAAAAATGGAATTAAGGACTTGCTTATCCTTGATTTTTATTTTCTTCATTTACGTGTTTTACCAAGCGATCACAGAGTTCTTTTAACTCCTCGGCATAGTATTCGTCACCAGTAGCATTGAGGATCGTTTGGGCCATACCTCCGAGAATATCAATATAAAAGCGCTTCATCTCCGCCACCGACATGTCGTCTGTCCACAGGTCAATGCGAAGTGTGCTATGGTTGAGGTTATCCCACACGTTCAGGCTGATGCTTCGGGTAGACTCCATTCCTTCACTTTCCTTATCGGTGGCATTCCACTCAATGGATTTGGGTAGATTTTTTTCGTCTAGGGAGATGGTGAAATTGATGTCTGATTTTTTCATGTGTCTATAATTGTTTTTCAGCGGTCACATGGAATCTCGCATGGTTGATAGTCATCCCAGTGTGTGACGGCTGCGTCATGCTCGATTTCATCCGTTTAGAGTTGCAGTGTGCAATACTAGATTTTGGTTTGCGGTAAAAGAATGATCAGGGAAATCTTCCGAGTGTTTTCTGTCAAGCGCGCCGCAAAAATAAGAAAGATTACGACTGGATCAGGATTTCATCCCATATAAAATCAAAAGGGATAGCATCAAATAGGACCAAATCGTTGACTGGCACGAAGAAAGCACCCATTTCCAAAAAAAACAAGTAGCTAGTTACTACTTGGCAATCTGTTGTATGGGTACACGAATCACGTAACTGTCGGCCGTTACATACAGGTATCTTTCCGCGTTATCCAGTGCCACATTGGAGGTGAGTTGGCCAACTTTCAGTTTTCCAAGCAGCATCCCTTGTGCGTCAAAGATCCAGACTCCCCCCGGCCCGGTGGCATAGATGATTCCCTTTGCAGAAACCTTTAGCCCGTCGGGTAGGCCCTTATCCTGCTGCAATGCAACAGATGCATCGTAAAAGATCTGTCCTTCATCTAGCGATTTGCCTTGGTCCAGTACCCGGTACACGTACCAATATGGTTTTTGTGGATCGGAGTTGGCAATCAGCAGTGAATGCTCTCCCGGTAGAAAGTGAATGCCGTTTGGTCGGCTAAGGCTATCCACCAGCAAGGTGATGGTTTCGTCTACGGGACTATATCGGTATACTCCCTGAAAAGGAAGCTCTTTGAGCGGGTCATTGATGTTCTTTTCCAAGCCATACGGAGGATCCGTGAAATATAAATTACCTTGACTGTCGAACACTGCATCGTTGGGGCTATTGAAGCGTTTTCCTTCATAGTTGTCTGCAATGGACTGGTAGATGGGTTTTGGGTTGGCAAGTGGTGCATCCATCAAGGCCATCTGCCGGTCTCCGTGTTGGCATAAGACCAACCTGCCCTCGGGATTTAGCAATAGCCCATTGGAACCGACTTCGCCTCCCCGGTCGGCTGTGCCGGTGTACCCGGAGGGCTGCAGGTAGGGTCTAACTCCCTCACCTTGCCTCCAACGGTGTACGGTATTGGTAGGGATTTCAGAAAAAAGCAGCATCTGTTCTTTTTCCACCCAGAGTGGCCCCTCCGTCCATTCGAAGCCTTGGCCGAGAATCTCCACTTCGGTACCTTCCGGAAAGAGAATATCCATCAGTTCGTGATTCCTTTCGATCTCCAAGGTGAGAGGAGGGGCATCGGATTTTTCAGAGCGTGTCTGCGGACCACAGGCGAACAGGGCAAGTGCTGCTAGCTGGAATAGGCGAAGAAGGTACCCTTTCATGGTTTATTCACTTAAGGTTCAACGGAAAACTTGTAGATGCAGACATGCTGATATGTTTCTCCCGGATTCAACACTACCGAAGGGAAGTTGGGCTGGTTTGGAGAATCGGGAAAATGCTGTGTTTCAAGGCATATGGCACCCCGCTTTTCGTAGATTTTTCCTTCCTTGGACTTAGATTGCCCGTTCATAAAGTTGCCGGTGTAGATCTGAACGCCCGGCTGTGACGTAAAAACTTCCATTTTTCTGCCGTTTTCGGGCACCACCACCGTCGCGGCTAGTTCTGGCTTATTTCCAGTATCTTTTTTGTTCAGCACCCAGTTGTGATCGTAGCCGCCGGCTATTTTTAGTTGAGGATAGTCATCGTCGATCCGATCGCCCACTAGGTGAGGAGTACGGAAATCCATAGGAGTACCTGCCACGGGAGCGATTTCACCTGTTGGTATCAGCACCTCGTTTACTGGGGTGAAGTAGTCTGCGTTCAGGGTTAGCAGGTGGTTGTGGACGTTGCCATTGCCATGCCCGTTAAGGTTATAAAAACCATGGTGGGTTAAGTTTACAATGGTTTTTTGATCGGTCTCCGCTTCGTAGCCAATTTTGAATTCATTGTCGTCGGTGAGCTCATAAGTCATAATCACCGTTAGGTTTCCTGGAAATCCCGCTTGCCCATCGGCAGAAATGTACTTTAATTTCAACAGTTGATCAGACGACTCCAATACCTCCCAGACAACGGCGTGATATCCACCAGGCCACCCATGCAGGTTGTTGGGTCCGTTGTTTGCCTCCAATTGGTAGGTTTTGCCGTCCAGTGTAAACTGTGCATTGGCTATCCGATTGCCGTACCTTCCAATCGGTGCCCCAAAGTAGCCGCCTCCGGCTTCCATGTAATCGTCGAGGTTGTCAAAGCCTAAATTGATGTCTTCAAAGTTTCCATCTTTGTCAGGGGTAAAAAGCTCCAATATGCGCCCGCCGTAGTTGGTGACCGTCATTTCCAATCTGTTCTTATTTTTTAACAGAAAAAATCGGACATCTCCCTCCGGTAGGGTACGCTCAAATTTCTTAGGATCAAGTTTGCTATGCATTTGTTCGGATTTTTCGTTGGTTTGTTGTTTGGTATTTTCTGAGGAGGTGCCGCATGCGAACGCAAGCAGTGCCATTCCCATAAAGTTGACTAGGGTTTTCATTTTTCGCTTAGGTTGATGTCGTATAAGGATTGGTGAAGGGCTTTTAGCATATCGGGATCAAATTTCAAAATTTTTCGGTCGTAGGTCATCAGACCATTGACTTCTACCTCTACATCGGTGGTTTGTGTATAGATGGCAGCAGAAAGGCCCATCGGAATCAAAGGCTTCAGATCATTGATAAGTTGATGATAGCGGTTGCTGAGTTCGGTCTTGTCTTTAAAACTTTGGTAGCCCCAGTTGTCTTTTTCCTGC
Organism: Lunatimonas sp.; assembly: GCF_020832325.1. Lineage (GTDB taxonomy): Bacteria > Bacteroidota > Bacteroidia > Cytophagales > Cyclobacteriaceae > Lunatimonas. The sequence goes on from NZ_JAFIEU010000050.1 coordinate 63,174, forward strand.
CAGGTGTGGCCCTCTACCGGCAGGCCCAGGCCCCCGTATTCGCCCAATACGATAATTTGCTGCCGTCCCCAGATCTGAGGGTCTGGCATGACTGGGTCCGGATAGTTGTGCATATCCATGATTTGGCCCGATAGGGTGTAATTGCCGCCGCTTGCCCCGTTGACGAGTCGGGTGGGGTCGTACTGGACCGTCCAGTCCACAATCTCTTCTGTTTTGAACTGGCCCCAAGCTTCGTTGAAAGGAACCCATACTACGATAGAGGGGAAATGGTAATTGGCATCCATGATGGCTTTCCACTCCTTGCGGAAAATAGACTCAGACTCCGTTGTTCGCACTTTTTCCGTTCCTTTGCCAAGGACGCCTGGTCTGGATTCCCAGCGGTTGCCCATATCGCCACTGGGCATATCCTGCCACACCAACATGCCCAGCCTGTCACAGTGATAGTACCAGCGGGCAGGCTCCACTTTCACGTGCTTTCGGATCATGTTAAATCCCATTTCTTGGGTTTTTACGATGTCAAATAGTAGGGCTTCTTCCGTAGGTGCGGTGTAAAGCCCGTCGGGCCACCAACCCTGATCCAGCGGGCCGTACTGAAATAGAAACTCGTCGTTTAGCATCATCCGCTGAATGCCGTTTTTGTCTGTCGCCATGCTGATTTTCCGCATAGCCGCGTAGCTTTTTACCTGATCAACCACCCGACGTCCTTCCATCAGGATTACTTCTACATCGTATAGTACAGGTGTATCGGGTGACCAAAGTTTTGGATTGGCAACGGGTACTACGGCTTCATTTCCGGGAGATACTTCCCGTTCTCCCACTAGCTTTCCTGCCTCTAATACCCGGACCCGGATACGTTGTCCAGGTTTTGCCGATTGAACAAAGGGCCGAATGGAAAAAGCGTTTTGATCTACAATGGCCGTGTTCCTCAGGTCCGTGATATGTGATTCGGGTACGGTTTCCAACCATACAGATTGCCAAATCCCAGTGACCGGTGTGTACCAGATTCCATGGGGGGATTTGACCTGCTTGCCCCGAGGCTGAGGTCCATCATCGGTGGGATCCCACACCCGTACATCGATGGTCTGACTTCGTCCAGAAGTCAGGTAGTCGGTGATATCGAAATAAAAGGGATCAAAACCGCCTTGATGCAGGCCAACGGATGTTCCATTGACGAATACCTCCGTCTCCCAATCCACGGCCCCGAAATGAAGCAGAAGGCGTTCATTTCTTCTGGGCTTGGCAGTTTGCACGATTTTTCTATACCAAAGTTCCTGTTCCGTACCTACTTCCCTGCCCACCCCGGATAGTGCAGACTCGACCGCAAAGGGAACCAATATGTTGCCTTCATGAGTCGCTGGCCGGGGGGAACCTTTCGCCAATATGGCATAGGACCACAAACCGTTTAATGTTTGCCAATTTGCCCGCTCCATTTGTGGACGTGGATATTCGGGTAGTGGATTGCCGGGATCTACCTGATCTGCCCAAGTGCTGCGGATTTTTCCTGCTACAATTTGCCATTCATTAGCTTGCGCAAAGAGTAAAAATGGCATGCAAAAAAACAAAACAACTACGAGTATTCGTTTCAACATACGCTTTGGGTTTGAAGCAAATTTAGTTTTAATAATGCGTACCTCCTTGCTTTGGCCTCTTTTTTTTGCCTATTTTTGGAACCATAGGCACCCGGTATCTTTCGTAATCTATTCCCCCCAAAGAACGGTGGCGTTCCAATGATTATAGGTGAAGGGTTACCACCCCAGCCTAGATTTGACTACTTAGCTATGATGATTCAACAATTTCAGCTTCGGCTACTGCTCGTTTGTTTGGTAGGTACCGTTGGGGTATTTGGCGGCATGCCTTTGGCGGCACAAGAAATGCTTCTGCCCTCACAGGGTTTGTGTGCCCACCGGGGAGCGATGAGTACCTATCCGGAAAACACCCTGCCGGCCTTCCAAGAAGCAATTCGGCTTGGGGCTGAGATGATTGAATTTGATGTGCAGCTTAGTAAAGACGGAGCTTTGATCATTATACACGATGCGGCAGTTGATCGGACCACCAATGGAAGTGGCCAGGTTGCTGATCTTACATTGGATCAGATTCGGAGGTTGGATGCCGGAAGTTGGAAAGGGCCGGAGTTTGCAGGTCTTCAGGTACCGGTTTTGGAGGAAGTGTTGGATATTATGCCGCGGGATATCTGGTTGAATGTACATATTAAAGGTGGTGAGGAGGTAGGCCGAAGGGTGGCTGAGCTAGTAATCGCGACGGATCGTGTCCATCAATCGGTGTTGGCAGTGGAATCTGCGGCACGAAGAGGTGCCAAGCAGGTCCTTCCCGATATTTTGATCTGCAATATGGAGCGGCAATCCGGGGGATGGGACTATGTGAATAGCACGATTGAGATGGGTGCGGATTTTATTCAGCTACGGGGCGATGTCGATCCGATATTTGCAGAATATGCCGCAAAACTAAAGGACCACAGTGTGAGGGTCAACTATTTCGGCACCGATGATCCCGAGGTGGTGTGCAGGCTTTGGGACATGGGTATTGACTTTCCCTTAGTCAACGATATCAGCGGGCTTAGACGGTAAATTTCAAAGGATTATTTTTTTAAGCGGGTATTTTCGAAGGAAGAAATATACTAACTTGGGGTCAACTAGCACGACTCAATCCCAAAATGACCGACCAACAACTTTGCGCTTTACTCCATTCTGGAGATAAAAAGGCTTTTGATATCCTCTATGAGAGGTATTGGAAGCGCCTATTTGTGTATGCATATAAGATTTTTGAGGACCAACTGATCTGTGAAGATATTGTCCAGGAAGTTTTTGTCCGTTTGTGGGAGCGTGCGACACAGGTGAAGATCGAAGAGTTGGAAAACTATTTGCTTAGGGCCACCAAATATCAGGTGTTAAATGCCATACGGGACTTGAAGCGAACAACTTCTTACGAAAATATTTTGCCCCATCTTCCGGTGGCGCTAGCGGTAGATCTGATTTATGATGAACAAGAAACCTCGGAACTCATCAGTCGAAGTGTAAAGACCTTGCCAGAAAAATGCCAAGAGATCTTTTTGATGAGTAGGGAAGAAGCGCTCTCTAATAAGGAAATTGCTCAAAAACTCCATATCTCCGTTAGGACGGTGGAAGCCCACTTGTATAAGGCAATGAAAATACTGAAAAAAAGCCTCAACAAAATAAATATTGGAATCGGGTTTATCTTGAGTTTTTTATAGCAAATTTATTTTGTTATAGGTATTTATATTAATAATTAATTTTGAATTATTATTTTTGCATTCATAAGTATTGGGTGTTTTTTTCAAAATTACAAATTATTTTTTGATTTGAGGTAAGTAGTTTTTTTGATTCACGGTACTAGCTGTTTCAGACCGATGAAATCGAGCATGACGTAGCCGTCACACACTGGTATGCCCCAATAGCTATCGGGGTAACCATGCGAGATTCCATCCCGATAAACCGGGACAGGTTGTGACCTTTGAAAAATCAATTATAGACACATGAAAAATGGACAAAGATCATTTTTTTAGCCTGTTGGATAAACAAGCAAAGGGCTTAAGTAGCCCGGAGGAAAATCGACTGATTTCAGATGTATTTGACGCAATGCAGCAGCGTTCGCTGTCTTGGGATATGAACGAACGGGAAGAAGCAGCGATTAAGACCCGCATCAAACGCCGGGTGGATGCCCGATTGGGGGACACTAAGAAAGAGAGAGTTATCGATATTTCCTTTCTGAGGTATGCTGCGGCGATTTTTATCGTATTGGGATTGGCCTTCGTCCTTTTTAATCAGACCACCCAAATGCCACCGGTACCAATGGCAGAGCGAATCACCGGGCCTCGCCAAAAAGCGGTAATTACCCTCAGGGATGGGTCGTTGGTCTATTTGAATGTAAATTCAAAAATCCGCTTTCCGGAGGAATTTGCTTCCGATTCCCGTGAAATTGAGCTAGAGGGTGAAGCCTTTTTTGAGGTGGTGCCGGATGGTAAAAGGCCATTTGTCGTAGCGAGTCGCGGAGTCAAAACCCGTGTGTTGGGGACTAGCTTCAACGTGAAGGCAGCAAACAAAAACGAGGTGGAAGTGATGGTCAAGACGGGGAGCGTGGGGGTTTTTCAAGGACGTAGCGACGAAGAGCGACAGTTGGTGCTAAGCCCCAATCAGTTGGCAGTAGTAGATCCGGAAAATCGGAGCGTGGTGGTTTCAGCAGTAAACGTCGACGATTACCTTACTTGGCGCTCGGAGACCATCACCTTTGATTTGGTACCATTCGGGGACGTGATGTCACGCTTGGAGCGGGTCTACAATGTGAAGATAGAAATTGAGGGAATGGATTCCCGTGAATGCTTGATAAGAGCCTCCTATGAAAATAGAAGTCTCTTTACGATCCTTTATGGATTGAAAAATTTGGCGGATTTTGACTATGAGCAAAAGGCTGACGGCAATTTGGTGATCCGCTACAGAGGATGTAAAAATTAAGACAATAAACTATCGCAAAAACGCTTCAAAACTATAAAAAGACACTTAGAGATTGCCTATGAAACAGTAACCATCGCTTTAAAGAAATCCGGGACTGCTGCAACAGTCCCGGGTGGAATTTCAACGGGTCAAGGCCCATCAAGTTTAACAATAAACACTCAAAATTATGAAAATTAATTTACTAAGGCTAATTGTGCTTTATTCAAAACAAACCCTCAAGTATTTTCTGCTACAGTTGCTTGTGATGCAGGTAGTGTTTGCGGAGCCTTCCTCTTCACAGGGGATGGAGGATTATCAGGTTAGCCTCCGGGCAACCAATCAGCGGCTGGTGCAGGTGCTGGATGAATTGGAGAAGCAGACAGATTTTGTGTTTGCCTACAACCAAGATGTAGCCCGAGACCGGTCACGGATAACGATTGACCTATCGAGCGACCTCAAGACCATTTTGAAGGCAATCACCGAACAGGTTGATTACGATTTTAAGCGGGTCAATGAAAACATCTACGTTACTAAAAGCGAAGCCGCTGGAGTAAAGATCGCTCAAATGGAGGTGGAAGAGGAAGTAAACTTTGAGCGGCGGGAAATCGATCTTCGGGGCAAGGTCACCGATGAATCCGGGCAACCCATTCCGGGGGCCACGGTAATTGTAGAAGGCACGACTATTGGCACCGTAACGGATATAGATGGGGAATTTGTGCTGAATGTGGGAGAGGGGGCAGTATTGCGGATTTCCTTTATCGGCTATGCGGCTGCCACGGTGACCGTCTCCAATCAGTCTGTGATAAATGTAGTTTTAAAAGAAGACCAATCCTCGCTTCAAGAAGTGGTTGTTGTGGGGTATGGTACGCAGCGAAGGGAAGATGTTACCGGATCGGTGGCAACGGTTAATCAAGATGCCATAAAAAACCTACCTGTATCTACCTTAGATCAAAAAATGGTAGGCCAAGTTGCGGGAGTACAAATCCAACAAGTCTCAGGTGCTCCCGGTGCAGGTACCTCCGTTAAGATTAGGGGAAGTGGATCCTTGGGTGCAGGAAATGAGCCACTGTATGTCGTAGATGGAATGCCATATTCTGCTGGGATGAATCAAACCTTAAATCCACTGATGTTCATCGATCCCAATATCATTGAGTCAATTACTGTGTTGAAAGATGCTTCATCAACAGCTATTTATGGGTCACGGGGAGCCAATGGGGTAATTATGATTACCACTAAAAAAGGGGCTTTTGAACAAACCAACGTAAGTGTTTCCTCGATGTACGGTGTACAGCAGGTTCCACAGCAAGGCCGTCCAAATTTATTAAATCAAAGGGAGTTTGCGCAATTTCAGAGAGATAGGATCGATATTGCCGTGAGACAGACCGAAAACAGGGCTGCAGTTTTGGAGGACTATCCGGTGGAATATCGTGACTTAGATGCACTTACTGGTAAAGGTACAGACTGGTATGATTTGATTCTACAAACGGCGCAGATTCAGGACCACAGTGTCAATATTCAGAAGGGTACGCAAGATTCACGAATTAACCTAAATTTTGGATACTTCAAACAGGAAGGGGTTTTGATAAATACCGGAGTTGAACGCTACAGTGCCAATTTGGGAATAGATTCAAACCTAAGCGACAAATTTAAAGTAGGGGTTTCTCTCCAGCCAACGTTTATAGAACAGAATAGGGCAAACACAAATTTAAATCGAGAGGATATTTTGGGGGTCAGTATTTGGGCTAACCCTATATCCACGCCCTACGATGAAAACGGAAATCTAGTACCTTATATCCGGGCACCCCAAAGCCGGTTTCACTCAGCCTGGAGCTTTGCAAACCCGCTTTATTCTTTGCAGGAAATGACCCAAAAGCAGAATACCTTTCAAAACTTAGGTATTGCGTTTGCGGAGTGGTCCCTACTCCCCAATTTAGTGTTTAAATCTTCGTTAAACACGATATTACAGGCTTCAAAATTCTATCAATATACACCTAGTACCATTGGCGGATCGAATAGACCTCCTGTGCCAGGAACTGGAAGATCTTCGAATAACCGGTCGGATAGCTTTGATTGGTTGATAGAGAATACGTTGACTTATGATTTGACATTTGGCAAGCATCGAATCAATGCCTTGGCCGGATATACGACCCAAAAATTTAGATCCAATAGCATAAATCTCAACGCAAGTCCATTTCCAAATGATTTAATCACCACCATCAATGCTGCCCAAGCGATTGAGTCATGGGGAGAAGGAGTCAATGAGTGGAGTATGATATCCTACTTGGGAAGGGTTAATTATGCGCTGAATGATAAATATTTGTTTACTGCGACTTTCCGATCCGACGGTTCTTCCAGATTTGGCAGTGAAAATCGATTTGCCTTATTCCCATCATTGGCTGCGGCCTGGAGGGTTTCTGAAGAGGCGTTTTTTGATAATGTAAATTGGCTCGATGAGTTTAAAATTAGGGCAAGCTATGGAAAAAGTGGGAATAACAACATTGGAAACTACGCACATTTGGCCTCCATTAGTGCAGGCTCCTATATATTCGGCAATAATCAAGTAACCGCTTCAAGCGTTGGCATTTCTAATCCTTTTCTGACTTGGGAGGAGTCCAATCAAGTGGATTTGGGGCTTGATTTTCAGTTTTTGCAGAATAGACTATCCTTATTGATTGACGTGTATAGACGGGAAAGCAATAACATGTTGCTAAATGACGTCATTCCAGCCATCACAGGATTCAATTCTCAGACGATTAATCAGGGAAATGTGAGAAACACAGGATTGGAGGTTGCCCTTGGTGGGTCGCCGGTTACTGGAGAATTTACTTGGGATATCAATGCGAACATTGCATTTAATCGAAACAAGGTGATTGCGTTAAACGACAATACGGTTAGGATTTTGGCGGGCAATAACGATGGCAATCCAACGCATATCTCCGTTGTGGGTAAGCCTATTGGCCAATTTTATGGATTTGTGCTGGAGGGGGTATATACCTTGGAGGATCTCGAAAGCCCGGACATTGTCATCACCCCGCAGGTGTATGAAGGGAACGTAAAATACCGGGATATCGACGGTGATGGGCTGATTAATGATGTGCTTGATTATACAATTATTGGAAATCCACATCCCGATTTCATCTTTGGACTAACCAATAATTTTGGATACAAAGGCTTTGACTTAGGGATCATTATCAACGGTCAATACGGGGGTCAAGTTATGAATGGACTACGGCAAACCACAGACAATCTTCAAGGCTTTTTCAATGTGGACAGGGCCTGGGAAAATCGATGGAGAAGTAGGGAAAACCCTGGGGACGGCATTCGATCCGGAATTCCACAGGTAAGGCCAAGTTGGGGGCACAGAGTTTCTACTTTGTGGGTGGAAGATGCCTCCTATCTTCGTATCGCCAATCTAACACTGGGATATACCTTGCCGCGAAAGATGATGGAAAAATTGAAAGTGGTTAACAATACCCGGTTTTATTTGACAATACAGAATTTAGCGATGTTCACCAATTATACCGGGGCGAATCCCGAGGGACAGGCGGCCAATCAAAACAATACGTTAGTTCCTGGTTTTGACATGACTTCCTATCCGTTGTCTAGAACGACGTCCTTGGGTGTAAACTTCAATTTTTAAGTGAATCAACCGCAACATCTAAAATTAGAAAACATGAAAAGATTTATTATAATTATATGGCTGGTGGTACTAAGTTCTTGTTCGGATGGATTTCTTGAAATCTATCCAGAAACCACATTGAACGAAGGGAATTTTTACAAATCTCAAGAGGAGTTCATATTATTGGCCAATGGGTGTTATGTGCCCATGAGGGACTATGAGAAAGATCTTCATTGGGTATTGGCTGAGTTGATTTCTGACAACACGAGTTTTCAATACAATATCAGAACCGGTGAAGCGGTTCGGGGAGTGATCGATCAGTTTATAATTACAGCAGATAATAGAGGCTACGCAAGTTTTTGGAATCTTTCTTACAACGGAGTAACTAGGTGTAACAAACTGTTGAATGAAATAGATCGTCCTGGCGTTACTTGGCAAAATATAGCTTATAAAGATAGATCGGCGGGGGAGGCCTATTTCTTGAGAGCGCTATACTATTTTAATTTGGTTCGTCAGTTTGGCGGAGTACCACTGGTCTTGGCACCCATCACTGCACAGGAGGCTGTTAACATAGGTAGATCAACCGAACAAGAAGTATATGGAAGCATCATAAGTGACTTAAATCAAGCCATTTCTCATTTCACAAGCGCTACTGGCGTGAAGGAAAACGGACGGGCAAATGAGCATGCAGCTAGGGCTTTGTTGGGAAAGGTTCACCTTACCATTGGAAATGATAACGAAGCAGCCACTAATTTGAAAGCCGTTATCGACGCAAATGCCTATTCATTATTGCCAAATTATGCAGACCTCTTTAACCCATCTGTACCAGATTTTAAAGAAACCCTGTTTGCTATCCAATACTCAGAAAACAACAGAGAGCTGTCAAACAGGTTTATTTTCATGTTTGCTCCTTGGAGCTCAGCAGGTCAGATCACCAATCGGCCAAACATAAATATGATTTCTGCAGGCTGGAATATGCCAACAAAGGACCTGATTGATGCATTCGAAGAGGGGGATCTTCGGAAGAGCACCTCCATCAAAATGTGGACCGGAGAAGACTGGGATGGTGAAATCCGCGAGATAGCCTACTGCGGAAAGTATAAGCCGCCGGTGTCTGCTCCGGACGACAGGTGTGGGGATAATTTACCCATAATCCGATATTCTGATGTACTCTTAATGTATGCAGAGGCACTGAATAACTTGGGGCGTACCGTAGAAGCTACAGGTTTTGTAAGGATGGTCAGAGAACGAGCAGGGTTGATGAATCCAATAGATGGATTAAACGCTGGAGAACTGGCAGCATTGATCGCAAAGGAACGGCAGGTAGAATTTTGTTTTGAAAACCAAAGGTGGTACGATCTGAAACGAACAGGTACCGCGGTGGAAACGATGAGGGAACACGGTATTAGGGAAAAGGCCCAGAAACCATTCTTGTTTGCTACGTCGTTCAATATTACGCCTAACAAGTTGCTTGCCCCAATTCCAGCGGAACAGATTCTTATCAATCGGATTGCACAGAATCCTGGGTATTGATTTAAACGTTGTATGTAAACACGGAATAATGAAAATAAAGAAAAGAATATATCATCACCTGACAAGAAGCATACTTATTTGGGGAGCGTTTCTGATGGTCAATGCTGGTTATGCCCAATCGGACTTGCCAAATATCATCTATATCCTTTCGGATGATCAATCATGGAATGACTACGGATTTACTGGACATCCCCACATTGAGACTCCAAATATAGATAAATTAGCAGCAGATGGGTTAACCTTTACAAGGGGGTATGTTACGGCACCACTTTGCAGTCCATCTTTGGCGACCATCATCACAGGTCTCTACCCGCAACAACATAAGATCACTGGCAATGATCCAACTTTTTCCTTTGATGGCCCACGCTATCAAAAAGATTGGATGGCCGCGAGGTCCCGGTTATATAGAGATTATTTGGATGAATTTCAAAAGCACCCAACCGTTCCCATGTTACTCCAAAAGTTAGGTTATATGTCCTTTCAGGCTGGAAAGTGGTGGGGGGGCCATTGGAAAGAAGGAGGGTTTACACATGGTATGACCCATGGAGATCCGTCTAGAGGTGGAAGACACGGTGACGAGGGTTTGAAAATTGGGAGGGAAGGAATGAATCCCATATTTGATTTTATGGATGAAGCTATCGAAAAGGAGAAGCCCTTCTTTGTGTGGTATGCGCCATTCCTACCACATTCACCTCATACTCCTCCAGATTCTTTACTTCAAAAGTATCTTCCGAAAGCGCCTACTAAAGCGGTTGCGGCCTATTGGGCCATGTGTGAGTGGTTGGATATCACTGTTGGGCAACTACTCGACAAGGTGGAAGCTGAGGGGCTCACCGAAAACACATTGGTTGTTTTTGTCACGGATAATGGATGGATTCAGGATCCCGATAAGCCAAACGTCTATGCCCCAGGATCCAAGCAAGATCCGCAGGATATGGGCATCCGTACCCCGATCATTTATAAGTGGCCCAGAAGAATCACGCCTAAAATGGATACACAGCATGTTGCTAGCAGTATCGATATCGTAACCACTACGATGGCGGCAGTTGGTTTGGAGCCTTTGTCTACCATGCAAGGGATCAACGTGATGGATAAAAAGGCAGTTAAGAAGCGTAAATCGATTTTCAGTCTTGATTTCACCCATGATATGGTTCATGTAGATCACCCTGAAAAATCTCTAGAGAGTACGATGGTAATTACTACTCCTTGGAAAATAATTGTTCCAGGTGAAGCAAATACACAAAATCAGGAAGTGTTGTTGTATGATATCCTGAACGATCCAATGGAGGAGAAGAATGTTGCGTCGCAATACCCTAAGGTAGTGAAAAGACTCAAAAATGAGATCGCTATGTGGTGGAACCCATAGATGGATTTCTAGCACATGTGTTTAAAGCTGGGAAAAAAGCGTAGCAAATGCTTTTTCCCAGCTATAAGATCGGTATGGGAAAATCCTTCGATCGTGGCTATTTTTGGGAGGATACTACCAATTGGTATATATCCCCCTCGAAAATTATTCGAGCGATTACTTGGTAAACTAGATAAAACCTATCATTTTTGTAGGAAATATAAAAAGTGTGTTGGGAGGCTTTTCGGTTGTCAGGCCAAGCCCAATTCCCTCCTTGTTTTTAAAAAAGCCAAGAAATATGTCCGACTCTGTGGTCTCTAAAAAAACCTACTCAAAAGAAGAATTAAGGTTATTGAACAAGAAATATCACCTGCTATCTGTTGAGGATCGGGTGAGGCAATTGTACGAGGATTTTTCCGAAAACGAAGTCATGCTTACCAGTTCTTTTGCGGCCACTTCAGCGCTCCTTTTGAGCATATTTGCCGGTATTAAGCCCACGCAAAAAATATACTTTATAGATACCGGGTACCATTTTGACGAGACACTGGAGTACAAACAGCAGCTTTCTGAATTATATGGATTGGATGTGGTTTCGGTGAGTGCTTCTGAGGAAGACCACCGGTTTACTTCCGAAAATCAGACTTGGAAATCAGACCCCGAACTGTGCTGCTCGATCAATAAGGTGAAGCCGCTAGAATTGATCAAAAAGAGGTTTAATGTTTGGGTAAGCGGTCTGATGTGGTGGCAGAGTGACCATCGGGCATCTTTGGATATTTTTGAAGAGCGTGGTGGCATCCTGAAATTCTATCCTTTGTTGGACGTGAGTCCAGAAGAAAGAGATAAATATATTCAGGAACATGATTACCCATTCCACCCGCTTATCGCTAAAGGGTACCATTCTATCGGGTGCAAGCATTGTACGGTGCCAGGCAATGACCGAACGGGTCGTTGGAACAATAGTCCCAAAACAGAATGCGGGCTTCACCTATAAATACCGTTAGTAAAACGATCAAAGAATGTTTAGACTAGTAAGTTGTTTTCAGTTAACTAGGCTTTTAATAGAGTTTTTGGAAATGGTTGGTGTTTCGTATTGAAGAATTCGCAACACCAACTGTTTTTAACAAATTTTGAGTTTTTCGATTTCGGCCATATTTTATTTTTGTCCGAATTTGAAAATACCGGACACATTGACACCAGCGATTCTCTCCCTTTTTAAATATCGTCAAAACGACACTTTGAAGGTTAATCTTCGTATTTTTTAACATTGCTTATCCCATTTTCATCGAACTTTTCTATTAGTACAAAATTTAATTTAAATAATCTATTTATTAGTATTTTACTATTTCTTGCAAAAATTGATTTTGTAAGGTCGTAAATTCAATTTTTTTTATCTGGCTAAATTATCATTTAAATACCTGATATACAATTAAATATAAATTTTCAAACTATCCCAATCGAGATTTATTTTAAATAATTGTTACTTTTTCCGCTTCAAGCTATACATTTGGTCATAAACTAATTTAAACAATATGAAGAAAAATTTACTATTTACACTGTTTCTCAGTCTGATGCTGCAATTATCTTTTGCACAGACCGCAGAGGTAAGAGGCACAATTATTTCTTCGGAGGGCAATGAGCCCATTCCCGGAGCTAGTGTCTTGGTAAAGGGTACCACCGTCGGATCTGTATCCGATATGGATGGTAATTATACAATCAATGTTCCTTCCGGCAATAATGTGTTGGTTTTCTCCTTCATTGGTCTTGCTTCGCAAGAAATTGAGATTGGAGGGCGTTCAGTGATTAACGTAACAATGGAACCTGAAGTAAGCTCCCTCACTGAGGTGGTGGTAACTGCTTTGGGCGTTTCGCGTGAAAAGGCTTCACTAGGTTATGCTGTACAGTCAGTAGATGGCGACCGATTGGCAGATACCCGTGAGACAAACATTGTCAATGCCCTTCAAGGGCAGATTGCGGGTGTTCAGATCCAGGGATCTCCGGGCGCTATCGGTGGTTCTTCCCGAATCACCATTCGGGGTGCAAATTCCTTTTTGGGTGAGAATCAGCCTCTTTTTGTGGTAGATGGTATGCCTATCAATAACGATAACTACGCTACACGAGCCCAGCAAGAGGGCTTCGGTGGCGGTGCCTATGATTATGGTAATGCCGCCTCCGACATCAACCCTGCAGATATTGCTTCTATGGAGGTGTTGAAAGGAGCCGCAGCTACAGCCCTCTATGGTACTCGGGGTTCTAATGGCGTAATCCTTATCACAACCAAAAGTGGTGGTACGAAAAGAGGTATTGGTGTGGAAGTAAATTCTACAACCACGTTTGAAACCCCTATCGCACTTATGCCGCATCAGCAATTATATGGTGGAGGTGACATTTCCGATACAGCATCTGGGTTTGTTGAATTTATTGAAAATGGCCAACAGTTTTTGGCTCCTATTTACGCAAAAGATGGTGCATGGGGACCTCGATACGATCCAAATGTAATGGTTCGTCACTGGGATTCTTGGGACCGCGATTCACCTAATTATGGTGAAACCCGTCCTTGGGTGGCTCCAGCCAATCCTTATGAAAGATTTTTTGACACGGGTGTTACCAAGCAAAATAGCTTTGCGGTAACGGGTTCCAATGATGCCGGTAGCTTTCGTTTAAGCTATACCAATCTGGACCAGTCAGGTGTCATTCCAAATTCTAACCTAACACGAAACACGGTTAGTTTCAATACTACCTACAAGGTATCCAATCGCCTGACTGCATCCGCGGCGGGTAGCTTGGTACTGCAGAGTGCAGATGGTCGGAACGCTACGGGCTACGATAACGCGAACCCCATGCAGGGTTTTACCCAATGGTGGCAAACCCAATTGGATGTGGAGCGTTTGAAAAACGACCGTTTTCTAGACGGACGTCAGCAAACTTGGAATCCTGTCGGTCCAGTTATCGATCCTGCGACCGGACAGTTACTTTCATTTGACCACCGTCCCCGTTTCTTTGACAACCCGTATTGGGTAAGAAGAAACTACTTGCAAGAAGACACACGCGATCGTTTCTTTGGCAACTTCAACCTTAACTATAAGATTACAGATGATTTGAGCTTCAATGTCAGAGCGATGCGCGATGGATTTACTTTTCGCTCTCGTGAAGGTATCCCCCAAGGAGGTATAACTCAGTCAAGGTATCGTGAAGAATTACGCACATTTGCGGAAACCAATTTGGAGGCCAAGTTCTTATATGATACGCGGCTTTCTGATAAAATCTCTTTGAATGCCATGCTCGGTGGTAACCTGATGAATCAGGCCAATACCCGTAACACGATCAATACAGTAGGTGGATTGGCCTTGGATGGTTTCTTCAACATAGCAAATTCAGTAAATTCCCCTCAGGTAGTTACCAATGAGCAGGAGAGAGCCATCAACAGTGTGTTTGCTACTACTTCTGTGGGCGTCTTGGATATGATATATCTCGATTTGGCGTTACGTGGTGACTGGTCTTCTACCTTGCCTGCGGAAAACAACAATTACTGGTATCCTTCCGTGTCTTCTAGTTTTATATTTACCGAGCTTGAAGCTTTACGAAATTCGTTCCTTTCTTTCGGTAAAGTGCGAGTTGGCTACGGCCAAGCTGCGAACGACGCAGCTCCTTACCAGTTGCAAAATGTGTATAGCAATGTGGTCCCTAACTTTGGCAGCTTCCCCCGTTATACAGTGCCTTTGGGTAGCCCCAATGCGAACCTTAAGCCGGAGCGTACCAACGAGATCGAAGTAGGAATCGAGTTTGCAGTTCTAAATAACCGCCTTTCATTCGATGTTTCTTATTACGACCGTACCACGGTAGATCAAATTTTCGACGTCCCTTCATCTGCTTCTACAGGTTTCACTTCCAGGGTACTAAATGCTGGCTCCATGCGTAACCACGGAATCGAGGTATTGGTGAACGCGCAACCGCTGGTAAGAGGAGATTTTTCATGGGACTTGATGGTTAACTTTGCTACATTCAATAACGAGGTAGTGGAATTGGCCCCAGGTGTTGAAAATATTATTGCTGGATCAACTTGGGCAGCAGATGTTCGGGTTCAGGAAGGTTTTCCTTACATGTCTTTGTTTGGCCAGGACTTCCGACGTAACGAGGCAGGTCAAATCATCGTTGGATCCAACGGTTTTCCATTAGCAAACAGTAACCGAGAGTTTTTGGGTAGTACCATCGCAGATTTTGCGGGTGGTATCCGAAACAGTTTTAGGTATAAAGGTTTGGAGTTAAGTGCGTTGGTAGACTACCAAGGTGGAGGAATTATTCATTCAACATCTTTGCAATGGTCCAAATATTCTGGTATGGATCCGGTGACTGTTGAAAATAACGTTCGCGAAACCGGTCTAATTGTACCCGGTGTCACTGAGTCTGGAGAGCCTAACACAGTAAGCGTTTCTCCTCAGGCATATTACCAGACAATCTGGTCGATAGCATCACCCAATGTGTTTGATGCATCTTTTATCAAGCTTAGAGAACTGTCCCTTGCATACGCCTTGCCAAACAGCTTGATTTCTAGGCTGCCTGTGCGTGACGTAAGAGCCCGTTTGTTTGGCCGTAACTTGGCCATCCTACACAGCAACCTTCCTTATCTTGATCCCCAAGGTGTAAACGGTGCTGGTAACGTTCAAGGATTAGAAAATGCACAGGTGCCAACCACCCGCTCTATCGGCTTTGACATCAGCTTTAAATTCTAGTCTAGTACATAGCCATTTTAGCAGGCAGGTGGAACTGCCGGTCGGTCTCCACCTGCCTGCCCATAATTCCTTGTTCGAACGAACATTTAAAATTTCAACAAATCATGAAACATATAGCAAAATATCTATTGATCTTGTTCCTCTTTAGTGTAGGGGTTACAAGTTGCACAGAGGGCTTTGAGGAGATGAATGTCGATCCAAATAATCCTACAGCGGTTCCTGCTGAGAATCTGCTTACACAGGCTGAGTTTTCCCTTTCCAACCTCATGTGGAGCCGTGGGTTAAATTTTGAGTTTGGGATGCTAATGGTACAGCATTTCTCACAAAGCGAGTATGCCGAAAGGTCTCGCTACAATCAAAATCCGTCTAACTTTGATGCTATTTGGAACACGTTCTATGCGAATGGTATGAATGATCTGCAAGCAGCGATGCGTATTACGGAGGCGAATGAGAACCTTACCGATGCTCAGAGGAACAACAGGATTGCTATATTGGAGCTCCTTCGAATATGGTCTTTCCAGAATGTGACTGACACTTGGGTAAACGTACCCTATTCGCAAACATTTAATCCGTCAGAGTTCCCCAATCCTCAATACGATAGACAGCAGGATATATATGCTGGCCTAGTTGGCGAAATCGATGCAGCACTTAGCAAAATTTCCGTTAGCGCATCTGGATTTACTTCTGGCGATATCTACTACGGTGGTGATATGGCCAAATGGCAGCGTTTTGGTAACTCCCTCAAAGTTCGTATTGGTATGCGGATTGCGGACGTGGAACCTACCACTGCAAGCCGGTTGGTTTCGGAGGCGTTTGCTGCAGGTGTGATTAGTTCGTATGATGAAGGCTTTCACTTTCCTTTCCAAAGCGACCAACGTATTGCCAACCCTTTCTTCGTAGACAATTCCATTAACAACCGTGATGATTTCACGCTTTCCGATGTCTTGGTAGATGCGCTCGAAGAGCGAAATGATCCACGTGTCGCTGCTTTTGCCAATCCCAATGTAGCTGGTAATTTTGTTGGTTTACCATTTGGTCTTACAGACGGAGAGACATTTGCTTTACAAGGTACCGCCTCTCGGCCTAGCACCCGGTTGCGTTCGGCTACCGCGCCAGCCTATTTGATGACCCATGCTGAGATGAAGTTTTTCGAGGCTGAGGCAATTGAAAGAGGCTTTATCACGGGTGATGCTGCTGCAGCATACAATGCCGCCGTAGCTGCTTCTATGATGCAGTGGGGTATCACAGATCAAGCGGCTGTAAATGCTTATTTGGCACTACCTATAAATGCCTATGATGCTGACAACTGGAAAAACTCCATTGGTATGCAAAAGTGGATTGCCCTATACGGGAATGGCGTAGAGGCATGGTCAGAGTGGAGAAGACTTGACGTACCTCAGTTGGAACTTCCCGCTGCTGCCGTTCGTACATCTATTCCAGTGCGGGCATTGTATCCTGCAGTTGAACTGGGAAATAACCCCAGTGCTGTAGCGAATGCTGGCTATGAAAACGAAATGGACATCAAACCTTGGTGGGATGTTGAATAGAATTTTGTAAGCAAATTCTGTATATAAAAAATCACTTCCTGCTCAGGAAGTGATTTTTTTTGTCGTACGAGGATGGGTAGTTAGAGTGAGAGGTGTAAAGCTGCATTTTTGAGTTTATTTAATCTGAATGATAAAACTACAGCCATTTGATTTTCTTCCAGGTTACCGTATTTTAGTAGGAAGGGACTCGCCGAAGATCGGTACAATTTCCAAATTTAATTGGTTTAAGTGGGTTAAGGGCTTATTTTTGTTGATAATCCAAAAGACTATGATAAAGAAAATACTCGTTTTTGCGCTCCTGATCTCCGGTTTTTCTTGTGCTGAGAAGGAGCCTGAAGTAATTTGTGAACCGGCTCCTGAAACAGCGGCCTTGCCTTCGCTGGATTCTTTGGCTGCTGCCTTGGAGTGGCCGTCGGAGTTGTCGATTACCCCTTTTTCCGGTCCAGATATCACACCCAGCCCCGCCTGCTTGGCGGTTTCGCACGAAGGGGATCTATTTGTGGGAGTGGATATGATGGGCTCTTTGGGCAAGGAACCCGGAAAGGGGCAAATTGTCAAGCTTGTAGACTGCAATCAGGACGGTATTGTCGACAGTTATACCATTTTTGCCGATGTGGACAATCCCCGCGGAATTATTGCGCTAAAGGATAAAGTGTATGTGCTTCACACGGTGTTTGGGGACGATGAAATCGCCACAGGGATGAATTTGGTGGTGTTTGAAGACAAAGATGGGGATGGTGTAGCAGATGGCCCCTCCCAGCCATTGATCGAACACATCAGTTCACCAAAATTCCTGCAGGGACGGGGAACCGACCATGCTACAAATGGTATCCGGCTGGGGATTGACGGTTGGATATACATCGCAGTTGGAGACTTTGGTTTCCATGGTGCCGTAGACCGGGACGGTACTACGTTGACCATGCTGGGTGGTGGTGTTGTCCGGGTACGCCCAGACGGTACGGAAATGGAAGTATATACCCATGGGTTGCGCAATATCTACGATGTGGCCATTGATCCTTACATGAACATGTTTACCCGGGATAATACCAACGACGGAGGCGGTTGGAATATTCGGTTTAGCCATCAAATACAATCTGCGGAATATGGCTATCCGGTGCTGTTTAAGCACTTTACGGAGGAGATTATTCCCGCGTTGGTTGACGTGGGAGGTGGCTCCGGCACGGGAGCTCTTTTTATGGATGATCACCGTTGGCCCGAGAAGTTCAATCAAGTGCCCATGATGGCAGACTGGGGAAGAAACCAGTTGTATATCCACCGGGTAAAAGCAGATGGCCCTTCTTATATCCAGGAAGAGGTACCGTTTATCAAACTCCCACAAATCACCGATCTGGATGTGGACGGTACAGGTAGAATGTATATGGCCGCTTGGGACGGTGCCGGTTATCGCGGCAATCCCTCGAAAGGCTTCGTAGTAAGAGCAGTGCCAACGGACTGGACCTATGAGGCAGCACCAAATCTAAGGAAGGCATCCCTTAAGGAGTTGGTAAAACACCTCGGCAGTGGAAGTGCTGTTACCCGACTCTATGCACAACAGGAACTACTTAGCAGACCTCCAAAAAAGGCTTCAGCCGAAGTCTTAAAAGCAATAAAAGATCAGGGCCAGACACTTGCTACCCGTGTTGCTGCATTGTACGCCTTTACACAGCTAAATGGAGTGAATGGAATGGATAAGTTTGAAGAGCTGTACCAATCCGACGAATTGCGGGAACATGTCATCCGGGCATTTACGGATCGCCGGGAGATGTTGGCTGCGGCACCGGTAGATCGAATTATGCAAAGCTTGGGAGATGCATCTCCAACGGTACGGAGAGCTTCAATCGTTGCGTTGGGGCGGATAAAAGATCCAAAGGCCATTCCAGCTTTGATGGGTACCTCGGTACCAGCTTCCTTTGTCGCGCCTGCGTGGAAGGAAGAGGGGCCACATGCCGATCCGAATGCCTCCATCGTAGAGGCCCACCTCGCGGTGCGGGCTTTGGTGGAATTAAAGGCCGGAGATGCATGCATAGATGCCATCGGCACCTCTAATCAGACTATAGCTCTTTGGGCCTTGCGCTACATGCACGATGCGGGTGTAGTGAACCGCCTGATCGAAAAATACAAAGGCAGTGAAGATGAAACCCTTCGCGTGGAAATTTTGAATGTGTTGGCCAGACTATATACTCGTGAAGCACCTTATGATGGATCTTGGTGGTGGGGCACCCGCCCCGACACTCATGGACCTTACTATAAGTCTGTTCTATGGAGATCTTCTGCTGCTATCAAGGACTTATTTATGGAGGTATGGAGTCAGGGAGGTACCGAAAACAAGGCATATATCGGCATGCTAAACGAGAAAAACCGTATGGGGATCACCGAGTTTGGAGGTGATTTTACCGTTGCAGAGATGCTCGAGGAACCGGATGTAGATTTGGAAAAGATAAAGAATACAAAAGGCCAAGTGGGTTCTTCGTCCATCGAGGATATCTTATTGGCGGTACAGGAATTGCCTGGCGACGCCGTACTGGGAAAAACCATATTTGAACAGCAAGGCTGTAGGGCATGCCATAGCTTAGAGGTGGGTGAGGCGATGAAGGGTCCTTTTATGGGGCAAATAGGCAGTATCATGACAAGAGATCAAATAGCAGAGTCAATATTAAAACCCGATGCGTCCATTTCCCAAGGGTTTGCTACGGTGCTGATAAAGACGAAAGACGATAAATCCTACATGGGATTTGTCACCGAGGAAAGCGCGGAGAAGATCGTCATTAGAAACATCGTCGGCCAGGCGTATACCTTGCCTGTGTCAGATGTGGTTGAGCGCAAAGAGATGGAAAACTCCATGATGCCAGAGGGCTTGGCAAATGCGCTTTCTTACGAAGAATTTGCTTCCCTGATTACTTTCCTTTCAGAGCAAAAGTAAATTTTCTTTAAAAGCTTCTTCTTATGCCCACAAACGGACAACTTGATGTCCGTTTGTGGGCATTATTTTTACAAAACTCCGCTATAGGCGCCATCAGAGCGATTGGCACAGCATTGGTAAGGAAGGGTTGAAACCTATCAATCCCTTCCATTTCGAATCCCTATGAGACTGTTTATGAGTTTGGTGCTTTGGGCTATTTTATTTGTACTTTGCTGGCCCATAGCGGTACTGCTATTGATTCTATATCCGTTGATTTGGCTAATTCTGCTGCCGTTTCGCTTACTGGGATTTGGTGTGACACTCACGCTATCCATGATATTGGCCATCTTTTTGTTCCCGTTCAGCTTGCTGAAGTAGCGATCTTATTTTCTGGCAAGTGCCCAAAGTCCCGAATACGTAAGTGCACCATTTACCAGCAGGATTTCGAAGCCAAATTGGTACCCGCTAAACCAGGCTTCGGAGTTTCTATCAAGGATAAAAGATAGGATAGGGCTTAGGATACAAACGAAGGGGACTAAGCGATCTGTAATGCGGACGTTGTTCGTAAGACCAAACACGAAAAGACCCAGTAATGGACCATAGGTAAATCCTGCTGCTTTAAATACGGCACTGACTACACTCCGATCGTTCAATTCGTTGAAGACCACGATGGTCAGAAACACCAGAAAGGTGAAGCCAATGTGGATGAGGAGCCGGGTTCGGTCTTGGTTCAGGTGCTTTTTTTCAGGTAGGTTGATGATGTCTATGCAAAAAGAAGTGGTCAAAGCGGTGAGGGCCGAATCGGCACTGGAAAATGCCGCAGCTGTAATGCCAAGCAAGAAAACAATGCCAGCCAAGGTGCCAAACTCATTCAAAGCCAATGAAGGGAAAAGTTCATCGGTTGCGCTTGGTAGCGCAATATTGTTTACCTGTGCATAGTAATACAGCAGCACACCTAGTGCCAAAAACAGGATATTGGAGAAAAAGAAAGACAGCGAGAACCAAAACACGTTTTTCTGTGCTTCCCCCTTGTTTCGGCAGGTAAGATTTTTCTGCATTACATTCTGGTCCAAACCATTCATTGCGATGGTTATGAAAATGCCTGCGGCAAACATCTTGAAGAAATTTTGCCCCGAATTGCCATCCCAAACCCAAATGGTTGATTTTTCGTTTTTGCCGATTAATTCCAGCAGTTCAACGCCTCCTTTATTCAGATGGCTGGCGATTACCAGAATACTGATAACTACGGCGGCTAATAGAAAGGTAGTTTGTAATGTATCGGTCCACACGATGGTCTTGATGCCACTTTTGAATGTATAAAGCCAGATCAACACCATGGTGGCGAATACCGATCCGTAAAAAGGGACCCCAAAACCTTCGAAAAAGGCCAACTGGAGTACCGTGGCAGCTAAAAAAAGTCGAAAGGACGCTCCTATGGTCTGCGATATGAGAAAGATGGTTGCCCCGGAAATATAGGCTTTCCCACCGAATCGGGTTTTCAGGTATTCGTAAATGGAGATTAAGTTCAGCTTGTAAAAAAGCGGTATCAGAACCAGTGCAATAACTGCATAACCCACCATATTGCCCATTACCAATTGGAGGTAGTTCCAATTGGTGTTACCTACTTCCCCTGGCACCGAGATAAACGTTACCCCGGATAGAGATGCGCCTACCATCCCAAAGGCTACCAAAAACCAGGGAGATTCCCGGTTGCCAGTATAAAACGTCATGCTATCGGACTTTCTGGACGTTAGGTAGCTGATGAGGATAAGTAACAGAAAGTAGCCGGAAATTACTCCAAAAACCAATACCGGACTCATAGGTAGTGCAAAGGTTTAGACGTTTTGAAATGCTGTCCACAATTTTGGCCAAGATAGAGATTTTCCATTAAGGCAGTTTACCTTGCGACGGAAAATGCCGTATATTTCCGAAAAATCAGGTGTTAGACACAGATCACCTGCTACGTTTTAGTTCGAGTAAATCTTCCATCCATATGCCGTTTCCCTGTTTTTCTCCTTTCTTTCAGTTTCATAGCCGGAAGTTTTTCGTTGGTTTTTTTATTATCTGCGTGCTAGCAGGTAGCATACCTGAAGCGGTTTCTCAAAGCATCCCGGTTCCATATTTGACCTTGGATCAAGGTTTGGAAGACTGGGTGGAAGAAACCTTTCAATCCCTGGATTTGGAGGAGCGAATTTCCCAACTGATCATGATTCCCGTGTATTCTAATAAGGACGAGGTGCATATTGATTCGATCAGTAACTTGGTTAAGCAGTACAAGGTGGGCGGTATGATATTCTTTCAAGGCGGACCGGTACGGCAGGCGCAGATGATCAATCGCTATCAGCGTGAATCCAAGGTGCCGCTGATGATCAGTATAGATGGGGAGTGGGGGCTAGCCATGCGTTTGGACAGTACCCTGAGATTTCCCTATCAAATGGCTTTGGGCGCAGTCAAAGACGACTCGCTAATCTATGAAATGGGAAGGGAGATTGCAAAACATACCAGGAGAGCTGGCTTGCACGTGAACTTCGCCCCTGTGGTAGATATCAACAACAACCCCGGAAATCCGGTAATCGGTTTTCGATCATTTGGAGAGGATAAAGAGCGGGTAACCCAAAAAGCCTTAGCCTATATGAGGGGTATGCAGGATGAACGGGTTTTGGCTTCGGCCAAGCATTTTCCAGGGCATGGAGACACCAATGTGGACTCTCACTACGGCCTGCCTGTAATCCATTTTTCCAAACAGCGGCTTGAAGAGTTGGAGTTGTACCCTTTCAGGCAGTTGATGCAGGCAGGGCTAGGTAGCGTTATGGTGGCCCATATGCACATCCCGGCATTGGATGACACGCCAAACCTAGCCTCTACGCTGAGCAGGGCGGTGGTGAGCGATCTGCTGAAAGGAGACATGGACTACAAGGGCCTGGTATTCACGGATGCACTGAACATGCAGGGGGTGGCCAAATATTATGAGCCGGGAGTGGTAGACGTAAAGGCACTGCTAGCCGGCAACGATATGCTGCTGAATACGATGAATGTACCAGCTACTATACGAGAGGTTAAGAAGGCACTCGAAACCGGCGAAATCACACCGGATGAAATCAATGAGCGGGTAAAGAAAGTGCTTCGTGCCAAAGCATGGTTGGGATTATCTAACTGGCAACCTATAGAGACTACTACGCTCATCGCAGACCTGAACACTCCCGATGCCCATAACTTAAGTAGGAAATTGGTGGAGAAATCGTTGACCTTGTTAAAAAATGAGAAAAATATCCTTCCATTAACAGGCTTGGACCGAAATCGAACGGCCAGTCTCGCACTAGGGGTTTCCAGTGAAACCGCTTTTCAACGCGGCTTGGACCGATACACGTCCTTAGATCATTATTTCCTGCCCAAGTCTGGTAGTTTGAACGAGGTCAACCGATTGATTGAGTCCCTTTCAGCTTACGATCGCATCATCGTGGGCGTGCATGGAGTTTCCCTGAGAGCGGGAAGTGATCGATTTGGGATTACACCGGAAATGAACCTGCTGCTAAAGCAACTGAATAGGAACAAGCAGGTAGTTGTTTCTGTGTTTGGCAATATCTATGCGTTGAATGAGCTAGTGGACCTACCGCAGGTATCGGCAGTGATTGCGGCCTATCAGGAAACGGAGGATACGCAGGATTTGGTTTCCCAATTGGTATTTGGCGGAATTGGAGCAAGCGGCACGCTTCCTGTACAGCTGTCAGCAACGTTTCCCTTGGGAGCGGGATTGAACCTGGAGGGTGGTAGCAGAATAGCGTATGGACTGCCGGAAAGTGTGGGCATCCGCTCACAGCAGCTAGCAGGCATTGATTCCTTGGTGCATTTGGCGATACGAGAGGGAGCCACTCCAGGGGCACAGGTATTGGTGGCTAAAGGAGGGAAAGTATTCTTTCATAAAGCCTATGGATACCATAGTTTTGATTCGCTCCAGCCGGTTTCTTTGGAAGATGTGTATGATTTGGCCTCCATCACTAAAATCAGTACGGCATTGGCAGCCTTTATGCATCTGAAGGGGGAAGGGAAATTTGATGAAAATAAGCGGCTAGGACAGTATTTGCCTATGGCGAAAGGAACCAATAAGGAGGATTTGGTTTACAAGGATATACTTACCCACCAAGCTGGGCTTACGGCTTGGATTTCCTTTTGGCAGGCCACGCAGCGAAAGAATGGAAGCTTCAGATGGTTCACCTTTAAGCAGGATTCCTCCCGGAGATTTCCCAACAAAGTGGCAGACCGACTATACATCCACCGCAATTACGGCAACAAAATATACCGGGAGATTATGGATTCTGGCGTGAAACCGGATCAGGGTTATGTCTATAGTGACCTTTCCTTTATTTTGGCTCCGAAAGTCGTAGAACACATTTCAGGGACCGATTTTGTATCTTACCTCAGACAAAACCTTTACGCTCCTCTAGGGGCAGAGGGGTTGAGTTTTAACCCCTACGCCAGGTATCCCCTTGCCAAGGTGGTTCCGACGGAATATGACTCACTGTTTCGTAGACAGCAACTCCATGGCACTGTCCACGATGAGGGAGCGGCTATGCTAGGAGGTGTAAGTGGTCATGCTGGACTATTTGGATCGGCAAATGAGCTTTCTAAGCTGATGCACCTGTACCTTTACAATGGA
The DNA here is from genome assembly GCF_020832325.1 of Lunatimonas sp. Taxonomy (GTDB): domain Bacteria; phylum Bacteroidota; class Bacteroidia; order Cytophagales; family Cyclobacteriaceae; genus Lunatimonas. Next base: position 87,964 of record NZ_JAFIEU010000050.1, read on the forward strand.
AATTATGGAAATGAAGAGTTGATCCGAAACGGCGTGGTGCACGAATTTTCCAAATGCGTTTACTGCGATCGGGGCAATAACTATCGAGGGATGGGTTTTGACCGACCAAACCGGCCCGGTGACCCCAATGGCAATGCCGCAGCAAGTGCTCCCGCGTCTAGCTTTGGCCACTCTGGCTTTACCGGTACGTATACTTGGATTGATCCGGAGAATGAACTGGTGTATATCTTCTTATCCAATAGGGTAAATCCCACAAGAGAAAACCGAAAACTGTACCAATTGAACATTCGCACGGGTATTTTGGAAGTGGTTTATGAGGCGTTGCGGGCAAACGGACAATACCGATCTGCTGGTGAAAATCCTTAACCTTTTTCTACCGTTTCCTTCAATTCTTTGACCTTTTCTAGCGTGAGGGGTTTGAAAATGTAACCGCTCACAAACGGGTAGGCATTTGCCCGGTCAATTTCTTCCTGGTTTATGGAAGAGGAGACCACGTATATTTTTACTTCCCTTTTTAGGTTTCGTTTCTCATACTCTTCCAGAAACTGCCAGCCATTCATGATGGGCATATTAATATCTACCAGCAAAACTTCCGGAAAATTTTCACCTTCTGATATGGCCATCAAACCTTCGATCGCTTCCTGACCGTTCTTGTAAAAAAGGCTGTTTTCCGAAAAATGGGTAAACTCAAACAGCTTTTTAATGCCGAAATTATAGAGTGGATCGTCATCAATGACACATGCTAGTTTAATTTTTGACATAAAAATTACGGAGTTGATTACTACAATTTTGTAACTGGAAAGTTGCGTGAACGAATGTCTATAAAGCGCACGGTTGTTTTTTGAAAATTTTAGGAAATGTATAAAAAAAAATGGTCTCAATCAATGAAGTGATGTTTTGTTCTATTTAATATCGTAATCATTTTAAGTAAGTCAGATTCGCTACCTTATTGGATTCTCCCGTGATTTTTCAATTTTATGTAGTTGATGGGGGTATGATTGGCGAATTTTGGTTAATTTTCCATCCAAATCAATCTATAAACCAAAAACAATGAAGAAAATCTATATCCCTATTCTCGGCAGTCTTTTTATGGTTGCATTGCTGTGGGCATGTAGCCCTGCCAACGAAGGCAAAAACGAACAGGAAGGTCAAACTACAACCCAACAAGTAAACATGGAAAAACCCTTATTAAGACACGTGGTTTTGTTGAAATTCAAAGACGAATCCTCCGCGGAAGATATCAAAAAAGTAGAGCAGGCTTTCATTGCATTGAAGGATGAAATCAGCCTGATCAAGGATTTTGAGTGGGGAACAAACAATAGCCCAGAAGGTCTGAACAAAGGCTTGACACACTGTTTCTTCGTTTCCTTTGAAACAGAAAAAGACCGCGACGATTACCTACCGCATCCTGCGCATAAAGCGTTCGTTGAGGTACTGATGCCACATTTGGATGACGTGACTGTAGTGGATTATTGGGCAAAGTAGAAAGTTGCGGTGGGGTTTAATCCACCGCAACTTTTTTCAGTTTTCCACCAGAACTTTTTTTATAACATCGCTGGGACTGTTCAGTTCGTTCCAATTGCAGTCTATTTGCTTCTGTAGCAGGTATTCGACCTCAAAAATCAATCCATTCACAAATATTTGGTCCATTTATAACTGCTCATGGAAATGGTTGAATTTCTTTCTTCCGGTAAGTTGAATGCCATAGCTGGAAAAGAGGTCAATCAATTGACGGATCATTCGGATTTGATTGTTTTTTCTAGTCATAATACAGGATTATTTAAATGATTGCTTATTGCCAGCCACCTCCCAAAGCTCGGTACAGTTGACTGTAGTTCTGTAGTTTATCTACCCGAAGCTGCACATAGGCAAGCTCGGATTCCAGCGAGCGGCTCTGGGAGTTGATTACGTCTAAGTAGTCCGCATATCCGATTCGGAACATGGTAATGGCGTTGTCGATCGAACGTTTTTGGATATTCACTTCTTCGGACTTCAATGCGAGTTGTTCTCCCAGGAATTGAAAATCATTGACCAATCGAAGTATTTCCAAGTAGCTGATAAGTGCTGTCTGTTCATAATCCAGCAAAGCGATGCGTTGATCCGCCTTTGCAGTCTGATAGTATGCCTGAATTCTGTTTCGGTTGAATACAGGGGCCACTAGTCCTCCGCCGACTTGGTATACGGCGGATGCTGGGGTCTGGAAAAGCCTGCCAAAATCAAATGCATTAAAGCCTGCCAATCCCGCTATATTGAAAGTTGGGAAAAAGGCCGTGCGTGCGATGTTGGTCTGAAGGTTTTGTGCCTCGAGGTTCCGCTCTGCCGCGCGTACATCCGGTCTCAATCTCAGCAGATCGGCGGGAATCCCTAATTTCAATACCTCTGGCACACTGTCGGTCTGCTTTAAAAGTCGGACGTTCACATCCGCATCGGCTGATGCGGTCAGTTGCATCAACGTGAGGTTGGCATGCTGTAGCAATTTTCTTTTATCGAGCAACATACCTCTGGAGTTGAGCAATAATGCTTCAAATTGGTCGAGGGACAACTGACTGTCCTGTCCGGTTTCTTTGAGACTTTTACCCAATTCAAACTGTCGTTCCTGTATAGCAATGTTTTCCTCCAGGATACGGATTTCCTCAGATAGGCCAGCTGCCAAGTAGTAGGTCTCAGCGATCGAGGCAATGAGGTTTGTCTTCGCCAAGGAATAGATTTCTTCCGATTCCATGTAACGAGCTAATGCCTGCTTTTTCTGCATGCTAAGTTTGCCCCAAATATCAATCTCCCAATTGAAGTCCAAGCCTAACGTGAAGTCCCTATACGGGTCAGGGATTTTTTTATCCTCGGGCACCGTTGGCGACTGATTGGAATCGGCGTTGCCAACCCCATCCATGGTATATTCTCCAAACCTCCTGATTCCCGTGCCAACGTAGGCATTCACTTCGGGAAGCTGTCCGAGTTTGGCTTGTCGCAGGTTGGCTTGAGCACGTTGAATAGCGTAGAACGTTTTTAGTACATCTTGGTTGTTTTCCAAGCCTTCCTGAATCAGCGCTTGCAATTGGGGGTCTTTGAAAAACTCCCGCCAATGAACCAAGGCCCAGCTATTAGTGTCCGCCTCGGCGCCAAGCGCAAATTCATCTGGTAGTGTAGCGGTAAGGAGGGGTTCTCTGCTCGGTGCACATCCAATCAGGAGTGGTATAAGCACCACAATACTGTATATCGAATACTTTGCAATTTTCATTTTTTTATAATTCTAGGCGGAGAAAGCAATCGTTTCTCCGCCATGGTATGTATCAGATGTTCTTTAATTCCGCAACAAATTCTTCCGCAGGCATCGGCTTTTCTGATTTCTTCAGTGCAGTGGCCCACGATTCAAATACATAGTATAGGCCTGGGATCAGTACGATTCCCACCAAGGTTCCAATCAGCATGCCGCCCGCAGCCGCAGTACCGATGGTTCGATTGCCTATGGCGCCAGCCCCGGATGCAATAGTCAGTGGAATCAGTCCGCTAATGAAAGCGAAGGAGGTCATCAATATGGGCCTCAGCCTTTCAACCGCACCGTTAACGGCGGATTCTAGGATTCCCATTCCCTTTTGGCGTGACTGCACGGCAATCTCGATGATCAGGATGGCATTTTTACCCAGTAGACCGATGAGCATAATCAGTGACACCTGCGCATAAATGTTGTTTTCCAATCCCGTCAATTTTAACAATAGAAAGGATCCAAAAACCCCCGCAGGCAAGGAAAGGATAACCGGGAAGGGTAGGAGGTAACTCTCGTATTGGGCAGCCAACAACAGGTATACGAATACCAAGCAAATCAGGAAAATGTAAATTGCCTGATTGCCCGAGTCGATCTGTTCCCGGGTAATTCCAGACCAATCAATGTCAAATCCTCTGGGTAAAATAGCCAAGGCGGTTTCCTCCACTGCTTTGATTGCATCTCCACTGGAGTATCCCTCTGCCGCATCTCCATTGATCATCGCAGACAAGAACATGTTGTACCTGCTGATCTGTTCCGGACCATATACACGCTCCATGGTGACAAAATTGGAATAGGGTACCATTTCCCCCTGATTGTTTTTGGTATACATCCGCAACAGGGATTCGGGGTTGGTCCGATATTCGGGCAGGGCTTGTATCATCACCTTGTACATCATGCCGTAGCGAATAAAGTTGGATGAGTAAAAGCTACCTATATAGCTTTGCAGAATGTCCATGGATTCATCTACCGACACCCCAAGCTTGGCCGCTTTGTCATGATCTACGCGAAGGAGGTATTGTGGAAAGCTAGGGTCAAAGTTGGTAAAAACTTCTTTTAGCTCCGGTCGGGTGTTTAGTTCCTCCAGAAAATCATCGATGGTCTCTGCTGTTCGGTCCAATGAACCACCCGTTTTATCTTGTATCCTCAGCTCAAATCCGGATGCATTACCAAAGCCTGGTACCGGTGGCGGAGCAAAAAACTGGATTTCAGCTCCTGTGATGTGGGCTGTTCTTTCTTGGTATTTGGAGATCAGTTCGTTTACGCCCTGTTCTCGATCTCCCCAATCCACCAAATTAATCATTCCCATGCCAAAGGAGGCACCTGCTGTTTCAGTCAGTAGACTGTATCCGGCCAAGGTGGATACGGTTTCTACTTCCTCAAATGGCAATAGCGCCGCTTGGATGTCATCCATGACCTGTTGCGTACGTTCTACGGTAGATCCCGGAGGCGTGGTCACGCTGACGTAAACCATCCCTTGGTCTTCATTGGGAATAAACCCGGTGGGCAGGATGCTTGCCACACCGAAAGTCAGCAAGAAAAACAGAACCAAAATCCCAAAGGTCACAGATTTTCTTCCCGCAGTACCGCCGATAAATCGACCATATTTTTCTGAAAAGCGATCGTATTTTTCGTTGAAGCTGGTAAAGAACCTGCTTAACCATCCCTTTTTGTCTTCATGATGTACGGGTTTCAAAAGCAGGCTGCAAAGTGCCGGAGACAGGGTGAGCGCGTTGATACCGGAAATGACAATGGCGATCGCCAAGGTCAATGAAAATTGCCGGTAAAAGATGCCCACCGGTCCGCTCATAAAGCCTGCCGGAACAAACACGGCGGACATTACGAGTGTGATCGCTATAATAGCTCCCCCAATTTCCTTCATGGCAGCAAAGGTGGCATCTTTCGCATTCAAGCCGTCTTTGTGCATTTTCACGTGAACGGCTTCGACCACCACAATGGCATTGTCAACCACGATTCCGATGGCCAACACCATCGCAAACAGGGTCAGTAGGTTCAGCGAAAAGCCGAATAGGTTCATGAAAAAGAAGGTACCTATCAACGATACCGGAACCGCAATTGCCGGAATCAGGGTAGATCGGAAGTCTTGGAGAAAGATAAAAACCACTAGAGATACGAGCAAAAAGGCCTCTATCAACGTTTTAACCACCTCGAAGATGGACGCATCCAAAAATCGAGATACGTCGTAGGAAACGTTATATTCCATGCCGGGAGGAAACGAGGTACCCTCCAATTCCTCCATTTTGTCCTTTATGTTTTGAATTACCTCTCGGGCATTCGAGCCGGGGCGCTGCTTGATCATGATCGAAGCGGAAGGCCTTCCGTCGGTCGTTGAGACCATGCTGTATTCCTGCGATCCAAATTCCACTTCGGCTACATCTTTGAGTTTTAGCAGAGAGCCATCCGGAAGTGCCTTCAAGGTGATGTTTTCGTACTCCTCCTCCGTATTGAATTTGCCGGTGTACTTTAACACATATTGTAGTGCCTGCGGCTCCCGATCTGAACTGATGCCGGATTTACCGGGAGCAGCTTCCACGTTTTGCTTTCGGATCGCTTGATTAACATCCAGCGGTGTCAGCCCATAGGAAACCAGTCGGTCAGGTTTCAGCCATATCCTCATCGAATAGTCCCTGAATCCCATGATCTGCGCAAAACCCACCCCGTCGATCCGTTTTAGTTCGGGCAGAATGTTGATGTCCGCAAAGTTGTATACAAACCGCTCGTCCTGCGTGGTGTCCGTGGTCATCAGGTTTAGGTAGAGCAGCATGGAGTTGACTTCCTTTTCTGTCTGAACTCCAGCTCGGATGACTTCTTCTGGAAGCTCATCCAACACTGTCGAAACCCGGTTTTGCACATTAACCGCAGCCAGGTCCGGGTCGGTCCCCACTTGGAAGTACACCGTGATCAATGAAACACCATCGTTTGTGTTTACCGAGGTCATATAGGTCATGTTCGGGACACCGTTGATGGCACGTTCTAGCGGTGTGGCCACCGCTTTCGTCAATACATCTGCATTAGCTCCGGTATATTTAGCCGTTACCGTGACCGAGGGAGGCACAATTTCTGGAAATTGGGTTACCGGTAGGGACACCAATGCCAACAATCCTAGCAGCGTAATCAATACAGATATTACGGTGGATAGGATCGGCCTTTTGATAAATATATCAAACATCTTAAGTTGCCTTTAAGGAATGTTATAAAGTAGCTTGGGCAATGGTTTCCAACGTCTCGTATACATCGTTGGGGCTGGTTTCTTGGGGATTTACTGCCACTCCGTCTTTCAGTAGCTGTATACCCTCCAATATGATCCGGTCGCCCTCTTGGAAGTCGTCAGCGATGTAAAATAAGCCATATCTACCTTTGGGTCGGAAGCTTCTGATTTGTGCTTTGTTGTCGGCATCAACCAAATAGATATATGTGTAATCCTGTATTTCAAAAGTCGCTTTTTGCGGAATCAGGAAGATGTTCTCCAGCGGTTTGGTCATTTGAACCTTGCCACTGGCACCGTGCTTCAGCAGGCCATCTGGGTTCGGAAATCGCACCCTGAGCGCAATAGATCCCGTTCCTTTTTCAAAATCTGCCTCCATGGTCTCCACTTTTCCGACGTGTTGGTATAGCTGACCGTCGGAAAGAATTAGCGTAATTTCTTCCTTTTCTTCTTCTAAGGTTGCCTCTAGCGCGTGCCTAAGTCCCTCTGTAGACTCTTTTTTGAAGTTTTCCCGATCGATCCGGCCTCGCATGTATTCCAAGTACTCGTTCTCTGTGATTTTGTAGTACGCAAAGATTTCATCGATATCCGTGATATTGGTAAGTAAGTCGCCGCTATTGATCAAGCTTCCCGTTTTGTAGGGGATTCGGTCCACCATGCCATCAAAGGGGGCTCGTATGGTTGTGTAGGATAGTCCTAATCGGGCATTTTTAAGCATGGCCTCGGATTCCATGATGGCGGACCGGGCCATATCTAACCTAGATTGGGCAAGCTCTAATTCCGAAGATGAAAAGATGTTTTTATCTACCAGTATTTTCAGCCGTTCAACCTCCAAAGAAGCCCCTTTTTCTTCCGCTTTTGACTGCATGAGCTTAGCGGTGGCAGAGTTTACCAGCTCGTTGTACTCCGTTGAGGATAGCTGAAACAAGGGCTGATCTTTTCGGACAATCTCGCCTTCGTCTACGTATATTTTTTCTACGAAGCCCTGAATTTTTGATCGTACCTCCACAAACTGCCGCGCTTGAATGTCAGCTACATACGTTTGGGGTATTTCGATGGTCATTTGTTCCAGTGAGAGCACTGGGATTTCCAATAATTTATTTGCTTGGTTGTCTTTACTGTTTCCAGAACTACACGAACTGATCAACACTACAAGGACGATCAACATACTGGTGGGCAGGTAGCGATTAGCGGCCAAAGCCCCTGAAAAGGAAAAGGAATGTTCCATGGATAGTATAAGTAAGAAGGTATTAGTTTTTTTAAAAATAGCATGATAGAACACACTCAAGCCGAGATTTACGTTTGTTCAATAAAGCTTGAGGAGTTGTTCGGGCAGCAGAGATCCTAAAAACGGACTCGCTGAAAACTAACTGGAAATAAAAAAATCAAGGAGCGTTCTTACAAATGACCACCTTTACGAGGTTGGACATTAGAGGGTGTAGCAGTGTGTGACTTATCTGGTTTAACTGCGCGTCAGATAAGGGAAAGGAAATTTTCTTGCTAAAATCAATGGTAAAGGGAGATACATCGGCAATCCGCTGAAGGCTCGAGAAGCTAACGGTATTGTTTCGAATGAGCGATGTGGGAAAATCTACAAAATCGTAATCAATCTCTGCAATTTGGACATCTTGGTGGATAAATTCGTGATCCGCGTCGTCCCCGTCTGCAACAGATAGGCACACCAAAAAAACAGCCAAAAAATTGGTGAGGACATTCTTTAATAAAAATTGCAAGAAACGATTCATCTTTTTAATTAAACCGCAAAATTAATGAGATTATCTAAAATTAACGCATTCATCTCCTAAATAGTTTTTTTGAAGATAAAGTTTCCTAAAGTGGAAAAATTTATTGTGCTAACCATACGTAGATCAATACAACGCAGATAACCAAAATGAGGGCCAGGGGTTTTGCATACTTCCATTCCTTTAAGTCTAGGCCAGATGTATTTATATGAACGGGGCGGACCTTCGCGGGGTATTTTATACTGACCAAATACATGGCTACCATGTTAATGACAAACTCAATGCCCCAAATATGAATAAAATGGATGTTCAATTCTAGAATAAAGGTGGTAAGGAGGTAAAAGGAGAGGCCAAGAATCAATCCCACTTTGGCACCTTCCGCGGAAATTTTCGGAATAAAAAAGCCTGCAATCAGAATGGAGGCGATGGGAATAAAGAAAATCCCATTTAACTGTTGCATCAGTTGGTACAAGCCTTCCGGAGCATTTCCTACCAGCGGGGCCACCAGAATGGCCGTTGCCGCCAATACAATGGAGCTGATTCTGCCCACCCGTACCAATGTCTTATCCGTAGCAGTTGGAGAGATGAATTTTTTGAAAATATCTAAGCTGAAAATCGTAGCGGCCGAATTCAGGACGCTATTGAATGTGCTTAGTATAGCTCCTAAGACCACAGCCGCAAAAAAACCAATCAAACTCAAAGGCAGTACCTTCATCAATAAAACCGGGTAGATAAAGTCCTGATCTTCGTAGTACTGTTCGCCGTAGTAATAAAATGCAATTATACCCGGCAATACAATGATCAAAGGAATTAGGATTTTAAAAATGCCCGTAAATAGAAGACCTTTTTGCGCCTCAGCCATATTTTTTGCACCTAGTGCCCGCTGTATGATGGTCTGATTCATGCCCCAAAAATAAATCTGATTGATCATCAGTCCGGTAAAAAGCGTACTGAACGGAAGTACAGAATCTTCTGTACCGATCACATTGAATTTTTCGGGTGCTGCATCGTATACTTTTTTAATCCCCTCCATGACACTTCCGTCACCGATATCCCATAAGGCAAATACCGGCACCATGAGACCCCCAATAACCAGTCCAATGGCATTGATGGAGTCAGAGAATGCCACGGCCTTTAACCCGCCAAAAATGGCATAGATAGATCCTACTACACCAATGACGATTACGGTAATCCAAATTCCCTCTCCCTTGCTGACCTCTAAGACTTCCGACACATTAAAGATGCTTTCCAGGTTGATGGCACCTGTATACAGGACAATGGGCAACAAGGTTACCACAAAAGACAGCATCAGCAGAAAGGCAACAATAGCTTTAGTCGTTCCGTCGTACCGGTTTTCCAAGTATTGGGGAATCGTGGTCAATCCCATTCTAAGGTAGATGGGTAAAAAGTACAAAGCGGCGATTACCAAGGCAATGGCTGAGGTAACTTCCCAGGCGATGATGATCATACCGTTTTTGTAAGCGGACCCGTTCATGCCGATAAGATGTTCGGTGGAAATATTCGTGAGGATCATCGAACCTGCGATAACTCCCCCGGTGAGCGTTCTACCGCCTAAAAAGTATCCGTCACGGGAATGAATATCATCTTTCCGTAATTTGTACCAAGATAAAAAAGCAACAAACAGGGTAAATCCTACGAAGGAAATAACAGTGAGCATGTGCCGGTAGGTGGTTAGGTTATAAAATTCCCCAAAGCCGCAGGTTGCTGTAGCTTTGGGGATGGTTTATTGGTAGATACGTGTTGATACAGGTGTACGGGTATACCAGTCGCGTTCCTTAAAATTTAAGGGTTGCTGGAAGGTATTTAGCCACCAAATCCTCGTAGTAAGGTCGGAGGGCTTTCGCATCCGGCGGCACGGGCACCTTGGAATACAAATCGTAGGGGTTAAATTTCTCAACCCACTTGAACATCTCTCGGTCGTGGTCGTTGAGCAAGTGGTCGTAGGAATTTTCCCGGTGCTGTGCGTAAAAGGAATGGTATCGGATCATGTAAAGAGCCGGTTCCGGAAGGTAGTCTTTCATCATCTGATACAGGTATTCATCGTGTCCCCAAGACATTTTCACCTGATCCAAGCCGCAGTTTGGCTCATAGACCCCGTATTTTGAATTGTATCGCTCATCAGTGGAATCTGGATTGTCGGCAAAAAACTCCGGATACACGATCGCATCGGTGTGTTTGCATCCCACAGGAAAAGTATCGCCTACAACTGCCCATTGGGGCTCGTCAAACAAGCAGAGTACTTTTCCCAAATCGTGAATAAAGCCAGTTAATACAAACCAATCAGGGTGGCCGTCCGCCCGTATAGCCTCTGAGGTCTGTAGTAGGTGCTGCAACTGGTCTAGGTTAATATCTGGGTCGGAGTCATCTACCAATGTATTCAGGTAAGCTACAGCATCCCAGAATGGCATCTCTTTCTTTTCGAATTTTAGAAACTCCTTTTCCTTTTCCACCACAAAATCATACGTTTGATACTTGTGGTTCAACCGATAGAATTCACGTACCGTGTCTACCCGCTCTGAATCGTGGTAGTTGCGGTAATCTTCTTTGGCTTTCGCCTGCTTATCTTTGGGTTCAGGGTACCTGACCAACAAATCATCTTCCCAGTCTTCGATGCTGTTAAGAGGCGTTTTTTCGTTTTCGTTGTACGTTGATTGCATGGAACTAAGGTGTTTTTAGGGTATTCGATACGAGTTTCCTAATCGGTTTCGAAAATTACCAAAAAAAAAATCATGTTTCTGGAATTTTGCCCGAATATTTTTAATCCTACTACTTTTATATTACGGACATAGGATGGCAAAGTTATCTCAGAGCCGCCTTAATTTCTTTAAGTGTTTTTGCATTTGAAACAGAATCGGAGAAGACCTCTAGGATCTTGGGTTTTAGGGATTTTTCGAAGAAATTGGGAAGGACCGAAAGCAATTCAGACTCATGGTAAACTGCGTTGTACTCAAAAGAAAACTCGTTGGCCAGTGATTTGGCGGTGAGAGCCTGCCGTGTTTCAAAGAATTCCTCCAATTCCGGGAGTGCATTTGGTCCCTCGATGAGTCTGAAAATTCCTCCGGCGTGGTTATTTAAAACCACGACTCGTAGATTGGGCAGGTCGTAATTGTGCCAGAATGCATTTCGGTCGTAAAAGAAAGCCATGTCACCGGTGATCAGGGTTACGGTTTCCTTGGTGGTGAGGGCACATCCCACTGCCGTGGAATTCGACCCATCTATACCGCTGGTTCCGCGGTTAGCTAGGATTTCGATCCGTTTTTCTTTCATCCCAAGAAAGCTGGCATAGCGGACGGCCATGCTGTTAGCCAGGTGTAGTTTGGAGGGGTAGGGAAGATGTTTTAAGCAATGGTAAATCGCCTTAAATTCACCAAAGGTCGCGTTTTCCATTGCTAGAGGTAATTTCTGTCGAATGCGGCTTTCCGCCTCCACCCACCCTGCGGTGTAGCTTTTGTCAACCTGCAGTTCCTGAGAGATAAACCAGTCTAAGAAGTCCGAGGGCGCTGCGTGAATCACCTTGGTAAGCCTTTGAAAGGGATCTGGTACGTAGCCTTGCGTCTGAATGTGCCAGTGATTTGCAGGGGTACTACGGAGAAACTGCTTGAGGGATTTGGATAGGATGCTCTTTCCAAAGGTGATAATCAGATCAGGCACTAGGCGTTCTTTTTCCGTAGTGTTTTGCAGTAGAAAATCTGGGTGGGTGATAGCATCCCCGTTTTGGAGGTTGGAGATCAGTTCGGTAACCACCACCCCCGTGCCGATTTTATGAATGTGTTCGAGCATGCCCTTTAGCCGGTCGTCTTTTTTTTGTTGTCCCGGCACAAAGAGAATTCTGCGGTACTTTTTTATGTTTTCTTTTAACCGAATCAGCTGCTCTTGGGAGAGTGTTGGGGTTCCACGAAGTGGTTGGGTAACCGGTACGGATCTGGAAAAGTCGAATGATTCTCCAGGAGCAGGATAGAAAGGCTCTCGCAATGGTACATTGATATGAACGGGGCCTTGGGGAAAACTCGTCGCCTCTAGGATTGCCTCGTTGATCAGCCGGTGAAGGTGCCAGAGATGGTCTTCGGATGAAAAGGAATCGGGGAGTACCAAACTTTTTTTTACGTGATTCCCGAAGATTCCCGTCTGCCGGATCGTTTGACCGTCCCATTGGTCGATCCATTCCGGAGGCCTGTCGGCTGTGATCACCAGTAAGGGTATCTGCTGGAAAAACGCTTCGGCAATCGCCGGGGCATAGTTGTAGCCTGCGGACCCGCTGGTGCATACCATAGCTACTGGCATCTCAGACTGTTGGGCCATGCCAAGGGCAACGAATGCCGCAGATCGCTCATCCGAAATGGTGCGGCAGTGTATGTTCGGATGGCGGATAAATGCCAATGAAATCGGCGCACACCGCGAACCTGGGGACAAAACAGCTTCCTTGATGCCGTGCTGTGCACATATACTCACCAGATCAGTTATTGCGGGTACTATCAAGTTCTTTCGGGGTTAATGAGGTATTTTCGGATGATTTCACATTTCATTTCCGTCTCTTCCCATTCCTTTTCTGGGTCAGAGTCTTCTGTGATACCGGCTCCGGCATACAGGAGGGCACCATTTTCCAAAATCCTACCGCAACGGAGGTTGACATAAACCTGCGTTTCCTCTTGGATGTTTATTGGGCCTAGGTAGCCGGCAAAAAAGCTTCTGTCAAATCCTTCATTTGATTGAATGAAGGCATTGGCGGTGTCTTTGGGCATCCCACATACCGCGGAAGTTGGATGCAGTAAATTGAGCATGACGGATCCCAATTGAGGAAAACCGGTAGCTTCCATATCCACGTAAAAGTCGGATTTTAGGTGAAGGAGATTTCCAGCCATGCTTGTCTTTGGACCGATTTCATCGTATTCCCGTAAGCGTATTTTTTTAAAGCAACTGACGATGTATCTGCTCACCAAAGCCTGTTCTTCAATTTCCTTTTGGGTCCACGCAGCCGTTTTAAGAGGATTCTCTCCAACCCCTCGTTGGGTGCCCGCCAAGGCCATCGTATGAAAAGTAGTACCTTTGGTCTGAATCAGTACCTCGGGGGTAGCACCGATCCACGTTCCTATTCCGGGAATGTGAAAGAAGTTGACAAAAGAATTGGGGTAGGCCCGGCAAAGTGCCAAGAACGTCCCAACGAGATCAAATTCCTCCGTTAGGGGCAGATGTTTGGTCTTTGCAGCCACCACTTTGAACATGGTTTTGTCTGAAATCTCGCGCCTGGCTTTTTCCACCATCGTCACAAAGGATTCCTTGGTAGTGGAAAGTCCGATCGTGGGCTTTTCCGCTGCTGTTTCGCGTTTTATCGCCTTCCAAATCTTCTCTCTCAGTGATCCACCGGCCTTGCTAGTCGCCTGCACCAGTTGTTCCGGGAGCTCGGTGTACGTATTTTGGTCCAAGTCGAAACTAAGGTAGGTTTCAGCAGGTATAAAAAAAGCCTTCTCGTTTTCCAATCCGGAAAAGGGATGCAGGATAAACCCTGCCGGTAATTTTTCAATTTCAGTAGACACCTGTAGGATGTCACCACTACTATCTAACACAATCTCTACCTTGGATGCATGGGGTTTCCGCCAAATGGCAACCTGAAATTGGCCATTTAAGGACGTTAAACACACATTTTCGAGGTATTCGGTGGCAGTAAAGGTATTCGTCGCTGCTACTGTATTCATATTATTTCTTTTCCAGTACGGCTAGCGTGATTCGGCTTATGCAGGAAAGCTTGCCTTCCGGAGTGACAATTCTTATTTCCCAAACTTGCGTCTTTTGTCCAATGTGAATAGGCTTTACGATGCCTTTGACCGTTCCTTCTTTCACGGACTTTAGGTGATTGGCATTGATTTCCAAACCTACGCAATAGTGAGTTTCTGGATTGATCATCAGCATACCTGCTACGCTTCCGAGCGTTTCTGCTAGCACCACGTTTGCTCCCCCATGTAACAAACCCAACGGTTGTTTGGTTTTATCCGTGACGGGCATGACCGCCTCCAGGTAGTCTTCACCGTAACCGGTGAACGTAATGCCTAAATGCTCGACCATGGTGTTTCGACCCATTTTATTTAAAAAATCGAGGTCGGGTTTTGACGTAAATAGCATGTTTTGTCCGATAAAAGCTTTTTCTTTGAACCTGCATTCAAAAATAAGTAAATCTTGAGCAGTAAAAAAATTTATGTAGTCCGACACGGACAAACCGATTTTAACCTAAGAGGAGTAGTGCAAGGCAGCGGCATCGATGCGCCCCTGAATGACACTGGGAGAAAACAAGCAGCGGCTTTTTTCGAGCAGAACAAGCATCTACCTATTGACTACATCTATTACTCCGGGCTAATTCGAACCCGTCAGTCAATCGAACCGTTCCTTGAATTGGGTATTCCAAGCAAGTCACTTCCGGATCTAAACGAAATCAGTTGGGGCAAATATGAAGGAATACCCATGGATGAAAACGGTCACCACCATTATCAGGACATGCTAAGCCGATGGGCAGAGGGACAACTGGACTATCGGATTGAAGGTGGTGAATCACCGCTTCAGGTAGCAAACCGGCTTTCGAAGGCGATTGACCATATTACGGGCAATGGGGGTGAAAATCTTTTGGTTTGCATGCACGGACGTGCGATACGAATTTTGATGTGTCTTTTGTTGGATAAACCTTTGCAGGAGATGGATCAGTTTAAGCATCAAAATCTTTGTTGCTACGAACTGGACTACCACCTGGAGAAAGGGTATGAATTGGTGGGATATACGGGTTCTCCGATTTAGAGAGTTAGTTTCACAGTAGCTACCTTCTTTTTACTGTTTTTAGCCTCTTCCGTGGATTTGGAGAGAAGCTGTGCGTAGGTATTGTCGGTTTGCTTTAAGTCGATAATTCTGAACGCGACCTCTTCAAGTTTTACCAAGCGATCATTCCCAACGATTACCAGGGCCTTACCTATATCGCACGCGTCCCATTCTTCGAAAGGAACAGTAATAAGCAAGGCCGCATCGGAATTTCCTGCGTAGGATTTGGTCTGAAAATTATCCAGAAAATTTAACTCAATTTTGGTGCTGCTAGTACTGTGAAGGCGAAGTTCCTCCTTGTCAAAAATAACCAAAAACGTCTTCTCTTTCTTGTCCTTTGCGTCAGACACGAAAGCTATTCCCAAAAATAACAAAATCAGCAACGTCTTTCTCATGGTTCCAATTTATGTATTATTACCAATTCCCACAAGAAAAGTTTCAGAATTTGAGATAAATATAAAAAAAAGCCCGATGTTGATCGGGCTTTCATTAGAATATGTCTAGGCTCTGCTTCGCTTTCTTTTGGTTCCGGTATCTTCCTCTACCTCCTCTTCCACACCGGCAAAAATACGTCCGCAATGCTCGCAAACAATCAGTTTCTTCTTCTCTCTGATTTCAGCTTGACGTTGCGGTGGTACTACATTGAAACAGCCACCGCATGCCCCACGCTTCACTAGGACAACTGCCAGGCCGTTTTTAGCATTCTGTCGAATTTTCTGGTAACTTTTAAACAGCCGTTCATCCACTTTCTTAGATGCTTTTTCCCGGTCTGTCTTTAGTTTATTTTCTTCAGATTCGCTTTCCGACACGATGACATCCAGTTCGCTTTTCTTTTGGTCTAGATCGTGCTTTCGGTCTTTGAGAACTTCTTTGACTTCCTCAATGTCCTTTTCTTTTTCCTCTATGCGAAGTTGGGCTTCCCCGATCTTCTTTTTGGAAACCTGTATTTCCAGATCTTGCAGTTCCAGTTCCTTGGTGATGGCGTCGTACTCCCGGTTGTTTCGGACGTTCATTTGCTGCTCTTGGTATTTTTTGATCAGCTTCTCTGATTCCTTGATAGCGTCTTTGTGTTTTTTGACTTCCTCACCCAAACCCGCAATGTCCGATTCGAATTTCGACAACCGGGTTTCGTAACCGGCAATTTCGTCTTCTAAATCTTGAACTTCTTCGGGGAGGGCACCTCTGACTTTAAAAATCGCGTCTAATCTGGAATCTATGTTTTGAAGGTTGAGAATGGCTTCTAGTTTCTGTGCAACGGTACTTTCCATCAATTATAAGTAGCTTATGGGATTTGTGACTGCATTCGACAAATAGAGTGCAATATTAGCAAATTTCTCTGACAATTTGTCTTTTAATAGTTCTTTTGTAAAAAATTCACTTTCATAGTGACCAATGTCTACTATAATTAGTTGGTTATCAGCATCGAAAAATTCATGGTACTTCACATCAGCCGTGATAAATAGGTCTGCACCTGCCCGTTTGGCTGCGCCTAGTAAGAAAATGCCCGCTCCGCCGCATACTGCTACGCGCCGGATTTTTCGGCCCAGCAGCTTGGTATGGCGGATAATCGACAAGTTCATGGCCGATTTCAAAAACGTCAAAAATGCCAATTCGTCCATTTCCGCTTCAAGCTCTCCAATCATACCAGCGCCCACTTCCTGGTTTTCGTTTTCCAGCGACTGTAGGTAATAAGCTACTTCCTCATACGGGTGAATTTGCCGTAATTTGGAGACAATCTGTGTGCTGAGATGTTTGGGAAATAGAATCTCGACGCGATCCTCAGCCACTTCTTCCAAAACGCCCCGTATACCGAGGGTAGGATTGGCTTTTTCGGTAGGCAAAAATGTACCGATGCCGTTTACACGGAAGCTACAGTTTCTATACGCTCCAATCTCCCCGGCCCCCGCTGCAAAGAGTCCCTGAAGTACGTGAGCAGTATCCGATACCGGGATGAAGGTTACCAGCTTGGCCAAAATGCCTGCCTTAGGAGAAAGAATTCGGGTATTTGTCAATCCCAGTTTCTCGGCTATTTTGCTGTTTACGCCCCCCATTACATGGTCCAAATTGGTGTGAATGGCATAGATTGCGATGTCCTCTTTAATGGCTTTGATAACCGTTCGCTCCACATAGGTCTTGCCGGTAAGACTTTTGAGGCCCTTAAATACAATGGGGTGATGGGCAATAATCAGGTTGCAGCCTTTTTCGGCGGCCTCAGCTACCACTTCTTCCGTGGCATCCAGCGTGCACAGGATGCCGGTGACTTTGGTGCTTGGGTTTCCCACAATGAGTTGCGCATTATCGTAACCTTCTTGGTAGGCGGGGGGTGCCCAGGATTCCAGAAAGGATAGCACATCGCTTATAAAATAAACCATATATTTGCCGTTATTTTCCAATCAAAGCTAGCAAAATTCTTCCAATGCGCTTTTATGATCCATTTCTTTATCCATTTGCTGCCCTGTATTCCCTGGCTACCAGATGGAGAAATCATCTTTTTGAAATCGGATCTAAGAAAAGTACGTCCTTCAATGTCCCGGTGATCGTGGTAGGGAACCTTTCGGTCGGAGGCACCGGAAAGACGCCCGCCATAGAATATTTGATTAGACAATTTCAGGATAGGTATCGCCTTGCCGTGATCAGCAGGGGATACAAGCGAAAAACCTCTGGGTTTCTACTGGCCACTTCCGAGATGGGCCCCGATGACATCGGTGATGAACCGTTTCAAGTTTTTCAAAAATTTGGTGAAAAGGTAGCCGTAGCGGTAGGGGAGTCTCGCGCGTTGGCCATTCCTCAGGTCTTGGCCGAACGTCCGGAAACAGAAGTTATTCTCCTAGATGATGCTTTTCAGCACCGGTATGTAGTACCCGATCTAGCAGTCTTGCTAACGACGTTTCATAAGCCGTTTTTTGAGGATAGGATATTGCCTTTGGGAACTCTACGGGAAAGCCGCAGGGGTGCGGTTCGGGCTAATGCGGTGGTCGTGACGAAGTGTCCCAACACCCTTAACGACGCAAAAAAGGCCGCTTTTCACCAGGAGATTATCGCGTACGCGAGAGAGGGTGCCCCCATTATTTTCGCCGGCATTCGCTACAGCGAACCCATTCCGATTTCCAAAGGTACTCAAATTATAGGCAAGGCTGTTATTGTGGTGACAGGCATTGCTTCTAACCGTGATTTTCTGGAGGAGGTGCGAAAAAGGTATGAAGTACTGGAAATACGGGATTACCCGGATCACCATCGATACAGCGTTGCTGACATCAAGGATTTAGAGGTGTTGTATCGTAAACATATCTCCAAGCAGCCGTCCATTCTAACCACAGAGAAAGACGCTGTTAAATTAAACGTGCCTCAATTTCTTCCTTTTTGGTCAGAAATTCCCATTTTTGCGTTACCTATGGAGATGGATTTGTCCGAAACGGATCGACGGATAATAACGACTATGGTTTTGGATACTGTGAAAAAAAAGAACTATCGGGGTGAATAACAAGCAGCTCTTATTTTTTTTGTGGATGCTGGTCTGGGGTGCCCTCTCTGCATATGGCCAGCAAATACCCCAAGGCCAGCAACAGGGGCAGCAAAGGCCGCCGCAAGGAACCGAGGACGGAGACGCTCCAAGGAGGGGACTGTTGGATGACTCCACCCAGATGGTTTATGGCCCCAAGACCTCCCTGTTTTATTACGAAAAGTTTTTGAGATACAACCGGTTTGAACAAGTAGAAGTGGATACCTCGCTGACGGGTTTTCACAATTACGAACCGGTGGCCAATACGTGGTACAAATACCAGGATTTGGGAAATCTAGGTAGTGCTGCGAAGCCGGTGTTCTATGAGGTCCCTCGGCAGATCGGCCGGACCTCCGGATTTCATGCCTACGATCTATATCATAATTCTGCGGATAGTGTCCAATATTTCAATACCAAATCTCCCTATACCCAGCTCAATGCGTTTTTTGGAGGGGGAAACAGGAATAAGCTAGATATTGCATTTACAAGAAATATTACGCCCAAGTGGAATGTAGGTATAAACTTCGGTACCATTCGGGCCCGAAAAATGCTAAACCCTACTCGTCGGGATGACAACATGGTGGTGAACGATTCGTATTCATTTCACACCAATTACCGATCGGATAACGACAAGTACTTCCTCTTGGCTGCCTTCACGCGTATGAAACACCGGGTAAATGAACAAGGAGGCATCATACCGCCGGAAATAGACAATACCTCGCTGTATTTTACCTACGAAGATTCAAAGGTTTGGCTTCGCAACTCCCGGGCAACCGACCTGAGACAAGAATATAAGATTTATCACCAATACGAAATTCTGAAAGGATGGCAAGTCTATCATGTGTTTGATAAGAAGAAACAGGAAGTGACATTCTTTTCCCGTTTGGCTACCAGTGATTCTCTATTTTTTAATTCAAATCGATTTCATTCTTCCGATACCACACTTTTGCACAGCCGCAGAGATACCACGAATAACCAACATCATTTTTCGGAGTGGAAAAACGAGGTGGGATTTAAGGGGGATTTTGGTCCGGTCTATTACAATGCCTACCTGAAGCTGCGGACAGGAAGGATGGCAAGTATCTTTTTTGACAGCAATAATTCCTTTACGGAACTGTTTCTTGGTGGCTCTCTCCGCGGTGAAATCAACGAAAAATGGTCGTTTGAAGCAGAAGGTGAATACCTGCTACCGGATGGCTACCGAGTTCAGGGGCTTTTCGTGTCCCCCTTCTTAGATTTGAGTTATACCAAGGCACTGTATCGACCCATGCTGGCCCAGGAGCGGTATAGAGGTAACCACTTCCGTTGGGACCATTCTTTTTCCAGTATTGGTGTAGACCAAGCAAAAGGGGTGATCAAAGTGGATCTTCCCAATTTCCGCCTTAGACCCAACCTGACCATCAACCGAATCAACAATTACATCTTCTACAATCAAGAGGCGCTGCCTACGCAGGCCACCGGGGAGGCATTCATGGTGATGCCCGGTGTAAACTACCACCTCATTTTTTCCGGAAAATTTCACTGGCAGACCGAATTGGTATATACTGCGATCACGGGCGGAGCGGCAGATGCTTTCCGAATCCCCGATCTTTTTGCCAATACCCGTTTCTTTTTCGACGGGCCATTGTTCAACGACAACGTGTATGTGCAGCTAGGGCTGGAGGGTAGGTACAGAAGCGATAACTTTGCGGACGCTTATATGCCTGCTACCCAACAGTTTTACCTACAGGATCACTTTAATGTGTTTGCCTATCCCGTGGTCGATGTCTTCTTAAATTTTCGTATCAACCGAACTCGGGTACTTTTCCGGTACAACCACCTAAACGCCGGCATGATGGCACAAAACGGATATTTTGTGACTCCCTATTTCACTGGTTTGAAACAAAGTTTGGATTTGGGTATCACATGGGCTTTCTTTGATTAGTAAGATGAATTGGCAAGACACCACGAAGCAAAAGATGTTGCACCTGCAATTGCCCACAGACCCACGCTGGGTGGATGTGGCCAAGATGAGCTTGGCGGATATTCTGGTGGACCATGCATATTGCGAGCAGAAGGCAGCTTCTTCCTGCATTTCGCTCATCGTCCGGTTTCCCGAGCTGGAAAAACTGGTGGAAGTATTGACTCCTGTAGTGGCAGAGGAATGGGAGCATTTTGAACGCGTCATGAAGCAGCTAAAAAAGCGTCGGCTGCCCTTTGGCAAGCCTAGAAAGGATGAGTACGTGGCCAAGTTGCAACAGTTTATCGTCAAGGGAGGCAGCCGTATGGAGCATTTGACAGAACATCTCCTTATGAACGCTCTGATCGAAGCGAGGAGCTGTGAGCGTTTTAAACTGCTGTGGAAAAACCTCGAAGACGAAGAACTCAAAGCCTTTTATTACGAGTTGATGGTCTCTGAGGCAGGGCATTATGTGAACTTTATCGATTTGGCTAAAACGTATTATCCAATCGAAAAAGTAGAAAAGCGCTGGAGTGAATGGCTGGCTTATGAAAAGGAAGTCATGAAGAATCTGGAAATAAGAGGTGATCGCATGCATTGATAATTTCCATAAATGCGTAATATTAGGCTGGCAATGTTCGAAATGAAGTGAGAAATGTCCTAAATTGAACGACTGATGAATTTGTTCGAAAATGTGCGAGAAGCCCTGCGATCTGTACAGGCTAATCTTTTGAGAACCATATTGACGGGTTTGATCATAGCGGTAGGCATCACCTCGTTGGTAGGCATGCTTACTGCCATAGACGCCATGAAAGCCCAAATAGAAGAAAGTCTTTCCGGATTTGGTTCCAATAATTTTACCCTGCGCTCTAGAGGGATTTCGGGTGGGCGGGCAACTACTGCCGGTGTTGTCGAGAAGAATTATGCACCCATTACGTACCGGGAGGCAGTTGCTTTTCAGCAAAAGTATAATCAACGGGGGATTTCAACGGTTACAACCTTTGTGGGTGGCTCGGTAGAAGTGAAGCGTAAATCCAAAAAAACCAATCCCAATAGCCGAATTACCGGTGGAGATGAGCACTATTTTTTAGTCAATGGTATTAAGGTGGAAAAGGGCAGGAACTTCAGCAACGTAGAGCAGCAGTACGGGAACAACGTGTGTGTGATTGGGACAGAGATTGCCAAGACGCTGTTTTCAAACGACGAGGATCCTATAAATGATTACATTTCTTTCTTTGGCAGAAGGTATACGATTGTGGGTGTAATGGAGGAGCAAGGAGGAGTGGGTGGCGATACCGGAGCGGACAGAGCTATTATCATTCCGTTGCTAAATGCCAAAAACCTAGATAAGCGCGGCACTTTTCGCTACACAGTTACCGTCACTACTTCTGATCCGTTAAAAATGGAATATGAAATGGGACAGGCTACTGGTATGATGCGCAGCGTGCGGGGAGATGGTGTGGGAATGGAAGAGTCCTTCGAAGTGGTAAAGTCTCAGACGATCGGTGAGCGTTTGGAAGAGATAGCAGGCTTTCTTCGTATCGGAGGGTTTGGTATAGGATTTATAACGCTACTGGGCGCAGCCATTGGCCTGATGAACATCATGTTGGTTTCGGTTACGGAGCGTACCCGCGAAATCGGGATTCGCAAGGCGCTGGGCGCTACACCTCTTCGTATACGGCAGCAGTTTTTAATTGAAGCCATTGTCATCTGCATATTGGGTGGTATCTTAGGGGTAATCATGGGGATTTCTATCGGCAATGTGGTTGGTAATTTGGTGGGACCGGGAGGTTTTCTCATACCTTGGCTTTGGATTATAGTAGCCTTTTGTATCTGTGTCTTGGTGGGCTTGCTTTCTGGCTATATCCCCGCCTACAAAGCAAGCCGATTGGATCCCATAGAATCATTGCGATACGAGTAATATTGATACCATGAATGACCATACGTACGACGCCATTGTGGTTGGTTCCGGAATTAGCGGAGGCTGGGCTGCGAAGGAACTATGTGAAAAAGGACTGAAAACCCTTGTATTAGAGCGGGGAAGAGATGTAGTTCACCGGGAGGACTACCCGACCATGCATACGCACCCTTGGGAATTTCCACTAAGGGGCGCCCTTCCGCTATCTGTCAGAAAGGAAAACCCCGTGGTTTCCCGGTGTTATGCTTTTCGGGATGATGCGGATCATTTCTTTGTAAAAGATAAAGAGCATCCTTATGTACAGGACCAACCCTTTGACTGGATCAGAGGCTATCAGGTGGGCGGAAAATCCCTACTTTGGGCTAGACAGGTGCAGCGATGGAGTAAATACGACTTTGAAGGGCCAGGAAGAGACGGATTTGCGGTAGATTGGCCTATCCGTTACGATGACTTGGCTCCTTGGTACAGCTACGTTGAGCGGTTTGTTGGCGTCAGTGGAAATAAGGACGGATTAGACACACTGCCGGATGGAGAGTTTTTGCCCGCATGGGAAATGAATAAACTGGAACGAGACATTCAGCAGCGCATCGTAGCGGCCTATCCTGACCGGAAGTTTGTCATCGGCCGCTGTGCCCACCTAACAGAACCAGCAGAACACCATACCCGCTTGGGAAGGGGTCAGTGCATGGCCCGTAGCCTGTGTCAAAGAGGCTGTCCCTTTGGTGCCTATTTTAGTTCCAACGCCGCCACATTGCCGGCAGCGGCATTGACAGGCAACCTGACCATGCGACCTCACTCTGTGGTGCATTCCCTGATTTATGACGATCAAAAGGAAAAAGTTACCGGTGTTCGTGTCATCGATTCCGAAACCCTAGAAACCACGGAGTTTTTTGCCAAGGTTATCTTTGTCAATGCTTCTGCATTGAACTCCAACCTCATTTTGTTGAATTCTATTTCCAACCGTTTCCCCAACGGGCTTGGAAACGACAATGGGTTGTTAGGTAAATATGTGGCGTTTCATAATTATCGGGGAAGCATTTCTGCCAGTGCGGACCGGCATTTAGACTCCTATTACTACGGTAGACGACCTACCGCAGTCATGCTGCCCAATTTTAGGAATGTCAAAAAACAGGAGATGGATTTTCTTCGTGGCTACATGACGTTTTATTCTGCCAGCAGAAAAGGTTGGGGTGGAGCAAGGAACGAGCCTTTTGGTCCTGGCTTCAAAGAGGCAAACTCGGAACTAGGCGATTGGTCTGTGTATATGATGATGCAGGGAGAGACCATACCCAAGGAGGAAAGTCGAGTCTATTTAGATGCTGATCAAACGGATCGATGGGGCATGCCCCTCTTACGGGTAGACGTGGGCTATGACGACAACGACGAGAAATCCCTAAAGGACTTTTTGGAACAGGGAGTAGCCATGTTGGAGACGGCAGGCTGCTATGGGATTTCTACGCGAGATAGCAAACAGGCCCCTGGATTGGATATCCACGAGATGGGTGGCGTACGCATGGGTAGGGATCCGAAAACCTCATTGCTGAACGGCTGGAATCAGATGCACTTGTGTAAAAACGTATTTGTCACCGATGGAGCCTGCATGACCTCTACCGGCACCCAAAACCCCTCCATTACCTACATGGCGCTTACCGCTAGGGCAGTAGATTATGCGGCTACTGAATTGAAGAAAGGGGAGTTATAGTAGTTAAGCAGGAAATTTCCATATAGCATTTGCTTGGGCAAAGCTTGCCTGAAAGGAATGTTTATGCCACTACTTTAGAGTATACCTTTTTCATAGTGTGGAAAAATATTTTTTTGTAAGTAAAACAATCTTTTACAACGCTTCTCCGTATAAGAAAGTCAAATCCTTAGTTTATTTGGGTATTACGGTATTATCAAAAATATTTATGGAACCCATAAGTATTCTTTGACTAAATCCGTATGATGTTTCAAGTTTATAGAAAGATTGTATGACTGCTCAAAAACTTGTATTTAACACGCTTAGTCCCTTGGTGCAATTTATCCAAAAGAGCACCTTCAGCTCCTTTTTGCTTTTCTTCTCCGCCTTATTGGCGTTGATTCTGGCAAACTCCCCAGCAAATGAGTCTATTCAATGGTTGCTTAGCCAACGAATAGGCTTTACCATTGGGGATTTCAGTGTATACAAATCGCTGTTGCTTTGGATTAACGATGGGCTGATGTCGATTTTCTTCTTTGTGGTAGGGCTGGAACTGAAGCGGGAAATTATCGCTGGGGAACTGTCTAACCCAAAAAATGTACTGTTGCCCATTGTGGCTGCCATTGGCGGCATGGTTTTTCCGGCATTGATTTATGTTGCCATGAATAGCGGGGGGAATCCGGCATCCATGAGTGGCTGGGGGATTCCGATGGCTACGGACATTGCCTTTGCGCTCGGAGTATTGTACCTATTGGGCCCAAAAGTTCCCATACAGCTAAAGGTCTTCCTAACAGCCCTAGCGATCATAGACGACTTGGGTGCGGTACTAATTGTAGCATTGTTTTATACTTCGGAAATCTCTCTGGTGAATTTGAGTTATGGTGCTTCGCTTTTTGTACTGATGATTGTATTAAATCTTCTCGGCGTCCGAAATGTCCTGTTATATGCGGTTTTGGGGATCGGTGGTGTGTGGCTGGCTACCCTGCTATCAGGGGTTCACGCGACTGTCGCAGCTGTTTTGGTGGCTTCGATTATTCCAGCTGATAGAAGAGTAGACAAGGCCCGCTACCTAGATGCGATCTCTGATCTCACAGAGAAGTTCAAAATTGCCAACAAGGCCAAAAACGATAAATACCTTCTTTCCCCCGACGAGGAAAACATCATCGGCGAGATCAAGAGGTTGTCCAAGGCCTCTATTTCACCGCTTCAACGCTTAGAGAGAAGCATGCATGGCTTGGTGGTTTTTGTAGTGATGCCTATTTTCGCCTTGGCGAATGCGGGTGTCGTCATTGAGAGTGATTGGCTGGAAATGATCAGCAGCCAAGTGGCTTTAGGCGTTGGGCTCGGATTGGTGGTTGGGAAATTAACGGGAATCTTCGGTCTATCAATGCTGGGTATCAAACTAGGCTGGTTTAAAAAGCCGAAAGGGATCAATACCTTGATGATGTTGGGGATTTCTCTGCTTGCTGCCATTGGTTTTACCATGTCCCTGTTTATCAATTCCTTGGCCTTTGACGATCCTACCATGATCGGTCAAGCTAAGATGGGGATTTTGATGGCTTCCCTGGTTTCTGGTTTTGCGGGCTACCTGATTCTTAAAAAGGCAATCAAAGGCAGCACGAAAGCCTAGCAAAACTGCCTGAAAAAACAGTCAACCGCGGTGCAGCTACAGTTCTATCATGGAAATCAGTAGCTGCCCGCGATTGCACCAATTGGTTTGGGGACGTATTAGGAGGCTACTAGTTTTCGATCATCGGGTCGAAAAGACCAGGAAACGGAGATCAATACAAGCAGCAATACGGGTCCAAAATAATCGCTCCAAGGGTCTTGATTGGCCAAATGGGAGAAAACCGCACCGCTCATCAAAAAGAAAAAGCCTGCGTAAGCCCATTCTTTGATCAATGGATATATGGAGTTTGGATTTCGAATTCAATGCCGGTTTTCTAGACCTGTTGAGTGGAATACTTCAGAGCAGGCAGACAGCTATCGCAAGTAATCAAAGGGTTTATTTGCCTAGCAATTCTTCCAACGCAAATTCCGTCAACATTTCGTGGTTTCCTTCGAATACTGTGATTCGAAGGTTGCCGGATTCCTTGACTAAGCAGATACGTCTCCTGTCTATGGAGCCAAAATCTCCCAATGGCTGACGTCGTTCCAGCAGCATTAGTTTTTCAGCATCAGATACGTAGCTCCCTGCATCGGTAATTCCCTGATCGGAAAGAAGTTTGTTGTAGAAATTGATGGAGTGGGTAAATGGTACACTCCCTTGAATACCATCGTAAATTCCCGCATAAATATGCAGCTCGGTGTTGTCCAGTTTTTCGATAGGAGTGTTCCAAAAGAGAGGAGACCTATCCCTTGCACTTAGCGTGTCGAGTGTTGTATCCGATCCCGTACAAGCAAGGATATCGTTCGCATAGCGATTTTTTCGGATTTGGCTTTCGTGGTGCCAAGCAGCTAAGTCAGAAATGGAGGCCCAAGCGGAAAACTTCTTTATGGGGTGAGTTGACTTCATAAAGGTACTCAGCGTGGCATATCCGCCTCCACTCACCCCGATCACGAATAGTTGCGATGTGTCCACAGGAGCGTTTTCCATGGCATAGCGAATGGCATCGTCGATATCATTCATTGCAAGTTCACTGCAACAGGCATCGATGCTTCGATTAGCACCCCGGAAGTCAGGGTGGATATAATTTACGTTTTTTTGCTGACAGAGAAGTGCTAGGTCGTCTTTTTGTTCATAGGTTCCGCTCCAAGTATGCAGGCTAACAACGAGCGGTCTTAGGTCCGTCGATTTTGCCTTGTAGAAATAGGCTTTTTGCACCGAACCGTCTCTACTTGAGGGGATATCTATCAGCTCGAAATCTGAAGCCCAATGGCTATCCGAGGTATCATCAAATCGAATAGGGATGGTTGCTCCGTCTTTTCCATTCGTATCGTTCAAAATGGGTTGTTGTCTACCATTCCCCTGATGATGAACTGCGAGCGCCAAATGGAACGATAAAACGATAGAGAAATAGCGAATCTTTTGCATAGAGTGATCAAAAGTTTTACATGATCGGGAGTGAAAATTTACGCTTTATGCGCATCTTTAACAATAAACTCACCTAAATAACCATCCTGATACCCCAAAATGGGTAATTGGGATACAAATAAACGAACAATGAAATCAATCCTCCTTTTGTTAGGAATCATCGTAAGCCTTACTGGTTTGGGCTTTGGTCAATCTACGAACATGCAAGAAGATGTATCCATCACCTCGAAAGGGCGGAAAACAGAAGTTCGCATGAGTTCACGAGGGAATCTATCGGTCAACGTAGCGCCGAAAGATGCACAGATGTTTCAGTCAAGGGGTTGGGTCGGCTATGACGATTTGGGAGCGAGAGGAGATGGTGTAGCGGATGATTTTGACGTAATCGTAGCGACCCATGCCTATGCCAATCGCCAAGGGCTTTCTGTAAAGGCGAACGACGACGCTATATACTACCTGAGTGGAAAAAAACGAACGGCAATCATACAGACAGATACCGATTTTGGCAAGGCGATATTTATTATTGACGATAGGGATGTGGAAGATCGCACAGCACAAGTTTTTATGGTTAGTTCTACGCTGCGTCCGTATAAACTGGAGGGTATTTCCTCGTTAAAACGCAATCAAGCGAAGCTAGATGTCACGCTACCAGCTACCAGTTTAATTACCGTCAATGACGCTAGCGTGAGACGGTATATCCGCTTTGGACCAAATCAAAATAACGGCGCACCTCAGACAGATATTTTTATCGTAGATAAGTCAGGTAACGTAGATATGGACGCGCCGATCATTTGGGACTTTGATCAGATCACCGATATCACCGCATTACCGATGGACGAGGCAACCCTCACTATCCGTGGAGGGAAGTTCACCACCATCGCCAATCAGGCAGAGTCCAAGTATACGTATTACAGCAGAGGCATAGGCATCAAGCGTTCGAATGTGCTAGTGGATGGTCTAGAGCACCGAGTGACCGGAGAGGGAGACCATGGAGCGCCCTATGGTGGGTTTATTAATGTGAGCGAATGTGCCTATGTAACCGTTCAAAATTCGTTGTTAACCGGACATAAGACCTACCAAACCATAGGTTCCGCAGGAGTTTCGGTTTCCATGGGTACCTATGATATCTCCCTTGGGCGGGCACTGAATGTATCTTTTGTGAATTGTAGCCAAACAAACGACATAAACGACACGCAGTATTGGGGCCTTATGGGTTCCAATTACTGCAAAAACCTCATTTTAGATCGGTGTGTGTTCTCGAGGTTTGATGCACACATGGGAGTAGCCAATGCTACTGTCAAGAATTCGATCCTGGGACATCAGGGTATCAATGCGATTGGTAGCGGGACGTTTCTGTTGGAAAACTCCACGGTATATGGCAGAAACCTGATCAATCTACGGTCCGATTACGGTAGTACCTGGGAAGGAGAATTGATCATCCGGAATACCGTCTTTGTGCCAGCTGCTGGAAGAAATGTAAGGGCCAGTTTGATTAGTGGATCCAATTCCGGTCAGCATGACTTTGGATACATCTGTTATATGCCCGAACGAATTCGGATTGAGAATCTGCGTATAGAAGATTATAACCATCCAGAGGATTATCAGGGTCCTGCAATTTTCGGAAACTTTAATCCCCAAATGGTCGACGAGGGGTACAAGGAAGCGTATCCCTACATCCTGACCAAAGAAGTGGTGCTGGAAAATGTGGAGGTTTACAGCGGAAACGACCTACGCGTCAGTGATAATCCGTTTATGTTCCGGAATGTGCGGATTTCCTCCGAGTAAGTACCTTTTTATCGTGTGCCCTTTGCAAGTGGAACGTTTCCACAAAGTGGGGACTTAGTCCTCACTTTGTGGAATTAATTCGGATATAAAACCTTGATTTTTTCAGAAATTAGGGAATGGTATATGAATTGAACTGGATGTTTTAAAAATATCCAGTGTCGATGAAAGAACTAATCCATCTCAGAAAAGTAATTGTTTCGCTCGTACTAGCAGTACTATTGTCCATTTTCTTACTTTTTGCAGGTTTCTGGCTTCAACATCTGTCCCTCACTTAAGCTCAGTTAGAAGTAGGTAGCGTTTATCCATTGTTTAGATTGTGTATTTTCCTGAATACAATTCTATACCTAAACAGATTCAGGATCTGCACCTACCCATTTTTATGGCTACTCTCTATCAAATGGCATAATTTCAGCACCATTTACCAAATCATATCCATCTAAGTACCGTAGTTATGACTGTATTTCTTGTTTTATTGGGAGCTTTTTTAGTCTTTATCTTGAGCACTTTGAGCGGAGGAGGGGCGAGTTTGTTGCTGATGCCCTTGGTTGCGGTGGTGGTAGGCGTCCGGGCTGTGGCACCGGTGATGACCATCAGCATTGGATTGAGTAGTACTGCAAAGGTGCTACTTTTTTGGAGGAATATTGACTGGAAGCTATTTGCCTGGCTATTTCCCTCCACGATCATCGGGTCTATCTTAGGGGCAAATCTCTTCGCTGTACTGTCTACCGAATACCTGCAATTGCTCATTGGGTTGCTGTTGATATCCACAGTTTTTCAGTTCAACAGAAAGGAGCGTCCCTCGCGATTTCAAATCAAAGCCTGGCACTTTGCCCCGATGGGGTTGGTCGTTTCTTTTCTGTCGGGCCTTATTGGTGGGGTGGGACCCCTGATGAATTCGGCCTACCTCAGCTATGGAATGTCTAAGGAAGCGCTGTTGGGAACCCGTTCGGCCAACGCCATACTGCTGCATCTTACCAAAATTGTCAGCTATGCCTACCTCGGCTTTGTCAATGCAGAGGTGCTAAAGTATGGCTTAATGATAGGACTCAGCTCCATGGCGGCTGTATACGTGGGCAAACTCATCTTGGGCAGGATGTCCATGGGGTTATTTCGCAAAATTGTGGTGGTGACCATGGTGTTTAGCGGCGTGTTGATGCTTTGGCAGAATGCTGATTTTATTACCCAGCTAGTTGAACGAATTTAACATAAACTGAAAATACGATGAAATTATCGATTTCGAAAAATGTCCACTTGGTAGAACCGGGTGATTTTGAGCCTACGGACCATTGGTATCCCAGGGTACTAAATTCGAATATCCACCCGTTGGTTTCCTATTTTCTGAATCTCAGCAACGAACAGATCAAGGAGCGGTATTGTAGGCTCAATCCAGGAGCAGACAGTGAGGCTGTGGGAGGTTTGCTGGCCTATCAACCACGGTTTTTTCGCTGGTCTGGAACAGACCTTATGCATGTCACCAACCATGAAGGCAATCGAAAGTTGACTGTTATTGAAACAAACAGTTGTCCATCCGGTCAAAAATCGATGCCGCTTTTAGAGATGAATGCGGAAAAAGGCGGATACAAAAGGCTCATTGAGCAGACATTTAAGCCCATGGTTGACAGGCACCATGAGTCAGGGGTTTTGGCGGTCATGTACGATAAAAATCCAATGGAAAACGTGGGCTATGCCGCCACCATCGCCGACATCTTTGGTGAAACGGTGTATCTCGCTAAGTTTGAAACCGGTGATCAGGATGCTCCGGTCAAGTTTGATGACGGAAAAATGTATGTCCGATCGGAAGACGATAAATGGGTAGCCGTACGTGCCGCCTTTCGGTATGTGACACAGCTTCCATGGAATAGGCTTCCCAAAAAGAGCAAAACCCTACTTCTGAATCCAATCGAGGCCTGTCTGGCGGGGGGTAGAAACAAAAAGGCAGCAAGTGTGGCCTATGATGCGTTCAATGAAGTGTATGCGGAGTTTGGCATAGGTATCTTTACTCCAAAAACCTACCGGGATGTCACGCTGGAGAGGCTTCCGAATTACTTTCAGGAATTGGGTGGAACGATGGTCATCAAGGTTCCTGACAGCAATGCAGGCCAGGGAGTATACACCATCGTTAGTCAGCAGGAGCTGAACAAAGCACAGGAAGCGCTTGCGAAAAACCCCGATGACACGTACATTGTCCAGCAGTTGATCGCCAGCAACTACGTGGAAGGAGCTGACTCCTCAAAGAACTGGTACCATGTTGGCACCGTCCCTGACAACAAGGGCAGAAGCTATGCATTTGACATTCGGATGATGATGCATGCTACCGATGAAGGGATGAGGCCTCTCGCCGCCTATTCGAGAAGAGCCAATCTGCCCTTGAACCAACCAATCCCGGAGGGAATGAATTCTTGGGATGTTTATGGTACCAATCTTTCAATCAAAGGTGAGGATGGTTGGACGTATGCCGATGAGCGTCTTATGTTGTTTGATATCCGGAATTTTGGGCTGTTAGGCCTAGGCATTGATGAATTAATCCAAGGCTTTATGCAAAGCGTAATGGCCGTATATGCCATAGATCAGCAAGCTATTAACTTATTTGAACCTAAACTGAACAACTGACATGGGAACATCCATCAACAAAATATTAATCGTCGAAGATGATGTGGTTTTTTGCAAGATGCTCACTCGTTTTTTGTCCAAGAATGGGTATCAGGTGTTTGATGCGCAAAATGCCGCTACGGCTTACCAACTTCTAAAAGATCAGCAGATTGATCTAGCCATATTGGACTATCGACTGCCGGATGCAAATGGATTGGAGATTTATAAAACCATCAAATCAGACCAGCCAGATGCCAAAGCTATTCTGATCACCAAGTTTTCAGATGTACGCCTGAAAGACGAAGCAGACAATGCGGGAATAGACGGGTACATAGGTAAGCCGTTGGATCCAAACGAACTATTGGTACAAATTAGGTCGCTATAAATTGGGCTAATTGCAGCTCTAAATGGAACAGACTCTATGCTGTTCCAAGGAAGCCATCGGAGAACTTTTGTCGACAATCTGATCTAAGTGGATTTGGTTGGAATGTCGGAGGGGTCTTCGGTGGTTTTTTATTTTTTTATGGCAATATGCCGCGGCTGCCGTTGTACTACCCATCCTGTTGGGGCGGTCTACATATTGTGGAGTCACTCCACAACTTTTCCCCATTCTATCCGCAAAACCTACCTCAATTTGCTGCTTTTGTAACTGGCATCCTTTCTGGACTACACAAACAAGCGACGAACGCTGCACAGGCTATTTAGTCGAATCATTGGATCGGAAATAGCCTGGAACATTTCAAGCCAAATGACTAACGTATGAAGAAGTTTCTGGTATTACTCGTATTAACCGTAGGGTTTTTGGTCACCGTTTCGATGTCTTGGGGAAGGTTTTCGCAGATCATGCTGGAGGTGGGTTCGCTAAGTCACGGTAGCTCCTTGGATGCTTCTGAGGGAATAGAAGGCATATCTACCCGTGAAGCTGAAGGTATGGAAGACTACGAAGCACTAAGTTACCGGTAACCTTGTGTTTGCGGGAGTTGAAAATCATCCGCTACCTGCTCCAACACTTTTTTGATTTCATGCTGCAAGTCCTGAATCAATTTGGCTGTTTGAGTTCGCTCACCATATTTGAGATCAATCTCTATGCGCTTTGCCAACTTACCGGACTGAATTCCAAATTGCCCCAACCTGCTGGAAAGTTGATGAGTCAACTCCCGTAAACGGGCAAAGTCGTTTTTTGATAGGCTATTTTCCAGTTCTTTCAGGTCAGCTTCTGTTTGTACATAGAAGTCTCCCACCAATTCAGTGACCATGTCATCGTCTCCCATGGAGAACTTACGAATACTATCCAGATCGTATAGTTTTGTAGGTTTTGATACCTGGGCCTCATTTGGGAAAGCTTCGCTTTGGTATTTCAGTGTTATGTAGTTTGCTAGCTGAGCCAACAACTCAGATTCTTTGAAAGGTTTCAGGATGACTCCGTCAAATCCTTGTTCCACCAAGGTGTTTTGCTCCTTGGCAAAGACATTGGCAGTGAGTGCCAGCAGCGGTTTTTGTTTCGTTGCTGTGTGGCTTCTCAATACTTTTAGCACATCGTAACCGCTAAAAAAAGGCATTTGGATATCAATTAAAGCTATGTCGAAGTACGCTTGTTGGTAGTGGTCCCGAAAATCAATACCACCATCATAGGCGCTCACCTCGGCTCCCAGACTCTTCAAAAGCAACTCGGTAAATTTCCTGACAGTTTTATCGTCATCAACCAGCAAAATATTGATCCCATCGAGCCGGAGGTTTGCCGGGCTTTCCTCCACATTAGATACTTTCACAGGAGCAGTTTGCTTGGAAGGGATCGTGACGGTAAAGGTGCTTCCTTCACCTACCTCCGATTCCAGATTGATTTGGCCTCCCATCAATACCAGTAATTTTCGAACGATTGACATACCCAGTCCTGTCCCTCCAAACCTCCTCGTAATTGCTGTGTCTCCTTGGTCAAATGCGGAGAAAACCTTCTCTTTGGTAGAAGGAGTCATACCTAATCCGGTATCTGCTACGCTGAAGATCAATCCTTCAGTATCCAAATACTTGGCGGATACCTGAATGCTTCCCGATTCGGTGAATTTTATGGCATTGGACAATAAGTTGTTCAGGATTTGATTGATGCGAAGGCTGTCTCCCATTAACCAGCATTCTTTTGGAAAGTCCAGCATGAGCTCCAGTTTCAGCCCTTTGTCATTTGCGCTTTTCTCAAATAATTCAATGGCTTGGCTAAAAATTGTGTGAGGATCGAAAGGCCTTTCTTCGATGGCGATTTTTCCGGCCTCTAATTTTGAAAAATCCAGGATATCGTTGACTACACCGATGAGCGTTTCAGAGGCAAATCCAGACATGGTTAAATACTCTCTTTGTTTGGCCGTGAGATCGGTTTTTGCCAATGCTTCCTGATACCCTTGAATCACATGCAGTGGATTGCGTATCTCATGACTCATATTGGCTAAAAATTCCTGTTTGGCACGGGCGAGGTTTTCAGACTTCAGCTTTGCCTCTTGAAGGGTTTTGTTGTATTTCTCAGATTTTCGGATTTCTCGGGTTATAGTGAAGATGAATGCTGCGGAACCGACTACACCCAAAATGATTAAACCGGCCAAGAAAAGAGAAAGCCGATAGGTGAGCGTATACGCGTTCTCGTTTTCTGACCTGCCTTCTCTTATAGCCTCGTATTGAAGTGAAGCAATGATTTCCTGAATGTACAGGACCAATTCGCGGTTCTTTCGGGTTAGCTGCTGCTGAAGGTTGGTCAGCCTGGCTCGCAGAAAGCGCTCCTCGCCGGTAAGTTCCTGCATGTAACTCCGCAATGCCACTAAGATGGAGTCGGTCTGTGAGCTTTGTTTAGCGTTAGGAGAATCGTCCACTCCAAGGGTAGATTCCAAAAAATCCATGACTCGATCCATTTCAGTGTCTTCAATGGTAGGTTCATCGATGGGTAGATTTTCGGTTCCCGAAGCCGATTGATTTTCAGATGGGTTCGTAAGTGACCGGGCAGGACTGAGTCGGGACCTTAATCGATCAAGGTTCTCCAAACTTCGCTTCTCTTCTTGCCTGCGGATTTTTCGTTCAATATTATCCAGCGCTTCTTTGCTGAAATCCCGGTTTTCTACCCGTAGTTTTACTTCGTGTAGGTTGTTTTGCACTTCCAACAGCTCTTCTACATTGTACCAAATGCCATTCAATTTATAGATTTCAATGGGATCATTGGACCGTTTTTCCAGTTGAGCAAGCTTTTCTTTAATCAGAAGCAGGGGGGATGTACCGGCTGAGTCAGTAGCAATTTCTTGAATACTTTGGTCAAGCTTGTACACTTCAGACAGAAGTTGGTTGTAGGCGATCAGGCGTTCGTTAGGCTTAGACAAAGTCTCGACGGACTCCAATAGGTTTTTCACGCTCACGTAAGTGATTACGCTCACTCCAATGATGAGTGCGATTGCTAAACTGAACCCTGCAAAAACCTTGACGGTGGTGTGTAGTTTCATATGTTAATAATTGTTTTTCAACTGTCACAACTTATCCCGGTTTATCGGAATGCCTGACGGTGGGTGTACAGAGGTCGCATATCGTACAAGCACACCTATGTGTGACGATAGCAGTAAATCCAGCTCTCCTTATACAGGTTTGATTTGATCAATATGTATTCCGGTCTAGCGAGATCAAATACTATACCAGCCGAATTGGAAACAGTTTGGGGTGGTCGAGGCCAAAGATGAATGCGCTGAGCGGTATCGATGAAAAACGTAAATATGCCTACCTTTGCGGCACAATCATCTTTTTACATTCAAGGTATGCACCAAGACATCAAGCTCGCCGTATTAATAGACGCCGATAACGTTCCCTCGGGACAGGTAAAGGAAATGATGGAGGAAATCACCAAATACGGAAACCCTACTATCAAACGAATCTATGGGGACTGGACAAAGCCCCAACTGGGGAAATGGAAAGCAGTCCTGCTGGAAAACGCCATCAATCCCATACAACAGTACAGCTATACGTCGGGTAAAAATGCCACGGATTCGGCGATGATCATAGATGCAATGGACATCCTTTATTCCGAAAAAGTCAACGGATTCTGTCTAGTGTCGAGTGACAGCGATTTTACCAAGCTTGCCACTCGCCTGAGGGAGGCAGGCATGATGGTGATCGGCTTGGGTGAAAAGAAAACACCAGATCCTTTTATCGTTGCCTGTGACAAATTTATTTATTTGGAAATCTTACAGCAGGAGACGGAGGATGTGAAAGGAAAGGAAAAAGGGCCGAAGCAATTCGAGCAGATTACACCCACCATGCTACGCTTGATTTCTTCCACCATCTCGGATTTGGCCGACGACGACGGCTGGGCTTTCCTGGGGGATGTCGGAAACCTCATTCAGAAAAAACAACCCAACTTTGATTCCAGAAACTACGGGTTTCAGAAGCTTACTCCTTTTATCAATTCTATTCCAAAATTTGAAATAAAAGAGCGGGTACATCCCAAAAGTAACAACAAGCTGATTTACGTACGCAACAAGCCTTCGAAATAAGCGAAGAGGCGAACACTTACCGCTAGGGGTACACGAGATGATGTGTCAAAAAAAACAGGGTGCCGTAGGTAGATACGACACCCTGTTTGAATTTGATGACCGACTATGTTTGAGTTAATTTTGTGTAGTTAGAATTTTAAATTGATCCATCACTTTGTAGGTAGCTCTGGTCAGATCGATGTTTATGTTGGGAGATTCGTAATCGAAGAAGGCGTTGGTATATCCTTGCCAAACCGTATTTCCTTTCTTGTGGTCAATTACCAAAATCACCAACATACCGTCGTTTTGGGTATATTTAACCGCATTGTAGTTTTCTCTCATTTTTTCCCGTGCCACGCTGTCTGGTTCATCTTCGAGCAACTCAATGCCCTGCTTTTTAAGCCAGAAGTCGAAGTCAGGTTGGTTATATCCCCGGTACCTTACCTCGCTTTGATATAACTTATAGATAACCAATAGGTCAGGGTTGTTGTCTTTTATCCGAAATCCCTGTGATCCCAGTCGGGAGGAGATTGTCTTTTCGATTACTTCACCAAACGCATTGTCGCCTTTGGTTTCTTCTTCTACAAAACCGAAGGTCTTATATTTCTTAAATGCACCACGGTAGTTGTAATCGTACTCAGCCACAAAATCACGCTGGGAGAGACAGGCTGAACAGACAATCAGCAAAACAAGGATGAAGTAGTTAATGTGTTTCATACAAGTTGTCATTAAGATAGTGTTGTTAACGGATTTCAAAGATTATAACCATTTATTATTTGGTCGCTTCCGGAAAATAGGCATTTATAACAGGTAACTTTGTGTTAACATCCTATATCCTTTTTTGTTTTCAGATTGTATGGGATTCTTATGTAGGATAATGTTAGTGATTTCCAAACCATAATGCAAGTAAAAATATATTTAATATTTCCGAAGGGTGGATTGACGGTATTTGTACCTTTATTTTTAGGTGTATTTGCTGGTGGTTAGGTAGTTAGCCATAAAAAAAGCCGAAACCAGGTTGGCTTCGGCTTGAAGGTTGATTCTTTTCCTTTTATCCCCGTTGATAGGTCATTGATTCGATAAATTCACCAAATCTCAGGTAGTTTTCATACGTTTTCTGATAGGCAGCTGCTTGGGATGGATTTGGGTAATAGGTCTTATCAAAGCCGTTTCCCATTCGGTCGATGGCGTCCTGTAGGGTAGGGTATATGCCGCTCGCTACGGATGCATACATCGCGGCGCCAACTGCCGGTGCTTGTTCAGAGGTAGCCACTTTTATGGGCATGTTCAGCACATCAGCCATTGTTTGCATCACCAAAGGTGATTTCTTGGCAACCCCTCCTAAACCTACTACAGTATCAATGGTGATTCCTTCTTCCCGGAAACGTTCCACAATACGTTTTGAACCGAAGCAGATGGCGTCCACCAGTGCCTTGAAAACTTTGGCTGCATCAGAACCCATCGTCAACCCCAAAATGGCTCCCTTGAGCTGCTGATTGGCATCGGGGGTTCTTCTTCCGTTTATCCAGTCTAGGGCTAAAACGCTGCTTTCCTCCGGCGCTATTTTCATTGCTTCCACGGTCAGTTCAGCCATTAACTTTTCTTCAATCTCTTCGATTAATTGGCTTTTTAAGGTACTATCCAACAGTTTGCTGTGTTTGATGATTTGGGTTATGGGGTCAGCGATGAGATTTTTGAACCAAGCCAATACATCGCCAAAACCCGACTGACCAGCCTCTAATCCAATGGTGCCGGGTACCACAGATCCGTCTACTTGCCCGCAAATGCCCTTTACCAACTTATCACCCAGCGAATCGTAGGAGGTGATCATGATATCACAGGTAGAAGTTCCCATCACTTTAACCAAGGTATTTGCAGCTACCTGTCCGCCCACCGCTCCTGCATGTGCGTCAAAAGTACCGACCGCGACCACCGTGCTCTCCAATAAGCCAAGTTTGCTTGCCCATTCAGAAGAAAGGGTTCCTGCTGCTTGGTCCGAGGTGTGGGTATCTGTGTACAGCCGATCTCTTAGCGTGGCAAGATCTGGATGTAGTTGTGCTAAAAATGTTTTGTCAGGTAATCCACCCCAGCTTTCGTGCCACAATGCCTTATGACCCGCAGCACAGCGGCTGCGCATGGCTTTCATCGGATCAGTCACCCCTGTCAGTGTAGCCGTTAGGTAGTCGCAGTGCTCCATCCATGAATAAGCCGCTTTTGCCACTTCCGGTGACTGTTTGTAGATATGGGCAATCTTTGCCCAAAACCATTCTGAAGAATAGATTCCTCCTTCGTATTTGGTGTAATCCTCACCGCCCCAAGAACGGGCTAGCTGGTTTACCGCTTCCGCTTCGGCAATGGCTGTATGGTCCTTCCATAGGATCATCATGGCATCTGCATTGGAAGAAAATTCCGGCAGAAGCGCTAAAGCTTCTCCAGTTTCAGTTACCGGTAGGGGAGAGGAACCGGTGGTATCTATACAGATTCCTTTGATCGTTGCAGGGTCTGCACCACTGATTTCCACCACTTTTCTTATTGTATGTGTAATCCCCTCCAAATGATCCAGTGGATGTTGCCTAAATTGGTTGGAGGCTGGCTTGCAAAACTTCCCATCCCGCCACCGGGGATAAGCAAAGACTTCGCTGGCTAAGGTTTTTCCGTCTGCGGTATCTACCAATACCGATCGCACCGAATCTGTTCCAAAATCGACTCCGATTACATAATGTTTCATGTGTTTATAATTGTTTTTCAGCGGTCACATGGAATGCCCTATTATAATCATTCTTCTGTGTGAGAACTTTTCTCATGGGCATTTCATCTGATAATAATTTGTTTTTCAAAGGTCAGATGGAATCTCGCACGTATTACAATCGTTCCTCCGTGTGTCGCTTGCGTCGTGCTCGATTTCATGTGTCTATTAATTTGTTTTTGCAGCCACTTACCTAGTAGCTTCAAACAGGGCAAGGGTTATACTGTTACGCCGCAATTTAGGTCTATTTGCTGCGCTATCCCAATGATAGAAACTTCTTACGGAAATTTTTCTGTTTTAAGGGTACATTGATTGATGGAAGCAATTTTGCATTGAATAAAATTTTTTTCTATGCCAATGGTGTAAAACTTTGGTTTGTTTTCGGTCGAATCATTTATTTTCACGGGGAATTTAGTTTTCGGCATGAAAAGGCATTTGGTTTTTGTAGCGGTGATGGTGTTTTTTGCATGCTTCCATGTAGGTGGGCAAAGCCTTCCGGGACTGGAAGCGGCAAAGGTTGACTATCCCATTACGATTGACGGAGAGTTGGATGAAGCCGTTTGGTTAGACGATGAAGGGTGGGCCATGGACTTCGTCCAGTTTTTTCCCAGTGACACATCCTTATCTACGGTCAAAACCTTTATTCGGGTGGCTTATGATGCCAAGTTTCTCTACATCGGAGCTGTCATGTACAATCGGGGTCCTAGGGAATACTACGTGAGTACCTCGCTACGCAGGGACTTTAGAGGAAATCAAAACGACGGGCTTAGTATCATGTTGGATACTTTCAATGACCGTACCAATGCTTATCTTTTCGGTATTAACCCCTATGGTGTGCAGCGGGAGGCAATGCTGGGAAATGGCGGGCTGCAAAGTGCCGATTTAAATTTAGCATGGGATAATAAATGGCTATCAGCCGCGAAAATACACGATGACCGATGGGTGGCAGAGATTGCCATCCCCTTTTCTACACTTCGTTACAAGGAAGGTTCTACCAACTGGAACGTCAATTTCTATCGCATAGACAGTGAGTACGCAGAGAAGAGTACTTGGACTCCTATTCCCAAGAATTTCAATGTGACCCATGTGGCGTTTACGCGTAAGCTTCTGTTTCCAGAACCCCTGCCTAAAGCCGGAGCGAATGTTTCCTTAATTCCCTATACAGCCCTTGGGGCATCTCAAAACACGTTGGAGGGCATTTCCGACCCGCTGCGGCCAACCGTGGGCGGCGATGCCAAGATTGGGGTAGGACCGGCCTTGAACCTAGACCTTACCTTTAACCCCGATTTTTCGCAGGTAGAGGTGGATGAGCAGGTAACCAACCTAGATCGGTTTGAGATATTTTTCCCGGAGCGAAGGCAGTTTTTCCTGGAAAACGCAGACCTCTTTGCGGATTTCGGCACCGATCGCATTCGACCATTTTTTTCCCGCAGAATAGGGGTGGACCGAGATGAAAACACAGGTCAGAATGTGCAAAACCAGATTTTGTACGGTGCGAGACTTAGTGGAAAGCTCACGGATGATTGGCGAATCGGCACCATGAACATGCAAACAGCCAATGACCCATTGAGGGGCATTGAGGGAAAGAACTTCGCCGTGGCAGCCTTGCAACGAAAAATATTTAACCGATCTAATGTCGGTCTCATGGTGGTTAATCGGGAGTCCATGGATACGGAGAAAGGGGGATTGGCCATGAAAAACGGTGCCCATAATCGACTGCTGGGATTGGATTACAACCTATTTTCTGCAGACAACCGATGGAGCGGAAAGTTTTTCTACCATAAAACGTTTGAAGACGGTGACCATCAGGATACCGGCACCGGTCATGCGAGTTTAACCTTTATGGATACCCATTTTGCGGCGGGACTTTCCTATTCGTACGTCGGCGAGAGTTATAATCCTGTGGTGGGTTATACACCTAGGGTCGACTATCAGCGCATTGCACCGGAAGTGGCCTATCTTTTCTTTCCTAACACCGGTAACGTTAACCGCCACGGACCGGGCTTTAAATCCGAGACTCTTTGGAACGAGCGGCTAGGGGTAACAGACGAGCTACATTCTTTCCTGTATTTGATTCGTTTCCATTCCCATGCAGAAATGACCTTCACCCTAAATAACCAATATACCTACTTATTCTTTCCCTTTGATCCCACACGGATGGGCGGAGAACCCTTAGCCGAAGGAACGGCTTACCGGACAAATTTCCTGGGTTTTGACATCAGAACCAATCCAATCAACGCGTTTTCGCTGCGGGGAATCGGCCAA
The DNA here is from genome assembly GCF_020832325.1 of Lunatimonas sp. Taxonomy (GTDB): domain Bacteria; phylum Bacteroidota; class Bacteroidia; order Cytophagales; family Cyclobacteriaceae; genus Lunatimonas. The sequence goes on from NZ_JAFIEU010000050.1 coordinate 128,947, forward strand.
ATAGGACAGTATTACAATGGAAATATGGGGAGTTTTTCAGGGACCTTACAATGGAGACTTGGGTATCTCGCCAATATCTCGATGAACGTAAGCTACAGCCGTATCCGATTACCTGAACCGCAGGAAGATGCAGACTTGTTATTGTTGGGACCTAGGGTGGATCTGACTTTTACCCGAAACCTATTCTGGACCACTTTTGTCCAATACAACAATCAAATTGACAACATCAATGTCAATACTCGTTTGCAATGGCGATACGCACCGGTATCCGATCTGTTTATGGTGTATACTGACAATTATTTTCCAGGCACCTTTGCTTCAAAGCAGCGTGCGTTGGTGATGAAATTAAACTATTGGTTAAATCTGTAGGGTCATTAAGTTTAAAAACGCTTGAGCGCCTACTAGGTGAAAGTTCCTAACTTCTTGCGGAAATAGTACGGGCAAATTCTTTCAGAATCTTATCCACCGATGCTTTTAGGTTTTTAGACCGCTGATCCGGTTTGTTGATTTCTCCGACGGCTGAGATCCGCATCACCACTTTATCTTGGCGGGTGTCTATAAAATCAACCACTACCTCTCCCATATCGTACTTCTCTACCCTAAAGCCACCTCCCATACCGGGGCCCATCATCCAGGGGTTGCCCCACATCCAAGGATTCATACCCCATCCCCAAGGTCCCATAGGCGCATTGTTTATCTCTTTCTTTCGGTCTGTGAGAATGGTATTGTACCGAACAATTAGATCCGGCTTTTGTGCATCTAGCTGGTAACCAAATTTCTCCATGCCTTCGGTTAGCCGTTTCTGTAAGTTTTCTTCCAGTACAGGTGAATTGAATGCCTGTGCATCGTAGTATTCGCTGATTACATAAAAGGTCTGGAATGCCTCCGGTTGAGCCATCTCATTTTTTTCCATGTACACCTTTACCGGACTACAGCCACCTGCCACACCGGATAACACCAACAAAACGATGATACTGTATTTGGTCATTTTTCTGTTTTTACCTGTAAGACGAATTAGCTTGTGGAATTGTTGTATGGAATTCAGTGCGAAAATTAGTTTTTTTTGATTTTGTTCGATGCTTCCCTTGAAAATATATTTATGTATTTCCTGTATCAGGTGTGGTTTTACGGGTAAGAACGGGAGGATTTACCGCTAAAATGACTAGGATGCACTTTAGCCGAATGTATGGGTTTATTGCAGGTATTTTCCCGAACTTTGCAAGTAAATGTAAGGCATGGTCAGGCGATGGTTCGAGGATTAGTTATTTTGGTGGTAGTTTTCGTTGTTCCCTTGATAGGACAAGGCCAATCGGTATTTCGCGAGGGGCAGGGAATGTGGTTGATGTTTTTTAATCGGACAGAAATTACGGAGAAGTGGAGCCTGCATACCGAAATTCAGGATCGGTCTTACGACATTAGTCATAAGGAAGAGCAATTGCTGCTGAGGGGTGGCCTCAATTATCACCTGAAACCTCGGCTGTGGCTTACGGCGGGATATGGCTATATAGAAAGCTATCCGCCAGAAGGAATCAGTTCGCCCACGGTTATCGAGCATCGTATATGGCAGCAGGTGCTGCATTTCCACACCCTAGGCCGCTTGTTTATTGAACACCGAGGTCGACTGGAACAGCGGTTTGTAGGGGATCGGTACCGAGATCGGCTTAGGTATCGGTTGCTGGTAAATGTGCCTATAAATAAAGAACGAATGGGACCTAAGACCGTGTTTGCCAGTGTATACGACGAAGTGTTTTTTCATTTCGAAGATTCCCCCTATGACCGGAATCGGTTGTACATAGCCTTGGGGTATCAGTTTACGAGGGGTGTAAATGTTCAAACTGGATGGTTGGCGCAGAATTTTAGTGGTAAAACGAAGGGCTACTTGCAATTGGGAGTATTCGCCAATGTGCTGCATAGTAAGAAATAGGCTGCCGTTTGGTTATTAGGCCTTTGGACGATATTTTTATAGGTCGCAGATAGAAATTGAGACAATGGTAAAGCGGATAGATGTAAATGCAGACCTGGGTGAGGAGATGGGTTTCGATGCAGCAATCATGCGCTTTATAAGCAGTTGTAGCATCGCCTGTGGAGGTCACGCCGGAAATCCTGACACTATCCGGGAGGCGGTGATGCAAGCACAGTCCTATGGCCTTCGAATCGGTGCACACCCGTCTTATCCTGACCCGGAGAATTTTGGAAGGATTAAGATGGAGATACTTCCATCCGCCCTGGAAAATAGCGTAAAGGCTCAAATTCAGCTAGTGACCGGTCAACTAAACAGAATGGGGGTGCCCCTGCATCATGTAAAGTTTCACGGTGCATTGTATAATGAAGCTTGTGTGGATTCTGTACTGGCTCAACTGCTTGTCTCACTCCTGCGGTCGGAATTTCCTGGAGCTAAGCTTTATGCTCCGTACGCCTCTGAGATGGCCGCTGCGGCAGGTTCAGTGGGGGTGGAGGTGTGGTATGAAGGCTTTGTGGATCGAAGGTACCACCCTGACCTGACCTTGGTAAAGCGATCGGAAGAGGGTGCTGTACTGAAGTCGTGGGTGGAAATCCGCGAACAGGTGGAAGAACTGTTGCTTCGGCAGCGAGTAAGGACCTCAGACGGTAGTTGGAAGGCTATATGGGTAGATACGCTCTGCTTGCATGGCGACCATCCGGAAGCGTTGCATACTGCCAGAAACCTAAACCAATGGATACAGCATCACGGAATGGTTACAAGGTAATGGAAAAAACGATTCGACAAATATCGCCGGAAATTATCGAGATTAGTTGGCCTGCACTAATATCGAAGGAAATCGCAGCCGAGATGTTGCAATTACGGTCTTCGTTGGCCGAACACTTGGGCGATCGTCTGAAGGATATTCGACTGGGCTATCATCGTTTGTCCGTAGCCATTCGGGCAGGTACTTGTCAGATAAGCGAACTAAGGACTTTGTTAGAAGACTTAAGTACCGGGCAGAGACAGGTGTCGTCAAAGCGATGGCAAATCCCGGTGTGCTATGATCCCTCTCTGGCAAAGGATCTGAGTCCCTTTCTGAAGAGCACAGGACTTGGTCTCGATGAGTTGATCAGACTACATACGGGAGTAGGCTATTTACTGCATTTTTATGGCTTCCTTCCGGGATTTATGTACCTGGGAGGCTTGGTGCCTGCGCTTCACTGCCGTAGGAAGAACTTTCCTGAGCGAAAAGTGGAAAAAGGATCCGTTGCCATCGGAGGTTCCCAAACGGGCATCTATCCGGTAGAAAGTCCGGGCGGATGGCATGTGGTGGGAAAGACACCGCTAACGTTATTTGATCCGGTGAGTGGTCAGCTACCTCCATTCACCCCGGGAGACGTTATTCAATTTTTTTCCATCGCTCGTACCGAATACGAACAACGGCTAGGTTCCTCGGTCAGGACTTTGGAATATGAGAAGTAAGTCCGGTCTTCTTTATTTTCGACAGCTCGGCGTTCAGGTTAGCCTTCAGGATGCTGGGCGCGTAGGGTACGCTGCATATGGCATTCCAGAGTCGGGATTTATGGATGCTGTTTCGGCGAATCGAGCCAATTTGCTGTTGGGAAATCCTGTAGGAAAGGCCTGTTTGGAGTTTTACCAAGGCATGGCTACCATGGAGTTTACTCGTGCCTGTCAAGTGGCTTTCTCAGGTGCGCCTGCTCAAATCAGTGTAAATACCCTTCCTTACCAAATGCAACAAGTGATCACGTTGCAAGGAGGTGATACCATCGAAGTTTCGGTGTCCCGATCGGGAAACTGGCTTTACATGGCCTTGGCCGGTGATTGGGATCAGCCAACTTACTTTGGAAGTAAAAGCTTTTATCAGCCAATCAGCGGAAGATCAGGATTTCGGGTAGGGGATGAAATAGCGTTTTTTCCTAAAAGGGAGCGCATTACTTCAAAAAACGCCTACGTCAAGCCTTCGTCTTTTTGGCATCCTACGGTAATATCGGCTTATCCAGGCCCTGATTTTGAGCTCCTAGATCTAAGGGGCCAAGAGCAACTATTGGGGTCTTCATTTCAGGTGACCACGTCAATCAACCGCATGGGCTACCAATTGGAAGGGTCGATTTCACATGCTCTCCCTGAAATACTAAGTGCACCGGTTTATCCCGGAACAGTGCAGCTTACGCCGTCGGGAAGGTTGATCGTACTCATGCGGGATGCACAGGTGACGGGAGGCTATCCACGGGTACTTCAACTAACCCCCAGGAGTTTGGCTGCATTTTCCCAGAAGCGGCCAGGGGAGTATGTATCCTTTCAGCTAGCCTAAGTTACCGCTCTACGGCTAGGTCATCCAGCATCTGTTGTACCTTTTTGGGGGGCTCCTGCTTGCCCAGCTTTCCAACCACGATGTAAGTAATCGTGGAAACCACCACCGGTAGACTGACGGACAGGGCCAAACTTCCCAAGTCGTAGGATTTGGTGAAGATAAAAGCAGTCAATCCCATTAGAATGGAGGAAATGGCAGCGGCGGGCCCACAATTCTTAAACCATGGGATGACACCAAACAGCATAGGGACGGCTATCGGTCCTACCAAAGCGCCAAACCAACTGATAATCAACCCTAAAACACCTCCAAACCTTTCAAATTGAAAGGCGATGACGATCGTAGCTAGTGTAAACAGAAAGGTGGTTACCCGAGCGATACCAAGCGAATTTTTTCCGTCTTTAAACTTGGCATTTAAGGCTGGAAGTATATCTCGGGTAATTACGGCACTTATTGTGTTGATGTCCGAAGAAGTCATGGACATGGTGTTCGCAAATAAGGATGCTACCACCAAACCAACCAGTCCGATTGGCAAGAGTTGCATCGTCAATATACCGTAGGATTGGGTAGGATCTTCCATCTCCGGGAGTAATATCGGTGCGGCCCACATAGGGAAAAACAAGATAAGCGGCCATACGAGGTATAGGATTCCGGAAAGGCGGGCAGCCTTGGATGCTTGTTGTTCAGAGGGGGATGAGATGTAGCGGGTGGCCAGATTCCACTGTCCACCGTTATAGGAAAGGAAGTTGATAAATAGAAATGCCAGCGCGAAACCGACGGTGTAAGGTTCGTGAAAGAGCTGACTGTTCTCTGCGGGAAGTTGTTCCCACATGGTAAAAACCGAGCCTATACCACCTAGCTTGGCAACAACTACCACAAACATGATAACACCAGCGATGATCTGCACAATAAATTGGGCAAAATCCGTGATAATCACTGCCCAAAGTCCGCCAAAGGTTATGTATAATAAGGATATGCCTCCAGAAACCAAGATACCTACCGGCAGCGACACGCCGGTAAAAACGTTGAGGAGTACGGCAATGGCTGCCCACTTTGCCCCAATATCAAAGAGCTTTAGAGTAACGCCGCTCCAAGCCATTAACTGTTGGGTGAAGAGGTTGTACCGAACTGTCAAAAACTCCAATGGCGACTGTATCTGATAGCGTTTACGGAGCCTAACCCAAAAGACCGGGAATACTCTTGCGCTCACGACGATGGTAAGACCAATGGTCAGCGCCCACCAAATATAGAGGGAAAACCCATGGGTATAAGCCAGTCCGGCATAGGCCACAAATACCGCCCCACTATATCCGGAAACGTGATGGGAAATCCCCGAAAGCCACCAGGGCAATTTCCCTCCCGCGACAAAATAATCTTCCGAGTTTGTGTTTTTGAAATAAGACCAAATACCAATACCCAGCATAAGCAGGAAAAACAGGGCTATAACAACCAGGTCGAGTAGGCTAAGTTCCATAAAAGAAGGTGGTAAGTGTATAGATTAAACCCTGCCGGATTGTGCCGGCAGGGTAGTTGGAGAGGTAGGGTAAGGTAAGGGTTGAGTTAAACCTTGGGTTCCCAGCCTTTTTGATAGTCACGGCTCCATAGGGCCATGGCTTTCTTATCGTTTTTAATGCGTCCGTTTGATGGATCGATTTGTAGGGAGCGGCCTACACGTTGGGAGATGTTTCCAAGTTGTACCAACAGGGTGCTTTGGTGTGCACCTACGATCTCAGATCTTACCTCCACACCCTTTTTGATGCCATCAAAAAAGTTCTGAATGTGAATGGCATCCAAAGCCTGAGCGGGACTGACCCGATTTTGGGGATCGATGGGCATGTCGTTCTTCACGTCTTTGACGATCTCGTTCTTAAGGTTAAAGATCTTGTAGGAATTTCCGCCTTCGATCAGTACACTGCCGGTTTCTCCATAGAAAAGCACCCCAACGGAGCCTCCTTCAATGTGTTTGCCGTTGCAGCTCCTTCCTTCCCAGGTAATCACTCCTTTATCGCCAAACTCCATGTTGATGATCTGGGTGTCTGGTGTTTCCCAGTCATCCTGATAGTGGTAGCGTCCGCCGGCTGAATTCACCATGGTTGGGTAATCTACCTGTAGACCCCATCGCGCCAAGTCTACCATATGCGTACCATTATTTAACGCTTCGCCTGTTCCCCAATTCCAGAACCAGTGCCAGTTGTAATGGATGAGGTTATCCCGATAGTCTTCCCGTGGGGCAGGGCCTTGCCATAGGTCGAAATCCAACCAATCAGGTACGGCGACTTTCTTTCCCTGTCCGATTGGTCCGCGGTTGTTGGCATACCAGGTTTTTGCCATATACGGTTTGCCGATGGCACCATTATGAACCTCTTTGATACCAGCAACTACATTGGGCCATGAACGCCTCTGATTGCCCACTTGAATTACTTTTTGGTATTTCCGCTGCGCAGCGATCAGCATTTCCCCTTCTTTGGGGTTGTGGCTACAGGGTTTCTCCAAGTAGACGTGTTTTCCAGCCTGTACGGCCATCAGGGCCGCAGGTGCATGCCAATGGTCCGGTGCGGTCACTACAAGGGCGTCTACGTCCTTATCTTCGAGGACTTTTCTGACGTCCTTTTGTTCCTTGGGTTTTGTTCCCTGAATTTCTTGGATAGCGGCAGTAAATTTGGACGAAGCGTTGGAATCGACGTCACAACTGTAAATTACCTCGCAATTATCCTGTCCGGCAAAGTTGCTCCCTACGGCCATTCCACGGCTGACCACCCCCATACAGGCGACCTGAATGCGCTCGTTTGCCCCCAGGATTCTGGCATAGCTTTTCGCAGATATTCCGGGGAGAATGCCACCTACAGATGCCAAAGCAGCACCTGCGGCTGCTTTCTTTACAAAGGTTCTTCTAGAATTTTTCATATGTCTATAGTTGTTTCTCAACGTCAGAGGCTGATTTTATCTGCCGCTTTTTGGGCTTTTGTCATCACATCGGCAATAGCAATTGCCTGTCCCTTTTTACGTCGACTTTCACTGGCAGCCTCCATAAAGGCAAATAATTCAATGGTTTCTTGCGGATCAATGGGAGGTTTACCTGTATTGAAAAATTGAGCAATCTCTACCAACAGAGGTCTGTAGCCTCCGTACGGCCCCAAGTCGATGATTCCTTCGGATCCAAATGCAGTACCTCCATAGCCAGTCTTACCGGAGCGTAGACCTCTGAAGGTGCCGATCCGACCGTCTTCCCAGGTGCCGACAACCACTTCTGAATCGGGATGGAAGGTACGCTGCACGGTTTTGCAGCCTTTGCCCATCACCGCGTAGAGTGTTTCAACGCCATGAATACCATACCAGAACAGATCCGGGTGAGTGGGTTCAAGCGTGGCGGGACTATACGCATCCGCTCCCAAGACTTTACCTATCTTTCCCTTATTTACCGCGATCACATTTTCCATATACCGGAGTGAGGACGAGGAAAACGTAGGTAGTCCATACTTCTCTGAGGCTTTGAATATGGCAATTGCATCCACCAGAGATGCGGAGATGGGTTTGTCGATAAACATTCGCTTTCCAGCTTTAAACACTTCCAAGGCCTGTTCCAAATGGAGTCGTCCATCGTTTGTTTCCAGAAGGACAAAATCAACTTTGTCCAAAAGCGCCTGTATGGAATCGACCACTTCTACACCCAATTCCTGAATTTCCTTGATGTATCCCGGAATGCGGTCTACCGATGACTTGATGTCTTTGCTGCCCTGTGGATAGGCAGCAACAACCTTGTATCCCCCCAAATCGGCCGCAGCATCCGAAGCATTAAACGCCTTGGTAAATGCGATGCTATGTGAGGTATCTAAGCCGATAATTCCGACTCGCTTTTCGTTCTTCTGGCTGTAAGGCTTCGTGAATGCTTCAAAGTGCTGACTCATGCTTAGTCCGGCACCGGCCAACATGGCTTTTCCGATAAATTTCCTTCTGTCAATGGGGGGCGTCATATGCTTATACGATTAAAGTTAACGTTAACGGTGGGTTATACACCTACGACTTCGAAGGCCAATTTAATACTAAATTTCATAAAAAGAAGGGCTTATTTTGTAAATGCCTTATAGTCCTTTTCAACGTCTTTATCTCCAACGGCTTTGCCAGAGTAGACGACAATGCGGTGCCTGAAGGTCGTGGACTCTCCGTTTTTCAAGCTATGGTTTAGCTCATCCTTTCCACTGCTCATGGCTTTTTGGCCCAATGGGTTTGCCGCGTACAGGCCATATCCTCTTGCATGCCAGTATGTTGGGAAACCTACATTTAGTGGGTGGTCTAGTATGGCAACTGAGATGTTTTCACCTTGAATTGTTCCGCTTAGATTCATCCATTTTCCACGGGTTCCCCATACGTCATCCCCCTCCAGTCCTTCGCTGCTGCGGTATTTTCCGGTTACACCTTCATTATTCATGGAGGGAACGTCGGTTGGATTGCCCTGTGCGTCGGTAAACTTCTCCGGTTTATCCGAAGGGTGCTCCAGTTCTCTTGCCATTCGGAGTCCAAGCATGCCCTCTTTGTTATCGGTAAAGGACACGTCGGTGCGAGCAGTCAGCTTGGTGATTCGATCAATGGTACGTTTATCTCCCTTTCCGGCAAAAATAAACGTGGTATTTTCGGTTAATAGCACGTTGCCTTTGCTGTCAACCCAGTCCATGGTTACTTCCAATGTCCCTTCCTTGGACCCGCTAACTGCTTTGACAATGCTCTTGTGGAGGATAGTGCCGTATCGATCTTTCCTTTCCGGTGAAATTGCCTCGGAGTTATTCCAGAAATCCAAACCATTGACATCGCCGTAGTTCAGCCATAGGCCAATGTGGTGTGGGTGGTCTACGCGTTCTCCTGGTCGGTTGGCGATAGGATACCCACGGGTGATAAAAGTCTCACTTGCGGTTTTTATGGGATAAAGGACTGGCTTGGCGATGTTTTCTGGGTAAATATAGGAAGTAAAATGCTTGCCGTCAATGATGACATCCACTCTGCGTTCTGCGTCGTTTTGGATGAGTTGAATTCGCTCGTTATCCTCCATAAAGTGTGGGGTTAATCCATCATTTGCAGCAATCGTAGGCAGCAATGGCAAGAAAAAAATGATAAGGATTAGGATTACTAGATTTTTGTTTCTCATGATTATCTGGGTTTTGGGAAAGTTGATGTGTACGTGATACTGTAAGATCTGTTGGTTTCACTGGAAAGGATTGTGGCTTTTGATTACCTGTAAATGAGGGGTGGATCCGAACGAATCCACCCGTATTACCTTTATTCTAGATTTAAGGCTACTTTTTATAGATGAAATTACCTAATACTACTAGGCCTTCAATTTAGGCTCCCAACCCTTTTCGTATTCCCTTTTCCAAAGCGCCATCGCTTTTTTGCTATTCTTGATGTGGCCGTTTTTTGGATCCACGTCCAAGATTTCGCCGGTACGGGAGGCAATGTTAGCCAGGTGGCAAAGTAGAACACTTTTTGCGCCCTCGTCGATCGGGGCCCGCTGAGCTTCCTTTCCGCGAATTGCCTCAAAGAAGTTGACGACGTGCCGCGTAGACATGCCACCGCCGCCTCCAAGTTGTGTGCCGCCTTCGTCACTGCCGGATGCATTTTCCTTCACAAGCTTGCCGGCCCTATCATACAGCTTGTATCCTCCTCGATCCACGAACACCGTTCCATCTGATCCGTAGATAATGGTACCTCTGCCGGTAGGGCCAAAGGTGTTGTATCCATTTCGACTTTTCCCGTCCCATTGTATGGTGCGGTTTCCGTCAAATTTAAAAACCGCGTCCATGGTGTCGTACATGGTCCAACCATCGTTTGGCCAGTGGTATTTACCGGAATCCACGATTACCCTGGATGGAAAGTCAACCTTCAGTGCCCAGTGGGCAACATCCAGTTCGTGGGTTGCATTGTTTCCGGATTCGGCCGTACCGTAATCCCACCCGTACCAGTGCCAGTTGTAGTTCCACGTATCGTGTTTGTATTCCCTCCTAGGGGCAGGGCCCTGAAACAATTCCCAATCCAATCCTTGGGGTGGTGCTGCTTTTTGGGGTACAGGCACTTCCCCTCGGGCAGAATTGTAAAACGCAGTTGCTTTAAACACGTTTCCGATTACCCCGTTATGGATTTCGTTTATGATCTCAATAGATTCGGGTGCGGAACGCTGTTGGTTACCCATTTGCACTACTTTGTTGTATTTTTTCTGATAGGCTACCAGCAGTTCTCCCTCGTAGGGGTTGTGACTACAGGGTTTTTCCACGTATACGTGCTTGCCAGCTTCCAATGCCAACCAGGTACCTGGTGCATGCCAGTGGTCTGGGGTTGCGTTGATAAGTGCATCCACCTCTTTATCCTCTATGACTTTCAGGATACTGTTTTCCAACTTGGGCTTGTAATCAATCACCTTTTGGAAATTTTGTAGAGCCTTTTCTCGTTGGGACTCCATTACATCGCAAAGGTATACCAAATTTACGTTGCTGGATTTCAGTCCTATGGGCTGGTAAAAGGCGCCCAATCTACGACCTAATCCTGCGATGGCGACGTTGATGCGCTCATTGGCTCCAATGATTTTCCCATAGCTTTTTGCGGAAAATCCAAACGCACCCAATGCAGAAATACCTGCGGTGGTCATGGCGGTTTTCTTTAGGAATTTTCTCCTCGCTTGGTTGTTATTCTTCATGATTAGTTTAGGTTACTTTAGTCGTTTATATTTCTTTTTGTTTCATTCTGTGAACCAAGGCCTGTTCTACGCCTCGAAGTTCTGCCAATCCTTTTAGTCGGCCAATAGCTGAATAGCCGGGGTTAGTAACTTTGCTTAGATCATCCAGCATCTGATGCCCGTGGTCGGGTCGCATGGGAAGTGCTTTTCCTGTACGCTGTTGCAGCAGAACGAGTTCCTTTACGACCGCCACCATGGGTACATCACCCTCCAAGTGATTGGCTTCGTAAAAATTGCCCTCTTCGTCGCGCTGGGTACTGCGCAGGTGGACAAAGTGGAAGTAGTCACCGTATTTTTTCACCATCTCGGGTAGGTTATTGTCTGCTCTTACCCCTAAGGAACCCGTGCAGAAGGTAAATCCATTGTGTGGGCTGTCGTTGCCCGCGAGGATTCTGTCGTAATCGTTTGCAGTACTCACCACCCTAGGCAATCCAAAGATCGGAAATGGAGGATCATCGGGGTGAACACAGATAAAGACGCCGCTTTCCTCGGCAATGGGTATTATTTCGTCCAGAAAGAGCTGTAGATGAAGAGCCAGTTTTTCGGCATCTATATTCGAATAGGTATCCAACGCCGACTGGAAGTCCTCCACGGTATAGCCTTCCTCCGCACCGGGTAGGCCTGCAATGATGGTGTTAACCAATCGTTCTCTTTCCTCTTCGCTGATGTTCTCCACGTAGGTTTTAGCTTTTTGCAGAATAGACGCGGTATAGTCCTTTTCCGCATTTGTGCGCTTCAATATGTGGACGTCAAATGCAGCGAGATGCGTCATGTCAAATCGGAGTGCTTTCGCTCCGTTGTCCAGGGTATAGCCTAGATCTGTTCGGGTCCAATCCAATATCGGCATAAAGTTGTAACACACCACATGGATGCCCTCTGCGCCAAGGTTACGAATGGTTTGCTGGTAGTTTTGAATGTAGGTCTGAAAATTACCACTTCTGGTTTTGATGTTTTCGTGAACCGGGACACTCTCTACGACCGACCACGTCAAGCCTGCTCTTTCAATCAATTCCTTCCGTTCGCGGATGGCTTCTCTTGGCCAAACGGTTCCGTTGGGTAGATTGTGTAATGCGGTCACTATCCCGGTGGCACCTGATTGTCGGATATCTGTTAGGCTTACGGGATCGTTGGGGCCATACCATCTCATGGTCTGCTCCATTAATACGGGTTTATTGCTCATACTCCTGAAAATGCATTGAATCCTCCATCTACTTCAATTATCGTTCCAGTAACAAACTTGGAGGCATCGCTACATAGAAACTGAATGGCCCCGAACAATTCGTCGGGACTTCCAAATCGTGCCATGGGTGTGTTTTGGATGATTAAGGTGCCTCTTTCGGTGAGGCTGCCGTCTGGGTTAGTTAAAAGCGTACGGTTCTGTTCGGTCAAAAAGAATCCAGGTGCTACTGCGTTGACCCGCATGCCTTCACCATATTTCTTGGCAAACTCCGTGGCGAGCCACTTGGTCAGGTTATCAATTGCTGCCTTTGCGGAGGCATATCCCATCACACGCGTCATCGGCCTACTAGCTGCCATCGATGAGATATTGATAACACTGCCCACTTTGGTTCCTGTCATCATGGGCAAGAAAATCTTAGTGGGCAGGAAGGTTCCCATGTAGTTCAAATCCATGATTTTGCGTACATCTTCGCCTGAAAGATCGGTCAAAAACTGGTTTGGCATCACCACTGCACCTGGCATATTGCCTCCTGCAGCATTGATCAGGACATCCAGCTGTTCAAACTCCTGGCTTAGTTCACCAAAAAGCGTTTGCAGTTGCTGCTCTTGGGTTACATCAGCAACGGCGGGGTGGGCAAATCCGCCCTCATCTTTGATTTCTTGGACAAGTGCGTTGACTTTTTCAGGGTTTCTGCCTAAAATAATAACCTGTGCGCCTTCAGCGGCCAGGTGTTTGGCGATTGCTTTGCCCAAAATACCCGTGGCCCCGCTGACCATGATTATTTTGTTCTTTACTGAAAATAAGTTAGACATAGATTGGGATTTTGGTTGGTTTGTAAAAACTTCTTGGGTGAATTACAAAGATACGCCTCTTTTCCAAGGGATAAAATCATCTTGGTTTAACTGCACGGCTTTGGGTTTGATTTTTCCACTTGCCACCTGAATGATAAATTCCATCATGTCGTCGCCGACCTCTTCAATGGTCCTTTCGCCAGACACCACATACCCCGTATCTACGTCAATGATATCGGCCATTTTTTCCGCCAGCTTGTGGTTGGAAGATACTTTGATTACTGGTGTAATCGGGTTACCTGTAGGAGTGCCCAATCCTGTTGTAAAAAGAATAATGTTGGCTCCGGATCCGGCCATCGCTGTCGTACTTTCAACGTCGTTACCTGGCGAACATAGTAGGTTCAACCCCGGCGTTACAGCTTGTTCGGTGTAGTCTAGCACGTCTACGATAGGAGAGGTACCTCCTTTTTTGGCGGCCCCAGCAGATTTGATGGCGTCGGTAATTAAGCCATCTTTGATATTGCCTGGAGATGGGTTCATGTCAAACCCAGAACCCACAGCTTCCGCTCGGGCTGCATAGGCCCGCATCAGGTGGACAAATTTTTCCGCGGCTTCGTCCGTGGTGCAGCGATTGATCAATTCCTGCTCAACTCCGCAGAGTTCGGGGAATTCAGAAAGGATGCTTTTCCCCCCAAGGGCCGCTAGGATATCGGAAACATGCCCGAGGACGGGATTTGCCGATATGCCAGAAAATCCGTCCGACCCACCGCATTCCAAGCCGATGGTGAGTTGGGATAGGGGAGCGGGTTGACGTTCTACTTTGTCTGCGTCGACCAATCCAAGAAACGTTTCCTGTATGGCCCGTTGGAGCAAGGTGGATTCTGTTCCCTCCCGCTGCTGCTCCAATATGATTACTGGCTTTTCGGGTTTGGGGGATAAGGCTGCCAGCTTTTCCCGAAGGATAGCGGGTTGTGCATTCTGACAACCCAAACTGAGGACTGTTGCCCCTGCTACATTGGGATTGGCGATGTAGCCGGCAATCAAGGCACAAAGCGCCTCGGAATCTTGGCGGATCCCTCCGCAACCTCCCTGATGGGTAAGAAATTTAATACCATCCACGTTCTTGAAAACTCTATCGTTTTCGGACGCTTCTACAGTGTCTAGCATCATCTCTCCCGAGTTGGTAGATCCATTGCTCAGATACTGATTCTTCATTTGCCGAACGATGCTGGTGTAGGGATTTGGTTTAACAAATCCGAGCTCTTCAACAAAAGCCTGTTTTAGTATCTCGATGTTTCGGTTTTCACAAAAAACCAAGGGAACGACCAACCAATAATTTGCGGTGCCTACTTTTCCGTCGGCGCGGTGATAGCCATCAAAGGTTCTGCTTTTCCACTTGCTTACATCAGGCACTTGCCAGGTAGCCGAATCCCGTCTACCGGTAAATGTTGAAGTGGCATGTGCTACATTCTGTGTGGTGATGGCTTCGCCGGCAGCAATCGGGTGTAGCGCTTTTCCGACGATGATCCCGTACATATAGATATGATCCCCAGGCTGAAAGCCCTGTATGGCAAACTTGTGCTTTGCGTTGACATCAGTGTGTAAGGTATAGGCTTGGTTTTCAAACTGCACCGTGTCTCCCTTTCTCAAATCCGCCAAAGCTACCAGTACATTATCTGCAGGATGTATTTTAAGCACTTTATGTTTCATTTCGTTTTTTTGTGTTATATTGAGCAATCGATTGCACAATTTAGGAATAATTCGTAGAAATAAGGTTTCCTGAAGGCTTTTTTTTCGACCGGGTTGGCCCGATTAATACCCTAACCAGATGGTACAGATGACCAAACGAATCATCACGCTCGGAGAAGTCATGATGCGGCTTTCTACGCCGGGACACGAGCGCTTTATCCAAACGCATGATTATGAGGTTCAATACGGAGGCGCAGAAGCAAACGTGGCTGCCTCGCTGGCCTACTGGGATCAGTCCGTTGCCCATGTATGCGCATTTCCAAACCACGACATCGGCAAGGCGGGCATACGCTACCTTCGTTCGGCGGGCATCGACACCTCATTTGTATTTCTCCGTGAAGGCAGAATGGGCCTGTATTTTTTTGAAAACGGCTCAATGCACCGCTCTTCCAAAATAATTTATGATAGATTCTATTCTGCGTTTTCGTTGTTCGATGGAGCGGAGGTGGACTGGGCGAGTGTGTTTGACGGGGCAGATTGGTTCCATTGGACTGGCATAACGCCAGCTATCTCCGCCGCAACGGCCAAGCTTTGCCTCAGTGCAGTGCAGGCCGCCCGGCAATACGATGTCAAGATCAGTGGTGATATCAATTACCGCCGAAATCTCTGGCAATATGGCAAGTCTCCCCTCGACGTGATGCCTGAACTGATCAGACATACCGATGTGATTATCGCTGGTTTAACCGATCTGGAAAACTGCCTGGGTATACAGGAGACAGATTATGTGCAGGCCTGTGTGGAAGCACAGCGACAGTACCCGACGATACAATACATTTCTACTACTCAGCGGGAGTCACTCGGTTCTTCCCATAATATCCTGTCCGGTGTATTGTGGAACGGTCGGGAGTTGGTCAGCAGTAGATCCTTTGATATGCCAAGTATAGTGGATAGAGTGGGGGGAGGAGACGCATTTATGGCCGGATTGATCTACGGGCTGCTTTATAAGGACGATGCAGAAGCATTGAACTATGCCGTGGCTGCGTCAGTACTCAAGCATTCTATTCCCGGCGATGCCAATTTTGTGACCGTCGAAGAAGTGGAACATCTGGTGAAAGGAGAAAATGTGGGCAAGTTACTGCGTTGACCTTCAAAGAAATAGCTTATTTTATGAGTAAATCTTGGTTCCGATCCTGTAAAAAAATGCTATTTAGACATGAATTTAGGCAGTAATTTTATTGATTTGTATTTCACCCAAATAAATAAGCGGAAATTAAGTTTACCCAAACATGACAAAGCGTTCTTTTAACAATTTACCCCGAATACCTCGCATCTTGGTCGGGCTTAGCCTTGGGCTGGTCTTTCTGTTGGGATCCTGCTCCAAGCCAGGAGGAGTCCGCATCCTTAAATTAGGCCATGGCCTCGATACCAGCCACCCCGTTCATGCCGCCATGATTTTTATGGCCGAACGGGTGGAAGAAAAGTCCGACGGGGCAGTCAAAATACAGGTCTACCCCAATCAGCAATTGGGTTCTGAGCGGGAACTCGTAGAGCTCCTGCAGATAGGCAGCTTGGCCATGACGAAGGTTTCCACAGCGGCCATGGAAGGGTTTGCGCCGGAAATCAAAGTGCTAAGTCAACCCTACCTATTCCGGGACGACGAGCATCAGTTGAAGGTATTGCAAGGGCCGATTGGCAAGGATCTGCTGGCCGCAGGAGAAAAATATTGGTTTAAAGGTCTTTGCTTTTACGATGCTGGTAAGCGGAGTTTTTATACCAAGGCCAAGCCGGTAGAAAATCCAGAGGATATCAAAGGCCTGAAGATTAGAGTAATGGAAAGCCCAACGGCTGTCCGGTTGATTCAAAGCTTTGGTGGTTCACCTACACCGGTGTCATTTGGGGAACTGTATACAGCGCTTCAGCAGGGTATCGTGGATGGTGCTGAAAACAATCCGCCCAGTTTGCTGACCTCCCGGCATTACGAAGTGTGTAAATTCTATAGCCTCAACGAACATACTGCCGTTCCGGACATGATGATTGTCAGCACCAAAGTTTGGGAAAGGCTGAGTGATCAGGAAAAGCAGTGGCTTCAGGAAGCTGCCGACGAATCGGCCACCTACCAGTACAAGCTTTGGGCGGAGTCGGTGGAAGAATCTATGCGCATCCTCCAAGAAGCGGGTGTTGAGGTTTCCTATCCTGACAAAGAACCTTTCCGCAAGGCGGTTGAAAGTGTATACGAGGCGTTGAAGGTGAATGACCCCGAGATGTATGAGCTGGTAGAAAAAATCCGAAGTTATTGAATCGTATGGAAAAGTTAAAAAGCAATATCGACCGAGTCGTATCTGTGATGCTGATCGTCATCATGGGGGTTATGGTATTCAATGTGACCTGGCAGGTGCTTTCGCGCTATGTGTTTCAGTCTCCTAGTTCCTACACCGATGAGCTATCAAGGTACCTGCTAGTATGGCTAGGCATGTTGGGGGCTGCCTATGTCGCGGGTAAAAACGAACACTTGGCCATCGATATCTATCCACAAAAATTACACGGTGTTGCAAAGCAGCGTTTGATGGTTTTTATTCACCTGGTTATAGTAGCCTTTGTAGTTCCCGTGATGATTTTAGGTGGGGGAAATCTGGTGTATATCACCTATACACTCCAGCAGAAATCAGCAACTTTGGGTCTTCCATTGGCCTACGTGTATGTGATCATACCCATCAGTGGTTTGTTGGTGCTGTTTTACCAAATCGTGGAAATTCGAAAAATCCTTATTCACCCCATTACCCAAAATAGCTAAATTTCATGGAATATATCAGTGTTGTCATACTTGTCTTAAGCTTTATCACTTTGATGGCTTTGGGGGTGCCGGTAGCATGGAGCTTGGGCCTTTCCAGTTTTCTTACGTTGACCGTGACCATTGCCACGGTTCCTTCTGCCACCACCATCGCTCAGCGTATGGGTACGGGATTGGACAGTTTTTCGCTGTTGGCCATTCCGTTTTTTATTCTTGCCGGAGAAATTATGAACAAGGGAGGTATTGCGAATCGCTTGATTGATTTGGCGAAAGCGATTACGGGGCGTCTTCCGGGTGGTCTTTTGTATGTAAATGTGATTGCCTCTATGCTTTTTGGTGCCATTGCGGGTTCTGCAGTAGCAGCGGCTTCTGCGATTGGCGGTATTTTGGGGCCCCGCATGGAAAAAGAGGGCTATCCTCGGGAGTTGGGGGCAGCGGTAAACATCACCTCCTCCACCACAGGTTTGATCATTCCTCCATCCAATGTGTTGATCGTTTACTCATTGGCTAGCGGCGGAGTTTCCATTGCGGCCCTGTTTGTGGCAGGTTACATTCCCGGTATTTTGATCGGTTTGCTGTTGATGGGTACTGCGGCTGTTTTTATCAAGAAGCACAACCTCAAGCACGGCGAAGTGACTCCCCTCAAAGAGCTGGTGAAGAAGTTTTTGGATGCCCTGCCTAGTTTGTTTTTGCTTGTGGTAGTAATCGGTGGTATTGTGGTGGGAGTATTTACTGCTACTGAGGCTTCTGCCATCGCTGTGGTCTATACCATCATCCTATCGTTTATCTATAGAGAAATCAGCCTAAAGGATCTCCCCAAAATTTTGTTGAAATCTTCGGAGACTACCTCGATCGTGATGCTGCTGATCGCCACCTCTATGAGTATGTCTTGGGCCATGTCCAGTGAAAATATTCCCCAGTCCATTAGTGCCAGTTTGTTGGCTCTCAGCGAGAATAAGTTTGTGATATTGATTATTATCAATTTAATCCTGTTGTTTGTCGGGACCTTTATGGATATGACGCCCGCAGTATTGATTTTTACCCCCATCTTTTTACCTGCCGTTGTTTCCTTGGGCATAGATCCAGTGCATTTTGGCATTATGATGGTGCTCAACCTATGTATCGGAGTTTGTACGCCGCCAGTAGGTTCTGTACTCTTTGTTGGTGTGGGTGTGGCTAAGACCAGTATTGCAAAGGTGTTTTTGCCCTTGCTGCCGTTTTTTATCACAATGATAGTAGGGCTATTGATCATCACGCTGTTTCCACAGCTTACGCTTTGGTTGCCCCGCTTGTTTGGTCTCTAGCGATCAGATAGTATTTATTTCATTTTAAAAAATCCTGTACATAGCAGGATTTTTTAGTTTTAAATAGAATAGCGATGTAAACGGCGAAAGATTCTATTTCTTTTGCGCCTTTTTTCGTATCTTCATAAAACCAAAAAAGAGCCTACTACCAGTCGGTTGGAGGTGTTGACCTAAAACCATGGGCTCCTTTTTACGTTCGTTAAAAATAGGTTTGCATCTCGGATCGGATCGTTCGGGTATTTTCTGCTATAACATTACATCTAAACATACACCAACCAATTACACCAACACATTTATGAATCAATTGACCTTTTCGAATGGGGATACAATGCCAGCTATAGGCCTGGGTACGTGGAAATCTGCACCTGGTGAAGTATTCCAGGCAGTACTTTGGGCATTGCAGGCAGGATACCGCCATTTAGACTGTGCGGCCGTGTATCAAAACGAAAAAGAGGTGGGAGATGCGCTGACGAAGGCCTTTGCCGATGGCATCGTAAGGCGAGAAGAAATCTTTATCACGTCAAAATTGTGGAATAATGCTCATTTAGAGGGCGAAGTAGCCGGTGGATTGGACCGCACATTGGCTGATCTCCAGTTAGACTACGTGGATTTATATCTGATTCACTGGCCCGTGGCCCTCAAATCTCACGTTTTGTTTCCCAAGCAGGGCGATGATTATCTTTCCTATGAAGAAGCGTCTCTTTCCGGCACATGGAAAGGAATGGTAAATCAAAAGATCTCCGGGCGCGCACGCCATATAGGGGTGTCTAATTTTAATATCGCCAAACTGACAGAAATACTGGATTCTTCAGATGTTAGGCCCGAAATGAACCAAATCGAATCGCACCCCTATCTGCGCCAGGACGAACTGGTGAGTTTTTGCAAGGAGCGTGGCATCCTACTTACGGCGTATTCACCGTTGGGTTCAGCAGACCGCCCAAAGGCGAGGAGGAGAGAAGACGACCCGGTTCTGTTAGAGGATCAAGCAGTTGCCGAGATTGCCAGGAACCACGGTGTAAGCCCGGCCCAAGTATTGATTGCGTACGCGCTTCACCGGGGTATGGCAGTGATCCCCAAATCTGTAAATCAGGCGCGGATTACGCAGAACTTTGCGGCGCAGGAGGTTATACTTGATGCAGAGGAACTGAGGCAACTAAACAGCCTATCTGTGCAGTTTAGGTTCGTGGATGGCACCTTTTTTACCGAAGTTCCAGGTAGCCCTTACGCACAGTCCGACCTTTGGGAACAGTAAAGCCCTTTTTGGATGCTATTTCAAGCATTCTCCTTTTGGCTTTTCACTCTTTTAATGGATAATAAAATCACTCTTTCACTCAAACAATACCAACTATGTCAGAAGCAAATGAAGCGTACAGTTTATTCGACGATGTGTGCATGGCCGTGGACAGTGCTGCTGCGCACATGGATATTCACCCCGGACTGCTAGAGCAGATAAAGGCCTGCAACGCTATCTTTAAATTCAGTTTTCCCATTCGAAACGACGACGGTACCTACCAGGTCTTGAAAGGCTATCGCATACAGCATTCCCATCACAAGCTCCCGGTCAAAGGAGGGATACGGTACAGCAGTTATGTAAATGAAGAGGAAGTAAAAGGGCTAGCTGCCTTGATGACCTATAAATGTGCACTGGTAAATATTCCCTTCGGAGGTGCAAAGGGTGGTGTAAGCATCGACCCTACCAAATACAACGTTAGTCAGCTTGAGCGAATCACGCGACGGTATACTTCGGAATTGATCAAAAAAAATTTTATTGGTCCGGCCATTGATGTGCCTGCCCCGGATTATGGAACGGGTGCCAGAGAGATGTCCTGGATCGTGGATACCTTTGAGGCATTTAACCCGAATGTAATCAATGCAAAGGGCTGCGTAACTGGTAAGCCGCTCTCCCAGCATGGAATCGATGGGCGCACGGAGGCAACAGGTATGGGTGTATTCTTTGGCATCAGGGAGGCAGTCAGCGTAAAAGAGGATATGGATGCACTCGGACTGACGACAGGTCTGAAGGGTAAAAAGGTAATTGTCCAGGGATTGGGAAATGTGGGTTACCATTCTGCCAAGTACCTGTCTGAGGCAGGAGCATTGATTACCGGAGTAGCGGAATACAATGGTGGTATCTACGACGAGGATGGAATTGACGTGGAAGCACTTAAAGCCTACCAACTGGAAAATAAAGGCTTTAAAGGGTATACCAAAGGAGAATTCATTGCAGATGCCAAGTCCCTTTTAACCTATCCCTGTGACATCTTGGTTCCAGCAGCACTGGAAAATCAGATCACCGGAGAAAATGCCAGCGAAATCAAAGCGAAAATCATTGGTGAGGCAGCCAATGGGCCGGTGACCCAGGAAGCTGAGAAGATATTGGCAGAAAAGCAGGTGATGATTATCCCAGATATGTACCTAAATGCTGGAGGTGTGACAGTTTCCTATTTTGAGTGGCTGAAGAACCTTTCTAGGGTTTCTTTCGGGAAATTGGAAAAGCGGTATGACATGAAGAAATATGACGCGCTCTTGGACAGCATTGAAAATGCGACTGGTGATCGGTTTACGCAGGGTCAAAGAGACATTATCGTAAAAGGCGCCAGTGAACGGGACTTAGTGGTTTCCGGCTTGGAAGAGACCATGGTGACCGCCTATCATGAGATGAATAAAACCCGCAAAGAGAAAAATATACAAAGTCTCCGAACAGCAGGATTTATTCTTGCGCTTGAGCGAATTGCCGTCAGTTACATGGATTTGGGTATTTTCCCCTAAAAGCGATGATGGATGAAGAAAAGAGCTTTCTTGAAAACCTCCGGCCTACTGTTGGCCGGAAACAGCTTTCTTCCGATGGTGTCTTGTAGCGGTGGGAAACACCAAGTTTCCAGGGAAAATTGGGCGGGAAACCTCGTTTACTCTGCCTCTGGGCTGGAAAGACCGGGCGGCGTTTCCGAAGTTCGAAAAGTGCTCAGTAAACAGAACCATCTTCGTGTATTGGGAACTAGGCATTCCTTTAACACCATAGCGGACACCCCGCACCGTCAGATTTCTCTGGATGCGATGGATGATCTCATCGAGATTTCAGCGGCTGATAGGACGGTATCTGTAAATGGATCCACTCAATATGGGGTGTTGGCCTCTACACTTCATGAGGCGGGTTTTGCACTGCACAATTTGGCATCCCTGCCTCATATTTCTGTGGCGGGTGCTTGTGCAACCGGAACCCACGGGTCGGGTGATAAAAATGGGAACCTGCCTTCTGTAGTCGTTGGGATGGATCTGATTACCGCCAACGGTGATGTAGTACAGGTTTCCGAAGAAAGGGATGGTGACCGTTTTCACGGAATGGTTGTGCATCTGGGAGCGCTAGGTGTGGTTCACCGTGTGACATTGAAGATTGAACCGACTTTCGATGTGTGTCAGTTTGTGTACGAAGATTTACCCTTGCATTCTCTCAGCGACCACTTTGAAGAGATTTTTTCGAGTGGGTATAGTGTGAGTTTATTTACCGATTGGCAAGGACACCGGATCAATCAACTTTGGTTAAAAATGCGGATTCATGGTATGCAGATCCCACGGGTAGCGGAAGACTTTTATGGTGCAACGCTCGCTCAAAATCATCTACACCCTATCCGCGAAATTTCTCCGGTAAACTGCACCGAACAGATGGGACTTCCTGGGCCTTGGCACCTGCGCCTTCCACATTTTAAAATGGAGTTTACTCCATCAAGCGGTGCGGAGTTGCAGTCCGAGTATTTTGTCCCTAGGGAACGGGCAGTGGAAGCCATTCATGCACTATATGAAATGGGTGCCGAAATATATCCGCATCTCCTGATTTCTGAAGTCAGATCCATTGCCGCGGATCAACTCTGGATGAGTCCTTCTTACGGGAGAGACAGCATTGCGTTACATTTTACTTGGAAGCCGGATTGGGCGAGTGTTCAAAAGCTTTTGCCGAAAATTGAAAGTAGGTTGAAGCCCTTTGGGGTGCGCCCTCATTGGGGGAAGCTCTTTACTCTCCAGGCATCGGATTTGGAAGCCCAATACGAACGGATAGGTGATTTTCGGGACCTTATACGGGAGTATGATCCAAAGGGTAAGTTCAAAAACGACTTTATAGCCAACCATTTGTCTATATAGAGAAGCATTGGCAGGATGCTAAGATCGCTTGCTAAAAGAAAAAAGGGTTGGTACGTTATGTGCCAACCCTTTGGTTTTTAAACGGGATGCTTCCCTCATACCAGATACTTTCGGTAAAGTGCGCCCCAAGGCTCCCTCATCTGCCGATGTAAAAATTGATTGGCGGCAAAATTGTTCGGAAAGCGCTCCGCCACCGGATCCCAATCCAGGTCTTGGTTCAGCATCATGGCGATATTCCCTAAGTGTGAAATGGTAATGGACCGATGGCCTACCTCACAGGGTGCTATGGTTTCTTTTCTAGAAATGACACAATCGATAAAGTTTCGATAATGATTTTCGCTTTTGTAAAGATTGATTTCTTCCGGGCCAATGATAGTTTCGTCGATTTTCTCCGGAGTGACTTTATAATTTCCCCTCGTTACCCAAGCCTTGCCTTCCGAACCGACAAACGTTACCCCTTGTTCGGCTTCATTGGAAACAATGAGTTTGACACCGTTTTCATAGAGGCATTCAAAGTAAAACTCCGTCGCCGTATTCCAAACGGGATGATCTGACCATACAGAAGATGGGTTCTGAATCTTTACAGGCCCGGTATGGTCCATTCCCAGGCCCCACTGGGCAATGTCCGGATGATGACCACCCCAATCAGTCACCATTCCGCCCGAGTAATCAAGTACCCATCGGTAGTTGACGTGGGTTCTGGCAGGAGAGTAAGGAGCTTCTGGTGCCGGTCCAAGCCAGGTATCGTAATCAAAGTCTTTGGGAACGGGAACAGTCTCGGTTAGATGGCCGGTCTTACCAAAGTCGGGAGTACCGCCTGGCAAACCACAGATGACAGTTTGAAGCTTTCCAATGCGGCCATTTCTGACCAGTTCACATACCCGCCGGAATTCCTTGCCGGAGCGTTGCTGACTTCCCGTTTGAAAGATAACACCGTATTTTTTGACCGCATCCGACATCGCTCTGCCTTCTCCTATGGTAAGTGTCAGAGGTTTTTGGCAGTAGATGTCTTTTTTATTTGCCGCTGCCATCAATACGGGTATGGCATGCCAGTGGTCGGGGGTCACCACTTCTACTGCATCGATATTTTTGGCTTCCACAATTTCTCGGAAGTCCAGAAAACCCTTCGCTGATCGGAATTTTTTACCGTGTTTTTCGCTGTAGTAATCATCTACCATTTTCATGATAAATTCCCTACCCGCTACCCTACCGTTCCAATATCCGGAACTTTCCTTATTGATGTCGCAGATACTGGTAATCTGCACCCGTGGATCGTCCAAAAAGCCGCGAACATCGTTTCCAGCTTGGTTTCCAGCTCCGATAAAGGCCAGGTTAATCCGGTCAGATGGTGCTACAAATCCATTCTTTCCCAGTGCGGAACCGGGAATGATGGTGGGTATTGCCAATGCACTGGCTGTTAGCATTCCCAATTGCTTGACAAAAGTCCTACGAGGGGTGGTTGGGTTCATATGTGTATGGAATTGAGTAGTTTTTGAACATCCAATGTACTTATTTTCTCTCAAAAGTAGCCCATGGATGATTCTAAAAAAGCGCATTTCTACCCAATCTGTAGTTGAGAAGAAGCGAATACGAGGTGTTCAGTACTTGTAGTTTTTCAATCACCCCATTTAGAGTCTGTTCTTCTTGATGCTTTCTAAGCGCTGAAATACAAAAAGAGGTCCCGCTTAGGACCTCTTTTCTGTATTGACAAACGTCTTGGACAATTTAGCCTTTTATTTCTTTGATGGTTTCAATGGCTTGTTTGGTCATCTCTTGGATTTTGGCATAGTTTTTTGCTTCCAAAAGTGGTTTGCTTATCAGCTTACTGCCCATACCTACCGCGCATACGCCAGCTTTAAACCAAGACTCCAGGTTATCTCTGTCCAAGGATACCCCGCCAGTGGGCATAAATAGCAGGTCAGGGAATAGTGCCTTGATAGATGACAGAAATCCTGGCCCTAAGAGATCTCCAGGAAATAGCTTGATCAGCTTTGCTCCTAAATTTTCAGCAGCAATGATCTCGGAGGGAGTCATACAGCCAGGAACCCAAAGCATTCCATGGTCATCCACTACCTTCGCTACTTCCGGTATGGTACCAGGACAGATGATGTAATCTGCTCCAGCCTCGATGTAGGTCTTCGCTTGCTGCGCGTTTTTGATGGTTCCAATACCGAGATATAAACCCTTCATTTCCCGATCACGGAGTTCCTTCATTTTCTTAAAATTCTCTAATGCTGCTGGTCCCCGATTGGTGTATTCCACCATACGTATACCGGATGCGTACAGCGCCTTTAGGACTTCCAGACTCACTTCTGGGTCTTTGTCGAAGTACAGCGGCAGGATGCCTTGCTCAGGCAGCATTTTTAACAGGTCTTCTTTTAGTGCCATAATATAAGGTTTTTGCGCCTCCGCCATGAAAGCAGGGCAAATGACGAACCGACTAGGTTTCTATAGCCCTTAAGGCTACTGTTTAACTTTAATTACCAACTTACTCACCGTACCCTCTCCAATCATCGGGGCATGCACGTCCTCTGGAAAAAGAATAGCAAATTGCCCCTCGCCGAGCTGAAAATACATATCAGGCTGGTCGTTGTAATAACTGACATCTTTCTCAGGATTGTACTCGCCTTTCAACGAAACACAGGCCTGCCTTGGCTTCCAGCCAATGGTTTCTGATCCCATGACACACAGCTGTATATCAATGTTTTTGTCATGGCATTCAAATTTCGCCAAGGATTCCGATTCCGTTTTCAGCGGAGCATCCACGAATGTGATAGCTTTTAAGCTGTCCCCAGAGATGTCCGATTTGCCCGGAGTCAGGTTGTTCAGGTCTTGGGAAAAGATGTATTCAAACGCCTGTTTGAATAGAGGATGCACCGCGTAGTAGCGGGAAGCATTGGACAATGAATCAATGATCATAGGAGAAAGGCGATTGCAGTGAATAAATGGTTGATTGCTGAAAGCACTTATCGCTGTACCCGTCCGCTGGCATCCCCTTCCATGAGTACTTTTACTTCGCTCAGGGTAGCGTGGTTCATGTCGCCTGGGAAGGTGTGTTTCAAAGCAGAAGCCGCCACGGCAAATTCCGTCGCATCGCTCATCTTCATACCGGAAACCAATCCATAAATCAAACCGCTAGCAAAGGAATCTCCGCCACCTACTCGGTCCACGATTCGGATATCGTATTTTTTGGAATGGTAAAATTCTGATCCATCGTATACAAGAGCGCTCCATCCGTTATCCGATGCACTGTAGCTTTCGCGAAGGGTAGACGCAATGTATTTGAAGTTAAACTTCTCTTTCATCTGTTTGAATACATCTTTGTAGCCATCCAGGTTCAGTTCTCCTTTTGTGACGTCGGTTTCATTGCTGTGAAACCCAAGGGTCGTTTCAGCGTCTTCTTCGTTACCGATACACACGTCCACGTACTGGCAAAGCTTGGTCATAACTTCGCGGGCTTTTTCTTTGCTCCACAGCTTTTTTCGATAATTCAGATCTATGGAAGTCGTTACGCCTTTTGCTTTTGCGGCCTTCAGTGCTGCTTCGGTAATTGCTGCTGCTTTATCACTCAATGCAGGGGTAATTCCGGTTGTGTGAAACCAAACCGCTCCTTCAAATATCTTGTCAAAGTCAAATTCACTGATATCCATGTCAGCAATGGAGGCATCAGCACGATCATAGACAACCTGTGAGGCCCTCATAGAAGCGCCGGTTTCCAAAAAGTATATACCAAGCCTTTTTCCTCCCCTTGCCACAAACTGGGTGTCCACACCAAACCTTCTAAGGTGATTGATCGCTGACTGTCCAATTGGATTATCCGGAACCTTGGACACGAACGTGCCTTGCAGGCCATAATTACAAAGAGCAGCGGCTACATTAGCCTCTCCACCACCGTAAGTTACATCAAACGTATCTGCTTGTACAAATCTTTTGAAGTCAGGGGTTGATAGACGGAGCATGATTTCACCAAGCGTTACGACTTTCTTTGACATGATTGTTTAGTTAGTTTAATTGAAAATAGTTTTAGCGTTAGATATGTCGACTACCCACACTATCTCAAGAAGATTTGTTGGTAAAAGACAAGAGTCTTATCTTTTGAGAGTGCATGGGCTTAGGTATTGTTAGTGGCCTAGGGCAGGGATTTTTAAAAATATATACCTCCAAAACCCCAGTTTTTTAAGACAAGACTACGGTTTTATTTCCAAAAAACCAAATATCCCTAAGCTCCCTAGTGTATGTGTTTTAGAATCAGATTTTTAGAGACAACTCATTTTGATTCGAGGCAGGTACATGCACTTTCTTACCTCAAGAGAAAGAAATTTATCCCTTGGACCAGAGAGAGTACTCTCCACTTATGCGCAAATTTTTGTACATTCAGCCATAAAATATATTCTTGCTGATGAAATCGAGCACGACGCTGCGACACACAGAGGGATGCCCCGATCGCTATCGAGGAAACCGTGCGAGATTCCATCCCGATAAACCGGGACAAGTTATGACCTTTGAAAAACAATTATAGACATATGAATACAGGTGCTCAGTTTTTAGTGTTCGTCTTCGTGATTCTACTCGCTGCATCCTGCGGAACGAAGGATGGAGTGGTGGAGAGACCTACCGATTCCGGGATAATGGTGATGGCCTATTATTACGCCAGTTGGCGAAATGCGGAGGTGGATGAACTGCCGTATGATAAGTTGACGCATATCATCTACTCCTTTACCGAAGTGATCGATGATGAAATGAAGTTTAAAAACGACTCCTCGGCCTTGGTTCTTAAAAAGCTGGTCGAAAAGAAGTCTGTTTATCCAAATTTACGCGTGATGATAGCCTGTGGGGGATGGGGTGGTTCTGGAGGCTTTTCCGATATGGCTAGAGATCCTGAGAAGCGAAAGCGTTTTGTATCATCGGTAGTGGATTTCCAGCGGGAGTATAAGCTGGATGGCTTGGATATCGATTGGGAATATCCTGGACTACCCGGGATAGGAAACCCCTTTATTCCAGAGGATAAAGAGAATTTTACGTTATTGATGGCTGAGCTTCGGGAGGCTTTAAAAGGGCTAGAGCAACCCCAATTATTGACATTTGCTGCGGCTGGATGGGAGCGTTTCTTTGATCACATCGAATTGGAAGAGGTAATGCGCCATGTGGATTATATGAATCTAATGACCTACGACCTCGCTGGAGGGGGGGACAGGTACACAATGCACCATACAAACTTGGGAAACTTAACCATGGAGGATCTGGAGGGAACTCCTGCTGGAGAGTATCTGAAAGAAAGGGGAGATCCAAGCAGACCCTATTCGGCTCAGAAAATCATTCAGTACTGTACCGACAAAGGAATTGACCCTGGCCAATTGGTAATTGGAGCGGCATTCTATGGCAAGGGCTGGATAGGGGTGCCGCCCATCAACAACGGGCTCTTTCAAGGAAACCGTGGGCCATGGGCAGGGAGGGGTAGTTATGAGGCCATTCGAGAAACGATGGAAGGTAAGGGTGGTTTTGACCGGTATTGGGATGAAAAAGCGCTGGCGCCCTACCTGTATCATCCGATAGACAGTGTATTTATTACCTACGAGGACACCGTTTCCATCCGTCTAAAAACCCGCTTTGCGATGGATGAGGGCTTAGGTGGAATTATGTTCTGGCAATTGGGTAGCGATGCAAAGGAGGATGGATTGGTAGACGCGATCTATCGGGAAAAATCTAAAAAGTGAGTAAAAATAAAAAAAGCGGCTTTTGAGCCGCTTTTTTTAAACTGATTGTCAATGATATGATTAGCTAACCACTTTCACATTCACAGCATTCAGACCTTTTCTTCCTTCTTTGAGGTCGAAAGTAACATCGTCGTCTTCTCTGATTTCATCGATCAAACCGGAGACATGCACAAAGTACTCTTTTGATGACTCGTCATCAATAATAAAACCGAATCCTTTAGACTCATTAAAAAATTTAACTTTTCCTGTGTTCATAATAGTAATATAAATTGATTGTATTAATTGTGATAAAGGTAAGGATTCTTTTTATAAATGAAATACATTATGAGATTAATTTTTCAAAAAAAACCAAATCTCCCAAATATTGCTAGGATATGGCTTTCAAAGGATTCAATTACATGAGAGATATTCCGGCCTCTTTGCACTTCTTTTGTTCCTCTACCGGCCAAATGCCGGATTGAACCTCGCCAATATGCCGTTTTCTCAGTAGAAACATACAAGTTCGTGATTGGCCAATGCCGCCACCAATGCTTTGGGGAAGCTCTCTGTTCAGTAGTTTTTGATGAAAAAACAGACGGGTCCTGTCCAAGGCTCCTACCATACCTAGTTGGCGGGTAAGTGCATCAGCATCCACGCGGATACCCATGGACGAAAGTTCGAAGGATTTTTCCAGTACGGGGTTCCATACGAGAAGGTCTCCGTTAAGTCCTTGGTAACCCTCTTCGTTTTCGCTGCTCCAGTCATCGTAGTCTGGTGCACGCCCATCATGGGGTTCACCGTTACTAAGCTTTCCTCCAATACCAAGTATGAAAACAGCGCCAAGCTCCCGTGCAATCTGATCTTCCCGTTCTTTTGGGGTGAGAGAGGGGTACTTCTGAAGGAGCGTTTCCGCTTCAATAAAGGCAATTTCTTTGGGTAAGCAAGGGGTTAAATCTGCGAATTCCCCAAATAGGATCGACTCCATATCCAAAAATGACTGGTATATGGTCTTTACAGTTGCTTTTAGGTAATCCAGTTTGCGCATAGATGGATCGATGCGCTTTTCCCAATCCCACTGATCTACATACAAGGAATGGATGGGGGAATAGTCCTCATCCGGCCTAAGAGCACGCATATCGGTAATTATTCCCTCTTCGTTTTCAACTTCAAGCTCGGCTAACTGCCACCTTTTCCATTTGGCCAGGGACTGAACCACCACGCCGGATGCATCTTGCTGATTTTTTATGGGGAATCGCACCGGGCGCTCTGTTCCGTTCAGGTCATCGTTAATTCCAGTCCCGTCCATGATGACGAGTGGACAGGAAATCTTAAACAAGTTCAGTTTTTCAGCTAAAATAACCGGAAACTTGGTCTTTATCAGATCGATGGCTTTTTCTGTTTCCCTTCTGTTAAGGATGCTTTTGTAGGTTAACTCGCTCAATGAAGTCATGAATGTTAGAATTGGTATCTAAATGGAAAAGCCCCTTAGGGCTTTCAGATCCCAATAATAAGTAAAAGATAGTTGATTACCAATACGGATTATTCCGATGGTTTAATCGACAAAGGTGATGTAAACCGGCTTATTGACCTCCAGTTTGGTATCCGTAGGGGTGATTTTTCCGGTTTGGGGATCCCTTATGAACACCAACAGCGTATTGCTGTTTTGGTTACCGGCAAGCAAGTAGTTTCCGTCAGGAGTAATATTGAAGTTTCTTGGGGCTATACCTCCGGAGCTGATCGTTTGAACGTGAGTAAGTTTTCCCTCCGTGCCTATTGAAAATACGATTAGCTCATTTGCATCTCCACGATTGGAAGCATATAGGAACGCACCGTCAGGAGAAAGGCGGACTTCCGCAGCGCCTACATTTCCTTCAAATCCCTCCCTTAACAGGGAATGGGTTTCCAAATGACTCAGTTGACCATCCTGATAGGCGTAGACGCCTATGGCGGCGGTGATCTCATGTACGAGGTACAACCGATCACCTGACTGGTTGAATACCATGTGTCTAGGTCCTGCGCCTGGCTCCACGCGAAGGCGCGATACCGCAGACTCCTGTAGGGGAGCCTCGTTTGTGGCATCAAAATCATAAACGACTACTTCATCGGTTCCCAAATCAGCAATTAATACTCTATTCTCACTCGGGTGGAATACGGCAGAATGGACATAAGGCTTCGTTTGCCTGCGCGGATTTACGCTGCTGCCACTATGGTCGATGGTCTGAACCGGATCGGCCAAGCTGCCGTCGGTTTGTACGGGGATTACCGAAAAATTTCCGGCCGAATAATTGCCTACTATCACAAAACGTTCGCTGGGATCCAGCGTGACGTAGCATGGTCCGTTACCGCCTGCTGAAACGGTATTTAGCTTGGTCAGTTTACCCTGTTCCAGTGAAAAGGCGCTTACTTTGCCCCCGGATTCACCTCCGGTTTCTTCTACACTGTATACCCGGTTTTTAGCCTTGTTGATTATTACAAAAGATGGATTCTCCGGCTCTGAGGCGACGTTTTCGATGGCCAGCGAATCTTCCTCCGGGTGGAAGGATACGAGGTAAATACCGTGTTCGGGAGCGTTGGTGTATGAACCCAACAGAAAGCGATAGGATATACTCATGGTTTCGGAGGTGTTTTCTTGGGTTGGACTACCGCAGGCCGCTGCTAACAGCAACAAGCCCACTATTGGGATGTATGGTTTCATTTTGTCTTGGGTTGATTTGGTTTGTCCTCGCTGGAAAGCTTGTGTGTCCTTGCATCGTATTTTCCTTCCAAGTCATCGTATTTTGAGTCAAGCCAAAGCTTTACACCTGTAAAATACGATGCCCGTCCGATCATGTGCGCGCCCACCGGGGCGGTCAGTAGCATAAACAGAATGATTGCCATTACCCTGGAAGTGATGGCGGTGTCGCCGAAATAAAGTGCTGCTGCACCTAAAATCAATCCGATCCCCAAGGTTGCCGCCTTGGTGGTAACGGATATCCTCAGGTAAAGGTCGGGCATTTTGACCACTCCTATGGCTGCGAGTAGGATAAATAAGGCACCGGTAGTACTCAATATATAGATGAAAATCTCATTCATTTTTTTCTCGTTTTTCTAAGTAGTAGGAAAAGGCCACGGTGCCCAAAAAGGCAATTAACGCAAGAATCATGGCAATGTCCAAAAAGGTAGGTTGGTCAGTAAGAATGCTATAAACAGCCATGATACCTATGCCTGTAGTCAGTAGCAAATCCAAGGCCACTACCCGATCAGAAAGCGTGGGCCCCTTGAGAAACCGTATAAAGATGATCACGGTGCAAATCGCCAAACAAGGGAGGATTATATAATATAAGTAGTCGTATATAGTCATCGCAGTATTTCCAGCAGCCTTCTTTCAAAGCCATTTTTAATGTCCTCAATAAATTTATCCCTGTCCTTTACATGCATGGCATGCACATACAGTACTTTCCTGTCATCCGAAACATCGAGACTTAGGGTGCCGGGCGTTAGCGAGATCAAGTTGGCCAACAGGGTGATTTCCAAATCTGTTTTTGCAGACAGGGGTATCTTGATGATCCCCGGAGACATCAGGTGACTCGGTGTGATGACCTCATAGGCCACTTGGATATTAGCCTTTATTAATTCATATAGAAAAAAGAAAATAAATCCTACGGTTTTTGGACCTCGTTTGAAATAGGATTCTTCTCGGCGGTTGGTACTGATCAACCACATGATCACAAAGCTCAGCAGAAAGCCAAATACAAAATTCTGAAAGGTAAAGGTACCCGTTACCGCTAGCCAAATGAAGGAAAGAAGAAGGTTACTCAAAAAACGGGTTTTGATCATGGGAATAAATTTAAGCGTTTTTACCTAAAACTGCATGAATATACGGTTGCGGATTCATCAGCGATTCAGCGACAGCTGCGGCCACCTGAATAATATACTCCGCCCCAAGACCTATGAATAGGGATACGGCACTCAGGAAAACAACGGAGGACACCATGGCCGTTTTCTTTATCGGCTTTAACTCATGGTAGTATTTCACTTCCCTCTTTTTGGGTAGTTCTACACCTTCCTTCCAGAATACTCCTGCCCAAACCTTCGCAATGATTATCAAAGTGAGCAGACTTCCGAGTAGGATAAACCCTACAAGTAGGAGGCTATTTTGCGCTATCCCTCCTTGGATTAGATATACTTTTGCCCAAAAACCGGAAAGGGGCGGGATGCCCACCAGGGAAAACAAGGGAATAGCCATGAGTAACGAGAGTTTTGGGTACTGCTTGTAGAAATCTCCCAGCAGTCGCAAACTGTAGGTGCCCTTGATCTTAAAGATAATCCCACTTACCATAAAGAGGTTTGTCTTGACGATGATATCGTGGGTAAGGTAAAACACCACCCCCAGAATAGCCACCTCGGTATAGATTCCCAACCCTGCCATCATAAATCCGATGTGGCATATGATTAGGTAGCTAAATATTTTCCGAATATTGTTTTGAATCAAAGCGCCTATGCCGCCCGAAAGAATGGTCAGGGCAGCAATGATGCTGATGACGGTAATCAAGAATTCGTCGGGTATGAAAATCAACGTGAATACACGCAGCAGCGCATAGATACCTACTTTGGTAAGTAACCCACCAAAAATCGCCGATATAGCGGGAGGAGGAGTATGATAGGAAGCAGGCAGCCAGAAATACAACGGAAAAATAGCGGATTTAATACCGAAACCAACCAAAAAGAGTACCGCAGTGACATTTACCAACCCGCGGTTTTCGATAGCTGCCACCTTAGCGGAAAGGTCTGCCATGTTCAGACTACCTGTGAGTCCATACAGGATCGCAATGGCCGTCAAAAACACCACAGAGGCAAGGAGGTTCATGGTTACATATTTGATTGCACCTTCTAGCTGCGCTTTTTCTCCGCCAAGTGTTATCAGCACAAAAGAGGAAATGATGATGATTTCAAACCAAACGTACAGGTTGAAGATATCCCCGGCGAGAAAGGCGCCGTTTAGGCCCATCAATAGGAAATGAAATATGGCAAAATATCCGAATCTGACGCGGGCATTGCGGACGCTGCCGACGGAAAACACCGACACACCCAATCCCGAAATGGCCGTTAAGAGCACCATTAGGGCGCTTAGGGAGTCTGCCACGAAGGTAATTCCAAATGGGGCCACCCAATCACCTGCCTGGGTGGTCAATATGCCGTTGTTCAAGACAGATGAAAATAGTACGCCGGCAATGGCCAGCGAAATTACCGACCCCACCACACTGATGAGTTTCTGAAGGTTTTTCTGGTTCCAACAAAACATGAGCAGAACTGCCAGAAAAAGCTGGAAAATGATCGGTAAAACAATGTATGGATTACTCATAGGTCTTCGTCGGTTGCGTTCATTTCATCTAGATCGTCGGTCTTAACCACCTTGTAGGCCCGCTTTACCAGAATGATGGCAAAGGATTGCAAGCCAAAACTGATGACGATTGCGGTAAGAATCAGGGCCTGTGGTAGTGGGTCTGCGTACAGTCCAGATAGCATCTTTTCCGAAGCGTCAATGATTGGAGGACTTCCCTTTACTACCTTTCCCAAAAGAAATATCAACATATTGGCACCATTTCCCAGTAGAATAAGGCCAATAATTAATTTAACAAGGCTCCTTCGCAGGATCATGTAGATCCCCGCCGCATACAACAAACCTATTAAGATCACCAATAATATCTCCATATGTCAGAGTCCTTCAGAAATGGTGAAAATGATGGTCAGCGTAACACCTATAACCACCAAAAATACTCCCGTATCAAAAAAAAGCGCAGACCCAACCAATCCGATGACCGGAGTGGGTTCCTCAAACCAAAGACCGGTCATAAACGGTTGGCCGATTAACCATGGAGATGCACCCGCGAGTAATGCCAAGGACAAGCCTATTGGCATGAGAAAGCCGGGGTGAAACTTGATAATGCTTTTGGTCTTGTCCAGTCCGTTTGCAAAGGAATGGATCACAAAGGCAATGGAAGCAATCAATCCCCCCACGAAGCCTCCACCCGGGAGGTAGTGGCCCCTGAGCAAGATAAACACCGCAAACAACAAAAGCAGCGGCAACAGGTAATTGGATGCAGTCCGGAATATGATGGTTTTCATACGTGTTATTCTTTTTCAATACTCTTTAATCGTAATTTCAACAGGGAGAACACTCCGAGCGCCGCGATTGCCAACACGGTGATTTCCACCATGGTATCGAAACCTCTAAAGTCCACCAGGATTACATTGACGACGTTTTTACCTTTGCCTAGGATATAGGCGTTTTCAGCATAGTAGGTGGAAATATCCTTGTTCACGGTTTCATTCAGCACTTCTAGGGTTAAAATGCTGATAAGTGCACCAAAAGCCAGGGATAGTATACCGTCACGGATGCGGTCTTTGGTTTCAGAAAGCTTCAGGTACTTAGGTAGGTTATACAGTACTAAAACGAACAGGATCACAGTAAGTGTGTCGATGGAAAACTGCGTCATCGCCAAATCCGGCGCAGAGTAAAAAAGGAAGATAAGGCAAAAACAATACCCTACAACACCCAAAGAAGCTACCGCCGTTAACCTAGACTTGGAAAACACCGTGAAAAGGATGGCCGAGGCCATGATGATCACGATGATCGCTTCATAGAGTGTGACTTCGGACAGGATCGCTGTATTCACGTAGAGCTCTACCCCCAAAAACAATCGGTATCCAAGAAGTATGGTTAGAAAGCTTAAGATGGTGATAAGGTAATACCGAAGGTATCCGTTTTGAAAAAAACCGGTCCATTTCTCCGAGAACGTATAGAATCCATGAGCTAAGCCTGTCAGGATATGCTGTGGAGATATCCGTTCAAACCGGGTAGCCTTTGCCAATAGCGATTCGGAGGGTTTTATCAGAAAGAAAAGCCCAGCACCCATGCCCAACGTGGCAAGGCTTAGCATAAGGACTGTATTGAACCCATGCCAGATCTTTAGATGAAACGTTGGGGCTTCCAGGGTAAGTGAGGTGAATACGGGATTAATTAGGGGTTCTGCTAGCGCAGGGAGCAAGCCAAATAGCAAGCCAAGAGAACCCAGTACCAATGGAGGTACCCACATCGTCCAATGCGGGAGGTGAACTTTTTCGAAAGCGCTAGGTAATTTACCCCAAAATGGCTTGATTCCAGCCATGAATCCAGCAACCAATAAAGCTGTATTTGTAACCAATGCCAGCACTGTCAATACCATTCCTGCGGTCCCTGCGTGCAGGGTGGCCTCATAAATCAGGTCTTTTCCGATAAAACCAAAGGTAAGTGGAATTCCTGCATTGGATAGGGCTGCGAGTAGGGCGGCAAGTGCCACCGGCTTCATCACCTGGTTTAGCCCGGAAAGTTTGGAAATGTCGCGCGTACCGGTTTCGTGGTCTACGATGCCGGTAACCAAAAACAGCGTGGCTTTATATAAAGCGTGCACCAAAATAAAAACTCCCGCAGCCAGCAGCGCCTCCTCGGTACCAATACCGATTAAAAACACCAAGATGCCTAGCGCAGAGATCGTGGAGTACGCCAGGATGCCCTTCAAATCCAGACGGAACAGGGCGTGAATAGCCGCATATACCATAGTGATGCCACCTACAATAATCAGGGTACTGTTCCAAGTGGAATCTCCTCCCAAAATCGGAGTGAAACGAGCTAACAGGTAGATCCCCGCCTTTACCATGGTAGCGGAGTGCAGGTATGTGGACACCGGAGTGGGGGCCTTCATCGCTCCCGGAAGCCAGAAATGGAAGGGAAATTGGGCAGATTTGGTAAATGCGCCCAAAAAAACCAAGATCATAATCAGCAGATACCATTCACTGCCTTGGATTTCCGGTTTCATGGATGCGAGCGCAGAGATTTGGTATTCTCCACTGATGTATCCGATCGCGACCATGCCTGCCAGCAAAAACAGCCCACCCATACCGGTTATAGTAAGCGCCGTTAATGCAGACTTTCTGCTTGCTTCGCTCTCGTTGTTAAATCCAATCAGAAAAAAGGAACTGATGCTGGTAAGTTCCCAGAATACAAACAAGGTAATCACGTTGTCTGCCAATACGACCCCGAGCATAGAGGCCATAAACAATGACAGGTAGGCGTAAAACCTATCCAAATACACGTGGCCTTTTAAATAGGACGAAGTATATAGGAAAACAAGCGTACCTATACCGGTAATAAGCAGCGTAAATAGAAGAGACAACCCGTCAAAGTGGAAATCCAACCCAACGCCAAGACTGGGAACCCATTCTACGTGGGTTTTCACGGTGTCCCCCGCGCTTACGAGCGGCAAATAGCTACTGAAATAACTGAACAAAGCAAACGGAAATAGGGATATCCACGCCGAGCTTTTGCCACTCAAGAGTTTGAGGATAAACGGCATACAGATGGCCATGATAAACCCGGAAAACACCACTAGCAGCATGCTGATTTGGTTAAAAGGTTGGTTTTAAGTTGCTAAAAATACAAAAATATTTCGATTGACCGGAAAAGGGTTGAAATGTAATTGAGGTTAGTTTGGTATCGACTGAAATAATGGACTGATTTTTAAGAGGGTAGACCGATATATTTTTGCGAAACTCAAAATTGTATCGCCGAAAGTATGTTTGGATTGAAAAAATGACCATTTTTGAATAATTTGTATCTCAAACCAAACCCAATATTACGATGTCAAATGCATACGAGACGGAAGTCGCCAAGCGTTTTACAATATACAACAGTCTTTTTTTAGATCTTCCCTTTGACAATATTTACCGCACCGGCACGCTACTGCCGATTCTGACGAGTATCTGTCAATCGGGATTCGAGAAAAACAAAACGCCCAAGGAGATCATCCACCGGTTTTTTGATGAGTTGCTGTCGGATAAGACGGACCAGGAGCGGCATGATCTATTGTTTAAAATGGTCCAGTACATCGAGAGACAGGTGGTTCTTTTTGATTCTATAGAGGATGCCGCTTTTGAGAAAGTAAACGACTTGAAGGGTAAGGGTACCATGACCGCCCTAATTGCCCGTGCAGAAAATGACCACAAAAAGGCAGACTTAATTGAAAAGTTGAAAACCTTTTCCGTAAGATTAACTTTGACCGCTCACCCTACGCAGTTTTACCCGGGCAATGTGCTTGCCATTATCACGGATTTGGAAGCAGCCATTCGCGCCAATGACCTGGGGATGATCAATATGCTTTTGCAGCAGCTAGGTAAAACAGGTTTCATCAACAAGGAAAAGCCTTCGCCCTATGACGAGGCGGTCAGCTTGTGCTGGTTTCTGGAAAATGTTTTTTATCCCAGTATTTCGGATGTCCTGATCCGGATGCTCGAGCGGCTGGACATTCCGGTTCACGATTGGGAAAATCCAAACTTGCTGAAAGTTGGTTTTTGGCCCGGAGGGGATAGGGACGGTAATCCCTATGTCACCCACGATATCACCACCAAGGTCGCGGACAAGCTTCAGAACTCTATATTAAAATGTTATTATCGGGATATCCGTAAGGTGAGGAGAAGGTTGACTTTTCATCATGTGGAGCCTTACCTGATACAGGCAGAGAAGGGCATTTACGATTCGCTTTTTGGCGGCGATCAACGATTTAAGTCAAAAGATGACCTGATTGGCCTGTTGTACGAGGCCCGAAAGGGAATCATAGAGCACCACGACGGATTATTTCTGGATATTCTGGATGCCTTTATCTTTAAAGTAAGGGTATTTGGGTTTCATTTTGCCAGTATGGACGTCCGACAGGACAGCCGCAAACACGATGACCTCTGGGAGGGAATCATCCGGCAGACAGAAGGGCAAAAGGCTGTAGAAGGCTTCCTCGCGTCCTCCGAGGATGAGCAAATAGCCAAGATCCAAGGGTATCAACAATTGCCCGCCAAAGAGGCGTTGCCAGACGATTTCCATAGAGAAATGATCAGCAGCTTCCAGGTCATTAAATACATTCAGAAAAACAATGGCCCCATGGGCTGCCACCGATATATTATTTCAAATAATCAATCGGCCAAGCACATGTTGGAGGTTTTTCAGCTCGCCAAACTGTTGGTTGGTGACCCAAAAGGGCTCCATTTGGACATAGTACCCCTCTTTGAGACTATCGATGATTTGGCCGCTGCACCGGCGATCATGGACCAGTTGTATAACAACCCAAGCTACCAGGCACACCTAAAGGCCCGAAATAACAAACAAACCATCATGGTGGGCTTTTCCGATGGCACCAAGGACGGTGGGTACATTCGTGCCAATTGGTCTATCTTGATGGCAAAAGAGGCGCTTACAATCGCAGCTAGGGAAAAAGGAATAGACTTGGTGTTTTTTGATGGTCGGGGAGGACCTCCTGCTAGAGGGGGAGGAAACACCCACAATTTCTATGCTTCGCTGGGACCGAATGTGGAGAATAAAGAAATCCAGTTGACAATTCAAGGGCAAACTATCTCTTCAAATTATGGCAAGCAAGTAAGCTGTACCTATAATTTGGAGCAACTTTTGAGTGCTGGGTTGGAAAGTCATCTGTACCCAAGCTCAGAAAACAGTCTGACGCAGGATCAAAAGGACCTGATAGAGGAAATGGCCGGTTATAGCTACGAGGCCTACAAGGATCTAAAAAGTCATCCACAGTTTGTAAGCTATTTGGAGCACGTTACTCCACTTAAGTTCTTCGGTATGACCAATATCGGGTCCAGACCGGTGAAAAGAAGCAAAGGCGGAGGGATGAAATTTGAAGACTTGCGGGCAATTCCTTTTGTTGGGGCCTGGGCGCAGATGAAGCAAAATATCCCTGGATTTTTTGGCGTGGGCCGATCTATCGAGGAAATGGAAAAGCGTGGTAAACTCGACCAAGTTCGCAAGTTATATAAGGAAAGCTTGTTTTTCAGGTCGCTTCTGGGCAACTCCATGCAGTCCCTTGCCAAGTCTTTCTATCCTGCTACCGCCTATCTAAAAGATAGTCCTACATACGGTGGTTTTTGGAATATACTGTTCGAGGAATATCAGCGGTCGTTGAAAAATATCCTGCGTGTATCGGATAT
Organism: Lunatimonas sp.; assembly: GCF_020832325.1. Classification (GTDB taxonomy): domain Bacteria; phylum Bacteroidota; class Bacteroidia; order Cytophagales; family Cyclobacteriaceae; genus Lunatimonas. The sequence goes on from NZ_JAFIEU010000050.1 coordinate 168,525, forward strand.
GGAAAAGCTACTTGAAGACAGTCAGCTAAGCAGGGAGTCCATTGGCATCCGCGAAAAGATCGTACTGCCGCTGATTACGATCCAGCAATATGGCATTCAAAAGATGTTGGAAGAAGGGATCGAAGATGCGGCACTTCAGAAGCTTATTTTGCGAACGATGTTTGGCATTATCAATGCCGCCCGTAACGCAGCTTAAATTATTCAGACTTATCTATTCAGCCTCTTCGTTTCGTCGGAGAGGCTTTTTTTTGCTTTTTTTTACCATTACAGCTTAAAATTCCGTGGTCTTATAAATAGAAAATCGGTAATATTTAACTACTATTACACTCCTTTGGGCAATGCCCCTTAACCCTCAAATGAACAGTAAAAAATGGACGTAAAGAGCAGATATTCGCTAAATTTTCCAACAGCAATCCGGTTTGGTGCCGGTGTGATCGATGAGCTGGCCTACTACCTCAAGGCCCAGGGTCTAGCCCATCCGCTTCTGGTCACAGACCCCTTAGTCAGAGAGCTTGATTTTTTTAAGCTCATCGTTAAGGCGTTGAAGCAAGCAGGTATTTCGGTGGAGGTTTTTTCAGAGATGCACAAAAATCCCGTCAAATCAGACGTGCTCAAAGGTAAGGATTTCTATGGAACAACAGGGAGGGATTCCATTGTCGGGATAGGTGGTGGCGTTCCCTTGGATGTAGCCAGGGCCATAGCGTTGAGTATTAATCACCACAGGGATCTTTTTGATTACGATGATTTGATTGGAGGGGATCAATACGTGACCGAACCAATTCCTCATTTAGTTACGGTTCCGACTACTTCAGGTACCGGTAGTGAAGTGGGCCGTAGCGCTATCATTGCCGAAGACGATACCAAGAAAAAGCGTATTTTGTTTGCTCCTAGCTTGATGGCCAAAATGGTTTTTGCAGATCCTGTATTGACCATGGACCTCCCACCGTTCGTAACGGCTGCTACCGGTATGGATGCCCTCACCCATAATTTGGAGGCATTTTTGGCAAAGAATTTTCAACCACTTTGCAGTGGTATCGCAATGGAAGGCATGAAGTTGATCAGCGAGTCCATTGTGCAGGCAACCCATAAGTCGGATTTGGAATCACGGGCAAAGATGCTCATGGCATCCATGATGGGTGCAGTAGCCTTTCAAAAGGGATTGGGGGTGGTGCATAGTCTAGCGCACCCGCTTTCTAGCTTGCTGGATACGCACCACGGTTTGGCCAATGCGGTTAATCTTCCGTTTGGAATGAGGTATAATTTTGCGGGTTTTGAAGAACAATTCGATCAGATGGCGTATATGATGGGCCTTGGACCCAAAGCAGGGAGTAGATTCGTGGATTACCTTTTTGACCTAAACCAAGAGTTGAACCTACCCATTAGACTTTCCGATATCGGCGTGGAAGATGGGCATATTGAAACCTTGGCGGACTTGGCATATGCGGATTTTTGTCATCCAAATAATCCGAAGCCCGTGACAAGAGACGATTTTAGAAAGCTATACCTAGAGGCATTATGATAAAAATCGGGATCAGTGCCTGTTTGATGTATCCAGACCCAAACAGGTTGGTATTTGGACCAAAGACATTGAATTATTTGGAGCAGGATATGGCTACGTTTGTGTGCCAAGAAGGCGTGCTGCCTGTACTCATTCCCTCGGTAGACGACCGGTATCTGTATCCAATCTTAGAGCAAATGGATGGGTTTTTGTTTCAGGGAGGAACGGACCTTTCTCCAAGCAGTTATGGAGAGCAACCTATTATCCCCGGCAAATGGCTTGGTGATCCGGTTAGGGATTCTTACGAACTAAAACTGATGGAATTCGCTTTCAAAAAGGACAAGCCTCTATTGGCCATATGCAGAGGATTTCAACTATTGAACGTATTTCTAGGTGGTACGCTGTATCAGGATATTGCTACCCAACGCCTCGACGCAATCCTTCATAGAGATGCGGAAGCCTACGATAACCTAAAGCACGAGGTTACGCTCGTACCCGATCGCTTGTTGGCCCAGCTCTACGGGAAAGTTGGGGATTGTCAAGTTAACTCTGTGCATCATCAGGGTATCAAGGACCTAGGGAAGGATCTGGAGGTTTTGGCCAATAGCCGGGAGGATGGGATCATTGAAGCCGTAGGGTATACACAGGCAGCGCCGGGTAAAGTGCTGGGTGTTCAATGGCATCCGGAGTTTTCATACGGGAAAAAGGACGGAACGCTGGATTCCTCCAAAATCATCGAACTGTTTTTATCTCACGTCAAAGAAGAAATTCATGCAAGTCATTAATCCGGCCACTGGTGCCCTAATCAACGAAATACCCTCTGATACAAAGGAGCATGTATTGTCAAAAATTGAAAAACTACGAAAGGGGCAGCCACTATGGGCCGACGTACCGGTGGAGGAGCGATTGGCTATTTTGCTTCGTTTTGGAGAGCTTGTAGCCGATTCGGTGGAAGAGTTAGCGTTCGTATTAACCCAGGAAACCGGTAAGCCGCTACAGCAATCGATCAATGAGATCAAGGGGGCCAATAACCGATTGGTTCATTTGGAAGCAAATGCAACAAAATGGCTGGCCGAAGAAGTGATGGTCTCTGAAGGAGCAACCAAAGAACAGATTTCCTACGAACCTTTGGGCGTTGTGGCGAATATCTCAGCTTGGAATTTTCCTTATAATGTAGGGTATAATGTGTTCCTGTATGCCTTGGTTGCGGGGAATTCGGTAGTCTACAAGCCCTCCGAATTTGCATCCATGACGGGATTGAAGTTTCGCGAATTGCTTTGGAAAGCGGGGGTGCCGGAGTATGCCTTTGAGTGCGTGATTGGAACGGGAGAGGTTGGTCAAATGCTACTTGAAGCGGATTTAGACGGGTATTTTTTCACAGGATCCTACGCCACAGGGAGGTATATCGCAACTCAAGTAGCTCCGAAACTGGTACCGATGCAGTTGGAGTTAGGGGGGAAAGATCCCCTTTATGTCATGGATGATGTAATCGACGTACGGCAAGCCGCCATCAATGCCGCAGAAGGCGCGTTCTACAATAATGGCCAAAGCTGTTGCGCGGTGGAGCGCATTTATGTGCAGGAAGGCATTTACGACCAATTCGTGGAACATTTCATTGAGGAGGTTAAATCCTATAAGATGGGAGACCCGATGGATAAATCCACCTTTATTGGGCCTCTCACCCGAGAGCCACAGGTTCAGGTTCTATTGGATCAAGTTCAAGATGCCCTGTTGAAAGGCGCTGAACTGAAACATGGTGGTTTTTCTCCAGAAGGAGAGGGTTACTACTTTACACCTACTGTATTGACTTCGGTAAACCACGGGATGGACCTGATGAAAGAGGAATCTTTTGGCCCGATAATCGGTATTCAAAAAGTAGCAAATGACGAAGAAGCCCTCAAACTGATGAAGGATACCTCGTATGGCTTGACGGCGGCCGTTTTTGCGACCGACAAAGGCAGGGCTATGCAACTACTGAAGCAGCTTCCGGTTGGTACAGTGTATTGGAACTGCTGCGACCGGGTTAGTCCGAATGTTCCATGGTCTGGTAGAAAGAATTCCGGATTGGGCTCAACACTTTCCTATCAGGGCATTAGGGCGTTTGTCCAGCCTAAAGCCTATCATCTCAGAGATTAACGTGAGAGGGTGGATACTATATACTTATCCACCCTTTTACCAAAACGTTATATCCGTGTTTTAAAGCTTCACTTTTTCATAACTTAGCCCAGTAGGTGAATCACTTTTTTGTTTTGAACTTTGTCGTGTGACGAAAACACTAAATAATATTATTCTAAAAAATTCGCATTTGACTATATCAATCGTTTGGTAAACCGGAAAAATTCTTAAATTTATACCGTGAGTATGGTACGTTTCTTCCGGGAGGTTTCTGATTCAGCTGCTAGATATTGCCGGCTGATTTTTTAGGAAAACCACCCATTAACGAGCAAGGGTTAAAGGAGATTTCCGGACATACCACAAATCTCAATCCCAGCCTATTTATCCCTATTTTACACCATTTATCATTATACATCTACCCATTTACTATGAAACATGTATTACACAAAGAGGGTAAAAAGCCCATTTGTAGCCTGTGCAGGATTTTCCTGCTAGGCTTGCTGTTTACACTCATGGCCCATGCTGGCCTTCACGCCCAAAGCCGAATGGTGGGTGGTAAAATTACTGAAAGCGGCTCCGGCGATCCGGTACTAGGCGCTTCGGTTCTGATCAAAGGCACCACCCGAGGAACAGTATCCAATATGGATGGGAATTACGAGTTAGAGGTTCCGGGTACGGATGCTGTACTGGTTATTTCGTATATCGGATTCTCCACTCAGGAAATCACCGTGGGAAATCAAAACCTTATCAATGTTTCGCTTCAGTATTCCTCAGAGGATTTGAGTGAAGTCGTTGTGACAGCATTGGGTGTAGAACGGGAAACGAAAGCACTGGGATATTCCGTGCAAGCAGTGGATGGTGATCGTTTTACGGAAGCCAGGGAGACTAACGTAGTCAATTCGCTTAGTGGAAGGGTCGCCGGCGTGCAGGTTACCAATTCCTCCAGCGGTATCGGTGGATCTGCTAGGGTAACCATTCGGGGAGAATCCTCCTTAAATATCAATGCCAATCAGCCCCTTTTTGTGGTAGATGGTGTGCCTATTAGCAACAGTATAGTAGGAGCTTCGGGTTCAGGGACCTTGGAGGTGGACTATGGTAACGCCGCTGGTGAAATCAACCCGGATGACATCGCCTCTGTATCGGTGCTGAAAGGCCCTGCTGCTGCGGCCTTGTATGGATCAAGAGCCGCTAACGGAGCTATTTTGATCACCACAAAGTCTGGAAAAAACAAGAAAGGCCTGGGGGTGACGATCAATTCCAATACTACCTTCGAATCCCCGCTGACCATGCCGCAATGGCAGGATAAATACGGTCAGGGAAACAATGGGTTATTCTCCTTTGTCAATGGACGTGGGGGAGGACTTGCAGACGGCGTGGACGAAAGCTGGGGTCCCGCTATGGATGCCGGGCTAATGATTCCGCAATTTGACTCTCCAAGAAACGTGGCAGGCTTCCGCGGTGGGGACCTAAATGCGCCGGCTGGCAGTACCATTAATCCAACCCCCTGGGTAGCACAGCCGAACAATATCAATGATTTTTTCCAAACGGGTGTTACGCTGTCCAACAACGTGGCCATTGCGGCGGGCAGCGACAAATCCAACTTCCGGTTTTCATGGACAAACCTAGATCAAACCGGAATCGTACCCAATACCGATTTAAAGCGAAATACCATCGCAATGAACGGGATGACTCAAATCACCGATAAGCTGACGCTAAATACTGCCATCAATTACCAAAACTCAATCAGCGGCAATCGGCCCAGTATCAGTTACGGTACGGAGAGTTTGATGTACCTCTGGATTTGGTATGGTCGTCAAGTGAACACCCGAAGTCTACGAGACTACTGGATGCCGGGTATGGAGGGTGTTCAACAGTTTAATTACAACTATAACTACCACGATAACCCCTATTTTACGGTATACGAAAATACCAATGGGCAAAGCAAGGACCGTGTATTCGGCAACGTCATGGCGAATTACCAATTTACCGATAAGCTGAGCCTGATGGTGCGAACAGGTTTGGATTTATTTAATGACTTGAGGGATAGAAAGCGGGCGTTTAGTACCCAGCGGTTTCCAAGGGGGGCTTATCGCGAGGACATGGTCTACTTTAGCGAGCGGAATTCAGACTTCTTACTGACCTACTCCGAAACCGGTAAATCCAATTGGACCTATACCGTTTCATTGGGTGGCAACCAGATGGTTCAGGAAAATCGGTTTCAACAAACCGTAGCTCCACAGTTGCTTATTCCAAACATTTACAATTTCACAAATACCGCTGTTAACCTGCAGGTCAATCAATTTCGTTCTGAAAAACGCATCAACTCCCTGTATGGGTTTGGCCAGATTGGGTATAAGAATGTACTGTTTTTAGATGTAACGGGAAGGAATGACTGGTCTAGTACGCTTCCAGTAAATAGTAACAGCTATTTTTACCCGTCGGTTACAATGAGTGCCGTAATTTCCGACATGATTGAAATGCCGGCGGCGTTTTCCTTTTTCAAACTAAGGGGAGCATTTGCCGAGGTCGGTAACGACACAGACCCCTATAGTCTCACCAATGTGTTTAATCCTGAGATTGCCTGGGGGTCTGTACAGATTAAATCAGAATCTAACCGCCTTACCAATGCGAACCTGAAGCCGGAACGGACTGCATCCTATGAGTTTGGTACGGATATCCGTTTTCTGAAAGGTAGGTTAGGATTGGATGTGACCTATTACGACAACCGCACCCGAAACCAGATCATACCCATTGAGCTGGATATCTCTACCGGTTATGCCAGCAGGATTATCAATGCTGGGGAGATCCAAAACCACGGCTTGGAAGTCATGGTAAACGGAACGCCCATACAAAAAGCGAATGGTATAAGCTGGAACGTATCTGCCAACTTTACCAGAAATCGCAGCAGGGTTTTGGAACTCACTGAGGGCTTGGATATCTACTCTATGGTGGGTCGAAACGGTGCAAACATTCAGGCCCGTGTAGGCGAACGAATGGGAAATATCTATGGAAGAGGGTTTGAGCGGGTCGAGGATCCCAATAGCCCCTACTTTGGTCAGATCATCCACAACACCAGCGGGACGCCACTAACCGGTGCTGCCGTAAAGAAATGGGGTAACTACAACCCTGACTGGATGCTAGGCATTCAAAATACGTTGAATTACAAGCGTTTTTACCTAGGATTTTTGTTTGATATCCGGTACGGTGGTATCGTGGTATCCCGGACCAAAACCATCGGGTCTACTTCCGGCCAGTTGGCGGAGACCCTTTTGGGTAGAGAAAACGGTTACGATCTCACCCAAGAAGGAAATGGCATCATCAGCCCGGGCGTGATTCGTACCGCTGATGGGTCCTTTATTCCCAACGATCGAAAAATCAGTTCAAGGGACTGGCATAACCGGTATTATGAACGAAGTAACGTAGAGGCAGCCCTATACGATGCCTCCTTTGTTAAGTTAAGGGAAGTAACCTTGGGAGTGAATATTCCTGCGGCTGCAATGGGCAGGCTGCCTTTTCAGGAGGCTAGGCTTTCTTTGGTCGGCAGAAACCTGTTTTTATGGACTGAAAACCCTCACTTCGATCCGGAAACCATGTCCATGTCTGGAGGCACCCTTATTCCAGGCGTAGAGGACATGGCATTTCCATCTACCAGAAGCATAGGGTTTAACCTTAACCTTAAGTTTTAACCTCTGAACATTGAAAATCATGAAGATACTAACAAAAATAAGCTGTATCCTGACCGCGATGGTTCTGTTGGTTTCCACAGGCTGTGATCAGGATTTCGAAGAAGTAAACCGTAATCCAAACAACCCGGAGGTAGTTTCTCCTGCTTTGCTGCTTCCCCATATTATCCGGGTTGCCAGCAATGAGATTGTAGGAAAATCTTGGGGTTTGGGAAATGTGGTAGTGCAGTATTCCGCCAAGATTCAATTTACCAACGAGGATCGGTATAATTGGGGACCTCAAGGAAACCCTTATAGCGTGTTTTACAATGCCATGAGGGATGTGAACAATGTAATTATCTTAGGGGAGGCTTCTGGGCAGACCAACTACGTGGGAGCTGCCTTGGTGATGAAATCCCTGATGTACGCATTTATGACGGATGCTTACGGAGATTTACCTTTTACGGAGGCGACTAAAGCCAAAGAAGACATCAATTACCCGAAATTTGACCGGCAGGAGGTCATCTATCAGGGTATTTTGAATGACTTGGCACGTGCCAACCAACTGCTGGGAGCTTCTGGTGGAACCATGGAAGGCGACATCCTTTTTGGGGGAAATGTAACCAAATGGAAAAAGCTGGCGAACTCGCTCCGCCTAAGGGCGTTGATGAGGCTGTCCAAGCGGGTAGATCCCTCTTCAGCCATGCAGGCCATCGTGGGAGATCCGACCGGAAGCCCGATCATTCAAGGAAATGAAGACAATGCCGCTTTACAGCACCTACCGGACGTGCCTAATCAACACTACCTGTTCACTACCCGTTCCGGGTCGTTTGACGAATACCGGCTGAGTACCACGATGGAACGTGTATTGAAAGACTATAACGACCCTAGGCTGTTTGTATATGCACAGCCAACAACGGAGTCGGGCGCAGGTTTGGTAGGGGATCCGGAAGATTATGCCGGTGTACCGAATGGTCTTGCAGATGAAGATGCGTACGGATACTCTCCGACGGGAGATCCCAATAAGGGCGGATCAAACTACATTTCTAACATTGGAATGCTTTTCTCCTGCCTGCAATGCTCTCCCTTTGCCTCGCCGACCGGATTTCAAACCATGTTGATGAGTTATTCAGAGGTGCAGTTTATTTTGGCCGAAGCCAGGGAAAAAGGCTATATCACTACGGGCGATGCGGAGACCTATTACCTCAACGGGATTCGTGCTTCATTTGACTACTACGAAGCCAGACTGCGGGCAGCTAACCTTACTCCCATAGCCAACGTGACCCAACCTGAGTCATCGTATTACCAACAAGCAGCGGTCGCCTATTCCGGATCGCAGCAAGAGAAACTGGTGAAGATAGGAACCCAAAAGTGGCTAGCTCTCTTTTTCAATGGAATGGAAGGTTGGTACGATTGGCGTCGAACTGGGATTCCGGCAATCAGTCCGGGTCCGGCAGCGTTCTTCGATTCTGTTCCCAGAAGGTTTATGTATCCGACAGGTGTACAAGCACTTAACCGCGACAACTACCAAGAAGCTGTTGCCCGTCAGGGTGCTGACGTAATCACCACGCGGGTATGGTGGGATGCGCAATAGAGCGTAAGCGTTGAAGATTATCTTGTAAGAGAGGTCATGGGCCATTTGCCCGTGACCTCTCTTACATAAACGGTTTTGAAGTACTTGCTTCACTGCGTTATATTTAGATAGTTAACTTGGTTAACAGTTGATAAACTTATGAAAGACTCAAGAAGAGATTTTCTCAAAAAGGCGGCAGTATTTACAGGTGGAGCCAGTTTGTGGTCGTCCTTCCCCGCCTCGATACAGAAGGCAATGGCCATCAATCCTGAAAAAGGTTCCACGTTTATGGATGCAGAGCACATCGTGGTTCTCATGCAGGAAAACAGGTCCTTTGATCATTGTTTTGGAAAATTGAAGGGGGTGAGGGGTTTCAACGATCCCCGCGCAATTCGCCTGCCCAACCAGAATCTAGTATGGCTTCAGAGTGATAAGCAGGGGAATACCTTTGCTCCATTTCGCTTTAACATGAAGGACACCAAGGCCACGTGGATGAAGGATATTCCGCACTCATGGGAAAACCAGGTAGACGCTCGAAACGAAGGCAAATACGACGGATGGATAGAAGCCAAGCGGTCTGGAAGAAAGGAGTTTGCGCATGTTCCAATGACTATGGGCTTTTACGAGCGCGAGGACATTCCCTTTTACTATGCCTTTGCCGATGCATTTACCGTTTGCGATCAACATTTCTGTTCTTCACTTACAGGTACCACTACCAACCGGAATTATCATTGGACAGGTAAAACGCACGGAGCCCCAGGTGACAAACCCAAGGTTCGGAATTCAGACATCGGGTATTCCAAGGAAGTGAACTGGAATACCTTTCCGGAGCGATTGGAGGACCATGGGATTTCTTGGAAAGTGTATCAAAACGAGGTGAGCCTAACCACTGATTTATCGGGAGAAGATGAGTCGTTACTGGCCAATTTTACCGATAATAACCTGGAATGGTTTTCCCAGTTTAAGGTGCGTTTTACGCCAGGGCACTATGCATTCCTAAAGAGAATGGAACAGGAGCTGCCCGCTGACATTCAATCCACCGAGCGCAAGCTCCAGGAAGCACAGGGAAGCAGCAGAGTAGAACTGGAAAAGGAGCTTGCAAAGAAGAAGCAGCTGTTGGATGAGGTTTTGGAATCTCTAAGAATATGGAATCCAGAGAACTTTGAAAAGCTTTCTGAGCGGGATAAGTCGTTGCATCAGCGGGCGTTTTCTGTTAATACAGACGATCCGGACTACCACTCTACAGAAACACTTTCATACAAAGATAATGGCGAAACCAGAGAGGTGAAGATTCCTAAGGGAGATATTTTCCATGAGTTCCGCAAAGATGTGGCCGCCGGTACATTGCCTACGGTTTCTTGGCTGGTAGCTCCTCAAAAGTTTTCAGATCATCCCAGTGCACCTTGGTATGGGGCGTGGTATGTGTCTGAGGCATTGGATATACTTACTCAGGATCCGGAGGTTTGGAAGAAAACCATTTTTATCCTTAACTACGATGAAAATGACGGGTACTTTGACCATATTCCACCTTTTGTACCACCTAAACCCGGAGATCCCAAAACTGGAAAGATGTCCGATGGATTGGATGCGACGGGTGAATACGTAACCCTTCAGCAGGAATTGGAGACCCCCGGGATGAAGCCCGAGAATGCCCGGGAAAGCCCTGTGGGATTGGGATATCGGGTGCCGCTGGTAGTGGCCTCCCCATGGTCCCGTGGCGGTTGGGTCAACTCCGAAGTGTGTGACATCACTTCTGTAATCCAGTTGATGGAAGTAATTCTGTCGAAAAAAACAGGACATGTGATCAAGGAAACCAATATAAGTGAATGGCGCAGAGCGGTATGCGGAGACCTAACCTCGGTTTTCAGACCATACGATGGCGAAACGTTCGACATACCGGATCTAGTCAATAGGGAGGAACACGTTAAGGCGATCTATAATGCAAGCTTTAAAGATATACCGGACAACTTTAAGTCGTTAAGTGCCGCTGAAATCAATCAAGCGAACCTTAACCCCCGAATGTCACCCTGGTTGCCTAAGCAGGAGACAGGGACAAAGCCATCGAATGCGCTGGCCTACGAGTTGGAAGTGGACGGTGGACTGGATAGCCGAGCGAAGGAAGTAATCGTACGTTTTGCGGCTTTAGACAACCTGTTCGGTAAACGTGCGCTCGGAGCTCCATTCCAAGCTTATGTACGGAACTATGGTATAGACAGAGGATTTGAGCCTCTATCGGTTTGGTCTTTTGCTGTGAAGGCTGGAGATAGCTTTGCCTACTCATGGGCGTTGGAGGAATTTAGACAGGGCGCCTATGAGATTGAAGTACTGGGGCCTAATGGATTCTACCGCCACATGACTGGTGAAGCCAATGACCCGAGACTCAGTGTCCGGGCTGCATACGAGAAAGCCAACCGTTTTAGTACCGAGGGTCGGGTGAAAATTCATCTAACCAATCAAGGTGACTCCAGGATCTCGCTTCTGATTAAGGACAACGTCTACCAAGAAGGAGGAAAGAGGCTGAATCTTTCCGCTGGAAAAACCGAGGTAGTGTCTTTCGATGCCTCCAAAAGCTATGGATGGTACGATTTTTCCATTACTTGCGAAGGGTATACAATGTACAAGCGTCAGTATGCGGGTAGAGCGGAATTTGGTGGCCCTTCCCGAACTGACCCCTACATGGGTGGAGAGACTTCGCTGCCATTAGGTTGATTGGACCTAGTCTCAGGCAAGGCGTCATTCCGCTACCACTAGATCCACAAATCAAAAATCCGTCATCTCAAGGAATTGAGACGACGGATTTTTTTATATTTTTGGCCCAAGCGGTTCCTTTAACCGACCTATTATTTCTATATTTAATTTTTGTTTGGTTTTTTGCCTGCAAAATATGCCGCGTGGTCGTGATGACAGCGTTTGAGTGAATCACAAAATTAAAGCGTATCAGTAACAAGTAGTAGTGGTGGGTGCTAAAAGGTTCATATGGTGAGGTTTATCAGTTGTGATTGGGGAACGACATCCTTTCGGTTGAAGTTGGTGGACACTGCCGACCTCAAGGTGCTGTCGGAGATTTCCAATGAAATGGGAGTGGCTAAGGTAAATCGGATGTTTTTAGATTCCTTGGTTGGTAAAGGCCCTTCACGGGAGGATTTTTTCAAAGAAACACTGGCAAAAGGCCTAAATGAACTTCAACAGGCGTCGGGTGAGGACTTGTCGGGACTCATGATCATTTGTTCAGGCATGGCATCCTCCAGTATAGGGTTGCGCGAGTTGGCTTTCACGCCGATTCCTTTCAATGTGTCTGGGAGAGACTTAAACATGGATTTCATAGGAGTTACAGATGCCTTCCCCAATTCACTGATCCTTCTCTCAGGTCTAAAGAGCGATTGCGATGTAATGAGGGGTGAGGAAACCCAACTAATCGGTATTATCCAGGATTATAAATCATTTGGAGGAGATGGAGTGTTCATTTTCCCAGGGACCCACTCCAAACACATTACGGTTATCGATGGACACGTGGTGGATTTTACCACCTACATGACCGGTGAAATGTTTGAGGTGGTGGGACAGCACAGCATTTTAAGAAACAGCATTTCAGCCAATTCGGATCTTTCGGTAGCGGATCATTTGGCGGCTTTTCGCAAGGGGGTACGTGAGGGATATAGCGAGCCTTTGTTATCCACGCTATTTAAAGTTCGCACGCAGGAGTTGTTCAACACCTATACACCTGAGCAAAATTACCACTACCTGAGTGGAATATTGATAGGGAGTGAATTGAAAAACCTCGCAAAGGACTCTGGGTTTCCAACGTACCTCTGCGGCACCTCAGGTGTGTTTTATCCCTATCAACTTGCTTTTGAAACGTTAGAACTTCTTGCAGTGACCATTTCCAAAGAAATGGTAGAAAAGTCCGTGGTTTCCGGCCAGTATAAAATTTTCAATCAAAACTTAAACCATGAACGAAGCATTTTCTTGGGAAGCTTTTAATAAGATGCCCTTGGTGGGCATTTTGCGAAATATGCCTCCCGAAACCCTGGAGGAAATAGCCAAATGTATGATCAAGGCGGGGATATCCACCATGGAAATCACCTTCAACACCCCAGGTGCCTTACAGTCCATCCGGGAGATGGTCGATAAATTCGGTGATAAGTTGAATATCGGTGCCGGAACCATTTGTACGCTGACCGAGATGCATCAAGCGTTGGATGCGGGTGCACAGTTTATCGTGATGCCCATCTCAGATGAGGACGTGATCAATTTTTGCGTCATCCACAAAATACCGGTTTTTCCAGGCGCGTTTACCCCAACGGAGATTTATAGATCGTGGCAGATGGGGGCGACGATGGTTAAAGTGTTTCCTGCCAACGATTTGGGACCAGGCTATATCAAAGATGTATTGGCTCCTTTAAATGAAATAAAGCTGATGCCTACCGGTGGAGTTACGCTGGAGAATCTAGGAGACTTTTTCAAAGCAGGAGCATCCGGTGTAGGCCTAGGAGGGGGCTTGGTTCCCAAGGATCTGGTCAAGGCAAAGGACTGGAAGGGTTTAGAGAAATTGATGTCTAACTTTGTTCGAATGTATAACAAAAGCACCCTCTAAGCAGCTCAGTCGGTAATCCGAAAAACCCAAAATACCCATGGATCAAACGATTTATCTTTTTATCATCACCTCCCTCTCCATTCTATTGTTACTGGTTTTGGTGATGAAGTTGAAAGTACACGCTTTTATTTCGCTCCTTTTGGCAAGTACCTTTGTGGGTTTGGCCTCTGGAATGCCCTTTATGGACCTCATCACCAATCTTCAGAAAGGGATGGGGGATATTTTGGGTTTCATCACCATTGTGGTGGGTTTGGGTGCGATTTTGGGCAAGTTGCTAGAGGTGTCGGGCGGAGCACAGACTTTGGCCCATTTTATCATCAAAGGTTTTGGCGAAAAACGGACGACTTGGGCACTTATGTTAACAGGCTTCATTGTGTCCATACCGGTGTTTTTGGATGTTGGGTTTATCATTCTGATTCCGCTGATTTATGCACTCACGAAAAAGTCGGGACTTTCCATGTTGCACTATGCAATTCCTCTGCTTGCAGGGATGGCTGTTACCCATGCGTTTATTCCTCCAACACCCGGCCCAGTTGCGGTTGCAGAAATCATCAACGCCAACCTGGGCTGGATGATCATCTTTGGCGTGGTGGTAGGATTGCCCTGTTCCATTATAGCTGGACCCATTTTCGGCAGGTACATATCCAAGAAAATCTTTGTGCCGGTTCCATCTCACATTGAATTTAAAGCAGATGCGGAAACGCCGCTGAAAAGTGATTTTTACATGATCGCATTTGTCATAACATTGCCACTACTGCTTATCTTGCTGGCTACTACGAGTGGAATGTTGGTGGGTCTCGGGTACTTGGATGGAGAACATTTCTTGGTGGGGCTAGCCCAGTTTATTGGACATCCGTTTATGGCGCTTACCGTAGCTACATTGATCGCATCCTATTTTCTGGGATTTAAAAAGGGCTTTAAAGCAAAGCAGTTGCTGGAGTTTTCCGATAAAGCTTTGGCTCCTGCGGGTTTGATCATCGTGATCACCGGAGCTGGTGGCATGTTCAAGCAGATCTTGGTAGAAAGTGGGGCGGGAGAGGCACTTGCGCAGGTTTTTATCGAATACAATGTCGCTCCCATCGTGATGGCCTATGTGATAGCAGTGGTGATTCGGGTCATTCAGGGATCCGCCACGGTGGCGATGGTTACAGCTGCAGGGATGATTGCTCCAGTCATCATGGGCTTGGAGTATTCAGAACCTATGAAAGCGCTGATCGGGATAGCGATCGCTGCAGGTTCATGCATCCTTTCCCATGTGAATGACAGTGGGTTTTGGTTGGTCAAAAAATACCTAGATATTTCCGAAAAGCAAACGCTGCAGACCTGGACCGTGATGGAAACCATCATCTCTCTCAGTGGTTTTCTTATCGTGTTGTTGCTATCTTTCTTTATTTCGTAAATTTATAAAAACCCAAACCTATGAAACTCTACAGAACAGAAAACGGAATCGTTGCTGAAAAGGCTGCAAAATTTTACCCCCTTTACGAGGAAAACTGGGACACTTTTATCAATGATGACGCACTCTTTGACAAGCTAAATAAACTGCTGGGAGATAGGGAACCCTCTGCCGATGCCGAGGCATCCATACACAATGCGATACTCCCCCCTGTTCAAAGCCAGGAAATCTGGGCCAGTGGAGTCACCTATTTCCGTAGCAAATTGGGTCGGCAGGAAGAAAGTAAAGACAGTGGTGGAGCTACCTTTTATGAGTTGGTGTACCACGCAGACCGACCGGAATTGTTTATGAAAGCTTCTGGCCATCGCGCTGTTGGTCATGGCGACAAGGTTCGTATCCGTAAAGATTCTACCTGGGATGTGCCCGAACCTGAGCTTACACTCGTGATAACTTCTTCTGGGAAAATCGTGGGTTATACCGTGGGAAATGACATGAGCTCTCGTAGTATTGAGGGCGAAAACCCACTTTATTTGCCACAGGCCAAAATTTACGACGGATCTGCTGCGGTGGGCCCCTGTATTCTCGTTACCGAAAATCCATTATCGCCTAACACTCAAATTAGTCTCACCATCCGGCGGGGAGGCCAGATTGCCTTTGAAGATACCATTGCCATTTCACAGATTAAGCGCAAATTTGAGGACCTGGTTAGGTACCTCTTTTTGGAATATACCTTTCCACATGGTGCTTTGCTGATGACAGGTACGGGCATCGTACCGGACAGTAGCTTTACCCTCGCAAGTGGTGATGAAATCAGCATTGCGATCGAAGGTATTGGAACCCTGACCAATGAAGTGGCATAAAACACTTAGAACCTCTACAGGCCGGTAGGTTTAGTAGAAGCCCTCGATGCGTACTGTTTTCCTGCCTTTGGCAAAGGGCTTCTACTGACTACTGAATTCGAATCTATCTATTTATTGCATAATGATTTACTCCCGATTCTTGGCCGCTGCGCTGGTCTCCTTATTGCTGCATACTGCCCCCGTTTTTGCACAGGTGACGGAGGCAACGTATCAAAAAGCAACCTATTTTCTAAGTGGCAATATCCAAGAGGAAGTGTATCATTTGGAGGTGATTCCCAACTGGCTTGCTGATTCCTCTGGTTTTTGGCATGTCACCAATACCCGTGAGGGCAAGCGTTTCTTTGTGACCCACATCCCCTCGAGGGATACCCGTTTAGCCTTTGACCACGATGCGCTCGCAGTAGCCTTGGAAAAGGAAAGCGGCGAAGGGGTGGATTCGAAGACTTTGCCCTTCTCGCGGATTCGCATGGAGAGAGACGGTGCGATTGGGTTTAATTGGAATGGACAATCGTGGACCTTTCGACCGGCGCAAAATTTGCTGGAATCCAAGGGTATTGCCGACTCTGGCAATGACCGGGAACGTAGTACGTCGCCGGATGGGCAGTGGGAGGCTTTTCGTAAGGGAAACAACCTATATATAAAAAATCTTCGGACTGGGCGAGAGCGCCAACTAAGTACCGATGGACGCAAGGGATTTGAATATGCGAACCGATATGGTTGGAGTGACTTGATGCAAGGAGAAGGAGGAGAGCGCCCCTCGAATTTTCATGTGGTTTGGTCTCCGGATTCAAAAAAACTATTGACTGGAATTCAAGATCTTCGCCTAGCAGAGAAAATGTATTTGCTAGATTACAGCAAGCCGGAGCGTTTTCGTCCGGAATTGTATGGCTATTACCGCGGTTCGCCGGGGGATACTACTGTGGTATATGAAATTCCGGTGGTCTTTGATGTGGAAGAAGGCAAGCGACTCCTTTTAAATGACCTAAAAACAGCCCATTTTATGCCGAAGGCTTTGCGGTGGACAGAAGATGGGAAACATCTATATGGTGTATATTATCCCCGTGGCTTCAAGACATTGGAGGTGATAGAGGTAGATGCAGACTCTGGTGATATCCGCAAAATATACCGGGATACTTCTGAAACGCATATCGACTACGATAATTTCTTTCGAAGACTAGGGGACGATAAGTTTTTGCTGGCTTCGGAGCGAAGTGGATGGAGGCATCTTTACCTTCATGACTGGCAAAGTGGAAAATCGCTGGGCGCGGTAACAAAGGGAGAATATGTGATCACCGACTTGGTGCATGTGGATGAAGATCGTGAGCAGATTTATTTTATGGGTTCTGGAAAGGAACCTGGTAGGAACGTTTATTACCCGCATTTGTATCGAGTAAATTGGGACGGCACGGGGTTGATGTTGCTGACACCCGAAGATGCCTACCATCAAGTCAGCCTATCTTCGGATAAGCAGTATTTCGTCGATAATTTTTCCACGGTTATTCAGCCGACCCAATCGGTGCTTCGTTCGCTAGCCGATGGCAAGTTGGTGATGAATATTTCCGAGGCGGATGATACCAACCTAAAACAGCGGGGATATCAGTCTCCCCGGATGTTTTCTGCCATTGCCAAGGATGGGAAAACCGAAATTTATGGAATTTATTACGTGCCTTCTGATTTTGATCCAAACCGGCATTATCCAGTAATTGATTATACCTACACCGGACCCCATACGGCTGTGACACCAAAGACCTACAAAGCAGCCGTACTGGGTTTACAACAGCCATTAGCAGAGCTTGGTTTTTTGGTGGTCACAGTAGATGGGTTGGGGACTTCCGGTCGCTCGAAAGCTTTTCAGGATGTTTCCTACCGGAATTTGGGAGATGGTACCACGGACCACGTGCTGGCTATCCGACAACTTGCCTCCCAACATGCTTTCATTGATTTGGATCGGGTAGGTATATTTGGACATTCTGCCGGTGGGTACGATGCAGCTAGGGCCATGTTGCTACATCCTGATTTTTATAAGGTGGGGGTGTCGTCGGCAGGTAACCACGATCAACGAATGGAAAAAGCCTGGTGGCCGGAAATGTACATGGGTTATCCCGTAGGGGACTTTTACGAGGAACAATCCAATATCACTCATGCAGCTAACCTAAAAGGAAAACTACTTCTAGCGCATGGAGGCATGGACGAAAACGTAAATCCTTCGGGAACCTACAAATTTATCGAGGCATTGATCTCTGCGGGTAAAGACTTCGATTTATTTATTTGGCCGAGCCGAAACCACAGCTTTGGCCGAACCGATGGCGATTATTTCACCAAAAAGCGGTGGGACTACTTCATCGAGCACCTGATGGGGGAGAAGCCCCTCCTGCACTATAAATTGGAAAAGTGAACCCCAGATTGGCGTTATGGCTCCAACAGTGTCAACACCGTCAACCCAGCTGCCACGGCAACTCCAAAGCTTAAAAGTGTACCGATCAAAATGTATTCGGTTAATTTACGGTCCTTGGATTCCCGTAAATCACCGAAGCGGAAGACGGACTTTGCAGCTAACAGAAAACCAATTGCCTGCCAGTTTCCGGTTACTACAAAGGTGAAGACGAATAGTCGTTCCAATATGCCAATGTATTTTCCGGCCTCTTTCAAGGATGCTTCGTTTGTGTCATCCAATGATTTCGACCAATTTGAAAGCGTTATTTGGATCGCTATGCCACTCACGCTGGTTAGAAATAGGAGTGCAGTTGTATAAATCCAAAACGAAGGTTGGTTAACCCATTCAGCCCATTCGGTTAGATTGATGGGCTCTTCTGACATGGTGATCCATAAAATCAATAGGGTCACTAGGTGGAGAGCTTGGTCTAATAAAAACCAGGTTGGTTTGTTATGTTCCTTTTGTCCATACAATTTGATTACATCGATGATACCATGGGACGTCAACACCAAAGCAGCCATAAGCCAATACTTGTAATCCCAGAGCAGTATCCACACCAGACTGCCGTGGATGAGGAGGTGTAGGTATAGCTTTATGGAAAGGGCCTTTTTCCGTTCCTTTTCCTCCACCCAAGATTTAGGTTGAAGTAAAAAATCACCGATTAAATGAGCTAATATTAGTTTGATGAGGAGGATCATCGTGTTAGTAGCATTAGTTTTTTTCGGAACATTTGTTCTACGGCCAGCAGATCTTGCGCATAGGACCTACTCCATCGACCACTGACCGAATTCTGCTTTATTCCCAATTGTTTTCCGATCTCCATTTGGGTAATATCCGGGGAATTAAGTACAATTTCGACTAATTCTGCGGACGAAACCGACCATTTGTCCATCAAATTTCCTGCAAGCTTCAGATACAGGTTTATTTCCTCATCAAAGGCGTGCCAAGGGCTTTGAATGGCGAGGTTTATATGGTTTTTTTTAAGTGAGTCAAACTGATTCCCCGCAAAGACAAAAGCCGGACCATTGCTTTCAGAAATTTTCGATCCAGTGTAGGTTTTTTCCCCTATCCCGATGGCCATGCGCACATCTATGGTGCTGATTTTCCTTCGCTGATCAATGGGCTCTATTCGTTTGATCAATGCCTTGATCTTTAAGGCGCTGAGGAGTGCCTCTTCTGGATTGGGGATTTCCAATTGAAAAAAATCGCCCCAAACTACCTCCCACGTACCGGGCGTTTTTCCCCAGCTAGTCAATAGTTGCTTGAGTGGGGATAGCCATTTCTCTTGGTCTATCAAATCTCTTGAAGCGACAATGTCTCCTTTTATGACTGCGATCATAGTGCTAATATCGTTGAATTTTACGATTATACCAAATATCGTTGAAATATACGATTATTTGAAATATCGCTTATATTAACGATAAATAAATAAACGCCCCAATTAGGTAGCAGTTGAATACCGTCTCGTACATCCCAAATTTCGAATATTTGGCGTAAACCGTATCAGTTTCAATAGAATGAATCCTGCTTTCTTCGTCAAACCGTCTCAAACCACTGATATTTTGAAAATAACTGACTTTTATCATGTTTTGTAAGGATATTCGGCAAGGTTCCCCAATGTATAAATAGCGATATTCGTCCATTCAGCAAGCGGGCAAGAATATCTGCTGGGAGGAAGACGAATAGAAGGTAGGTATTCTAGTCAGTTATGATCATCAATCTGTCATAACCAGTCCGTTTTGACTTTAGCACCATATAGCGTAAGACCTTTAAAACCAGAAACAAGAGATGAAGCAGTCCAGCTTTTTAAACGAAGTAGGCGAAATTGCCCGGTTTACCGGTCGGTTTTTTCGTGAGCTCTTCAAGCCAAAGCAGGAATACATTGAGTTTATCAATCAGTGTTTTTGGATCGGTTACAAGTCGCTTACGTTGGTAGGCATCACGGCGTTTATCATGGGGTTGGTATTGACGATTCAGTCCCGCCCGACCTTGGTTGAGTTTGGCGCTGAGGCCATGCTGCCAGCAATGGTGTCTGTTTCGTTGATACGGGAAATTGCGCCAGTGATTACGGCCCTGATCTGTGCAGGCAAAATCGGATCAGGAATAGGAGCCGAGCTGGGTTCGATGCGTGTAACCGAACAGATTGACGCCATGGAAGTGTCCGGTACCAACCCCTTCAAGTACCTGGTGGTTACGCGGGTGATGGCGGCTACCTTGATGGTTCCAGTGCTTTCCAGTGTGGCAAATGCAATCTCACTATACGGGGGCTATTTAGGGGTCAATATCCGTGGGCAGGTGAGTTGGGACCTGTATTGGACGCAGGTATTTAATGCGCTAAGCTTTGGTGATGTGCTGCCTTCTTTGGTGAAGACCTTCTTCTTTGGTTTTGTCATTGGTATTGTGGGTTGCTACAAAGGGTATTATTCTCAGCGGGGAACAGAAGGCGTGGGACGATCGGCCACTACAGCGGTAATAGTAGCTTCTTTATTGGTCTTTATCGTAGATTTGATAGCGGTGCAGATCACCGATTTACTGGGATTAACGTAAGGTGTGATGGAAAGAAAGGCAGTCATAGCGGTTTCCAATCTGTACAAATCCTTTGGAGATAACCATGTGCTAAAGAACTTTAACCTACAGGTGTACGAGGGTGAAAATCTGGTAGTACTGGGAAAGTCAGGCTCTGGTAAGTCTGTACTGATTAAGTGCATTATAAACTTAATACGGCCCGATACGGGGCAAATAGTCGTGTTGGGGCAGGATATCAGCTTACTGGATCAGGATGAGCTGGATCGGCTCCGTGCGGATGTGGGTTTTCTCTTTCAAAGCAACGCACTGTATGACTCCATGACGGTCCGCCAAAATTTGCTGTTTCCACTACGGCGGCATTGGACCCGCAAACAGCGTGATGAACATGCAGAGCAGGCGGTGCTGGATGCATTGGAAGATGTGGGCTTGGCCCACACCTTGCATATGATGCCCTCGGAACTGTCCGGGGGGATGAAAAAGCGGATCGCACTGGCCCGAACACTGATACTGCGTCCCAAGGTAATTCTCTACGACGAGCCGACTACCGGACTGGATCCCATCACTTCACGCGAGATCAGTGAGTTGATTGTGAAAGTGCAACACAAGTACCAGGCGGCATCAGTCATCATTTCTCACGATTTGAGCTGTATACGTCTTACCGCCAACCGGGTGGTTATGCTGCTGGAAGGAAAGTGTTATGCGGAGGACACGTACGAAAACTTAACGCGGTCTACTGACCCAAAAATCCGAACATTCTTTGAATAGCCATGAGCACAAACTATAAAATATCAAACGCAAAACTTGGAGCATTGGTGATAGCTGGGCTGTTGTTTCTGGTATTGACCCTCTACATGATTGGCAAAAACCAAAATATTTTTGGTGCTTCCATCCAGGTTGTTTCGGTAGTAAAGGACGTTTCCGGGCTGATGCCGGGAAACAATGTCCGATACAAAGGAATGAATGTGGGTACCGTAAAATCCGTAGAAATGGCCGACGACGGCAACATTCATGTGACGGCTTACATACAGCGGAGGATGAAGCCTTTTGTCCAAAAAAAATCCTATACGAGCATTTCTACCGATGGATTGATGGGAAATAAGCTCTTGATGATTATTCCCATGGAAGGAGAATCTACATTTATTGAAGAAGGCGATACCCTCTATGGAAAACCCGGGACCGATATGGATAGGATGATTGAAAAGTTGGATCAAAGTAGCGATTACCTGAACCATACGCTTTTAAATCTAGCCGCAATCAGCGATCGCTTGGCAGAAAGCAACGGGTTGTGGGAGTTGTTGGCTGATACCGCTATCACCGTAGACATCAGGGAGGCCGTAGCCTCTATCCGGGAGGTTGGACGTCAGTCCCGCGAAATGGCCCGGGCAGGAAGATCTCTTGTCCAAAATCTGGAAGCGGGAGATGGCTTGGTCAAGCGTTTTTTTACCGATACCGTGATGGTTGACAACGTGGAGATCACGCTGGAGAATTTGCAGGAAGGCAGTCAACAGGCGGTAGGCCTCATGGAGGAAATCAATCAGGTCCTACAAAGATTGGATGCTGGCGAAGGAGCCGCGGGGATGCTGCTAACAGATAGCACGGCAAGGGAAAGTCTTGCCAATACACTTTGGAATATCGAAAAGAGCACAGAGAATTTCAACCTGAATATGGAAGCATTAAAGGAGAATTTTTTATTTCGAAGGTATTTTCGACGTCAAGCAAGGCAGGAGCGAAAGTCTGAAGAAAAGGAGGGTCTTTAGTAATCTATGTTCTAGAACACATAGCTCGTTGGTGGTAGTCCCATGTCCCATTGGACTTTTGGTACAGAGAGTGTATATTCGGTGACACAAATGATAGAACAATGAAAATAGAACATTTAGCACTCAATGTGGCCGATCCCTTGGCAATGGCAGCATGGTATGAAGAACACCTCGGCCTCGTTGCGGTAAAGAAAATGCATGAATCGCCTTTTATGATTTTTTTGGCGGATGACAGCGGTAAAATAATGATCGAAATTTATCAAAATCCCAAAGCGAGTGTGTTGGATTTTCGATCGCTTGATCCACTCAAGCTTCACCTGGCTTTTGTATCGACAGATCCGGGCGTAGACGCCCAGCGCTTAAAGCGAGCTGGGGCTACCGAGGTAAGCGACGACACCCTCCCGGATGGTACCCGCCTGGTGATGCTTCGAGATCCTTGGGGGTTGGCCCTCCAGTTGGTCAAACGCGCTAAGGACTTGCTGCCGAATCCCTAAAATTCGTCTCGGTAAATGCCTACCATCAATGCGTCGATGATTTTCGCTACTTCTCCGGGAGCGGTTTTAGGAACCAAGTAGGCATGGGAAGAGGTGCCTTGCGTATCCCAATGGTTACTGCCGTCTGCTGCCACCACGCAGCGCCCTCCTGTAACGAGATCCCAGTACGCTTTATCGGCGGATACTGCGTATAAAATGGAGGTTTGATCCCAGCTTTGGCGACCTGCAAACCCGTTGTACAATTGGTAAGCACGCCAAACAGGGCTGGATCTGTCCAAGTAGCTTTCAAGAAAACGTCCACCGGTGATGATATCGTTTCCCAGTTCCCAACCCGAAAATACCACCTTTCCGGGCCAATTTTCTACCGAATATACCGTAGAAGCGGGGTCGGGACGGTAGAAGTTTGCCTCTTTTCCGCTAGGATACATACCACCCATGCAGGACCAAACCTTTACCTTCTGTAGGGCCAATTCCTTGCCGCTTAGGGGACTTAAACTATCTGGTTCTGAACGCAAAAATGAAGCGAAATTAGTCAAATGTCCGACAGTAATAATGACTACGCTGGTATCCGGTGACTCTGTCAAAAGTTTTCGGTACAGCCAAACGGCGTCTTCTCCGTCTTCGTAGTCTTTGATTCGACTGGGAAATTCTTCGCTGATTGCTCGGGTATACTTAGAAATTGGATTTAAAGGGATTCCCTTTTCCACACCGATAGGTATTTCTGGCCTACCGAAGTAGTGATTTAGTGCATCCGTGCAAGCAGGGGCGTACGGATCGTCGCTCGTCACAATGATACCGAGTAAGGTCAACCTTTCGTGGTCGGCCAAGGTGTGCAGCATAGCCAAAGCGCCTACGTCATCCACGTCCGAGTCCATGTCGGTATCAAATAGGATACGCAGCTCTTGGGCTGAAAGGGATGGAGTTAACAGTATCCATCCAAGAAATACAGGTAAAAGGAATTTCATTTTTCTAACTATTTTTGGTTGGATATTTCACAGGGTTTGCTGATCAGCTCAGTGGCGAAAGACAACCAAATGCCATGGAGATTATTTTGGAAAGCGTATTACTTAAGTCGGTCCATGACCAAAATGAGTTTATCCTTACGAGGACTAAGCGCCATCCGACTGATACCACCATACCCCGGCACCGAAACAATTGCAAACCGCACCCATCCCTCTTTTTTTTTCACATGACGGAAATAGAGATCCTTTCCCCTCGCCATGATCACGCGGTTTTTGTCAAGCCACAAAAAGTCTTCGGATCCCGGGAGGGTAGGACCTAGATTTTCAATGGTACGGGTTTTCGGGTCATACGCCTTCAGCGTATAGGTAATTCCTTCGGCAGTGGACGTGGACTGGCTGTGGTCTATGAAACCAATGCTTCTTTGGTTGGGTCTTGGCTGCACGCAGCGGCCTACGTCAAACGCAATCGGCTGTATATCTGCTTTGCTGTAGGGAAAAACCAACTTGTTGACTTCATCACCTACGACAGAAAGGGCGGCTACCTCACCGGCCCAGCCATAGTACCCCACGGGACTGATGTCATCGTAAAGTAGCTCCGGCTCTCCGAAATTTATCGGATAAAGCCACAGACGTTGCCTGCCGTCTTCTTCCACGCGCACCGCCGAAATGTAGGTCCCACAGGCAGTAAGTGCAGGAGAGTATTCACTCACTTTGTCAGTACGCGTCATGTTGGTGAATTTTTTTGTTTCAAAGTTGTAAAGAATGATATCGCTGCTTCCATTTTTTGCTCTAGAGGTGAACACCAGCTGCTGATTGTTGATAAAGTAGGGTTGGTTGTCGTACCCGTCCCGGTTAGTAATCTGCTGGGCGCTTCCCGGGACCACCTGCAAGCCTACCGCACTGGATTTGGTATCTAGCAGAATAAGGTCAAAAGCCTCCTGTGCCAACACAGGCCGCAGACAAGTAATGGTAAAAAAAAGCAACTGGCAAGCAGCTAGTTTGTGGATGAGGGATCGTGATATCCAGCATTCGTTGGGATTGGTTGGGCGTGAATGATTTAGACGCAGAAACATGTGTTTCGGGTTAGAATTTTCGAACTAAAGTACAAAATACTGGTTGAAATCTGGTGGAGAAACTAGATTTATATACGGTACAAGGTCTTCAGCGGCTCAGGAGTAAGCAAGATCCACTGGCGGATAACGCCGTTCAGGCACTGCTTGCAGCGCCAGAATGGGCTATTCGGATCAACGAATGGGAAAATTTACCCGAGCGTCCGGATCCCGGAATGCCTAGGGACTTGGCGGGTTTTTTGGCTTTTTACCGAGGTGCTACATGGAATCCGGACGCTGAAAAAATTTCCCGTGCCCAGAATTTTTTCGAAAAGCATGCCACGGTATACCTTAGCCTGTTGGGATTTTATTCACTTCCTTATACCTATGCCTTTGCAGATGGCGCTCAGGTTTTGGTTCGATCCAAGCGGATTTTAGAAAATACGGGTAGGAGGTTGGATGAAACGCTTTATTTTGTTCTGGAGGCTTTCCGACCAGGTACATTTTTGGGAAATGAACAGAGCCTGCTTACCTTGGCGAAAGTCCGTTTGATTCATGCATATTCCAGACATTTTATCCAAGCATATGTCAGAGATTGGGATCCTGCCTGGGGTCAGCCCATCAATCAGGAAGACCTACTGGGAACCAACTTATCCTTTAGCCTTATCGTGATGAGAGGGTTTGGTAAAGCGGGCATATCCTGTAGCCAAGTGGATATAGAAGCCATGTTGCATTATTGGAAATGGATTGGGTATGCGAATGGGGTAGATGTGCGGTATTGGCCGGACACTGCAAAGGAAGCCTATTGGCTTGAAAAGCGTATCAGGGAGCGGCATGTGCGTAAAAGTGATGCAGGCACATTGCTTATTGGCAAGTTGCTGCAGTTTTATCAGGAGACATTGCCTACGAGTGTCCCTATTCAGCTGCTGGAGGGGTTGATCGGACATTTTCTGGGTGCAGGGATGGCGGATGTGCTCTCACTCTCCAAAAGCAAGCTCGTCCCTGATACGGCTTATCGATTTTTAGTGAATACCGGCTTCTTTACCCCAACAGGCAGCTTGGATAGTTACCCCAGGATTCGTCGTTTTTTTGAACAGCAGCTCACAACCAAGTATGGAGAACCTCTGCTTTTACACATACCGGTTCCAAATAAGCGTTCATAGCGTGAATGTTCGATATCGGACAAAAAGTGTTCGTTATTTCTTCCCTTATTTTGGTCCATAGGGCTTTTCTGGTGTTTTTTCGCGTATTTTCGACTTGGCATTCTATTAGTGTAGGAATGTTCGAACCGAACATATGCGTATCCCTTTCGACTTATTCATCTGGCTGGCGGCACTAATTGGTATTGCCCTGATTCCACTAGACGTGGAGGCACACCTGAGTATTTGCCCTATACACAACCTAGGATTTTCTTGGTGTCCGGGGTGTGGATTGGGTAGGTCCATGAAATATCTAATGGTAGGAGATTGGCAGCGTAGCTGGGAGATGCATCCGTTGGGCGGGTTCGCTTTCCTGGTAATAGGAATTCGGCTGGTTGAAATTATCAAGCATATCAAAACTATAAAAAATTATGGCTAATGTATTAAAGCACCTTCCGGAGTTGGAGGGTATGGAATTGGGGTATATTCAGGGTGTCCTTAAAAACATGGATGACGAGCAGGCAAACCTTTTTGCTCAGGTGTATCGTGCCAGACGAAAGGACAGTCAAATGATCTTAATTCTTACTCTGCTGGGATTCTTTGGTTTTGCCGGCTTGCACCGCTTTATTTTGGGACAGATTGGATTGGGTATCCTATACCTGTTGACGGTTGGCTTGTGCTTTATTGGAACGATCGTAGATTTGGTCAATTACAAAAGCCTGGCCTATGAATACAATATTAAGATCGCCCATGAAACCCTCTCTTTGATGGCCAATGGTTTCGATGTAAAAATTAAAGGTGTTGGCGATGAATAGAGTTGCATCTGTCCTTGCAGTTCCGTTTTGTGGGCTATTACTAGTTGCCTGCAACTTTGGGCCGGTAGAAGTTATCACAGATGAAGAAGAGACATTCGACGGAATCTCTGAAATATCCGTACAGGGTGGAACCTTGGAAGTGAGCTATGTGGGCGCTGAAAGTACTACTCAGGTTACTTTAAGTGCGTATCTGGAATCCAACGATCCGGTCTCGGACGGAATTGTCTTCAAACGAAAAGGAGATAGGCTTGAGGTATTTTTGCCGGTTACCGATAGTCCGTTTTCGTTTTGGACAGGCAGGACCAAAGGATACGTACACTTGACCGGACCCAAAGATATCAAGCTGGACCTGAAAGGATCCTCGGGGGTATTGGACGTAGCCCATATTCGCGGCGATTCCTTCGATTTCAGTATCAGTTCGGGTAGAATGGAGCTGACAGATGTGACCTGTGAAACCTTGAAGATAGCCTGTTCGTCGGGAAAATTGGAAGCTTCTAAAATTAATGGCAACGTGGATCTCCGTTTGTCCTCTGGATTGGCCGTGCTAAAAAACGTAGAGGGAGATGTGTACTTTAAGGGATCTAGCGGGAGTGTAAGCATCAAGGAAGTCTCCGGAAGGGTAAGTGGTGTGATGAGCTCTGGCAAAGCCACGGTGGATAAGGTACAGGAAATCGGAAATCTCAGTGTTTCTTCCGGATATATGCGGTTGGCGGATGTTAGTTTGGGTTCGGAAACCCACCTTTCCGTTGCTTCGGGAATGATGAAAGTGAGTATCAACCATTCGCTTTCCAACTACAATTATGATTTTACGGTTGGAAGCGGGTATTTGTCGATTGGTGAACAGAGCGGTTCTAAAGATGTACGTATTGACAACGGATCAAGCTATACTATAAAAGGTAATGTACAATCGGGAAAGTTGGAACTGGATGCACCTTAAACCGTTTGGTGGATTCTGTTTGATCGATTGAGCAAAGGATGAAGCGCTTTTTAACTTGCTGGTAGGGTTATTTTTGACTTTAGTCGGGGAGAAATCCCTATCGCTGGGTCGTAGTTGCTTATTTCTCTCTGTTTTGGATCGGGGCATCAATCCAGAACTTTGGCTATAGGCAGGTTTAGACGGGGTTATAGTCGCTACAGATACTACGAATAGGACTAAGATATGGAACTTCCTCATACCCTAAAGTATCTAAAATGCCCTAACTTCGCTACCTGTATTTTGTCCGAAAAAAGGAGGAATACGCTTAAATTTTTGCTTGGTAAGTATATAATTGAAAATACCGACCTGTCATTGCCAATAGCTCCTCGTGCCGTCCTCGTTCTACGATTTGCCCTTTTTCGATTACGAGAATTTGATCTGCCTGCCGGATGGTACTCAAGCGGTGGGCAATAACGAAGGTCGTTCTGCCTTTCATCAGATCCTTTAGGCTGGCTTGGATATATTGCTCGCTTTCCGCATCTAAATTGCTGGTTGCCTCATCCAAAATCAGGATCTTTGGGTCTGCCAATATAGCCCTTGCAATGGCGATTCGTTGCCGCTGGCCACCGGATAGTTTAACCCCCCTTTCACCGATAAGGGTGTCCAATCCATCTTCAAAGCGGTCCGTAAATTCGTTCACGTAGGCTGCGTTTACAGCTTGTATCAGGCGATCTTCCCCAGCATTTGGACGGGGAAAAAGGATGTTTTGGCGTATGGTTCCCTCGAATAAAAAATCATCCTGTAAAACCACCCCGAGTTGGTTTCGGTAGCTGTCCAGTTGTAGTTGTCTCAGGTTATAGCCGTCTACGGTGATCGTTCCGGAAGTTGGGTTTAAAAAAGAAGCTACCAAGCCGGATAGGGTAGTCTTTCCAGAACCAGAACTACCTACCAGTGCGGTCACCGACCCTGCGGGCGCATGGAAGCTGATGTCTTTGACCACCGGTTTGCCTTCCTCGTAAGCGAAAAAAACGTTTTCGAACCGAACATCTCCTTTTAGTTCTGGTACCGCGAGGGTGCGCATACCATCGGCGGTCTCCAAAGGCTGATTCATTAACTCTTCCGTTCGATCTAAACCGGCAAAGGCTTCCGTAAGTTGGCTGCCGATATTGCTCATTTGCAAAATGGGAGCTATCATAAACCCTAGTAATAGGGTAAATGCTAGAAAGTCGCCAAAAGTGAGGGTTTCGGTCATGATCATGTACCCACCTATGCCCATGATCCCCGCAGATGCCAAGCCCAACAGGAGGGTTGCCGCACTCGTTACAAAGCTGGTGGTGGTTAGACTGCTCTTAACGTTCAGGAATAGGCGATTTACTCCTCCTTCAAACGTGTTGATTTCCTGGTTTTCCGCGTTGAAGCCTTTGATGACCCGTATTCCACCCAGCGTTTCTGTGAGCCTCCCGGTCACTTCTGCGTTTATCTTTCCTCGTTCCCGAAAAATGGGCCTGATTTTACCAAAAGCCTTCATCGAGATAAGACCGAATACTCCTACGGGAATCAACACAAACAGGGTGAGCGTGGGGCTGATTACAATCAACAACACCAGGCATATAATGGACGTTAGTACGCCTCCAACCATCTGAGCCAAGCCTGTTCCTACCAGATTACGGACCCCTTCTACGTCGGTCATCACACGGGAAACCAATTCGCCGGTCTTTGCGGTATCAAAAAACCTGATTGGCAAGCGAATGATATGGGCCTGAACCTGTGCCCGAAGTTTGGAAATTAAATGCTGTGCTTCGACACTCAGGATCTGGGTAAGTGCATAGGAACTAACGGACTGTATGATAACCGCCCCCGCAACTGCTGCGATGAGCCATTTCAAAAAATCAAAATTGGCAGAAGGTATGACGTCATCCATTAGGTATTTGGATGCCCAAGGCAGCACCAAACCGGACAACCTGCTGACGACGATAAGGGACAGACCAATAAATACTTGTTTCCTCCGTGGCCATATGATGGTTTTAAACACTTTGGAAATGGTCACGCGGTTAGGGAGCTTTTTCTTGGCCATGTTGGTGTAGGATCGCTTTTACGACCTTTACTAAATGCAAATCCGCCTACTTTGGTTCATTTGGCTTGTTTTTATTGACGTACAATGGCCCCAGGAGGGAACCATACGATTACCATTGAAACCAAGGCAGGCGGAGAGGGTTTTAGGCTAGAAGCCTGCTGCTGCATCCATGCCTCGAGGATCGGCTCCGCCCTCTAATCTGCCGTCTGGTAAGCGGAGAATAGCATCCACTCTGCCAATGCCACTTCTTTCTGACAAAACATGTCCCTTTGCTTCCAATACCTCCTGTAAATTTCCCACCAATGCTCCCTTTTCATAGAAGACCACCTCAGGTTGCCATTGGCTGTGAAATCGTTTTTCGTTTACAGCCTCCTGCATGCCCATGCCAAACTGAATCACGTTGACAATGGTCTGAAATACAGAGGTAGGAATTGTGGATCCTCCGGGCGTACCGACCACCATAAAAAGCTCACCGTTTTTTTCCAGGATGGTTGGCGTCATAGAACTAAGCATGCGCTTGCCGGGCTCTACTTTGTTGGCTTCGCCTCCTAATACGCCAAACATATTTGGATGGCCGGGTTTGATGGAAAAATCGTCCATTTCGTTGTTGAGTATAAAACCCGCACCATCTACGACCACGGAGGAACCCATGCCACCATTTAGGGTAGTGGTACAGGATACCGCGTTACCCATAGGATCTACTACCGAAAAATGCGTGGTTTCTTCACTCATGCTAAGCAATTGGCCCTCTTGGATTTCGGCAGAGGGGGTTGCTTTTTCCGGATTAAAACTTAGGAACCGGCTCCTTAAGTAACCCTCGTCCAAAAGTGATTCGATGGGCACAGGGTAGTAATCCGAATCGGCCATGTAAGCCGCCCTGTCGGCGTAAACACGTCGTTCCATCTCCGTTTTGAGGTGCAGGTATTCTGCATAACGATCCCCCTTATTAGAAACCTCGTAGTCCTTCATGGTACCCAGCATCTGTAAAATGATCAATCCACCACTGCTAGGTGGTCCCATTGTGATTACTTTGTAGTCTTTGTAGTTGCCTATAAGTGGTTCTCTCCAAGTGCTCTCGTACGTTTCCAGATCTTCCAAGCTGATGATACCACCGCCACGTTCCATCTCGGCCACGATATAATCGGCAACCGGACCGGCGTAGAATCCTTCACGTCCGAGATCTCGGATTCGTGTAAGGGTTTCAGCCAGCTGGGGCTGAGTCAACAAGTCGTCTTTAACCCAATCCTTGCCTGTAAACTGAACCGGATCAACGGTAGAGTATTGCTGAAAGTTTTCCTTGGCGCGGTTGAATTTGTTGGCCTCATCTTCAGTTAGTACAAATCCGTTTCCGGCTAGATCTACCGCGGGCTGTACCAAATCTGCCCAAGGCAAACTGCCGAATTTTTCGTACGCCTTGACCATACCGTCCACAGCTCCGGGTACTCCGGAAGCCAGGTGTCCTTTGAGACTAAGGCGGTCTATGACTTCGCCGTTTTCATCCAAGTACATGTCGGGATGGGCACGTAGCGGTCCGCGCTCTCTAAAATCGAGGCTATGGTAACTGCCTTCCTGCTGCCGGATTACAAAGAAGCCACCGCCGCCAATATTTCCCGCTTCGGGATATACGACGGCTAGGGCGAAGTGAACAGCGATCGCAGCATCCACCGCATTGCCGCCTTTTTCCAAGATGGATTTACCCACCTCGGAGGCCAATGGATGGGCCGACACCACCATGGCTTTGTCTGTAATCAAGCCAGTGATTACCTCTTCTTGAGGTGAAGAACAGGCAGACCAAATTGCTACAAGAAGTAATAAGGGAAATTTTCGGAGGAAAAATCGTGCATTCATATACGTTGGGGGTTAGTGGTTATGAAGCCTTTCGTGTGGTTTAAGCGGGTGTTGCCACCAAAACAATCAAAAGGCAACGTAATTTTAACCAGTATTTTTGAATTTAGAAAAAAAACTTTCGAATACCTTTGATTTCAGTACGCTGTTACCATCAGATGAGCTGAAATAGTAGGTAGTCCAATCAAGTTATTCGCTGGACATTTCTCGAAGAAAATTGCCGATCTCATTTTCCAGCTCCAGGATTTTTTCCAAGAAGGGAGGGTACAACGTTTCAAATTGATCCGGAATATTTTTTTCCAGTTGTTCCAGTTCGTCCCGCATAAAGGAGGACCCCAAATACAGCATGGTAGGTTTCGATTTGTGGCAGGTCTTGCGCAGTTTATCGTAATCCCCGGATTCGAAAATGGAAGCCAGATTTTTGAGTTCCTTGATATTGGTAGCAAGGATAAGTCCCAACATCTCCGAAACCATTTCCTCGTCTTCGAAAAAGTGAAATATTTTTTCCTTATCTAGGTAGTTGAACATGGCGCTAAGTTGTGGTTTTTCAGGGTGCATCCAATGTGTTGGAGACCGGAAAAGCTAGGGTAAAATTACGTAAGTTTGCACGGAAAATAACCATTGGGTTAAAAAAATAGCAAATGCCGGTAGTCGAAGCCAAACCGACCCGTGAACTTTTTATGCATGGGTATGTTTTGAACGAAAGGATGGTTTTTCCATTTGACCTATTAAAACAGTGATGAACCCATGAACAAGAACAAATTGGTTTTTCTAATACTAGGGATCGTATTTTTGCTTATCATGATGTATATAAGTTGGGATATTGCTACTAGAACTACGTTTCCGGGCTCTAAAGGCAATTTGAAGGAGCGTATGGTACCCTCTTCCGACGAACCTGTACGATAGTACCAACTTGAACCGATGGTTTTACATTCGTTCCAGGTTTTATTTTGTCTTTAGCATTCATCAACAAATCCCCCTTCCATTGCATCATCTAAAAGTATCTTACCTTATCCAAGCCTTGGACCTTGCCGGACAAGCAGTACTCCCAGAGCGCCTGTTAGAAGCGAAGGATTCCTTGTTGGACGACAAAGCGAATGGATTCCTGATGCAAGGATACCAGGCATTGGATGGGGTAGGCGCAGCTCCTAGGCTGAAAAATCTTACATTTGACTTTCAGTTGGATCGCTGCCTATTTGTGTTTGATGACGAGGTTCATTTCAATCGCTATCGGTTGGAAACGCTACGGAGTGAGCTCTACTCGGCGTTTTATTTTCCGTGGCATGGAGCCTATTTGCGGCTTTGTCGTCAGCAGGAGAAACAGTGTATGCAGTCCGGCATGCAGCAGCGTATTTGGTATGGTCCACCCTTAGCAGCCAAGTGCTTTGGTGAATCGGAGGAGCCTGGAGATCTTGCCGGTAATGGGTCAGCAGGATGGAAGCTAAATGCTTACAACGACCTTCAATACGATTTAATCTCCCGGCTTCACGGCTACAAGTTGATACGGCTATCCGGGTATGAAAACCTGATGGTAGGGGGTAGTCTGAAGAAAGTAGACCAACTTTTGTTGCGGCCTGATGAAAAGACGCTTGGGTTATTAGCGAATTGGCTTTTAAGAAAAACGGAATAATTTCCACTAAAGTAGGTTAGATCAGCGAAATAACCCGTAGAGTTCTCGGTCTATGTTTTCAACGATCCCTGCGAAATCTTCCTGTCGGCCCACAAAATCCAGCTTAGAAACGTCCACGATCAACAACTTGCTGTATTGGTAGCTAGAGATCCACCGTTCATATTGTTGATTGAGGCTCTTCAGGTAGTCTATACGGATACTTTTCTCAAAATCCCTGCCCCGTTTTTCGATCTGGGCAACCAGAGTCCCTATGTCTGATCTGAGGTATATAAGCAAATCTGGCGGCGAAATGAATTTGATCATCGAATCATACAAACCCCGGTAGTTTTCGTAGTCTCTGGGGGATAAGATATTGTTTTCATAGAGGTTTGCCGCAAAGATATGCGCATCTTCGTAGATGGTTCGGTCCTGTACGGTGCTAACGGAATCCTGCATGATGCGACTCATCTGCTGAAACCGGCTATGCAGAAAAAACACTTGCAGGTGAAAGGCCCATTTGGGCATGTCCTCGTAAAAATCGGCCAGGTAGGGGTTGTTTTCGACCGGTTCAAACTCAGCTTTCCACCCGTAGTGTTTGGCAAGGCGGTTGGTTAGGGTGGTTTTTCCGCACCCGATATTTCCAGCAATTGCGATATGCATGGCTTCTTAGGATTTAAATCGGGGTGAAACGTCAAAATCTTTGTACCCATTCTTGTAGGCATAAAAGCCTTCTCCGGACTTGACTCCGGTATATCCTGCCTCTACCATATTTACCAACAAAGGGCAGGGGGCATATTTGGGATTACCGAAGCCCTGATATAGTACCCTTAAGATGGACAGACATACGTCCAATCCGATGAAATCGGCCAATTGAAGCGGACCCATGGGGTGTGCCATTCCAGTTCGCATCACGGTATCAATTTGCTCTACTCCGGATACGCCTTCATGCAGCGTATAGATGGCTTCGTTTATCATGGGCATCAAGATTCGGTTTGCGACAAAGCCCGGGTAATCCTGCACTTCTACGGGATCTTTTTGAATCTGCCGACTTAACTCCATGATGGTGCCACAAACTTCGTCAGAGGTGCCGAATCCCCGTATCACTTCCACCAACTTCATGATCGGCACTGGATTCATAAAATGCATACCAATGACTCTATCAGGCCTTCTGGTGCTAGCTCCTAGAGCGGTGATGGAAATGGATGAGGTATTAGAGGCCAAAATGGCTGTGGATGGACTCAGTTCGTCAAGTTTTTTAAAGAGCTCTTTTTTTAGCGCAGCCTCCTCCGTAGCAGCTTCGACCACTAGATCTGCTTGGGCTACGCCAGGTTGCATATCCAAAAAAGTGTGGATTCTGGCCATCGTGGCCTGCTTTTCAGTTTCCTCGATCTGATCCTTCTTTACCTTTCTATCCAAATTGGAAGAAATGGACCTAAGGGCCCGTTCAAGCCGGTCCTCGGATAGATCCACTAGGGAAACCTGAAAGCCGTATTGGGCAAATACATGGGCAATTCCGTTGCCCATGGTGCCGGCACCTATGACGCTTATATGTTTCATCCGTATAGGAACTATTGGTTGAATGCAATGCAAAGGTAGGGGCCTTAGCCCGAATAAACCAGTTTCTTATGGTCTATTCAATCAAGCACCAGGTAAGCGGTTAAGAAGCAGTTGCAATGCGGGGAGGAGGGTTTTTACTTTCGAGGTTCCCTTTGAGAGGAACGGTGCTCCGATCCGTTTATTCAAATCTGTAAATAAAACGGACGAACGATAGTCCAAACTGCTTACTCCGGGGTAGCCATCTGAAGGGTGAATTTTCTGATTTTCTTCCTTAATTGCGTGTACAAATACGCTTTTCTTTGATATATTTAAAAATTCAACAAAGAAACTTTTGATCTAATGCATTTGCATGAAAGTCAATTCCATCGCTACGCTTACACCAATTCGCAACCACCAATCACCACAGCCAATCTATGAGTCAACAAACTACAAGCAATGAGCAACTTAAAAAAACGCTAGGTCCCTTTATGCTATGGGGTCTGGGCGTGGGGTACGTTATTTCTGGGAATTATTTCGGATGGAACCTAGGTTTAGCCGAAGGAGGCACCTGGGGTTTGGCGATCGCCGTAGCCTTTATAATTGTCATGTATATCACGTTTACTTTCAGCTATACCGAGATGGCCTGCGCTATTCCCAAGGCTGGAGGAGCTTTTGCCTATGCAGAAAGAGGCTTGGGACGGCATTTGGGGTTTCTTACTGGAATGGCTCAAAACATCGAGTTTATTTTTGCTCCTCCCGCAATAGCCGCAGGTATTGGTGCTTACTTTTCCATCTTTTTCCCGCAACTGGACGTGATTTGGATTGGGATATTTGCCTATTTTATATTCACAGCCCTCAACATATCCGGCCTTCAGGTGGCGGCCTCCTTTGAGTTATTTATCACCATCGTGGCAGTGGGCGGCTTGATTTTGTTTGCCACAGTGGCACTTCCGGAGGTAGAACTCAAAAACCTGCACCAAAACGCCTTGCCCAACGGGTATATGGGGGTGGTCGCAGCGATTCCATTTGCCATTTGGTTTTTTTTGGCCATTGAGGGTGTCGCCAACGTAGCCGAAGAAACCATCAATCCGCAAAAGAATATCCTTATCGGATTTGGTACCGCATTGCTTACCCTGATTGTTTTATGTGTGCTAACCTTTACCTCAGCGGCCGGTGTGGCGGGCTGGGAGGCGGTTGTATTCCCAGAGGGCAGTACGGAACCTTCAGACAGCCCGTTGCCCATGGCGATGGCATTGATTGTGGGGAGCGACCATATTTTGTATCAGTTGCTCACCTTTATCGCCCTGTTTGGCCTGGTGGCTTCCTTCAATGGGATCATTCTGGCGGCTGGCCGATCAACCTTTGAGTTTGGCAGGGTAGGCTATGCACCGCGTTCGTTTGGTAGGGTAAATTCAAGGTTCAAGACTCCGGCCAATGCGCTCCTTTTCAACATGGCTATCGGAATCATTGCCTTGCTTACAGGTAAAACCGGAGAGATCATTACCATTGCTGTCTTCGGTGCGTTGGTGCTGTATATACTTTCCATGGTATCTTTTTTTGCATTACGTAGAAAGGAACCGGATATGGTGCGTCCCTTTAAGGTACCGCTTTATCCGCTGTTTCCAGCCACCGCATTGGTGATTGCAATTATTTCATTGGTAGCCATGATCATCTATAATTTTCTACTGGCCCTGATATTTTTTGCGATGCTGATCGGTGCCTACATTTTCTTCCGATTATTTATTTACAAACACTTGGAAAAAGAAAACGGACATGCATAAGACGATAGAGGAAATTAAGGCCTATCTGCAAGATAATGAATTTACCAAGGTAAAACTTGCGATCGTGGACATAGACGGTATCCTTCGTGGCAAAATCGTCTCTGCGGATAAATTTCAATCCATCCTTGATGGAGGGATGGGTTTTTGTGCCGTAGTGTTTGGATGGGACATGGACGACAAATCTTATGACAATGTGAAGGTGACCGGCTGGCATAACGGCTATCCGGATTTTGACGCTATGGTTGATGTGGATACCATGCGTCATATCGTCTCCGAGGGCAATATTCCTTTCTTTCTGGCTGATTTCAGCGATTCTTCGGGTGTAGGGCTGGATGTATGTCCACGAACCCTCTTAAAGCGTATCCGAAAACAAGCTTTGGCCGAAGGGTTCACTCCTTTATTCTCAGAGGAGTTCGAGTGGTTTAACTTTGAAACAACGCCCGATACATTTCACGCTACCGAACCCGGTAAAGCAAAGCCGTTGACACCGGGTATGTTTGGATATTCTATATTGAAGTCGTCCCAAAAATCCGCTTTCTTCCACGATCTATTTGACTCCTGTACCGGATTTGGTATTCCGCTGGAAGGGCTACACACGGAAACTGGACCGGGGGTCTACGAAGCAGCCATTCAATACGGTGATGTGCTGGAAGCCGCCGACCGCGCCACGCTGTTCAAAACTACCGTAAAGGAAGTGGCCTATCGACACGGTTTGATGGCGACGTTCATGGCAAAGTGGTCTGAAAAGTTGCCGGGAAATGGGGGACATGTACACCAAAGCCTATGGGATTTGGAAAAAAAGACGAATCTTTTTTACAATCCCTCTGACCGCTACCACATGAGTGAGACCATGAAGCACTATGTGGCCGGACAGCTACACTGCCTTCCTCATATGTTGCCCTTGGTCGCGCCGACCATCAATAGCTACAAGCGCCTGGTAGAGGGGGCTTGGGCTCCTACAACGCTCACCTGGGCCTTTGACAATCGTACTACCGCGCTGCGTGTGCTTTCCAGAAGCAAATCTTCCACTCGCTTAGAAACCCGAGTAGTAGGTTCCGATGTCAACCCTTATTTGGCCATGTCTGCCTGTTTGGCGGCGGGATTATACGGTATTAGACACAAAATTCCCTTAGAACAGCCTGCGACTTTGGGAAACGGTTACCGCGACTTTAGTAACGGTACCATTCCTGCATCGCTGGGCGAGGCCACAGCGGCGATGAAGACCTCTACAGTGGCAAGAGAGCTCTTTGGGGAAGCATTTGTGGACCATTTTTGCGCCACAAGAGAATGGGAGTGCAGGGAATTTGCTTCTACAGTCACCGATTGGGAGCGCAAGCGTTACTTTGAGATTATCTAAATGGCATGCGTGAACCCGTTGCCGGCAAAGTGGCCCATTGGTTGAAATAAAACAGTGAGCCGCTATTTTTTGCCAAATGGATGCCTCAATGCATAGACTTGAAACCGGGCTCGTAGATGAGGCGGGCAAAAGAACTGAGGCCTCGGTTCTCCCTATTTAATGGGATACCGCTTACAATACCTATCATCAGGTTTTCAGAGAGTCCCACACGCATTTGGGGACGAACGGTGGTGATAAGGTTCCCATTGATCAATTCTTTGTTGACTTCTACCCCGATAAAATTCCGGGTGCCGGAGATCATGTAGTGAAAGTTGGTATTGATCTCGTAAATGTGTTCGGTATGGCTATGGGCAAATTCCCGGATCAATCGAGGACCTGTATAGATCAAGGTGTGGTAGTTTAGTCCCCAACGTTTGGCGGCCACAAAGAAGGGGTTGAAACTATTTCCCTTATAGAGACCTTCCTCTGAAATTTTATTGAGGTCCGTAAACTCAAATTCATGGATATATCCCAGCGCTAAGGTGGTATTGTACTTTTCGGATACCATAAACGACCATTGTGCGGCCAATTTCAGGCTTTCAATGCGGTTGGATGGTGCTGTGTTCCCTGCGGAAGTACCATAGAAGGTTAGTGGGACTTCTATCTCCAATCCCAGACGGTCGATGGGTGCCCATTCGTATTCAACGAGTGCCTCGTATTCATCGTAGTTTCGGTCTGCTTTCATCCCAAACCCATAGTTCCATTCTTTTTCTCCTTTACGAGCTCCCAAGTCTCGGATAAGATCGATGTAAAGAGGCTCTGCGTGGAGTACTTTTGGTTTTTCACCGGGTACATTTTCGATTTCAAAAATGAATACGCTGTCGAGGTAGATGTTTTCTAACCGGATACTGTCTCGGTCGGTGGTTTGGGCCTGGGCAAAAAAGGAAATCAATATGCCAACTAATACCAGGTACTTTTTCATTTCCGTTACGGCTATATTCACGCTGCGATTAATTCAAATTCGGCTGCAAAGGTAGAAAATTTAAGGCATAAACATGAGACCACTTGGTAGTTTGGTAAATATCTGAAGGATCTAAAAAATCCTCGAGGTTTATCAAAAAGGGCAAGATAGAATGGTTCTTCGCTGGTTACGCCTTCTTGGGTCTCCGGCTAGCCAGGCATAGCGCACAGAGATTTCGTGTGCGCCAGCAGTGCTGCGTCCAAACGCGGACAACATATAGTCGTAACTGTACCCGATAGATACACCTGTTTCTAATGTTACACCAAGTAGACCAACCAATGTGGCTTGATAAGGTAGGTCTTCGGAACTGACCAATCCCCGATATCCCAATCCACCCACGAACATGCCGTATTGCTGTTGTATGTTCAAATCTAGTTGTTTAAATGGCCCCTGTTCTTTGTAATTGGCGGAGAGGATGATATAGTTATCAGGAATGCCGTTTCGAAGATCACGCGCGTTTACATCGATCATATAGCCACTATGAACGCTCCATTTTACTGGGAGTCGATGGTCGTTATCATCGATAAAAAAAGTGTAGCTCGGTCTGGAAACGTGATGGGCACTGGTTCCCAGCCAAAACCGATGGTTCATAAATAGGGCTCCGAAGGAATAATCCAGGTAATTCACGGGTTCCTGAAGGGCCAGTGCATCTAAGCTGGTGGGGTTCACCGTCCGGTCAAACAAATTGATTTGATCCCCAAATACCAGATGGTCCAGTGCCGCATTCCGCATGACGTAAGATAACTGCCCACCAAACCTCAAAGAACTGAAATCGTCGAGCTGTAGATTGTAAGCATAATGAAGGCTCACATCGGTAAATTTCAATTTCATGTGTGTCTCTTCAAAGCTATTGATGGCGAATCCAACGCCGCTATTGTAATCAAAAATATAATGATCGATGTAGGCGGAATAAGAGTTGAAATCATAGCCAAGGCCAGGCCATTGCTTCCGGTAGTTTACACCTACTCTAGAAAGCTCCGTGGATCCGGCGAAAGCAGGGCTCAAATACAAGGGAGCAGCGTAAAACTGGGAAAACTGAAAGTCTTGCCCCCGAAGCTGAGTACCTAAGGCTATGAAAAGGAGCGATATCAGGGTGATCTTCTTCATCATCTTACCAATAAAAATACTCCGGTTTTGGTAAAAGGCCTACCATCCATCGTGCTATATTTTACCTGATACACATAATTTCCCGGTACTGCGTCTTCGCCGTTCAGTCGCCCATCCCAACCGACAGACTGCAGTTCATCGGTGTGAAAAACAATCTCTCCCCATTTATTCATAATTCTAAAGTCGATACTTGCGACTTGTAGAAATTTGGGAAAGAAATAATCGTTTATACCATCTGCATTGGGACTGAAGATATTCGGTACCACCATAAAGTGGTCGAGTACGGTGATCTCCATGGTATGCAGGTGTTCGCAGCCAAAGATATCGACCGCCTGCAGAGAGATCTCGTATGTGCCTTCTGTATGGTACCGGTGGACAGGATTTGCCTCCAAGCTCCCATTGCCATCCCCAAAGTCCCAATAGAAGGTCAATATATCACCGCTACTTTGGTTGATAAACTCTATATCGAAATTTACCAAGTGTGCTTGATACTGTAAAAACGACTGGGATCGGTATTCACCTGCTAGTATTACACGGCTATTAGCCACATCATAGGACTCTACGAATTGACATCCTTCGGCATCGGTGACGTTTAGGGTATACAGTCCCGGTTCATCCGTTTCCATCCGGTAGCCATTGTTTGAAACCAGCCCGCTGCTCCATTGAATCGAATAGGGGGCCACCCCGCCATCGATATTTAGCTCAAACACCGTGTTAATTTCCCTCGGCTCGCATTGGGCTTCTTGGTAAGTAATGGTAGATACTGCAATAGGCCGGGGTCTACGTACCTGAAACCGCTGCGTAGCAAAACATCCAGCACTGTCCAATACTTCTACGGAATATTGCCCTGAGGAAAGGTTTTGAATATTTTGCGTTTCTGCACCATTGCTCCACCTAAATTGAAATGGAGGGCGCCCACCGGATACAACTAGGTTGATGCTGCCGCTTTGCCCGTTGTCGCATACAAGGGCATCTTCAACGATTCCCGTAACGATCAGGATATCAGGCTCTGTAATAGAAAATTCTCTTCGGATCACACAGCCGTCGTTTTCAGTAATGCTGACCCCATAGTCACCAGGCGGTAAATTGAAGAGAGCTGCACCCTCCGGACCATGATCCCAAATGGCACGAACTGGTCGCTGCCCGCCTACCAGGTTTAGGTTGATATAACCGTCGTTTTCGCCAAAGCAGGTAACGTGGCCCACCTCGGGGTTCACATCAAATACGGGTACCTCCGGAATGGTTACAGCTTCTACCGTTGTACAGCCGTTTGCGTCGGTCACGGTTAGCTCGTAAAAACCCGGACCTAATCCGCTCAGATTTGGCTGGATCGAGCCAAAATTCCAACTGATTTGGTAGGGGGCCACGCCTCCGGCAATTTCAGAGGAAATACTTCCATCGTTTGAATTGTAGCAGCTAACTTCGGTTGCCGAAAGCGCAATAGTCAGTGGGGTAGGTGGTTCAAGGATCAGGATGTTTTCCAAGGTAACCTGGCAGCCGTTTTCATCCGATACCATTACCGTGTAGTTTCCAGCAAACAAATTGGTCGGGTTTTGACCGATTACATTGGTAAGATCTCCATTTCTAAACCATGCAAAGGTTTAGTTTGAAGAAACGCCTCCAGAAACCGCTAGCGTAATGGCACCTGTGTTTTCTCCATGGCAAAGCACGTCTACCGTACCTGTAACCGAGGCCTCCAACAAAGGCGGCTCAGTCAATGTATAAAACTCCTCAATCATACACCCATTTTCATCGGTAACCAACACGGTGTAGTCTCCTGCAGGTAGATTTTCTATCCGCTGCTCTTCGGATGTAAACTCATTGGGACCAGTCCAAACGATACGGTAGTTATTCGTGCCGCCTACCAGATTCAAGGCAATAAACCCATCATTTCCCCCGAAGCAACTAATCGAAAATCCGTTATAATCAGACACCGTGTCATTTAATTCGAGAGGCGTAGGCTCTACGATGTCGATGGGGCCTGTTACTACCGCGCAGCCGTTGTCGTCGGTAATCGTCAGCTCGTAGGTGCCGGGCGCTAGGGTTGAAATCTCGGGAGTAGAGGCACTGAACCCGTTAGGTCCGCTCCAGCTATAGGTATAATCGCCCGTGCCCCCTTCAAGCAGCACTTGGATTCTGCCGTCTGATGCGCCAAAACAGGAAATCTGAAAACCGTTGAAGTCATCCACTTGGATGTCAGATATGGATATTCCAGCTTCTGGCTGGGTAATTTCCAGCCCATCAATTGATTGGATACAGCCGTTCACGTCTACAACGGTCACTTCATAGATACCGGCAGGAAGATTTTCAAATACCCAGGTGGTTCCCGCTATATTTTCCGCTGATCCGGCACTGCCCAACACATCACCTATAGGTTGTATATAAAAATTGTAAGGACCCGCAGAAGGTCTGGTGATTTCCACGTGGATCTCCCCGGTGCTTTCCCCAAAACATCTTACATCCTCGCGCCGATCGGCATATTCGGTTATTTCTAGACTTTCTGGCTCTCTGATTACGTAGGTTTCGGTGATTTCGCATCCGTTTAGGTCCGTTATAGTGACGGTATAGGTCCCCGC
Organism: Lunatimonas sp.; assembly: GCF_020832325.1. Lineage (GTDB taxonomy): Bacteria > Bacteroidota > Bacteroidia > Cytophagales > Cyclobacteriaceae > Lunatimonas. Next base: position 211,200 of record NZ_JAFIEU010000050.1, read on the forward strand.
AGGGATGTTTTCCAAGCGGCTTTCATCGCTTACAAAGCCGTTTTCGTCCGTCCATATGTATTGGTAATTCGGGGTCCCTCCAGTTGGAAACAATAGGATATAACCGTCTGAAGCGCCGTTGCATTGTATTTGGAAGCCATTGTAGTCGGATACCTCGTCGGAAAGCACAAACGGCTCCGGTTCCGTCAGTTCAAACGACTCTTCTAAGGTACAACCACTCTCGTCCTCCACCAACAGATTATAGGTGCCAGGACCCAAATTGGTAGGGGTGGGACCGTCGAACGAAAAGCTCCCAGGGCCTTGCCAAGTATACGTTACATTTCCCTGACTTCCTGTCAATTCAAAAAATATACTGCCATCCTCGGCACCGTGGCAGGAAATATTGAATCCGTTAAAATCAGATATCTCGAGGTTGGTAAGTTCAAGGCCTTCTGCCGGTTGGGTGATCGCAATATTTTCGATGGATTCTAAGCAGCCATTTGCGTCGGTTACCCGTATCGAGTATACGCCTGCGGGTAGGTTTTCAAAGGTATAGCTGTCCCCTGTAAAACCCGGTATCGACCGAACGGGATCCGGTGATTCGCTTTCGACTAATTCGATTTGGTAAGGACCTATAGAATTGGAAATGAAGTCAATGTGGATAAGACCTGTAGACTGCCCGAAACAACCCACATTTTCCCGTAAGCCCTCATCTTCGGCGATTTCCAACGGATCTGGCTCACGTATCTCGAAAATCTCTGGCGGTAGGGCACAACCATTTTCATCCGAAATCGTGAGTTCGTAAGTCCCAGGCGCCAGTCCAGCGATATCCGCTTCATTGGACATAAAGTCGTCAGGGCCCGTCCACTGCACGTTATAGGTGCCTGTGCCTCCTTGAATAACATTCCGGATAAAGCCGTCGTTTGCACCATGGCAGCTTATTTGGAAGCCGTTGAACTCAGATACCTCCGAAGCTACCGTAAGTGGGGCCGGTTCCTCTAGCGTTAATTGCCCGGTGGTAGCGGAGCAGTCATTTTCATCGGTGACTATAAACTCGTAGGTTCCAGCTGCCAGTCCGGAGATTTCTTCTGTGTCAGCGGTGAATCCATTGGGACCGGTCCAGGAGAAGGTGAGGTCTCCCACGCCCCCGATCACCTGCAAGGAGATAGCCCCATCATTTGTACCGGCACAACTTATTTGAAAACCATTGAAATCCGATATTGTCAAACCTTCGATGGTTAGCCCTTCGGCCGGTTGGGTCAGTTGAATACCCGTTACTTCTTCGGCACACCCACGGGCATCCGTTACGATCACTGAGTAATTCCCTGCTGCAAGGTTGGATACCACAATCGGTCCTTCTTCGCTTCTGGAAAAGGCTTGTACTGAACCGGGTTCCTCCCCGGTCTGATGAACTTGTACCAAAAATGGGGCGGTAGAACCTTGATCAATAGACAGGGTAAATGACCCCGATGTTTCGCCAAAACAACGAATGTTCACTCGTTCATTGGGATCCTCACTGATGGCCAGCTCGTCTGGCTCTTCGATATCAAAGTTTTCAGCTATGAAACACCCGTTGGCGTCTCGCAGCAATACGGAATAAGTGCCAGCTACAAGGTTTGGACGTAACTGCGGCACCGATCCGGCTGGAGGAGGAAATGCGGTTACCTCCGCAAGATCTGGTGCGGAGAGGTCTGAGAAATTGCCACGGTACCAAGTGATTTGGTACGGTTCTATGCCGCCCGTTGGTGCGATCTCAATCCTGCCATCGACTTGTCCAAAACAGGAAATATCTTCCTCCACACTATTTAGCTGCAATGGTGGTGGTCCTTCGATCACAAAAAGTGGGGTACGCACGATGCAAACGAGGGGCTCGGAATCCGTAAATTCAAATATTCTTCCCCTATCATAGATTTCCGCATAGTAGCTTCCGGATGTCAGGCCATTGATTTGGTTTCGGACACCCGTGATTGTTCCACCGCCTCCCAAAATGAATTCGCTTTCCGAATCTCCCACAATCTGCCCGGCTTGATTATACCAAAGAACGCCATACATGGCCCAATTTTCCCGTAGGTTGCCTGGGAAAGGCTGAGACCAGCCTCCGGTAATATCCAGCCGGATAGACCCATCAAAATTTTCAGGGCAGGTGATGGGCGTAATTTCAGACTGATAGGTTATGGGATTGGGAATCACCAGTTCAAAGGCAGTTGTTCCCTCGCAAGTAAACCGGTCACGAATCTCCACAAAATACCTCCCGGGAAACAGGTTTCCAACCTGAACAACAATTAATCCGCCTTCCTCAGATTGAATCGAAAACTCAGAAGTAACCACATTTCCATTTTCGTCATAAACAAAAAACTCCAACAGGGGTAGTGATGCATTGTTGATAACAAATTCTGCAACTCCCGTATTATCTTCCGGGCAGATCAGTCCAGAAAAGTTCATGGCAATGTCCAGTGAATACGCTTGCCCTAAGGGGCCTGATGCACGTTCATATACCCTGCCAAGTCTATCGGTTACCACCAACCTGTAATCTTCTTCACGGTCAATAGGGTTTGCAGCAGTTCCAAAGGTTGCTGTTGCGTTTTGGTCGAAAGGGGAGGCGTTAAGTACTTCCCGCTCGTCAAACAAATTGCCATCACTGTCGAAAAGCTGAAATAAAAACGGAAAAGAAAGCACGCTGGTACTAGTAGGTTTGTATGCAGAGGCCGTAATGCTTATCGTACCCTGGCAACTACTTTCGTTGTAATTAACAGCCAAAATAGGCGGTAATACCAAAACACTCATCGGAAAGATATTACTCTGATCCGTTCCGTCCGATAATTGTACGTTTACATTGATACGAACACCCTGGGAGGGCCAACTGGGGATATAGGTAATCGTCGGAACAAACTGATTATCAGCAATCACATTGTAGCCCTCTCCTGGCAGGATTTTTACGCTGAGATTATTATCGTTACCTGCATAGATGTATTCCAAAAAATCCACATTTACCGTTAATGTTTCCCGGTATAGCATTTGAAGGCCAGGAGCTTGTCCGGTGATCTCAATACTTTCAAAGTTAAACTCTACATTTCCTACCGTATGGAACAAGGCAATAATGCAAATAGCCAAACCTGAAAGCCAAGTAGACAGCCGTTTAAAAAAGGGATCATGTGTTAAAAACCGAAAATCCATTCTAAAAATATTTGCACTTTATCGAATAAGGGTTGGCGAAGCTTGATAGATCATCTTTCAGGTACGCCGAAAAATGAAAACACGGATACAATTATATTTATATTTTCCCAGAAAATTGCATGGGCGTCTACATATATTTTTTCGAATGATTTATTCGGTCAGCGGGTTGTGGCAGGATGGTTTTTCGAGAAACATCGCGAAGATTTGTCACCGTGCGCCTGAGACAGCGAAGTTGGTATCATACATCAAAATTTAGAATGATTTTTGATGCTTTATCAACAGATTTTCTCAATTTCAACCCTTGTTCTATGCATTTGCCAAAAAGTAGTGTTGGAAAAATTTCTCTGATTGTTGCCATCCTTGGCTTCCTCTTGTTGGAGATTTTTATGTATGCTGGAGTGCTAAGTGGGCCGCTTTGGCGTATCCTAGCTTCCGGATTTGAGGCGGCTACCATCGGGGCCATTGCCGATTGGTTTGCCGTGAGCGCGCTTTTTTATGAGATACCTATTCCAATCGTCCGTCGGCACACGAATATCATCGTGAAAAACCGCCAGAAACTAACAGAAGGGATCGTGGATATGGTTACCAACAAATGGCTATCCCCAGATAGCATTCGCGAAAAACTAGAGGGGGTCAATCTGGGTAAAAGCTTGGTGGAGGAACTGAATAGCGAAGAAACGCTGCTACGCCTTTTGGATGTACTGAGAAGAATTATTCTCAGCCTGACCGATCAGTTGGACAGCCCCAAGCTGGCGCTTTGGTTGCAGCGGGTCCTTAAAAATCAGGCGGACAAGCTGGATATTGAGCAGCCTCTGGGCCAATGGCTAGCGGATGTCATCAAAAGTGGAAAACACCATCAGTTGGTAGCTATTATGTTGGAGGAGGTCGCCAAATCAATCCGTAAACCGGAGACTCGGGAGGTGGTTTATAAGAAACTAAGAAAAGCCCTGGACGAATACAGCCGACAGGATTGGGTGAAGGGTACCACCGTCTGGATCGGAAAGCGAACGGGAGGAATAGATGTAGACCTTTTGGCAGATAGGTTAGTCGATATTGCGTTGGTACTCGCCGAGGAAATGCAGAAAGACCGCAACCATCCTCTGCGCGGGAAATTGGATGACGCCGTTTTGGAATTTGCCGACAGCCTGCAAAAAAACGAAGCCCCTAGTCGTGAGTTTATCCAAAATCTCAAACGCAATTTGATTCTACATAAAGGGATGCAATCGGTTATCCGGCAAGCATTAAAAGGTGTGCAGGATGGCATACAATTACATCTTTCCAGCACAGAAACTGCCTTGATGCGTTTCCTGTTCGAAAAGATACAGCAGTATATCCAGTCGCTTTTGGAAGACCGTCAGAGTATGGAGGCCTTGGATGGCTGGCTGAAGGGCACCCTATCCAATCTGCTGAATACCTATCACCCGGAAATCGGAAACATTGTACGGGAGAGTCTAGAAAAACTGGACAACCAAGGCCTGATGGAACAAATTCGGGATAAAGTAGGCAATGACCTACAGTATATCCGGCTGAACGGCGCAGTGGTCGGTGGATTGGTCGGTTTGATCATTGCGCTGGTACGCTGGGCATGGATGGCCTGAAAATCGGATTTTTTGGAGTTAAAAATGGCGCATTTGGTTTAATAGCAAATTAACTCATGATCTGATACGTTCACATGTTAGTCAATCTTTACTTGGAAAAGATATCAAAGTCAATAAATCCGAACGTCGTTCCCTTGCCTATTCGGAGCGAAATTACTTCTTATTCGAAAAGTAGGCAAAATCATTTTTTAAGAAAGCATCGTAATCTTCTTCGGTGTCAATGTCAATATGGCCGTTGGGAAATGGCACAGTATCCACATCATCCTTAAACTGTCGAACTAACTGCTTCGCTCCGCCCTGACCTTTCATTTCCAGCAAATAGGGAAAATAAGGCTTTTTGAAGATGACCGGAACACCCAAAGATTCGCCATAGGAGCTGGCTATAATCCCTTTCTCGCTTTCCTCGCTGCGGTCTAATAACCGTAACAGCACATCGCTGTCCAAAAAAGGTTGATCACAAAGCAATATCATAACCTGATCAATGGATGAATCAGCCAACAAATGGGCCAAACCGGCATGAATACTCGAAGACATACCTTGTTGCCATTTTTCATTTATAACTACTTCAAAACTGGTTGAATAAATCTCATTTATTAAATCGTCGCTATAAGCACCGAGTACCAGCACCTTTTTGTGGAAGGTTACTTTTTCTGCTTCCTCCAGTACGTGGCCCATCAAGTGTGTGCGTCCCGCTGTGATAAGCTGCTTGGGCCTTCCCAACCTGGAGGAGTTGCCCGCAGCCAAAATAATTAACCCCGTTGTTGGATTGGTGATGCCTACGCCCATTATCAAAACTAGCAATTTTTCTGCTATTCGTTCATGTATAGAAGTGGAAATCCCCTATAAAAGCCAGCTTGCCTGGATGAGTTTTACTCGGTGGTCCGGTCACTTAGCGTTTGGTTCATCCACCTAGTCATCCAGTAAATCAGAACCAGAAAAATGGCCAAAAATCCCAACAAAAAGTAGTAACCGGTAAACGCGGCGATCTTACCGAAAGCAAACGGCATCAGCGTGATACCTACGTAGGCACTCGCCATTTGGTATCCCATGATGATCTGGGAGTTCTTTTCGCCAAAGTTGACGGGGGTTTCGTGGAGCAGGCTGGGGAAAATCGGCGCGCAACCTAACCCCACCAATAGGAAACCGGGAACCACGGCATAAGAAAAGGGCAGAAAAAGCAATCCCAAACCGACCCCGATGACTCCCTGTCCGAAATATACCAACTGACGATTGGTTAAATATGCCGTTAGAAAGCCGGACAAAAGCCTGCCTACGGTAATGCCTACAAAATACAGGGACGTAAGTCGCGCTGCCTGATCCACTTCGTATCCTCTTTCAAAGACCAGATAGCTTGCCCCCCAGAGTCCAAAGTTCGCTTCTATCGTGCAATAGCAAAAGAACACCACCAACGCCTGTTTCAGGCCAGGCAGGGCCAGCAACCCGGTGCCTTGGGCCCGGTGCTCGTGATCGGCTGCAATATCTTCGGTTTGTCGTTGCTTGACCCAAAGAGGCAATGAAAGTACCAACAGGCATACGAGCCCCAATTGAATCCAGGCTACGGTGTCGTAGCCACTGGACCAAGAATCGCCCCTTGCCAGATGTCCTGCCATAATCATGGGACCAAGCGCCGCACCCACTCCCCAAAAGCTATGCAGCCAATTCATGTGCCGGGCTCGGTAATGCAGGGCCACGTAATTGTTAAGGGCGGCATCTACGCTTCCTGCACCTAGGCCCAGCGGAATGGCCAGAAGACATAGATACATGAAATCCCCGGAAAGGGAAAACCCCATCAGGGCCAACGCAGTCATCGCCACGCTGAAGGTAGTTACCATTGGAACACCGAAACGGCGAATTACCTTGCCGCTGAGGAGACTGGAAACGACCGTACCCGCGGCTACGATCATCGAGATAAACCCGGCGTAATCCACCGGTACATTCAGATCCTCAAACATGGCCGGCCACGCAGCCCCCAAAAGGGAATCTGGAAGTCCAAGGCTGATAAAGGCCAAATAGATGACGAGCAGGAGAAATCGCTTTTTCAATAGGCAGGCGTTTGCAGCTAAAATGTATATCCAAAAAGCCCAGGCTTGGAGGACGCTCTCCAATCGGGTTATTATTGGTCGCTGGCAAAAATAGGTGAAGGCAGCCAAAATCCCTTACATGGAGAGGGTGTAAATCGGAGTGATTTGTTTTTACCCGTATATTTGGCAGTTAAAAGCTGCCTTCCTGCATCATGAAAAGCCCACGAATTTCGACCTTCTGCTACGCATTAGCCTTCCTGCTGTTTTTTTTCACCATTTCCTGCCAAAATCCGCCGCAAAAGGAGGTGGGTAATCACGAGTTTGTTTCTCCGGAATTCTGGAAAAAGCAGGTTTTAGAGGATGTGTTGCCCTATTGGACAGAAAGCATAATCGATTCAGTGAATGGTTCTTTTTACACCACCTTGGACGAACGTTGGCGAGCTGGCCTGGATGCTGGTGAGGGCCTATTTGCTGAACGGAAATAATGCCTATAAAACATCCGCTCTGGCCTTGTCAGACAGTATCCACAGGTGTGGATTTAATGCTGAATCTGGTATATGGTATGCGGGTATTTCCCGGTCCCGACCGGAGCTGTACAGCGATTTTTCGTATTGGTGGATACAGGCCTATGGGCTGATGATGGATCTCTGCCTCATTTCATTAGGGGATGTAGAGCATGGGTTGTTGAATTACTTGTACCTCAGTGCTTGGGTGGCAAAGGAGCCCGTAAAGTTATACTTTCGGATAACGGAAGCCCGTGAGGGAGATGTTTTGCATCCGTTGCCGATAGAGGCGAAGGATTATACAGTGGGGGAGGTTTTGATTGATGGGGCGCCTGCAAATTTGGAAATAAATTCAAACAAAGGGATTGAGCTACCTGCTCTACGTGGGGCCAGGGTTTCGGTAAAAATCCTATTTTAGACCAATTTGAGAGTGGGTTCGCTTTTTCCGTTTCGATGTTCACCGATTCTTGAGCTGCTTACCCCTAAATATTGAGAAAGGGCTTTTTGATTAAGCCACGTTCACGCATACGCAGCTTTATAGCTTCAGATAGGGTGGGAGGTTATTGTAGCTCAGTTTTTCTAAATCACCTTGGGTAAATAGCGTTTTCGTTTACGTAAATAAAGAGGCCGTTTGATGTTTGAAAGATGGGACTCTTGGAGGAAAGGTATCGAGTTAGTTCTTCAGCTGATAGGTATGGCATACTCAAAACTGGGTATTTTTTTCGATAATTCAGGAAAATGCTTCATTGCTTGATCACTTTTCAGCTCAACTCTTGGGACTTCTGGTCATAAAAGAAATCCGAATCCACTTTCTTTCTGTACTTTGCCAGGCCTGCTTTGTGGAGGACTGGCTTATTCAGTTCGTGAACAGGTAAAATGTAGAGCTCCGCCGGGTCGGCAGGCTTTCCGCCAATGCCCAACACAATGAAGACGGGGTAATTTTCCTGCTTGGCGAAGGCTTTATACCGCTCCAGTTGGCCATCGTTGGCAAAGCGAACAAAGTCACCGGAGGGTTCGGATCTCCACTTGCATTCTACGGCAAAAGGGTAGGAGTCGCCGCGAAGGGTTAGGGATAGTTGGATATCCGGCTGGGTGGTGGTGTCGGCGAATCGTCCTTCCACAAATTTATCCCCGGCCCAGTTTCGGATATCGAAGTACTTTTTATCGAATTTCCGCACCACAAACTTCTCAAAGTCGTATCCTGCTTTTGCGTTCACATCGATGAGTTCGGTTTCGCTGTCTTCCTCCGACGCTTCGAGTTCTTCTCTGATAAGGGCAACGATCAAATCCCCGTCTTTTCCTTCGGTCTGTGCCACTTCCCGGACCAGTTTTTCCTCTTTGGGTGTGAGGATTCCATCTGCTTTTACGGCGGCGATAACCTGAGTCAGGGATTCGTTCCTTTCCGGCTTCAATTTGATCAGAAGGAGTATGCCGGAAACCAGCAAGATTCCGCCAAGTACGATAAGAGATATGGGTAGCATGCGATTCATGGGGTTTAGTCTTTACAGTCTAGAAAATAAACCGGAGGTTAGAGAGGCTTTCTGGTTGATGTTTCTCTTAAACTGCCAACCTTCGAGCTTCATCACCTTCAGGATGGACTTCTGGTAGATAGTTAGGGTTCAAATGATAGGTTGTCCACTATTCTTTGTTTTCAAGGATCAGGTATCTTTTATTTGATCGGTAGCTAAACTATCCTCAACAATCCCAATCTCCTCCTCACTCAATCCATACAGCTCATAAACCAATTGATTAATTTCCGATTCCAGTCTCTTTATGTGAGTTAAATCGGTTAGATTTAAAATCAAATCCACTTTTTGCTCCAAGGCTAAATTGTTTACTACGCTACCTAAAGTGGGAATTGATAGGATATAAGGGGATTGCATTGCAAGGGCATCTCCTCTGAGTTTGGATGTGGTATTATTAAGGTAGAACCAAACCAATTTTGAATTTAAAAATCCAAGCAGCTCTTTAGTTGCTCCCGATATCAGAAATAACTTATTGTTTGAGTAATATCCTTCCGTATCCAATGTAAAGGACTGATAGGTAGCAATTTCCTGATACAAAATCTTCTCCTTCTCAAATTCCCCATAATAATCGCAAGCCCTCAGTTCCCACCAAAAATCGCCTTTATCCGTGCGTTTTTTCGCAGCAGCCTCATATGGTTTCAGATGCCTTGCTATGGCGGGGTACTTATTTTTTAGCCATTCCCAAGCCGGATCGTAATCCATATATCCATACCTCGGCGGCTCATGTACCTCGAAAATCTTGTTGGGGTTTCCATCGGGAAGATTTCGTTTGATCGTGAATCCTTTGGGAAACAGAATCAAAAACTTATCACTCTTTGGCTGTTGGTACCGCTTGATATCCCTGCCTGCCAAAAAGGGTTTGATCACTTCCGCACTTCGGGGGTCTTCGGCAATCAACCGCTCTTTGGTCTCCAAATCAATGACAAAGGCCTCGTTTAAGCCGGTTTTGATACCGTAAAATATTTTTCCTTCTACATACTCCGATAAGGGAACGCCCTGGGATTTTAGTTTGATCAGCAGTGCCTGAGACCGACTGTCGGTCAGGGTCCAGCCTTCCTCGCCCAGGCCCTCAGGCGAGACTTCCATGCGGTTCCTCCTTAGGTAGTATTCCATACCTGCCGGAAAATCCAGCGTTTGGAGGTTTGCCGCATGGAAATTTTCCCCACCGGCGGTTTTGGACAAGGCGATGATCAAGGGATAGGTGGTCGCCTCCTCAAAGACGGGCAAGTCCCCAAAATCGAGGAGTTCAAGGATGGCGAAGCTTTTGACATAACTCCGCATGGCTTTGCCATATCCGGCCCGCATCCATTTATTGGGGATGATAAAGATAAAATCGCCGGCGTCTTTCAGTAGTTTCATGCCTAGTTCCACAAAATAGACATAGAGGTCTGCCGTACCCGCAAAGGTTTGGAACCTGTCTTTCAAGTAGGGCTTTAGATGGGAAAACTCCTCCTGCCGGATGTAGGGCGGATTGCCTATCACCACATCAAAGCCCACAAAGTTTCCTGATTCATTCAGCACCTCGGGAAACTCAAATCTCCATTCAAAGGCATTTTCATAGATCTTGTTGTTTTTGATTTCTTCGATCTCCGAATTCAGTTTATTGAGCTCATTTTCAATCTTTTCTATCTTCTTACTTCGATCTTTCTTCTCCTTGGCCGATTCTGTAAAAAGTCCGGTTTGCATGGTCAGGTTATACAGGTCTCCGCCGAGCTTGGCTTTGCGTTTGATCTTGGGATCATTTTTGGCAATTTCCGATCGGAAATCTGACTTGATCTCAGCGATCAATCGCTTCATTTCCCGCTTTTCGTCCTTATTTTGCGCATTGCGGTAGGTGGCCACCGCAAGACGATAGCCGTCTATGGAGTACTTACTTTTTTTCAACGCTTCGCTTAGGTCCGAATCGATGTGAAAGCGGCTTACCAGTGAATTGCCACATTTGATGTTGATATCGATGTTGGGAAGGGTTTCCAGTTCGCGCTGACCTTTGAGGTTTTCAGAACCTCGCAGGTCTTTGTATTCGTCCCTCAATTCCTCACTCTCTGCATAGCAAACGGGAGAACTGTTGCCTTTTGGGATCTCCACATCTTTGTAATAGGCACTTTTTAGCAATTCTATCCACAGTCGCAACCGGCATATTTTGACCGAATTGGGATTGATATCCACTCCGAAAAGACAATTTTCGATTAGAGTCTGTTTCTCGTGGAAAAGGGTTTCCTGAATTCGTTGGCTATCTGTTTGTAGATAATTGTATTCAAATAAACTGCCATCCAGGTCAACGATCACCAACTCATCATTTACCACTTCTACGGTATGACTACTGATTGGATCAAAATTTAAGTCTACCAAGATTTTTAATTCGCTCTTGATGGCGATCAGTTCATTCAATGCAGAAACCAAAAAGTGCCCTGACCCAACGGCCGGATCCACGATTTTCAGGCTGTTTATGATTTCATTGGCAAGTTTTCTAACCTCTTTTCTATTGCCTGATCGGATCTCTTCCTGTAAATCTTCCTTTAGTTCTTCAAATGTCCGGCAATTCCAACCTTTTGCTTGATTGAATTTTTGCACGATGGCTTTCCGAATCGTCTTCTTACACATGTACATGGTAATGAAGCCGGGTGTAAAAACAGACCCATCTTTGTACCCATTGATTTTCTCGAAGATAAGACCCAGGACGGAAGCATTGATCAAGGTCTTATTTTCCTCCTGAATATCCTCTGATCCCTCCGAACTGAAATCGTAGGCATTGAGAAATTCAAAGAGGTATTCCAATGTGGAAAGGCTTCCAGTCCGCCTTTTACCCTGATCGTCTTTTAAGACAGTGGAAGAAATGAGGGGGATTTTCTTTTCATCGCGAAGGTTGGATATGAATAAGGTATCGTGTTCCATATCCGTCGGTTCAAACAGCGAGCTGTTCAGGTAGGGGACATTACCAAATGCTTGGATGATTTCGGCAGACCTATCTTGGTGTTTTCTGGCCAGTACCTTGAAAAAAAGGCTGTTCAGGTCGTCGTAATTTCTGATCTTTTCCAGATTCAGGAAGGAATAGGAGCGGTCTCCCTTGTGATATTGGATCAGCTGGGCTTCCAAAAGTTTTAGAAACAGAATCCGATTGATCCACGTAATGCTGAGTTCCAGCCCCACATTGAAAAGTCGCTCCTCGGGTGTGTCGCCAAATTGACTCGGTTTTTCCAGTCGGCTGACTTTATCCAAGCTGTCCAGTTCGGTGATGGCACTCTCTAAGATGGAACCTGCATTCCTTTCACCCACTTGGTTTCTACCTATCAGCTTTTTTCCGGCTGCCTTGGTTTCGCTCAGTCCAATGATATGTAAGAGTTCACTGTAGAAGCGCTTGTCAAGGCTGTTGCTGTCATTGGAAAACGGGAGTTTAAGTAAATGCTCCGGCGATAAAAGCTTGAACAGCGCGATAAGCTGTACATCGTCCTTTTTATCAGCATTGCGGAGAGGCTTTTCATAATTTCGTAGGTCAAAATAGGTAAATGCTATCTCGCCCTCCATTTTGTCAATCGCCTTGGCCGCGATCTCCTTATAGAAAAAATCAGTTGTCGTACCGGAAAGCCTTCCTTCTTCAAATGCTTTAAAATCTTTTACCAACGCCCTGTTTTGCGCAAATGCTTTTTCAAAAACGGCTGAATCAAACACAAACCACTCGTATATATTGCTAATAATCAGGTGTTTAACCGATAGGTTGCCATAGGTGATCCGCTCCCTCAGGAAGTACAGAATCAGTTCCTGAAAGGATTTGACGTTGAGATTTACTCTCGTCCCTACATCACTTATCGCCGACGGAGGGAGGGAAGCCTCCTCCGCTCCGGTGGGGAGAGGAGGCCGGGGCATGAGGGTGTTAAACCCAATCATCTCACTTTTATTGGCGGGCTTCTTGGTTTCCAAGATCACGCCCACGGGGCTTTTACCGTCCTTTCCATTGTGGATGACCAAGTCGTTTCGTCCCTTTGTGTTGATGGAGAAGTCAGGCTCGTAATAGGTTTTCTTTAGGAAATCCGATACGAGATTCTTATGATACTCCTCGGATTCACTCTCATTGATTTGATTAAGCAGACGAATGAGGTGATGCTTAAAGACCTCGATCTGGGCTCTTACAGGCTTTACCTTCAAAAATGCCTTGTTTAATGCCTGCCTAGGTTTGAAAATCTTTTGATACATTACACTGGATTAGATCTCGAAAAATTCCGTGAACCAATTTGCTTGTTTTTGCTGGGATTTGCAACAAAAAAGGGCTGATGATTTCATGAAGTGCGACGTTTCTTGGAATTTTAAGTCGTTAGTTTTACATTTAGTGATGTCGAATCTTCGTCTAGCACTAATATTCCTTTGTGTAGTGTGCTTACTGTCATGCGCTCGATCCGAAAAGGAAACGGTAACCGCCTCTAGTTATTCCTTTGAGTTAATAGACTCGGTACAAATAGCCTATATGGGCAATCTGGACTTAAAGGATTACGACCCGGCAACCAATCAGTATCTGGCATATAACCACCAAAAAAGAGAAATCCTGATTTTTGACTCCTCAGGGAATATCCAGGAGTTATTTACCCTGCCGAGTGAAGGGCCTGAGGCAATCCATGGCTTTGGACTAAACCCCACGTTTTCCGAAAATGGTATCTGTATCTTTGGCGATAAAATCTATACGCTGAGCCGATCGGGAAATGTCTTGAACCGCACAGATATTCCCTATCCCTATTTCTGGATCGTAGGAGGAGGACGTATTGCCGCCTTTTCCTTTGGGGACAAACTGCTCTATTATAAACCTGAATCGGCGGTAGAAGGGCAAGACCGGCAGGCAGCCTATCAGCGCATGCTGGATGGTGGGGCTATGATGGAGGTCTTGGATACGTTGAGTGGGGACTATTTTGGTACTATGCATTTTCCGGAGACAGATGCTTTTGAGCTAGGGCTTTTTTACGGGTACCCCACGCCCCTTATCCAAAATGGGGGTTCCCTCTGGTTCCTTTCGGTCACGAATGCGCTGGAGTTTCACGTGTATGATGAAAAGCAGCAACAGCTGATCTTTGAGAAAACGGTGAAAATTTCGGCTAAAAATGCGTTCCCGGACCAACCTGTCCCGCTGGAGCAGATGGATACCTTTTTCGAGAAAAACGGATTGGTCTACCGTATACCGCAAATACACCGGTTTTTGCCGCTAGAAGATCACTTTTTGGTCTTTTATAGTAAGGGTGTTTCTCCGGAAACAAAGGCGGCTTATGACGTATCAGACCCGGCCCAGCGAATGGAGCTGGTTTACTCCTTTCCTATGGAAATGGCCGTTTTTGACTCAGATTTTAATAAACTGACCGTTGATCAGCCTATTCCCAAAAGCATGAATCCCTATTCAGCACTGGTGGACAGCAAAGGGCAAATTCTGGCGTTAAAAGACCAGGAAAGGGCAGGAGTAGAGGAGGATTTTCATACCCTGTATACCTTTCGGTTGGTTGCTGGACAACCGAATTAATGCGGAACCAGTGGATCCATCCGCGGTCAGCTGGGACTACAGACTGGTGGAAGAAGGCCTGGTCCCAAAGAAACAGGTGTTTCCCGAATGATGGTGGACCTTTAAAAGGTTTATAATGAGCCACTTGACCAGGAGCGCCTATTCTCCTGGCATTAAATGATGATGAACGGAAGGGTTTGGCTAGTATATTTTTCTCAAGAGGTATTGAAAGCCCAAGTCGATGCGCAGAAATTGATGCTGTTTTTCTCTTACGGAGGCTTTCGCAGGGTTACTTTTATCGGTTTCATGGTTCGGTAGGCTATTGGCTCAAAAATGTCTAAAGATCCGATTTTTTGGAAATCTTTCTTTCTTCCGATACTCTCTATTCCTTATGAGTTATTCATGATTAAACGCCATAGGGTATTCCAACTGATTTGCATGAAAACGCTAGTTTCCTTCACATTCAAATAGTCCGTTTGGCGGGCATTTGTTTAAGCCTTCTACTTCCCAATACAAAACTTGCTAAAAATATTCGCCAACAGATCATCCGTGGTGATCTCTCCGGTGATTTCTCCGAGGTAGTGGAGCGATCGGCGAATGTCCATGGCCAGGAAATCATTGGTGACTTCGTTATCCAAGCCTTCCAAGACATCCAATAAGGACTGACGTGTTCTTACCAAGGAATCGTAGTGCCGGATATTGGTAACCACTGTATTGCCAGTCCGGAATTTATCCAGGTTGACGAGCTCCAGTATTCGGTTTCGCAATTCGTCCAGGTGCTGTTTCTTCCCGGCAGATATAAAAATGGTATCGGGATGTGAGTTCTTTAATTCGCTGATAAATTGTGGATTAGCCTTATCGACCTTATTTGCCACTTTAAGGAAGGGCACACCTTGATTTTCCAGCTTGTTGATGTCGCGGTTGATTTCCAACATGTCCGTATCACCCAGATCAAAGAGGTAAAGGATGAGGGAAGCGGACTTCATTTTTTCCTGGGTACGGCTTACACCAATGGCCTCGATGGTGTCGGTGGTCTCCCGAAGGCCCGCCGTGTCGATAAAGCGGAAAATGACCCCGCCTATGTTGATTTCGTCCTCGATAAAATCTCGGGTGGTACCTGCAATATCGGATACGATCGCTTTCTCTTCATTGAGCAAGGCGTTTAGCAGGGTAGATTTGCCCGCGTTTGGCTTTCCAGCGATGACGGTGGGTACCCCATTTTTGATCACGTTGCCGAGGTCGAAACTGGAAATCAGTTGTTCCACTACCCGAAGGAGCTTTTCCACTAGTAGACGGAGATCCTGCCTACTCGCAAATTCCACGTCCTCCTCTGTAAAGTCCAGTTCGAGTTCGATCATGGATGCAAAGTGAATCAGTTGCTCTCTGAGCAGCTTGATCTCCCCACTGAATCCCCCGCGCATTTGATGGAGAGCCGCTTGGTGGGAGGCTTCCGAGTCGGAGTGAATCAGGTCTGCAACGGCCTCAGCCTGAGCGAGGTCAAATTGACCATTGAGAAACGCCCGCAGCGTAAACTCACCGGGTTTTGCTGGGCGGGCACCCTGTCGGATCATTAGCTTGATCAGTCGATTGACGATGTAGGAGGAGCCATGGGTGGAAATCTCCACAACATTTTCTTTGGTAAAGGAGGTCGGAGCAAGAAAAAGGGATACCAACACCTCGTCGATTACCTGATCTCCATCACGGATAGTACCGAAGTGTATGGTATGTGATTTCTGCTTTTCTAAATCTTTGCCGTGAAAAACAGCATTGGCCAAGGAGATGGCAAGCGGTCCGGAAAGACGCACCACAGCTATTGCACCCACACCCTGCGGCGTCGCTAGTGCGACAATTGTATCGGATGTGGCACCAAAGGAGCTATCCATCAATGGTTAAAGTTTTCCAACAGCGATGTAAGCGCCGATACAAAGGGACTTGCCTCCCGGTAGCCCGGCAGTTGGGTGATATTTTCCATCGCTGCATCCATAATCACAAAATTAGGGTAGGAACGGACCTGCATCGCCCTTGCCATATTCTCCTCACTGTATTCTTTGCCTCGGAACGTAAACTTGGTCTTTTTGTCCTCTGCATTTAGTTTGACAGCATAGAAGTTTTCGTTGACATAGGCGATAACTGCTTTGTCTGTAAAAGTCTCTTTGTCCATTTTCTTACACCATCCACACCAGTCTGTGTACACATCAACCAGGATCATTTTTGGAGTTTCCTGAGATAGTTGGATTACTTCTTCGAAGGAATACCACTTGATCTTATCTTGTGCCATGGTCTGTTGCACAGTAAACAACAGGAATCCCATGATCAGTAATTGTTTCATTTCGGGGTATTTTTTGGGAACGATCAGTTACAAATATAATGGTATTTATTGCTTCCCATGTAACGATATTGGTTTTGGAAAGGTTCTTTTTACTCAGTTGCATCGGTGAGCCTATCTTAAAGGCCTTTCTTCGCTCTTTGGC
>NZ_JAFIEU010000051.1 GCF_020832325.1 Lunatimonas sp.
GGCAAAACACGAGCTCCATGTTTGCTTTGTCCTTAGCTCCCCACCCCCGAGACCGGAGGGCATGTCTGCCAGTTTCATCACCCTACATTGTCAACAAACCTTTTCGACACGTTTTGTCTTTGTTTGATATTTCAAAGGTAGCGCGGATCTAGTTCTGTTGCAAATAATTTAACAAAAATGATAAAAAAATACATAAAAAATAAAAAAGTGATTTATATATTATTGAAAAGATAAACTAGACGGTTAAATTCCATCCTTTTTGAAAATCTGTTAATTCTGTCTTGGCAACCGGTATTTTTTATAACTTGTCGGTTGAAATGCCCACTTGTATACACCTACCGCCTCCCCAATTCCCACTCATGGGGGTCAATCTGGACTCGACCAACGCGTTTGTCATTGACCTGAGTAACGACAACCCGGGCCTTTCTGACGTGGATTATGTAGACTGTGACGATTTCGGACGCTACATACAAACATTGATGGATAAGGAAGCCCGGTACTTCGCTTTGGGGGGCTATTTGGAAAACCGTGTGATTTACACCCGTAGTGAGGTATTTGCTGCCCGGCCAAATGAATACCGAAATATCCATTTGGGTGTGGATATCTGGGCGAAGGCGGGACGTCCGGTTTATTGTCCTCTAGAAGGTACGGTGCATAGTTTTCAGGATAATCAAGGCTTCGGAAACTATGGCCCCACCTTGATTTTGGAACACCAATTGTGGGGTGAAAAGCTGTATAGCCTATATGGGCATTTGTCCAGGGCCGATTTGGCCTCCGTGGATTTGGGGCAAGTCCTTCGCGCTGGGGATTGTTTGGGGCATCTCGGTGCTCCTGTAGAAAATGGTAACTGGCCACCGCACCTACACTTTCAGTTGATTAAGAATTTGGAAGAAAATTGGGGAGATTATCCAGGGGTATGCAGAGAGGAGGATCTACTTCACTTTCAAGCAAACTGCCCCAACCCAAACCTGTGGATCAATACGCCGCTTCTTTCCGGTTAGTACCTTGGAAGCGTTTAAAACCGTAACGCAATGAAAAAACAAGCTATTCAGTCCATTATTTCCTTTCGCCACGAGCTGCACAAGCACCCGGAACTGTCGCATCAGGAAACAGCTACCTCAGACCGGGTGAAAGATTTTTTTGCATCCTGTTCACCCGATCAGGTTATTGAAGGGTTGGGTGGCAATGGATTGGCGGTAGTTTTTAACGGTAAACAGGAGGGGCCTACCACACTTTTGAGGGCAGAGTTGGACGCATTGCCCATCCCTGAAACCGGTAAGAAGCCATACAATAGCATCCACCCAGGTATCTCTCATACCTGCGGACACGATGGGCATATGGCCATTTTGGCTGGAGTAGGGTCTAAATTGGCGACAGCAAAACCTGAAAAGGGGAAGGTGGTATTACTTTTTCAGCCCGCAGAGGAAACGGGTGAAGGAGCCGAGTTGATCTTGAAATCTCCGGCATTTAAAGGTATACAGCCGGATATGGCGTTTGCCCTACACAATCTACCAGGATATGAAATGCAGGAGATCGTCCTAAAGAAGGGTGCTTTTACCGCAGCATCTAAGGGCATGACGGTGCAATTGACCGGAGAAACCAGCCATGCAGCCCATCCGGAGGACGGAAACCCGCCGACAGAGGCTTTGGCCAAATTGATGGTGGCCCTCGAGAAACTGTCCGAAGGAGTAGAGGGTTTTTCACTCATTACCGTGGTCCATGTGGGTTTGGGAGAGCGTTCGTTTGGCACAACACCCGGTGCTGCCACCTTGATGGCCACTCTCCGCACCTTTGATAATAGTGTCATGGATCGCCTGACGGCGTATGCTGAGCAATTGGTACATACGATCGCCAAATCCTATAAATTAGAAGTTGCCATTTCGTATTCGGAAGCATTTGAGGCGGTGGAGAATGACGCAAAAGCCTGGGAGCACGTCAACGAATCGGCTAAAAAACTTACGCTTAAGACCAAGCACATTCGGCTGCCCTTTCGGTGGTCAGAGGATTTTGGACGGTTTTCAGCTCACTGTCCCACCTTTCTTTTCGGTATTGGAGCGGGGACCAAGCACCCCCAGCTTCACGAGAGCTCCTACGATTTTCCGGATGAGATCATGCCCACAGCAATCGAGTTATTCTGGGAGGTTATTCAACGTATCCATTCTTAAACCAACACATGCTTCATACATCGTATATTGAAATAAGTAAGTCTGCTTACCGGCAAAACATTAATTTCATTCGCAGTCAGCTAGGGCATCAGGTATTGATTTCTTCTGTGGTGAAGGGAAATGCATATGGGCATGGAATTGAGAATATCGTTGCACTGGCAGAAAGTAACGGTATCCGGCACTTCAGCACCTTCAGCGCAGACGAGGCCAAGCGGGTATTTGAGGCCTCCAAAAAGAGCAGCCAAATTATGATCATGGGGATGGTGTCTGACGAGGTCTTGCCTTGGGTCATTGAGAAGGGAATTGGCTTTTATGTCTTTGAATTTGAACGGTTGAGGGAGGCCATACGGCTAGCAAGGAAGCAGGGGAAAAAGGCCCGCATACACGTGGAGGTAGAAACCGGTTTCCATCGAACGGGATTTGAGTGGCAGGAGCGCGAGCCTTTACTCAAGCTATTGCGTGAAAACGAAGAATTTTTAGACTTGCGGGGCTTTTGCACTCACTATGCGGGTGCCGAGAGTGTGGCCAATTACGTGCGGGTGAAGACTCAGATCAAAAAATTCACGGAGTACAAGGAGTGGTTTCTCTCCCAAGAGATTCGGTTTAAGACCTACCATACCGCCTGTTCCGCTGCGTCGCTCAGTTATCCGGAAACCATCATGGATATGGTACGCATCGGGATCGCTCAGTACGGCTTTTGGCCCAGCCAGGAGACCTATATGTTTAAGTTTAAGCACCTGGCAGATAACATGAAGAACCCGCTCAAACGACTGATTAGTTGGAAAAGTCAAATCATGAGTGTCAAGAAAGTGAAGATGGGGGATTTCATCGGCTATGGAAACAGCTACATGGCTTCCAGGGATATGGTCATTGCGCTGGTACCTGTAGGGTATTGCCATGGCTTTAGCCGAAACCTGAGCAATTTGGGTAAGGTGCTCATTCATGGAAAAATTTTACCCGTAGTAGGGACGGTGACCATGAATGCGATATCCGTAGACATCACCGATCTAGACAAGCCAAAAAAGGGGGATGAGGTAGTGATCATTGGGCGGCAAAAGCGAAATGAAATCACCGTGGCCTCCTTTGGGGAGTCTACACAACAGGTGAATTATGAGTTACTGACCCGTCTTCCGCAGGATATTCCTCGGCGTTTCAAGGCATAGAGAGGGCTTTTCATAATTTTTTTTCAAAAATGGTAGTTTAGAACGGTATTTGTTTGATTAATAATGTATTAATAGGATGAGGTGCTTCGCGCTGAGGCGGCATTCCTTTTTTTAACCAAACTATCTATACCATGAAAAGCTTTCTTTTGATACTATCTATCAGCACGTTGAGTGTCTTATTGGTCATGTCCTGCGGGTCCGAACCCATTGAACTTTCGGACTATGACTGGAGGGTGACCCAATTGGCAGGGACCAGTGCTTCCAAAGCCAAATTGGAAAACCTGACATTGGAGTTTAAGGAGGATCAGGCAATCGGTGGATTTGCCGGTTGCGGCGAGTTCCGCGGAGGAGCTACGTACAATCAGCAGCAAATAAAGTTTTCCACCTTGTATACCGATCAAACGTCTTGCGAGGATGCAGCGCTTGAACGCGTTTACCTGAAAAACCTCGAGAATAGTTCGCAATATGTTTACAATGCGAACAAGCTGATCATTCAGGACGAATCGGGCAATATCTTGGTAGAAATGGAGAAAATATAGTAAGACCCAATCGGTGGGGCAAAAAGTAGGCAAAGCCGCGTGCAGTGGATGAAGGAATCCTTTGTACGCGGCTTTGTTTTCTTAAACCAACTGTTTGAAAATGTTTCGGAAGCTGCAAGCCTCACTCAGCCTGCTATGAAGTTCAGCGATAGGTAGGCGTTCTTGTTCTGTAGTGTCTCTGTGGCGAATAGTGACCGTATTGTCTTCCAGTGTTTGGTGGTCTACCGCGATACAAAAAGGGGTACCGATGAGGTCCTGTCTGGTGTAGCGCTTGCCTATGGATGCGGCGTCTTCGTAAATGAGGTTGAAATCGTATTTCAATGCTTCCACAATTTCCCGGGCCTTTTCGGGCAGTCCATCCTTCTTGGTGAGGGGCAGAATGGCCGCTTTAACAGGTGCCAAGGCTGGGTGAAACTTCAAATAGGTGCGCTGTTTTCCGTCTACCTCTTCATCCACGTATGCATTGCAGAGGGTCATCAAAAACAGTCTGTCTGCTCCAATCGACGTTTCAATGACATAGGGAATGTAGTTTTGGTTGATCTCCGGATCGAAGTATTGTTGTTTCTTCTTGGAGTATTCTTGGTGACTTTTTAGGTCAAAATCCGTTCGTGAATGGATCCCCTCGACCTCTTTATAGCCAAAGGGGAATTCGTATTCGATGTCCAACGCGGCATTGGCATAGTGCGCAAGTTTCTCGTGATCGTGTCGGCGTAGCTTTTCTGCGGGTATACCCAACGCTTCATGCCACTTTATCCGGGTGTCTGCCCAGGTCTTGTACCATTCGAGTTCAGAACCGGGGCGCACAAAATACTGCATTTCCATCTGTTCAAACTCCCGCATGCGGAAGATAAACTGGCGGGCCACGATTTCATTCCGAAAAGCTTTTCCAATCTGGGCGATGCCAAAGGGGACCTTCATCCGTGCCGTTTTCTGCACGTTGAGGAAGTTCACAAAGATTCCTTGGGCGGTTTCAGGCCGTAGGTAGATCGTGCTCGATTCATCGGCTACCGAACCCACCTGAGTGGAAAACATAAGATTGAACTGGCGGATTTCCGTCCAGTTAGTTGTACCGCTGACGGGGCAGCTGATTTCCTCGTTGATAAGTAAATCCCGGAGTGCCGCGAAGTCTTCGGCTTCCATGAGTCTGCCCATGGCGGACAGGAGTGACTTGGCACGGTCTATATCTCCGGCGTTTTCGTATTGGGCAGCCTTTTCTTCGATCAATACGTCTGCACGGTACCGTTTTTTGCTGTCCTTGTTGTCTACCATGGGATCATTGAAACTGTCCACGTGACCGGAAGCTTTCCAGGTTGTAGGGTGCATAAAGATGGCTGCATCTATGCCCACGATATTTTCGTGCAGTCGGGTCATGGATTCCCACCAGACTTTTTTGAGGTTGTTTTTTAGCTCTACACCGTATGGGCCGTAATCGTATACGGCCTGCAAACCATCATAGATCTCAGATGAAGGGTAGACAAACCCATACTCCTTCGCATGGGCGATAATATCTTTCAACAGGTTGTTTTCTTGCGACTGATCTTTTTTTGCCATAGGCGCAAAATTAGTCAAAAAGTGACATTGTACAAGGTTTTAGTTTTTTATACAAACCGCAGGTTTCCTCTGCCAAGCTACGTGGTTCGCCCTCTTGCAGGGGAGGGTTGGGTGGCAGGGTGGACTTGATCCTGATGTACCAGGACGGTGGAGGTTGGGTAGGCAATGCGGATATTATCTTCTGGCGCCAGCCGCTCCAGAATAGACTCTGTAATCGCGTGGGCAAGCATCCGCCTCTTTTTTGGATTGCAAAGGTACCGCATGGAGAGCTGTATTCCCCGTTCCGTGATGTTGGTAAATATCATGGGGGTAAACTGCTTGTAAACGATCAAATGCTCGTGCTTGGCCCGTTTGAATTCTTTTTCTGCCAGCATCAGCTCGTCTTTCAGGTGTTCGTTCAGGATCTCTAGTAGGATCGTTTTTGCTTTTTTGAAGTCGCTCCGCAGGGTAATGTAGATCGCTTGCTCGTTCCATATGTAATTGAATCCTATGGAGTAGTTTGCCTGCGGGTCGGTAAATACTTTTCCGTTAGGGATATGCATCACCCGGCCGGTACTTTGATCCGCATCCACCCAGTTGCCGATTTCCAACAGGCTGAATTGAAAGAGCCGCAAATCGATCACGTCGCCTCTGATACCCCCGATCTCGATGCGATCCCCTACATCAAAAGGCTTGCGGAGGTATATGAAGGCCCATCCCGCGATATTTACAAAGATATCTTTCAGTGCAATGGCTATGCCTGCTGACAACAAACCCAGAAAGGTGGTGATGGACTGGAAATTGCTTACCCAAAGGTTTCCGATGATGAGTAGCCCTATGATGGAGGTGGTGTATTCCACTACCTTCCTCCAGTGGTACTGCTTCCGCATTTCATCAGAATCTCCCCGGTAAATGAACTTTACCGAAAGCTTATTAATAAGGAGGATGACAATGATTACCAATACCGTCTGTATGAGACGGTTCAGAATCTCTTTGTCAATACTCAGAAGGTTCTCAAACATAGTCGGTTAAAATTAATCATTAATCCAGTCTCCTGCTAACATCTTTCAGGTCTTTAGTGGTTTCGGCCTGCGGTTTCCCACCCAAACACCCGCAATTACCGCGGCGATGCCGACAAAATGCCAAGGCAGTAATGACTCACCATCCCATACGCCCCACCCTATAGCCACTACAGGAATCAGGTAGGTGACGGTACTGGCAAAGACAGGTGACACCAATTTTACCATGGTGTTAAAAATGAGTAGCGCGATGGCCGTGCCCACAATCCCTAAAGTCGCAATGTACAGTGCCGGCAGCCAGGCCCCTGGCACGTGAACCAATTTAAAGGAGAACTGCGTATAGGCAAACAAATAGATTGACGCCAGGGGCAAAACCATCATCAGCGAAATAGCCGTGATCGCCAGTGGCTTAAGCTCGGCTAGCTTAAATTTGATAATGTTCACATTAAACCCGTAGCAAACAGTAGCAGCGAGTACGAAAAAGGCGTAAAAGTTGATACCGGAAAGGATATCCCAGCCACTTTCAGTTTGGTACAGGACCAAGATGCCCACGCCCAAAAAAGCGATGAACAAGCCTAGGGCATTGCGTCGGGAAATAAAGGACCCGAATAGCCAAGCGCCAATCAAAACGACCATAAGAGGCGTGAGCGCATTAAGTACGCCGGTGAGCGAACTCGGCAATTGCGTTTGGGCTTTTGCAAAGAGGAATGATGGTATAAAGCTTCCTACCATTCCAATAATGGACAGGTATGTTACCTGCCTACGGTTCAGCGTTTTGAGTAATGGCATGGCCAGTGGAAGCATCACCAGTCCCGCTGCAACGATCCGGAATGCACCCACCTCGCCCGGGGAAAAAACAAGTAGAGATTTTTTGATCAGGATAAAGGAACTCCCCCAAATCAGCGACAATAGAATCAAAAGTAGCCAACTTTTAAGCTGCGTTTTATTCGTATCGGCTGGCATCATAGAAATGGTAGTGGTTAGTCTTCTTGTTTCCTTGATCTTTCTTTTGGAAAACAATTTGGTTGGTAGTAACTGCCTAAGCTAAGGGACCATTCCCCTTAGGCCCCAGCAACGGACCTTAGAATTCGTACTTGGCGTAGGCTTCTCCGACGGCATCCAGCAGGCCCAACACGTGGTGATAGTCCTCGGATGTGACGAGCTCGGTACGGAAGGGCTTAAAGTTAGGCATGCCGCGAAAGTAATTTGTGTAGTGGCGTCGCATTTCCAACAAACCTAATTTTTCGCCTTTCCACTCTACACTAAAGTCCAAGTGTTTCTTGGTGATTCGGATACGTTCATCCAAGTCTGGTGGAGGTAGTATCTCGCCGGTGGCGAAGTAGTGTTTGATTTCGTTGAAGATCCATGGGTATCCGATGCTGGCCCTGCCGATCATGATGCCATCCACTCCGTATTTTTCGCGGTATTCCAGGGCCTTTTGCGGAGAATCCACATCGCCATTTCCAAATACCGGAATGGTAATCCGTGGGTTGTTTTTAACTTCGGCGAGGTACTCCCACCGTGCCGTACCTTTGTACATTTGTTTGCGTGTACGGGCGTGTATGCTGATGGCTTTTATGCCTACATCTTGCAGACGCTCCACCACTTCCTGAATGCGGATGGTGTTGTCGTCCCACCCTAAGCGCGTCTTTACCGTTACCGGAATATCCACTGCTTTCACGATCTCTGCGGTCATGGAGACCATCTTATCAATGTCCAGCAGGATGCCTGCACCAGCACCTTTGCACGCTACCTTGTTTACGGGGCATCCATAGTTAATGTCCAAAATGTCTGGATTGGCTGCGGCGGCAATAGCGGCGGCTTCCCGCATGGAAGCGATTTCATTGCCGAATATTTGTATGCCGATAGGGCGTTCGTAGTCGAAGATGTCAAGTTTTTGCACGCTTTTGGCGGCGTCACGGATTAGCCCTTCCGAACTGATAAATTCCGTATACATTAAATCAGCCCCATTTTCCTTGCAGACTGCGCGGAAGGGTGGGTCACTCACGTCTTCCATGGGGGCCAATAAGAGAGGGAATTCCCCCAATTCTATGTTGCCGATTTTTACCACTTTCCAATTTTTTTGGCAAAGTTCGGGCATTTTGGCTTGAAATCAAGGTTTTACCGCAAACTAATTCACAACACGTTGATTTAAATGTAGCGTAATTGCCTTGTTTCCTTGCGGTGACGCCTATTTGATGTAAATTTACCCCGATTATGGAGATCTATGAAACCCAACCAGGAAGACCTGTAAACCATCCTTGGCTGCTTTCCTTTGTGCTACTGTTTCTGGTGGTATTCGGTGCATTGCTGCTTACCCAAGGATTGGCAATCGCGTTGATACCTCTTTTGTTCAATTTGCCGTTTGAAGAAATCGTTGCAGTGGCTGTCGGAAATTCAACCCATGAAAACGCTCGCATGTCTTTATTATTCATTCAAGCGGTAGGAGGAGGAGGTGGATTTCTGCTAGGTGGTTGGATATTTCTGAAATTTATAGATAAAAAATCCCTAAACTTTCCCGTCCAGTGGGCGAGGGTACGACCCGAAGGACTGGGGTTGCTTGTCGTATTGGTGGTTGGATTTATTTTGTTCAACTCGCTTTTTGTGTATCTAAATGCACACGTGCAATTTCCAGCGTTTCTGTCGGAACTCGAAAGCGTCCTCCGTGCCAAGGAAGACGAACTGATGAAATTGACGCTTTTTATTACAGATTTCGAAAATGTACAGGAGCTTTTGATGGGTATTTTTGTCATTGGCATCATGGCGGGAATAGGCGAAGAATACTTGTTTAGGGGTATCTTGCAAGCAAAAATGCACGGGTATACCGGAAATGTTCATCTGGGCATTTGGATCACTGCAGCCATCTTTTCGGCCATTCACATGCAGTTTTACGGATTTTTGCCACGGATGATGCTGGGAGCCTTGTTTGGCTACTTGTATGTGTTTTCCGGCAGTCTGATCTATCCCATCCTAGCCCATATACTTAACAATACTTTCACGGTTTTTATGGTCTACGCTGCAAAACTCGATATGGTAGACTTTGACTTGGAAGAACCTACCGAGCTTTATTGGCATTATGTGTTGATAGGTTTGGTGGTTTTTGCTGTCAGTGCCCGGTATTTTATGCAATTGCATCCCAAAAAGGTTACCGATGGCGAAATGGCATAAGGTATATGTGACCGATTCGCCGGTCAGGGCTGAAATTGTCAAGGGCGTATTGGCCGAAAAAGGTATTACCGCTGTCATCCTCAACAAAAAAGAGTCTGTGTATCAGCTACACGGCAATTACGAAGTCATGGCCTCTGACGATCAGGTCTTGCAAGCAATAAACATCATAACCCATGAGATCACGTTTTAATATCAGCAATTATAGCAACTTGGCGCAACGGGTTATCACCGCAATAGTAGGGGCAGGCTTGATAATTGGTAGCTTAGTGTACAGTGAATGGGCCTATTTTGCTGTTTTTGGCGTTATTCTCGGATTTACTCAGATGGAGTTTTACAAGCTTTCCGGATTGGACGGTATGCTGCCGTTAAAAAGCTTCGGGACATTTATAGGGCTGATGATCTTCACGCTGACCTTTTTGGAGGAAATGAAGGTGATTCCTATCAGGTATTATTTTCTGGTGTTTCCGCTGATTTCCATGATATTTTTCATCAAGCTCTATCGGAAATCAGACAAAAAACCATTCACCGGTATAGCCTATACCATACTGGGGATCTTTTATGTGGCAATTCCCTTCTCTTTGCTTACCATAGCGGCTTTTTCCGTAGATAAGACGTTTCACTATGAGATCGTAATTGGTTCCTTGTTCATATTGTGGGCGAGTGACTCGGGGGCCTATTTTGCGGGAACCAAGTTTGGGAAGACCAAGCTATTCGAGCGGGTATCGCCCAAGAAATCCTGGGAGGGGAGTCTGGGAGGAGCAGCTACAGCTTTGACGGTTACCTATTTCCTTTCCCAATACTTCACGGTATTACAGGCTTGGCAGTGGTTCTGCATAGCAGCCATCATCATCATTGCCGGCACATACGGAGATTTGATTGAGTCACTTTTTAAACGAAGTATAGATATCAAGGACTCTGGACGGGGGCTTCCGGGGCATGGAGGTTTTATGGATCGGTTTGACGGACTGTTGCTGTCCACTCCCTTTATCGTTGCATTTTTGAAAATTTTCTAACAAGCTATAAAAAAACCCATATTTTTGTAGCCAAACCAACGATCTCTACGATTTTGACATGACCATACACAAAGAAGGCAAATCCCTGCTGTTTTGGATGTTGATCATCCTGGCAGGCCTCAACTTTGGCTTGCACCAGCTTTTGGAAGGCCAGGAAACGCTGTTGAACGTGGTGCTTTTGATTAGCATTGTGGTTTACCTCCTGGTCCTACAGTTTTTCAGAAACCCTGCCATCCCAATTCCTCAGGATCCTGAGTTTGTATACGCGCCAGCGGATGGCAAGGTGGTGGTCATCGAACAAACACTGGAGGAGGAATACCTGAAGGACAGGCGAATTCAGGTGTCCATCTTTATGTCTCCGATTAACGTGCATGTAAACCGCTCGCCCATCACCGGAATCGTTAGGTTTTTTCAGTACCACCCTGGAAAGTATCTGGTCGCCTGGCATCCCAAGTCCAGCACTGAAAACGAACGTACATCCTTGGTGATTGAGCATCCGAGCGGGGTTCAGTTGATGGTAAGACAGATTGCCGGTGCACTGGCCCGCCGGATAAAATGGTACGTAAAAGAAGGGGATCCACTCGCTCAAGGCTATGAGTTTGGATTCATAAAATTTGGGTCTAGGGTGGATGTGTTTTTGCCTTTGGACGCCGAGGTGCTTGTGACTCCGAATCAGACTACCCGAGGAGGTATTACTCCTATAGCCAGGCTAAAGGGCACCTAGTTTCATGGCATATTCAGTACAACCCTTATCAAGGGGGCAAGGATAAAAAAAACCGGGAGTTGTACTTCCTGTTTTTTAATTGCCATTGGTTTCCAGGTTAACCCAGCCCCATATCAATGGCCTTTTTGATAAGCTCCGAGGTGTTGGAGACCTTCAGTTTTGAATGGATGTGTTTACGGTGGGTTTCGATGGTGTGAATACTTAGGTTTAGTTTTTCAGCAACTTCCCGGTTGCTCATTCCTTTGGCGAAGTATTTTAAGATCTCAATTTCCCGGCGAGAGAGTTTAAATTTCAGCTTATAGGCATCTAACTCTTCATAGGGGCTTTCTTCTGCTTGGTAAAGCACCCGTTGAAAATCTGCAATGTGGCGGTTTTCCATTACTTCACGGATGGTATATACCAATTCGTCGGGATCCGCATTCTTAAGCACATAGGCATCCACGCCCTGCTTGATACACTGCTTGAATATTTCTTCATCGTCGTACATGGATAGCACGATAATTTTCAGCTTGGATTTTTGTTTTTTCAATTGCTGGATGAGGCCTATTCCATCCATGCCGGGCATGTTCATGTCTGTGATCAACAGGTCTGCATACTGCCGCTCCAGTTCGGAAAGAACCTGCTTCCCAGAGTTGTGTACGGCGACTATTTCAAAATCAGGTTCTCTTTTGAGGATATTAGCAATACCGACGGCAAACATTTTGTGGTCGTCCGCCATCACGATTCTAGTAGGCATATAGGTTTTAGCTTTCAATGTTTGCTGGGGAATACGATTCGAAATTACAAAGCAACGGACATACTAATACGAGTGCCCATGCCGGGGGATGACTGCATTGATAAATCACCTTCAATGGCCTCCATTCGTGATTGAAGGTTTCTCAAGCCAAGCCCGTTTGAAAATGTCTGTATATCGAAGCCTTTTCCATCATCGGCGACTACAAGGAGTAGTTTGCGGTCCTGTTCTGAGATGGTGATTTCGATGGTACTGGGCTCTGCGTGTTTGATTGCGTTGTTCAGGCACTCCTGAACCAGCCGGATCAGAATTAATTTCTTATTTGCATCGGAGATGGTGATTCGGTTTTCTGACTGGTTTAGTTTGGTTTTACAAAAACCGCTTCGTTCGATTTTTTCCAATTCCTCCCCTAGAAAATCTGCGAAGTTTACATCTTTGATATAGTCCCTGTTAATCGATTTGGAAAGGCTTCGAACTTCTTTAATGATCGCATTGATGAGTTGTTTTCCTTCGGATACTGCGGCGGGATCAGGATTGCTGAGTACCAGTTTGGCAAGGGAGAGCATTTGACCGATGTTATCGTGCAGTTCTTGGCTTACGTAGTGCAGCGTTTCTTCCCGGATTTCCTTTTCGGCATTCAAGAGCGTGTTTTGGTACTCGGCCTTGAGCAGCTCCATTTTATGCCGGCCTCTAAGTTGACGTTGGCGGTGGATCAATACCATGGATACCACAAATCCGGCCATCAAAAACAATCCCACAATGCCGGCAACGAGCATTATGAATAGTTCAAATGAAATATCATCAGTGGCCATGGAGAGTTTTGCCGATCGGGTGAATGGTACACAACTTCCCTGCAAGATAAGACCGTGAGACTAAATTCCAGTGCCAATCACACGAAAAAATAAGTTTTGGCCCAGATGTTATATAAATGGTTGGGCGAACACCTCAGGTAGTTTCAACATGGCTCTTTGGGCCTAATGCTTTTGAAATCCAGGGTGAGAAGCCCAATGTCAAATACAATAAGCCTGCCAAAAATTGATTTAAAACGGATAACAAATCCCCTAAAAACCGATGCTGTTCGAAGATTAGAAACTGAATCTTTGTGACTGACAAGGAAAAGAGAAATGCACCTGAGTAAAAAGCCATTAACACAGCGATGTTCCAAAAATGGGATACAGTGTAAAGTGGTTGATCAATAAAACGGTTATACCGGATGATTTCCCAAAAATAGAGGCAGCAAAAAAGGCATATGCCTATAGCAGCTACAAAAAAAGAATAGGATTGGTAGGAAGTCAAAAAAGATTGCCACATGAAGTGGTTGAGTACAATAAATAGCAATAAAATAACAGGGAAAACAAGCGTGTATCTTTTTAGCACCCTAGAGGCACTGATCTGCCTGAAGTAAATAAACAATATAAGTGTTTCAATGGTGACATACGAAATATTGTAGAAGGTCAGGGTTGACTTCGTCTGACTGGCAAGATAGTAGGCGTAAAATTCAAAGGATACCACAAACAACAGCAGCCCGATTATAGTCCAATCTGAAGGGTTCTGTTCATGAACATATCGTATCTTGTACGCTATAGCAGCTAAGAGCCCCGTCAGGAGAGATAGGTTGTAGGGCTTGAGCAGAATATCAATCATGATAATTTAACCACAATGGGGGGGGCAGAACCAGCCGCCGTTAACTATTTGAGTTTCCTCTTCCGGATCTTTATTTTCATTAGAAGCGGCCAATATCACCGTCAGCCGTCCGTCCATTTCTTTTCTGAGTTCGGTGTCTTCGATTTCTGGAAGGGTATCCTGATCGTATTGCCCAAAGTAAATCTTGATACCGCCTTTTTTACTGTCGGTATCTGCCAGCAATTTTTCGATGGTTTCCCGGTCAAACCAAACCGACCGGGTTTGCTTTATCGCTTTGTCGCCGTGAATGTCCCGTTCCGCAGTTTCTATAAACCCCTCGTAATTCGCTCTTAATCGCTTGAACTTCTTAAATTCCATTGCCTTTGATTTTATCTAGCTGTCCTGTTTTTCAAAAATAGGCAAAGTATTCGGGTTTTTATTATGGATTGATCATTATTCCAAGGCTAGCTGAGCGCAATTATTTAATGTATCAAGCCTTAACTACCGCTGACCAACTCGGATTTCTGCTCGGCATCCCGCTTGCCTTCTTCGTCAAAGAAGCGTTTCTGGAAAATTAGGATGATAGCCACTCCTACAAAGATTGAGGCATCCGCAATGTTGAAAATTGGCCATAGTGCCGTGTAGCTGCCGCCTAACAAAGGGACCCAATCAGGGATAAATCCTTCCCAGATGTCTATGTAAAACATATCGATTACCTGACCGTGAAACCAGGGACTGGGTGCATCATAGGGTGCATTTCCAAACCATACGCCGTAAAAAACGCTGTCGATTAGGTTACCGATCGCTCCACCTAAAATCATGGCGATGCAGACAATGTACCCTGTGTGCGCTTTCTTTTGAATCAAAAGGTACAGGTAATAGCCGATACCGAACATGGCGATCAGTCGGAAACTGGTGAGGATGAGTTTGCCATAGTCAGAACCCAGTTGCATACCAAAGGCCATTCCGGGATTGGTCGTGTAGTGCAGCTTAAACCAGTCTCCCAAGACCTTGATTTGACCAGCTGTACCAAAATCCATTTGGTAGTGAACCAGCATCTTAACCGCCTGGTCAACGACGATAACGGCGAGCGTGATGGCAAAATATTTTAAATATCGCATCTATATATAGTTGAATCGCATTGGTTAGACTTTCTCTACCAAAACGGTTAGTTCGAATTCATCCATTTCCAATACCATACCATCAGGCAGTTTATCGATAAAAACCAGCTCTAGCGCCTGAGTTTCCGTTTGAATATACGGAGAAAATACCCGAATGGCCGTGTCTACGTCTTCATTTAATTCCTGCACTCGGATTCGGATTTTATCTTGAACCTCCAGGCCAAGGTCTTTGCGGAGGTTCTGCACCCTATTTACCAAATCCCTGGCCACTCCTTCCTGTCTGAGAACCTCAGTCACAGTCACGTCCAGGGCTACCGTGATTCCTCGTTCCGTAGCAACGGACCACCCTGGAATGTCCTGGGAACTGATCAATACTTCTTCTAGCAGAATTTGGATGTCTTCCCCGTCCAACTGAACGGGATAGTAGCCCTTTTGCTCGATGGCTGCAATTTCCTCTTTGCCCCAACCCTGAATAGTCTGTGTCACTTGCTTTAACTTGGGTCCGTATTTCTTGCCTAGCAACGCAAAATTGGGTTTTATGCTTTTTACCAAGATTCCGGATGTGTCGTCAATATAAGAAACCTCTTTCACGTTTACCTCCGACCGGATAAGTTCTTCCACATGTTGGATCTGCGTTTTCCGCTGCTCGCTCAGCACCGGTATCAGAATCTTCTGAAGAGGCTGTCTCACTTTAAGGCGCTCCTTTTTCCGGAGCGAATGCACCAAAGAGGAAATGTCCTGCGCCAATTCCATGCTGGTTTCCAAGTCCAAGTTGATCCATGCAGGTGTCGCGGAAGGCCAATCTGTCAAGTGTACCGATAGCGCCAGGTTTTGGTGCATCGCGCGATCCCCTGCTGTCAGGTTTTGATATAGCCAGTCTGCATAAAAAGGTGCAATGGGTGACATCACCTGGGAGATGGTCAAAAGACATTCGTATAAGGTTTCGTAGGCAGCCTTTTTGTCGGGGTTCATGTCCCCTCTCCAAAAACGCTTGCGGGCCAACCGTACATACCAGTTCGAAAGTTGGTCCACCGTGTAATTCATGATAGCCCTTGAAGCAGGAGTAGCGTCGTAGTCGTCTAGGGCTCTTTCTACATCGATCAGCAGGGATTGAAGTTTGGAAATAATCCACCTGTCCAGCTCGGGGCGCTCCTCGATGGGGGTTGCGCTTTCCGGATCATACGCAAAGCTGTCCAAGTTGGCATACAATGCGAAGAAATTGTACGTATTTTGCAATGTGCCAAAGAAGCGGCGTTGCACCTCTACCACGCCATCGGTATTGAATTTGAGGTTGTCCCAAGGGTTGGCGTTGCTAAGCATATACCACCGCAGGGCATCGGGACCGTATTCCTTTAGTGTCTTAAAGGGATCCACTGCGTTTCCAAGGCGCTTGGACATTTTGTTGCCGTTTTTGTCCAAGACCAACCCATTCGCGATTACATTTTTGAAGGAAACGCTGTCAAACAGCATCACTGCCAGCGTATGTAGAGTGAAAAACCAACCCCTGGTTTGATCTACTCCTTCTGCAATAAAATCAGCCGGGTAATTGGCGTCAAAAATATCTTTGTTTTCAAAAGGGTAATGCCACTGGGCGTAGGGCATGGCGCCAGAATCAAACCATACATCGATGAGATCCGGTTCCCGGTACATTTTTTTTCCACTGGGCGACACCAAGATCACCTCATCCACATAGGGGCGGTGCAGGTCTATTTCCCTGCCTTCATAAGGTGATTTTTCTAGAAATCCCTTGGAGATGGCTTCCTGTATACCTTCCTCCAATTCGGCAATAGATCCGATACATCTTGACTCGGCCCCATCCTCAGTGCGCCAAATAGGCAGCGGAGTGCCCCAAAACCTCGAGCGGCTGAGGTTCCAGTCTACCAAGTTTTCGAGCCAGTTGCCAAAACGGCCCGTACCAGTTGCCTCCGGTTTCCAGTTGATGGTTTTGTTATGGGCTACTAATTTGTCTTTGTAGGCAGTGGTCTTAATAAACCAGCTTTCCAGGGGATAGTACAAGATGGGCATGTCTGTCCGCCAACAGTGGGGATAGCTGTGTTCGTATTTTTCTACCTTAAAGGCTTTGTTTTCGTTTTTGAGAATGATAGAGATGATCACGTCCGTGCTTTTGTAGTCGGGGTGAGTTTCATCGTCCTGCGGGTAGTTTTTGACGTAAAAGGTGTCCGGCTTCATCTCTTTGTGGGCTGTGATGCCGTGTTCCGTCATTTTTTCTCTGAGGTAGGTACCCACTACCGGAAGAAACTTGCCTTGTTTGTCTACTACGGGAATTTCATTGCCAAGCTCGTCCTTTACAAAGATGCCGGGCACACCCTGTTGCACGAGGGTGCGAAAATCGTCCGCGCCGAATGCTTTGGCCAGGTGAACGATACCCGTGCCGTCTTCCGTGGTCACGTAGTCGCCCGCCACCACAGTGAATGCCGGATGGGGCAATGAAAGCTCGGCAATCGGGAACAAAGGTTCGTACTTCAACCCCAATAGGTCTTTGCCTCGGAGGGTTTCAGTGATCTGAAATGGAATCAGCTTGTCCCCGGATTGGTAGTCGCTTAGATTTAGGTCTTTGGCCTTGGGGTTGAAATAGGCGTTCATCCGATCTTTCGCCAATATGACTGTTTGGGCGTCGAATGTATATGGATTGAAAGTTTTTACTTTAACGTACTCCAAGTTTTCACCTACCGCAAGGGCAGAGTTGGAAGGTAAGGTCCAAGGGGTGGTGGTCCATGCCAAGATATAGGTATTCTCTTCGTCAGCGAGCTTAAACTGAGCCGTTATTGAGGTATCTTTTACATCGCGGTAGCATCCGGGTTGATTCAGTTCATGTGAGCTTAGCCCTGTTCCAGCAGCCGGGGAGTAGGGCTGTATGGTGTACCCTTTATATAGTAGGTCCTTTTCAAACAATTGCTTCAGTAGGTGCCAGAGTGTCTCAATATAGGGCGCTTCAAAGGTGATATAGGGATCATCCAGATCCACCCAGTAGCCGATTTTTTCGGTTAGTTCATCCCATTCGTGTTTGAAGCGCATGACCGTTTCGCGACATTTCTGATTGTACGCTTCCACAGAGATCGTTTTGCCGATGTCTTCCTTGGTAATTCCAAGTTCCTTTTCCACCTGCAATTCTACTGGTAACCCATGGGTATCCCACCCACCTTTTCGTTTTACTTGGTATCCTTTGAGGGTTTTATATCGGCAGAATACATCTTTGATGGTTCGTGCCATGACGTGGTGGATTCCGGGAGTACCGTTTGCCGATGGAGGGCCTTCGTAAAAGGTGAAGGTTTCTGCGCCCTGTCTGTTTTCCACAGACTTTTCAAAGACGTGGTTTTCCTTCCAAAATGCCAATATGTTTTCTCCAATTTCAGGGTATTGCACCTGTTTGAACTCCTTATATTTTTTCACCGTGTTGTGGTCTTTTTTGCCTGTAAGGTTGTGGTTGCTTTACAGAAGAGTCCTGTTTTTGGAAGCTCTGTAATATTAACTCCTTCAAAAGGAGGCGTAAAGTTAATAGAAAACTAGTTGATGTGAATGCCAAAGGTGTAAAAACTGCGCTTGGGACCCCGCGGAAGAGAACCCTCTATAGGCAATTGGTAGGGCGAAATTCGATTTTGTTCTTCAAAGGTTTGAGAATAAAATCAAGTCATTTTTTGGCACTTGTGGTGTGTTTTAGTTGGAGGCCTGAGAGCCGATAATGGGTAGGAGTACTCCAAGATCGCTACTGTTACTTTTTTGTTAATTTATTTCGTGATTTGTTTTATTATAAATGAATAATTTATATACTGCAACACAAATAAAACTTTATAACTCAAACAGCCTACAGGCTATCATAAGCTTCTTTTTGTATTTTCGCATCGGTAACGTTACAAAAAGCGGTTTTTGTCATTAATCCAAAGATTTGGTTTTAGGTTTCGTCCTACCATACCCTTGATAGTGTATAACCTCCTAAATAGTATTTGCCTATGAAATAACCCTAAGAAAGTGTGGATAGAAAGTCTATTTGCACAAATCAATCATTTTAACATATCCCAAAATGAAACTAAAATTACCAAAGCAAATCACAAAGGGTTCCCACTCTTTGTGGATGGCGGGCATTTTGTGTACGTTTTCCGGAACACTCTATGCAGCCGAAAATTTACGGGGGGAAAGCGCAGTCATCCATCCCCCACTTTCATCGATGCATGCATCAGGTGACCTGTTCGCCAATTTTCCTCTTACTTACGCCGTATTTGACATTACCGTCACAGGACGTGTCACCGATCAAAATGGGGAACCAATCCCCGGCGCCACGGTAGCAGTTCCCGGCACCTCAATTGGTACCGCCACCGACTTAGATGGCAGGTATTCGATTACGGTTCCGGAAGGCTCTTCGCTGGTTTTTTCCTTTATAGGATTTGAGAGTACGACCATAGAGGTGGGGAATCAGTCTGCCATTGACGTATCACTTTCCGAAAGTGCACAAGCGCTGGATGAGGTAATCGTGATCGGGTACGGAACACAGCAGAAAAAAGATCTGACGGGAGCGATCGTAAACGTGAAGGCGGAAGAAGTGATGAAGTACAAGCCTACCAGCGTTTCGGAGATTCTACGAACCACCGTGCCGGGGTTGTCTGTTGGCTATGCCACCAATGCGCGAAACGTACCGGAATTTGAAGTACGGGGTGATGCCTCCATGAAAGCCGACGCCAATGCCGAACGCGCTGCAAACCGTCCCCTCATTGTAGTGGATGGAGTAATTTTCCGGGGTGATTTGGCGGAAATCAATCCCAACACGATCGAAAGCGTCGATGTGTTGAAGGATGCTAGTGCTGCGGCGGTTTTTGGATCCCAAGCGACAAATGGCGTGGTAATCTTCACCACCAAAAAGGGTTCTTTTGGCAAGCCGCAGATAAACTTCAGCAATCGCGTTGGCCTGATTACCGGTGCGCGCAGGCAGCTTACCTACAAAGGTGGCGACGAAGTGCTCAACTGGCTTACCGATATGAACGAGTCTATTACGAATACCATCACGGAGCCTTGGACCCGGTTTCGGGATTTTTACAGCATCGACCCGCAGTACCGGGATCAATGGTTGGCGGCTAACGGTATACCCGGTGAAACCAATCCGGATGTGATCAACGTGGCTCGGGTAAACAATTTCAACTTTTGGGACAATGAACTCGAAAACTACCGGAATGGCGTTGTCCATGACTGGCAAGACTACCTCTTCCACACGGGTGTCCGACAGGATTACGACGTCAGCGTATCCGGCCGAACAGAACGGGTTTCTTACTATTATTCCCTTGGATATAGTGATAGGGAGTCGGTGATTATCGACGACAAATTTAAAGCGATAACCTCGCGATTAAACTTGGATGTGAACCTTGCGGAGTTCTTTAGTATAGGTGCCAATGCAAACTTTATGTACCAAGACGAAGGACCTATGCCCATACCTAACGGTGGCTACCGTTCTTTTTCTCCCTATGACCAACCTTGGCGAAATAATATGCCTCGCACGCGGGAAAATTTAAATGACCAGCCTGCGGGTTCTAACCTAACCAATCCTTACCAAGCGCCAAGCTGGAATACCCGAAGCCACACCCGCTTCATGATCAACCCAACGCTTTATGCCAATATAACCCTTCCCTATGGCTTTAGCTTGAGGACAGATTATACGCCCAGGTTTGACGTTAGGAAGCGGTTTGATCTGAACGAGCGAGGAAACCCACAGCGGGCCGTTGACCAAGCCGAGCGCCGGTATAATGACACCTTCTCTTGGCAGTCCAATACCATACTGAACTGGGATGGTGAATTTGGCAGCCACCGGTTAAACTTTACCGGTCTGTACAATACCGAGCGTAATCAAAGCTGGGAAACAAGGGCATTTAACAATACCTTTTCGCCTACAGCGGGACTGGGTTACCACGCCATGCAGTTGGGGTTAAATCCTACCATGAGCACCTATGACGAGGCAAACTCTCGTACTGGCCTCATGGGGCGGGTCAATTACGCATTTGACGACCGGTTTAATATTTCCGCATCGATTCGTAGGGATGGTTTTTCCCGATTCGGAATCGACAATATCTACGGAAATTTCCCATCAGTCTCCGCAGCTTGGACGCTCACTAATGAGGGTTTTATGCCAAAAGGGAAGTCATTGAGCTACCTTAAGTTAAGGGCAAGTTATGGAGTAAACGGAAACAGTAGCGGGCTGGAAGATTACAATGCCTACGCCAGACTTGCCAATGGGGTATATTTAAATTACGACGGGGGCTATATAGCTACACCTTATACCGAAATCACCCGTATAGCGAACCCAAATCTATCTTGGGAACGTACTGGGGCCTTCAACGTGGGCATAGACTATGGATTCTTCAGCGACCGCTTGACCGGCTCATTGGACGTCTATCAGTCAGAGACCCGCGACTTGCTGTTGGATCAAAAGCTGCCCGATCTGACAGGGTTCGAGTCGGTTAAAACCAACATAGGCAACCTGCAAAATAGGGGTTTTGATCTAGGGATTCGATCCATAAACGTATCCACCAAAGACTTCTACTGGACCAGTAACTTTAACGTAACCTATCGCATCAACAAGATCCTGACGCTGGGCAATGCGCCTATTCCAATGTCTGACGGCGAGGGAAATATGGTGATGAGAGAGCCGGACGACCTCCAAAACGGTTGGTTTATCGGCCGGAATAAGGACATTATCTGGGATTGGGATTTGAATGGTGTGTACCAGATTGGTGAGGAAGCCGAGGCTGCCCGCTATGGGTTGTTTCCGGGTGATTTCCGCGTGGTGGACCAAAATAACGACGGGGTGATCGACATTGACGACAGAGTGTTTCTTGGTCTCACCAATAATCCTTGGTACATGACCTTCCGAAATGACTTTGAATACAAGGGCTTCGATTTTGGATTGGTGTTCTTGGCAAAACTTGGCTATTACGGAGGCACACATGAGCCTTTCAACAACAACCAGGAATACATCAAAAACCACAACTGGTACAAGATACCTTATTGGACACCGCTGAATGGAGAAAACGACTTTGCTCGAATTAATTCCATTAACCTGACGGGAGGCCAAAAGTGGATCAACCGCTCCTATCTGCGATTGCAGAATGTTTCCGTAGGTTACAGCGTACCTGATTACCTAGCGCAGAAAATCAAGTCATCGCGGGTACGCTTGGCCCTAAACATCGAAAATGCAGCCATATTTACCGGCTGGATCAGGGAACTTGGTGATCCGGAATCTGCCAGGGAAATGCCCAGAACCTATTCGTTTAGTTTGGACGTCACTTTCTAATTGCAAAATGGCGATTTAGAAACTTAAACATGTATGAAAATGAATTATTCAAAAATACTTAATCGATTTATCATTGTTGGGCTCCTTTTTTTTGGAGCGTCCTGTAGCGATGATTTTCTTGACGAGAAGCCGCTCTCCTTTTTGAGCCCGGAAAACACCTATACGGATGCAGCCGGACTTCAAACTGCCTTGGATGGAGCGCTTCGTGGTGTGATGATGCAGTGGAATGGGGATACCCGTGAATTGATGTTTAACCATAACATGAGCGATGCTTCTGTCGTGGCATCAACCGACAAGCCGGACGCATTTGTAGATTTACGAACCTATGCCACCCCGACCAATTCACGTAACAATGACGCAGGCCGAACTCTATCTTTCTATGCGGAGAATTATAACCACATCAAAAAGGCCAATACGGTGATTGACTACATTGATTTGCCCGACTGGCCAAATGGTGCTGCAAATGCAGACAGAAACCACTTACTGGGGTCTGCCTATTTCTTACGGGCGTTCTTTTACCTTCAGCTGACCATGCAGTTCGGAAACGTGGCCTTTCCGCTGAACGTAGTTACGGAAGCCAGAAGGGATTTCAAGGTGTTTCATATGCAGGGGATTTGGGATCAAATGATCACTGATTTGGAATTTGCAGTACAACATGTGAAGCCCAAAAACCAGTTGCCGATAGGGCAAGCCCCAAAAGATGCGGTGCGCGTGCTGTTAGCGAAGTACTATATGTTGAATGAGCGCTTTGCCGATGCGGAGCAGCTGATGACCGATGTCATCAACGATGGACAATCCCGACTATTTACCGATGAGATGATCCCCGCAGGGGTAACTCAAGTTGAGGTAGCCAATACAAACAACCCGAATACGGGTAACCCTTTGCCCGGTAGGAGTGGTTTTGCGCCGGCAGATGCGGTTAACTACTTGCACATGGACCGGGGTGCACAAAAGACCAGTAATCCGGAAGGTATTTGGTTAGTGGTGAATGAGCCCTTTATCCTAGGTACCCAAGGTCAGGCAGCCCGTATAAGGGCTTGGGGCCCTAATTTTGTGAGCACCAACTTGGGTGTGTGGGAGCCCGGAACTACTCGCATCGGGACCGATGTGCAAGCTACTACGGCAGATGCGAGGGGCCGTATGATGAAAAAATGGGGGCGTAGCCAAGGGTTTGCCCGGCCTACCAACTATTCGCAGTACGATATCTGGAATTTCAAGGGCGAGGTGGATGAGCAAGACTACCGGCACAAAGACCTAAACTGGTTTGAAATGGAAGATGTGCTCTATGACAACCCATCCCTTAGGGATGACGGTAGCCCCTTTTACCTGCAGCCGCTTCGCCTTTACGATAACAATGGAAACTTAACCTGCCAAGATACCATTCGTTGCTGGTTCGGATACCCAAGGTACAAGTTTTATTCTGTTAACCTAGAGGCACGTCCAGACAGGCAGGATAGCGGGAAGATGGACATGTATATCCTACGAATGGCTGAGGTTTACCTTCTGCGCGCTGAAGCGCGGGTATGGATGGGCGATTATGCAGGTGCTGCCGAGGATATTAATACCATACGCCGTCGGGCAAATGCCATCCACATGTACACCGTGGGAGACCTACAAGCAGAAGGCATTGGTGCAGTTTTGGATGAAAGGGCGCGGGAATTGTATGGCGAAGAATACCGTCACGACGAGCTGGTACGTATTTCGGTGATATTTGCCAAGACCGGCAAGACTGCGTATAACGGCAAAACCTACTCTATCACAGGAAATGATATCGAAAAATCCATTTCCGCGAATAGTTTTTACTACGACCGCATGATGGAGAAGAACAGTTTTTTCCGCGATGAGGTACGTTGGGCCACTTACAATACTACCCGATATACCATGGATCCCATGCACGTTTATTGGCCGGTATACCAGCCTTACTTAGTTGGTAACGTGGAAGCAACATTGAATCAGACCACCGGCTACAACGGTGCAGAGAGTAATATAGAACCGCTGACCCACGTGGTGCAGCCTGCTGGAGCGCCTAATCAAGATCCCATGCGGGCGATTGGAGAATAATCTAGCCAAATTAATTACCCCCGGGATTTCCTCGGGGGTATTTTTATGCATGTACGTTTCAATCTGGACCAAAATGGCGAAGGTATTTTGTCGGCCAAGACAGCAGTAGGAAATCAGTTTCCCGGAAGAGTAATGCCTTTTACCCGTTGATACAACAGCAAGGCATACTTATCGGTCATGCCCGAAACAAAATCCATCAAAGCCCGAAGTCTCAAATAGGGATGGACCTCGGCCGTCAATGGGAAGCCTTGCGGGAGAAGCCTCAAGATACTCTTGTCCCTACCAGAAAACCGGGAGCCTTCGTGAAATTTGTGCCATAGGGCTTTTGAAAATACCTCCAACAATCCTTCCAATACCTGAAAACCTGCAGCCTCTTTTTCAAGAACCGGCTGGGAACGATAGATTTTCTCTACCGAAAGCCTTCCTATTTCTTCCAATACCTTAGCAGAAGGGAGCGTGTCAGTCAATGCCCGATCGAATGTGCCCTCTAGCATAGCCGCTTCGTACATTTGGAACGCGTCTACCGTTTCCGCAACCAATTGCTGTATGGCCATGGCTCGAAGGATACCCAGCTTTTGTTTATCGCTGGGGTACTCATTGAGCTTCTTAGCGGAAAAACGGTCACCGATGATGGTTGCTAGTAGGTCAATTACCTGATTTAAGGGTACCAATCCCAATGTGCAGCCATCCTCTAGGTCTATGATGCTGTAGCATATATCGTCCGCAGCTTCAACCAGAAAAGCCAACGGATGTCTTACCCATGCCTGTTTACCCAGTGCATTGATGCCAAGTCCCTCTGCGACAATCCGGTAGGTGTCCAATTCAGCAGTAAAAAAGCCAAACTTTTTTTGACTCCTTCTTTTGGGAAATTCTTCATCTATTAGGGCAGGTCGAGGGTATTTGGTAAAAGCCGCCAGTGTTGCCGCTGAGATGCGAATGCCGTTTTCCCTAGCTACCAGCATGCGAAATCCCTGAGCATTGCCTTCAAAACGTACCATGTCTTCCCATTCTGCATCGGCGAGAAGCGGTTTCCATACCTGTCCATAGGGGTGGAATTTGAAAAAATCGGATATGGCCTCCTCTCCGGCATGCCCGAATGGTGGGTTTCCGATATCATGTGTGAGTGCTGCCGCTGATACGATGGCTCCGATATCGCCCGCATGCAGGTGAGCAGAGGCTATCTCCGGGTATTTCTCTAACAGAAATTCACCGGCTGTTTTTCCAAGTGAGCGGCCCACCGAAGCCACTTCCAAACTATGAGTCAGACGGGTATGTACAAAGTCGTCTTCCGGCAAGGGGAAGACCTGGGTTTTGTCCTGCAGATTGCGGAATGGAGCCGAAAATACAATTCGATCAAAGTCACGCTCAAAGATACTTCTTGATAGCAGTGCACCACTTGCAGTTTGGCTGTTCAGCCCCAGGGGCCTGAGCAGATTTTCCCATTTCATCATGGCGTCAAAAATACGATTTTTTCTTGGGAACGCTTACCTTTGGGTTTCTCAACCGAACTGTAGTCATGACTTCCAAGACCACCTTTCCTACGCTGCCGGACATCCGTATGGCTCATGCGCGCATACAGCCGATGATTCACCGGACCCCGATACTGACAAATTCAGCTATCGATCACCTAGCCGGGTGCGAAATATATTTTAAGTGTGAAAATTTCCAAAAAGTGGGAGCTTTTAAAGCGCGAGGTGCAGCTAATGCTGTGCTCAAATTAAGTTCCGAACAACGGAGTCGGGGTGTAGCAACCCATTCGAGCGGGAACCATGCCGCGGCGCTTGCACGCGCAGCGAGTGCTGCTGGGATTAAATCTTACATTGTGATGCCATCTACAGCTCCGGAGATCAAGAAGAAAGCGGTGGAGAGTTACGGTGGACAGATCATTTTTTGCGAGCCTACGCTCGAAGCCCGTCAGCGCACTTTGGATGAAGTGGTCGCCGATACAGGGGCTGCGTTTATTCCACCGTACGATCACCTGGATGTGATAGAGGGTCAGGCCACTTGTGCGTTGGAGATATGGGAGGAGGAGCTCTCCTTGGACGCTTTGGTGGCGCCAGTCGGCGGCGGCGGCTTGCTTGGTGGCACGGCACTGACCACGCACTACTTGGCGCCAAAGTGCAAAGTCTATGGGGCGGAACCGGAAGGTGCAGATGACGCTTACCGCTCCTTTCAGGCAGATCAACTGATCCCGATGAAGAACCCAAAAACCATTGCTGATGGGCTGTTAACTTCGCTTGGCAATCTCAACTGGGAAATCATACGCCGTTACGTAACGGATGTTCTTACCGCTAGCGACGAAGAAATTATTGCAGCGATGCGGTTGGTTTACGAGCGAATGAAAATCGTCATTGAACCAAGTTGTGCGGTGCCGTTGGCAGTGGTAATCAAGTATCCTGCATACTTTAACGGGAAAAAAGTGGGTGTAATTCTCTCAGGAGGAAACGTTGACTTAGGTAAGTTGCCCTTTTAGGTATAA
Source organism: Lunatimonas sp. (assembly GCF_020832325.1). Classification (GTDB taxonomy): domain Bacteria; phylum Bacteroidota; class Bacteroidia; order Cytophagales; family Cyclobacteriaceae; genus Lunatimonas. The sequence continues at coordinate 26,630 of NZ_JAFIEU010000051.1, forward strand.
AGTTCCTGTAGTTTTTCTACGGTGTAGTTAAGCTCTTCCAAGGTGTTAAATCGGCTAAATGAAAACCTGACCGATTCCCTTTCCGGGGATGCGTTAAGTGCTTGGAGTACGTGTGAGCCTAGTACAGCTCCGCTGCTGCAGGCAGATCCTCCGGAAGCCGAAATACCGCTAAGATCCAGATTGAACAGCAACATTCCCTGATTGGAAGGTGATGGCGGGAAGCTGACACTTACTACGGTATACAGGCTTTGATCCAAGTCTCCGGATTTTCCATTGAATTGTATTCCAGGGATGAGGTGCCGCATGCGTTGGATAAAATGGGATTTTAGCTGTTTGATGTGTGCAGTGTGCGCGTCCATTTCCGCATATCCGAGTTCTAATGCCTTGGCAAGCCCCATGATTCCAGGGACATTTTCAGTTCCCCCACGCATGTTTCGTTCTTGAGAGCCACCATGTAAGTAGGGTTTAATCCGCCGATCTTTTTTTACATAGAGAAAACCCACACCTTTTGGGCCGTGAAACTTGTGTGCTGCCGCTGAGATTGCATCTACCGGAAGAGATCTAAGGTTATGGGGGAAGTGCCCTACGGTCTGCACGGTGTCGGAGTGAAAAAAAGCCCCGAAGCGTTTACAGAGATCTCCAATGACCTGTAGGTCCGTCAGATTTCCTATTTCGTTATTCCCCTCCATCAACGTTACCAAGCTCTTTGGGTTTTCTTCGAGAAGCGTGGCTAACTGGTCCACATCTAAATTGCCTGTTCCGTCTACATGGAGCAGCCTAAGAGGAATTTTTTTCGCGTGTGCACATACTTCAGCGGCATGCAACACCGCATGGTGTTCCAATGGCGAGCTGATGATTTGGGTTAGGCCCAGTGCCTCCACTGCCCCATGAATAGCAGTATTATCGGCCTCTGTTCCTCCTGAAGTAAAGAATATTTCTCCGGGACTGACGTTTAATAGAGACGCAACCGTCTTTCTGGCTTTTTCGATGGCTACTCGGACTTCCCTGCCGTGCTTGTGCACCGAGGAGGGGTTTCCAAAGTGATTTCTCAAGTAAGGAAGCATGGCTTCCAAAACCCGTTCGTCTAATGAAGTGGTAGCCGCATTATCCAGATAGATTGCTGTGGTTTTGTTCATTCGTACTTGATTGGGATGCTTGGTTCAAATGGTCTCTGAAATCACCTCTTTGATATCCAATATGATCTTATTGGCCAAATGCTCCGCCGTAGCCTGACTGTCAGATTCAGAATAAATCCGGATGATCGGTTCCGTATTTGATTTTCGTAAGTGTACCCACTCTTTTTCAAATTCTATTTTGACACCGTCTATGTCGATGATATGGTGTTTCTTGTATTTTAGCTTGATCGCATCTAGGATTCGGTCCATGTCTATCCCTGCGGTCAGCTCTATTTTATTTTTAGAGATATGATAGTTTGGATAGGTCGCTCTCAATCTGCTGGCAGATTTGCCAAATTGAGCCAAATGAGTAAGGAATAATCCAATGCCTACTAAGGCATCCCGTCCATAGTGTGAAGCTGGGTAGATAACCCCTCCATTGCCTTCACCACCGATGATTGCATTTACTTCCTTCATCTTGTGGACTACGTTTACTTCGCCGACCGCTGACGCATGATACTCGCCGCCACGGCGCAAGGTTACATCTTTTAGGGCACGGGAGGAGCTCAGGTTGGATACCGTATTGCCAGGGGTCTGAGAAAGCACGTAGTCAGCTACTGCTACAATGGTGTATTCCTCCCCAAAGAAGCTACCGTCTTCGCAGAAAAAGGCCAGTCGATCAACGTCCGGATCCACGACTATACCCAGATCAAAATTACCATTTTCTAGTTTTTTGGCGATATCCCGAAGGTTTTCGGGCAAAGGTTCTGGGTTATGGGGGAAGTCTCCGTTGGGCTCGCAGTAAAGCTCTTCTACTATGGATACGCCCAATGCTCTGAGAAGCTTGGGGATTACGATACCTCCAGTGGAATTTACGCAATCCACCACAACCTTGAAATTCCTAGCAGCAATTGCCTCGGTATCCACTATGTCCAAATTTAGTACGTGTTCGATGTGGATGTCCAGGTAATCGTCTTTTGGCGTGTATTTCCCCAATTTTTTAACGGTGGCGAAGGAAAAATTATCTTTCTCGGCTTTTTCAAGAACCACTTTCCCATCTTCGTCGCTGATAAATTCTCCCGTGCTTCCGAGCAATTTTAGAGCGTTCCATTGGATTGGGTTGTGGCTCGCAGTGATGATGATACCTCCTCCGGCGTTTTCGCAGGGAACTGCCAGTTCAACGGTTGGGGTGGTGCTAAGGCCAAGGTCTATCACTTCGATACCCAAACCTTGAAGCGTTGCTGTAATAAGTTGGGACACCATGGGGCCTGAGATACGTGCATCTCTTCCGATTACAATTTTCCGGTTGTTTGATTTTTCAATAACCCAAGAACCGAAGGCTGCGGCAAACTTTACAATATCAATAGGGGTAAGCGCTTCACCACTTTTGCCGCCAATAGTTCCTCTAATGCCGGAAATAGACTTGATTAATGCCACAGAAAGTACGTTAAAATGCTGTCAAAAAAAGAAATTTCAATAATGCTATTATTTAAATCTGGCCAGTACCTTGTCCACCTCGTTGTCTGGATTCCCACAGGCATCCCCGGATTCAACCTTTTTCCCGCAATACCCACAAGTGCCCCCATCTTTGTTTAGGTAGGGATTTTGCGAAGCGCAGGTTCCTTTAAACTCACCGTTCTTTAGAAAGATAAGCCTAACGGACATTAAGATGAAAAACAGGGCGATGAAGCCTAGGGTGAGATATACAGTTGCCATATCAAATTTATTTCTACAAATTTACGGAATACTTTCAAAACGTACGTATTTTCTGAATAGTTTCCCAAGCGCCTATGTCAATCAAACCCGAACGGAGTTCCCAGCTAGAAGCCTTTGGCCGCTTATTGGATATCATGGATGAGCTGCGTGAAAAATGTCCTTGGGATAGAAAGCAGACCTTGGAAAGCCTGAGGCATCTGACCATTGAAGAAACATTCGAATTATCCGATGCCATCTTGGATGCAGATTTGCAGGAAATAAAAAAGGAGCTTGGGGATATCTTGTTGCATATCGTATTTTATGCACGTATTGGGTCGGAGCAGCAGGCTTTTGATATCGCGGATGTGATCAATAGTCTAAACGAAAAGCTAATACGGAGGCACCCACATATTTACGGAGACGTGCATGCCGAAGACGAAGAGGCGGTAAAGCAAAATTGGGAGAAGATTAAGCTCCTCGAAAAAGGGCAGAAAAACAAATCTGTATTGGGTGGAGTACCTCGGTCGCTACCTGCTTTGATCAAGGCAATGCGCATACAGGAAAAGGCCCGAGGTGTGGGATTTGACTGGGATAGTGCAGAGCAGGTCTGGGACAAAGTAGAGGAGGAGATGGGTGAATTCAAGACAGCTTACGCAGGGGAAGCCGGTGAGATCAATCGAGAGGAGGCCACCGCTGAATTTGGGGACCTGCTTTTTTCGCTTATCAATTATTCCCGCTTTATAGATATTAATCCCGAGGAAGCATTGGAGAGAACGAACCGGAAGTTTATTCAGCGTTTTCAGTTTTTGGAGCGGGAGTCAGCCAAAGATGGTAAGCGCATTGAGGATATGAGTTTGGCAGAAATGGATATTTATTGGGAGCGGGCAAAGCGTACTGAAGGTCAGCTAGAGTAATCAAACGCTGTCGGATTTATCCGTGTTTTGAAGATTTTCCGTGCCGATTTCCAGAGTGGAGGTAATCCAGCTATAGATTGGCTGTGTGGGTTAAAATACTGTTGCGCTTGTTTTTTTGTTTAAATCTCGCTCGGACGCTGAGGAAAGATGTTCGACCTGGAAAAAGAAGCACCACATGGTTGTCTTAGAAAAAAGCATATCCCTGTGAATTCGAGCGTAAATTTTCCGAATTCAAAAAGCAAAAAATATTCTTTGAAATACATTTGATTTTGGACATTCGTTTTTTTATCTATTCAATCACAATAGGTTATCCACAAATTGTATTTTTCAAATATCAATATATATCATTGATAATCAAACAATTAACATATTACCCTAATGTTATGTGGATAAGTGTGGATAAATGTGGACAAAAAAGCTTGTTTTTTACAATCTTCGAATAGGTGCCGTATAGGCTATTTTTTGCGATATTTAGTGGAGTATTCCGTAGAAATTTTTGGCAGGTAAGAATGGGTCGCAACTATTTTTAGGGTAGTTTTGTTTTGGAAAATTTCCTAAAATGGTACTATAACCATTTTAGGATATCATCGATATATTCCCGATTGTTGGAAAGTCTTGGCACTTTATTTTGTCCGCCGAGTTTTCCCCTGGATTTGAGCCACTTTTCGAAAGTTCCGGCAGTTGCAAAATGGATTATCGGCTTTTTTAGCACCATGTCATGGTATCGCTTGGCATCGTAGTCAGAATTTATGTTCCGAAGATGTTCATCCAGTTGGGATTTGAAAAGTTCTGCGTCGGATGGATTTTTCGCGAATTCGATGATCCATTCGTGCGCACCTTGATTTTTATTCTCTGAAAAATAAACCGGTGCAGCGGTAAAGTTGGTTATCGTGGCGTCGGTGGCCTCACAGGCCATTTCGATAGCCCGCTCGGCATTCTCGACGATGATCTCCTCGCCAAACGCATTGATGAAATGCTTGGTTCGTCCAGAAATCTTGATCCGATAGGGGCTCGTAGAGGTGAATTTTACCGTGTCGCCTATTTTGTATCGCCACAGGCCGCCATTTGTACTGATGAGAATGGCGTAATTTTGTCCTGCTTCTACCGCTTCCAGCGGAATGATACAGGGGTCTTCTTTGCCCCATTCTTCCATGGGGATAAACTCGTAATACACGCCATAATCAAGCATAAGTAACAGCTCTTCGGACTCTTTCTGATCCTGTATACCGAAAAAACCCTCTGAAGCATTGTAGGTTTCCATATAGCGCATGCCAGGAGATGGAATCAGGGCCTTGAATAGGGACCTATAGGGGCCAAATGCCACTGCACCGTGAAAAAACACCTCCAGGTTTGGCCATACTTCAGAGATATTGTTCTTGCCAGTCATCTCCAAAATCCGCTGAAGGAGTACGAGAGTCCAAGTAGGAACGCCGGTCAGACTGGTGACATTTTCCTTTAGTGTTTCCTCGGCCATTTTTTGGATCTTGGCTTCCCATTCGTCCATCAGTGCAGTCTCAAGGCTTGGGGTTCTGGCCAACTGCGCCCACAAGGGGAGGTTCTGCATGATTACAGCCGAAATATCACCGTATTTGCTGTTCTTGTTTTCGTCCAGTGGGTTGATCTGATGGCTTCCACCTATCGAGAGACTTTTGCCGGTAAATAGCTTGGTATCTGGATAGTTGTTGATATATAGTGAGAGCATATCCTTTCCACCTTTATAGTGGCATTCCTCAAGAGATTCCTCGGTGACAGGGATAAACTTACTCCTCGAAGAAGTCGTACCTGAAGATTTGCTAAACCATGTAACCTCCGTGGGCCAGATAACGTTGTTTTCGCCCCTCATGGTCTGTTCAATGTAGGGCTTGATGCCTTCATAGTCGTGTGTAGGCACTTGGCGGGCAAAATCTTCGTAAGAGGATATGTGGCTAAAACCGTACTTTTTACCAAATTGGGTTTTCTTTGCTGTGCTGATTAATTTCAAAAGTATTTCGTCCTGTACCTCATGGGGATTGTTTTTAAACCGCTCTATTTGGCGAATGCGGTGTTTCAATATCCAGGTCATTAGCGAATTTATCACTTCCATGGTTTCCTCGGGGTTAGATTTTTCTCTTCAGTTCAAAATGCTTGCCAAGATATACTTTTCTTACCTGTTCATCGGCCGCCAGTTCTTCAGCAGTTCCGGCTTTCAAGAGCCGGCCCTCAAACATCAGGTAGGCACGGTCTGTGATGGAAAGGGTTTCATTTACGTTATGATCCGTTATCAGGATTCCGATATTTTTGTTTTTCAGTTTGGCTACGATGGACTGTATCTCTTCCACGGCTATCGGATCCACGCCTGCAAAAGGCTCATCAAGCAGAACAAATTTGGGGTCAACCGCTAGAGCGCGAGCGATTTCCGTTCTTCGCCGTTCACCGCCGGAAAGTACCATTCCGAGGTTTTTCCGGACATGGGTTAGACTAAATTCTTCCAAGAGGCTTTCTACTCGCTCTTTTTGTTCTTTTTTGGGAAGCTTGGTCATTTCCAGTACAGCAAGTAGGTTTTCCTCTACCGAAAGCTTCCGGAATACTGAGGCCTCTTGTGCGAGGTATCCGATACCAAGTTTTGCTCGCCGGTACATGGGCAGGGGAGTAATGTCGGTTTGGTCGAGGAAAACTTTCCCCTCATTGGGTTTGATCAGTCCGACGATCATGTAAAAAGAGGTGGTTTTTCCGGCACCGTTTGGACCGAGTAGGCCCACAATTTCCCCCTGTTCCACTTTGACGGAAATATCATTGACCACCTTTCGGCCCTTGTAAACTTTTATCAGGTTTTCCGCTTTCAATATCATGGGCTAGTCAAATTTGATGTCTTTCACGTAAAGTTGTAGGCTGCTGGTATTTCTAAAGGTATTCTCCCGAACCTCGAAAGCGATGTTGAACCTCATCTTGCTATTTAGGAAGTCGTAATACTTGCCAAATCCAAATCCTATACAAACAGGTCGGGTCTGCTGACCATCCTGCACAATTTCGAACCTCAAATGCTTTTCTTTGAGTACCCGAACGTTTTCAGCGTAGACTTGATTTGCGCAGAAAACCGGCTCGGGATTTCCAGGTCCGAAAGGTGCCATCTGCTTGAGGATGTTGAAAAACTTGTAATTAATCTGATCCAGAAGCAGCTCATCGTCGATTTCCAGTGTCGGTCTGAGGTGTTCCTCACGGATACGGGTGCGGACTACCTGTTCAAATTTCGCTTGAAAAGCCGGAACATTGCCTACTGCCAGAGTCAGTCCTGCCGCATATTTATGGCCGCCGAATTGATCCAGGAGTTCACTACATTCCTGTATGGCCTCATAGATATCAAAATCGTAGACGGAGCGGGCACTACCGGTTGCTTTGTTGTTGGATTCCGTCAGGATGATGGTAGGTCTGTAGAATTTCTCTATGCATCGGGAAGCCACTATGCCGATCACACCCTTGTGCCAGTCTTCTTTGAAAAGCACTGTGGTCCGATAGCTTCCAAGTGATTCCCGGTCTTCGATCATTTGCAGTGCTTCTTTGGTGATGTTTTCGTCAAAGTTTTTCCGCGTGGCATTAACGTCTTCTACCAGTTCGGCTTTTCGTATTGCACCCTCCAAGTCTTTGGATAGCAATAACTCCACGGAAGCCTTGGCGTGTTCGATCCTGCCGGAAGCATTGATTCGGGGGCCGATCTTAAATACAATGTCGGTTATGTCTATATCTTTTTCCACTTTGCCCTTTAGGATCAACGCTTTTAGGCCGGGACGGGGATTGTTATTGATGCGGTCCAATCCATAGTAGGCAAGCACGCGGTTTTCCCCGCTAATGGGGACAATATCTGAGGCGATACTTACAGCCAAAAGGTCTAGGTAGCTATATAGCGAGGCAGGATTTCTACCGGTTTTTTGTGAATAGGCCTGTATCAGTTTGAACCCCACGCCGCAGCCGCTCAACTCTTTGTAGGGATAACCACAGTCGCTGCGTTTAGGGTCCAAGATGGCCACCGCCTTTGGCAGGGTCTCGCCGGGAGTGTGGTGGTCGCAGATGACGAAATCCACCCCCAGCGTGTTGGCCAAATCGATCTTGTCCAGCGCTTTGATGCCGCAGTCTAGGGATACCACCAAGCTTATACCGTTTTCGGCGGCATATTTCACCCCTTTTTCTGAAATGCCGTAACCCTCTTTGTATCTATCCGGAATATAGTAGTCCACCCGATCGTAAAATTCCTTTAGGAATCCATAGAAAAGGGCGACCGAGGTGGTGCCGTCTACGTCGTAGTCTCCGTATACCAGGATTTTTTCTTCCCTTTCGACGGCTTGAATAATGCGATCTACCGCCAAATCCATGTCCTTCATGAGGAAAGGGTCGTGTAACTTGTCTAAATCGGGCCTGAAAAAATCTTTGGCTGTCTGAAAATCAACCACCCCTCTGTTTACCAACATATTGGCAAGGGTAGGGTTCACGTTGATTTCCTGGCTGAGATGCTCTACTTGGCTAGGGTTTGCTTTATGCTTGATTTTCCACCTAAAATCCATAGGGCGAAATTACGAAAGATTAGGCCTTGGGCGGCATGAGGTTGGGATTAATATTTGCCGGTCAAAAAATGTAGTCCTCTTGGGTATCTGATTTAGGCCTTCACTTTTCCTTCATAGCTTCGTCCAGTACCTCTGCAAGCGGAACCCGTTTTCCATCTCTATAAGGCACGATCCACGTATGTTGCACACCGATCTTGCGGAGATATCGCTTGAGTTCATCGGCTTTGTCATAGTTTCTGAATTGCCCGAGTACATACTTTGTAAAACCATCTTCCTTCACTAGTTCCAAATCCGGGCTGTCTTGTACCATGTCGCTGATATCATGTCCCTTGAATGCCCCAAACTGTACCCTGAAGGCGACACCTTTGTCCCATGGGGATTTCGGTTCGGTTTTGTTGACTTCAGATAGCTGTTGTTTAAGCTGGGCAATTTGTTGATTTTGTTGTTCTTGGGTGGTTCGGAGTCGGTCCATGGAGGCTTGTTGGTCTCGCAAGGTACCTAGCATACGGGTAGTTTCTGCTTCCAGGGAGTCAGCCCGGGCGGAAAAAAACGTCCTTTCATCCACCAGTTTTTTTAGCTCCTCCGGACTCATTTTACGTTTGGTTTTTTTCCAGGTCTTCCGTTCTTGCTTGGATAGCTGGGCCATAGCGTCTACGGGTGAAAAGAAAAATACCGTAATCAATGACAGCGCAAAGAAGGATTTGATCAGGCTCATATGCATATCTTTTTTGAGGCTATGATAAAAAACGAAACTTATGCTTACAAATTACAAAAAATCAATAAGTATTCTGCGTTTGAAGCGAATAATCCTGGTTTTTTTAAAACAACAAGGGGCAGAATCAATCTGCCCCCGTCTATACATTGTTTAGGATAGTCCGCCTATCATCCGCTCAGGTTTTACCCAAGCATCAAACTGCTCGTTGGTCAAGAGCTCCAGGGCCAATGCAGCTTCCCGTAGGCTGGTGCCATCTTTGTGGGCTTTTTTGGCAATCTTGGCAGCATTTTCATACCCGATATGTGGATTCAGTGCCGTTACCAGCATTAGCGAGTTTTCTAAGTGCCGTTTGATGAAGGGCTCATTTGGCTCGATGCCGATGGCACAATTATCGTTGAAGGAGACGCAGGCATCGCCCAATAGTCTGGCTGAGTTCAGCAAGTTGGTGATCATCATGGGCTTGAATACATTCAGCTCAAAATGACCATTGGATCCACCGATTGACACCGCCGTATCGTTGCCGATTACTTGTGCACATACCATGGTCATGGCTTCCGACTGGGTAGGATTAACCTTGCCCGGCATGATGGAAGATCCTGGTTCGTTTTCTGGAATGAGGATTTCACCTATACCGGATCTGGGGCCAGAAGACAGCATGCGGATGTCGTTAGCTATCTTCATCAGGCTGACAGCCAGCTGCTTCAAGGCGCCATGTGTCTCTACCATGGCATCGTGCGCGGCCAGTGATTCAAATTTGTTAGGAGCGGTCACGAAGGGATTTCCTGAAATCTCGGCGATTTTTTCAGCCACCTTTTCAGCATACCCCTTCGGAGTGTTAAGGCCTGTGCCTACCGCAGTGCCGCCTAAAGCCAATTCAGACAGGTGGGGGAGGGTGTTTTTGATGGCTCGCAACGCATGGTCCAATTGGGCTACGTATCCCGAAAATTCCTGACCCAGTGTAAGAGGAGTCGCATCCATGAAGTGGGTTCTGCCGATCTTCACCACCTGCATGAACTTCTGTGATTTTTCCCTGAGGGTATCCCTGAGTTTTTCTACTCCCGGTATGGTTGTGTCCACCACCATCTTATATGCAGCAATGTGCATGGCGGTCGGAAACGTATCGTTGGAAGACTGTGACTTGTTCACGTCATCGTTCGGGTGGATGGTCTTTTTTGCATCAGACAGTTCTCCGCCCAACTTAACATGAGCGCGGTTGGCTACGACTTCGTTTACATTCATGTTTGATTGGGTACCTGAACCGGTTTGCCAAACCACTAAGGGGAATTGGCTATCGTGTTCACCCGCCAATATTTCATCACACACATCTGCGATGATTGTTGCTTTATCGGTATCCAATACGCCTAGTTCGGCATTCGTCAATGCAGCAGCTTTCTTTAACACAGCGAACGCATGAATGATTTCCAATGGCATCTGATGCTTTGGTCCGCCGATTTTGAAATTGTTGATTGATCGCTGCGTTTGGGCACCCCAGTATTTTTCTGCAGGTACCTCCACGGGTCCCATGGTGTCGTGTTCTATTCTATAGTTCATCTTTTAATAATAGGTTTCAGTTATCAGGTGTTCGCCGGCCAGCGAATAGGAAATCCACCGCTACGGCAGCCGTCTCGCCTGCCTGTAGATCATCCCTTTTGGCGGTTCAAGCGCCTCGCTCGATTTCGTCTTTTGGTTGAGTTACCGGGTCGCTTTAATCGAACAGCTAAATTACAACCTCGGTGTCACAATCCATAGATTGTAGCAGAAAAGTTGGCTTTCGCGCAGGCTATCCTCCCGACAAGTTAGCGGTGGTCTTTCGTTTGCAGGTCAAGGAGTCGGTGCAGGGTCTGCTTGGTATCCCGGACCTTTCGGTTGAAGTTGGACCAGGAAAATAGCCAGTTTCCCATTCCTGCCGTTAGACAAAGTGCTCCTACGGCATGGTCTCCATACAAAGCACTGAAGAATACTGCCAGCAGTAGGCTAATGATCGACCAAAACGCCAAAAAGAAACGAGACCCCGGAAAAAGGCTGTACTCAATGAAAAGTATGCTGCCTTTTAGGCTGGATTCAATGGTGCCATGCACGAGCGGGAGGAAACTGTCTGCACGTGTGATGACTTTTGAGAGGTGAAAACCCTTGTCTGATATGGATCCATTGAAGACAGTTTGAACCTCTTTTTCAGAAAAGCTAGGCTCTAGGAAATTAACCTTTTTGGTTACCAATGAAATTCTTCTGTTGATTTCAGTAGATGTCAGAGACGAGACGAGGATTTCACTATGTGATGGGAAGAATTTCACGCCTAGATAACTTTCGTGGAGAAAAATGGTTCAGTCCTTGACAGCAATGCAGGAAATTTCCACCTGCACGTTTTTTGGGAGACCACTGACTTCCACGGTTTCCCGTGCAGGAGGGTTTGATTTGAAATAGACTCCATAGGCCTCGTTGATAGTACCAAAATCTCCCATGTTTCTGACAAAGATGGAGCATTTCACCACATCTTGGAATCCGTATCCTGCTTTTCTTAAGACCGCCTCCATGTTTTTCATTACGGCGTGGGTTTCCTCGGTGATATTTTCGTTTATCAACTCTCCGGTTTGTGGATCCAGGGCGATTTGGCCAGAAACATACAGTGAATTGCCTGCCTTGACAGCCTGACTGTAGGGTCCGATGGGTTTGGGAGCTTCTTCGGTAAAAATGATTTCGTTGGCCATTTGTTTGGAGTTTTGCCCAAAAATACGAAATGCATATGGAAAATGAGAGATTTCAAAATGAAAATTGAACCCTCATCCAGTCGTTTCTACCAGTTTGAATCCCTCTCCGTGCAGGGTGATGATTTCTACCGTAGGGTCAGGCTTAAGTAACTTCCGGATTTTGCTGAGGTATACATCCATGCTGCGTGCGTTGAAGTAACTATCGTCTCCCCAGATGACCTTTAGCGCATGGGATCGGCTTACAGTTTGGTTAAGTTCCGAAGCCAGCAGTTTCAGTAGCTCATTCTCTTTCGAGGTCAGTTTGTGTTCGCCCAAAGTACTCTCCAGCATCTGCCGGTCGTAATGGAGGGTGAAATTTCCGAATTGATAGGTCTTCAGCGACTTGGTATTATCTTCTTTTACCCTAGTTCTCCGGAGGATGGCGGCGATCCGTAGCAGTAGTTCCTCCATACTGAAGGGTTTGGTAATATAATCATCAGCTCCGATTTTAAGACCTGAGATCACATCTTCTTTGAGGTTTTTGGCGGTAAGGTAGATGATAGGGATATCCTCCTGCACCTTTTTTATTTCCTTTCCTAGCGAGAAGCCGTCTTTTTTGGGCATCATCACGTCCAGTATACATAGTTGGTAGGTGTCTTTTTTAAACCGATTCCACGCCTCTTCACCATCTCTACACAACAAGGTTTCGTAGCCTTTCATCGTTAAATATTCCTGTAGAATATCACCCAGATTTGGGTCGTCCTCGGCCAATAATACTTTTGGTTTGCTCATTGTGTGATGGGTAGATTTATGGTGAAAACACTCCCTTTTCCTAGTTCACTCTCCACGTTGACACTGCCGTGGTGCGCTTCCACCATGGTTTTTACGTAGGAAAGACCGAGTCCAAAACCCTTTACGTCATGGATGTTGCCCGTAGGAACGCGATAAAACTTGTCAAAAATCTTTTTGAGGGCGTCTTTGTTCATGCCAATGCCGTTGTCTCGAATAGCAATCCGCACATAGCCATCAGATTCAGTAACGTAAATCTCAATCTTTGGTTTTTCGGGGCTGTATTTGTTGGCGTTGTCCAACAAATTGTTCAGTATGTTTGCTAGGTGAAATGCGTCCGCTTCAATGAATGGCGGATGAAAGTCGGAGCTCACTTGAATGTTGCCACCTTTATTTTCTACGATGAGGCCAAAATGAGAGCATGCATCATCAATTAATTCCAGAAGGTTGATCTTTTCAAATTTGAGCGTAAATTCTTTGCGGTCCAGTGCGGCGGCCTGGAGTACCTGTTCTACTTGCGTGCCTAAGCGCTTGTTTTCTTCCTTTATGATTCCCAGGTACCGGTTTCTGAATCGATCCTGTTGGCCGATGTCTGGATCTTGCAGCGCTTCTATTGCAAGGCTTACTGTAGAAATAGGTGTCTTGAACTCATGCGTCATGTTGTTAATGAAATCGTTTTTGATATCCGAAACCTTTTTCTGGCGGTATATTACGCGTATGGCGTACACGAAGCAATAAATGATGATGGCAAGAAAAAGCAACGAGCTTGCTAGAGGTATCCAAATTTGCTGCAAAAGATAGTTTTTTTCGAATGGAAAGTTGATGACCAGAAAATTGGTCAGCCCTACGAGGTCGCTAGGGAACAGTTCGGCCCGAATACCGTTGCTCGCGAGTGTTTTGAGGTCATTGACGGGGCCAATACCAACTGCATGCTGGCTGTTTTCTAGAATAGCTAGTTCAAACGGCGTATCAATTCCGCGCCGCAGAAGTTGTTCTTTGATTTCCTGTTTGACCAGTGTAGTATCTAATCGGCTAAAGATGTCCCGCTGGCTTTGGCTGAGTAGTTGATGAACGACCACTTCGACCAAACCAATCTTCATGTTTGCACGTACGATTTTCTCAGCTACATCTCTGGAGACGTTGTATTCCTCCAATATGACTTCTTGTCGGTAGGAAGCAAAATTACGTTTATTGCTGTATTGGTCTTGTTTACTGATGAACTCCAAATGTTTCTCTTTTTCCTGAAGGAAAATCGCCATTTCATCGGGGGTGAAAAGGGATGACGCATCTGCGGGACTCAGCTCGAGGTATTTTTCCAACACCTGAGGATCTTCCACACCTCCTTCCTTGGTAGCTATCAACTTTTGAAAAGTGGACGAAATCTGTGGGATGGGCTGGCTAAACATGGAATCGACCATCGATGGACGCCGGATGGCCACTTGATGCCTGCGCACCTGTAGCTGAATGGGTTCTATGGGCTGAAACAGTGTCTGTTGAAATATCGTATCCCCTATCAGTGAGCTTAAGAGGATATCGCTAGTTTCTCCTTTTTCAAGCTTGTCCGCTGTGGCCATCAATGCCTGCGAGACATTTTGCTGAAAGCGTTCTCTGTTTATTTTCAATACATTGCCTACCCAGTAAAACTGAAACCCGATCAGACCAAGCGTTGCCAACGACATGATCAGTATGACTGTTTTGATTCTGGTTCTTGACATCATACAAATTTAACAGATAGGTTAAAGAATAGGAGTTTCTTAACTTTTTTTAACAGCAATCCATATCTTTGTCGATTGAAAAATTAACCCATGGAATTAACAGACCACGCTTATCGAATTCAGGGATTGGCTCTGACGGAACTTGCCCAAAAATATGGGACGCCCTTGTACGTGTATGATGGAGAAAAAATTGTTCAGCAAGTGGAGACGCTGAAACAGGCTTTTTCTGGAGTAAAGCTTAAGATCAAGTATGCCACAAAAGCTCTTTCCAACGTGAATATTCTGAAGCTGATGAAGCGTGCCGGTACGGGAGTGGATGCGGTTTCTATCGAGGAAGTAATGCTATGCCTGCATGTGGGTTTTGAACCCACGGAAATCATGTACACGCCCAACTGTGTGTCCTTTACCGAAATCCAAGAAGCCGTTGGATTGGGGGTGATGATCAACATTGACAATATACCCATGTTGGAGCATTTTGGAACCACCTATGGTGGATCCGTTCCTATTTGCATCCGACTGAATCCCCATATTTTGGCTGGAGGCAATGCGAAAATATCTGTGGGGCATATTGATAGTAAGTTTGGGATTTCTATCCTACAGCTCAAGCACGTACACAAGGTGGTGGAGGCCTATGGATTGCATGTGGTAGGATTGCATGTGCATACGGGGTCCGATATATTGGATGCCGAAGTGTTTTTAAAGGGAGCTGAAATTCTCTTTGAGGCCGCGGCGGAGTTTTCCGACCTTAATTTTCTGGATTTCGGAGGAGGTTTCAAAGTGGCCTATAAGCCGGGTGATATTTCTACGGACATGAAAGACGTTGGATTCAAGGTTTCTCAGGCCTTTCAGGATTTTTGCGCTTCGTATGGAAAAGAACTTGAAATCTGGTTTGAACCGGGTAAGTTTCTGGTAAGCGAGTGCGGGTTGCTTCTGGTCAAGGCCAATGTCATCAAGCCTACGCCGGCAACCACGTTTGTGGGTGTAGACTCCGGCCTAAACCATTTGATACGCCCCATGATGTACGACGCGTATCACGGCGTGGTAAACCTGTCCCGACTAACTGGCCCGGAACGGGTATACACCATCGTTGGGTACATTTGTGAGACCGATACGATCGCAGCAGACCGAAAGCTAAGGGAAGTACAAGAGGGAGATTTGCTTGCGATTAAGAATGCAGGTGCGTACGGTTTTAGTATGTCCTCAAATTACAATTCGCGTTTGCGTCCTGCAGAGGTGATGCTGCTCGGTGGAATGGATTACCTGATACGTGAGCGGGAAACCTTTGAGGATATCCTCCGGCATCAGGTTGATGTTGCGTTTTGAATTAGGTAGTAAAAAGCCATGATTCTACTAAGCGACTTCTTTCGGTTCCGATTTTTTTAAGATTGGCACTCTAATGTAAATAGTTGGTATCTGAACGACGGGCCTGTTTGGCCCGTCTTTTTTTTGGTTCATATCGGCTTATTTGTTGTTCGATCAAATAGCGGCAAAAGCGCGGAATTTTTTTGTTAGAATATTTTGGATATTACAATAATATTTAATTTATTATTGAAGTAAGCATATAATTAGATAAATCAATTATGTGTATTTAAAAAACATAAAATAATATTTCAATAGGTGAAATACATATTTGTTAATTTGTAAAGCAAAATGTTAAATGAAATCGGTAAGGGTGAAGAGATAGGAATCGCTACCGATGCTTGTTTTTGTAAGCAACGTTGCTGATAGGCATGTGAATGGTGAGAAGCTGCAAATCCAAATTGTAGTTTTTATTTAACTAGGTAGTAAATCCGTATTGTCACACTTAAAAAACAAAAGTAAGATGTCACTGATGGCAGTAAAATCCAAGGCTATAATGCAGATCCAGTTGGATCAAAACGATGCTGACCGGATTGCACAAGACCTTATTGAATATGCAGAAACATTATGTTCTGCTTTGGGGATGGATTGTGAGAAGGTTATAAAGGAACTGAAGCAAAAGGATAATATTCATTTGTTCCGTACCTTTAATAGGTATTTCGGCGACTACATTGAATTACTCGATGCCGAAAATTCGATTTTTACCGATTGAGCAAGTGTGCTCTAAGTTTTTCCGTTTTTTTCGATGAATGAAAACTGCCCGGATTCGTCCGGGCAGTTGTTTAAACAATTATTCCCATATAGATAGTTATACGTTTAAAGCGTTTACATTAGCAATATGGGCAATAAGCTTCGATTACTTTTAGGCGATCAGCTGAACTATTTGCATTCTTGGTTTAAAACCCCGGATCCGGAAGTGGTTTACCTGATGATGGAAATGAGGCAGGAAACCGACTACGTAGTGCACCATATTCAAAAAGTGGTGGCGTTTTTTGCCGCGATGCGTTCTTTTGCAGGTTATATGCAGGCTAAAGGCCATGCATTCCGTTATCTCACACTCGACGACCCCGCGAATGCCCAAAACCTGACTGTAAATTTGGAAACCATCATCGAACGGGAGCAAATCAGTTCGTTCGAATATATGCTGCCCGACGAGTACCGGCTGGATCAGCAGTTAGATCAGTTTTGCCGAGGTCTGCAGATTCCTTGGCGCGCGTGGGATTCCGAGCATTTTATTACCGAGAGGGAGTTCTTAAAGAAGTTTTTTCATGGCAAGAAGACTTTTTTGATGGAAAGCTTTTACCGACAACTGAGAAAGCAGCATTCCGTGCTAATGGATGGGTCACTGCCGCAGGGCGATCGGTGGAATTTTGACTCTGAAAATAGAGGGAATATTTCTGATGTTAGTGAGGTGCCGGAGTTGATTCAGTTTTCCCATCATGTTGATTCACTCGTCACCATGCTAAAATCCTGTGATGTGAAGACCTTAGGAATGCTTCCTGAAACCGGACTTGATTGGCCGATTGGTAGGGAGGATAGCTTGGCTGTTCTGGATTTTTTCTGTGAAACGTTGCTCCCCTCCTTTGGGAAGTATCAGGATGCCATGCATACAGATAGCCGGTTTTTATTCCATAGCAAATTGAGTTTTGCGTTGAATACCAAGATGCTGGCTCCTTTGGAGGTGATTCGAAGGGTGGAGTCTGTATGGTCCAATGACCCCGACATGTACCCTTTGGCGGGGGTAGAAGGTTTTATTCGCCAGATTTTGGGATGGAGAGAGTACATGCGGGGAGTATATTGGGCGCGTATGCCGGAATATGCTGAATTAAATTTCTTTGGTCATACTCGCTCCTTACCACGATTTTTTTGGACTGGAGAGACGAAGATGAACTGTATGAGCCACGCCATAAACCAGTCACTTCAAAGCGCCTATGCCCATCATATTCAGCGGTTGATGGTTACCGGGAATTTTGCGCTATTGGCCGGGATAGCCCCTGACGAGGTGGACGCTTGGTATTTGGGGATTTATATAGATGCCATCCAATGGGTGGAGATCACAAATACCCGAGGCATGAGTCAATATGCAGACGGTGGCCTTGTGGGTACCAAACCCTACGTTTCCAGTGCTAACTACATCGACAAGATGAGTAACTACTGTGGGTCCTGCTATTATGACAAGAATAAAAAACTGGGTTTTAGGGCCTGTCCCTTCAACAGTCTCTATTGGGCATTTTATGAAAGGCATCGCCCACTGCTGGAGAAAAATCCGCGCATCGGATTCGTGTACCGGACGCTGGACCGGATGAAAAGCAAGGAGGAGATACTCGCTCAAGCCGAATTCTATCTACAAGACCTAAACTCCCTGTGAGTGGTTTATGAAAATCTGGAAAAGAGGTTGATCAGTTTTTGTTTTTTCAACGAAAACGGCGGGTAAAGCGACTTGATCGGGTTAAAGCGCCCCGATTGTTTCAAAACTGCTTTTTCATTCGAAAACGCCAAAAACCCGAAGTGCCCGTGTGCTTTGCCGATTCCGCTCGTGTTGATGCCGCCAAATGGCAAATTGGGATGTCCAAAATGCACGGCACAGTCGTTTTCTACCAATGCCCCGCTACTGGTCTTGGCGGAGATTTGGTCGCTGATATACGATTCCTGGGAAAAAACATAAAGAGCCAATGGTTGGGGGGTGTTGTTGATCTGAAGAATTGCCTCGTCCAGTCCGTTGTAGCTGATGATTGGCAGTATAGGACCGAAAATTTCCTCCTGCATGATTCGCATATCTGTCTCAAGGCCGGTGATTACGGTGGGTGAGAAGAACTTTGTGGAAGGGTCCATTTCCCCTCCAAAAACTATTTCAGCACCAGCTGCGGTGGCATCTTCCAAAAGTGTACGAAGGCGTGTCCAATGGTTTGTGTTGATAATTCTGGCATAATCCGAGCTTTTTGCGATTCCTTTACCTGTTGGATTGAGCAGTTTGTTAAAGGCGGCGGCAAGTTTTTCGAGAAAGGGTTGGTACACGGATCCATTGACTAGTATATAATCAGGCGCGATGCAGGTTTGTCCACAATTGATGGATTTGGCCCAGGCGATTTTTAGTGCCGCATCCTCCAAATCACAGCTTGCATCGACCACTACAGGGGATTTGCCGCCAAGTTCCAACGTGATCCCGCTAAGATGCTGGGCGGCTGCTTTCATCACCTCCTTGCCTATCCGAGGACTGCCCGTAAAAAAAACGTGATTAAATGGAAGCGCCAATAGGGATTTGGCTACTTCTGCTTCACCCAGAAATACGGCTACTTCGTCTGGGGCAAATAAATCGCTTACCATGGTCTCTATTAACTCTGAGGTATGGGGAGATAGTTCGGAGGGTTTGAGCACTACCGTGCAGCCAGCAGCGATAGCAGAAATTAGTGGACCAATGGTTAGATTGAATGGGTAGTTCCAGGGAGAAATAATCAGAGCGCAACCCTTTGGTTCGTATTGGATGTAGGACTCAGCTCCGGCGAAATGGATGGGATTACCGACTTTTGTGGTTTTCATCCACTTGGGCAGGTTGCGGATAGCATGGGAAATCTCGGTAAGTACCACGGAAATCTCTGTAATATCTGTCTCTGCAAAAGGTTTGCCTAAATCGGCAAAGACCGCTTTCCGAATTTCATCTGTATGTTTCCTGATCCATTCTTTTAAGGATTTCAATTTTTTTATCCGCATGGCAGCTGTCTCGGTTCGCAAAATCAACGCATTTTTTTGCTGTTGGGTCAATAGCTGTTCAGGGGTATATCTAAGGTTGTCGGAAGGCATATCTTTCTGTGTGTTGGATTGAGTTAAATAACCCTAATTTTCCAATAAAAAGCAAATTCGCGGATTTCTGCCGTTAGTCCCCGAATATCTAATAAATGTATAAAGCACATTAAATTATTTTTAATCGAAAAACCATTTAGTTGAAAAAATCGTTTATATTTATCGGATAACCTAAATAATCAACTAAATGTACTGGAGTATTGATGGATTGTTTCAGAGGGATATGCTTCCCGAAAAACAACGACTACGAGTTATTAAAAATTATATCAACAAGATAAACGAAGATAAAAAAAGTAAAAAGCGGGGCTAATATCCCGCTTTTTTGCTTTTACACTTTTTCTCCCTTTTGAATGAGTCCCTCGGTAAGTCTGTTCAGCGCTTCGACTTTGTATTCAAAATCTCCTTTTAGGGTTTCCCTGTATTTGTGGATATTTTCTACCATCTCATTGATGTCTTCGGGAATGATTTCTTCGAGCAGTTGTCGGAGTCGTTTTGCCGTAGTGGGGGATTTCCCGTTGGTGCTGATAGCGATTTTCACATTGCCCTTGGTCACTATGCCTCCAAGGTAAAAATCGCAGCAGTCCGGGGTGTCGGCCACATTTACGAGGATGGACCTTTCTTTGCAGTCCTTGTAGATGGTTTCGTTCACGTCGGGAAAGTTTGTCGCCGCGATCACCAAGTGCCTGTTTGCTAAGTAATCCGGGTGATAGGAATCTTCGATGAGTTGGATGTTCTCCTTGTTTCGCACCAAGTCACGTACGGCTTCCGAGATCTCTTTGGACACAACGGTCACACGGGCATTGGGACTGGACTTCAGCAGAAAGGTGAGTTTTTCCAGACCCACGAATCCAGCGCCTACCAGTAGGGTGTCCAACTGGGATACTTTTAGGAATACGGGGTATAGTTCGTTCATAAGGTTTCGTTCGGTTAGGCGTAGCGTCTGCTAAGGACGACTTCTTGGTAACATTCCATCAGCTTGGGACTTTCTTGCACTACTTCACCAATGATAATTACCGCAGGAGAAGCGATCTGCTGATCAGCTACTTTAGAGGCGATGTCGTCCATTATCCCAGCTGCTACCTTTGCTTCCTGGGTAGTGCCGCTTTGGATGAGGGCTATAGGCATATTGCCTAGTCCCAGACGTTGGTAAATCCCAATAATTTCCTCCAGTTTGCCTGTGCCCATCAGTATCACCACGGTTGCCGTAGACTGAGCTGCCAACTTGACATCGGTCGAAAGCTGTCCCGATGAAGTGGTCCCGGTTATAACCCAAAAGCTTTCGGATACTCCCCTTTTGGTGACTGGGATACCAACTGATGCAGGCACGGCCACCGAAGAGGAAATACCGGGAATCACTTCCGTCTGAATACCGAATCGGTGTATGTAGTCAATTTCCTCAGCGCCTCTGCCAAACACAAAGGGGTCTCCGCCCTTCAGCCGAACCACGTGTCCGTATTTCTTGGCGTAATGCACACAGAGCTCGTTGGTGTCTTGTTGTGGATTTATCCGGCTGCCGTTTCGCTTGCCCACAAAAACCTTTAAGGCCTGTTCAGGGGCATGTTGGAGCAGTTCAGGATCGATGAGCGCGTCGTAAAGCACTACATCGGCCCTGTTCAGTGCCAATACACCCTTTAAGGTGATTAGCTCAGGATCCCCCGGCCCTGCGCCAACCAAAGTTACTTTCGGAAGTGCTTTTTCCATTATGCGTTTACTTCTTTTGCCCGGTAAGCGTTGATTTGTTCGAAAACTGTTCTTGCGTCTGCCAAGTACTTGTGCGCAAACTGCTCCGAAGGTTCATTCGCTTTGATTTGATAGACAATGTCTGAGAAGGTTTCGCTAAGATTTACCTTTCCTGCACTTGCTAGATGTTCGTCAAACGAGCTGATGATATTGGCATAGCTGTTGGTGTTGATGCTTTCAGAGGTCAGGATGGCTTTGGCCGCATTGACCATGGCCGCATAGGTATGGTAGATGCTGTCAGACCATTTTCCGGCCTCCAGACTTTCTTCAGCAAGCCCCAATTTTTCTTCGGCTTCCAACATAAGGGTTGCTACCAAGTCGATTACGACACCGGCGCATTCTCCTACACCGATGGCTTTTACATACTCTTGTTCATTACCCCAATCCACAAAGTCCGCCTGAACTAGGTCGTCCGTGCTGGCAAGGGGTTTTAACAGTTCATAGAAGTACATCTGACCTTGACGTTGGTAATATTCATGGAATACCTCGTCGCTTTGTGCGTTTTCCTCGTAGTCATCCAGCAGGGCACGCAATGCTTCCGGACCACGTTTGCTGGGTATTTTGATCACTTTATCGGCAAAAATGCCCTGACCTCCACCCAATGTGGCTCCTCCTAGCAGCACCTGAAGTGCAGGTAACACGTTTTTGCCTGCCTTGATGGACATCCCCTGGAACCCGATGGATGCCATGTTGTGCTGACCGCAGGCATTCATACATCCGGATATCTTGATGGTTAGGTCGCTGTTCAGCAGGTATTGTGGGTATTCGTTAGCAATTACCTCTTCGAGTACCACGGCTGCGCCGGTACTGCTGGCAATACCCAGGTTGCAGGTGTCTGTGCCTGGGCAGGCGGTAATATCTCCTACCGTATTGTAGCCGAATGAAGCCATGTTCAACGCTTTCAATTCTTGGTAGAAGAAAGGGATGAGTGATTCCTTCACGTCCCGGATGATGATGTTCTGCCGCAAGGTGAACCGGATTTCGTTGTTGGCGTAGGTTTTTACTAGGTCTGCTAGCTTACGGGCTACGTCCGTTCGAAAGTCTCCTAAGGGAACCCGGATTCCCAAGGTGTAGAAGCCAGGTTGTTTTTGGGGGAATACGTTGGTTTTGCGCCATTTCAGGTAGGCTTCGTCCATAGGTTCGGCTACTTCTACCGAAGGAGGGTTGGGGAGGGTTTGTGCCTTTTCGTACGTTTCATGATCTATCGGGTAGGTCTTGAAAGGGAGCGCGGTTTTTTCCTCCTCTACTAACTGCATAAATGCTTCCAGCCCTATGCCGCTAATAAGAAACTTCATTCTCGCCTTCATCCGCTTGGCTCGTTCACCATGCCGGTCAAACACTCGCACCACCGCTTCTACGAAGGGGATAAGCTGGTCGGTAGGCAAAAATTCATACACCACGTCTGCGTGGCGCGGCTGTGAACCCAATCCTCCGCCCAGCAACACTTTGAATCCGCGTAGCATTTGTCCGTTTTCATTTTTAGCTACCGCGATAAACCCAAGGTCATGCAAATAGGCCAACGCTGTATCAGCTTCACTGGAAGAAAAGCTGATTTTGAATTTTCGACCCATTTCTTGGCCAACAGGATTTCTCAGCATATACCTAAAGGTAGCGTCTGCATAGGGTGTCACGTCAAAAGGCTCTAGAGGATCCACTCCGGCCGTTTCCGACGCTGTAATGTTCCGCACCGTGTTGCCGCAGGCTTCCCGGATGGTGACATCGTCTCTGTCCAATTCTGCCCAAAGGTCGGGTGTACGGTCTAAGCTAACGTAGTGGATTTGGATATCCTGCCTGGTAGTGATGTGCAGCCTGCCCGTAGAATACTCGTCGGATACTTTGCAGATACGGTGTAGCTGTTCTGAGGTGACTTTGCCATACGGCAGCTTGATCCGTATCATTTGAACTCCCGGTTGTCGCTGCCCGTAGATACCCCTAGCCAAACGTAAGCTTCTGAATTTTTCTTCGTCAATCTTACCGCCTCGGAACAGGGCTATCTTTTTTTCCAGTTCGATGATGTCCTTCTCTACCACCGGGTTTTCTATTTCAGTCCTGAAGCTTTGCATGATGCTATAATTTTGTTGATTAGGTCAGTCTTTTGTTGAATGTAATGGTTATTTCTCGATCGCAGGAGCCTGTTCGTGGAGTCCACATTCCTTATGGGAGGCTTCCCACCACCATCTGCCCGCCCGTGGATCCTCGTGGGGTTCTATGGCACGGGTACACGGTGCGCAACCGATACTAATGAAACCCTTGTCGTGAAGTGGGTTGTAGGGGATGTGGTGCTTGTGGATATAATCCAACAGCTGATCCATGGTCCAGTCCAGTAGCGGGTTGAATTTGATGATTTGATTGGCGGAATCCCATTCTAATTTACGCATTTTTTGCCGATTTTGGCTTTGTTCCGCACGAAGTCCCGTCACCCATATCTCATTGCCCGCCAAAGCTCTCTTTAGCGGTTCCACCTTCCGGATGTAACAACAGGATTTGCGGTTTTCGACAGACTCGTAGAAGCTATTAATGCCCTTTTCCCGCACGAAGGTTTCCACACTTTCCGTGTTAGGGTAATAGGTTTTGATATCTAGGTTGTATTTCACTACCGTTTTGGCGAGTAGATCATAGGTTTCGTAAAAGAGCCGTCCCGTATCCAAGGTGAAGATTTGTACAGGCAGGTTGTTTTTGGCGATTAGATGCGTGATAACTTGGTCCTCCTGTCCGAGGGAGGTAGAAAAGACGATTTTTCCCGGGTATAAATCACAAAGCAGTCGGAAACTGTCCTCGATATCCAACTGCTGAATCTGTTCAGATAGATGCGCTAGGGTTTTGTTCTCTGCCATACCAATGTTTCGTTCGTGTGATTTATTGTTCCTTCCCAGTTTCATTTTCTTTTCCTTGGAGCAAACTGGCCTCCACTGAGCTGATTACGGGAAAGGTAACAGGTTACAAAAGTACACAAAACCTACAAAAATTATAGAGTATATGGAAAAAAATTATTCGTTTTCCAAAATATCCTGCAGTGTTTTCATTTCCAGTATCTTGAGCGTTTCATCCCGGACGTTCGCCATGACCTTGTTGAGGCCGCAGGTTTCCTGATTCTCGCATTCTTCGCAGGGCTCGTAGTAGTTGAGGCTCACACAGGGAAGCAGGGCAATGGGGCCGTCTAGCAGGCGTATCACGCGAGACAGGGGGATTTCTTGGGGCTCTTTGATCAGGTAATATCCGCCGCCCTTGCCTTTTTTGCTACCCAAAAAGCCCGCTTTCTTGAGTTCCAGCAGGATGTTTTCGAGAAACTTGTGGGAAATCCCGTATTTCTCGGAGATTTCCTGAATTAAAATCGCTCCCTGCTCCTTATTTTTCCCCAAATAGATAAGGGCGTGGAAGGCGTATTTGGTCTTTTTAGATAGCATATAGTTACAAAAATATCATTTTTTGGCAAACCAAGACGGTTATATGTAAAAAAAGCACTTGGAAACTCGGGTTCCAAGTGCTCGTATTGTGGGGACAGGCTAAATGTTAGAGCATGCCAACACTTCTTTTTACAAAGTCCGTAAGATCCTTGCCGGTGAGCAGTCCCTGCGCCAACAAGGCCAAGTCAAATGCCTGCTTAGCCAATTTTGCCTGTTCTTCTTCGTTCTCTGCTTTTAGGATCTTGTCTATCACACCGTGATTGCCATTGATGGCCACTTTGTAGCTATCTGGCAGGGATCCGTAAAAGGACATCCCGCCTCCGCCTGTTTGGGCCATGTCTTTCATGCGCCGCATGAATTCGTCCATCGTTACGGTTACTGGAAGTTCTTCAGGGCTTAGGCTTTCCACTTCCACACTGTACGTTTTATTGGCGATGGCTTTTTCAAAAACCTCTTTTACCTTCGTCGATTGCTCGTCTGTAAGCAAATTGGCATAGCCGTCGTCTTTCTGGATCAGCTTCTCGGCTACATCGGAATCCACGCGTTTCAGGGAAGTTTTTTCCAGCTTTCCTTCCAGGTGTTGGATGAAATGGCTGTCAATCGGGGAATCCATCACCAACACATCGTAGTCTTTCTTATTGGCTGATTGGATGAAGGCATCCTGCTTGCTGACGTTTGTGGCGTACAGGTAGATGGTCTGATCGTTTTTGTCGGTCTGAATCGCTTTTACTTTGTCGCTGTATTCGTTCAGCGTGAAAAATGCACCGTCGGTGTTTTTCAAAAGGGTAAATTCTTTGCCTTTTTCGTAGAATTTATCCTCGCTGATCATGCCGTATTTTACAAAGAGGCCGATGTCATTCCATTTCGCCTCATAAGCTTGCCGGTCTTTTTTGAAAAGCTCCGAAAGTTTATCGGCTACTTTTTTGGTGATGTAGTTGTTGATTTTTTTCACGTTGCCGTCCGCTTGCAGGAAGCTGCGGGAGACGTTTAGCGGAATGTCCGGGGAGTCGATCACCCCGTGCAGGAGCATCAGAAATTCAGGAACGATGTCCTTTACCTCGTCTGTAATGAAGACTTGTCGGCTAAAAAGCTTGATTTTGTTGCGCTGTAGCTCAAATTCGTTCTTAACCTTTGGGAAATACAGGACTCCGGTAAGGTTAAACGGGTAGTCTACATTCAGGTGAATCCAGAACAGCGGATCCTCACTGAAGGGATACAGCTCTTTGTAAAATTTCAGGTAATCCTCGTCGCTTAGCTCATTGGGGGATTTGGTCCAAATGGGCGTGGTATCGTTGATGATGTTGTCGACCTCCACCGATTTCCATTTTTTCTTGCCTTCCTCGTCTTCTCCATCCTCTACACTTTCGGTTTTGGTGCCAAATTGGATAGGGACAGGCAGGAATTTGGCGTATTTGTCCAAGATTTCCTGGAGCTTAAACTTTTCCAGAAACTCCTCGGATTCGCTGTTGACGTAAAGGATCACGTCGGTTCCGCGGGTGGTACGGGTTCCGGGGCCTATTTCAAATTCCGTACTGCCGTCACAGGTCCAGCTAGCGGGGGCAGCTCCATCCTGATAGGAAAGGGTTTGGATTTCCACTTTATCGGCTACCATGAAAGCGGAGTAAAAGCCAAGTCCAAACTTACCGATGATCTCATTGGCATCCTTGGCTTCTTTGAATTTCTCTACGAATTCTGCTGCACCGGAGAAAGCAATCTGATTGATGTACTTCTTGATTTCTTCCGCCGTCATGCCCAATCCGCTGTCGGATACGGTGATGGTCTTTTTGTCTTTGTCAAAGCTTACCTTGACGGTGGTATCTCCCAACTCTCCTGCGTATTGACCCAATTGGGCCAATCGCTTGATTTTCTGTGTGGCATCCACCGCGTTGGAAACCAGTTCTCTAAGAAAAATCTCGTTGTCTGAGTAGAGAAATTTTTTGATAATGGGGAAAATATTTTCGGTATGGATCGAAATGGTACCTTTTTCCTGCATGGCTTTATATGATTTTGATTAAAACAATTTCGTTGATGAACTGAACCATCGTAATCAAGACCTGTTCCAAAATCAAAAGGGTGTCAAAATGGCAGGGTTTTAGTGCTGAATAACATCTGGAATTATTCTTTCGTCAGTTCATCAAGTCTCTCCTGAAAGTTGGGAAACGTGGGATTCCCCATTTCTATTATCCTATCCTCTCTAACCAAAAAAGAAATAAAAGACAGATTATTTTCTATAATATTCGATTTATAGAACTTTTTATCAGGATCCCAAAGGACAGGGTGTGAAAAGTTGACTTCCTTCATATGCTTGACCAATTTGGCAGAATCTTTTTCTGATACATAAAATAAGAATGCAACATTTTTATTTTCTGAAATTACAGTTTGCCAATCAAGCTCCATAGTCGAATGTGGTCCTGCTTTTTCAATGAATACGACGACTTTGTATTTATTGTCCATCCAACTACTATCAAATTTAATCGAACCGCTTGGCTCAATCACTGCCAGATCGGTTGGGAAAGCCAGTTTCTTTTCTTTCTTACCCGATCTGTTCGGGTTGCACGCGATAGTAATCAGCAACAGCAAACAAACACTGACTAGATTTACTATCAAACTGTCGGTCTTCATGGAGTATTGGATTTGGTGCTGAGTTGTAAGTCGGAATAAACCAAAATTGGATTGTCATGATTCTCGAGTTCATTTAAGGCTTCGGCAACAACTTTATTGCCATTAAATTTATCAGCATTTCGGATCAGATTTAGAGGATGGGCTGAAAAGACAATTTCACCGGAATCTGTTGTGGCAACAGGGTACTTGAAAATATCTCCCCATCCTTCCTCCAGTTTATTTTTTATGGGTTTATTTGAGTTTTGGTACGTTATCAGGTGATAGGATTGGCCTTCATTCGCTCTTTGAAAATGGACGCCTGTCAGGGAAATGGCTTTGTTTTCAAAATGATGGAGGATACTAAAAAATCCATCCGCATTTAACTGTTCAAAAGTTTGCATAATATCCCTTTCCAATAGGTCAGCGGAGAAGTTATAGCTTCCAAAGTCAAGAATAAATTTGCATTTTAGTTGTTCATCCCTAAGTTCATAGACGCGATTATTAAAAGACTCAACAAGCAAAACCGTTTCATCCATTCTATAAAGATTCCTTTCAATCATGGGTACCATCTTCCCGGAATAATCATTCTTTAAAAAACCCACTATCGTATTTCCTTCGGAATCTATTTTCGAAAGCCGGTATTGAGCAAGCGGATAATTGTAACTTGAGTAAACATAGTAGTGACTATTGATTTTTTCAAAGGAAAAACCTATAACATCCAGCTGACGCATTTCAATGACCTTTTTATCCGGTATAGAAATCACTACCACCTCTGAATAGGAGCCCTTTCCCACCAGAAGTTCTACCCCCATTTCGGAAACCGTAAAGTCATAAATCCGGCTGACTTTTCCCGGGCCTTCTCCCGTGCTGATTATTTCGCCCAAATATTGGCCCATGTAGTCAAATTGGTGCACGGCATCTCTTATTTCTTCATCAAAAATAAAAATAAAATCAGGGGTAAACTTCACCTTTATATTGTCGGATAAGTAATTGTTTCCTGTAGTCTCCAGCGGAACCAGTTTGGCAATTTTATATGGAAAAGATTTTATATCTAATTCTTGGAACAGAATATTTGAACATCCGTCGCTTTCATTTGTGTTTGTGACCGAATTCTCACATGCGGCTAAAAGTAGGAGGAATAAAAGGAGGGTGTGTTGTTGATTTATCATAATGAATGAAATATTGGTGAATAGCCCAAACATTTAGGCCATTCACCATTTGCTTAACAACTTTTACAATAATATTGGGAGCATGCCCACGCCGTATAGTCTGAAATACAATTATACGCTGTCATTTGTCCCTGACACCTTCTCATTGCTTGGTAGCAACCATTACCACTCCCCGCAATCGCCTTCTCCAAAGCCACTTCGTTTTCAGAAAACGCTGCTTCCGTACCGCTAACACCAAATTGCCATCCGGCCACCAGCATCACTGCTACAGCCCCACAGGCAGCCATTGATTTTCTTGAATTTTTAAGCCATTGTTTCATCTGTCTATAATTGTTTTTTAATGGTCAGATGGAATCTCGCATGGTTTATAGTCATCCCAGTGTGTGACGGCTACGACATGCTCGATTTCATGTTTTTTTAGATTGAAGTAAAACATTGATTTGATGGCACTTAAATTGAAAATAAAACGAGAGTTGCAACTATTACTTTAGAAAAGTTTGAAAAAACAACAAATAATCTGTTTTAAAGCGTATGCAGGAGGTTTAGGTCGAAATTTCAAATTACTTTTCCATGTCGTTTAGTTAAGCGAATATAGGTTAAAAATGTGTAGCTTGTAGGGGTATAGAGGGGGTAACCCTGAACCAGAATTAACCAAAGAGTATCGTTTAGACTTTCACAACCATATCGAACATGAGCTTGAATCAGAGCAATTTCTTAGCCGTTCAAAAGACGGCCATAAGGGGGTATTCCCAAGAAACAGAAAAGAACTTAATCTTTTTCATCATGTCCTTTAAGAGGGCCCTCCAGCGTGACCTTGACAGACTTTACGCCAAGCTGCGTGACAGTGAGTCCAACTATGGGAAGAGGCCATTGCCTATAGGCCGATAAAAGTCGAGCTGGAAAATGGCGAAGTCGAGATGGGAGGAATTCAACTAAAATTTTTCCTGACAGTTTTTGTCTTGTAAAATGAGATATCGGAGAAAAACACCTATTTTTAGTTTTTAGGATAATCTAGGAAATGAATCGGATAAAGGAAGTATTGGAGGAAAAGGGAATCAAACAGACCTGGCTCGCTGATAAGCTCGGGAAGAGCTACAACATGGTCAACAGCTATGTCCAAAATCGGCAGCAACCCCGACTGGAAGTGCTTTTCGAGATTGCCAAAATACTCGGAGTGAGCGCCAAGGATCTGCTGATCGACCAAAATGATCCTAAGCCAAATACATCGTCCAATTAACAACCTGAACCAGAACAGTGACCATGTCAGAGAATAAAAGCATCACGATGGACGGAAAGAGCCTTTCCATCGAAGCGGAAAAAATAAACGCATTGAAGGAGATTTTACCTGAGGTTTTTACGGAAAACAAAATAGACTGGGAGAAGCTTAAAGCCGCCCTTGGGGAAAATATCAACTTCTCCAACGAACGCTATGTGCTCAACTGGGCGGGAAAAAGCGATGCCTTCAAAGTCCTGCAAATCCCTTCTTCCAAGACCCTGATTCCCTCCAAGGAGGAAAGTGTCCACTTTGACGATACCCAGAACATCTTTATCGAAGGGGAAAACATGGAAGTGCTCAAGGTGCTGCAAAAAAGCTACTTCGGCAAGGTCAAGATGATCTACATAGACCCGCCTTACAATACCGGCAATGATTCCTTTATCTATCCAGACAAGTTTTCCGAAACCAAGACCGACTATGAAAAGCGGGTAGGCGACAAAGACGAGGACGGCTATATGACTAGGGACGGGATGTTCAAAAAGAACAGCAAGGAAAACGGGCAATACCACAGCAACTGGCTCAATATGATGATGCCCCGCATGTATCTGGCCAAAAACCTGTTACGTCAGGATGGGGTGATTTTTGTGTCCATAGACGACAATGAAGTACATAATCTGAGACTGTTGATGAATGAAATTTTTGGGGAGGAGAATTTTGTGGCGCAATTAATTTGGAAAAGTAGACAAAATAAGGACAACAGAACGGTTACTGGCGTCTCGATAGATCACGAATATATTTTATCTTATTCAAAAAGTAACGATCGTCGCAGTTTTAGGGGTACATCAAGAAAAATAGACACTTACTCTAACCCTGATAATGATCCGAGAGGCGTTTGGGCTAGCTCAAATATGGCAGGTCTGAAAGATGAAGCAAGCCGCCCAAATCTTCATTATGATTTAATAAACCCTCTGACGAATGTTAATTATGGTCGTCCTAAAATGGGATGGAGGTATGATCAGAGAACTATGTCTAGGCTTATTTCTGAAGATAGAATTATTTGGCCAGTAGACTCTAATGGAAGACCGAGAAGGAAGGTTTTCCTTTCAGAGATTAATGAAGTTTTGCCTGGTTTTTCCTCTTTTGTTGGGGCTGAGATATTCACTAGAGACGGAACTAAAGAGATAGATGTATTATTTGAAACTAGATATTTTGATTTTCCAAAGCCAAGTAGACTGATTGGTGACTTGATTTGCCAAACTTCTGCTCAGTCTGATATCATTTTAGATTTTTTTGCCGGATCAGGAACAACTGCCCAAGCAGTAATGAAATTGAACAAAGAAGACGGAGGAAACCGAAAATATATTTGTGTCCAGCTTCCTGAGCTTTGTGAGGAAAAAAGCGAAGCTTTTAAAGCAGGTTACAAAACCATAGCCGATATCTCCAAGGAGAGAATCCGAAGAGCCGGGAAGAAAATCAAAGAAGAGATAGCAGAGGAAATCACCCAGCTAGAATCCAAAATCAGCAAGCTGGAAGGGGAACTGCCTACGGAAGAAACCAAGGCTGAAATAGCAAATCTAAAAGCCAAAGTCCAGCAACTGCAAGCACAGGACTTGGGCTTTAAAGTTCTGAAACTGGAAGAGAGCAACTTCAAGCAATGGAGGCAGCTGGAAGGCCATGATCCCCAGGCGCTGGCCGAGCAGATCAGGCTCTTTGTGGACCCGGTGGCCGAATCCGCCACGGTGGAAAATATGGTCTATGAACTCCTGCTCAAAAGCGGCAAAGACCTGAACAGCAAAATAGAAAAGGAAGGGGCTGTCTATAAAATCAACGGCAAGGAACTGGTCTTGCTTCTGGAAAAAGCCACCGAAGAGATCATCCATAAAGTCACCGCAGCCAAACCTACCAAGGTCATCGCCCTGGATAGGTTGTTCAAGGACAATGACCAACTCAAAACCAACACGGTACTGCAGATGCGGGATGCGGGCGTGGAGTTTAAAACGATTTGATTTGGGAAGGATGATTTAAAACCCAAATCAAAAATCTTAAAACAGAATTCATCAATCATAAATTCGCAAACTGAAATCAAAAACCTAATGAGGGAGGCGAATGAACTGGTGTCCATTTTCGTAAGTTCCGCAAAAACGGTAAAGACACGACTCAATCATAAATCCTAAAACCAAGATCCTCAATCAAGAATGGAGTTAGAACTATACAGGTCCCTTTTGGGAGATATCAAGCAAAGGATACTTAAAGCCCAAATTAAGGCTGCCCTGGCGGTAAATTTCGAAATGATTTCCTTGTATTGGGAAATAGGAAAGTCCATTGCCGAAAAGCAGGAACAAAAAGGCTGGTCTGCCGGAGTCATTCCCAAACTGGCAAAGGATCTAAAGAGAGAGCTTTCAGACCTTAAAGGGTATTCTGAAAGAAACCTCGGCAGAATGCTGGCCTTTTATAGGGAATATCCTGCCCGATCAATTTTGCCACAGCTTGTGGCAAAATTGCCATGGGGACATAATATCCTCTTGATAGAGAAGATCAAGCAAAAAGAACTCAGGTTCTGGTATGCAGGGCAATGTATAGAGAACAATTGGAGCAGGAATGTGCTGGATATGCAGATTAAGTCCAACCTGTTTGAGAGACAGGGCAAGTCCGTCAATAATTTCAAGACGACCTTACCGGAACCATTGTCCGACCTTGCGCACCAAACGCTAAAGGACCCGTATATTTTTGATTTTCTGTCCATGGATGTTCAGTATCGGGAGCGGGATATTGAAAATCAATTGATAAAACACATCACGCAGTTTTTACTGGAACTGGGCAAGGGCTTCGCCTTTATAGGCAACCAGTTCCATCTTCAGGTCGGTGATAATGATTACTACCTTGACCTTCTTTTTTACCACACCAGGCTAAAATGCTATGTGGTAATCGAATTAAAGAACACCAAATTCATTCCTGAATTTGCCGGTAAACTTAATTTTTATTTGTCGGCTGTAGACAGTTTGGTAAAAGATCCATCGGACAATCCCACAATCGGAATACTACTGTGTAAGGACAAAAATAACATTGAGGTAGAATTTGCCCTGAGAGATCTTAACAAGCCCATGGGAGTAAGTGAGCTTAAACTGGTGGAAGATCTGCCCGAAAATCTGAAAAGCAGTTTACCTACCATTGAAGAAATAGAAGTTGAATTCGATAAAATCAAATAATGAAATCGAGCATGACGCAAGCGACACACACTGGGATGACTATGATACATGCGAGATTCCATGTGACCGCTGAAAAAACAATTATCGACACATGAAATCGAGCATGACGAGATCGTCACACACTGGGATGACTATAAACCATGTGAGATTCCATCTGACCATTAAAAATCAATTATAGACAGATGAAACTATCCTTTGAATCAAATCTGGCCTATCAGCAGGAAGCCATCAAATCCATTACGGATTTATTTGAGGGACAGCCCATGGAAGATGCTGTAATTGAATTCAAACTAAAGGAAGATGGTACCCTCAACTTGATCAATGGAGTAAGTAACAACCTGGTCTTATCCGAAGAACAGATCCTGGAAAACCTGCAACGCATTCAGGCGGGCAATGACATGGAGGTTTCCGGCAAATTGGACGGTATGCACTTTTCCGTGGAAATGGAGACCGGGACGGGGAAGACCTATGTTTACCTGAGAACGGTATATGAACTGAATAAGCTGTATGGATTTAAAAAGTTTGTCATCGTGGTGCCGTCCGTGGCCATCCGGGAAGGGGTGTTGAAAAACCTGGAAATTACCCATGAGCATTTCCAGACCCTGTATGACAACGTCCCGATCAATTTCCAGGTCTATGACAGCTCAAAAGTGTCCTCACTGAGGGGCTTTGCCACGACCAATAACATGGAGGTTTTGGTAATCAATATTGACTCCTTTGCCAAGGATGAGAATATCATCAACAAACCCAATGACAAGCTGAATGGTCAGATGCCAGTGGAGTTTATACAGGCAAGCAACCCAGTTGTCATCGTGGACGAACCTCAGAATATGGAAACGGAAAAGCGGATTGCGGCTATCGAAAAACTCAACGGGCTTTGCACGCTGCGCTATTCCGCTACTCACCGAAATTACTACAACCTAACTTATAGCCTTAATCCCGTAAAAGCCTACGATTTGGGATTGGTCAAGCAAATAGAGGTGGATTCCGTGATGGAGGAGAATGCCTTCAATGATGCATTTGTCTCGGTGGACTCCATCCAAGCCACTAAGACCAAGGTAACGGCAAAGATTATCATCAACAGCAACGAAAAAGGCGGAGTCAAAAAGAAAAGCCTTAACATAAAGGTAGGCGACGACCTCTATAAGCTCTCCAACGAGCGGGAGGTCTATTCCGACGGGTATATCATTGAGGAAATTGATGCTGTGAATCAATGCATTTCACTTTCCAATGGAAACCTGTTATACAAGGGAGACAGTCAGGGTGGATTGACGGACGAGGTGATGAGGTTCCAGATCCGGAAAACCATTGAGGAACACCTTAGAAAAGAAAAGCGGCTGAATAAATTAGGTATCAAGGTGCTTTCTCTCTTTTTTATCGACAAAGTGGCCAACTACCGACAATATGATGCGGCAGGAGATCCAGTAAAGGGAAAGTTTGCCGAATGGTTTGAGGAAATCTATGCCGAGTATATCGCCAAACCCGCCTTCAAAGAATTGGACAGGTTTCCGGTGGAGGACATCCACAACGGCTATTTTTCCCAAGATAGCAAAGGAAGGATGAAGGATACATCCGGGGAAACCAAAGCGGACGACGATACCTACAGCCTGATCATGAAAGACAAGGAGAGGTTGCTGGGGCTGGACAATTCCCTCCGTTTTATCTTCTCCCATTCCGCATTGAGGGAGGGTTGGGACAATCCCAATGTCTTCCAAATATGCACCTTGAATGAGACCAAATCCGATATCAAGAAACGGCAGGAAATAGGCAGGGGACTGAGACTGGCCGTTGACCAGGACGGAAAAAGACCCTACGACCGCAACATCAACCGCCTGACTGTTGTGGCGAACGAATCCTATGACGACTTTGCCAAGGCGCTGCAAAAGGAAATCGAGGAAGACTGTGGGGTGGCCTTTACCGGAAGGGTGAAAAACAAGCAAACCCGTACCGCCGTCAACTACCGGAAAGGCTTTGAGGCAGATCCCCGGTTTCTGGAAATATGGGAGAGGCTAAAGAAGAAAACCACTTACAAGGTGGACTACAAGACCGATGAATTGGTCGGGCGGGCTGCGAAAGCATTAAAGGAACTACCGGCCATTCACGCTCCCTCCATCCGCTCCACCAAGGTTCAGATCAGCATGACGGATGGGGGGATAGATACCCTGTATGCCGGAGATAAGCTGGAATCCTACGGAGGATATACCTGGAAAATCCCGGATGTATTGGGCTATATCCAAAGCAAGACAGAACTGACCAGGTCCACTATCGAACAGATCCTGACGCAATCTGACCGGATCGGAGACATTTTAGTCAACCCCCAACTATTTCTTGACCTGGCCATTCAGGCTATCACCAGGATCTTGCATGGCCTGATGATCGATGGGATCAAATACCAGAAGATCGGCAGTACGGAATACGAAATGTCCCTGTTTGAAGCCCAGGAGTTGGAAATCTATCTGAACGACTTCTCCTACAAGGTGAAAGATGCCAGTAAGACCATCTATGAAGAGTATGTCCCACTGGATTCAGGTGTGGAGAGCCGATTTGCCCAAGACTGTGAGAGCAGTGAGCAGGTAAAATTCTATTTCAAGCTCCCCAACTGGTTCAAAATACCGACTCCCATAGGAAATTACAATCCTGATTGGGCGGTGGTGTTTGAAGGAGAGGAGAAAGTTTACTTCGTTGCAGAGACCAAGGATACCGGAACGCCTTATGTTGACCTCTACAAGCTAAGCGCCGACGAACAGCTAAAAATCAAGTGCGGCAAAGCACATTTCAATGAATTCAACGACCTGGAATACCGGGTGGTGAGTAAAGTGGGACAGTTGGTTAGATGATTATAGATGAAAAGCCGTCATTAATCCTTTTAGATGATTTTATTGAAGTTTTAAGCCATTGCTTCATATTTTTTTAGTTTGAAGTAAAACATTGATTTAATGGCGCCTAAATTGGAAAAAAAAGGAGAGTTGCAACTATTATTTTATAAATTTCTGAAAAAAAAATAACAAAGAATCTGTTTTAAATCGTATACGAGGGAGTTAGTTTTCAAACTTTGAAGGGTGGAACGATTTCGTTAGTTTTCTAAGTGATAAAAGGGAAAGCCGATATCGTATGTACTACCAATCACCGTAATCAAATATCACCACATTGGGATCCCTATCCGATGAAATACCAAAAAAACGCTTGTTTTTCTCGTCTACTGCTAGGGAAACCAGCGAATGATCCAAGGTGTAGGTTTTTAGCAATTTACCATCGTAATCGAACACATAAATTTCTTTTGACAATTCGCCATTTTGATAATACAAATCCGCAGATTTCCCAAAATAGAGCGCATATATAAATTCATCCCCAGCCAAGATGTCCATATAGTAGCTGGAAAGGCTTCTATCGGTAAACTGTGCCATGGGGTAGCCAGCTGAGTAGTCGACCACAAACTCTGGGATAATGTGCTCCGGACCGCGAGTGGAGATGATTTTCCCACTTGAAAGATCCAAAATTTCTATAAAATCCCTAAAGCGTCCTCCCAATACATATTTTTTTTGAGCTGGGTTAAAGGACGTTCTCCCTTGGTGAACGGATTTGACTACATTGGGAGGGAGTGAAGGATCCTCCATCAGTTGGCTCCAGGTACCATAAGTGATAAGCTGATTTCCAAGCGTATCGTAAAGTACATACTTATCATCCCCATCTGCCAACC
Organism: Lunatimonas sp.; assembly: GCF_020832325.1. Lineage (GTDB taxonomy): Bacteria > Bacteroidota > Bacteroidia > Cytophagales > Cyclobacteriaceae > Lunatimonas. Next base: position 62,979 of record NZ_JAFIEU010000051.1, read on the forward strand.
TGCATATAAGTACCTCATCGGAAAACCAACGTATATCTGTGGCCAAGAACATATTTTGTGGTTGACGAAAAGCCCTATGATATAGTTCACTAGATGTTTCCAAATCAAACAAGGCAATCAATTTTTGGGTATGGTCATATACCCAGACCTCATTTAGGGATTTACCTTTCTCTAATTGATAGGCGGTAGTTATCTCCCCCGGCCCGAAACCATCCTTTCCAAATGCTTTGATTAGTGTTTCTCTTGTAGGATCGACAACGTGAAGAAAATAGTCTAGGGTTTTGCCCTCACCCACCACCAGGTATTTTCCAGTCCAAAGTATAGATTCGGGATTAATCAAGTCTGTTAAATTAAGTTTTTTACCTCTTAAGGTATCTGGTGCCGGAACATCTTCAAGATTAAAAGTGCGGATGATATAATCGGAATCCTGTGTTTCTTTTACAGGGGTACCACAAGATAAAAGAAAGGCGAAAACACAAAATACAATTAACTTTTGGGGAGTTATCATATTGGCTAATATGGTATTAATTAGTAAAGAGAGTTTGAGTGGAATTTTTCCACTCAAACATTTCAAATAGTTATTGGAGTGGTGGAAGATTAAAAGCAAGTTTCATAACCACCATACCACAAAGATTTTAAAAAAGTTCGCCCAATGGGATGCTCACATTCTCCCGTGTACCAATCACAACATACCCCACCATATGGGTTAGAGCCCGCAATCGCCTTCTCCAAAGCCACTTCGTTTTCGGAAAACGGCACTTCCGTACCGTTAACACCGAATTGCCATCCGGCCACCAGCATCACTGCTACAGCCCCACAGGCTGCCATTTTCTTTCTTAAACTGTTCGTCCATTGCTTCATGTTTTTTTAATCTGAAGTAAAACATTGATTTAATGGTACTTAAATTAAATAGATAAAAACGAGAGTTGCAACTATTGTTTTAGAAATTGCTTAAAAAACAACAAAGAATCTGTTTTAAAGCGTATACGGGAGGGTAGCGCTTGAAAAGACGAATAAAATTATGTCCTAATCTATTGCGTATACTTTGCGTTTCCAAGAGCCTAGAAGATTGAATAGCATGAGCGGAGTTTGTGGGATTGATTGTCACACCTTTGGTGCTTGCGGGGAATGGAATGACATGTCTGCATAGCCCTTGCAGGCCATGCTACTGATTACCGCACCGTTGGTTCTTATGCAATCATCGGCGCCAACGTTGGCAAATCAATAGCCTTGGGCACCGCCCAAATGAGAATGTGAGACACCACCCAACCGGCAACGTGGATTTGGATGCGATGCCTGCAAAGCCCTGGAAGGCCATTCTAATGATTACCGCACCGTTGGTGCTTGTATCATCACCGGCACCAACGGTGCCAAATCATTAGCCTTGGGCAACGCCCAAGGGAGGATGGGACTACTACACTACTTAAGCGCCAAAGGCGCGGAATCAATTGTCTAGGGCATCAACCGAACTACACTCCGATTTGGAAAATCAGTAGGTTGTAGCACTGCCAAGCGAAGCCTACCTTATCCGATCCAAGTAAAGAAATGAGGAACTTCATTAGCAAATTGTGCCTGCGGGACTAAAAGGGACAAGTCAGTTGTGCGGGTGGTTGAATGAACGACCTGTTACATTTGTAAAAAAGTGGTTACAAAGCTAAAAAAAAACTCCTTATCGGATCCGGTAAGGAGTTTTTTTACGATCGTATTCCGAATAAAATCTATTCCCTTCCAAAGATCTCAACAATAGGCTGCCCGGTAGCCCCGTTAGGCAGCCGGGTGTGTAGTAGCATGGCCAAGGTGGGGGCAATGTCCGTCACAGTGGCATACCTCGTGCTAAAGCCTGGGGTGATGCCCCAGCCATAGAAAACGATCGGTACATGGGTGTCATAGGTATAGCCGGTCCCGTGGGTGGTTCCTCGTGTGGAGTTGGTAAGCCAGGCAGCATCCAATATCAGTAACACATCTCCGGATGCCTTGTGGTTGTACCCCATCTGCAGTAGGTTTTTTCGGCCAGTGGTGTATTCGATTCTTTTCATGTCATCACCCGTATAGGTTTCCTTGATTCCGTCAAAGCGAAGGAGAAATTCGGCGATATCTTGCTGCATGGCAATAAGATCGATTTCTTTGTCTTTGATCAACCGATGATTCAAAAAAAGTTGCTCGTTGGAAAAATTTTCGATCCATTCCCCTTCCCCGTATTTTTCATTGGTGTAACCTCTCAGTTGGGTCATCACGAAGCGGGTGTTTAGGCTGCCGGCGGGAACTTTCTCACTTTCCATGAAGCGTACTACATCAGCTACTCCGTGGTCTGCAGATAGGAAAACCAAGTATTCGCCTACACCGATTTCTTTGTCCAAATGGGCAAAAAACGCGGCAAGTTCTTGGTCCAATCGAAGATACGTATCTTCCAGTTCGATAGAGGACGGTCCGAAGGCATGTCCTACATAGTCTGTGGAAGAAAAGCTCACCGCTAAGAAGTCGGTTTCGCCTCTCCTGCCCAGCGACTCTCCTTCCAGTGCAGCATACGCCAAGTCAAGAGTTAAAGTGTTCCCAAAGGGTGTACCGCTGATCATACCAAGCCCACCGTTATTTTCCATGAGTTCTGGAAGGACGTAGGGGAAAACGGGCGCCTCTTTGCCGATTGGTGGAGATTCGAATTCGTTGTCGTCGTCTACACTCTGTTTGTAGCTGGCAATAGGATATAGGGTCTCCCAAGTTTGGTTCAGGTATTTCTGTGGGAGCTTTCGGTTGTTAAATTCAGTGACCCAGCTAGGCAATGCATCGCCATAGTAAGAGGAATTCATGAATTCACCGGTGCTACCATCGTACCAATAAGCATCTCCCAAGTGTCCTGCGGGAAGTGCAGCACCTCGGTCTTTCAAGGCAATTCCGACCACTTTGGAACGTTTGTTTGTGGCAAATCGCAATTCGTCGGTGATGGTGGTGGTCAACATGTTGCGGGGCGAAATTTTGCCGGCCTTTTCGCTACCACCCACCGCTGTCACGGTACTGTCTTCCGCGCAATAGACGGTCCTTCCCAGTTTTCGAACATACCAATCATTGGCAATGATGCCATGGCTGGCCGGCGTTGCTCCGGTATATACAGAGGCATGGCCGGGTCCGGTGTAGGTGGGGATGTAATTATAGTGCCCGTTTTTCATCATGAAGCCTTCGTTCATGAGGCGTTTAAAGCCACCATCCACGTAGCGGTCATAATATTTGTAAAAGTACTCTTGGCGCATCTGATCTACCACAATGCCCACCACGAGCTTTGGGCGGGCTAATTTCTCAGCTGATTCGGGAGTTTGAGCAATGGCTGCCCAAGGCAATAACGCCAGCATTAGGCAGGGTAGGTATTTTTTCATTCGGTAATGGTGGTTGTTTATGCCCACAAAGGTAGCTTTCCTTGTTTCGCTGGGGCTAATCTCGGTTTCTTAAATCTCCTCTTTTGATGGATTGGATAAATTGGGACCAGGCAAATGGATTTAGCAGCGGCAAGGGCCTAGGACCATACCGGTCCATGGTCTGCATCATCTGCTGATTGGTAAACTGGCGGAAATTTTCGTTGCCAGAGGCAGGCATTTCCTCCGCGTATCTTAGCAAAAGCTGGGGACTTAAGTTACCGCGGTTAAGCGGTATTTCGTCGTCGATGTTGAGGGCCAATATGGCGTTTTTGAATTCTTCCTCGGTGGGATAGGGCATTACTTCTACTTCCGACAGAGCATATTCGTCATCAATCATCGTGAGGATGTAACTTACCTTGTCGTCCTGAATGTCTTCGGGGATCTTTATGGACTGCCGCTTCAAACCGATAAAAGAAAAGACAATACTATCACCAGCCACCACGGGCATGGAGAAATAGCCGTATCGGTTACTGCTCGTGCCTCTGCCTTTGCGGGGAACATAAATATTGACTCCCGGAATCGCTGTGGTACTGTCAGCGTTCAGAATGACTCCGGACAATTGTACTATCTTACGTGTAGGTTCTTCCTGGGCAAATGCACCGGGGATCGCCGCAGCGACGAGTAGTAGGATTATAAAGATATAGGTATGGATGCTTTTCACGTTTTACTATTTTCTTATTATATCGTAACGGTATTTTTCCGCGGGTGTTCCCTGGTAGATGCTGAATTAAACACCATAGATACGTTATTTTCGCCTGATTTTCGTAATTTGACTGGATTTTTAATTGTTAAAAATAATTAAATGCGGCTAAAAAACATAAGCTTAAACTACGGAATGCGGGTTTTTAAGGCACTTTCTGAGGAGCCAAGGGTCCGGATACTGCATCTGCTCATGCTAAATAAAGAGATGAGCATTTCCGATTTGGAGCACATCCTGGATTTCACGCAAACGAAGACCAGCAGGCATATCACCTATCTGAAAAATGCGGGGCTGGTCGGGAGCAAAAAGCGGGAGCAGTGGACTTTTTATTATCTTTTGGACGAGGCATTAGAAATCATTCAGCAGATTTTTAAGTTTATACAAAAGGACAGCAACCTTATTCGGGACCAAGAAATATATGAGATCCTATTTTCTAACCGAGAACTGGCCAAAAACAAAATCCAAGACAATAAATACGGATCGTGACTATTTATGGCAAAAGCATATAATCATCTCTTTTTTGACCTCGACCATACCCTGTGGGATTACGACCGCAACGTGGCGGAATCCCTGGCGGAGTTGTTTCAAATCTATAATCTGCAAGAATTGGGCGTTCCAGGCTTTGATGCATTGTTTCATGCCTTCGAAAAGGTCAACTATGAGCTTTGGGATAGGTACAATATCGGAACGATCACGAAAGAAGCCTTGAGGGCTACTCGTTTTCGAAGTATTTTTGAACGGGTGGGGGCTAATCCTGCTCGCGTCCCGCTAGAGTTGGAAGCAGATTTCCTAACACGTACTTCCTCCAAGCCTCACGTATTTCCGGATACGTTTGAAGTCCTAGACTATTTAGCTGGCAAATATCCCCTGCATATTATCACCAATGGGTTTGACGAGAGTCAGGGACTGAAGCTGAAGTCCTCGGGATTGCACAGTTATTTTCAGCTCGTCGTTACCTCAGAGACCACCGGACATAGGAAACCGGATCGAAGGATCTTTGATCATGCGCTGATTTCATTGGGTGCACGTCCGGAGGAGTGTGTGATGATAGGCGATAACCCCCGGTCTGATATCATGGGCGCACTAAATGCCGGCATAGATCAGGTATTCTTCAATCCCAAGGAAGCCGTATGTTCGGTTGAGCCTACGTTTACTGTTCAGACGCTGGCAGAACTGAGAAATATCTTTTAGGAGGGACCGAAAAGTTATGCGTCGCCGTACGAATGTCAGATGTGAATAAAGAGTTGCTGCTGATTTCCGTCCATTACTCAGGTGTGGGTCAAGCCTTCCTGACGTTGGGCACTGACGCAGCAGGAGTGGTTTAGCCCTTCCCATAGAATCTTTGTATATTTGTGCACTTATCTAATTGAGAAACTAAACCATACCAAACTATGCTAAAAGGTTTTTTTAATGTACCCGAACCTATCAATGAGCCCATAAAGAGCTACGCTCCGGGCAGTCAAGAGAGGTCTAGCCTACAAGCAGCGCTGGCCGAAGCAAGAGGCAAGGTGGTAGATATCCCGATGTACATTGGTTCTGAAGAAATCCGTACAGGCAATAAAATAGCGCTGAGTCCTCCCCACGACCACCAACACCTCTTGGGCCATTTTCATGAAGGGGATGCCACCCATGTGGAGCAGGCCATACAGGCAGCGTTGGGAGCCAAGTACGCATGGGAAAACATGCAATGGGAACAGCGCGCAGCCATCTTTTTGAAAGCGGCAGAGTTGATAGCAGGGCCCTATCGGGACAAACTCAACGCTGCGACCATGCTGGGACAGTCTAAAAATGTGTTCCAAGCGGAGATAGACGCAGCTTGCGAGACGGTGGACTTTTTGCGGTTCAACGTAAAATACATGACCGAAATTTATGCCCAACAGCCTCCGCGAAACGAGCAGGGTGTATGGAACCGAGTAGAACAGCGTCCATTGGAGGGCTTCGTCTTTGCGCTTACTCCCTTTAATTTCACCGCCATCGCCGGCAACCTCCCGGCTGCCCCAGCCATGATGGGGAACACGGTGGTCTGGAAGCCTGCTTATACCCAGGTGTATTCCGCAAACGTACTCATGGAGGTGTTTCGAGCCGCAGGAGTTCCGGATGGAGTGATTAACCTGATCTATGTGGATGGACCTGCGGCGGGCGAGGTCATTTTTAATCACCCGGATTTCGCAGGGATCCATTTTACCGGGTCCACCGCCGTATTCCAAACAATTTGGAAAACGATTGGAAATAATATACACCGTTACAAAACCTATCCCAGGATAGTAGGTGAGACAGGAGGCAAGGACTTTGTCATTGCCCATAAATCGGCAGACCCAAAGGCTGTGGCCACCGCACTGGCTCGTGGTGCCTTTGAATTTCAGGGGCAGAAATGCTCTGCAGCCTCTAGGGCGTACATCCCTTCAAATCTATGGGATCAAGTAAAAGGCTTTCTGTTGGAAGACTTGGAAACCATGAAGATGGGCGGGACAGAAGACTTTACGAATTTTATCAATGCCGTCATCGACGAAAAGGCATTTGACAAGATTGCGGGCTACATAGCCGAAGCCAAGGAGGCTCCCGGTGTGGAAGTGCTGGCAGGCGGTACCTACGACAAGTCAAAGGGCTATTTCATTGCGCCTACGGTGCTCTTTGTGCAGGATCCGATGTACACGACCATGCAGGAAGAGATCTTCGGTCCGGTATTGACTGTGTATGTGTACCATGCAGAGCACTTCGAAGAAACGCTGGAGCTGGTGGATCAAACGTCTCCTTATGGGCTTACCGGAGCGGTATTTTCACGTGACCGCTACGCGGTGGAGCTGGCCACTCAAAAGCTGAGGCATGCGGCAGGTAATTTCTACATCAACGACAAACCCACGGGGGCGGTAGTGGGACAGCAGCCTTTTGGTGGGTCCCGTGCATCCGGAACCAACGACAAAGCCGGATCCATGATAAACTTACTCCGTTGGGTGAGTCCACGTACGCTTAAAGAGACGTTTGTCAGTCCAACCGATTACCGCTACCCCTTTTTGAGAGAAGATTAGGCGGCAAAAAAGAAGGGCCTGTCGATTATTCCGACAGGCCCTTTAAGATTATGGTAGAATATCCTGGCTGGCTAGGAAAGGATATGTTGGTTTACCCAGTTGATTTCCTCTTCACGGATAGTATGGTAATTGTCTGGGAAAATAGCCTTGTGAACGTTCGCATTCATGGACTGAAGAAGCTGCTCAGTCTCTTCGATACGGGAAAGCGGCACATGCATATCATTGTGGCTAGCGCCGATAAATAGAGGCGTTTGCGCAAAGTCTCCCTTGTACCTAGTAGTATCTAGTTTTTCACCGATCAGTCCTCCGGTAAACGCGATGATGCCTCCGTAGGACACTGCGTTCCGCGTGGTGTACTCCAAGGTGAGGCAGGCACCTTGTGAGAATCCGATAAAATAGAGCTGTTCTTTGGATTTACCTTGCGCTATGCAGGAGGCTACCACTTGGTCTATCTGGTCCAAGGCACGGTCTAAGTGTGGCTGATTCTGGCTTATGGGAGCCATAAAACTGTATGGGTACCACGTGTTCCCCGGAGCTTCTGGAGCCAAAAGGGCAAACCCGGTCAGGTTTAGGTAATCTGCCAACCCCAAAATTTGCTGCGCTGTAGATCCCCTGCCATGTACCATAATGGCTACTTTTTCGGCATCCTGTAAGCTTGTTCCCCGATGCATCATTCTACAGTTGGATTTGAGGGTGAAACTTGGATGGGAGGCAGACTTTTTTCTATTTTTTGCCGGTGAGGTTCGGCCCATTCTGGCAGTTTCAGTTTTTGGCCCAGTTCGGACACCGGTTCGTCGATGGCGAATCCCGGTTCGTCTGTGGCCACTTCAAAGAGAATACCGCCCGGTTCCCGGAAATAGATTGACTGGAAATAATTTCTGTCTTTGATTTCGGTAACCTGTTGGCCATAGTGCCAAAGCCGTTGCTGTATCTCCCGCTGTGAAGCCTCGTTTTCGGTCCGGAATGCAATGTGGTGCACGGTGCCTGCACTTTGTACGGAACGAGAAGCTGGTTGGTTGATGACAATGTCAATGAGATCTCCCGGGTTGCCTGCGGTCCCGAATCGAAGGCGGTTTTTTTCCTCTCCGATGAGACGGTAATCCATCGCCTCGGTAAGGAGATCGGCTGTAAGTTGATGCGCCCGTAAGTTAAGTGTGGCGCTATGAAATCCCTTTATCGCAAAATCAGCGGGAATCGGTCCGCCGGTCCAGCCCCTCCGGGTATCAGTAGCAGTTGCTATTAGTTCTATACCCATCCCGTCGTGGTCTTCAAAGCGCAATAGTTTCTCACCAAACCGTTCCAATTCGGTGGAAAGGGTAAACCCAAGCCGTGTTAGGCGTTCTTGCCAAAATGGCAAGGCGTCTTTGGGTACGGAGAAGGCAGTATACGTTGTTTCACCTACTCCTTTCTGGCCTTTTCTGGCGCCGGGGAAGGGAAAAAAGGTTAGTATAGTTCCCGGCGATCCTATTTCATCTCCAAAATAGAAATGATATACATCGGGAGCGTCGAAGTTGATTGTTTTCTTAACCAAACGCAATCCAAGTATCCCCGTATAGAAATCCACGTTTTTTTGTGGATCGCTGGCTAATGCGGTGATATGGTGTATGCCTGTGATGAGCGCTTCCATGACAGAATGGGTTTGAGAATGAGAAATGAAACCCGGGACCTTGATGGGGCGCCCGGGTTAAAATGGTTTACTGTTTTACCAATTGGATGCTTGCGATGATTTTCACTTCGTCGCCTACTACTACGCTTCCAGCTTCGGTCACGGCGTTCCAAGTAAGACCGTATGCTTTGCGACTTACTTTACCTGTGATTTCAAAACCCGCTTTGGTATTCCCATATGGGTCACCGGCAACACCACCAAACTCTACGGCCAACTCCACAGGCAGCGTGGTTTCCCGCATTTTAAGGTCACCCTTCAATACATAGTCTTCGCCTTTTTTGGAAAGAATTCCGTTGGAAAAAACGAGCTTAGGATTTGTCGCTGCATCGAAAAAGTCTGCTGACTTCAAGTGAGCATCTCTGTCGGCCTGATTGGTGTCGATGCTGTCTATGTCGGCGCTGAACTCGATTTTTCCACCGACAAAATCGTCACTTTCCGCCTCTGCGGATCCTTCAAACTTTCGGAAATAGCCAGTTACGGTAGAAATCACCAGGTGTTTAACTTTAAAAGATACCTCTGAATGGGTAGGGTCGATAATCCATTTTGTTGTACTCATGATTTTTCTGTTTTTAAATGTGAAATTTTAATTGAACTAAATGTTGAAATTGGGATATTTATTATGTCTAAACAAAAAATGTCTAGACATGTAAATATTCAAATAATTTACTCTTCTCTGAGTTTATCAAGGAGTTCGTTTAGCAAATCGACTTCCTCTGCGTCAAGTGAGATGACGTTTTTGTTGAACTGATTAATTTCCTCTTCTAGGACCTGTAGCAATCCCAAACCTTTATCGGTGATGGTAATGTCTACCTGACGCCGATCGCTGGCACATTCCTGCCGGTAAACCAATCCTTTAGTTCTTAGCTTTTCTACCAGCCTAGAGGCATTGGACATCTTATTCAGCATCCTATCCTGTATAGAAGATACGGTGATGGGTTCGGGATGCTTCCCTCGTAATATTCGTAACACATTGTATTGTTCGGGTGAGATATCAAAAGGGCGAAATAACTTGTTTTGACGCGTTTCAATGTAGCTATTGGTGTACAATATATTCACTACTGCCTTATTGTAAGGATCTTTGAATGCTTTCTGCTGTATGGACTCCTCTAGTTTCGCCATTATCTTGCAAATGTATTTAATGTATATACACGAAAGATAGGAAAAAGGTTTCAAATGACTGTCATTTTTTTGCTATTTTTTCCAGTATCCTACAATTCTGCTAATTCCCACATCAACACTTCGATAGAAAGATCCAAACCCATTGTGGAGCGTAGTTGCATAGCCTAAGCCAAAATGCCCCCTAAAAAGTGTCTTTGAGCGACCACTCATCTGAAATCCAATGTGAACGTTGGAAAGTATGGTACTTCGTAGGTCGGTAAAGTGCATGTAACCGAAGTGGCGGCTGACATATCGAATACGCCCTCCCAAATACGCGCCTCCATTATTAAAGCACAAATCGCAGGTTTCGATCACTTTTTTCCGATAAAAATAAAATTTCGGGTTGGCGTACAGGGTAAGTGCTGGATTTCCCAAACTCCAATATGGATTCAATACATCGAGTTCAAGGTCTGTATATCCGCCTCCTAATCCTATACCTGTATCAAGAATCAGGTCATTAGCTGAAACAAATTCTCTTACAAGGGATACGCCGTGGCCGGTGAAATCAAGTCTGTTTTGGTTCTTTAATAGCTTATCGTCGTCGAAATAAGTCTGTGTCCATCCATCCTGACTTTGAATAGTCCAAAAGAATACCAAGGTGCAGAACAGGTTTCGCATGGGCAATTTAGATTAAGTTCGAAGAACTTCCATGGTCGGAGTTTTCAGGATATCCTTTCCGTTCCACCACCCCAAGAGGACTGTAATCGCTGTAATGGCTGCATACACGGCAACCAATAGGAGCCACTCAACGCTGAAAGGAATCTCAAACAAATACACGCTAAGCAGGAACGCCGCCAGCAGTGACAACAGGATTCCACTCAAGGCTGCCAGGCTCCCGAGAAAGAGGTACTCCAGCGTATTGATTTTGATTAAGAGGCTCGTTTGAGCGCCGATGGTCTTCAGTAGGATGGTTTCTTTGATCCGTTGGTACTTGCTGATAATCAACGAGCTGATCAAGACCAGTATCCCGGTGACGATGCTGAAAAGGGCCATAAATTGGATTACAAAGCTGATTTTTCCTAGGATTTCCTCCAAGGTTTCCACGATGGTGCTCAGGTTGATTACGGACACATTGGGGAAGTTCTGTACCATTTGATTTTGAATTTTTCCCGCCTCCACATCACTTGCTGTTTTGGTTACCACGACATGGAACTTGGGAGCATTGGTCAGTACATTGTCCGGAAAAAGTACCAAAAAGTTTGTCGAAACCTGCCGGAAGTTTACTTCTCGCATACTTCCTATATAGGTCTTTAGGGGGCGGCCCTGCACATTAAATACCAATTCATCGCCGAGCTGAAGTCCGGCACGAGAGGCATATCCTTTGTCCAGAGATACAAATATACTGTCTCCGGATTGTTTGTAGGGGCGTAGTTCGCCGTCGGTCAGTCGCTCGGAGCGTATCAGGGAGTCGCGGTAGGTAACCCGAAACTCCCGGTTGTATAGGCGTTTCGAAAACCTCTCTTCTTCAGGTAGGGACTCGTTGTCTTTTTTCGTGACACCATTTACAGAAGTAAGACCCATGGTCACAATGGGTACCTGTTGCAAAATCGGTAGACCCTGATCTGTAAGTTGCTTACTCACTGCTTCCACCTGTTGGGTTTGAATGTCGAAGAAGAGCATGTTAGGCTGGTCTTCTTTGTCGGCAAATTTCACCTCTCCCAAAAGTTGGTATTGGACAAAGAAGAGCGTGGAAATCATTGCAGTACCCAGCCCGATCGTAGCTATCAGCGAGATCGTTTGGTTATTGGGCCGGTATAAATTAGCCAGTGACTGTCGGGCGGGATAGGAGAGCGATAGGGGTAGCCAGTGTCTAATACCTTTCATAATGCCCAGTGCAAAAAGCCAAAGGACTCCAAAGGCGAAAAAGACAAAGCCTGTAAACCACAATGTTTGTATCCAGTCTCGGAGCAGAAAATAGCTAAATCCACTTAGGAACAGCGCAATTCCCACTACCACTGCCCAACGGATAGGATCTTTCGCAAAACGCGTACTGCCTTCCTCAGGTCTTAGGGTCATCATGGGCGATACGGTGCGGATTTTTAACAAGGGTATCAAGGCAAAGAGCATGGATATCAAAATCCCGGTGAAAACTCCCAAGAAAATCGATGCCCAAGATATTTCAACCGTGACATCAACAGGCAAGAAATCTTGAAAGACACTGGGTAATATGAATTGAAGTCCGGTACCCAGTGCCGCGCCGGCTACGGAACCGATGGCTCCCATCAGAAATATCTGCCATAGGTAGATGGCGAATATTTGGCCCGAAGAGACCCCCAGGCAACGCAGAACCGCTACAGCGGGCAATTTTTCCTTTACGAATACATTTACGGCACTTGCTACACCCACACAACCTAGCAATACCGCGATAAAGGCTACCAGGCTGAGGAAATTTCCGAGATTTTTAAAGGAATTTCCGGTGGATTCTTTTCGACTTTCTACGGTTTCGAAACGTATGTTGTCTTCTTCCCATTGGTCTTTGTGAGCATCGATAAACACCTGTGGATCGGCGTCAGGAGTGAGGGCGTAGTACAACTCGTAGTTCACCCTGCTACCAAATTGCACGAGACCAGTCTCTTCCAGTGTTTCCATAGGAATGTAAACCGCAGGCGCCACCGTGGCAGTGATGCCGGTCTGTCCGGGCACCTTGTGCAGAGCACCGGCGATTTCATAGGTCACCTCGCCTACCTTGATGAAATCCCCTACCTGTGCATCAAATTGGGCCAGCAGCAGGTTTTCTACCAAGGCTTTTTTTCCGCCTGCCCGAAAGGATTCCTCTCCGGAAAGGGGCTCCACGTCGAAGCTACCATAAAAAGGGAAACGACCCTCGAGTGCGCGGACTTGTGTGAGGCGGCTTTCGCCTTTCACTACAAACGATACCATGGAGGCAAAGTTTATTTCCATGGCTTGGTCTACCAGCATGCTGTCCAGATCGGGACCTTCAAAGGGTTGGTTATTGCTAAGTACCAAGTCAGCGCCCAGCAATTCCTTGGCTTGACGGTTAATGTCTTTGGTGAGGTTGTCTCCAAACGAGCTAATAGCCACCAATGCTGCAATGCCTACTAAAATAGAAGAGATGAAAAGAGCCAACTTGGACCCGTTTTTTCGGAAATCCCGCATGGCCATCAGAAGAACCCATTTCAAATCACCCATACGTGACCTCCTGAATTTTGCCTCCTTTAATGGAAATGATCTGCTGGGTGCGTTCTGCCAACTGGGGGTCGTGGGTGACCAAAATGAGGGTGGTGCCTTTTTCCTTGTTCAATTGGAAAATGAGGTTTTCGATCATATCTCCCGTTTCCGTATCGAGGTTTCCGGTGGGCTCATCGGCAAACAGGATTTTTGGTTCGTTGGCAAATGCTCGCGCGATGGACACGCGTTGTTGTTCGCCACCTGACAATTGAGAAGGGTAATGGGTCATGCGGTCACCTAGCCCTACTTGCTGTAGCAATCCTTCTGCTTTTTGCCGGGCATCTTTCTGTTTTTTCAGCTCCATAGGAACCATCACGTTTTCAAGGGCAGTGAGCGTGGGCAACAATTGAAAATTTTGAAAAATAAACCCTACCGACTCATTTCTGACTTTTGCGCGCTCGTCTTCGGAGAGTCTTTCCAACGCTTTTCCGGCAAGTTGTACAGATCCACCGCTGGCTGTATCCAGCCCCGCACACAGCCCCAGCAGCGTGGTTTTCCCACTTCCGGACGGTCCGACAATAGACATGGTCGCACCGGCATGTACCTCAAAGCTGACATTGTCCAAGACCGTTAGTTTACGGTTGCCGCTTTGATAGGTTTTTGTAAGATTTGTTACGGAAAGAATACTCATGTGGCTGAATTAAAAAGGATTGTTTGTGATCTAACACGTTAGGCTTGGCATTTAGTTTATTTTAGTTGGCAGAATCCTTTATTTATGTTCAAATTTACGCCAAGAAAGGAAACAAGGTATATGAGAGGTGTGGTAATTCTATTATGGGGGATGACATTTGGTGCGCTAGTGGTAGCTGTGGGAGGGTGTACCGCTCCAAAGAATCAGGAAGAAGCCAGGCGGGATACCGCAAAGGTTGAAGAGATTATTGTGGAGGAAGACCGACCACTTATTTTGTTCTTTGGAAATAGTCTCACCGCTGGCTATGGGCTAGAGGAAGAGCAGGCTTTTCCGGCATTGATACAGGAGAAAATTGACCGTGAAGGCTTGGTATACAGGGTAGTGAATGGAGGTTTAACCGGAGAAACGACCGCTTCGGGTTTAAACCGCCTCGATTGGTTTTTGGAAGAAGCGCCTGCGGTGTTTGTGCTGGAATTGGGCGGTAATGACGGTCTTAGGGGTATTCCTGTGGAGGAAACCCGCAGAAACTTGAAGAATATCCTGCAAAAAGTTAAAGAGAGCTATCCGGAAACCTATATCCTATTGGCAGGTATGCAGATTCCACCCAATATGGGTCAAGCCTACACCTCGGCTTTTAGCGGGATGTATGAAGAGATTGCCGAGGAAGAAGGGGTGGGGCTGATTCCGTTTTTGCTAGAGGGAGTGGCGGGAGACCCGGAGCTCAACCTGCCGGACGGCATACATCCAACAGCTGAAGGGCATGAAATAGTGGCAGCGACCGTGTGGGAGTATCTAAGGCGCGTTCTTTGATCGGTTAAGTAAAAGGCGCTGTGCGTGATAAGCAATATAGTGTAGAATTGGGATAGTCTTTTTTTCATCTACGAAGTATAACCGTTGATTGCAATGGTTTTTTTTATATCGAAATTTTGTAGTAATTTTTCCAGAATTTAAAAAAAAACAACAGAAGGAATGAGTATACAGATAATGTCTTCCGGCGAGGAATATGATGCAATCATTGTAGGTTCCGGAGCGGGAGGAGGTATGGCTTCCAAAATATTGGCTGAGGCAGGTCTTGCCGTGGCAGTTGTGGAGGCAGGCGCTGATTTTGATCCGGCACTAGACGAACATCGTACCCAATTGCGATTTCCCTGGGAGTCTCCCCGCCGGGGAGCGGGAACCGTGCGTCCTTTTGGAGACTTTGACGCTGCTATTGGCGGCTGGGAGATAGAGGGCGAACCCTATACCCGTGGTAAGGATAGTCAATTTGATTGGTTTCGGTCTCGTATGCTGGGTGGACGTACCAATCACTGGGGCAGGATATCGCTTCGGTTCGGTCCATTGGATTTCAAGCGTAAGGATCTCGACGGCATGGGTGACAATTGGCCCATCGGCTACGACGATTTGAAGCCCTATTATGACCGGGTTGACAAGTTGATCGGTGTGTTTGGATCCAAAGAGGGTATCCACAACGAGCCAGACGGTTTTTTTCTTCCTCCTCCGAAGCCACGCTTGCATGAGTTATATATTCAGCGGGGAGCGAAGAAGGCTAATATCCCCATTATTCCTTCCCGTCTTTCTATCTTAACACGTCCGGTAAACAATGACCGGGGCGTCTGCTTTTTTTGTAGTCAATGTAATCGCGCATGCCAGGTGTATGCAGATTTTTCAGCAGGAACCTGCTTGGTAAAGCCAGCCATGAAAAAGGGCAAGGTGGATCTGTATACCCATGCCATGGTACGCAAGGTGACCACAGATGATAAAGGGGAGGCCACTGGCGTGTCCTATGTTAGCAAGATAGACATGAAGGAATATAAGCTTCGGTCCAGGGTGGTGGTATTGGGCGCATCGGCTTGTGAGTCAGCGCGAATTATGCTAAATTCCAAATCCAAAACTCATCCAAATGGTATCGGAAACGGTACGGGTTACGTAGGTAGGTACCTGCACGACTCTACCGGTGCTGACCGAATGGGTATCATGCCCGAAATGATGGGACGGGATAGGTACAACGAAGATGGCGTGGGAGGCATGCATATATACACCCCTTGGTGGTTGAATGAAAAAGGGTTGGATTTTGCGCGGGGATACCACATTGAATACTGGGGTGGTATGGGAATGCCTTCCTATGGTTTCGGAGGAGGCATGGATACCATGCGTAAGTATATTAAAGATGAATTTGGCAACCCTAGCCCACAAGGAGGCTATGGCGAAGGTTTGAAAAAGGATATACGCACATTCTACGGCAGCACCGTAGGCATGTCCGGAAGGGGCGAAAGCATTCCCCAGTATACCAACTATTGTGAAATCGATGATAATGTGGTCGATAAGTACGGTATTCCGGTTTTGAAGTTCCATTATCAGTGGACGGATCAGGAACTGAAGCAGGCCAAGCACATGCACGACACCTTTGAGGAAATCCTAACCAGTATGGGCGCAATCATACTTGGCAATAAGCCTGGTCCTGAGAGTCAATACGGGCTTCATAAGCCTGGAAGGATTATTCACGAGGTAGGCACGACACGAATGGGATCTGATCCCAAGACCTCCGTGTTAAACAGCAATTGCCAAGCGCATGACTGCAAAAACCTGTTCGTGGTGGATGGTGGTCCTTTCGTATCGCAGGCGGACAAGAATCCGACTTGGACCATTCTCGCCTTGTCTATGAGGACATCGGAATACATTATCGATCAGTTAAAAAAGAAAAACATATAAACCCCATGAATAGACGCGAAAATTTAAAGCTGTTATTGGCCGGGTCGTTTGGCACCGGGCTGATTCTTTCCGGTTGTGGTTCCGAAACCAATGAGTTGGCGCATCAGCCCACCATAGGTGACTTTGGTAGCTACGGGAGGACCCCCGAGGAGATCAAGCACAACGAGGCATTGCAATCCGCAACTTTTTTCACCGAGGAGGAGCGAAAAAAAATTGATGTGTTGGTAGATATCATTATTCCAGCGGACGATGTTTCCGGCAGTGCCACCGATGCTGGCGTGCCGGATTTCATTGAGTTTATGATGAAAGACATTCCGGATTATCAAACACCCATGAGAGGCGGTCTATTGTGGTTGGATCATAAGGCTGATGAGCTGTTTGGTAAAAAATTCTTGGAGATATCCCAAGAGCAGCGCTTGCAGATAATCGATGAAATAGCGTATCCTGACAAGGCCAAACCTGAAATGCAGAGTGGAGTCCGTTTCTTCAATACCCTGAGAAATCTGACCGCTACTGGTTTTTTCACCAGTGAGGAAGGATTTAAGGACCTGGGTTACGTAGGTAACCGACCAAACGCATGGGATGGTGTGCCGGAGGAAGTGTTGGCCAAACACGGACTCCAAAACGATCCAAAGTATAAGGATGTATATTTGGATATCACTACCCGAGGTACCATTGCCCAATGGGATGACGAGGGAAATTTGGTGGGCTAAGCACAGTCATTCTCGTATATGACAAAAGAACCGGTATGCTTTGAGCAAACCGGTTCTTTTCATATCTGCTTCTTTGTCTCATTGGTATGATTCCCGATAAAAGCAGACTTCCTTTCAGGCAGGCCAGTCACGTGTACCGCTTAAGAATACGAATAGGCCACTTGGCTGCCTTGGTCTTGGTCTAGGGTGATTTGGGCATATACCTCGATTTCCTGCTGTAGCTCTTCCACATGGCTGATAATGCCCACCACGCGGTTTTCGTGTCGAAGGGATTTGAGGGTTTCAAATACGATGCGCAACGAGCTTCTGTCCAAAGCGCCGAATCCCTCATCCAGAAAGAAGAAACTTTGCTCGGCACGATTGAGGGACTTCACTTTTTCTGCCAGTGCTAGCGCGAGGCACAGCGAGGCTTGAAAGGTTTGGCCTCCGGAGAGGGTTTTTAGCAGTCGTTTTCGCCCGCCATTCAGATAGTCGGCTACCCAAAAGGTGTTGTTTTCATCTATCTCCAAGCTTAAGCTGTTTTTGGTTAATTTCCGAAAGCGGATATTGGCAGTATTGCACAGCTCTTTTAAGTAGATGCTGCTGACGTACTTCACGAAGCCACTGCCTTTGAAAAGGCTTTCCAACTCCTTGAGACTGGTTTCCCGTGCTTCTAACAGAGCCAGGGATTTTTCCAGTGCCAATTTTTCCTTTAAACGCTCCGTACCCGTGTTAACCTGTTGCTGTAGGAGGGTCACCGCTTGGTGCAGGGCTTGCAGTTCCGTTTTTTCTTTCTCTAGCTGCTCAGCAATGGCCTGGTAAGCGAGTGGGTCAAAGGTGGAAATGCCAGGTTGTTGCTCAAGTTCCCGGATTTTGTCCTGCACCAACAGACAGCGGTCTTCGTATCGCCTAATTTGGGCCTCTACCGCATCCGCATCCAGGGATTGGCTGAAAAGCCGCTCGGCAGCCGCACTGTCTGCGAAGCCATGAGCGGCCAATGCATCCTGATATGCCATTTTCTGGGCGGTCAGTTTTTCATGGGTTGATGCGAATAGTGCCTTGTAATGATTGAGGTCGGTGATGTTGCCGGTTTCTTTTTTTCGTAGTTCCAGTAGGGCTTTTTGCTTGCTGTCCAACTTATTTGCCGTTTCTGCAATATCCTTTTTGACCTTTGAGATGGTCTCTTCAATTACTTCCATGGTGCGATCAAAAAATGGCTTGGAAAACGCTTGGTCTTTGATCCCGTCCCGTTTGGTTTCCAATGCACTTGCCAGGGTCAACGTCCGCTGATGGACTATGTCTAACTTCTTACGCTCTTCGGTAATGGCCTGCCTTAGTTCGTCCGTTTGTTGGCGCAGGGCTTTCAGTGTTTTTTGGATAGCTTGCTCTTCGCGTAATTGCTTTTCCGCAGATTTGATTTTGGTTTCAAGGTGTTCCAAATTGTCCACTTCCAAGCCTGTCAGGTTTTTTAGCAGGGCTTTGAGGCGTGATTGATTGGATGTAAGCTCCTCTGATTTAGCAAAATAGAGATCCTGTAGGTGGTCGTATTTTATTTTCTCCTGCTGCAACCGATTTTCCACCTGCCTTGTACGTTCAATATGCTTTCTGATTTGCTGGATTTTTGCAGATAGTTCTTCGATTAGCTCCCTCGTGCTATGCTTTTCTAAAGGCTGAGGATGGTCTAGGGATCCGCAAAGGGGGCATGGTTCGCCTTCCTTGAGCAAGTGGGTGTGAATAGCGAGTCCGCCCTTTTGAACCTGCAGTTCTTTTGCGGTCTCCAGTTCACTGATTATCCCCTCTTGGGTCTGAACCCAATTTTGTATATCTGTATCTCCACAGGGCAACTGGCGTTGCTGTTCGGCAAGGTTTTCTTGTGATTGGGTTTTTTGGGCATCTAGAGAGTTCAAATCATAGGATAGCTTTTTTATGATAAGGATCAACCGGTCCCATTCGCTGTACGCAGTCTTCCATTCGGAAAGCTGCAAGCTATCCACGCTTTTGGTTTTTTCAGCCAGGGTTTCGTAGGATTTGATCTGTACTTCAGACGAACTCAGTGTGCCTTCTTTTTCGGTGATGGCAGGGCGTAAACTTTCCATCTGTTGTTGGGCTTCATGTAGGTCTTGAGCCAACCGTTGCATTTCCAACACCTGTTGTAGGTCTCTGATCTTCGACTCCCGTTCCGGGCGGCTGTCGGCTTTTTCGCGGAGGGCCTTTTCCTCTTCTTCAAGGGTTTGGATTTGCTGAGCGTACTGACCCCGAAATCGGGTACAGTTTTTAATAGAAACCTCTAGCTTTTCTATGTCCATTTGCAAGCTAGCCATCGCTTCATGCAGTGGTTTTAGATAGGTTTTGGCTTTTAGGTACGCTTGGTGGCTTTCGCGCTGCTTCTCTATTTCGGGTTTTTTTTGTTCTAGTGCTTCCCACTCGCCCTTTAGCGTTTGTAGACTTTTGAATCCTTTGTCCAGTGCTTGCTGCTCGGTAAATGTATGCTCGGTGATTTTTAGCGTTCCTTCCTTTTGGGAAAGATCCAATGCTGTTTCCTTCAACAGCTGACGTTGTTCCTGTAGCGCTTCCTCCGTGAGCGCACCAAATCCAGCCAGTTGGGTTTCCAGCCGGATTTTCTCTTCCCGAGCAGCTTTTAGCAAGGTTCCCGTCCTGGGAGCCAGGTCAAATCTTTCCAGCCCAAACAGCTCCTTCATCATTTCCGCGCGTGGTCCCGGGGTGAGATCGATAAACTCCCTGAATTTGCCCTGAGGGATGATGACGGTTTGCTTGAAATGTTCCTTTCGCATGCCAAGTAAGGTCTCTGCTTTTTGCTCTATGGCTTGAAAGGTCCCGTCAACTTTTTCGTAAAAGGTGTGTTCAGCAGGGCGTATCTCGTGAAAGTTTTTTGGGTTTCGTTTCACCGCATAGCGGGCCAGGTAGGTTCCTGCATTTCTGGGGCCTGCCCGAAACTCAAAGTTGATGATCAGTTGGTCGCTTTGGAGATTCAGCATACTGTTTTTTTCACCCCGGTCTGCCAACCGCTCCGTACTTCCGTACAATGCCAATAGTATGGCCTCCAAAATGGAGGATTTCCCACTTCCTACTGCACCGAATATACCGAAAATTCCTGCTGCCGTCAGCATCCGAAAGTCTACGGTTTGCTTTTCCTTATAGGAGTAGAGGCCTTGTATATCTAATAAAATAGGTATCATGCTTCGTGGTTTTGACCGATAATTTCCCTGAACAGCTCGACGGTTTCTGGGTTAGGTTCATGGCCTTTTTCACTGTGGTAGTACATGTTAAAAAGTGTGACCATGTCTTTTTCAAGATCCTCCACCTGTAATCCGGTATTTTGACCTTCCCCTCCCGAGCGTATGAGAGGGATTAGGTTTACAATTCCGTCGTGGGCACCCAGCAGTGCTTTGCGGGTGGCTGCGTCGATGGCGTATTCTGTAGCATAGGTTAATTCCACATAGGTGTCTGGATGCGCCTGTAGCCAGCCTACTGCTTTTTCTAGGTTTTCAAATGTTTTTCGATGAAGTGGTTTTCCTTTAGTGAGTGGGATGGGGCGATACGAGACCGGCTTGCCGGCAGTGGCTTCGATGATCACTACCTGTTTTTGCTGATCGGCTTCGCTGAAAGAGTAGGAAAGCGGGGAGCTGGCATACACGACCGGGCAAGGCGTCTGTGACACGGCATGGTATCTGTGCAAGTGGCCTAGCGCGGCATATTGGAGCTGGCTTGGCAGCAAATGGGTAAAAAGGGCTTGGGTGCCTCCCACATGCAGGATAGGTCGTTCGCTTTCAGGTTCAGGTTCAGGTTTTGCACCTTCGTTCATGAAGAAGAAATGCCCAAGAAACAAGTTGATTCCAGCGGAGTCGCAATAGGCCTCAGCCAGGATCTTCCATTTTGCAGCCATCAGATCCCGAAAGGATGCTTCCCGATCACCTTCACCTAGGTAGGTTTTTAGCAGTACCTCATTGGCATAGGGGGCCAAAATAATCCGTACCGGATCTGAAAAGCGATTGCCGGTGATTTCAATAAACCCGGGTTTAGAACGGGATATGAAAAGATTTTCATTCAATTCACCTACAGGTACGATCGTATCGTGTTTGCTATAAAAGAGTATGCCCATCTGCCGGGCAAGAGGATCCGGGGCTTCAATGAATTGCGTGCTATCGTGGTTTCCGGAAATGACTATCACCGGGCGGGCACCCCCTTTGGAAAGCTTCCGCAAGGTTTTATAGAATAGGTCCACGGCTTCGTGGGTAGGGTTATAGGTGTCGTAGACATCTCCGGCCAGTAAAACCAAATCTACGTTTTCGCGGTCAGCGATTTCCACAATCTCCTCTAATACGTGTTTTTGTTCCTCTATTCGTGAAAATTCCTGTAATCGTTTACCTAAGTGCCAGTCGGCAGTGTGTAAGATTTTTGCCATAGGGAGAAATTGTGCGGATAAATGACTAAATTTAAACGGTAAAAATGGGTCCTGCAAGGGTGGCTGCTAATTTGTGGTATTGGCATCCGATTTGCTTAGACGGAAATTATGCGTTATTTATTGATTATAGGACTACTAGCTATCTCCGGAATATCTCAGGTTCGGGGACAGTCGCCGTTTACGGCGCCGGACTCCCTGCTGATCATCCAACGGGGCGAAGCGAGCTTTTATGGCAAGCATTTTCATAAACGACCTACTGCGAGCGGGGAGATTTACGATATGTGGGACTATACCGCCGCGCACAAGCATCTACCCTTTGGCACACTCTTGAAAGTGACTAACTTGAGCAATGGGTATCAAGCGATCGTAAGGATCAACGATCGTTTGCCAGAATCTTCTAAGCGGGTAATCGACCTTTCGAGGAAGGTAGCCGAGCAATTGGATATGGTTCGGGATGGGGTGGTAGAGGTGGACCTGAATGTGCTCAGCCACCATTCCATTGCAGCACTTCGCGCACATTACGACGGCAACCCTGCCGATCTACGTCTACGCCTTTATTATGAGCCTGTCTTTTTAGCCAGAAACGACGAGGTAATTCTGCAATTAAAATTTTAATTTTAATGATTGTTTTGGCCAAGTTGGCGGTAGTTTGGACGTATCCGGATGGTCCTCCTATTGGATAATTGTTAATTTTTATAAAAAAATGCACGTATTAGTTGCTGTCTATTTAAATTTTTAGTTACTTATAGGGCCGAAGATGAGAAGAGCGTTCATAAGCGGGCTTTCTTCTCCCTAAACGACCCCCTTATGAAAAGAACACATGTTTTTTATTGCTTCATTTTCCTATCTGGATTTTTTGTTGGCTGTGCAGAGGAAAAGGAAAAAGGAGAAGAAATTCCTATGGAATCATTCAGAGAAGAAGTTCAGGCTACTTCCGTACAAACCGGGCGCTCCCAACGTAAATCTTTTGATTATCTCATCAATGCCACCGGGAAGATTGAAGCAAGCAGTCAGGTGATGGTGATCGTTGAGCGCCAAGGCTACCTGGTCGACTTGACGGTTTCCGAGGGGGACCGCGTGCAGGAGGGTCAGGTGATAGCCAAGCTAGACAACAGCGATAGTAAGTTTGCTCTGGAAAAGGCCCGTGTGGAGTTGAGTTCCAGAATGGCTGAATTTGAAAACCAAAAATTAGGCTACCCAACCGTTTACGAAAATCCCGCAGCCGATCCCGAGACCTTGGCAGAGTGGGATAGCCGATTGAAGGCGTCCAGTGGTGTGCTAACTGCGGAGATCTCCCTGCGTGAGGCTGAGTTGGAAATCGAAAAGTCTACCGTAAAAGCCCCCATCAGCGGAACGGTCGCTGATGTGAAAGTGAAAAAAGGGAGTTTGGTGAATGGAGGGGACGAGGTCTGCGAGATCATCAGTATGGGGCAGTTGGAAATGCGGGTAAAGGTGCTGGAGTCAGATATTAATTTTATCAGCAATGGTCAAACGGCGGAAATTTATCCAGTGTCGGGCGGAGAGGAAGGGCTTCGTGGACAGGTCATCGCAATCAATCCAAAAGTAGATGAAAATGGCTTGGTTCAGGTGACCATTAAGCTTCAGAGTCAAGGCAAGCTTCTTCCGGGTATGAATGCGAGGGCGATTATCCGTGCGCCTCAAAATGACAGTCTGGTAGTCCCTAAGCAGGCCGTGGTCTATAGATCGGGCAGACCGGTGGTATTTACCATAGAAAACAACCAAGCCATATGGAATTATGTAGAGGTGGGAAAAGACAATGGCAAAGAGATGGAAATTTTGGATGGGCTCACAGCCGATGTAGAGGTGATTGTCAGCAACAATGTTCAGTTGGCTCATCAGGCCCCCATTCAGATTCTTAACGATGCCATGTGATGGTTAGATTTTTACTGGCGAGACCCATAGCAGTAGGCATGACCTTTTTGGCACTGATCGTATTCAGTGTAATCGTGTTTCGTACACTTCCTATCTCCCTGCTGCCTCCGATAGATGTACCACAGATCGTGGTTAAGGTAAATTACCCAAATGCTTCCCCTCAGGCCATTGAGCAAAACATCCTCAGCAATATCCGGGAGGGACTGATGACTCTCAATGGGCTGGAGCATATGGAGAGTAAGGCCGGCAGTGAGGTGGGCAATATACGGCTAACCTTTGACTTCAAAACCAAAATGGAGTTGGCCTATATTGATGTAAACGAAAAGATTGACCGACTTATCAGTGGCTTGCCAGAGGATTTGCCGCGTCCGCAGGTAATTCGGATAAATACCAACGATATTCCCGTTGTGAGGGTACAGGTACTTCCAAAGGGAGAGATGGACTATGCGGAGGTTTCATTGCTGGTCGAAAACGTACTAAAGAAGCGCCTGGAGCAGCTAGATGGCATTGCCTTGGTGGACATCAACGGCAAACAGGAAAGGGTAATCACCGTCGAGCCGAATCGGGCAGCCTTGGCAAGCTTGGGTATGACGGAGCAGCATGTGATTGACGCGATCAAAGCCGGAAACAGTGAACTACCCGGCATCAGCGTGGAAGATGGGCAATTTCGCTACTACCTGAGGCTTGCTACCCGAATAGACACGCCGGAGGATATCATGAGACTGCCCGTGCGAAAGGATGGCAGATCCTCGGTAACCCTTGGAAAGGTAGCTTCGGTGGGCTATGAAATTGCCAAGCCGGTTGGCTTTCACTTGTACAATGGCAGGGAGGGGCTTGTGATCACCGTGCATAAACAGGCAATAGCTAAAATGAACGAACTCATGCCGTTGGTACGGGATGCTGTGGATCAGTTTAGACTGGATTACCCTCAAGTTGAATTTGAGCTTACCCAGGATCAATCCATGTTGCTCAATGCCGGGATTGATAACCTACAGACCAGCCTCTTGTTTGGTGGGATCTTTGCCTTTGGTGTTTTGTTTTTCTTCATGGGAAATTATCGGATGCCAATCATCATCGGGGTGAGCTTGCCATCTTCCCTGATAATCAGTTTTCTCGTTTTTTATTTCTTTGATATTTCGATCAATGTGATCTCCCTTAGTGGTCTTGCACTGGGTTTGGGTATGCTTATTGACAATTCCATCATCGTGCTGGATAATATTAGCCGAAAGCGACAAGATGGTTTGCCCCTTTTTGAAGCATGTGTGGTAGGGGTAAATGAGGTCATGTCGGCGTTGATCAGTTCTGTGTTGACCACACTGGCAGTTTTTGTGCCTTTGGTGTTTTTGAGCGGAATCTCGGGGGCGTTATTTTATGATCAGGCAGTTTCGGTCGCTGCAATTCTATCGGTTTCTCTTTTGGTGGCCTTTGTATTGCTTCCATTACTGTATAAACTGCTGTTTTCGAACCGGCAAGGGAAACCAGTTTCAGAGGATAGTCGCCTGTTTTTATCAATTCTTGCGGGATACAAACGCCTGTACCGCTTGATTTTCGCCCACCGTGCCGTGAGCTTGGTGGTGTTATTGGCGCTTATTCCTGCTATGCTTTTCCTCAGTCAGCTGCTTCCTGTTCAAGGGCTTCCTCCGATCCAAAAGTTTGATGCATTGCTACAGGTGGATTGGAATGAGCCGATAAATGCCAGTCAGAATCGGGAGCGAATTGCCCGAGTGGTAGAGGCACTGGAAGGCGCCTTCATTCATGCAGAAAGCGATATAGGTATTCGGCAGTTTTTGCTGTTTGAAGGCGAAAGTTCGATTCAGCAAGCTTCACTTTACCTGATGTTTCCAGATCAGGAGCAAAAGGAACGGCAGGAAGCCTTTCTTTCCCGGTATTTTAAACAGCATCATCCTCAGGCCACTGTCGCTATTCAGGATGCACCCAATGCCTTTGATCAGCTTTTCAGTTCGGATTTGCCGTACTACGAAGTACGCTGGAAGGATCTTGCGAGCAAGCGACCGGTGGAGGAACGACAGATGGATCAATGGCTGGATGAGTTGCCCATACAAGAGTGGGAACCGGGGCCGGGCTTGCAAAAGGAATCGGCCGTGATATTCCGAATCGATCAGGAAAGACTTGCCCTGTATGGAATAGCCGTGGATCAACTATTGCAGCAGATCCAAAAGCTGTTTGGCAGTTACCTGATTACCGATATCAAGCGATTTGGAGAAGTTACACCGATTCGGCTCAAGGAAAACCCCGTGGACTTTCAGCAGGTATTGCGTACACAATATATCCGTGGAAACGACGATACACCGTATTTGTTGAGCAATTTTGTTCGGGCAGCATACGACAGTCACTACAAATTTGTCACGGCAGACCGGAATGGCATCTATCAGTCGGTGTTGCTGATTGGAGAAAATCCTTCCGAGCATGAACAGGTATTGCGTCAATGGGGAGGGGAACGGAATTTATCCGTGGAGTTTGTAGGCCAATATTTCCAAGACCGGGAGACGCTGAGTCAATTGATTGGAATTCTGCTGATTTCGGTGCTGTTGCTTTATTTTATTTTGGCAGCTCAGTTTGAAAGTTTTCTTCAACCATTGATTGTGATTCTGACCTTGCCCTTGGGTGTTGGCGGAGCCTTTTTGGTGTTGTGGATCACAGGCACGTCGCTAAACGTAATGTCGGCTATCGGCTTGGTAGTGATGCTGGGTATCATGGTGAATGATGCCATTTTAAAGATTGATACGATCAACCGCCTCCGCGTACAATTCGTGGCACTGCCTGAATTCAACACCAAGCAGAGCTTGGAAAAAGCGCTTTATCAGGCTGGAGAGATCCGTTTGAAACCGATTTTGATGACTTCCATTACCACGATCTTGGCATTGATTCCGGTTGTATTTAGCTCTGGTTTGGGAGCAGATCTACAGCGTCCACTGGTATTCAGTGTAATTGGAGGCTTGACGATCGGTACCTTTACTGCTCTTTATTTTGTGCCGTTGATGTATTGGTTTTTGGTGGCCAGGGCAAAATGAGCACATATTTCAGTCAAGTCCTTGACTGGTATTGGAGCAATTTTGGTTATTCGATTGGTGGGAAATTAGTTGAACTGTTTTTTTCTACAAAATAGTCAATCTCTTTGATGAAATTAATACGCTTTATTGCCATGTGCCCTAGAGCAGATTGCTCTTCGGTTGGCTCGGGTTGCTCCATAAATAGTCGGTATCGATTTTTGGGTACGTAGTTTTTTAGCTGCTCCTGTTTACTGCAGATCCAATAGTCGGCAAATGCAAGCGTTTTCGCACCATTGTATTTGGGCTGTAGCCGTACCCGTTCGGGTAAAATGTCCTTGGTAAGTTCTCGAAATACTGTCCGGTTGTATTTCTTTGGTGCAAATAGGTGTACAGGAAGGCTGTATACCAACTGCAGCAGACGAACATCAGCCAATGGATAAACGGTTTCAACTCCGTGTCGGTTTGCATAGGCCCCTTCTGACTCTGTTCGCAGCGTGGTGTGTGGCCTGCACATCCTCCGCTTCAAAAAGCGACGAAAGGATGGTTCAAAGGGAAAGGACTCATCCTGTATTTGCCCATGAAGAGGACTATCTGGATGAAGTAGGTTTCGTTGTTGCTGTATTTTACGGAAGGCAGGGTTCGTAGAACCGTGAAGCATGCCCCAAAAGTAATGGGCAATTCCTTTGAGGGCCTTCAACCGGAAGTCTCTCAAATGTGCCACTAGTCCCCGTATATCTACTTGGTGGATGTACTCATGGAAGTAGTTATTTCCCGATGTAGAGATGCCTTCGTCACCGGGGAAGCCGCTAAACATCACCTCTACCCCATGCTCTTCGGCACTAACTTTAAACAGGGTGTCTTGCCAAATCGCATCACTGTTGGCAAGGCCACCCATTACTTTATTTCGCGTATTCAGTTCGTCGAACACATCCGAAAAGTGAAACTTGGTGATCGGGTGGTGATTTTTTCTATCTAGGCTTGCAAATGCGATGATCTCTTCCTGAGTATTTTGTTCATCCACACCGGTGGGGGAATACGGTTTGGTCTCTTCCGTTAGCACAAAGGAATAGGTATGCAGGTTTTGCGTGGGCATCAATTTTGAAAGTAACACGGCAATGGCCGAGGAGTCCATGCCCCCACTTAACTGGCAGCCTACGGTTGTTTTATGGCGAATTCTACATTGAATGGACGTTATTAGGCAGGTCATCAACCGATTGAGATAATCTTCTTCGGTTTTGCAATCGGGGATCGTTATTTTGGTTAGCTCCCAATAACGGACTTCCTCCAGCGTATTTTCAGGGCTTACTGCCAGAAAGTGCGCTGGCTTTAGACGTCGGATTGGACTGAAAAAGGTCTCCTCAACCGGCTGTGTATATCCTTTCAGTTCTCGCGCTACATAGTGGAGGTTGATTTCCGGGGGGGAGGGTACCGCCTGCTTTAGATCGTGTATTCTGGTAGAGATTATTAGCAGGTTTTGGTGGATTATGTAAAATAGGGGGCGAATTCCGATAGGGTCTTTTGCCAAGAGAAAGGTATTTTTTGCTGTATCCACCAATACAAAGCTGAAATCGCCGATCAGTCTGACTAGGCATTGGTTCCCCCATTTTTGGTAAGCGGAGTGAATCAGTTCCAAGTCACCCGCTCCTTCGTTGATAGACAATGCGGTACCTAGTTCGTCTCTGTTGTCAATTCTCGCCCAGCCGCAAATCAGTATGCTGTTTTCAGTGTCTGCAAAGATGTTTTCAGATTGGTACCCTATCAGCAGGCAATTGGTGGATTCGATGAGATGTTTTTCGGTAGTAAGTTCTTCGGGTAGAAAGGAGCGGACATCGTGTTGGCCTGATTCATCTAAATGGAGGATTGCAAAAAAACCTTTCATGTGTTTATAATTGTTTTTTAAAGGTCACATGGAATCTCGCACGTATTATAATCGTCCCTCCGTGTGTCGCTTGCGTCGTGCTCGATTTCATCTGTTTATTTTTTGTTTTTCAAAGGTCACACGTCCGCCTTGTCTGTAACCGGGGAATTCCTTAGAATTGCCATGCAAATCTACAAAATCATTTGCGCCTTCAAGTTATTTTTTTCCCGTTTAGCCCCATATTGAAAAGGAATACAAGGGAATAGTTGGTCGAAATAAAATTTTATGGTTTATTTAGGGTATAGACGTTTGTTAACAACTAAACCCAAATATTGTGAACGAAAGAAGGTCTTTTTTAAAAAAATCCGCACTCGGTACTGCGGGTATATCCATGGGTGCGCTTGGCTTTAGTGCAAAATCCTACTCGGCTATCGTGGGTGCTAACGAACGGCTGCGGATAGCGGTATGTGGTCTCAATGGAAGAGGTAAGTCCCACATTGGTGGGTTTACTGCCTTGGAAGATGTTGAGATCGCGTATCTGGTAGATCCCGACAGCCGGGTCCTTGCCGAACGTATCCAAAGCCTCAAGGACGGTGGCGGTGTACATTCCCGTGCCCGGGGGGAGGCGGATGTACGCCGCGTTCTCGAGGACAAAAACATCGATGCAATAACGGTAGCTACGCCCAACCACTGGCATTCGCTAATGGTGATATGGGCCGCACAGGCCGGAAAGCATTGCTATGTGGAAAAGCCAGCAAGCCACGATGTGTATGAGGGCCGGGTAGCGTTGGCTGCCGCTCAGAAATACGGGGTGGTGATTCAGCATGGTGCCCAGCGGCGAAGTGAAGCCCGGTGGGCCAATCAAATCAGCGACATCCGGTCTGGCAAATACGGAAAAATGCTTGTTTCGCATGGCTTTGCATGCAAGCCAAGAGTCGGGATAGGGCACAAACCCTACGCTGCGGCACCTGCCAACTTGGATTGGAATCTCTGGAAAGGGCCGGCGGTCATTGACCGGTTTCACGAAAATCTGGTGCACTACAACTGGCATTGGAACTGGCAGGTAGGAAACGGCGAATTAAACAACCAAGGAACGCACCAATTGGATGTGGCCTATTGGGCCTTGGATCCTGAGGTGGCCAATACGCACCCTAAACGGGTGATGGCGATGGGGGGGCGTTTTTCATGGAACGATCAGGGAGAGACACCCAATACCATGTTTGCCATTGCCGAGTTTGCTAATGGACAGCAGGTCTTTTTTAACGTAAGAAATGTCAACCACGAAGGCTACGTGCAAGAGGTCACCAATCGGTTTTATTTTGAGGATGGAGGAAAGCTCATCGATGGGGAGTACCACTCCCACAATGGAAGTCAACCCCGGAATGTACCGATTACTGAAGTGAAAATTACGCCGGGGGGGCCTTATGGTAGCTTTGTGGCTGCCTGTAAGGCGGGAGACCCCATGATGGCAAACGGCAATATGTACGATGCGCATTACAGCTGCACGTTGGGCCATTTGATGAATATTTCTTACAGGTTGGGAGAGAAAGTTCCCTTTAATGCTAAGGCAGGGCGCTTTGGTGATAATCCACTTGCCTATGAGGAGTTTATGAAGATACATGCCATTGCGAGAGATGGAATGGGTGTGCCAGAAGATAAAGCAGAGTATGTTGTAGGACCCTGGCTGGAATTTGATGGGGATGCTGAACATTTTGTGGGAGACCATTCCGTAGAGGCTAACCGATTGCTCTACGATCCACGTAACGCCGAATTTGACATCCCCTCGCCAAAGTCGGTTTGATAATATCGGTTTGATTTTGCGTAGTGCGCAGCTGACGGCGTATTTCTCCATGGTTTATCCGGAGGAATATGCCGTCTCCTGTTACCAAGGGAAGGCGTATTGGTGATGATTTGAGTAAATAGTATCTTTTTAAGTTTAAATAAATGTTAAAATATAGAGTTGAAGGTGTTTTATTAACCAAAATATTTTTGCTTTTCTATATTATTTTTTTAGTTTTAACTGGTCGTTTTTCTGACATTGTTTCCGAATATGGTTTGAACCAGCTATGAACTACTCGCGCGTTTTGTTTTTAGGTATTGGTAGCCTTGTCCTATGGATGGGACTTTCATCCTGTAGTTCGGATGTAGCGCGTGAAACCACTGATTTTTCAGTCCGGTTTGATGTGGTAGATAGTTTGGTGATAGACTATTTGGGCGAACTTACCCTTCTAAACGAGAGATCAGATGGGTCGGAATTTTTATTGTACGATTTTCGGGCTTCAACTTACGTGCGCGTATCCGAGGATGGTACCATTCATTTTACGAAAAAACTCGAGAAAGACGGGAAAGACAACCACGGGGATGTCATGGTGACGGCAGGGTATTTCGGTGACAGTACCATTGCAGTGTTTGGCATGCAGGGATACTACCTCTACGACCTTAGGTTTAATTTAAAGGAAAAAAAATCTTTCCCCTTTCAAGTGTACACAAACTCAGTGGGTGGTGCCCATGGAATTCGGCAGATTGGGGATTTTTTGTTTACCAGCCGATATCCAGAGGACCTTTCAGCTGACTTTTTTGAAAAGCCAGACTATCTAGCTGAGTTCCCCTATTTAACGCTCTACGACTGGAGGAATGATGAAATTCGTTCCGAACAATACATTCCTGTAGAGTCAAAAATGATACAGAGACCGGGTAAATATCGAGAGCCAGCTCCGCATGCACTTCTTCAAGATGAGGAATTGCTACTGCTTTTCTATTATAGCCCCGAGATTTATCGGTATTCCCTGCCTTCTTTGGAATTGTTGGGGAGTATGGATTTGCAGCCAAGTACCGCCTATTCCCAAGTAGTGGCAGTAAGTGATATGGGGAGGCCTTTTGAGCAGTTTTTTTCGGATCTGGCGGGGTCATCCTATTTTCATTTTTCGAAAGTCGGTTCTTTCCTACTTGCCGGTTACAAAGCTGGAGTACCTCAGACGGAGGTAGATGCTCTTCCAAGAGATCGTGTGGGTGGACCGAAGTTTATGGAGTTGGTTGAAAAATACAAGAAGAATCATTACCAATTAGTGCTAGACGGTAAAAAAGTATGGGAGGGTCCCTTGGAGGTGGAATTTCGACATTCGGGCCAACGATTGTATGCTCACCGAAATTTAAAGCACAGGCAGCAGGAGGAAGAACTGGACTATGTGGTCCTGTACTTTTATGACATATCATTGGAGCCATCTAGTAGCTCGTAGCAATTGTTCCTCAATTGCTACGGTTGGTACATCTAAAGTAGTGGAAAACGTTAAAATAAATAAGGTATGACACCATTCCGATTAGTGGTTGCTTTTTTTGTGGTGTCCATTATTGGGTTCGCTCTGATTCCCAAGCTATCCGTGGACTTGAATCCGAGGGAACGTGAACCGGTACTGAATATTTCATTTTCGGTGCGGGATGCCTCTCCCGAATTGGTGGAAAAACTGGGTACTTCACCGCTAGAGGGAGTTTTTAGCCAGCTGACAGAGCTGAAAAAGATCAATTCCGTATCGGAGTACAACCGAGGTTCCATCACGCTGCGTTTTGACAAACACACGGATATGGAATACAAACAGTTTGAGGTTGCTTCCCTGATACGGCAAGTGTATCCCTCTATGGATACCAAAGTTTCTTATCCCAATGTGACCCAATCAGCCCAACGGAGTGTCAATGAAAAGTCCCCGATCCTGACTTTTAGCATCAACGGTCCTTTTGCGTCTTTTGAGATCAAGAAGATTACCGAAGACGTACTCAAATCCTCCCTAAACCGTATCGAGGAAATTGAGGAGATCGCTGTACGTGGTGCGAGCGACCTAAGTCTGTTTATCGTATATGACATCAAAAAATTGCAGGTACTCAAAATCAACCGAAGTACCTTGGCGTCGAGAATTCGGAACGCTTTTGGCCTTCAATATCCCGGTTTGGTGATCAATGCCTCCGGGGAGTCGCTGTTTTTGACGGTGGACCGGTCCCTGACAGCGCTTGAGCAGCTTCAGAACCTACATTTGGGGACGCTGGAGGGCAAGGACTTGTTTTTAGGAGATGTCGCTACACTATCTTTGGAGGAGGAGGAAGCCACCAACTACTACCGAATCAATGGGAACAATTCGGTGACGATGACCATCTTCAGTAGGGACGGGGTGAATAAGGTGCTGCTGGCCCAACGCATCAAGGAGGTAGTAAGCCGGCAGGCAGGACTCCTTCCTGCTGGCTTTGACGTGCGCTTGGAAAACGATAACACCGAATACTTGGCAAAGGAACTCAAGAAAATCTACAAGCGATCCGGACTCTCTATTTTAATCCTGGTAGTGTTTATTTTTTTGGTAAACCGCAATCTACGGTACCTTACCACACTCTTTCTAGGAATTGTTGTCAATTTAAGTCTTACGGTCATTATCCTGTATCTGCTTCGGGTGGACATTCACTTGTACTCGCTGGCAGGATTAACCATTTCGTTTGGGTTGATTGTGGACAATATGATCATCATGATAGATCATTTGCATAAGCACCGAAACCGCAAAGTTTTTCTGGCATTATTGGCTGCCTCTCTCACCACCATTGCGGCTCTACTGATGGTGTTTTTGCTTCCGGAAGAGGACCGGAAAAACCTCGGGGAGTTTTCGGTAGTGGTGGCGGTGATGTTGGGTGTGTCCCTGGTAGTTGCGTTGGGATTCACGCCGGCCTTGTATCAGTTACTCTTTGCGGAGAAACGCCAAAAAGGCAGGGATTTATCCATGAGGGCACTTAGGAGGCGGGCACGGGCGTTCCTGCGGATGGAGCGATTCATCGCATTTACGGCACGGTACCGCAAAACCTTTGTATGCATGTTGATCCTGCTGTTTGGGCTGCCCGTGTTTTATTTGCCATCTAGGTGGGACGGACAGGAATGGTACAATAAGAGTATAGGAAGTACCTATTACCAAGAGGAAATCCGGCCTTGGGTGGACAAGGCCCTGGGAGGCTCTATTCGGATGTTTGTAAGAGGTGTTTTCGAGAAATCCCAGTACAGGGAGCCTGAGCGAACCAGGCTCTATGTCAATGCCGCACTGCCCTTCGGCAATACACTGGAGCAAATGGACTATATTATCAGGGAATTTGAAGCCTACCTGAAAGGAGTAGAGGGCATAGATAAGTTTGTCACTACGGTTTCCTCCGGTCAAAGTGCCCGAATCGAGATAACCTTCAAGGAAGCCTACGAGCGCTCGGCACTTCCTTATCAGCTCAAGGGAAAGCTAGCCATGAAATCAACCGATTGGAGCGGGGTTAGGTGGAATATTTTCGGAGTTGGGCAGGGGTTTTATACCGGACCGGGAGGGGAGGGCATACCCTCTTTTCGGGTGGAGATGCGGGGATATAATTTTGACGAACTGGAGCGGCAGGCGGAAAAGTTGGCAGAGAAGTTGGTGGCACACCGCCGCATCCAAGAAGTAAACACCAATGAGCGCTTGAGTTATTACGAGCGAAAAACAGAGGAATATGTGCTTCGGTTTGATCAAGATCGCATGAGCCTGGGAGGAGCGGATATGTATCGCATGGTGAGCGCTCTGGACGACGTCGCCAAGCCCCAATCCGCTTCCCTGTTCGTAAATGTAGACAATCGCCGCTATGGTGTATATCTGAAAGAAAAGGACTCGGATCGGTTTTCAAGATTTGATTTGGAAAACACCAGTCTAATTTCCGGGGAGGATGAAATTTTCCGGGTGGGAAGCTTTGGGGCGCTCAAAAAGGAAACCACCACTAGCTCGCTGCATAAGGAGGACCGGCAGTATATTCGCCTGGTTTCATTTGAGTACATGGGTTCGGCGAAGTTTGGTGGGGAATATCTGGACGAGGTGTTGGCAGAGCTGAAAACGACCCTTCCCTTGGGCTATACAGCCACCAAGCAAACCTATAGCTGGGATTACAGTAAAGCCAAGCGGCAGTACGGCCTTTTGGCGGTATTGGTGGTTGGGATATTCTTTATCTGTTCGGTGTTGTTTGAGAATTTTAAGCAACCCTTGGTCATTATTTTCATCATTCCTATTTCGTTTATCGGTCTTTTTCTGATTTTCTCTTTGTTTGATTTTTACTTTGATCAAGGGGGATATGCAGCGTTTGTCATGTTAGGGGGGTTGGCTGTCAATGCCGCGATTTTCATCGTCAACGATCTCAACAATCGCAGGACAGGAGTTTACAACCGCAATCTGTTAAAAGCAGTGGCCGGAAAAGCAACACCGATCTTGCTAACGGTGTTGTCCACTTGTTTTGGTCTGATTCCATTTATCATGGAAGGACAAAATGAGATATTCTGGTTTTCCCTAGCCATTGGTACGATTGGCGGCCTGATATTTAGTATGATTGGGGTTTTTTGGGCACTTCCGGTTTTCTTATGGCAAAAAAGCAAACACAAAGCGGTAACTTCAACTAGAAAACAAACATCTTAAAGGGTTCAAGTATGAAAATGCAAGGTTTAGTTAATTTTTTGGTGGCCTGTAGCGTCGTTGGCTGCACTACCTCCGTAAAGAATGGGGAGTCGGGCCCAGCGACCAAGCTGGAGTTGGTGCTGGTAGATAGCTTGGTGGTCGATGAACTGAATACACTGGTCATAGATGATTATTCGCCAGAGACCGGTTATTACCTCATGCGCGGGGTCAGGTCTCGCAAGCCTTATTTGGTTGATGAAAAAGGGGCCGTCGTACAGGTCTTTGAGGTCTTAGATGATGGGCCTGAGGGTGTCGGTACCAACGGTGCGCTGGGGTACCGCTTTTTGGGAAAGGACCGCTGGGTGGCGCAAGGCCTGATGAATGGTTTTCATATATACGATTTGGCTGGAAAGAAATTAGGGCAGTTGCCGGCTGTGTTTCAGAACCTTCATTCGATGTCTGTGTACCACTATCAAACCATGTTTCATCCCTATTTGAAAGAGGGGAAGCGCTATATACTCGGAAAGGAAATGAATTTGATCGACTCCAAGAAGTTGGACCCGAAGGTACTGAGTGCTTCGTATTACGATTCGGCGCGCGCGCTGTTCAGGTATAACTTGGACGAGGAGCGACACGAATTGCTTGAGACCTATCCGGAGGAATGGCAGCCGCGAAAGAGTGGCTCCTATGTGGGTTCTGGTGTCATTATGGCTTTTCATTCCGGGAAGCAGCATATGGCGGTATTACCTGCAATGGGTAATCAGTTGTTTGTATATGATTTTTCAGAAGACAGACCTATAATGGTGGAGACGATAGAGCTGTCTCACAAGGACCGTCCGAGTCAGGTTCCGGCCGTGAAATTTTCCGAGGAAGATCAGTTTTCCGACTACCCGTCTTTTGTAGACCTGCGGTATGTGGGGGATGACTTGGTAGCGGTCTTTTCTACGAAGATACCCGGTGATGTGATGCGTCAGCTGCGTGCAGGATCCGAACAATTTTACAATACACCTGAATACAAGGAGGCGTTGGAGAGTTTTGTTAAATTACGTTGGATATGGGTCAGTGGGGGAAAGCAAGTAGGCGTCCTGGATGAGCTTCCTGTGCCGGGTTATTTGGATTTTGCCGATTCCATGGGCCACGTATATGTCAACGATAATGTAAATCCCGCCATTGAGAGGGATCATAATGTCTTTTACAAATTGCGCATAAAGAAGTAAGTTATCAGCGAGGTGCATCCGGGGATTTGAATTTAGAGATGCTTTAGGCGGCATAGGTGAATTATTTTGTATATGCTATGTGTTTAGTAGAAATAAAATTTAATGTTTGTTTTTTGAGCAAAAAGTAATATTATATACTGTAATTGCTCTTTAGTCCCACCTTGTTTTCGAATTTTTTCGTTTTTCATATTTTTATTATTGACTGCTCATTATTAACTAATCGTTAATTAATGAATGTTTTTATTGATTTATTTGCAACGGATTAATTCGCTACATACATTTGTATCATACTTACGTAAGTGATTCAATTACCCGCCCAAAGTAATTAACCTCAACCAATTATTTATCGGCACACCGCCGGAAAAGAGGTTTAAAATTTCATTTTACAAACCTTTAAAAATTTAACACCATGAGATTAATTATTGCAACACTCGTAGCGCTTTGCGCGACCTTTAGCTCCTATGCGGCGACGGAATCAGGTGCACCTGATCCAATAGTGACGTTAAAAAAAGTTGGTGAAAACAAGTATCAGCTGAAGTATCTTTCTGTGCCCGAGGGAAAAGTGATCGTTTCGATCAAAAACCAGCAAAATGTGACGGTCTATAAGGACGTAATTGAAGCAGACAAGGTGTTTTTTCGAAACTATGATCTTGGTAAGTTGGATTTGGGTACCTATAGCTTTCAGGTAACTGATTCTAACATCGGCAAACTGGATGATTTTCAGGTTTCCTTGGCTCCCGTTCAGCGCCCCATTGGATTTTTGGCTGACACGAAAGTGGTAAGTTATAACACCATTGCGTTGTTGGTTAGCAATTTGGACAACAAAGAAAAGACCGTTCGAATTTATGATGGATCGGAAATAATCCATGAGGAAAAATTTTCAGAGGCTAGTTTCGGCAAGAAGTTTAACTTTAAACACTTGAGGACATTAAAAAACGTTTCTTTTGAAATAGTAGATGAGACTGGATTCGGAAAGTTCGTGTCTGTCAGATAATCAATCACTTTACACCACCAACAATCACGTATAAGAGGCTGCTTCCATGGGAGGCAGCCTTTTTTGAATTTTACCGCATGACAAGTTGTTTTGTCCATATGCAGATTTTGTCTATCAAACACATGGTTTGCCCACGCTGCGTGAGCGCGGTGGAGGAATTATTATTGCGGATCGGAATCGGTTTTTCCAAAGTGGAGCTTGGCCGGGTATGGCTCCTCAAGCCTTTGTCATCCCAAGAGATGAAAACTTTGGAAGCTAATTTGGAGGAGGTGGGGTTTGTGCTATTGAAATCGAAGGATTCCAAGCGGATCGAAGCGGTGAAAAATGCATTGATCGAGGCGGTACATGGAGCGGATATACCCTCTTCGTTTTCTTTACCAAGTTATTTGGGTGCATACCTTGCCGAAAACTATTCGTACCTGAGTCATCTGTTCAGTGGGACGGAAGGGATCACAATTGAAAAGTATTTTATTCAGTTAAAAGTTGAAAAAGTAAAGGAATGGCTGAGCTATGGTGAACACACCTTGAGTGAAGCCTCCTATCTCCTAGGCTACAGCAGTGTGCAACATCTCTCGGCGCAGTTTAAGAAAGTCACCGGAATGACTCCCTCTGCCTATAGAAAGTTGGCTGTAAAGCCCCGGAAGGGGTTAGACAGCATATGAGCATAAAGTTGTTTTTTTAATGGCTAAAATAGCCGTATACCCAGGGACAGGATCAATTGGTTTTGCCGCTGATCGGTTGGAAATCCCGCAATACTGTCGGCCTGTTTTCCTATGGGCCCCTCGTACTTTAGGTCCAGAATCATGTTAGCGATGTCCACCCCTATGCCTGCTTGATATCCTAGGGTTGTTTGGTTGTAGTCAGGCAGTGGGACACCCGTGGTGTTGGTGTCCACATCTGAGTTGATCAAAAAACTCAACGCCGGCCCCGCCTGAATCCGAAAGAAATTCGCGATCTTGAAGCCAAATAGGATAGGTGTGTCGATTCGGTTAAACGATACAGCGTAGTTGACTTGGCTTTGATTTTGGGAGCTTTGGATTTCCCCACCGGTGTTTGTGTACAGTATTTCTGGTTGTAGAAAAATCCGGTTGCCTCCCAATCTCGCAAAAAGGCCAAGATGATACCCGAGTTTACTTTCGCCTGTAGTAAACCCCTCGCCATTTACGCGGATATCTCCTTGCGAAATACCGAACTTAGGGCCGATGGAGAACTCCTGTGCCTGCACCTGTACGGTGAACAGAGCGAAGATACAGCCGAATGCTATGCCGATGATTGGATTTTTTGTTTTCGTTATCATTTGATTACAGTTAGGGTTTCTGAGGGTTTAACGGTTCCCTATTATGAACGTAAGAGACAGACTAATTTAGTACATAATCGGGTAAAAAGTTCATTGAATAGACTCCTTCTCGAAAACCATGCCCAAACCACAGGCCTAGTTGAAACTCTTAGGCTCGTTTTTTAACCAAGAGGATAAAAAACGCACACAAAGCACGATAGGCCTTGTATTTTAAACAATAAAACGATAATTTGTGGTCCAACTTTGGGATAAGTTCAAAGCGGCGCAAAATGGCGTATTTTGACAAAAATAATCAAAAAGTACGAAAACAAAAGATTTGCCGAGGATAATAACGGTAGATATTGCCCGTTAGTGTTTTTTGAATAGGTCAAAAAGCGAGGGTTTTTACGTGATGATCGAGAGGGTATTTGATAGCGGGCTTTGCGGATTAAAGTCGTATTTTTGCCCAATCTATTCAAACTTTGGAGGTCTTTTGCGGTTCTGTCTTCATGTGTAAGATGGGTGTGGAAGGCCTATTTAATTGTAAACTGTTTCATTAACGCATAAACTGAACATAATTAATCCATGATAGAAGTAATTAAATATCCAAGCGTTTTGGAAAGCAGCAACTTAGAGCTAAGGAATGTTGCCCGGGATTTGGTTTCTGGATTGAAGATATACCACGATAATGTGGGGTATTTGGTAGGTGAGTTGGCTTTGTCAGAAGGGACCTCTCCCCACAGAAATATCAATAGTTCTCCGGATGAGGTCGACTACCGCATATTTTTGAAAGCGGCTCTTCTGCTGGCCTCTCAAAAGTTGGGTAGTCCGATCACCGTGACCACTGGTTTTCCGTTTTCTACATTTCAGGTTTTCAAAGAAAGCGCTTACAGGCTGCTGGAAAACGAGCATATTATAGAGTTTGATACACAGACATTTGGAGGCGGTGGTCGAAAAAAAATGGCGGTGGAGGTAGATCGAGTGGCGATTGTTCCCGAAGTGGTAGGAGCGAGCATGGCAGTCAGGCAAATTGTGCCAAATGCTCCACGTAATTTTTTCATGATCAGCCTGGGCTATGGCACCATGGAGGCTATTCTGAGTACTGAGGGTGGATTGGTTCAGCGTTCCAGTGTGTCTACGTTTGGTCTTCGGTATGCTGTGAATCTGATCACTAGAGAGCTTCAGAAGGATAATTATCTGGATCTAAAGACTGAACATCAGATTGACCAGAATTTTAGTCAGGGCACGATTATCTTAAATAGAAAGCGAATTGATTTGAAAGACCTGAGGAAGCAGGTAATCGAACAGTACTACAAGGATGTGATTTCACCCTCAATCCGCAAAGCCTTTTCAGACAGAGATTTTGCCAAATCGGAAGATTTGTATTTAGCGGGCGGTGGTGCAAATTACCAAGAATTGGTCGGTCTATTCAAAGAGGAGTTTGATGGGCTGCTTAACATACATGTACCAGAAAATCCAGAGCAGCTTGCTTCCATCGGCTACTGTTACAATAGTTTGGCCATAAACGGAGGTGCCAAAGACAAGGCTGTTGGAGTGGATCTGGGAAACAGCTCTACCATCATAACGACGTTTAAACAAGAATCTGAAGACTAAAAGGTTATGAAATTTAAATCCAACAAAAAACAGGAGGAGTCGGCGAATGTAAGTAAGGTTACGGTATTGTCGTTGGGATTTGAACTTACCGGAGATATTATCTCAAAGAGTGATATACGTGCGGATGGAATTCTGGTAGGTAGTATTCGGACCGATAAGAAGGTGGTAGTGGGGGAGAAGGCCTCAATAACCGGAGACATTATCGCATCAGAAATTAGCATTAGTGGGGAAGTAGTTGGGGACCTTTATATCAGTGGAGAAACCACCATCTATTCCATGGCTTCTGTTTCGGGTAATATCATGACTCAGGAGATCCTTATTCAAAAAGGTGCCAAAGTGGACAGTACCATAAAGACTGTGTCTAAAGAGATGGTGGAAGCTGCTTCTAAGAACAGTAAGGTCAATGCGGTAAGTAGGGAAGAGTTGTATTCCATTATGGAAGAGCGTAAATCCCACATGGAAGAGCGTAAAGCTCAGGATAAGAAGGATGACCGAGTGGTAAAAGTCCCCGATGTGGTAAAAGAAGATAAATCGGATTTGTCAGATGACTTCAACCGAAATTTTCCAAGAACCTGGTAAGTTTCTACTGGAAGCAAAAAAAGCCTGCCCCAATGCATTTGGAGCAGGCTTTTTTTGTTTTCAGATGATACCGATCATCCACCTTCTCCATATTCCCCAAACAGTCCAACCATATTCATCAATACCAAAATAATGACAATAGGACAGATCCATTTGATGAAAAACATCCATGCGATCTTAGGAAAGCCATCAAAAATTGGCGCTCCATGAGAGAGTTCGTCCGCATAGGATCGGATTTTTTTTACCCATCCGGTGTATAGACTGAGCATGAGGCATATAATGACTACGGCCATGGTGCCGAAGAAAAAGTCCATCATATCGAAGAATCCCACGAGGGGTTTTCCAAAAAAATTAAAGGATAGTTTTTGAAAGAAGTTTCCGTCTACTGCGGCTAATGAGGAGGGAATGGAAAGGAGCATGGCTCCGATGCCGATGGTCCAAGTAGCTTTTTTCCGAGACCATTTTCGCTCGTCGATGAAATACGCTACAGGTACTTCCAACATAGATATACTGGAGGTGAGAGCGGCTACAAACAGCAGCACGAAAAACATGGCACCGATGATGTTTCCAAATGGATCGATTTGGTCAAAAACCCGTGGTAGCACATTAAAAACCAATGCCGGTCCACCGTCTGGACTCTCTCCCGGGAGCAGGGCAAAAAGTGCCGGAAAGATCATGAGGCCTCCCATAAGCGCTACCATCGTATCCATTCCTGCGATCCAGCCGGAAGACTGAATGACATTCGAATCTTTGGGTAGATAGGATCCGAACGTGATCATCAAGCCCCATCCCACTGACATGCTGAAAAATGCTTGACCAAGTGCAGATAAAATAACTCTTCCGTTTATCTTGGAAAAATCAGGAGAAAGGTAGTATTCGATCCCAGCTCCTGCTCCGGGCAGGGTAACCGATCTAGCGGCAATTAACAGAATAATAATAAATAAGATGGGCATCAGGAATTTTGCAGCCTTTTCGATTCCGCCCGAAATACCACCAAGCACGATGGCGATCGTAGCTAGGATAAAGGCCATGCAAAGAGGGATTACTAGAAAGGGGTTTTGGACAAAGTCCGCGAAATTGACCGGTATGTTGATCAGCTCGGTGAAAATATAACCGATCGTCCATCCCGCGATTACGGAGTAATAGCTGAGCACAGCAAAGCAAACCACTACACACAGGACCCCAGCACTTTGCCAAAATCGATTCCCTCCGGTGACCCGAATAGCGCCGACGGGATTTTTCTTTGACTTTCTACCCAGAGCAATTTCGTTGAGCAATAGGGGAAGGCCGATAAGCAACACGCAGATGATGTACACAAGTACGAACGCCCCACCGCCATTCTGACCGGTGATGTAGGGGAATCGCCAGATGTTTCCCAGCCCTACGGCGGAGCCTCCTGCTGCCATTATGAAGCCGAAAGTGGAGCCCCATTGCCCTCTCTTTGGTACTTTGGTTGCTTTTTGCATCATGTTTTGGTCGGTTGTTGGTTTTTTTGAGAACTGTGGATTATTTTGACTTGGCTAAATTAAATTGTTTTGTTACAATAGCAATTCCTTCCACAAAACTTTTGGGTTGATAATCGAGAATTCGCCGTGCTTTGTCGATGATAAGCCCGGTTCGTAGTGGTCTTTTGGCCACTTGAGAGAAGTGGGACGAATCGGTACGGATGATCTTTGTTTGGTCAAGGCCAAAGTGCTCCGCTGTAAGCATCGCCATGTCGTAGGGAGTTAGCAGGTCTTTTCCCGAAATATTGAATATGCCGGTAGCATGCTTTTCGGCGATTAATAGGCAACCATATGCTAGATCCTCCGCCAGGGTAGGTGTTCTAAGTTGGTCATCCACTAGGTTAAGCTCTTTGCCGTTTTCTAGACCATGCTTTACCCAGAGCACGATATTCGAGCGGCTTAGGTCATGTGCGGTGCCATATACGAGATTGGTTCGGACAATCGACCAGCTGCAGGTAGCCTTTTGCACGAGTCGTTCGGTTTCCATTTTAGTCCATCCATAGTAATTTAATGGGTTTGGTTTAGCGCTTTCGTCGTATGGTCCTTCTTTTCCATCGAAAATAAAGTCAGTGGAAAGGTAGATAAGGTGACTTTTGTGGTTGGTACAGGCCTCGGTAATCCATTTGGTGGCCTCGACGTTTTGTGTGAAGCAGGTATCTCGGGCAATTTCACATCTATCTACGTCTGTCATTGATGCGGCATGGATGACAATGTTCGGGTGGTATTGTTTGAAAACACTGTCTATATCGTCTTTCTGACTTGC
The DNA here is from genome assembly GCF_020832325.1 of Lunatimonas sp. GTDB lineage: Bacteria > Bacteroidota > Bacteroidia > Cytophagales > Cyclobacteriaceae > Lunatimonas. The sequence goes on from NZ_JAFIEU010000051.1 coordinate 105,706, forward strand.
ATCCATTTGCACGTATTCGAAATTCGGGTCCTCTTTGGGGAGTCGACACTCACCTTTACCCGTTGCGATTACCCGGTAATCCGGATTTGAAGCGGCTTGTTCTACCAATTTTTGTCCCAGTAGCCCATTAGCACCAGTGATGAGAATGGTGCTTCTATTTTGCTTCGGGGTATTCATAGCCATATTCTTCGGTTATTTTTTTTCGGTTGATTTCGTTGACCATGACTTTCATGACTACTGGATTGACAGGTTTGTCGTTTCGGTCGGTTTCTTCTGATGCAATTTTTTCCAATACTTCCAGACCTTTTATTACTTTACCAAAAACGGTATAGGCATCATCCAGGTGTGGTGTACCGCCCACAGTAGTGTAAGCTTTGACCTGATTGGGACGTTTGCTGCTACTCAGGTTTACGCTTAAGAATTGCTCCAATTCTACTTTTTTGGAAAGCATTATCGCATTTAGGCTATCATATTCTCCTTCTTGGTAGTGGCTGAGGTATTTTTCGCGAAGGGCTTTGTTACTTTCCAATTGAAGGTATCGCATGAAGGCTTCCTGCAATTTTTTCATGTCGGTATTGAGCGATAACTCATCGTAAACTTTTCCCTGAACAATGTAAAACTGACACCCGGAGGATCTTCTTCCGGGATTGATATTGTCTCCCTGCCTAGCCGCTGCCAAGCTGCCTTTCTCGTGAATCAGATCCGGGTGTATCTCCGCAGGTAGGGTATACCATTCCTCCTCCGGCAAGTTCTCTAAGCCGAATACATCTCCCCCTTGAATCATGAATTCCTGAATGACACGGTGGAATTCGGTAGAGTCAAAACGTCCCTCGCTTGCTAGCTTGAGAAAATTGGCTTTGTGCTCAGGCGTTTTGTCATACAATATCGCATACATGTTGCCATGCCTGGTTTCAATGGTCACTAAGTGATCTTTCTCGGTGGAGCAGGCTAATAGGGCAAGTCCAAGACATAGTCCCAATACCGAGTTTTTCAAGCAGTCGAGTTTCATTTAGCTAGTTGTTGTCTGATTTTTGATAATATTTCTTTTCCGCCGGCAGTCAGTACACTCTCAGCGAGCCGTTTACCCAGCGTTTCGGCCTGTTGGGAAGGTCCGGTTACCTGTCTTTCGATGCGCTCTTTACCATCTAGGCTTACGATGCCTCCGGTGAGTGTCACTTGCTCGGCCGAATAGGTGCCCAAGGCAAAGATGGGTATGCTGCATCCACCGTCCAACTCTTTCAAATAGCTCCGCTCAGCCTCAAGGCAATACCCAGTGGTTGGATCGTGTACTGCCTGTGTGATTTTCGCTCGTCGTTTTGCATCTAGCCCTTCAAAGGCTTCAACTGCAATGGTGCCTTGTCCTACGGCAGGCGTAAATTCATCCAGACGCAGCACGTGTTTGATGAGGTGGTTGTAGCCCATTCGATGCACACCTGCATAGGCAAGCAGCAGCGCATCACAAGCTCCCGATTCCATCTTTGCAATCCGGGTTTGGAGGTTGCCCCTAATCTCAGTGGTGCGGATGTGGGGGTAAAAATGCTTCAGGGTGGCCACCCGGCGGGTTGACGAGGTACCTAAGAGGGTTTGAATCTCTGGATCATTAATGGCAATCTCTGGTTTGTGGCTGATAATGACATCATTTGTCTGTTCCCGCTCGGTGAACGCAATCAATTCGAAACCCGCGGGCAGGGTGGATTGCATATCTTTTGCACTATGCACGGCGATGTCTATCAGCCCCTTTTCCAGCTGAACTTCCAATTCTTCGGTAAAGACGCCCTTACTGCCGATTTTTGAGATAGCTACATCCAGAATCTGATCTCCTTTTGTATCAATGATCACAATTTCGGTGTCGAGATCGTGTTTGGCCAACAAATTCGCGACATAATAAGCTTGATACAAGGCCAGTTTACTGCCTCTCGTTCCTATTTTAATCGGTTTCATGTGTCTATAATTGTTTTTCAAAGGTCACAACTAGTCCCGGTTTATCGGGATGGAATCCCTGCCTACCGGCAGGCAGGTAGCATGGTTACCCCGATAGCTATCGGGGCATCCCAGTGTGTGACGGCTACGTCATGCTCGATTTCATGTGTTTATAATTGTTTTTCAGCGGTCACATGGAATCCCCTATTATAATCATTCTTCTGTGTGAGAACTTTTCTCATGGGCATTTCATCTAATGGAATTTTTTTCTTTTCTGGGAATTCTTGATCACCGATTCCTCCACAAATTCGATAATTTTGCCCGCAATGTTGATTCCTGTGGCTTTTTCTATTCCTTCTAAACCGGGGGAACTGTTGACTTCTAAAATTAAAGGGCCCCGCGCAGACTGTAACATATCCACTCCGGCAATAGATAAGCCAAGAGCTTTAGCAGCATTTAGCGCTGCCGTTCTCTCCTCTTTGGTGAGTTTAATCACGGTTGCTTTGCCACCTCGGTGCAAATTTGAACGGAACTCTCCTTCTGCACCCTGGCGCTTCATGGCTCCGACCACTTTGTTGTTTACGATAAACGCACGTATGTCTGCCCCCTTTGCTTCTTTGATAAACTCCTGCACGATTATTCGGGCTTTCAGCCCATGAAATGCCTCTATGACCGATTGACCGGCTTTTTTGGTTTCCGCGAGCACAACCCCAAGTCCCTGGGTTCCTTCCAGCAGTTTGATAACCAATGGAGCTCCACCTACCCGCTCTACTAGTTGCTTTTCGCCTCCTTTCGAGAAGTTGGTAAAGGCGGTCTTTGGCATTCCAAGTCCTTCTCTGGAGAGGATTTGCAGACTGCGAAGCTTGTCCCTACTTCGTACAATGGCTTGGGACTCCACCGCTGAAAATGTCCCAATCAGCTCAAACTGACGGACAACCGCGGTGCCGTAAAATGTAACGGAGGCACCAATCCTTGGAATGATGGCGTCAATGCCCTCGAGTTTCTCTCCTTTGTATATAATGGAAGGCCCCTCTTGTTCAATGACCAGGTCACAGAGCGAATGATCAATCACTTTTCCCTCATGGCCGGCTTCTTGGATAGCCTGCATGATCCGTTTGGTGGAGTAAAGGTGGGAGTTTCTGGATAAAACCGCTATTTTCATTGGTTTTTATTTTGGCTGGTTTTCAGTGCTTTAAGGGATTGATTGATCAAATCTACATCGACAACAAATCGTCCTCTCAATAGTTTGCGGCCTAGCAATACTTGGTTTCTCATCTTGCTGCGATCGGAAAGTGTAAATGCCGCTTCAAATTTCTCGCCAAATAGTTCGATGGTTGTAAGAACGTGGTATCGGTTCTCAGCCTGCCCGAAAGAGTTCTTTACGCTTTTGACAGAAAAATGCTCGGTCTCAAGGATCTTTCCTGTATACTTCGGGTTTTTTGGGTCGAGAACGGTAAATCTAAGCCGCCTATTGCCGTCTACTTCCACCATTTCTGAAAATACCGAATGGATGGAACTCGTATAGGCACCGGTATCCACTTTTCCGCTAATACCGGAAATCCCCCATTCGGGAAGACTTATTTTTTCCCTTCTTCCTATAACTCTCTTCATCTGTTTATTATTTGTTTCTTCAGCGGTCAGAACTTGTCCCGGTTCATCGGGATGTCTGTCTACAAGCAGGTAGCAAGTAGGAAAGACGTCTCGCGGTATAGCGGATACGTCATGCCTGTTGTTCGTAAAGCTGGCCCGACCTTTTTCGGGTTGCTACCTGAGTATTCTGGCAACCGCAAAAGTCAGGTCCAAGGACAGGATTTTTGGATTGGCATTGCGTTCCAAATGATAATGGGCATCTCCCACCTTCTCGTAAATATGATTGATTTTATCGGTTGTAAGCACATTGGTTGCTAACTTGTGAATGAAATCCCGCTCATGTTCCGGGGTACGCATCAGTTGATTGAGCTGACTTTTATCCAAGAGGCATTCCCTTAGTACGTTCACTGCGGTTAGCAACAATGTTTTTTGATTTTCTTTGGAAAGTGAAGCAAATTCCTCCACGAACGCACAGATCGCATTGATGTCTTTGCTGTAGCATACTCTTAGCCAGTCCCGTACTTTCGCAGTATTTTCGTCTTTTACATCTTCTGCTAGCAGGAAGGCTTCTCTCAGGGAGCCATCGGCTAGTGGAGCGAGCTGTTGGGCTGCTGTTTGACTGCAAAGCTCCCGGCGCAGCAGTTCCGAAATGATTTCCTGATCATGGAAGCCTCTCACCAATACTTTTTGTGTCCTGGAGAGAATTGTTGTGAGAAGCTGTTCGGGATGGTGGGAAACCATGAGGAACAAGGTTTTTTCCGGGGGCTCTTCCAAGATTTTCAATAGCGCATTGGCTGACGATGAATTCATCAGCTCAGGGCTCCAGATCACCATGGTTTTGTAACCACCCTCGAAGGACTTTAAAGAGAGTGTTTGGATTATTTGCTTGGCTACTGCCTTAGAAATACTCATTTGGCGTTCAAATCCCGAAGAGATGGCCCAGTCATGAAGATTGCCATAGGGGTTTTGAAGGACAAAATTCCGCCAGATTTTAAGAATATCAACCTTCTTTTTTTCCTCGATTTCATCCTCTTTAGAGGAGCTGCCCGATATTGGAAACGCAAAATTTACATCAGGGTGGACCAATTTGGCCGCTTTTTGGCAGGAAGAACACTCTCCGCAGGAATCTGTTTCACTAGGGTTCTCACAGTTAACATACGTGCTTAATGCCAATGCTAAAGGCAGTGCAGCGCTGCCTTCGGGCCCGTGAAACAGCAGTGCATGAGCAAGGTGATCCTGGCGTATGGCCTGTATTAGCTTAGATTTGGTTTCGGGTAATCCCGGAATGGATGAAAATAGCATAATAGTCTCGACAAAAATAGCTAAAAATCCTTATCCCATACCCTATACGGTCTGGTCATTTCAAAAACGGCCTGCAAAAGCACCCTTTCTGTTTCAGGGAACATTTCCCCTTTTAGCTCCATTGCCCTTGCCACCGTTTCCTCGAATTTCTTGAGCTTGAAGGTACTAAAGCCGGTGGGGCCACCCCAAGCGAAAGAAGGGACCAGTTTTTTAGGAAATCCCTCGCCAAAGACATTGGCACCGACACCCACCACTGTTCCTGAATTTAGCATTGTACTAATTGCCAATTTACTGTGGTCGCCGATAAACGACCCGCAAAACCGTAAACCTGAATCAATAAAGTCCTCTTTGGGGTAACTCCACACCCGTATGTTACTGTGATTGTTTTTCAGGTTGGAGGTGTTTGTGTTGGCTCCTAGATTACACCATTCACCGACGACAGAATTACCTAGATAGCCGTCGTGTGACTTGTTGCTGTATCCTTGAAAAACCGAGTTGGAAACTTCTCCGCCCACTTTGCATTTGGGGCCAATGGTGATGTCTCCCCGCATCTTGGACCCCATACTCAATATAGCTTCCTCGCACATGGCAAATGGCCCTCGAATTAGGCAACCCTCCAGTATCTGTGCATTCCTTCCAATATATACCGGACCGTTTTCAGCGTTAATGATGGAAGCCTTGATCGAAGCGCCTGGCTCAATAAAGACTTCCGCCTCACGGTAAATATGGGTGTATGGATCCGATGAACCCGCTGAAATTCTTCTCTTGGTTAGCAGGCCGAAGTCCTCCCTTATCTGATTCCCATTAAGCTGAAAGATATTCCAAAGATTCTTTAGTAGAGCTATTGGAGCATCATAGGATACTTTTTGCTTGATTAGATGGATGGTTTCGTGAAACCGAACGGGGTCTGGGCAGTAGCTGGCGATTAGTACATCTCCCTGCCATAGGGATTCCGTATGTTTCAACGATTGGATACGGTCTACCAGTAGATCGTCCGGTAAAACGGCTCCATTGAGCATCCAGGCCGGTCGGTTTTCATGAGCGAACTTCCCACTGAGGTGTGGTTGGGTAAGCATACCGCTTGGAACACCCAATCGCCGCTCCCATTTTTCCCAAACCTTCAAAATCCCAACCCGTATTTCGGCTATAGGCCGGGTAAAGGTAAACGGTAGTAAATTTCCTCGTAATTTCGGGTCATCAAAAAGGATAAAATAGTCCATACCCACAAAAATAAAAAAGTCTGCCGGAATACGATTCCTGACAGACCCTAAGTCTTTGCCTATGGCAAAATAAATTAATTCTTTTTGTAACGTCGGTTGAATTTCTCCACACGTCCAGCGGTATCCAACAACATCTTCTTGCCGGTGTAAAAAGGATGCGACGCAGAGCTAACCTCAATTTTAACCAACGGATATTCTTTGCCATCTTCCCACTCAATGGTCTCTTTCGTGTCAATGGTGGATTTGGTGATGAATTTATACTCACTGGAAGTGTCTAAAAAAACTACTTCTCTGTAATTAGGATGAATATCTTTTTTCATGTGTCTATAATTTTCTTTTCATTGTGCGTAACCTATGCATTGCAGACCCCTGGGAAACTATATTTCCTGTTAACTAATCACTCCATCGTGTGACGAATCCGCTCTGTCCAATTTCATCGGTTTTGCCAGACTAGTTTTCTGGTCTTCTGAAATTGAGGCACAAATTTATTGCTTTCGTGAGTCGTTTCCAAACCTTTTTGAATAAAAACTTTCGGTTTACGATTGGATTTCAGAGATAAAGTTTACTTTCGCTGTGATAAGCTGACTTGGTGTGGATCGAGGCGGCTCCTCTTGGTTTTAGTTTGGAGTAATTATGAAGGAGAAATTTTTGGGTTTATCGTTGCTCACAGCGCTGTTTCTCACGCAGGGTTTTGGCCAAGGAGCCTACATCAATTTCAATCGGGATTATTATCACCTGATAGAGCGATATGAAATCAAGCAAGGAATATTTGCGGAGCCTTTTCAGACAGGAATGAAGCCTTACCGCAGGGATCACGTGGCGGCATTTCTCAAAAACTTGTCCGCGGATTCTACTGTACGCAGTGCAAGGGATAGATTTAATCTGAGCTACCTTCAGCGGGACAATTGGGAGTTTTTTTTTGACGCAGCACCTGAGTCTGTCCATCGAGGTGTTCGTCCCTTTTATAGGACCCCTTCAGATTTTTACCATCATAGGGACAAGTCCTTTGACCTACACGTGAGCCCGGTACTTTATCTTCAGGCCGGAAGCGAATCTGGAGAGTCGGAGTTACGGTTTAGAAATACCCGTGGAGTAGAAGTAAGGGGCAGCATAGATCGAAAAATCGGTTTTTACACATTTTTGGCTACTACAGATCTGAAGTTTCCTTCCTGGGTGAGAGCATATACCCAATCGAATGGTGCGGTTCCGGGGGAGGGGTTTTGGAAACGGTTTCGGGGTACCGGGTATTCATTTTTTTCTGCCACGGGCTATTTTACCTTTCAGGCCACAGAGCATGTGGGGATTCAGATGGGGCAGGATCGAAACTTTGTGGGAGACGGATATCGTTCCATGGTATTGTCAGATTTTTCCAACCCCTATATGTTCGTAAAGGTCAATACAAAGATATGGAAGTTGAATTTGACCAATCTGTGGGCGCAAATGAATGCGGATGTGGTCTATGATAGGGGATTTCCTACGGATGCCCGCTACCCGCAAAAGTGGTTTAGCCACCACCGCCTGTCGGCAGATCTGGGGAAGCGCCTCAATATAGGCGTGTTTGAATCGGTGATGGCTAGTCAGTTTGATTGGAATTACCTTAGTCCCTTGATCTTTTACCGCTGGGTAGAGCATCAGTTGGGATCACCGGATAAGGTCATGCTGGGACTTGATTTGAAGTGGAACTTGCCTAAGCGTATGCAAGTATATGGACAGTTTGCATTGGATGAGTTTGTCTTTAGTGAGTTTTTTGGCATAGATGGCAAGCAATCCAGCCGGAATAAGTATGGACTGCAGGCGGGGCTAAAGGCGATAGAGCCGCTTGGGATCTCCCATCTCGACCTTCAGATAGAATACAATCAGGCCAGGCCATATACCTATCAAGAGAAATTTGAGTTTCAGTCCTTCACCAACTACCGGACACCACTGACGCATCCTTTAGGTGCAAATTTCAGAGAGGGAGTCGGTATTATACGTTATCAAGCCGCACCCAAATTGAACCTACAGGGCTTACTTATTTATCAGTATTTCGGAGAGGACCCGGATGAGACTGCTAATTTTGGGGGCGATGTATTGAAAAATAGGACGGTAAACAGCACAAGTCTGTTTGGGAATGTGATTGGGCAGGGTGTGGCCAACCGGGTTGTTCAGACAAACGTTTTGGCCAGCTATATGCTGAGGCACAACCTGTTTTTTGATCTCGGCTATACCTACCGGAATCAAAGGGTACTGGATACGGGAGCAACGGATGCGACGGGGTTCTTTCAGGGTTCTCTTCGCCTGAATATTGCCCGGTTCGACACCAATTTTTAAATTGATTTGCCCTGTTTTTCCTATCGGTTTTTGATGGCACGAGATATGTAGTACATTTTAATCAATGGCATTAGAAGGGTTTCTGGGTAGAGTCCGTAGAAAAACCTTTTCGCTGTGGCGCCAGTTTAGTAACTTAGGTATTCCAAACTAATTTTGACTCAATTATGGAAAAGGTAAACAGTATATTCCAACTTATAAGCGCACTTTTTTTTGGGGTGGCGCTTATCTTTTTTTTAACCTATGAGCGAATGTGGGACAGTCCTTTGGAGGCCGGGACCGTGGTAAGTTGGTTGTTGGTTGGGACAGTTTTACATTTGATATCTTGGGCAGTAACCTCGATGGCAAAGCGCAACATGGTCAAGAAAATAGATCAAGCTGAAATGGAAAAGAAAGAACTAAAGGCGATGGTCTTTGACCTCGAACGAACGCTTAAATTGGGTAAAATAGATCGGAAATTGGAAGGAGGAGACGTTGCTGATCGGGAGTCTTCTTCCATCAAGCCAAGGGAAAATTTCAAGTAATTATCGTTTTTTGAGAGAATTGACTATCTTAAGTTTGTTTTTATTGATTTTAAACGAGTTTTCAGATGGTTGCAAAAACTTTTGGTAGTGCGGTGTCCGGAGTGGACGCCAAGCTGATTACCATCGAGGTGAATGTAGGACAGGGCACTAGCTTTTACATGGTAGGCCTTCCGGACAGCGCAGTGAAGGAAAGTCAGCAGCGAGTGGAGTCAGCGCTGAAATATTTTGGTTACCGGATGCCGCGGCAGAAAGTGGTAGTGAATTTGGCACCTGCGGACATCCGAAAAGAGGGGTCCTCTTATGATTTGCCGATCGCCATGGGGATTTTGCAGGCGTCGGAACAAGTCGTCTTTCCAGCATTGGAGGAGTATCTCATTATGGGGGAGTTGGCTTTGGACGGCAAGCTGAGGCCTATCAAGGGAGTGCTGCCCATTGCTATAGAGGGTAGAAAGCGCGGGTTTCGCGGGTTTATTTTGCCGCGCGAGAATGCGGCGGAGGCTTCAATCGTCAATAACCTGGACATCATCGGTGTAGATAATCTAGAGGAGGCTATTCATTTTTTGGAGGGTAAGACCGACATTGAACCGACCATTACGGATACCCGCGATATATTTTATCATTCCCTTTCGGACTATGAGTTTGATTTTTCGGATGTTCAAGGACAGGAGAATATCAAGCGTGCGATGGAGATTGCCGCTGCAGGTGGCCACAACGTGATTATGATCGGCCCCCCTGGAGCTGGAAAGACCATGCTAGCCAAACGCTTGCCTTCGATTCTGCCACCACTTAGCTTACATGAAGCCTTAGAGACAACCAAGATTCATTCGGTGGCTGGTAAATTGGGGGTAGAAGCATCTCTCATAGCCAAGCGTCCCTTTCGTTCGCCTCATCACACCATAAGTGACGTAGCATTGGTAGGTGGGGGAGGAAATCCGCAACCTGGGGAAATATCCCTTTCTCACAATGGGGTATTGTTCTTAGATGAGCTGCCTGAGTTTAAGCGTACGGTACTTGAGGTGATGCGGCAACCCTTGGAGGAGCGAAAGGTGACGATTTCCAGAGCAAAGGTATCGGTTGACTTCCCGGCAAATTTCATGCTGATAGCCAGCATGAACCCTTGTCCCTGCGGTTATTATAACCATCCGGAAAAGGAGTGTGTCTGTGGTCCGGGAGTGGTTCAAAAGTATCTGAACAAGGTCAGTGGACCGTTGTTGGATCGCATAGATCTTCATGTGGAGGTGACACCCGTGAGGTTTGATGAGATGACATCCAATAGAAAGGCCGAGTCCAGCAGTTCCATCAGAGAGCGGGTCACCAAAGCCAGAGAAAGGCAGGTTACCCGGTTTGACGGGCAAAAGGAAATCTATTGCAACGCCATGATGCCCTCGCACATGGTAAAGGAAATTTGTATGATCAATGATGCTGGGAAGGCCTTGCTCAAGACAGCCATGGAGAGGTTGGGTCTGTCAGCAAGGGCCTACGATCGGATTCTAAAAGTATCAAAGACCATAGCCGATCTTGCGTGTAGCGACGAGATTAAAGTGGAGCATTTGGCAGAGGCTATTCAATATAGAAGTTTGGATAGAGAGGGCTGGGCTGGTTGAAAAGGTATTAGATATGCAATTTTTGACAATTTTCGCGGGGTTTCATTTGGAATCTTTGTAAAATATTCCTTCCTTTAAATCAGCAATTTAACAGCCTCCCACCTTTTCTAACTACTAAAGATTTGTTTGTCCTTGTTCTCGTATTACGAGATAGGCCTGTGGATTTCGTTTGAGGGATAGGGGTAGATTAGGCTCAATTGTCACTTTACTCAACAACCAACGATGTGGTCCAAAGATAAAAGAATTCAAGAAGAGCTAGGGTTGGCCAGTTCCACCTCCGTTTTTGCAGCCGGTCTAAGCATGACTGGAGAAATCCATTCCAAAAGTGATATTCGTATAGAGGGGGAAGTTAAGGGGATAATCGTAACCAAAAAGAAGTTGGTGGTTAGTCCGTCCGGTTGCATACATGGGGATGTGTGGGCCCATGAAGTGTGTGTGATGGGTGAAGTTAAAGGTAATTTGAACGTACAGGGATTGGCTCGACTAACCGCTACCTCTAAGGTTCGCGGAGAAGTGATTTCTGCCTCCGTAGAAATAGAGGCGGGATCAGATTTTGAAGGTGCAGTAAAGCGAATTGAGCAAAATCAAAAGGCAGAGCCTGTACTCAAAGAGCTGAAAATGATCAAACTCAGTAATACATCACTATCAGGAGGGAGGACATTAAAGCAAGTAGGAGAGCGATAGGGTTCACTTGCCTAAAGTTTTCAAACCAGACGCTAAGTCCTCCGTGAGGTCTGCTATGTTTTCTAATCCCACCGACATGCGTATGAGGTTTTCCGGAGATTTCGAATCTGGTCCTTCTACGTGTGCCCTCCGCTCAATAAGGCTTTCCACTCCCCCTAGACTGGTGGCATTGCTGAAATAACGGAGAGATTGTACAAATCTGTCACTTTCTTTAGCTCCACCCTTTACCAAGAAAGTGACCATGCCGCCAAACCCTCGCATCAGTTCTCCTGCAAGCGTATAGCCTGGATCAGAAGGCAATCCCGGGTAGATAACTTTCTCCACCAGTGGGTGTTGGTGCAGGTATTCTGCCACTGCTTGCGCATTGGCGCAATGTCCCTTCATTCGATAAGCGAGGGTTTTGATGCTTCTGCATAGTAGGTAGCAGTCAAAAGGAGAAGGGACTGCCCCTCCTATGGCCTGAACAGTTTTGATGCTTTGCCAGAATTCATCGGCTTCTTTGGTGACGAGTATTCCCGCTAGTACATCGCTGTGCCCTCCGATATATTTGGTCGCACTATGCATGACCATATCGGCACCAAGGGTCAGGGGATTTTGCAGGATGGGCGTGGCAAACGTGTTGTCGCAGATCATCCTTACCTTGGCTTCCTTCGCTATCTGTGCAATCAAAGGAATGTTTGTGATCTGAATCAATGGATTGGAAGGGCTTTCGACCCAAATTAAGCTAGTCTCAGGTTTGATGGCCGATCTAACCTGCTCCGGCTGCGTCATATCGACAAAAGTCACCGCAAGAGTATCCCGAAATACCTCCAAGAGCTGTTTTTTTAGTCCGTGGTACATATCCAATGGCGCGACCACATGGGAGCCCTGTTCGAGGCATTGAAAAACCGCCATGCCAGCAGTATTCCCCGAAGAAAATGCAGCTGCTTCCCTGCCAAGCTCCAAAGCAGCCATTACCCTTTCCAATGAAGCACGGTTTGGATTTGCAAATCGTCCATACACCAGCGAACTTTCTCCGTGTAAGTAGGTAGTAGAAAGTGTAATCGGTTGAATCACGGGCTGGTAAAGGTCATTGACCTGATTGGAAAGATGGATAGCGGCGGTTTCCGGTTTCATAGGTGTGAGGGTTACCGGATGCGATCCACCGACCTAACCAACATCTCATCTTTACGGATAAACCGGTTGGCCAACATATTCATGATAAGTGCAAAGATGATCGCATAAAACCCAATGATGTAGGCACCTGTCGCCTCTGGATTAAACGTTTCGTTTGCATTGTAGGTGATGAAAACCGTGGCTCCCAAGCATATTCCCATAACCAAGGAATTAATCATGTTTAAAAACATCTGCCTGGTTCTGTTTTTATATTGCAGTAAGCTGTAGACAGCTATGAGACCGGCCACGACCGCCAATATACCGATGAGGTAGTTATTGTTGTGTTCGATAATCTGCCCGGAATTAATGGATGTTGTCACCAGTGCCCATGAGGTGAGCTTCAATTGCTCGGTTTGGGAAGGATTGACCTGTACCCAAATGGTAAGAAACGGCAAGGAAAACATGGTGATTGCTACCAACAGCAGAAAAACGGATTGAAGACGTTGTATCATTTTTTATAAATTTAAACAAAGTAAGTTCGGAAAATCATTTTTCGCAAGGTTTACGCCGAAAGCAGCTTTAATTTTCAGGGTTGGCGTATCTTTGTGAACCAAAAGGAAGTTGATGAAAAGGTATTTTCTGGAGTTGGCCTATCAGGGCACAAATTACCACGGGTGGCAGATCCAAGAAAACGCTACTTCGGTGCAGGAAGTGGTACAGCGAGCCCTATCTACAATCCTGAGGACGCCAATTCAGATAATGGGCAGTGGTAGAACCGATGCCGGAGTCCACGCCAAGCAACAATTTGCCCACTTTGAATGTTTGAGCATTGGTGACAAGAATGACTTTCTGAAAAAGATCAATTCGGTATTGCCTCCTGATATTGGTGTATTCCAAGTGTATGAGGTGAAAGACGATGCGAATGCCCGTTTCGCAGCCCAGTGGAGGAGCTATGAATATGTGATCGGAATGCGAAAAAACCCCTTTGAAGATGGGTTAGTATGGAGGTGTTTTTATGAACTGGACATAACCCAAATGAACCTCGCGGCGGATTTGCTCCTTAACTACGATGATTTTGAGTCTTTCAGCCGAATAAAGACGGAGACGAAGCATTTTCGTTGTAAAATAAAAAATGCCTATTGGGAACAAAAAGACCACCATTTGCTTTTTCATATAACTGCAAACCGGTTTTTGAGAGGTATGGTGCGAGCTATTGTAGGTACCTTGGTTTTAGTAGGTAGGGGGCAATTGGGTTTGGGCGATTTTGAGGAGATCATTCAGGCCAAACGCAGGGTAGCTGCGGGTGCTTCAGCCCCGCCACAGGGCTTGTACTTATCGAAGGTGGTCTATCCAAGTCATATTTTTATTTAACGAGTAAGATTTTGAGTCTAGAGAAAGAAAACGTAAGTAGTGGCGAAATTCTGGACATGGATGTCCTGAAAAAACTTTATCTGTTCGTAAGGCCCTATCAGCGACATTTCTATTTTTTGGTGGTTTTGACATTGGCCTTAGCGGTTTTAGCACCTACACGGCCCTTGTTGATTCAGATTGCGATTGATGATTACGTTAGCGTTGGGGATGGGATGGGGTTGTTGAGAATCACAGGCTTTTTGGTAGGTCTGCTGGTGTTGCATGCCATCGTTCAGTTTGGACATACCTATCTATCTGGATGGATAGGTCAGGTCATTATACGGGACATCCGCACGAAGCTTTATCGGCACCTGCTCAAAATGCGGTTGAAATTTTTCGATAATACTCCCATCGGGCGCCTTGTGACTAGGAGTATTTCGGACATTGAAACGCTCGCAGACGTATTCAGTCAGGGTTTGGCATCTATCATTGGGGATTTACTGCAATTGGTGGCTATTTTGATAGTCATGTTTTGGGTAGATTGGAAGCTCACCCTCGTCAGTTTGAGTACGCTTCCTTTACTGATCGTCTCAACGTATGTGTTTAAGGAAAAGGTAAAGGAATCTTTCAATGAGGTCAGGAATGCCGTGTCTAATTTGAATTCTTTTCTCCAGGAGCACATCACGGGTATGAATATCATTCAGATATTTAACCGGGAAAACAGGGAGTTTGAAAAATTTAAAGATATAAACCGGGAACATCGCAAGGCACATTTAAAGTCTGTTTTGTACTATTCGGTCTATTACCCGGTTGCAGAGATCATTCAAGCGATCGGCATTGGGTTGGTAGTGTGGTACGGAGCCACTGGAGTGTTTGATCTGGAATTGAAAGTTGGTATACTCATTTCGTTTATTATGTACCTGCAGTTATTCTTCAGACCAATCCGAATGATTGCCGATCGATTCAATACATTGCAAATGGGAGTGGTGAGTTCTGCTAGGATTTTTAAGCTTTTGGAGAACAATGAACAGATTCCCGATGAGGGATCTTTCAGGCCAGATCGAATTCAGGGGAACATTTCTTTCCAAAATGTTTGGTTTGCCTATAACGACGAGGAATGGGTATTGAAGAATATCCAATTCGATGTGAGGCACGGAGAGACGGTTGCTTTGGTGGGGGCTACTGGGGCCGGTAAATCCTCTGTAATTAACCTGATGAGTCGGTTTTATGAAATCAATAGGGGTAGCCTGTTGTTGGATAACAGGGATATTCGGGAGTATTCGCTGGAGACCTTAAGAAAGCACATTGGGGTAGTACTACAGGATGTTTTTTTGTTTTCAGACACGATTTATTATAACATCACCCTGGGCAATCCAGATATATCGCGGGAGCAGGTAATGGCAGCGGCTGATTTGGTTGGCGCTAGACGCTTTATAGAGCGGTTGCCTGGAGGCTTGGACTACGATGTGAAGGAAAGAGGTGCTACGCTTTCCGTTGGGCAAAGGCAGTTGATTTCCTTTGTACGGGCGATGGTCTATGATCCCGAGATTATTGTATTGGACGAGGCCACGTCTTCGGTGGATACCGAAACAGAGGAGTTGATACAAGAGGCGATCGAAAAAATGATGCAGGGGCGCACATCCATTGTGATTGCTCACAGACTGTCTACCATTCAGCGGGCCGATAAGATCATCGTGCTGCACCAAGGTGAAATCAAGGAGTCCGGGACTCACGAGGAGCTGCTCCGAAAAGGTGGCTACTATGCCCAGTTGCATCAGATGCAGCTGAAATCCTTGGTTGTGGGATAAATTTTCGCCGCCATACATGATCGTACCGGGGGATTTCCCGTTATACTCAAAAAAAACTAAACCAAGATTATTACATTCATTGCTTCATGAAAAAACTACTGTTTTTGATTTTGGCGTTTTCGCCATTTTTTTCCTATGCCCAGCAACATCAACTGGGGCTTCGATTGGGAGAACCTTTCTCCATAACCTACAAGACGGATCTGGATGACCGCTTCTCGGTAGAGGGGCTCATCGGCAGGGGAAGCCCTAACAGTGCAGCGTATTACCGACGGGCATTCGAAAACAACCGCCCGCTTTCTTCGGCGGTATATCAGGGCCATACCGCCTCAGATGCCTTTTCTCTAAATGCCCGGGTGGCCTACCACGAGGACATAACATCTGAGTTTGACATCACGGAAGGCACGCTGCTCGCCTATGTTGGTGTGGGTGCCCAACTACGAAGTGTAAGGACGAACTACGTGTATTTCACTCCGAATCCTGCCGAGCAGACGGTTTACCGAAACGAGTCTAGAACCAATATAGATTTGGGCCCGGAGGGGTATATCGGTTCTGAGTATATTTTTCAGGACCTCCCAATGAGTGTGTTCGCAGAGGTCGGTCTTTTTCTGGAGTTGATAGACCGTCCCGGGCACCTTAAACTTCAAGGAGGGATTGGGGTTCGTTATTTGTTTTGAGGATGAAAAGGAAAGGTATCCTAGTAGTAGGCCTGTTGGTATTCGTGGTAGGGGTCTATTACCTTTTGGGTGGTTTTGCCCCGTTGGAAATAGAGATGTCTACCTGTGAGGATTTTCGGCTAACCGGGTTGTACTATCAAGGTACGCCGCAGGACGAAGCGCTGGGGGATACGTTCAGAAGTGTGGAAGGTCTGATCTCAAATCATGCAGGTAGTTTTCTGCATACGATTTACGAGGTAGAGCCAGCCGGAAAACTGGATACCATGCGTGTTTTTGTGGGTACGGTTCTGCCGTCTCATGAAGAAGGATTCGAATGGATGTCGGTTTCCTGCCGCGAGGCAATTGTGGCGACAATCCGTGCCCATCGGTTTGTGATGCCCAGTCCCTTATCGGTTAAGGCGCAAATACAGTCGTTTGCCGACGAGCAAGGCTTGGAGTTGTCGGGAGTGTTTATCGATAGGCTTCAGGGAGCCTCGGAGGTTTCTGTATGGGCTCCATTGGCGATAGAAGAATGAGTGATTTTCTAAATTTGGTATGATTTTAGTTTAGGTAGCTGTTGTACGTAAAAAGTTTGATTCTATGACGATAAAGATTGAAGGTTTGATAAGGTGGCCGTTGTTTGCAATGGCCCTAGCGTTTCTGGGTAGTTGTGAGGGCCCTGTAGGACCTCCAGGCCCTCCAGGTATGGATGGACTAGACGGTGTTACCATACTGGGTGAGGTTTTTGAAGTAGATGCCACATTTAATCAGCAAGGAGGGTTTAGCGTCCTTGGCCAATATGGATTTGAGATCTTTGAATCCGACAAGGTTATGATTTATCGGTTAGAAGGTGTGGTTGAGGGAAGGGACGTTTGGAGGCCACTACCCCGGATAGAGTACCATCCAAATGGTATCTTTAGTTATTCCTATGACTTTACAACAGTTGATTTTTCCATTTATCTAGAGGGGAATTTTAATCTAGCTACGCTAGGATCCGAATGGCTGCAAAATCAGGTTTTCCGTGTATTGATTCTTCCGGCTGACTTCATCAATGCACGTATGGACTTCAATGATATGGACGCCATGTTGCGGTTGATGGGCGTTCAGGAATCGGATATTCCAAGAATCGTGCTTTGATCTCAGAAGCGTTCGTAGAAAAATAAAAAGACAGCTCCTTATTTTTGGGCTGTTTTTTTTTGTCGATATATAAAGTTGTTGGAATTAAAAAAATATACGTCTATATTTCTACCTTACCTTCACATTATTAACTATCAGATTTATTTGTATGAAAAAATTTCTATTGATCGCATTGGTGCTGGGAATCGCGTTGTTTCCGGCTTGTGAGGGACCGGAAGGCCCTCAAGGTCCTCCCGGTTTCGACGGCCAAGACGGCCGGGATGGGGTAGACGGAGAAGATGGTGTAAGCTTCGTTGATTTGGTTTTCGAGGCTGAAGTGGATTTTAATGAAGAAAATGGTTTTACAGCTGTATTCAATTTCGGAGAAGGGGTTTTTGCAGATGACGGCTTTTTAGTGTTTAGGGAATTTGGGATCACCGAAGATGGGAGGTCTATATGGAGGCTGTTACCTCAGACCATTTATTTAGAGAATGGGATTTTGGTTTATAATTTTGAATTTATCACGCAGGTATTGGCCATATTTATTGATGGAGCTATAGATCCCACAACACTAGCTGCACAATTTACCCAAGATCAATACTTCAGGATTGTCTACATGCCAGGGTTTTTTGCCCAAGGTGGGGCGGCTGCACGTATAGACGTGAGTGACTTTGATAGCGTGATGAAGTATCTTGGTAAAACAGAGAAGGATATCGTGTCGCTGAAGCAGCGTTAACACTAACCTTCTGTTAATATAGAAACCCGGCGACCATCAATCCCGGGTTTTTTTATTATTGTTTGGGCATCATGGCGTATCTTTGCGCCATGCAATTGAAAAACGACTTATTGTTGCGCGTCATCAAAGGGGAGGAAGTAGAGCGAACACCCGTTTGGTTGATGCGGCAGGCAGGAAGGATACTTCCTGAATACCGTGCGGTACGTGACAGCGTTAGCGGCTTTATTGAGTTGGCCAAGACTCCGGAGCTCGCTGCAGAGGTTACTATTCAGCCTGTAGATATTTTAGGGGTGGATGCAGCGATCATTTTTTCAGATATTCTGGTCATACCAGAGGCGATGGGTCTTCCGTATGAGATGGTCGAAAAGCGTGGACCTTGGTTTCCGAATACCGTTCGCAGCGAGTCGGATATAAAAAAGATTCACATACCTGATGTCAAAGACAGCTTGTCTTATGTGTTGGAGGCAATAAAAATTACCAAAAAGGGGCTAAACGGAAGGGTTCCTTTGATTGGCTTTGCGGGTGCCCCATGGACTATCTTTGCCTATATGGTAGAGGGCTCCGGGAGCAAAACTTTTTCGAAAGCCAGGGCTATGTTGTACCAGGAGCCTGTATTGGCGCATTCCCTGTTGGAGATGATTACGATTGCTACGGTGAAATACCTCAAAGCCCAGGTGGAAGCCGGAGCAAACTTGGTTCAATTATTCGATTCCTGGGCAGGTATTCTTCCACCGGACCACTACCGTGAGTTTTCACTGAAATATATAGACACCATCTGCAATGCCATTACAGAGGTACCGGTGACAGTTTTTGCTAAGGGCGCTTTTTTTGCTCGACGTGAGATGGGTGAGTTAAACTGCGACGTAGTTGGGTTAGATTGGAATATGGACATTAGCGAGTCGCGGGAATTGGTGGGTAATCGTAAGGTCTTCCAAGGGAACTTGGATCCCGCCGCACTTTATGGTTCAGAGGATTCTATCAAAGCGGCTACTTCCCGTATGATGGCTTCCTTTGGTGGTGCGAGACACATTGCCAATTTGGGGCACGGTCTGTACCCGGATTTAGATCCGGGAAAGGTGAAGCTTTTTATTGACTTGGTAAAAAGTTACCCGAGGTAATTTTTTTTGGTTTGCGCAATAAATTGATTTTAAGCGTGAAAAGTAATTTTTTTCGTGGATAAATCGTACGTAGAATTCTTTTTGGTTTGTTTTTTGATATTATACAAAACCATAGCTTAATCCTGATTACGGTTTTTTTTTCGAGCGTTACATTTAGCAAATGGTAGGTGGGTTAACATTTGCATTCTAAGTAATTGCTGAATATATTTGCATAAATGTATTTTAAATACAAAAAATGGTTTGTCGTGGTTAAGGAGTTTTAAGTGTTAGCAGTATGGAGAAGTTTTTACAGCGATCAAAAAATGCCGACTTTTACTATGCAAACATCTCAGGGTTTGTGACTGCAAACGGAGATGTTTTTTTTACGGATCCATTTAAACTTTCCTTGAAAAGGGCAATGGACGTACTCGTTTCTTTGTTTTTGATTGTTTTTGTGATGGTATGGTTGTTTCCTTTGATTGCCATAGGAATTAAGCTGTCATCCAGAGGGCCGGTTTTGTTTAGGCAACGTAGACATGGAAAGGGAAACATGATTTTTGAATGCTATAAATTCCGAACGATGCGGATTAACAAAGACGCGGACTCCCGGCAAGCGACAAAAGAAGATCCAAGAGTAACCCAATTTGGAAGATTTTTGAGACGTACTAGTTTAGATGAGCTGCCGCAGCTTTTTAATGTTTTGAAAGGAGAAATGTCTCTAATAGGTCCTAGGCCTCATGCGGTTCCTATGAATGAATTGTTTGGTAAGGAAGTAGAGAACTATATGTTCAGGCATGTTGTAAAACCAGGAATTACAGGACTTGCGCAATGCAGAGGTTTTCGCGGCGAAGTTGAGAGTTTTTATGATATTTACGGTAGGATCAAGTTGGACCATTTTTACATTAAAAACTGGTGTTTTTTGTTGGATTTTAAGATCCTCTATTGGACTATTTTTACGGTGCTGTTCAAGCGAGAGAAGGCTTATTGAGAAGTTGAGCCTTTGTATGAATCCTTTTAGGCTTCATTTGTTGATATGCAACGGTTTTGTCGAAGGCGATCGATCAAAAGGTACTTAAGCGAAAATTGACCGTCTTTGCCCTGTAGTTCGATATTTTATTTTGGTAGAATCTTTGTTTCGGCTCGATTATTTTAGGAATGTTCGAGTTTTCCACACCTAAAGATTTTTAGATATTTAAAAATGTATTACATATACCAAAAAAAGTTTTTCAAATAATTGGCAAATCGTTTGGAACAGAACTGGTAAGGTTTTACATTTGTAAAAATGTATTTCAAATATACATTTATGTTTTTTAAAAATTATCGTGTAGGTAACGCAAATTATAACTGCTAATGTGATGGAAAATGTGCTAGTGAAGAGGGGTGTTGGCCAATTATTTGAGAAAGCTGAAAGAGCAGAGTCTCACGTTAAGGATTATCAAGGTTGTTTATCAGATTCAAAAAAGGTTTTTGCAAAGAGGGTCCTTGATCTTGCGATTTCATCGTTTACGATTGTTTTTGTAATGTCATGGCTTTTTCCTTTGGTGGCGATAGCCATTAAGGCGACCTCTAAAGGTCCTATTCTTTTTAAACAGCAGAGGCACGGGTTAAACAATAAACCATTTTTTTGTTACAAGTTTCGGACAATGGTGGTCAACAAAGAAGCAGATATTAAGCAAGCAACTAAGGGAGATTCCCGAGTAACTGTAGTCGGACGGTTTTTGAGGATGAGTAGTATCGATGAATTGCCTCAGATATTTAATGTGTTGAAAGGTGAGATGGCTATCGTAGGTCCGCGTCCCCATGCAGTGCCCATGAACATGGAGTTTGCTAGAGAGATTGATAATTTTATGTCTCGCCATAACGTAAAACCTGGTATTACAGGTTTGGCTCAATCAAAGGGCTTTAGGGGAGAGATTAGAAACTTCAATGATATTTATTTCAGGTATCGATTGGACGAATTTTACGTAAGGAAGTGGTGTTTGCTTTTTGACCTAAAGATTATATGGACTACGATCAAACTGCTGGTTTTGGGCAATGAGAATGCCTATTGACCGATAAATTTACTTACCTTATTAGTTTGGTGAATTACACCGAAGTTTCGAGTTGGTATCTTTCGTTTGTCCATTTGAGTCTCAGAAAAGATACCATAGGTGGAATGTTTGATAAGTTAATGATTTTCTGCTAGATTTGGGCATTGAAACAGCGCAAAGTTCAGGGTGTTTAGCACGGTCCTGTTTTCCTTGGCATTAGTTTTGATCGAAAGGAGATCAGTTGTTCGATCGCTCTTTAGGATGGATTCTCAGCGATTTTTTTTCCGACATAAAGGAAAACGGCTTGTTCTCTTATTCGATTTTGTTTTCATTTTAAAAAAATCCAAAATTTATATTTGAAAAGAATTAAATTTACGTCTATTCTAATTTTAACGAAGCGTATTATGAGAAATTGGCTTGTTGTTTTTTTGTTGGTTTGGGGGAGTATGGGTTGCGCAAGTCGAAATCTGGTTTTTTTCAGCGATATAAGTGAGTCTGATGTTTATTCGGTGAGGTATTCTGAAATGGTTCAGCCAAAAATTCAGAAAGATGACCTATTAAAGATAACGGTAAGTAGTGCTAGCGAGGAATCTAATTTATTATTCAACGCTGGCATAATGGATACAGGAGTGGAGGGAAGACTTACCCAGGCACAGCGGGCTTTGAATGAAGGATATTTAGTGGATGAACAGGGAGAGATTAACTTTCCCGTTCTCGGCAAAATACAGATAGAGGGCCTTACAAAGACCGAGGCGATAGCGATGATGACAGACAAGGTTTCTGAATATGTGAAGGATCCAATCGTCAACATTAGGTTCATTAATTTCAAAATAACGGTGATTGGGGAAGTGAACCGTCCATCGACCTTGGTAGTACCAACTGAAAAGGTAAGTTTATTGGAAGCTTTGGGTTTGGCAGGTGATATGACCATGTACGGAAAAAGGGAGAACGTTTTAATTATCCGTGAAACGGACGGAGAGCGACGTGCCACCCGCGTAAACTTAAACAGTAAGGAGTTTCTGGAATCTCCTTACTATTACTTGCAACAAAATGACGTGGTTTATGTTGAGCCCGATAGAATTAAAGCCGTTCAAGCGTCCACCAATCAGCGTTCATTGTCGTTGGTAGGCATATCAACCAGTCTGCTGCTGGCATTAATATTTAATTTGAGGATTTATTTAGAACGCAGATGAAAAACAAAGATATTTTATCGGACTTGTTGCTCGATGGATTTACGGAGGATAACGCTAAATCCACTGATTTCAAACAGGTGATATTCCAATATCTTAGGTATTGGTGGCTGTATTTGATTTCTGTTCTGTTTTTCGGGGCCCTAGCCTATGTGTATGTCTTTTTTTCAACTCCGATGTATTATGTGTCCAGCTCCATAATGATCAAGGTGGATAAGAGTTCTGATTTTTCCCAGAATATCGTATTCAGTGAACTGGAAGGATTTGAGACTACTAAACAGATTGAAAACGAAATTGAGGTTTTGGGTTCCTACAGCCTAATGCGGGATGTGATGGAGGAGTTGCCTTTCGAAACAACCTTTTATGTCGAGGATTCCTACTCACGACGTAAGGAGATATATGGATGGCAGGTGCCCGTTTCGGTAGAAGTACATGAGATCAATAGTATCATTGAAGAAGAGCCGGATGATTGGGCCATATACTTGAAATTGGAAGGCGACAAGTTGCTTTTCTTAGAAAATGGCGATTATCGGCCTTATGCTTACGGAGACACTTTGCGCAATTGGTATGGGGCATTTTCTATCCAGAAATCGGAGTCTTTTTCTGCGTTTTCCCCTAAAGATGTATTGTTTTTCTTTAACAACAAAGA
Organism: Lunatimonas sp.; assembly: GCF_020832325.1. Taxonomy (GTDB): domain Bacteria; phylum Bacteroidota; class Bacteroidia; order Cytophagales; family Cyclobacteriaceae; genus Lunatimonas. Next base: position 128,581 of record NZ_JAFIEU010000051.1, read on the forward strand.
CCATCTGGCTGGCGCATACAGCGCAAAAATGCGAGTTTCCCTGTCTAGTAAGTTTGCTTCTGTTTTAACGCTTAGTTTGTTTGATGCAGTTCCTGAGAAGGGAAAGGATGTTATCAACAAGGTGATTGAGGTCTATAATAAACAGGCGGTTAGGGAAAAGAATACTACCGCGGAAAACACCATTGCTTTTATTGACAATCAGCTAGCTTCTTTGATCGATGAATTAAAGGAGGTCGAGCGTGAGATAGAGGTTTATAAGCGGCAAAATAATATTTCAGGGTTGGGGATTGAGTACACCGCGTTTGTGGAAAATTCGAAATCCTATGATGCTGACCTGTCGAGAAACCGGATTCAAATGGAGGTGCTGGCATCGATTGAAAAATATCTGGACAACTCCGATGGTTCCGACGTGGAGGTGCCCAGTACGCTTTCTATCGCTGATGCAACACTGTCTCAGTTGATTTCAAAATTTAATCAGCTTCAAAGCGAAAAAGCTAGAATTTCTCGAACAGTACAGCCCAACAGCCCTATCATGATGAATGTCGAGGACGAATTGGCATCTCTCAAAAGAAATATAAAGGCAAATATCAGTAATATTCGGAATAGTTTGGAAATTGAGAACAGGAACCTGTCCCAGAATATTCGGCAGATCGATGGGCGTATATCGAGAGTTCCTGAAATCGAACGTGGTTTGTTAGAGCTGCAGCGTACGCAAAGCAGAAAGCAAGATCAGTTTTTGTATCTTCAGTCAAAACGTGAGGAATCAGAGTTATCACTTGCTGCAACTACAGTTGCGAATGCGCGGGTAATAGATACTGCTTCGGCGGGAAGTATGCCGTCTAAACCAAATAAGCCGCTTTATTATGGCTTGGCAATAATTCTTGGATTTGGATTTCCCTTTGCATTTGTCTATTTGAAAACCAACTTAAGCAATAAAATCTCCCAGAAGTCTGAAATCACAGAGATTATTAATAGGCCGGTTCTCGGAGAGATTTCCCACAATCAGGACAAAAATTACTTAGTAATTTCAAAAAATAGAAGAAGTCCTATCGCTGAGCAGTTTCGATTGATTAGAACTAACCTCTCATTTTTGGCGGATGGTAAACCTGATAAGACTATAATGGTGACTTCCAGTATTTCTGGTGAGGGAAAGACTTTTTTCAGCTTGAACCTGGCAGTCAGCCTAAGTCTAACGGGCAAAAAGGTGGTTGTTCTGGAGTTCGACCTTAGGAAGCCTGCACTGTTCGACAACCTGAATTTGGATCCTGGGTTGGGTATCTCAGATTTTATAAATGAAAAATCGCTGGTGCCAGCTGACATTATCAAGAATTATGATGGGGTAGATGATTTAAGATTGATTTCCTGTGGAACTATTCCCGACAATCCTTCCGAATTGATGCTTAACGATAGAGTTGAAGAGCTTTTAGATTACCTGAAGAGTAATTTTGATTTTGTTATCATAGACACAGCCCCCATTGGGACGGTATCCGACGGGCTGAGTTTGGCGCGCTTGGTGGACTTGTCACTTTTCATTGTTCGGTACGATGTTACTGCTAAAGAGAATTTAGTTTTCGTGAAGGAAATGGAGCTACACAAAAAACTCAACAGGATGTATTTTGTCGCAAATGATACAAAAATTGGGGCTGGGTATTACGGATACGCTTATGGGTATGGATACGATGATGTAAAGAACCGAAAGAGGAGGAAGGCTTATTCTTAATTCTTTTAAGGTATTGTGAGCATTTTTGATGAGGAGTGTTTTGGGTTTTATTAGGGAAAGGGTTGGTCGCTTCCTTACAGATGGTAAGGAAAGGACTGTTAGGGCCAAAAAGAATATTTTAGGGTCTATTCTTATTAAAGGGGGGAGTATTGTAATCAGTTTGGTAATTGTTCCCCTGACAATAGACTATGTTAATCCTACCCGATATGGGATTTGGCTTACGCTTAGTTCGATTGTCGGGTGGTTTAGTTTTTTCAACGTTGGCCTTACCCATGGTTTGCGGAATAAGTTTGCCGAGTCTCGAGCGAAAGGAGATATTAAGGCTGCTCGAATGTATGTCAGTACGACCTATTTCATTTTAGCGCTAATATTTACGGTTGTTTGGGTTGTGTTTTTGATTGTTAATCCATTTTTAGACTGGGTACAGATTCTGAATGTTACCAGTGAGATGAGGAATGAAGTATCGACCTTAGCTGTTATCGTTTTCACCTATTTTTGCCTTCAGTTTGTATTGAGAATCATTAATACGATGTTGACAGCAGATCAACATCCAGCTAAAGGGTCGCTTATTGATCTTTTAGGTCAGGTTTTTTCGTTATTATTTATAGTTGTGTTGGTAAAAACAACTGAAGGATCTCTGGTTAACTTGGGGATGGCACTTTGTCTATCTCCCATTCTTATTCTTGTTGGGGCTAATTTATTTTTTTTTCGCGGGACATATCAGTCTTTCCGCCCAAGTTGGTCTGCCGTTGATCTTAGGGAATCCAAAGGTTTATTCAATTTAGGGCTGGTTTTTTTTATTATAAGTATTGCGGGCTTGATTCAATATCAGTCAGCCAATATTATCATTGCTCAAAATTTCGGGACATATGAAGTTACGTCCTACAATATAGTTTACAAATACTTTAATATTTTGGGCATGGCTTTTGGTATATTCTTGTCGCCTTTTTGGTCAGCTTCCACAGATGCTTTCCTTAAAAATGATATAGCATGGATCCGCACTGCTATCCAAAAGTACATGCTATTAATCGGATTATTGGTGTTCGTTGGGGTAGGGATGCTGCTGATTTCTCCACAAGTTTATGAGATTTGGTTAAAGGGACAAGTTCAAATAGACTTCATACTTTCATTTTGGGGGTTTATGTTTATTTTATCCTTTATGTTCGGAAACCTGTTTGTCAACTTTCTGAACGGGATCAGCGCTTTGAGGATTCAATTTTGGTGCAGCATATTAAGCCCAATTGTTTACATTGGAGTCGCAATATTAATGATAAAATATTATGAGATGGGAGTGTACTCATTGTTTATCGCTTCCCTGATTGCTAATTTTAACGGGATTTTGATTGCACCAATTCAATATTACTTAATTGTATATAAGAAAAGAAGAGGGATATGGATAAAGTAGTGGGGGATATTAAGGGAAAGAGAATAGTTCATTTGCAGTTTGGGAGTAGTCCTTCGGGCAATTACACCATTCGATTGCATGAGGCCTTTTTGGAGTACGGTTTCGATTCGTACGTTTTGTCCCTCCATTCAGACGTACAGGGTGACCCAAGGATTGTTTCGTTAGGGAAGTTCGCAAAGAATTTGCGTAAGGTAAATCAAAAAATCCAGGATTTTTTGACCAGAAAAAAACCGCAGGATGCTGGTGCATTTTCGCTTTCATTCTTGGGATCTGACATAAGTGGTCATGAATTAGTACAAAAAGCCGATATAATATATGTTCATTGGATACTGGGAGGTTTTCTCAGTGTACGCAATTTAAAGCAAATAGCAGCGCTAGGAAAGCCAATGGTAATGATCTTGCACGACATGTGGGCGATTACCGGGGGCTGTTCCTATAGTTTTGACTGTGATAAATTTCTGACCCAATGTGGGAATTGCCCGATTTTTCCCGAAGATAAAGAAGTCGATACAGCGTTTCGTCAACATGTGGAAAAAAAGAGGTTGTACGCATCATTCAATAATATATTTTTCGTTTCCCCCAGCCATTGGTTGAGCGACCTGGCAAAAAGGTCGGAGATTACTATGAATAAGCCTGTTTTCCGGATCCCTAATCCGATCGATAGGAGGCGGTTTAAGCCATTCGATAAGCGTGTTGCAAAGGGTATTTTGGGCATGGAAGAGTTCGATTTCGTAATTTGTTTTGGGGCAAATAAAGTGCATAGCCCCTATAAGGGATGGATGTATTTAAAAGAGGCAGTTTCGAGATTGGCGGAACGGGTTGAAGGGAGTAAGATTGGTGTGTTGATTTTTGGAAGTGTCGCCACGGAGGAAATTATGCAGTCAATTCCATTTCCGACCAAGTTTATGGGATTTATTCGTGATGACTACACGACAAACTTAGTATACAATGCTTCCGATGTTTTTTTGGCTCCGTCGTTGGCAGATAATCTTCCTACTACGATCATTGAGAGTTTGTGTTGTGGTACTCCAGTAGTTGGTTTTGATACGGGAGGGATTCCGGAAATGATTTCCCATGGTAAAAATGGATATGTTGCGAATTATAAGGACGCAGAGGACTTCAGCAAAGGAATCGAATATTGTTTGCAAAACCGTTTGGTGGGAGAGCTGTTGCCGGAATTCAACACTGATGTTGTTATGGGCCATCACATGGATCTAGTCTCCTTTATCGAAAAAGAAATAAGCGTTGGAGATAACAACTAACATAAAGCAACGAGTCAAGTCTTTACTTACTTACAATAGGGAAGAGCTCATCACACTTAACCTCTTTTGGATAGGCTTTTTGCTGTATACGCTGGCGTGGACCATAACTGCAACCCGTCAGATTAACTATATAGTTTTTCAGTCTATTCAGATATTGGGTGTTTTGCTGATGGTCCCAGCTGCATTTAGACTCATTAAGTTTGAGTTTGATAATCAGTATCAAAAAATAGTATTTTTCTTGATTGTTTTTTGGGCGTTTTTCATCTTTTTTAGAGGGTTTTATTTTGATAAGGACGCATTGAAGCAAATGATTTTGAACCCTTGGTTTGGGGCTTTTTTATATTTTGTTCCTTGGGTGATGCTTTTTCCCAGAAAGCTGATTTATTATAAAAAGATTTTTAGCGTAATATTGATAAGTGGTCTGTTTTTTGTCCTTTACTCCTTGAAGTATCGTGGTTTTCTATTAGAACCTGAGAAGAACGTTCTCAGCCGTGATATTGTGGAGTATTTCTCCAAGACTCTCGCGGTTACTGTTAGTTTTATCTTGATGACCTATGTATACCATACGAAAACCAAAAACCTTATTGCTCTGGGCATATTATTATTATGCATTTTTTTTGCTTTGGTTAGGGCAAGGAGGGGTTTGCTTTTTATGACCGTAGGAAGCCTTTTCCTAGTATTTGTCCTTTTTTGGATAAACACAAAATATAAAGTGGTAATGTTTATGGTATCCGGAGGATTTTTATTTGTTTTGGGGTCAGTAGCGGTGTACCTACTTACGAGTTCAGATGCGGAGTTTGTTACTTTTCTTCAACAAAGAGGTACGGAAGATACCCGCACAGGGGTGGAAGTTTACTTTTACAAGGATATGGAGGGGTTGGATTGGATAGTTGGTAGAGGGATGTTTGGGGCCTATTATTCTCCGACAATGAGTGAGGGAAACTATCGGGGGACCATTGAGACTGATTACCTGAATATGATTTTAAAAGGGGGGCTGATCCAATTGGTGTTATTTCTTCTTATTTTCCTGCCGGCAATATACAAGGGCTTATTTCAGTCAAGAAATACGCTATCAAAGGCAGCGGCTCTTTGGATTTTGTTTTGGTTAATTAATACCCATCCTTCTACTGTTCAAGTATTTGCTCTCAATTATTTGATCGTATGGTTTTCTGTTGGTATTTGTTATTCAGATACTATTCGGAATTTGTCAGAAAAAGGGTTAAGGGTTTATTTTAGATCTTGAGGTATGGTTAAGGGTGTGGAGAAATTAAAAGTAGCCATTGTAACAAAGCCGACTTTTGCAAGCCCAAGGGTCTTGTCAGACTGCTTGGCGGCATTTCTACAGGAGCGGGGATTTCATGTTTCTACATATTACGATATTGATTTTTTTAAGAGACTGCTCGGCTATGCAAGTGTGAAGCAGCGGTATTCTCGCTTGGCATGGTATGGATATCGACTGCTGAACTTTTTCAGAGACCGAAAGCTTGTTAGGCAATTAAAGACATACGATCTACTTATTATCGCAGAAACGAGTCCAAAGTGTTATTTAACGGATGAATATGATTTTGTAAAGGGGAAGCGAGTTCTTGGAAACATCCCCATGGTGTACCACGGTGTCTACTATCTGGGAAATGCTCCTACCATCGAGGAAATGTTTAAGAAAGAAGGGCACAACAATGCGTCCATTTTTGATTGGCATTTAGTGGTTTCATCCGTTACTGAGATCCGTTCTAATCCAACGCCACCCTGGAATCAAATTGGAATGTACCTTAGACATACCGGGCTTAAGCCAGCACGCAAAGCGCGCACCTTTGCTGTGGTTGATTTTGAGAGGGAAGGCAGAGAACATATTCGGAATGAGCAAATCCAAGTGTTGACTAATTTGGGCATTCCATTTGTGGCGTTGAGTGGAACAATGTCTATCGCCGAGATACGGGAAATATACAGACAGGCCACCTATTATTTTATCCAGTTTCCAGAGTCTTTTGGTGTTCCAATAGCGGAGTGCCTAAGCTGTGGGGCCTACATATTTATGCCCGATAGCTCTTGGGCTATGGCTTGGAGGCTCGATGAAAACCCAGAGATACACGGTCCCGGCACACTGGCAGATTGCTTTGTGGTTTATGAGGGGGTAGAAGACCTACAGTCCCGCCTTGCGCAGATAGAGGTAGCCTATGATTTAACCGAAACGCCCCGAGAGGTATTTTCCATATTTCTTGCGAATTATCGATCTTATTACGAAGGAAATCAGCAAGAATTTGAGAAGTTTACCACCTACCTCGAGAGCAATATTTTAACAAAATAAGCATCGGTAAGAATATGAGCAACGAATTACCCAAGGTGTTGATTCTAAACCAGCCGTTTAATAGTAATACAGGAGGAGGGATTACCTTAACAAATTTGTTTTCGGATTGGGACATGGATAAGCTTGCTGTTGTGTGCCCAGCGTACCTTATCAATCAAAGCACGCAAACCTCTATTTGTTCCAATTACTACCAGTTGGGGTCTAAAGAACACAGGTGGGTTTTTCCGTTTCGTGTGATTGCAAGGAAGTATTATTCAGGTAGGGTTTCCTTTCGTTCCACTTCCTCTGAAAGGGTGAGTCAGGTGAAGAAATCACCGGCGCGCGTCAACTTCATCAAGAAGTACCTGAACCCAACTTTAGAAAAGTTGGGACTAATCCATCAGATTTCCTCCTATGAATTGTCTCAAGAATTGAAAGACTGGATTCAGGAATATAATCCAGATGTGCTTTACGCCCAAGCGCAACGCAGGGAAAATTTGCTTTTTTGTTTTTTAATTCAACAATACCTACAAAAGCCCATGGTATTTCATATGATGGATGACTGGGTTGAGTGGATTCCTAAGGGCAGTATACTCGGGAGAAACTGGTATAGGCAAATTGATTACGATTTCCGAAAGGTGTTGGCGAATACTACATTACACCTGTCTATTAGTGACCTCATGGGGGAGGAATATGAAAAACGGTACGGGTATAGATTTCAAACTTTTCACAATCCGATTAACTTGGAGTTCTGGAAGTCGGGGCAACGTAGTTCATATGATCTCTCGAGTTCGCCTGAAATTTTGTATGCAGGACGTATTGGGCTTGGAATTAGCAATTCACTAAAGTTAATGGCGGAAGCTGTATCTTTTTTGAATCATACGTTTGGTTTAGATCTACGCTTTGTGATTCAATCCAGTGAAAGTGAAGATTGGATGACTGAATTCGAGGCAGTGGAGCATCGTGCGTTTGTGCCTTATGAAGAGCTACCGATGCGTTTTGGACAAGCAGATATTCTGTTTTTGCCCTATGAGTTTTCGGAAGAGTCGGTAAAGTTTTTTAAATATTCCATGCCAACCAAAGCTTCGGAATATATGATCAGTGGCACGCCAGTTTTGATATTCTCTCCCGATGAAATGGCTTTGGTTACCTATGCCAAGCACTACCAATGGGCCAGAGTGGTGACTGAACCGAGCTCCGAAGCACTATGTGGAGCGTTGCATCAGTTACTTTTGCAAAAGCAGGAAAGACAACGCCTCGCTGCCACCGCTATGTCAATAGCAAGCCTCCGGCATGATGGGGTAGTGGTTAGGAGAGAGTTTATGGAGCAATTGGTGCAATTAGCTAAGAATAACCCCTAAGTGATGCAAAATGTGTTTTTATACCCACTTAACCAGAAGGTCAAAGGTTCTCCAAATCCCTACATGGAGCACTTTAGAATCGCGTTTTCCAGGTCTGCTAAGATTGTGAATGCAAAGACACCGCATCGCGGTGTTTTAAATCTTTATTTTTTATTTTTTCGCACCGACGTCTTCATTTTAAACTGGATTGAATTTATCGAGGAAAAACGATTTGGTAGTCTACAGGTGTTTTTTTTAAGAAGGTTCTTAACGTTAGCGCGTATTTTTGGCAAAAAAATTGTTTGGGTGCTGCATAATAAAGGGTCGCATTATCGTGGGACGGGGGGGGGAACCAAACGTATGTTTATGTTAATGATGAAGAAATCGGATCATATTTTGACCCATTCAGAGGAAGGGCTGACATTTGTTAATACCAACTATCCCTTTGCCGCCGAAAAGGTGACGTTTTTGCTTCATCCGATGCTACCTCCCTTTAAAGATGAGGAACCAGTTGAGAGGGAATTTGATTTGATGATATGGGGAGCGATTCACAAATACAAAGGGATCGACCTTTTTTTCAAGTTTGCCAAGGAGAGTCTCGAATTTAGTCAACTGAAAATCTTGTTGGTTGGGAAGTGCTTTGATGAGGCATACAAGGAGATTGTTCTGGAGAATTTAACTGAAAACACCACCTTTTTCGATCAGCTATACCCATTGGAAAGGTTATCACAATTTGCATCAAGGTCAAAATTTGTTTTGTTTACTTATATGTCAGAAACGGTTATTAGTTCGGGGGCATTGATGGATACCTTACGGATGAATACGCAGATAATTGGACCGGATTATGCGGCTTTCAAGGATTTAAGCTATCTTCCATGTGTTCAGGTCTTTCAGGATTTTTCCGAGATCCCTATAATGGTAGAGGCTTATGATAAAAACAGAAATTTAACATTTCAAATGAGAGAGAAATTTTACCTTGAAAATAGTTGGGATTGTTTCATAGATCAGGTTTCGGAAATAGCAATAGAGCCCCGGTAAAAATATTGAAATGGTCAAACTGACAGGACTATTGTGAGGAAAATTCAAAATTTTTCTGTAATTATGTTTATTATTTAACGTTGGCAATTTGATGGAATCTGATTTTAAGGACAAAAAGATAAAAGATTCGTACTTAAGACTGTTTACATATTGTGACAGGGAGAATTATAAGGGTTACGATCCATATGACAGCCTGAATAGCAGGTTTTTTAATAGGATCCCCGTGATTTCGAAGAATTCACTGGTTAAGTTAGCCTGGACTCAGTTTTTTAAGCGTTCCCCCATTAATTTGCGTAAATACGTCGGAATAGATAAAGAATATAATCCAAAGGCAGTGGGGTTGTTTCTTCAATCGTTTTGTATCCTTTACAAGATAGAGCCCAAGCCAGAGTATCTTGATAAAATCAGGCATTTTTCGGACCTATTGTTGGAAATGCAAACTCCAAATTGGTCCGGAAGTTGTTGGGGGTACAATTTTGACTGGCAGTCTAGAGCGTTTTTTCAACCAAAGTTCACGCCAACAGTCGTAGCGACTACGTTTATTGGATCGGCAATTTTGGACGCGTATGAGGCTACTTCGGACAAGAAATATTTAGACACCGCTAGAAGTGCTTGTGATTTCATCCTGAAGGATCTAAATAGAACCTATGATGAGAAGCGGGAAGCATTTTCGTTTTCCTATTCTCCTCTTGATCAAAGTGTCGTTTACAATGCGTCCTTGTTAGGTTCTAGATTATTGTCTCGTGTCTACAGTTTCACAAAGGAACCTGAGTTAATAGAAGAAGCAAGAAAGTCGGTGCTTTTTGTTTGCCAAAATCAACAAGACAATGGTGCATGGTCCTATGGTAGATATGATTTCCATCAATGGATAGATAATTTTCATACCGGGTATAACCTAGAGTGCATAGCGGAGTTTTTAAAGCATGCTGAGTCAGATGAGTTCTCTGAATGTTTGAACAAGGGCTTGGATTACTATTTGAATACGTTTTTCACTGAGGAAGGAATTCCCAAATACTACAGTGATAGCATATATCCAATAGATATACATGCCCCTACCCAGCTTATTATTACTCTTCATAAACTAGGCCTCTTTCAGCAATATAAAGAAATGGCGCAAAAGGTATTGGCTTGGACGATCGATCATATGCAGGATCCTGAGGGATATTTCTACTATCAAATTAACCGCTTTTTCACCTCTAAGATTTCTTATATGAGATGGTCCCAAGCTTGGATGTTTTTAGCGCTAAGTATTTATCAGTTGGAGGACAAAAAGGGAGGAGATCGATGAAGATATGGATCGATTTTATTAATAGCCCTCAGGTGAGTTTTTTTGAGCCTCTAATCGAAGAGCTGACAAGTAGAGGTCACGAGTTTGTTCTCACCTGTAGAGATTCGGCAAATACGGTAAAGCTGGTAAGGCAAAAAGGCTGGGCCCACCAAATTGTTGGAGACCGAGTAGATAAATCCCTTTGGAAGAAGCTAGTCGCATTTCCTTCTCGAATTCATAAACTGCGAAGTTATTTAAAAGGGCGATCAGTAGATGTGGCCATTTGTCAGAGCAGTTTTTACTTACCGTTGACCGCCAGGCTTCTAGGAATTCCTTCCATTTATACAAATGACAACGAGCATGCAATTGGAAACATACCCAGCTTTCTGTTTGCTGATAAAATATTTATTCCTGAGAATTTGTCTATTGAAAAGATCAAACGTCAAGGGGCACGAATGAGTAGAACCTTCCAATACCCAGGAATAAAAGAAGGTGTTTATCTATGGGTCAAGGGTTCCAAGATAATTGCAGAGCGGTCGAAGCATGAAGGGGATCAAAAGGTGATTTTCATCCGTCCTGAACCACAGACGGCGCAATATTATTCAGGAAAGTTAAACTTCTTAGACGATTTATTACTTGAGTTACAGAAGGAATATAAGGTCACTATTTTGGCTAGAGATCGTTCGCAGCTAGAGCACTATACTCAGCCAAAATTTGAAGGAATTTACGTTCCAATTGATCCAATTCCCTTCGACGAGGTAGCGATCAATTGTAGACTTTTTATCGGTGCCGGTGGTTCAATGACTAGGGAAATGAGTATGATAGGAATTCCTACTATTTCGGTTTATCAGGGGGAATTATTGGATGTAGATAAGTTTCTGATTCAAAATGGGTATATGGTTCATCAGCCGGATCTGAGCCTTGATTTTATTTACAATATCCTAAATCAATCCAAAGAAGCAGGGGCTAACAGTGCTTTACTAATAGAAAAGGGCAAAGAGGCCTATGAGTTATTTAAGTCTGAATTATTAAATCTTAAGAAATGATAAGAGCTGGAATTGTCGGATTAGGTAAAATGGGCCTTTCCCATTGCGCGATCTTGGGAGCAAATCCCCGCGTTAATCTAGTAGCAGTTTGTGATACCTCTACCTTAGTGATAGATGGATTCACGAAACACACGTCTGTTGCGTGTTTTACTGATTACAAGAAGATGATAGATACGTCTGATCTTCAATGTGTAGTGATTGCTTCTCCGACCAAGTACCATTCGGAGATGGTACATTACGCATTAGACAACAACCTACATGTATTTTGCGAGAAGCCCTTTTCGTTAAAGCCCTCAGAGGGCAGGATTCTCGCAGAAAAGGCGGAGTCACTTGGGCTGGTCAATCAGGTAGGATATCACAATAGATTCCTTGGTACGTTTCAAGAGGTTCAACGCTTGTTGAAAGAAAATGTACTTGGGGAGCTCTATCATTTTCTGGGGGAATCGTATGGGCCCGTAGTCCTTCGCGAAAAAGGCAGCACTTGGCGATCTGAAAAAGGTCAAGGTGGTGGCTGCCTGTATGACTATGCTTCTCATACCATTGATTTAGTTCATTTTTTATGTGGAAGAGGGGTGAAAGTTGGTGGAACTAAGTTGAAAAGCATCTATTCCAAACAAGTGGAGGACGCAGTTTACAGTACGCTAGAGTTGGAGAATGGGCTGTCAGGACAGTTATCTGTGAATTGGAGCGATGAGACTCACCGCAAGATGAATACACAGGTAACGATATTGGGTAAAAAAGGAAAAATCATTGCAGATGCAACAGAGGTTAAGATTTACCTTAAGGAAGCTAACGAAAAGCAAAAGTTACGAAAAGGGTGGACTGTCAAATATTTAACCGATCTTACTGATCCAGTAGATTTCTATCTGAGGGGTGAGGAATACAGTTCGCAGATAGATCATTTTGTAAAGTGCATCGAAGATCGTTCGATTCAAAATAAAAGTACATTTAGAACAGCCTCATTTACTGATGAGGTGATTGGATTATTGATTTCAGATTCAACGGTATAAAATTATGGACAGAGTATTATTTGGTGATAACCAGTTTTTTGGTGTAAATCATGCTTCTGATGAAAAAGCCCGAGCCCAGACCATCCGTTTTCAGGATAACCGAGCGATCATGGATGTGTTGGACATTGCTATTGATGAAGGCATAAACACCTTTATGTGTACTACCCATGATAGAATTGAGTATATATGCAATGTAGTGCGGGATAATCCTAAATACCAGGACTTTAAGATTTATCCTTGTATGCCTTATGCCCACAAATATGCAAACGCTGTCACAGAATTAGGGATATTGGGAACGGTTAAGCAGTTTGTGCCAGGCAATGTGTTCAGCACGTTTGCTAAGGGAGGTGTTGCTTTCATGAAGAAGGATTTTGCCAGTCTTGCCAAACTCATGATAGATGCGGAGCTCAAAATGTTCAAAGGTATCAATACTCCGGTAATTTGGATGCAGAATGTCATTACCGACCTACTTCTCGGGCTTGGCATGGTCGATTTTCTGGTTGCGTTTTATGATCATGTAAAAGAGAAGCACGGTGCGGAGCCCGGCTTTATTACGATGAACCTTCCCTTATTACTCGATACATTGGAGCAGGCAGGTATTAGAAATCCTACGATATGTGCTTCCATCAATCAGATAGGATTTAGGATGTCTGGTGGCAAAGAGCTGTATGAGAAGGTAATAGCCCAAAAGAGGTGCAAATTAGTGGCCATGCAGGTACTTGCAGCTGGGGCAATCCCTCCTAAGGAAGCTTTTCAATATGTCTGTTCTTTGTCTGGCGTCGATTCAATCCTATTTGGAGCGTCCTCACGTGCAAATATCAAACAATCAAAGGGGTTAATTGATTCTTTTAGTGCCAGAAGAATTTAGTTGATGGTGAATTAGGAATTTGTATTTTGAGCGTACGTCATTTTATAGGAGTATGAGGGTTTTTTTGGTCAACAATTATTCAATGGAAAACGCCTTTCGTTTGTGGAAAGAAGGGACTAGTGGAAGTCATCACGTTTGGGGCAAAGTAGAGCTCGACGAACGCGGAACGGTAGAGATGATTTTGTTTCCGCACGAAAAATACAGGTTTCTAAACAAGATCGGAAAATTGTTTGGCATCTCACACCTGGACCAGCAAATTAGGATTCTGGGGAGCCTTAGTGAGTTTGATGTGCTATATGCGCCCTATTCTATGGCGAATACCAAGCTTCTTGCGGTACTCAAAATTTTCGGTCTTTTCAGAAAGCCGATTGTAATAGCGGTTCATCAACCCTTTTTGTTTGCTAGATCAGAGAGCCGTTGGATGCGCTGGATTTCGAAGGTAATTTTGATGCAGTTTGAGTCCGTGATTTTTTTGAGCGAGCCATTGATGCGTGATACGGTAGGTCGGTTAAATATCCCTCCAAAAATTGAAAAATCCCGTTTCTCCACGGCCCATTGGGGCCCGGATCGCCGTTTTTATAAGAAGTTTAAAATCGACATTCCCCTAGAGTCTTGTGATTATGTGATTAGTGCTGGCAATACCGATCGAGACTATGAGACAATTATTGAGGCTTTCAGGTATATTGATTTTAAGTTGAAGATCTTTTGTAGCAAGAAATCTCTTCCGAAAATAGATAATCTGCCTCCAAACGTAGAAATTCACTCGGAGGTTATCCCCTATTTTCAACTTTCGGACCATTATTTGCATGCACGATTGATTCTCATACCCTTTTTGTATCCTATGAAAAAGGAGGGTTGCCAAGGAATGACAGGGATTCAAGACGTATTGGCATTTCATAAGCCTGTTGTTATAACAAAAAACCCCTACCTGAATATGGATGTAGAGGAAGAGGGGTTTGGTGTTCAAGTGGAAAAGCAAGACGTAGAGGGGTGGAGAAATACCCTAAATGGACTGATCGAAGACTGGGATAGATTAAAGACTATGCAGAGCCGTACCAAAGTCGTACTTGAGACAAAAATGAATTCGGATATTTACGCGGAAAAGTTAGAAGAAGTGCTTTTAAGTCAGAAAAATAAGAAATGATCAAACTGAATTTTTCCAAATTTTATTTTTGATATTTGTTTTCATGAAAATATTGTAATCAGGAATTATGGATTTGAATGAATTTGAGAACATCATTTATGATAGTAACTCTCTTTATTCATGGGATCGGCTGAATGAAGCTAGATTTTTAAATAAAGTATTGTTTGAACTTCATGAGCTACTGGGTAGTGGTTTTCATGATTATGTGTTTTTTGTATTTTCGGACCACAATAAGGGTAGGATTCCGAGTAGTTTACACTTTATTACCCCAAAAAAGAAGATATTAATTTTTGTGTCGGATGAAACTGGGGCTGATCCGAGTAGGTATTCAGAACACTACCATGCAATATTCAAGGCCTATATTGGCGAGGGTGATTTTTCTAAAAATGTATTTCCATTTCCACTGGGATACGTAAATGAAGTTCCTGTTTTTAAATCCTTACCTGTAGTTGAAAGAAGCATCAGTGTGTTTTTTAGAGGAAATTTGAATACTAATAGAATTGATTTTTATAGGAGCCTTTCAGCGTGGTTTCGGGTTTTCCCTTCCAAAAGGCTCTTGAGTCATAAGATTTACAAGCGACTGTTGCTGTGGCTAAGACGGGATTTTAGTCTAAGTGTGCCGAATTCCATTTTGATTTTCAACGAAAGTTTCAAAAGTGGGTATTCTCTTGAGTGTTACGGTAAGATTTTATCCGATAGTAAAATTGTGTTATCACCAAAGGGCTTTAGTAGTACGGAGTGTTTTCGGATTTACGAGGCTATGCGGGCTGGTTGCGTAATCATTTCGGAAAAGCTTCCCAATATATTTTTTTACAAGGAATCTCCGATCATTCAGATCACTAATTGGAGAGAGGGGCTAAGAATTGCAAACGAACTGCTGGGCGATGAGGAACGGCTCCAGCGCTTACAAGATGAAACAATGGCATGGTGGGAATCTAAATGTTCGGAAAAGGCCACGGCTTCTTACATGTTGAGCAATTTGTTGAAATTGGGCGATAGTGTCGTAAAGTAACCGAGTATGCGACTGCTAGAGCCATATTCTGTGGTATAACCAACTGGTTTTCCATTTTAACAAAAGAAATCAGGCTGCCAACGGCAGCCTGATTTCTTTGTTTAAATAGTGTTTTGGATATGAGCCTTTCCTGCCAAGGGTTAGCAAGCTCATCTGCCAAACTTTAAGGCTAATGTTGGACAATAAACCTCAATCGCTGTGCTTCGCCTTTCTTATTCGAAACACTCAACAGATAGGTGCCATTTTTCAAGTCAGCAGTGGATATTGTGATTGTTCTATTGGAACCCATCACGAAATCAGCGGGATGAATTGCTTTGACAAGCTGACCAGCCATGTTGTGAATCAGGATGAATTGAAGTTCGCTATCTGAGTCAACGACTAGGTTGGTATATTCATTGGCTGGATTTGGATACAACAATGCACTTGTCTTGGACTCAAGGACCTGAACCACATCCTCTGTCTGGGCTTGTTCCATTTCGCGGTAGCCCCTCATATTGTTTCCAGCAAAAAGGACCCTGCCTGTTTCATCCACGATTCCGATTCCTGCCACTATCGCATTGTTTACACTGGCGATAAAGTCTAAATTGAGAGTGCCATCTGTCACGGAGATGTTTTTAAAGGTCAGTTTTACTTCTTTGTTTCTGAACTCAGCAAACATGTCGAGGTTCGATTTCACTTTTACACCTTCTACCAAAATATCAAATACTCGTTGACCGGCCCTTTCATCTCTTCCATTGAGACCAAAATAGGTTTCTTTGTGGTAGGTCTCTACCGTATAGATACCATTTGGAACAGGAATTGCGTAGTTTAGACGCGGAGCAAACCTACCGCTTATGAACAGGGGTTCAGTGCTTGCAGTTGAGTTGTTGCTGATGTTGGTTCCGCTGGTTTTAAGATAGTCAGCAGGAATTCGGCTAAACGATGCATTCTGGTAAGATACGTTTCCTTGGCTGCCTGTGCTAAAATAGATTCCGATAGGTTGGGTCTCGGTGCTGGTTTTAACAATCGTTTCAGTGCTAGTCTTTTCTGTTGTTTCCGTGATTGGGACTAGCATGAAGCCAGATATTATCGCATTGTTTGCTGTTGCACGCAAATCCAGGTTTAATATGTTATCCTTTATTTCTACTATACCAAGATCAAGCTCTATTTCTTTGTTAGCAAACTCTACGAACATGTCTAGGTTTCTCTTCACTACCTGTCCTTCCACCAGGATGTCAAACACTCTTTGACCGCTTCTTGCAGTAGGGCCAGTTTTACCAAAATAGGTTTCGTGATGATAGGTTTTCACTTGATATTTGCCATTGGTAACTGGGATTTCGTAAGCGAGGTGTGTAGCGAATCGTCCTGCCTGAAAAAGCGGCTCTTTGCTAGCAGCAAGATTTGTGGAGATCCCTGTACTGCTGGTTTTTAGGTAGTTGCTTTGTGCGCCAAACCCGACTCCTTGGTAAGAAATTTCCGCATTACGGAATGTGTTTACAGCAATTGCAGGTATGTTTTGCTCAGGTGAAGGAGCAGGTGTTGTTTTATCTTCAACAGGTTTATCTGCAAGTGACGATTCATCGTATTCAGTTATTGAAATCCCTGAGATGATCGCATTGTTGACTGAAGCGGTTAATGTGATATTAAGCACATTGTTCGTTACGTTCACCTGATGGAATGTGAGAACTGTTTCCTGATTTGCATTTTCAAGGAATAGGTCAAAGTCCTTTTTAACGGTAGTCCCCTGTAAAGCGATGTCAAATACTCTTCTATTTGATCCACCAGGGCGCCCGTTCATTCCAAAGTAGGTCTCGTGATGATAGGTTTTAACAGTGTATGTTCCGTTGGACACAGGAATAGTCAATACCATGGTGGAGCCAAATCGTCCATTTTGGAACAATGGTTCGTTGCTCGCCTGCACATTGTTGCTGATACTGCTAGTTGACACAAAACAATTCAGGTTTTCGCCCTCGAAATTGTTGCCAGCAAAATCCACCGCTTCTGAGCTTCCTAGATTCATGAACAGTCGGGTGACGTTGGAGTCTCCTGTTTCGATAGGGGTATTTGAAGGAGCTTCTTTTTGTGGTTCGTCTCCACCGTCAACCGTTTCAACGTTCTCCTCAACTTCTTCTACAACCTCTTCGGTTTCTTCCGTATTCTCTATCTCCTCAATTTGTTCGTCAAGCAGGTCATTGCCTAATTTGAATAGTGCCACGGAGCTAAATGGCTGAATGTCTACTTTCCCGGTGAACAGTTCTTTTTGGGCATTGACAAAGGATCCGTTTAGAGCGATCGTCTTTATTGACGCTTGGTTGTTGTATTCGAACAGGATTTTTTCTTCAGGTAGTATATTATGTACGTTTACAGAGACTATTTCCAAATCGTCTAGAAGGTAGGTGAGGTTGGTCTCACTGGTTGCTATCATTAAGGAGGTTTTTTCAAGATCAATTTGAGGTGTCAAAATGGTTTGAAACTCTGTCGTTCTAGTGTCCAATTCAAACGTCGTCATGGAAGACAGATTGGCCCAAGGAGACCCTGTATGACGGAAATATACCCGAAGGGGTGCTTTTCGCTCGCCCTTTGCCTTGAATCTTACCAGATAGGTTTTGTCTTTTGAAACCTGTCCAATATCAATCTTCAGACTTGAACTGGTTGATCCTGTCCTCACCTGTAGTGTTCCACCTTCGATCCCGTCTTTTGACCAAGTTACAGTTGAGCTATTAGGTCCTACTCCGGAGGTGTTTTTGTCAAATCCTTGGTTTGGAAACAGGTTGTTACCGGTTTTTTCTTTTACTACAAATTTTTCAAAATCAACTGTGTTACTTTTGGAACCGGTATCTTTTCCCATTTCTTTGGCCCAACGATCCAAATTGTAAAAGTTTTCCACAAACGTTCCGGAACTGTTAGGGTTTCGGGTATAGATGCTGAATTCATCTCCGAATGGCCTAAAGAAGGTGTTGTTCCTAAGTTCTACCATTTGGGATATATCGTTCTTGTAGCTTCGGAAGGTGTAGGAGTTTTGATCAGCATATTTTGAAAAGAATGTATTTCCTTCAATTGTGATATTTCTTGTGTCTTTTCCAATATTGCTGTTTCCGATATTCAATAGCATATTTGAATTGAATATGGTGTTGTTTCGTACTTGCACATTGTACGAATTGGACATTTTGATGCCACTGTTTGCGTTGGCAATCGTGTTTCCAATGATCTCAATGCCGTTTGAATTATCATCTAGGAAAATTCCTTCAGCCTGCGGGTTAAAACCACTTCGTGTCATGTAAGCTAGACCACCTTTGCTACCGATACCATTTAGGATGATATTTCGCTCTATTTTTCGGCCATGGGTATCCGGGTTATTGTGTCCTCCGTAGGTATAGACTCCCCCACCATCGCCTTTAATCAAGCAGAAAGTATCGATGAAGTTTTGTCTTACCACGGTACTGGTACCATTGAATTGAATGCCATTGTATCCGATATTCGTCACCTTGTTTCGCTCGATTAGAATATTTTCAGACACCGCGAATATTCCAACGCCGCTACCATCACCGTTAGCGTTTCTGCCTGGGATGGACGCAGCGTCATTTACGGAATTATTTCGAATGATCGCCCCAGGATTGCCAAATCTTAAAAACATACCGTTGTTATAGGTACTGGATGCACTACTGCCGTCAATCTCCAAATTGGTGTGGCTCAGGATGTGCATGCCATTTTCGCCAGTAAATTCGACGTCTACACCTTTGATCTTGAGGTCGTCCCCGTTTCCGGAAAAGTATATGGCGTCTTTATTAGCACCAGAAAGGTGAAGGTTTTCCAACACTATGTGGTTTACCCTGCTGTTTTTGGTTAGTAAGTAGGGTAGGCTGGCATATTCTACTTTTGCCGAGGAGGTGTTTACATTTCCAAAAAATAGGCGGAGTTTTTTGGTCGAAGGGCTGAAATACCATTCGCCAAATTGATCTAGGGTATTTGGGTGATTTTGTATAAAGAAGCCAAACCCCTCTTTCGGAGAATAGGAACTACCTGAATTATCAAAGGTGATGGTGCTACCGGAATGGTTGGTCACTTTATGCGTGTCAATCACCCATTGAACCTTCTTGATCACGACCTCAGCATTCTGCCAATTGGACGATCCACTGGGAAATGTTCCAGATACCGTATTTGATCCATTCGTTGTGGCAATGGTAATGTATCCTTCATTTGAGGTATTGGCATTTGGAAACCGACCTAATTCAACTCGTTTTCCGTTCACTAGTACTACATTAACCTCACCTGTCGCCAACACGGACTTGCTTTCAAATATTGAGTTGCCGAGGTTGTTCCAGTCTTTCAACTCTCGAAATGATGTGATGATCGGTTTTGGGCCTGTGCCATATGCTCCAATTTTTATTGGATTGCCAGGACTACCTGAGTTTGTAATGTGGATAGTACCATAGAACCGCTCACCTCTCTTAAAGAAGATATTGTCTCCACCCTTTAGGTTAGGGAATATCTGGTTTAGTTTTGCGACACTTTTCCAAGGAGTGGAGGGGTTTTGTGCTTGAGTGCTTGTCCGATTATCATCTCCAGAGATATCTGAAAAATAATAGTCCACAGCAAATGCTGACTGGCAGAAAAATGCCAACCAAGCCAACATCATCAGTTTTACCGCTTTCGTTTTCATTGCCTTATTGTTTAAATTCCAAACTTTTAGTTTTTTTCGTTTCTGATCGCCAGTTACTTGGGTATTCATTTTGTCGGCGGTTTTTCGATCTTTATATTTCAAAATCGGTATTTTGATATTTGGAATTAAATTTTTTGCCTTTTGTATTATGCAATATGAAATTCTAATATCATCGCCTTATTGGATAATAAACAATAAGAAATTTTAAAAAACAAAAATCAACAATCAGGTATTTTTCGAAAACAACGGTGGGGAAGAAGAGCGTTTGGAGTACAAAAAATCTTTTTTGCGTTTTGCAACTTTAAAACTGTGGAACCTCCAATTTTCCGCTTGAAAAAATTTTTTCAATTTTTTTTGCAAAACGTCGCAAGTCTCGATCCTTCAGGTGAAGGCGAAATAAAAAGGTACAGTAGAAGTAAAGTGGGACAAATTTTTTCTGGTTGGCTGCTAAAAATAATACAGCCTTTCAATCAAGGGTGAATTGAATGTCTCCGATCTGAATTTCACGAAGTCTGCCCGCAGGATCCTGTGATATTTTCGTAGGCAGTTGCATTGCTTTCCCAGGATACTGCTCCCATAAGAGTTTACTAACTTTAAAGGTAGGGGAACTGGATTCAACCTTTACCATCAGAACTGCATTTGGTTGGGGTATAATGTTTGAAAAAGATAGGTTTTTTTGGTTGCTTCCAGCTTGAAGTTTAAAGGTGTGTGTCTCGGAAAGCGTCGCCCATGGGTTACCGACATTTCGCAGGTATAGTTGAATGAGTATGCTATCATTGCTTTCTAGGTCAATGGTTAGCTTGTAATGTGAAGAACTCAATAAGGGGCCTGTCTCAATTCTAACCCCAAGCGTGGATGAATTGCCCACAACAGACAGCGATTTTTGATCATATTTCACATCTGTACTGTTATTGATGGGGTTGATTTTTCCGGCCGGGAGTGACAGCAGATTGACAGACGCATTAGGAGAATGCCGCTCGATAGTTGGTGGACCGGTCAGAACTTCAATTTGAGGTTCAACCTCATGAACCATCCATTCATTTCGGTCAATATGGCGATCCTCTAATCTAAAGGGGAATTCACAGAAGGATGGATGAACGTGGCGGTTTCCTTTAAAAGCGATTTGGCCACTGAAATCTTCTTTACCAACAGCTACTCTGATTGATTTTTGTAATTCGTTTGTTGTGATCAAAAGATTGTTGAAGACGGAAATTTCCGAGATTGGATCTCCTAAGCTGTCATCTGAAAATGACAATAGATTGAGGCAGTCGAAAACCGTATTATCGTATAGTTTAATCTGGCGTGCATTGTGAATATTGATCCCGTTTCTGCTCATTTGACCAATGTGGTTACCACTTATTTCGATCCCTGATGCATTGTCATCAATATAAATCCCCTCGGCTTGTGGCCATTCTACCGAATGCTCAAATCGATTACCTTGTCGGGTTCCTGTTCCATTTAAGATAGTGTTGTCCCGTACTATACGGTTCACGAATGGTTGATTTCGTTTTCCTTCATAGGTGTAGATTCCACCTCCATCGTTTTTGGTGATACAAAAACCGTCAATGAGATTTTTTTCTACGATGGTACGGTTGCCTCCAAAGAAAATTCCCGTGTAGCCAATGTTAGTAAGTGTATTGTTTGAGATTTTACAGTTGTCGGAGCGAAGGTATATACCTATTCCAGATTGATCTCCGCTGTTTCCCATTCCAGCGAAAATGTTGACGTCTGATACCGTATTATTAGAGATAAGGGAATTTGGGGTCCCATACCGCAGAAATATCCCATTGTTGAATGAGTTTGAAATATGGCTATCCAGTATTTTCGAGTTTGAAAGATTTAGTATTCTGATTCCATCCTCTCCCGATCCAGAAACCAAACAGTTTTTGATCGTAACGTTGCTTCCTCCATCTAAGTAAACAGTGGATTTTGTGGACCCTGAAAAGCTCACATTCTGTACCTCAACATGGGAAATTCTCTTTGAATTTATCAGCAGATGATCCAGAATACTAATTTGAACAGGTAGTGGGTTTTTGTTTAGTTTGCCAACAAACACAGACAGGATTTGTTGGTTCATATCATGGTACCATTCCCCCGGTAGATCTAAGGTTTCGAGATGGTTTTGGATGAAAAAGCCATAATTGTCCGATGGATTGTAAGAGGTTTCCTTCTCAAAATGAATTCTTTGGCTATTTATAGAGGTAATCTTGCCTTTGTCGAGAATCCATTCGTTCATTCGCAAGACGATCTCTCCGTTAATAAACGGATTTAATTTTTCACCTTCCTGGTGAAGGATATGGTTGCCCTCGTCTGCAGTACGGTATTTCAAATATCCTTGGTTGGGAAATCTACCCATTTCTTTAATTTCTCCTCCATATGAAAGCAGCACAATCCGGTTGGATATTTCTGGGAGGTAATCAGATAGGTTAAATTTAGCGATTCCAGAGGAAAGATCGCTGTAGGTTGGAAGGGATAACCAGCCTGAAATAATTGGGGGATTTCCCTGTCCATAGGATGAAATCACTATTGGGGACCTAAGGGTGCCGGAGCTTTTTAGGGTAAGTTGGCCAAAAAACGTGTCGCCACACTGGAAGAAGATAGAATCCCCAGGTTGTAGTTTGTCCGAAATGTCGTTGAATTTCTCAATGCTTTTCCACGGTGTCGCAGGGTTGGATGCCTCCGATGCTGACCGTTGATCATCTCCTGATGAATCTGAAAAAAAGTAATTGGTAGCCTTACTTGTTGGGCAATTGAACACAATTGACCCAATAAGTAAAAGTATACTTGTGGAGAAAAGTTTCTTCATTACGTAAAGGATATGACGACCTTGAACAAGCTTAAAAATACCGATTTAATTTTTGAATAAAAAAAGCCTGCGTTTTTTGACGCAGGCTTATATATGAAGTAAGGATCGCTAAGGATTTACCAATATCTTATGTCTGAGTAAGACCTCGTTATTGGTATGTACTGAGAGAATATACATTCCTTTATTCAGTTGGCCAACTGGGATTTCGTATTTCCCTGTGTTATACAGGACACTGTGGGAGGGATATGATTGAATCACCTGCCCATTTGTGTTGGTCAATTGAATGCTAAATTGTGAATGGTCACTTGGGAATTCCAAATAGACAAAATTAGTTGCTGGATTCGGGTAGACTTTAATTTCCTTTGCCGTATATCGACTTATTTCTTCATCTAATATTTCCAGAATTGGTTCTTCAATCACCTGTTCAGACACTTGTCTGAGATTGCTTGTTCCCATTGCATTGGTGTTGCCTTGAGGGATTACAGCAATGCCGGAAATGGAAGCGTTGTTTACAGATGCAGCTAAATCGATTTCCAATAACCCGTCACTGACCCATATATTTTGAAAGGTTAGTGATATCGGCCTATTTCCGGATTCTACAAACAAGTCTAAGTTGCTTTTCCTGACTTCTCCCTCTATAAAGATGTCAAATACCCGTCGCCTTGGCCCGGTGACATCAACTTGTTTTCCAAAGTAGGTTTCATTGTGGAATGTAATCACCGTGTAGCTGCCGTTTGGAACAGGTATTTTATAGCTCATGTTTGCTCCAAATCTGTGGGATTGGAAGAGCGTCTCGTTGCTAGCTCCCGTAAAGGAGCTTACGTTAGTGCTACCAAAGAAAAAGGGCGTATCGTAATCCGAACTAAAATTGTAGCCACTGTAGGATGCGGATTCTCTACTTCCTGTATTTAAGAAGAATGATGCCCCTCCAAATTCTTTAGAGCTGGTAGTGCCCATTGAAACGATCGCTATTCCGGAAATAATCGCGTTATTCGTGGAAGCAGATAACCTCAAGTCTAACTTTCCGTCATTCACTGTGATATTATCAAACACCAAGGTCGTCTCGCGGTTTGATGTCTCCAAGAACATATCCAGGTTACTTTTAACAACTCTCCCTTCAATCAAAATGTCGAAAACCCGTTGTCCTTCTCGTGCAGGAATATCGTTTGATCCGAAATAATTCTCTTTGTGATACGTAATTACTCGATAGGTTCCATTTGGTACTGGAATGGAATAACTCAAATCCGGCGCAAAACGGTGGGTTTGAAACATTGGGAAAGAACTTGATATGCGGTTCTCATTTGTGAATGAAGAGGAAAAATAGGGTGGATTAGAATCGCTGATGAACGTATTGCCTTCATGCGCCACATCCCTTGCCCCTCCAGCATTTATAAAGAGCGAAAACTGACCCTCAAGCTTTTCAGACACTGGGATATTAGGGATTACCTTAATCGCAGAGATGATTGCGTTGTTTGAACTGGCGGCTAATTCAACCGTCAATATTCCATCATTTACTAACACATTGTTGAAGATCAATTGTGTTTCCACATTGTTGAATTCTTTAAACATGTCAAAGTCCTTTTTAACGACCTTACCTTCTATGGCTATGTCAAAAACCCGTTGACCCTCAGCTGCGGCTGGCCCCGATACTCCGAAATAAACTTCGTGGTGATAGGTTACCACGGTATATGACCCATTTGGAACTGGGATGTCGAATTTCAGATTTGGAGCAAATACCGCAGATTGGTAGATGTCTTTTTCGCTAGACTCTGCTCTGACGGTGTTGGTAAAGCTTGATGCGGATATAGTGGATTGTGATATCGGAGAAAAGGTGAAACCTTGGTATTCTGCGGTGCTATTTCCGCCCAAATTCACCCCAAATGTACCTGGGTTGTCCGTTGGATTTTCAACGATCGCATCCATTTGAGATGATGCAGAAATGCTTACTGTTTCCGAAAAGCTGCGGAGTCCATTTCTGTCAACAGCCTCTGCACGTAGTCTATGGGTTCCTGCAGTTGCAGTCCACCTGATAGAGTAGGGGGCAGTGGTGGAGTTTCCGATGAGCTGATCTCCGTTGAAAAAGTTTACACGTTCTATGGTGCTTCCTGTAGAGGACGCTTCTGCCCGAAGTGTAATACCGGTTCCTGTTTCAAATCTTTCATTATTGGAGGGAGATGTTAACCGAACTGTTGGTGCCGTATTGTTTTCCGTTTCGTTCTTACCATCAATTCTAACCAATACCGCCGATGTGTAGGGTTCTAGTTCGATTCGTGACGAATACGACCTATTCATCGCATCTACGTAGGTTCCATTCAGTGGGACCGTTTTTTTCGATTTAGTTGGGTTGTGTTCAAACAAGAATACTTCTTCAGGCGTTGTTAATCTAACATCAGCTTCTCGTAGCTCAAGATCATCTAGCCAGTAGGTCCAATTTCCATCGTCAGACACTAGCATAATAACTGCATCCTCGACACTGATTGGAGAAGTTAAATGCACATTATATTCTCCACTTCTCGTTCCTAAACTTACAACGGAAGTATTTGAAAATTGCTGCCAAGGAGATCCGGCATGCCTGAAGAAAATACGCAGAGAACCTGGATTACTGGCAAGCCCTTTGAATGAGAGTATATAGTCTTTATTTGCAACGATAGATTTCACCGAAACTCTAGCTACCGAATAGCCTGGACTAGTAATTTGCAAGGCGTAGCCCAACAGCTTTCCAAGTACCCGTGAAATTTGGCAATTGCTACAATTTACACCGTTTGAATTGCTCTCGAATGTACCCGAGGTATAAAGTGAATTGCCTTTAAACCCAAGGACTTCAAAGGGTTGGATGCTTGGAACAAAAAACCTGGAATTCTGATCTTTGCTGAATCGGGATTGCCAACGTTCCAGGTTAAGTATTTCGGTCTGCTGTGTACTGCCAGATTGATAGGTAACTGCAAAATTGCGGTTGTGCCCCAGAGGGCTGGTGTAGCGATTATTGTCAAAATTGGCTAGTTGCGATACGTCATCTTTGTTGGTTCGAATTGTTACGGCCGCTTGGTCACCATTCTTTGAGAAGAAAATATTGTTTGTAATCGTGATATTCCTAGTGTCTCCTCCGTTATTACTGTTTCCCAATAAAATGTGACTTTCTGTATCATAAAAGGTATTTCTGTCAACGACAATATTTCTGACATTGGCAAGCTTGATTCCGGTATAATTAGTATGGGCTATTGTGTTATTCATAACACTCACTCCTGTTACATTGTCATCTAAGAATACGCCACTTGCATGTGGTTTGTAGTTAAACTCATGCGCTCTCGGTGTACCGGCATTTGATGCCATTCCATTTAAAATGATGTTGCCTACAACTTCTCTCCCGCTGAACACGGTACCATCTTGGCCACCGAATGAATATATTCCACCTCCATCATTTTTATGAAGGCAATACCCATCGACTAAGTTGTTTCTAATTTTTGTTCGGTTTCCGCCAAAATGAATGCCGTTGTATCCTGTATTTATTACTTGATTGTTTTCAATAAGGACATCATCAGACCCCGCGAAGATTCCGATTCCGTTATTATTGCCACTTTGCGAGCCGCCTTGAAAGACAAAACTGTTTTCTACGATGTTATTGGTTACCTTTGCTCCTGGATTCCCGAATCGCAAGTAGATCCCAGTGTTAAGAGAATAATTGATTTTGCAATTATCGATCTCGAGTTCCTCAACACTGGTTACAAATAGTCCATTTTCACCGGCAAATTCTACATCGGAGTTTTTCAGCTTGATGCCTGACCCACCATTGAGGTGAACGGCGTCCTTGTTTGCGCCCCGAAACTGGATGTTTTCAATGGTTACGTAACTTGCGGAGGAGTTTTTTGTAAGCAAATGATCTAGAGAGCCAACAGACACACTTCGAGAGGATGCATTGGAAGACCCAAAAAACATATTTAACCGTTTGGTAGAGCGGTTATAGAACCACTCTCCTGCTTGGTCCAGCGTATTGATGTGATCTTGAATAAAGAAACCCCAATTTACGCTTGGGGAATATGAACTGGATCCTGAATAATTAATAGAGCCTCCGCTGTGGGATGTGATCCGGTGTCGATCAACGATCCATTGCACTTTTCTGATCACTGCTTCGCCTCCATTAAAACTCGGGCTTGAGCTAAGTTGACTGCTGGATACTGAGTTATTACCGCTCACTCCAGTTATATTTAAGTAGCCGCCATTTGCAGCATTTTTATTGGGGTACCTGCCCATTTCCATTAGATCATCATCCATAATGACCACACTAACCTCAGATGGAGAAAACGTATTGCTGCTTTCAAATATTCCATTTCCAATACTTCTCCAACCTGTTACCTGCGCCAAGCCAGTAATGATAGGTTTAGAGCCTGAGCCATACGCGCCAATTGTAATTGGGTTGGTTCTTGAGCCAGACGCATCGATATGAATTGTACCGAAAAATACATCGCCTCTCCTAAAATAAATAGCATCTCCAGGTCTAAGACTGGAGAAAATGGCATTTAATTTGTCTATAGAACGCCAGGGGGTATTTGGGTTCTGGGCTTCTGCGGCTGTACGCGAGTCATTTCCAGAGGACGATGAAAAATAATAGTTTACAGCTTGGGTGGCATTGGTGGTTAGGCCCAATAGTAATACGATGAGCACCAGGTAGGTTAAATTTGTTTTCATTTAACTTAGGTTTTTAAAGGTGTAATTTCTGTGTAATGGTTGGTCCTATGTCTGTTTTTTGGACATAATAGCTTTGTTAGTCCAAACCAAAGCGGGTCGAACGTAACGTTTTCAACTTGTGGGAGAGCTAACTATTGGGTGATTAGCTATGCTCTTTTTGGGCGATAGTTTTCAGCTAAACTGTTTAACTACTCGCAAGAACCTAAACGATCAAATGAATTTCGCATCTAGTTTACAGTTTGTAATATTAATAAAAAAGTATTTGATAAACCAATACTTAAAATATTAATATAATACTTTGTTTGTCAATTTACTGGTGGGTTTACGAACCGTAGCAATTGATGTCTAAAGTGCTGCAAAAACCGGTGCGGTATTCAGGTTTAAATCGGTCGGTTTCGCCCCTTAGGACACCCAATCCTTTTCGAACAAATCAATACTTTTGCTGTAGCTATTGAATTCAATCTGTTCTATACCCAGGTCTAGCCCACTGTAAACGTCATTGCCATTCTCCTGAAACCTAGGGTGTGGAAGAACGGTGTCATTAATGTGATGATAGAGGTGTTTTGTATTGACTTTTATCCAGAGATTTACCCCATTAAGGATTAGCTTAACACTACCTAAACTCTTCTTGGGGCCCCTCAAGAATGCTACCTTTCTCAATAGCCAACGGATAGGATTAATTGGGATGGTATTTGTTGGGTGTTCCAGATTCCGGTTTGAGACACATTGATCTGAGAGGGTGGCTAGACCAGATTGTGTCAAAAAAATATGTGGTTTGTAAACCGGATCCCTTAGTCTTACGTAGAAGACATATAAATGATGGAATTGAATCCATGCGTACCGCAATAAAAACGGCGAATCCTCCAGGAGAGAATAGATGATTTTTGACTTCATTGGTCAGTAGGGTTTGGTGGTGTGTTTGTTCTATTTAGGTTATATTTCTTTGTCGCGTGGTAGTTTTCGACAAAACTGACCAACAGGGAAAATCATGCCAGAAATGAAATTTTTTCTGCCAATTAGTGAGTAAGTCTCATGTTTCCCATGTCAATTTGACATGATTTCCCAGAGGGCGCCGCTTGGCACACGGGTTGATAGTATGGTTTTCATAACAATCGAAATCATAAAAATCAAAAACATACATCATGGGAAAAATTATTGGTATTGATTTGGGTACGACCAATTCATGCGTGGCCGTAATGGAAGGGAGTGAACCCGTAGTAATTCAAAACAGCGAAGGACGGAGAACCACGCCTTCTATAGTTGCTTTTTTGGACAACGGTAATGGAGAGCGAAAAGTGGGTGATCCGGCCAAGCGCCAGGCAATAACCAACCCGCAAAACACCGTATCATCTGTGAAGCGATTCATGGGAAAAAAGTTTTCGGAAATATCTGAGGAGAAGAAGCACATTTCGTATGCAATAGACAAAGGATCCAATGATACTGTCGTCGTAAAAATAGGAGACCGAAACTATACCCCCCAGGAGATTTCCGCAATGATCCTTCAAAAAATGAAGTCAACAGCAGAGGATTTTCTTGGTCAGGGAATCACGGAAGCGGTCATTACAGTTCCCGCCTACTTTAACGATGCAGAGCGTCAGGCTACAAAAGAGGCCGGACAAATAGCAGGACTGGAAGTGAAGCGCATCATCAATGAGCCTACCGCTGCGGCATTGGCATACGGGCTTGACAAGAAAAACCAGGATATGAAGATTGCCGTCTACGACTTGGGTGGTGGTACTTTCGATATTTCTATACTTGAATTGGGCGATGGGGTATTTGAAGTGAAATCTACCAATGGGGACGTGCATCTTGGTGGAGATGATTTCGACCAAGTGATCATCAATTGGCTTGCCGATGAGTTTAGAGCGGAGGAGGATATGGATTTACGTAAAGACCCCATGGCTCTTCAGCGATTAAAGGAAGCTGCGGAGAAGGCTAAGATCGAATTATCCAGTTCATCCAGTACAGAAATTAATCTTCCTTACATCACCGCGACCCAGTCTGGTCCCAAGCATTTGGTCCGTAACCTGACCCGTTCAAAATTTGAGCAGCTTTCCGAGAACCTGATTAGAAGGTCTCTCGAGCCAGTTAAGAAAGCAATGAATGATGCCGGTCTTTCTCCATCAGATATCGATGAAGTGATATTGGTAGGTGGGTCTACCCGTATTCCAAAGATTCAGGAGGAAGTTGAAAAGTTCTTTGGCAAGAAGCCTTCTAAAGGAGTTAACCCGGATGAAGTAGTAGCCATTGGGGCGGCCATTCAAGGCGGTGTCTTAACCGGTGAGGTGAAAGACGTACTCTTACTGGATGTTACTCCACTTTCTTTGGGTATTGAGACTATGGGAGGTGTATCTACCAAGCTGATAGAGGCAAATACAACTATTCCAACCAAAAAGTCGGAAGTTTTCTCCACTGCAGCTGACAATCAGCCCGCAGTAGATATACATGTGTTGCAGGGTGAGCGACCGCTCGCGAAGGATAACAGGAGCATTGGAAGGTTCCAGTTGACCGATATTCCGCCAGCACCCAGAGGCGTGCCTCAAATAGAGGTGACCTTCGATATCGATGCAAACGGGATTTTGAGTGTCTCTGCAAAAGATAAAGGAACCGGTAAAGAGCAAAAAATTAAAATTGAGGCTTCGTCAGGGCTTTCTCAGGACGAGATTGAACGGATGAAGAAGGAGGCCGAAGCCAATGCAGCGTCTGATAAGGCCGAAAAGGAACGCATTGACAAGGTGAACCAAGCTGATTCCCAGATTTTCCAAACGGAAAAGCAACTGAAGGAATATGGTGAAAAATTGTCTGAGGGAAACAAATCCGCTATAAATTCAGCGCTAGAGAAATTGAAAGCGGCTCACCAATCTCAGGATTTAACCGGAATCGATGCTGGAATTGAGGCGCTTAATGCTGCCTGGGCGGCAGCCTCCCAAGAGATCTACAATGCTACCCAAGGCGCACCTGGAGCAGAGGCTGAGGGATCGCAGGGAGGACCTGGCAACGCTGGGGGCGACGGCGTATCGGACGTAGACTACGAAGAGGTAAACGAAGAAGATAAGAAGTAAATTACCTTCATTCGGTTTTGAAATTAACGGCGTTCCATGATTTGGAATGCCGTTATTTGTATAAACCCCGCTGCTTATCAGGCGGACTTGATCAATCATGCAAACGAAACTGTATCAGAAAAAGAGACCATCATGGAGTTAACCTCAGACAACAAGTTAAGAAAACTGATTATCGTGGGTGATAGATTGTTGATAAAGCTGAAGAAGCCCGATCAAAAGACTTCCAGTGGGCTTTATCTCCCTCCGGGTGTGCAGGAAAAGGAAAAAATCCAGCAAGGGTATATCATAAAAGCGGGTCCGGGCTATCCGATTCCACTTCCGGTTGAAGACGATGAGCCTTGGAAAGACCAAGGTGAAGGAGTAAAGTATATTCCGCTGCAGGCGAAGGAGGGTGATCTAGCCGTTTTTCTTCTGAACGGAGCTTATGAGGTTGTCTATGAAGGCGAGAAGTATTTCATTGTGCCTCAAAATGCCATTTTAATGCTTGAAAGAGAAGAAGACCTTTAGGGTAAGCAAATCAGACATTCAATCCTAGTTAAACCATCCAGGCGATTTCTAAGTCTGGATGGTTTTTTTGTTTCTGGCTAAAAGGAGCGTTGATTTTTTGATAAGCTAATATATTTGTAAAATTCGTTAAAATAAGTATAATACAAAATAAACATCTAAAATAATACCAATGAAAGCGCCTTAAATAGTGATTAATTAAAATTTAGTTGTTTTTATATGGATTAATAAAGTAACCATAAAATTATTAATGAGGCATAAAAGTGAAGGGTATGGTAAAAAAATAAACTAAATTTGTTTGAAAATTTGCGTAATTCGCAATTAACGGTTAATATTGAACTCATAAAGAATACCTAGTTGAATACGAATAATATTCTGTTTTAATTTAAGTTCTAAAAACAACCTTAATCAATCAAGAAGATGAAAAAAATCGACATTCCAGCTTTCTCAAAGGTATTAGTAGCCTTTACCATGTTATTGTGTCTTGCTGCATCTCCCGCATTCTCGCAGTCAGATGACAAATTTAGTTTTGACGTGACATTAAACTCTGACCAGTTCTTTGGATTTTATCCCTTCTTCGCTGGGTCCTACGAGGTTTCAGAGTCTTCCGCTTTTACCTTTTATGGTATTCTCTGGTCTGGTGGTACTGGCGGAGGCTGGGGTAACTGGACCGAATTCGGTGTGGGTATGAACTTCACCGTGGCAGAGGGTTTAGATGTAAATCCACAAATTGGTGTATTGGGAGGTAATCTGTTATCTTCTGGAACTGATGGCGCTGCAGTTTTCGGCGATGGTATTGTTCCTAACCTGACTATTGGATTGGATAAGTCATCCGTGGAAGGTGAGTTTTACCTTGGATACTATGCACCTCTGCGAGATTTGGCTCCAGCTAATGGGACTACTCTTTCTTACCTGCACTATTGGGCAAACTTTGGCGTAAAAGCCAGCGACTTCTTCTCAATTGGTGCACACTGGGAGCAACTTTCCAACACTGGAGGGTCTAATGTTGCTAGTTCTTCATCGGTTTATCAGTGGATAGGCCCCTACGTTCAGTTTTCTGCTCCTTCTGGAAAAGCATTTGCTAGGTTAGCAGCGGGGGGTGATTTGGTAGAAGGAAATGACTCGTTCTTCAAGCTGACTACAGGTTTCAGCTTCTAAGATTTTCGATTTAAATAGCATTAAAAAACGCCAGGCATTGGATGTCTGGCGTTTTTTATTGTTAGAGAGTCTACGTTTGGTTAATTTCGTTGTTTTTGTAGCTGTGCAAATTCTTTGGCAAAATAACTCAGTATGATATTCGCGCCTGCCCGTTTGATACTGAGGAGGCTTTCCAGCATTGCCCGTTCCCCATCCAGCCAGCCATTCGCAGCCGATGCTTTTATCATCGCATATTCGCCACTGACATTATAAGCGGCTATGGGAATGTTAAAGTTGTCTTTGAGTAGCCTGATGATATCCAAATAGGCTAATGCGGGCTTCACCATTAAAAAATCAGCCCCTTCGGTAACATCCAATTCCGCCTCTATCAACGCCTCCGATATATTCGCAGGGTCCATCTGATAGGTTTTTTTATCTCCCGCTTTTGGGGCTGAGTCCAAGGCATCCCTAAACGGATTATAGAATGCACTGGCGTATTTGGCTGTGTAGGACATAATAGAAACATCCTGAAATCCATTTTGATCCAGTACGTTTCGGATATACCCAACCCTTCCGTCCATCATGTCTGATGGCCCCAATATATCTGCCCCAGCTTCGGCCTGTGCCAGGGCCATCTTTCCGAGTATTTCCAGGGTGTCGTCGTTTACGATCTTTCCATCGATCACCAGTCCATCGTGGCCGTCGGAGCTATAAGGATCCATGGCGACATCGGTCATCACACAAGCCTCGGGGAAGTGATTTTTGACTGAGGAAATGGCTTTCAGGTAAAAAGTGTCCGGGTTATAGCTTTCAGTGGCGGTTTTGTCTTTTTTGGACTCTGGATATGCCGGGAAAATATCAAATGCCATGATTCCAAGGTTCATACAGCTTTCGATTTCTTTTAGTAGCAGATCTGAAGAGTATCGATAGATCCCCGGCATGGAAGCTACCTCTATTTTTTGGTTTTTCCCATCGAGTAGAAAGAGCGGTAGGATAAAGTCTTTCACCGATATTCGGGTCTCTTCGACCATGTTTCGGATTACTTCTGACTTACGGTTCCTGCGCGGTCTTCGGAGCATATTCATACACGTTGGATTTGGTTTAACGTTATTGCAGCCCAAAGGTACCAATTATTAGCCGATACTGTATGGAATCAGAAATTTACCTGTGCTTGAAGGCGTAGTAGGCTACCTCGCTGCCGATTGGAGGGGTTTAGAGAGTTTTCAAAGGTTCTATCTGAAACCGTGTACATGGCTACTAACTCAAAATTGCGGTTTGGTTGCCATTCTACGCCGATTTCCCATTCTTTGACCCGGTGTTTCGTCGCGTCAAACTCGTGTTTTTTACCTCCGCTGTAATAATGGTATCTGGAAAAGGGAATATACAGGCTTTTTCTGGATGTCACATAATAGGAAGCGAGCAGGTATCCTCCTTCCAAGGGTTTGTTGTCGATGTCTCCCGTTGTTGGGTTGAATTCAGGGCCTCTGCCCCAATTATATTCCGCTTGTAAGCCAAAAGGCTGTGGGAATACCACCAACGTAGCTCCATATCGGTATTCCCTGAATTCGGTCGGGCTATCATCTACCAACATTTGCCTGTTGATGACGAATTTGCCGGAATAGCCCTGTAGGGATCCCTCGATGAACTGACCATTACCGAGCTCAAATGGATAAGAAACTCTACCTACGGTATGCAGCGAGTTGTTCTTTTCGGGCTGGTTTGCGGTTTGTCCGTTGTATGCACCGATGGCCAACACACCGTAATCTCCGGATCCTTTTAACCCCGATGAGACCAAATACCGGAAACGTTCGCGGATTTTACTGGGGGCGAAGTACAGCATAAGCCCAATGTCGCGTTCGTTTGCTACGGCACTGTTCAAACCGTCATTTCGGTCCAGTGGAATGCGGTTTTGGCTGGACTGAAGATTCTCATACCCGAAAGGAACTTTGCTCTGGCCAATGCGGAGACGGAGTTCCTGTTTGGCATCCAATGCCAGGTCAAAATAGGCATCCCGAATCTGCGCCAAATGGCTGCCCCCAGAGGCGAAATCCGGTTGAATATAGAAATAGATGCGTTCATGGATGTCTCCTGAGAAGATCATTCGGATCCTTCGGAAGAAGAACCCACCATTTTCACCCCATGATTTGTCACATTGATCACACGCTAAGAGAGGATTGGTTTCCAGCAGTCGATTGTACCGCAATTGGGCGTATCCCCGGAATTTGACAACCTCAGACCAGTTTTTTCCGACTATAGGCAGGTCTTCCATTACCGAGTCTATGGGCATAAAGGAAGAGGCCCTTAATTCTGCCAACATCATGAGCTTTGCCATAATGAGCCAGACGAAAAGGTTTCGCATGAAGAGAATAAGTTTTATTAATACAGCGCTGCAAAGGAAGACAGCAGACAGTCAAAAAAGTAGCTTTATACTTTATCAATTTGTTAAAAATAGCTGCGGTTTATTATTCTCACATGGACGTCATTTCGGTTAAATAAATAAAAATGTCCCCAAATACGAGTTTTGAGGACATTGTTGTGTTATCGAATTGTTAATTTCATCAGTCAATTACCAGCATAATCCCACGTAGTTGGGAAGGTCCTCAAGTGCCGGAATTCTGACCAAATCTACCACAGCTGTTTTTTCTTTCAAGATTTCCTTGTATT
This sequence comes from Lunatimonas sp., assembly GCF_020832325.1. Classification (GTDB taxonomy): domain Bacteria; phylum Bacteroidota; class Bacteroidia; order Cytophagales; family Cyclobacteriaceae; genus Lunatimonas. The sequence continues at coordinate 163,472 of NZ_JAFIEU010000051.1, forward strand.
TCCCGCCATCGAAATTTCTATGGTTGATCAAAACGACTTCGGCTTGCAAAATGGCCTGTTCTACCTGACCAACGATGAGCTCGGAGAGGTGCGGTAGGTGCTCATCAATAAATGATTTGTTGGCACCCACTAACTTGGATAGATGAACGTTTTCGTCGAATATGGTAATTTTATATCCTTTTCCAATAAGCTTTTCTGCAAGATCTACGGATGGGCTATATCTCAAATCGTCAGTCCCTTCCTTAAACGAAAGACCAATAAAACAAATGTTTCTTTTGCCGGTTCTCTCGATCAGCTCATAGGCAATTCTTTTTTGGTTTTCATTCGACTCGTGGACACCACTTAAAACCGGCGTCGCAACATATTGGTCATGGCCGAGTGTTACTAAGCCTTTGAGATCTTTTGGCAGACAAGAACCTCCATACGCAAAACCAGGCTTGAAATATGCTGGAGATATATTTAGGTGAGTGTCTTTGCAAAACAAGTCCATCACTTTGTGAGAGTCTATATTAAGTGCTTTTGAAATATTTCCAATTTCATTTGCGAAGGAGATCTTCAATGCATGAAAGCCATTGTTTACGTATTTGATTATTTCAGCCACTTCGATGTCTGTAATTTCAATGGGTGCATCCAAATGTCTGTACAGGGAGGCTACCTTTTCCACTACTGCGGGATTATCTCCTCCCAACACGGTCACAGACGGGTTATTATAGTCCTTGACGGCTGTTCCTTCTCTTAGAAACTCCGGATTCGAGACAACGGTAAAGTCTTTTCCACGTTCCTTATTGGAAAATTGGCCGATGATTTCGCCAAACTTTCTGTTGGTTCCCGGTAATACGGTGCTTCGAATAACAACGGTATGAAAAGAGTCCTTTTCACGCAGCGCTTCCCCAATTTGCTCTGCGGTTTTGAATATATAAGAGAGGTTTAGATGCCCTTGCGGTGAAGATGGGGTACCGACGCAGACGATACTTATCTCGGAATCAAATACTGCCTGCTTGGCATCCGTAGTGGCGGAAATCCTTCCTGCGTCAAATTGCTCTTTGATTATCCTGTCGATGTCCTTTTCAACTATCGTAGGCTGTCCTGAATTTATCAAGTCCACCTTAAAATCATTGATGTCTACTCCGATAACTCTATGTCCGTTGTTTGCCAGACACCCCAGGCTTACACAGCCCACATACCCCAATCCAAAAATCGAAATGTTCATTTTTTGTAATTTTTACGTTTGCGATAAATTTCAATACGACGTAGACGGACAATTTTACGTAGCTTCTAACGAACTGCTTTCTTTCGTTCAATAGCAAAATTGACTGCATCCATAAAGCCTTTAAACATATTTGGAATAGCCGCTTTGTTTTCAAATGTTTCCCTACAGTTCTCTGTAAGTCTACTATAGGCGGTTTGATCTTTTTGCATCGTTTCTATAAACGTCCAAAAATCAGGCATATCTTTAGCCAGGTATCCGTTGTAACCGCTTTTGAGGTAGTAGACCTCCACTGAGTGTGGGCCGTCCAAAGCTACTACCGGTTTTGCCCAGAATAATGCTTGATTAAGTGCCAACCCAAGATCTCCCGGCGTTGTGAAATAACTTGCAGATTTAAAAAGCGCATTCATTTCATAATCATCATAGGGTACCTGACCAATGTAATAGTAGTTCTCCAGCTCGTTTATTTTATCCTTTTGCTGTTGGTTTATTCCCCTCCCTGCCACTACAATGGCTATATCCTTATTCGTACAGGGGAAATTTAACAGAGCATCCAGATTTTTGTCTGGTTTGATGGTCGCCGCAAAAAGGACAATGGTATCTTCTCGAATACCATATTTTTCTTTCACATAGTCCAGCCCCGGGACTTTCTCTTTATCAAAACTGTCAAAGGAAAGGGTATTGTAGCCGAAGAATACCTTAGGGCGGTTCTTTTCCTGCACATACTTTATTTCGTTCGGCGTGTACAGTACCATCGCGTCACTTAAATCATGCAGTTTGTGGTATAAAAAGTTTTTAATGAGGTGGTTGGGTGTTTTGATGTCGATGCTTTTTGTCCATGTAACGAGCGGAATATTTTTTGCCCTGCAAAATATAGATATCGGAAAATTAACCAGATCCTTCAACGTAAGAAAGGTGATGACTGTGTCTGGTTTTTCTCGTTCCAAATGCTTGATATAACTCAATACACGCGACTTTTCTATAATAGTACGAAATTCTAATTTGTCGTCTATATCGTCTTTTCCTTCTGTTAGCAGGATAAACTCGTACCCTAATTCCCTAAACCTTTTTGAAAAATAATTATAAACTTTTAATCGGTAGTGAAAAGTATAGCTTGAAACCAATATGATTTTTTTCATTTAGACATTATTTTTTTGCCAGGAATAAACAAAATTAGAATGGTTGAGTAATTTAAATTACAAAATATCTACTTCTGAGGAGAGCTTTTTGATAGCTTTCAACAGGTTAAAAGGTGATTTTTTTCGGCAACAAATTTAATAAACTTTAAAGATAAATCTGTTAAAATCTTGTTATACTTTTCAATTACAGACACTTTGGTGTGGGTCATACGGTGTTCTCTGTTATATCGAACGTCTCCAATGGATTGGACATGGTGCTTGGGTTTATTTCGATAGAATCTCCATTTTTTTTGAAGGTTGTACCCAAAGGTTTTCTGATCGATCGCTAGCATATTGAGAGGCTACCTTTTAGCAAAAATTCGTTCCACGAGTTTGATATCTACGTCTTGGTAGTCATTGATGTAATAGCTGCATGGGGGTAGTTCATCCCGTGTGTGCGACGACAATACGCCGACAACCCGCATTCCGGCGTTTAAGGCCGCAGAAACACCTGAGTGAGAGTCTTCAAATACCAAACATTGCGAGGGGGGAGTCTCTAGATTGGAGGCTGATTTAAGGTAAATTTCCGGATCCGGCTTGTGGTTGGTTACGTGTTCGCTGGCTAGGATAGATTCCATTTTAGGTTCAAAGCCAAGTTTAGACATGATGAGTGCCAAATTGGCGTAGGGTGCAGAAGTAGCTACTCCGGTTTTCAAACCTTCAGTTTTCAGATCATTAAAAAACTCCATAAAACCAGTGATAGGCGTGACTTTTTCTGCATAGATCTCTCTAAACAACCCTTCTTTTTCTTCCTCCAAAGCTGCAAATTCGTCTCCCAAGACTTCCCTTCCAAGGAAGTGCCTAAATATGTAGCTGTTGCTTTTTCCATACATGTGCTGGGAGAATTCTTCTTCTGTTGGGTGTAAGCCTCGCTTTGCAAAGAATACCTGAAAGGCTTTGGAATGATACGGGTTGGTGTGGCAAATGACGCCATCCATGTCAAAAATAACTGCTTTGTTACTCATTGTATAATCAATAGATATCGGTTATTCTTCCTAAAAGCCCAAAATAGTTGTTTCGATGATATCGCAGCAATCCGAAAGCTGTTCCTCGGTCATTACCAATGGTGGGGCGAATCGAATGATATTGCCGTGAGTGGGCTTTGCCAGAAGTCCGTTGTCTCGTAAGGCTAAACATATGTCCCATGCCGTGGAGCTTTCTGAGGGGGAATTGATCACGATTGCATTTAATAGGCCTTTGCCGCGAACGGCACTGACCAATGGAGATCTATCTACCAGCGCTTGCATCCGCTTTCTGAAAATATGTCCAAGTTTTCGGGCGTTTTGGGCTAATCTCTCCTCTCTGATTACTTCTAAAGCAGTCATGGCGACTTTTGCACCCAATGGATTGCCTCCAAATGTAGACCCATGTTGGCCTGGCTGTATGACCTCCATGACCGAGTTATCTGCCAATACGGCGGAAACGGGAAAGAACCCACCCGAAAGGGCTTTTCCAAGTATCAAGATATCCGGCCGTATGTAGCTTTCCTGTTTTTCGCAGTGGTTTTCGCAGGAGCAGTTGCCGCAAACCGCCAGGAGGGAACCTGTACGGGCAATGCCAGTCTGGATTTCATCAGCGATAAAGAGTACATGGTGCTTCTGGCATAGCGCAGCGGCTTTCGCGAGATAGTCCTCTGCTGGAGTAAATACGCCAGCCTCTCCTTGAATGGGTTCAACTAAAAACGCAGCGATGTCCGGATTTTCTAGCAGGGTCGACTCTAGTGCCTGAAGGTCGTCATAGGGAATACCAATAAACCCTGGTGTAAAAGGGCCAAAATTCTTACGCGCATTGTCATCACTGGAGAATGATATGACCGTGGTCGTGCGGCCATGAAAATTGTTATCGGCAACTACTATTTTGGCTTCGTTTTCGGAAATACCTTTTCGTTCGTATCCCCATTTTCTTGCTATTTTAATCGCAGTTTCCACTGCTTCTACTCCGGTATTCATGGGTAGCACTTTATCAAAGCCAAAATAGTCCGTCAGGTATTTCTCGTAAGGCCCAAGCACATTATTATAGAATGCCCTAGACGTAAGTGTCAGTGTTGCTGCCTGATCTTGCAGGGATTTCAATATGCGGGGATGACAGTGCCCTTGGTTTACAGCTGAGTAGGCAGACAGAAAATCATAGTATTTTTTTCCTTCCACATCCCAGAGAAAAACCCCCTTTCCTTTGGTGAGAACTACAGGAAGCGGATGGTAGTTATGTGCTCCATGTTCGTTTTCTAAGGCGATAGCTTGTTCACTGGCTGTGATTTCATCAAACATATTCAGTTTTTTTTCGGTTTGCAGGCTTCCGTTGATCGGATTACGTTCAGGGGCAAATATAGGAAATGCCCTTCGGAATAAAGAACGGATACCAAAAAGATGAATTACAAGTGTTTATCAAATAAAAATGCAATGCTGTTTTTGGAATTCCATGAAAACTTCCGATATTTGCAGACTCAAAAGTTAAAAGGCTAAAATTTAGACACTTCATATAGATCATGGCAAAAGTTTGTGACATCACCGGAAAGAGGCCTCGGGTAGGTAATAATGTATCCCATGCGAATAATAAGACAAAGCGGATGTTCTACCCAAACCTGCATAAGAAAAGCTTTTATATTCCTGAGGAAGATGCTTGGATTACCCTTAAGGTATGTTCCAAAGCACTCAGGACAATCAACAAGAAAGGTATCACTGCAGTATTGAAGGATGCGCAGAAAAGCGGTGCCATTATCATAAAATAAGACTTACCTATTTAAAAAAGACATAAAAAAGCGATGGCTAAGAAAGGTAACCGAGTACAAGTAATATTGGAATGCACCGAGCACAAAACCAGTGGTCAGGCAGGCACATCCAGGTACATTACTACCAAGAACAGGAAGAATACCACAGAACGTTTGGAGTTGAAGAAATTCAATCCGATTTTGAAAAAGATGACTGTTCACAAAGAAATTAAATAAACCCGCTTTCTCTTCATTAGTCAGAGGGTTGATGATTGAAAGCAGTAAAACGAACAAATCATGGCAAAGAAAGTAGTTGCAACATTAAAGAAAGAAGGTGGGATTACCTATTCCAAAGTTATAAGGGCCGTGAAGTCTGAGAAGACAGGTTCATACACCTTTAAAGAAGAGATGGTTCCCTCCACATTGGTTCAGGAGACCTTGAAAAAATAAGGATTGTTTTACGAGTAGTGTTTTCATAGGATCCCTTTCGATTAACATCGAAAGGGATTTTTGCCTATATTCGGGACTGAAAAAAAATAACATATGGGAGTCTTCGGTTTTTTTTCCAAAGAGAAAAAGGAAAGCTTGGATAAGGGGCTGGAAAAGTCCAGTCAAAATCTATTTTCAAAGCTGGGAAAGGCAATCGTCGGTAAATCCAAGGTGGATGATGAAATTCTCGACGAGCTGGAAGAAATCCTAATTACCTCGGACGTAGGGGTAGAGACAACCATTAAAGTGATACGCCGGATTGAGGAGCGGGTAGCAAGAGATAAATATGTGAATACAGCCGAGCTTGATGCCATCCTTCGAGAGGAAGTCGCTGGTCTGCTAGAGGATAATAATACTGAGGATCTGGCGGATTTTGACCTTCCCGAAACAAGCAAGCCCTACGTAATTATGGTAGTAGGTGTTAATGGGGTAGGAAAGACAACTACCATCGGAAAATTGGCCCATCAATTTAAGCAGGCAGGCAAGTCAGTTGTCCTGGGAGCAGCAGACACCTTTAGGGCGGCAGCGGTGGATCAATTGATTCTCTGGGGAGATCGAGTGGACGTGCCTGTGATTTCGCACGGAATGAACACCGATCCCGCTTCGGTGGCGTTCGATACGGTAAAGAAAGCGGTGGATATGAAAGCCGATGTTGTCATCGTCGATACCGCTGGAAGGTTGCATACCAAGGTAAACCTGATGAATGAACTCACCAAGATAAAGAGAGTCATGCAGAAGTTTATCCCAGAAGCTCCTCACGAGATTTTGTTGGTGTTAGACGGCTCAACTGGGCAGAACGCATTTATACAGGCAAAGGAATTTACTAGAGCCACAGACATCACTGCGCTTGCCATAACCAAATTAGATGGCACAGCTAAAGGCGGGGTGGTGATAGGTATTTCAGATCAGTTTAAGATACCCGTCAAATATATAGGTGTGGGGGAAAAAATGACTGACCTGCAGGTTTTCAACCGAAAAGAATTTGTGGATTCACTATTTAGGAAAAAATAGAAACTGTTTGCGCTTTTTTGACTAGTAGCTGAAATTAGTTTATTTCTAGGTTAAGCTCCAGTTCATCTATTTCGATCGGCATTTGCCAATCTAACCTTCCTCTGATGATAGAACCTCCGTAAATGGAGTGAAAGGATTGAAAATAGATGGTTCCGTCCTCTGCTTGGACGATTGCTTCCAAGCGGGCTTTTTCATTCTTTCCGTCATAGGCAGGAATACTCAAAAGTTCTGCAACGGTCACAATTCCTTCCGCATCCTCGTGGATCCCAAAAACTCTCCCCAGGTTATCTCTTGTCTTATACCGGCGAAATCCCTCAGAGGTACTGGAAAGTAGCGTTACGGTTTCTCCATTGGATGTTTTCACATCAAACACAGACCAATGGGATCCATTGGTAAGGTTAGCAATCATTTCCTTCCTGTTGTAATATGGATCAGTGACTGCTATTACCTGATTGTGGTCAGATAATTCTCTTTCTTTCGTTTCTGTATATTTTTCACCCCGTGGGACAGGAAAATAGTCGTTTAGATTTTCAGAATAGACCAAGTAGTCCACACCAATCTTTGTCACGCCAGCATTTAAAATCGGAGTAATTGATTTGTTCTCGTTTAGGTCGCTTCTCTTGATTCTAAATATCATTTGATCTGGATAGGTCTTGTCCATGTTCCAGTAGATGTAATTTTTAGTAAACCAAAATCCTAGTGTTCTGTATTCCTGTGAACCAGTTCCAACTAAATTAAACGTGTTCCCATTATCCGTTGATCGTTTGATAATAGCTTGATTGTCCATGTCACCTGTTCCAAACCAAACATCGCCCGTATATGGGTCTACTTTAACAAGATGGAAATGTCTCGCTGCACGCAGAAGATTACCGGAGTCATTTTGAAGGTCTGTTTCGGGCTTTAGCGTAAAAACTGTTTCCCAAGTTGGTTTTTTGGTAGGATCTACTGTTCCTCTATAAAGTAAATGGGTAGCTCCCGGAATAACGGAGTATTCTGAGGTGTAGACATATACCTTGTTTTCCTGCCTATCATGCCAGAAATCCATGTTGTCTAAGAGCCATGCGGGATGGTTGGTCGTCAGGCTGCATTCCCAAATTTCCATGTCGCTTGAATAGTAAACACATTTTTCACCTCTCAGAAAGTAGCCGAGAGGCGTTACTAACATGCGTTGTTTTCCCGGGCGAAAAGGTAACCTAGCAACAAGGGTTTGGCTTTTGAAATTATCGCTTGTTTTATATAAGTTTTTGTTTTTAGAAAAATAGACTACCCCTTCTATACTTGCATGGACGACCATACTGGGTAGAATAAATTGGGTGCTTAACCTGGTGTCAGGATAATGGATTTTTAGTCCGAAGATCTCAAACATAGGAGTTGCATCAACATCGCTAATCTTTGACCCATTTGTTGTCCATGGTACTATGGTGACATTATAGGAGCAGCTGACAGCGTTGTTTTTTTTAGAAATCGCAGTTATCTGAGCATTTCCGTCTGGAAAGTATTTGTCCTCAACGGCGAGGACCTGCCCTCCCTCATTTACAGTAACATTTGGATTGCTTGATTGCCAATGTATGTCGGTTTCGTCGCAGTAAAGTTGATAGGGGACTCCGGCTGTTACCGAAAGATTGGTCACATCTATGGATCTCTCAATAATCAGTACTCCAAGTTTTATCATTAATATGATAAAAATCAGTATCGTTACAATAGGTGTGAGTAAAATTCCTAGTAATTTAGTTTTTCTCATTTCCCCGCAATTAGTACATTATCGATAAACTTGGTTCGTACGGCGATTTAGCAAGGCAACATGCCAAAAATCTAAGATCGATCAACTCCAAATATAAAATCTATTTTCTTAAAATATTCGGGGATGAATAAAAATAGTTTGAGTCAATTTTGTTGAATGCCTAATCAAAGGATGGTTTGTTCGTGGAATATGATCGATAGCAGAGATCCTTTAAAAAGGATAGAATAATTGCACATTTGTGCAATTATTCTATCCGCTGAATGCTCGCTCCCAACGCATTTAACCGTTGGTCTATGTACTGATACCCTCTGTCAATTTGCTCGACGTTGTCAATGACAGAGGTCCCCTCTGCCGACATAGCCGCGATGAGCAGAGCTACTCCCGCCCGGATATCGGGGGAAGTCATTCGGATACCTCGGAGCGGATACTTCCTATCCAGCCCGATTACAGTCGCCCGATGGGGGTCGCAGAGAATGATCTGGGCTCCCATATCGATCAGTTTATCTACAAAGAAAAGGCGGCTTTCAAACATCTTTTGATGTACCAGCACCGTGCCTTTGGCCTGCGTGGCGGTTACCAATACAATACTGAGCAAGTCTGGCGTAAATCCAGGCCAGATGGCATCTGCGATGGTCAGAATGGAACCGTCTATGAAGGTCTCTATTTCGTAGTGTTTTTGCGCCGGAATATGGATATCGTCTCCATTGATCTCCAATTTAATGCCCATACGCTGGAAGATTTCCGGAATGATACCCAGTCGCTGTACCTGCACGTCTTTGATGGTGATTTCTGATTGGGTCATGGCTGCCAATCCGATAAATGAGCCAATCTCGATCATGTCAGGCAGCAGTGTGTGAGTAGTACCTTTCAAAGCCGTTACTCCCTCAATTTCCAGCAGGTTAGACCCCACTCCGCTGATTTTTGCACCCATGCGGTTTAACATGGCACACAGTTGCTGAATATAGGGCTCACAGGCGGCATTGTAGATGGTGGTCTTTCCTTTGGCCATTACAGCGGCCATTACAATGTTGGCTGTGCCGGTAACGGAGGCTTCGTCCAATAGCATGTAGCATCCCCGCAGTTCACTTCCGTCAATGTGGTAGATTTCCTTTTTCTTATCGTAGCGAAAGGTGGCCCCGAGTTTTTGAAATCCGGTAAAATGGGTATCCATTCGTCGCCTTCCGATCTTGTCTCCTCCAGGCTTTGAGATTTTTCCCTTGCCAAACCTTGCCAGTAAGGGTCCCAAGATCATCACAGATCCTCGAAGTGCAGATGCTTTGGCTAGGAAATCTCCCGTCTCCAGGTAATCCAAGTTGATGGATTCTGCATTAAATGTGTAGGATTCTGGGCCATTTTTGGTGATTTTCACTCCCATGTCCCCCAGCAGTTCGATCAATTTGTTGACATCCCTGATGTTGGGGATTTTTTCGATGGTAATATCCTCAGGACTAAGCAAAACCGCACATAATACCTGTAAGGCTTCGTTTTTTGCACCCTGTGGTATGATTTCTCCTCTAAGTTTTTGTCCCCCCGTTACGCGGAATGAAGCCATTAATTTCGTCTCTTTTTAGGGTTCGGGATGTTGTTTCGTCTTTTGTTGTTGCCGGGGTAGGTTTTTCTGCCGGGCACGTTGTTGTTGTCGCTGTCGTTTACGGATGGCGGTTTGAAATCCCGGCGCGTCGCAGTTTCAAAAAGACCGTTTTCTTTCACCTTTTCCAGGTCAATGTGCAGCTTTCCTTTCGATAGGACCTTGATATCATCGATGATGATGCCGTCGTCAAAATTCTCCCTATTCCAGGTGGAATGAAAACTTCTCATCAACTTACCAATATAAATAATTGCCGCTTCCTGTTCTTCATCGTCTTCGATTTGGATGGCGTTTTCAATTAGTTTTTCGATGTTTCTGCCGTAATGCTTAAACTTGACCTCTCCTTCTGGATAGCCAACTATCTGAGGACGTTTGCCAAGAAGCTCCTTTGGAGGCATGGGGAAAGGAGCGTCAATATCTAGCTCAAAATCTGACATAATGTACAGGTCGTCCCATAGTTTTTGGTCGCTCTCTGTTTTTAGCTGGGGATTGAGTTGTTTCATCAATTCCACCAATGCGTACGAATATTCCGTACGTTTCTCTTTGCTGGAAACGGTTTTAATAAAGTCTACCAGCTTTTGGATGTTTTTTCCGTATTCTTTCAAAATAACTGTGTTTTGCGTATTGTCTGAAAGTTGCATGGCCTGCTTAGTTTTGGGTTCCTGAGGAAATCAAATTATAAAAAATTTCTGTTTCAGGAAACCGGAGCCACTGCCACTCAAAATCTTATCCGAATGTTACTCTACGATCCGGAGCTTTGCAAAGCTAAGTAATAAAGTCTTATCACCAAAATTATCGAAATGGATTGACGCTTTTCGGTTGGCCCCTTCGGTTTCTACTTTCAGCACCTTGCCAAAGCCAAACTTGGGGTGCTCGACCTGCATGCCCTCTGCCAAATTGTTGGTGTTTGAGGGCTTGAAATCAGGGCTCGGGGTATGCACTTTGGCGGTTATTCCTTCCCGGATGGCAGGTCGTTTTAGTCCAACAAAGCCGTTATTGCCTTCTCGCCCCGGAAATTGAAAACTCGCCGCCGAACTGCCCAATTTTTTGTTCACCTTGATGTAGGTAGGATCCAGCTCTTCGAGGAAACGGCTAGGCTCGCAGCTTAGAAGTCTGCCATACCGGTATCGCGTCATGGCGTGACTGAGGTAAAGCCTATCCATAGCCCTGGTGGTTGCCACATAAAACAAGCGTCGCTCTTCTTCTAGGTCTTCCCTGCTTTGCATCATCATCTGGGACGGAAAAAGATCCTCCTCCAGACCCACCACGAAGACGTATTTGAATTCCAGTCCTTTTGAGGCATGGATGGTCATGAGGGTAACTACATCCTGATTGTTTTTATTTTGGTCTTCGTCCGTTAGCAGCGCAATTTCCTGAAGGAAGGCACCCAGGGTTTTGATTTCATTCTCAGGACTGTCCACATACTCTTTGATGGCATTGAGCAGTTCCTGCACGTTTTCGTACCGGTTTAGCCCTTCAATAGTTTTGTCTTCGTAAAGTTCACGGAGGATGCCAGACTGCTTGGCCACGGTGGAGGCCACCTCATAGGCATCCTTGCGTTCCATGTCCATGGCAAAACTTCGGATCATCACCGAGAAGTCATCCAATGAGGAGGCTGACCGGCCGCTCAAAAAGCTTGAGGCATGAGTGATCACTTCCCAGATCGAGATATCATGCTCGTAGGCCGCAACCAGTATTTTCTCTACGGAAGTATCGCCTATGCCTCGTTTGGGGTAGTTTACAATACGTTTGAACGCCTCCTCATCAGAGGGATTAACCACAAAGCGCAGGTAAGCCATCAGATCTTTGATTTCCTTGCGCTGGTAAAAGGAAAGTCCACCTACGATGCGGTAAGCGATGTTCATTTTGCGCAGTGCCTCCTCCATGGCCCTGGATTGGGAGTTGGTTCGGTATAGAATGGCAAAGTCGCTGTTTTGCAGTTGAAGGCTATTTTTCTCCTCAAAGATTGTGGTTGCTACGATTCTTCCTTCCTCGTTGTCCGAGGTGGCCTTGATCAGTTCAATCGGAGCTCCGTGATCGTTTGCGGTCCAGATGTTTTTTTTGAGCTGGGCTTTGTTTTTGGCGATGATAGAATTGGCCGTATGGACGATGTTTTTGGTAGAGCGGTAGTTCTGTTCCAGCTTGACGGTTCGAAGGTCTGGGTAATCTTTCTCAAAATTCAGGATATTCTGAATATCTGCCCCCCGGAAGGCATAAATACTTTGAGCATCGTCGCCTACCACGCAGATGTTTTGATGTACGGCTGCCAGCTTTTTGGTTATCAGGTATTGGGACAGGTTAGTATCTTGAAATTCGTCCACCATCACGTATCGAAAGCGTTGCTGGTATTTGTTTAGGATATCCGGATGGTCACGAAAGAGCACATTGGTATTGAATAGAAGGTCGTCAAAATCCATCGCAGATGACTTGAAGAGTCGCTCTTGATAGGTTTTGTAGATTTCACCCATTTTTGGCTTTAGCGCAGCCTCGTCGTCAGCCCGCACGTAGGGGTCGTTTAGGTAGGTTTGCCAGGAGATCAGGCGGTTTTTGGCGCCGGATATACGGGAAAGAACGGTGTTTGGCTTGTAGACCTTATCGTCCAACTTTTTCTCTTTTACGATGGATCGGATCAGGGACTTGCTGTCTTCGGTGTCGTAGATCGTGAAGTTCGAGGGATAGCCCAGCTTGCCAGCTTCTACCCGGAGTATTTTAGCAAACACGGAGTGGAAGGTACCCATCCACGTATTTCGGGCTTCCAACCCGATGAGTTTTTCAATACGCTGCTTCATTTCACTAGCAGCCTTATTGGTAAATGTCAACGAGAGTATCTGAAAAGGATCCACCCCTTTCTGATGTATGAGGTGAGCAATCCGGATAGTCAATACGCGTGTTTTGCCTGAACCTGCACCCGCAATGATCATCAAGGGGCCTTCGGTACACTCCACGGCCTCCCGCTGCTGGGGGTTTAGACTAGACAAATAATCCATAGTTTTTTTGGTTAGCTCTTGCCGACTCGGCTGCCGGCTTTATTCCTATTTTGATTCAAAGGTACTATTTCCGCTGGATTTTTTCTCTTTCCATCGGTTGTGTGACCACAGGTAAAGGGAAGGTTCCTTTCGGATGTTGTCTTCCACCGCAGCCACATAGGCATCGGTGATGCTGTGCGGAGCGTGATTGTCGTAGGGTGGTGCGGAGAGTAACCGGTAGGTATAGGTGTAATGGCCCCGTTTGATTTTTTGTACTTCTCCGTATATCACGGGTAGGTTAAATTTTTTAGCCATTTTTTCTCCGCCTTCAAAGAAAGCCGCCTCCCGGTTCATAAAGGTGGTCCAGTATCGGATTTCCGAAAACTGTGGGCGCTGGTCTGCTGCCAGTCCGATCATCCGAGGGGTGTTTTTATTGGCGATTAGGTGTTTTACAAATGAGTTTCTTTCAACCAAAGTACCTCCGTACCTGCCCCGTATTGTCTGCATGAGGCGTTCAAAAAGGGGGGTGTTTATTTTAAGGTAAACGGTCTCGCAGGCACTGTTTACCACGCGACTAAAGGCAACCACGTGTCCTTCCCAATTAAAAAAGTGAGCCTGCATCCCAATGACTACCTGTTGATTTTCTAACCTGTTGACGACGATCTCCGGGTTCACTAGTCGGTATCTTTTGATAACCTCTTCTTCAGAGATGCTCAGCAACTTGATGGTTTCGGCGAAAGAATCGGTCAAATTCCTAAAAAAAATCTTTTCTATTGCCTTTCTTTGTGTTTCGGATTTTTCCGGAAAGGCAAAGGCCAGATTTTCGCGGACTACCTTTTTTCGATACCCTACCACATAGTAGGCGAAGAGAAAGAAGCAGTCGCTAAAAAGATATAATACGCCGATGGGCAGTAGAGAGAGGGCTTTGAAAAAGAGCATGATGGTAAGTAACGCATGGACAGCGGACCTTCGCCACCGCCTAAACGGCAAAATAACGAAAATCGTCCGACTTTCTTTCTAAATATTAGTTATAAATTACGTCAATTCGTAATTTTAATCCCTATGTCAGAGGTACAACGAAAAAAATATTCCGATAAAGATAAAAACAGCATTTTTGACCAGGAGTTTATGCCCCACATAGACTCCATGTATAACTTTGCCTATAGGCTTACCTTTGATGAGGATGATGCCAAAGACCTGGTGCAGGATACTTATCTGAAAGCCTACAGGTTTATCAATTCCTTTGAACGGGGAACCAACGCAAAAGCATGGCTGTTCCGAATTCTTAAAAACAGTTTTATCAACGAATACCGCAAGAAAAGTAAGCAACCCGCCAAGGTAGATTATCAGGAAGTTGAAACTTATTATAACTCGGATAACGTTGATTACAATATGACATCTGATTTGCGGGTGGATGCCGTCAAGGACATGCTCGGGGACGAGATATCCAATGCGCTAAACAGTTTGGCAGTTGATTTTAGAACCGTCATCATCCTATGTGACCTCGAAGGGTTCACCTACGAAGAGATGGCGAAAATCCTAGATATACCGATAGGTACCGTGCGGTCCAGATTGCACAGGGCGAGAAACCTACTCAAAGATAAGCTGAAAGATTATGCACAGCATATGGGGTATGACACTGAAGGAGAGGAAGAACAATAGATGTTAAGAACCTAAATTTACCAATGGATAATTTCAACCCGTCTAATCAACGTAAACTTAATTGCAGCGACGCCAGTAAGTGTTTTAAGCTTTTGGAGAGCATCTTGGATGGAGAAGCAGAGCTGGAGGACAAGCATATTTTGGATGAGAAATTGGCGAAATGTCAGCCTTGTTTCGAACACTTTCATCTAGAAAAGGCCATCAGGGATGTTCTCAAAACAAAATGCACCAAACATGTGGTCCCCACAGAACTAGTTGATAGCATACGCCAGAAAATCCAAGAGATAAAATAAACGTTAGCGACGCATGTCAACAGGCAAAGCCATTATTTTCTCAGCTCCCTCAGGGTCTGGCAAGACCACTATTGTAAGACACCTCATTGAAAAATTTCCCAATCTGGGCTTTTCCATTTCTGCTTGCACACGGGACAAACGCGGAAGGTCGGAACAAAACGGAAAAGATTATTACTTTTTGACCCCTGAGGACTTCAAACAGAAAATTGATCAGAATGAATTTATCGAATGGGAGGAAGTATATGAAGGCAACTTTTACGGAACACTCAAAGAAGAAATCCATCGAATTTGGGACTCTGGCAAACACGTGATTTTTGATGTTGATGTAAAAGGTGGACTCAATCTGAAAAAATACTTCGGTGACAGCGGGCTTGCCATATTTGTGAAAGTGCCCCATATCGAAGATTTGGCCGATAGGCTCCGGGATAGGGGCACCGAAACGGAAGAGAGTCTTTCCAGACGGTTATACAAAGCCAAATTTGAAATGGGTTTCCAGGATAAGTTTGATGTTATTTTGGTAAACGAGGAACTGGACCGTTCCTTTGCAGAAGCCGAGAAATTAGTAGGTGATTTTATCAACCAAAAGTAGTTTTGAAAATAGGGTTGTTTTTTGGCTCTTTTAACCCCATCCACATTGGGCACCTGATCATCGCAGATATCATGCAGGATCAGACTGATTTGGAGGAGGTATGGTTTGTGGTGAGCCCTCAAAACCCCATGAAATCAAGCAAGTCGCTGCTTCATGAATTCGACCGCCTGCGAATGGTTGAGTTGGCGACAGCGGATAATTTTAAATTCAAAGTACTGGACGTGGAGTTTCACATGCCTAGGCCCAGTTATACCATCGATACCCTTGCGGTACTTTCGGACAAATATCCCCAACACGAATTTAAGCTAGTCGTGGGGAGTGATAACCTGACCCATTTTCACAAGTGGAAAAATAGCGAGCAGCTATTGGATTTTTTTGGCCTTTATGTGTATCCCCGACCAGGCAAGGTGAAAAGCATGGAGCATCCCCGTATTCATTTTATTGATTCGCCCTTAATCGATATTTCTGCTACCTTTATCCGAGATACTTTGCGGAAGGGAGGTAGTGTACGGTACCTGTTGCATCCCCATGTATCGGATTATATTCGCGATAAAAAGTTATATTATTAGTCCGTTAGGCCGATGTTTTTGGTTAGGCGGGTACTGACTTTTTGTGCGATGTACACAGCTACCATCTCGCCTTGTTTTACACCTTCTTCAATAGCCGGTATGTAGTGAATGCCCCCATAAAATCTACTGATGGCAGCCTCTTCGGCAGCTTGGTTGAAGGACTGAAACTCCCTAGTACCCAAGCCGTAATTTACTTCTGTGGTGTCTACGAAACGAAAGGGTTCTCCTAGCAAGCCCGTCAATGCCCGGGAGGCTGCGGTCGAGATGACACTGTGTCCACTGGTATATTCTGGAAAAGGAGGCGTCTGGAGTAGGGGTACCCAGTCTTCATCCATGTACCGGTTGATGTAGGTCTCCGGCCGAATGAGTACGCTCCGGTACTTTTCGTCCCAGCAGGAGATAAATCCGTCAAAGACGTAAATAGCGGTCACTGCCAGTGCCTCAGCGGTACCTATCCATCCTAATTCTGCATTTTTAGATGCAATGCCGGCGATGCCTATCCAATGCCCGCCTGGTGTGATCTTCTTTTCAGCATACATCACGTGCCCCTTCACGTTCATTTTATAGGGATTGCAGTCCCAAAAATAAGCGATTTCCCGCTGTTCGGGCGTGAGGGAGTTACCTGCATCCATGACCTCTTTGGCCTCTATATAGAACTGGCTATCGGGCACATTGCCAAATTCGGTGGCCGGTCTGGGGATAAACTGGTCTGCCGAGTCCAATACAAATGGGCGTATTTTATTCCAATTTGGCTCTATGCCTTCTATATATGCAGGAGGGGTAGGCTTCCACGAGTAGTCTTCATCCCGGCTGGTGTATTTTTCGAATGAACGGCTTTGGTGATAGTTGTCTTTGGAAGCATAGTCCAATACGTGGTTGGCCATCGATTCACCCAAAGTTTTGGACTCCTGTAGAATTGCTTGAGATGCTCCCAAATTCTTTACTTTCTCCAGCAGCTGTTCTTTTTTGGAGGAAATCAGGTGTTCCGAAAATACCAGCCTTGAGGCCACATCGTAATAGGCAATCAGCGCAGCTAGGGGCAAAGAGACATTTTCTGTGACTTGAAAACTTTTTGGTTCAAAGTCATTTAGCTGCCCCATTAAAGATCGATAGGTGCTCGGATCTGCCAGTACACCGATTTCATAGGCTGCAATAGACGGGTAGGCATAGATTCGGCTGGCCACCGGGGGAGAAAAAATATCGTGTACCATCGCATCGGTCAGTGTTCCTCCGGCTTCAATCAACCGCCGGTTGGATTCCAAATAATCAATGTAATCCAGCTTCTCGCCGCATCCCAAAATCAACGTGCCCAGCAGAAGGATCCAGCCAAGTGTGCGTATCATATTTCCTAAACCCATGGTCGATTCAAATCTAATACTTTATTTGCGGGGTTTTGCTGACAAAGGTCATGGGGACAGTGGTTTGGCTATATTTTTCTGTCCGAGTGTCGCGATGACCCATTCACCGACTTTCTTACCCTGTTCTTGCCCCACTTCAATGGCATCGATGTAGTGGATACCTCCGTAAAGCCTAGAGATGCTGGCCTCATTGGCAGCCTCATAGAATGAATTAAAATCCCTGCTTCCCAAGTGGTATTTTTCTTCCACCGTATCCGTATAGGCAAATCCATCTCCAAAGAAGTGTGTAAGTATCTCTGCGGAGGTGGTAGAAATGGTGGAATGCCCACTCAAATATTCCGGAAAGGGAGGTGTTTGCAGAAGGGGAGTATACGTCGGGTCAAGGTACTTCCGGATGGCAGTTTCAGGTCGAATTCGGTTGCTGCGGTACTTTTCATCCCAGCAACTTAAAAAGCCATCCATAAGCCCTATAGAAACGACGGTGGTTATTTCCATCGCCTTGTGAAAGTCTACACCGGCCTGTCGGCAGGCGATATCCGTTATTCCTATCCAATGTCCACCGGGTGATATTTGCTTTAAGCCCACCATTAGGTGCCCGGTTTCTTCCAACGCAAAGGGATTGCAATCCCAAAAGGCGGCGATGGATCTGGTTTCTGGCGTTAAATCCACCTCGTAAACCTGCCGGAGCAGACGGAAAAATTCCGAATCGGTACTTTCCGAGAAGGACACCGGAGGAATCGGCTGAAACTGATCAGGTCGCAAGAGGGTAAAGGGACGGATGGTGTTGAAATAAGGTTCTACGGGAGCAAAATACCCGGGAGGAGTGGGATACCAGGATCCGGGTACTTCACTGGGTGTGTATCTGGGGTAGTTGCTGATTTCTTTGTAGCGGTCTGACTGTGCATAGGCAAGAATTTCCTGGCCTATGCTTTTGGCAAATGCTTCGGAATCCAACAGTGTTTTGCTGTCGATTCCCAACGTCCGGCAGGAGTCTAGAAATACCTGTCTTAGTTTCAGCAGTTCTGGTCCTGATGGCTGCATGGCCGACGCCACTTCAATCATCGCGAGTAACGCACTTACCTGGGTGTGTTGGTTAAGAAAGTCGTTTAGGGTGTGTATTTCCGGATAGTCATTCAATGCCCCAGCCATGGAGTGGTAGGCAGGATCCGCTTGGCTGATCACCTCGTATCCTGCGAGGCTCGCATAGGCATAAAACCTGGCGGCCAATGGGGGGTTGGTAATGTCGTGGACCATCAAGTCCGTCATCGTTTCAGTTATCCATCCGATCATACCGGCATCCAACGAGATTGGCTGATCGTCCCTCGACCCAGCGCATGCGAAGGAGAAATACAGCAAGCTGGTTACTACAAGAATGCGCGCCAACGGGAACGAACCCAAGGCAGGCTGCTGTCTAAGAAAATATTTACAGAGACAAATACGTCTAAAAAGGCGTTTCATGACTTACTTATTTGATCTTTAATTGACGTGGTTGCGTTTGCCGTTGAGTTGAAGATTTGGCATCGGCACAATTTAGTGCTTTGTTATTCGTTTGCCTGCTGCGTAATCTCATAAGCTGTGATGCCTTTTTGATTAATAGCAATTAAGAGTAAATCGTTCAATAATAACATGCTCCGGACATCTCCGATGAGTTGAAGGCCACTTTTAAGTTGTGGGACGTAGCTGAACTCTCCTTTGCCGTTGCCTTTTAGCAAGGTGCCGAAGTTTGCATCGTATTTGCCAAATCTCAGTCTTGCCCGTTCGATATTGCCACCTAGTAGGATATCCTGATGGCCATCCCGGTCGAAATCATCCACTAAAATGGAGAATACGGGAGCAAACTGCGCCTCAATGGGTAGTGGTTGAATTGCCAGTTTGCCGTCAGGCTGGGACAAAAACAGTGAGGTTTTTAGTTGTGTGGCCTTTTCATATCCTGCCCCCTTGAGTTCTTCTTTCGAAAAAATATCCGTCAAGGTGGCATCTGCATAGTCGGCGTAGTTTGTAAATCGAGTCCTCATCATGGATAGCTGGTCCAGCAGTTCATCCCGGGTGAGGTAGGGGTAACTTTTACCTTGGATGTAGAAGGAAAGAATGGGATCGACAGCACCGTTATTGTCAAAATCCTTGTAATGAAGCTCTGCGGGCTCTTCCGTGGAAGCCTGGACTTGGCTGTTAAGGCCTTGGTTACCAACTAAGAGGTCCGGCTTGCCATCCCCATTGATATCTCCCACCCAAAGAGTATTCCACCATCCCTCATGCGCTTCATCCAGAAATTCCTTTCCGACTTCAACCATAGTGTCTTCGGATTTCTTAAATATGCGAATGGGCATCCATTCTCCGACCACGATGAGTTCATCGAGTCCGTCTCCATTCAAATCAGCCCAGGCAGCATCGGTAACCAATCCGGCTTTTTGTAAGTCAGGGGCCCATTGGGCGGTTTGGATCGAATAATTGCCTTGGCCGTCGTTGATCAGGAGGTAGGAGTCTGGCGTTTCAGGGTATCTACCTGGAATTACTCTACTGCCTACGAACAGGTCTGGAAGCCCATTTCCCGTTAGATCTGTAGCCGCCACAGTACCCGTACTGGTAAACATTTCAGGCAATAAGCCACTTGCCTTTTCGAAATTTCCCTTGCCATCGTTTAGGTAGATTCTATCTTGTAATTTTGGATCTTTGGGTAGGAAATTGCCGTATCCGCCACTTCCCACGTACAAATCGATGAAACCATCCCCATTTACGTCCAGAAAGAGGGCATGCGAGTCGGTCTGTGCTGTATCTTCGTCAAATACCGAACTATTGCCTTCACGGAAGTTACCACCCGAAGTTTGAAGGTAAATTTTAGCGGCAGATCCTGCATCGGCGCCTACAAAAACGTCCTCTAGACCGTCTCCGTTAATATCTGCTTTTGCCATCACGGGCCCCACAAACGATAAGGGGTTAATCAGCAGTGGCTGGCGTTTGAAGTCGTTTAGTGTATGTTTGGGCTGCACGTTTTGGAAGGGTGCTTTGCTGGGTTTGAAGACAGGCTCCGGAACGTTGCGGGCCAAGGCGGTTTTTTTGGCTTCGGCTTCCACTAGGACCAAGGTTTGATTAGCGGGTATTTCGGTGAATGATTGAGACTTTCCGCTGGGCCAGTAGATATGGAGGGAGTCTACCATGTCTATACTTCCCAATCCTACATGAAGGACTGGAGACACGCTGGACTGGTATCCTCGGGTAGGCATTTGTTCCAAAAACTGTTTTGTTCCTTTGTGGTAAACAGTCACTTTGGCCCCCAGTCCGTGAGAGTTTTTGTTTTCGCCTTCCAGCTTGAATTTCAAATAATGGTTAGCTGTCCGTTTTTCAGAATCATTGCGGTAAATAAATGCTGGGAGAGAGACATTGTTTACGATCAGGTCCAAATCGCCGTCGTTGTCTAAGTCGGCATAGGCAGCCCCGTTGCTATTGGCTACTTGATCGAGTCCCCAAGAGGAAGTTTGGTTTTCAAACCGAATTCCACCAGTATTTTGAAACATGTAATTGATCACATTGGACGAAGGCATGGAGTAAACCAGCTCAAGCACATTTTCCCGTTTTAGGCCTTGATATTTTTTAATGTAGTCAGCCATGTATTTCAGGAAGTCCTGATTGGTATAGTCTCTGTGATAGCCATTGGTGACGTAAAGGTCTTTCCATCCATCATTGTCAAAATCTGCAAAAAGAGCTGCCCAGCTCCAATCGGTATTGGAGATGCCAGCAAGTTGCCCGATTTCGCTGAACGTACCATTGCCATGGTTCAGGTGAAGCATATTGCGCATGTATTGGTGGTGAAAGCCCACCCGCAAGTTAAACTCAAACTTTTCGTAATTGTCCGGTGCCATGAGTAGCTTCTGTCGGCGGTTGTCTTCGGGTAGCATGTCCAGTGTGAAGATATCTACCAAGCCGTCGTTGTTGATGTCGGCAATATCGCTGCCCATCGAAAAATTGGAAATATGTCCCATGCTTTCTCCTATCAGGTCGGTGAAGGTGCCGTCACCGTTGTTGATGTACAAGTAGTCGGGTACCGTATAGTCGTTGCTGACATAAATATCCAAGTAGCCGTTGCCGTTTATATCCGAAACACCGGCCCCCAATCCATAGGACAGGGCGGAGTTAAATATGCCGGCCTTTTCCGTGACGTCTGTGAATTTCCCGTTGTCGTTTCGAAATAGCTGTGGCCCGGCCAGGTCGGGATGCTTCAATATTTCAGCGGTATTTGACTCGTCCAGAATGGGGAGTGATTTAGGGTTATGGTTTAGCAGGAACAGATCCAAATCCCCATCGTTGTCCATATCAAAAAAGACTGCTTGGGTAGAGGTGGCTTCGCTGTCTAATCCGAAATGTTCTGCCTCTTCCGAAAAAATCGGGATCCCGTCTTCGTCGGGTCCTTGGTTAATAAAAAGCTGGTTTCGTCGCTTATCGGGTGGGAGGCTGCCCGAATAGCAAACATATATATCTAGAAGGCCATCTCCGTTTACATCAGCCATGGTAACCCCTGTAGCCCACGGCCCAGGCCTGCCGGCTACGTTTGCTTTGAGTGTTACGTCTTCGAATTGCATGGATCCTTTGTTTAGATAGAGCTTGTTTGGGACCATGTTTCCGGTGAAGTAAATATCATCTAGGCCGTCACCGTTTAGGTCACCTACTGCTACTCCCCCGCCGTTGTAGAAATATTCATACATCAGTATGTTTGTGTTCAAGCCTTCGGTCAGGGTGTTTTCGAAGCTGATCCCGGTGCTTTCTGCAGGTAAGAGGGTAAATAGGGGAGGGCTGGCAGGCTCCTCTTTTTTGTCCACTTCTTTTGGCGAATCACAGGACGCAACAAGCACTAGCGCAAAAAGGAGGAGGGGATTTCGGCAATTTAATAAGGTCATTTTCATTCATTTGAAACCCAAATATACGTAAATTCGATTAGTAGCCGCATGGTTGATCGCGGAGATGGGGTTTCAGGTGGCGACACTTGGTTTTTGGTACGTACCCCTAACAAAAAAAATGCCCCCGCAGGCTGAACGCAGGGGCATTGGGCGTAATCGTTACCATTGTATGCTAGGTTGATCAACCTAGGTTCCAGCCATTCCGGTATTCTCTCGAAACAAACTGGTTGGCATTGTCGTAATTGGTCACTTTCATGTTGGCAGAGTCCCACAGTAATTTTTTGCGGCCCAGGTAGCGTTCGTCACTTCGGCGTGCCTCTGGATTATCCCGCAGCATCCAGCTTCGAATGGCCACATTGCCGATCAGGATACTTTCGGTAAATGGTCCCGCGTATTCGAACGGGGAGCTCGTTTCTGCATTTCCGTATCCTGCTAGGCAGGCATTTACCCAGTTTAGGTAATGGTCCTGATCCGGTACCCGCTGTATGGTTTCGGGAATATTGAGGATCTCATTGTCTTTTAAAGGTAGTAATCTAGGATTGGCACCGTAGCAATCAGCCATGAGTTTTCCTTTGGATCCAATAAAGAGTACCCCGCCATCCGAGTTGCCAAAGGCCTCGCCTGGCAACAGTTCTTCTGGTTTTTCGGGAAGGATTCCCCCGTCGTACCAACTAACCTTAATATCTCCTTTGGCGTCTTTGCGGGGGTAGTTTAGGTGTATGGAGGTCGAAAATGGGGTCCAATCCGGGTTATGGTCTTGTTCGCGCAGGGTAAACATCCATGTGCCTGAGACGCTACATTCTACCGAGTTCGGGAAATCGATGGGCAAAATCCGGAAGACCGGATCCATGATATGGCAAGCCATATCGCCTAGTGCGCCTGTGCCATAGGGCCACCAACCTCGCCAGTTCCATGGTAAGTAGGCTTCGTTGTAAGGGACCTTTGGAGCAGGTCCCAACCATAGGTCGTAGTCCAGTTCCTTGGGGATTTTAAAGGTTTTATCCGTGGGGACTGCTTGAGGCCAAACTGGACGGTTTGTCCAGCATTGTACTTTTTCCACAGTTCCGATAATTCCGGAGTCGTAGATTTCTTTCATACGGCGCACACCATCGCCCGATCCTCCCTGATTACCCATTTGGGTAACAACTTTGTATTTTTTAGCGGCTTCTGCTAAAACCCTTGCCTCCTGGATATTGTGAGTCAACGGTTTTTGGGTGTATACATGCTTCCCCAATTGCATGGCCGCAATGGTGGCTACGGCATGGGTATGGTCAGGTGTAGAAATCGAGCATGCGTCGATGGTGTCTTTTTCTTTTGATAGCATTTCCCGAAAATCCTTATAAAAAGTTGCCTTCGGAAAATTCTTTTTGGATTCAGCAGTCATCCTGTCGTCCACGTCGCAGAGCGAGACAATATTTACGTGTGGGCTTTTTGCAAAGGAGGAAAGGTCGCTCCGGCCCTTACCGCCAACACCAATCCCGGCAATATTTAGCTTATCGCTAGGCGCGATATAGCCTGCACCCAACACGTGTCTGGGAACGATAAAAAAGGAAGAAGCTGCGGCGAGAGATGTTTTTTTTAAGAAATCTCTCCTAGAGTCTGTGTTTTTTGGGTTGTTGTCCTTCATCGGTTTATTGGTTGTTTTAAAGAGCTCATACCTTTTACCTCACCGGTCTTTCTACAGGCAGGAGGAAACCAGCTATCCCTCGGCTTGAGGCAACCTACCTGATCGCTTTTTTGGGAAATTCCCTTACTGGATAGCTGTCGATATAGAATACTGCTTTTGTACCGAATACGACCATTTACAAGCTGAAAAATATATGAAAATTACAGTTGCTTCTGAATTCTCTCCTTGATAAAGGCGATCAGGAGATCTTGCACAATGGGCTTGGTCAGGTAGTCGTTCATGCCAGCTTCGAGACAGCGTTCCTTTTCTCCCATGACCGTTCCAGCCGTGAGGGCCAATATCGGAATGGAAACGCCGTTTTCAAGGTTTCGGATCGCACGTGAAGTCTCATATCCGTTCATGATGGGCATCTGAACGTCCATCAGTATCAAATCTGGAGTATGTTCTGTGACGTACTCATACGCTTCCAAGCCATTTACTTTTTCGACCACCTCGATGGATGGGCTGATTCGCTGGAGGATTGCCTTGGTCAGCTTCATGTTAACCGGGTTGTCTTCCGCTACCAGCACAGAGAAGGGTTTCTCTTCAAGGTTTTCGGGTTGTTCGATTATCGGTACGGGCGCCTGATGAATTGATTCTCCACGTATTTTTCGGATGGCATCGTCGATTTGGTCGAGTTTGACAGGTTTAACTAGTTTTTGACGGACATTTAGCTCGTTCAGCTTTGCACTATCCAGGTCTTCTTCACTGGAACTTGACAATAACACAATGGGCAATTCCCTATCGGCAAAGGATTTATTTTGCCGGATTTTTTCGGCAGTTTCTATACCGTTGAGGAAGGGCATGCGATAGTCCATCAAAATAAGGTCGATATCCTTTTCCTTCTCAAGAAGTTGCAGGCAGGTTAGTCCGTTGTCGGCCAGACTTACCTGTATCCCTCTTTCCTGTAGCATTTCGCTCATTAAAGACCGATTGGTGGCGTTATCGTCAACGACTAAGATATGCTTTGTCGCTGAGAACTCGTGAGAGACGGCCTTTTCTCCTTCTTCTACGCGGACCAATAAGTCAAAGTAAAAAAGGCTTCCCTTACCTAGGTTGCTTTCCAGGGCCAACTCAGAACCCATCAGCCCCAACAGCTTGTTTGAAATAGCCAATCCCAATCCGGTACCGCCGAATTTCCTAGTCGTACTGGCGTCTTCTTGAGAAAAGGCTTCGAAAATTTTATCCCGTTTATCTTTGGCGATGCCAATGCCAGTATCCCTAACGGAAAACCGATACCTCCGAGTATTTTCATCCAAGGCATCGCATTCACTCACTTTCAATTCTACTTCACCTTTCTGTGTAAACTTCACCGCATTTGTCAGTAGGTTTACTAGGATTTGTCGAAGACGCACATCGTCAACAAAAATGAACCTGGGAAGGCTTCTAGGGATGTTGACCAATAGTTCCAATCCTTTGGCATGGGCTTGGTACTTGGTGATTTCGGCTACCTGTTCACCCAAGTGGAACAAGTCTGTTCGCTCCATCGAGAGCTCCATTTTACCGGCTTCTATCTTGGAAAAATCTAAGATGTCGTTGATGAGGTCAAGCAGTGAATGGGCAGACTGGTGCACGGTTTTCATGTATTGCAGCTGAGTATCCGACAGGGGTGTTTTCATTAACAAGTCGGTGAATCCAATCACACCGTTGAGGGGTGTTCGGATTTCATGGCTCATATTGGCAAGAAATGCAGACTTCGCCTGGTTGGCATTTTCGGCCAACTCCTTTGCTTCTTTAAGCAATGCTTCCTGTCTTTTCTGTTCGGAAATGTCCTGGATCACAGAAAGTACCACCCACCTGTTTTGGTCGTTTTGGTATCGGATTCCCTTCATCAAAACAGGAATACGTGTTCCGTTTTCACTCAAGAAGCCATCTTCAAAAGGTCCGTAAACTCCGTTGTCTCTCAGGCTTTTTCGCCATATCTCGTAAATCTGATCGGAGCCACCTAGACCAATTTGTCTAAAATTCAGTGTCAAAAATGCCGTTTTTTCGTAGCCTGTGGCAGCAAGCAACGCATGGTTTACTTCGAGGAATTGACCTGTTTCAAAATCGGATAATGCGATACCCACAGGAGAAAGATCAAACAGGCGCTTGAATTTTTCTAGGTTTGACTTTAGTCCGTGTTCCAGTTGTTTGCGGTCTGTGATCTCCTGATGGGTGCCGAACATAAGCAAGGGCTTCCCTGTGTTTGTCCAAGAACTGATTTTCCCACGGTCCATCACCCACACCCAATGACCGCTTCGGTGCTTTAGCCTTATTTCACACTGGTAATAATCAGAGATGCCCTGGAAGTGTTCATCAAGCTGTTGTTTGCATTTTAAATGGTCTTCAGGATGGCAAAGTTGGTCAAATGAGGGGATCTTTCCGTTTTCAAGCTCCTGGTTGGAATATCCAATTATCCTAGCCCAACGCTCGTTGTATACTCTTTCTCCTGTCTGTATATTCCATTCCCATGTACCCGCATGGGTTCCCTTGATTATGGAATCCAATCTTTGCGTTTTTTCGGAAAGAAGTAGTTCGGTTTCCTTGCGCGGAGTAATATCGTTGGTAATGCCTACCAGCCCCTCTATTTGCCCAGAGGTATTTATCAACGGAATTTTTGAGATCAGGCAGTATCGTGTGGTACCGTCAGCCTTCACTAACTTGGCTTCTTTGTTGATTATTTTCCCGCCATCTTCCATGACCCACCGGTCTTCTTCCATAGCAGTGTGTGCGATTTCCGCTGGATAGAGTTCATGGTCGGTTTTTCCAACTACGTTACTGTTTTCCGAAAACCCAAGGAATTCGAGTTCGGCCCGGTTAACCAGAACCTTTTGATGGTGGAGGTTTTTGGTATAGATACTGATTGGGATGTTATCAATGATGGTTCGAAGCAGGTTTCTTTCCTTAGAATAATGGGTTTCGCTTTGAAGTATTTCGGTGCTTTCAATCCCATGAATCCGTCCTTTTAGTAGGCCTTTCGCTTCTTCCGTCAATAACTCAAACATTCTTTGTTGGCTAGCATCCAATACCCTGGGTTTATCGTCCAGTAGACATATTGTGCCTATCGGTATATCCTTGTCTCCCGTAATAAGTGCGGTTTGTGAAATAACAGTAGTGACTTCGCCTGTGAGGTGTTGCAGTTGATCAAATTCAGCATCCAGCCATGTTTCCAATACAGCATTCGCTCCATACTTTATAATCATTTGTTGGCAAAACGCACCAACACAGTGGAAATCCACCTGGGACCTTTCTTGCCTTGAATAAGCAAAGACCTCATCTTCATCTACCGATGTGATTATCGCTGCATATGCATCAAAGGCAAGCGTCATTATTTCCGCTAAGCGATGCAAGGATTGGTCCCCTGTAGCATTAGTACGTGTTGGTTTTGACAATGGCACATCGGACCCTGCTTCAAGCAGAGGCTGATGAAAGGCAGAAAATTGGATCATTTTTGGTGATATGAGTATAGACTATCCCGGCCTAATTTTAGGAGAAATAAAAAAATTATCCTAATAATTTGAAGGTTTATTTCGATAATATAAATTTTAATTTTAAAATAATTTTAAATACCGTTTTTTATTGTTTCAGATTCAAAAAGCTGTATTCAAAAATTACTCTTAGACCTTCGACTTCTGCTGGAGGAACGCAGCTTTGCTTGGTTGTACAGATTTGATTGTCAGATATTAGCTGTCTTATGGCAAGAATAGGAAAAAAGCCAATCAGTTTATACCTTTGGGCAGAATTTGAGGAAGTGGGATCGCGTAATAAATTTGACAACATCATGATATTCAGTTTCATCACCCGCATGTCGATTTTGTTTACGGTGGGGTTAGTGGTTTTTTTATGGGTGTTAGGTGGTTCCCCGTTATTTGCGCAGGAAATATCCGTATTGTCCTACAACATACACCACTGTAATCCGCCGTCTAAGCCAGGGTTTATTGATGTGGAGGCTATCGCGAAAGTGATCCGTGAAAGCGGGGCCGACCTGGTCGCCCTACAGGAGGTGGATGTGTATACCGAGAGGTCTGGCAAATCGTTACATCAGGCAGAGAAGTTGGGGGAATTGACTGGGATGTATTGGTATTTTTATAAATCCATCGACCATGCCGGAGGAGAATATGGAAATGCATTATTGTCTAAGTTTCCGATCAGTGCCAAAGGTGGATTTTCACTGCCAAATGATCCCGACACCGAACCTCGGACAGCCGTTTTCATAGATATTGAACTTCCGGGAGGTAAAGAGATTACATTTGCAGGGACTCATTTGGAGTTTAAGCGAGAGGAAGTTACCCTAAGGCAAGCAAAGGCGATCGTTGCTTTTTTTGAAGATAGATCACCGAAGCCAATAATCCTAGCGGGTGATTTTAACGCAGAGGTTACAATGTCGCCGATGGTCTATTTGGACAGCCACTTTCAAAGGCCCTGCACTGAAAACTGTGCCCCGACGATACCTCAGGTTAACCCGCAAAAGGAAATTGATTTTGTCATGGTAAAGCCGAAGGAGGCTTTTGTGGTGACTTCCCATGAGGTGATAAATGAATCCTATGCGTCGGATCATTTACCTGTTTTGGTTAATTTTCAGGTAAATAAGTAAGGGATTTTGTTTTGTTTTCGTGTTTCAACGAGCATATTTGTGTAATGATATTTTCTTTATTTAGGTATTAATAGCTTTATTTTATGTTGGTAGATCTGATAGCGGGTGCGCGTCCTAATTTTATGAAGATTTCTCCTATCATCGATGCAATCGTGGCGGCAAAGGAAGATGGGAAGGATATTGATTTTCGCTTGATCCATACGGGTCAGCATTATGACAAAAATATGTCGGATAGTTTTTTTGAGCAGCTTGGCATTCCGCAGCCTGATGTGAATTTGGGTGCCGGTGGAGGCACGCAGGCCGAACAAACCGCTGCTATCATGGTGGGCTACGAAAAATTACTGCTGGAAAGTGGTAAACCGGATATTTGTCTGGTAGTAGGCGATGTGACCTCTACCATGGCCTGCGCCATCACGGCGCAAAAGCTTCACGTCAAGGTCGCCCACGTGGAGGCTGGAATCCGATCCGGAGATTGGACCATGCCGGAGGAGATCAATCGGCTGGTGACGGATAGTATCACGAATTATTTCTTTACCACTTCTGAGGTGGCAAATACCAACCTTAGAAATTCAGGAGTTGGCGATGAACGCATATTTTTTGTGGGCAACACCATGATCGATACCCTATTGAAGCACAGGCCTAGGTTTCAGAAACCGAAGGTTTGGGATTCTTTATCTCTGACGGAGAAAGGGTACTTGGTGATGACGCTACACCGGCCGGCCAATGTGGACCAAGAAGAAAAATTAAAGTTCCTGATAGATGAAATTGTAGCCCACACACAGGGATTGCCGTTGATCTTTCCGGTACATCCGCGTACAAAGGCCATGCTCAATCGTATTGGAATTTCTCAAGAGCGACTTCATATGGTAGAGCCACTGGGTTACCTAGAGTTTAACTACTTGGTTGAACGCTCTAAGGCCGTCGTTACCGATTCGGGAGGAATTACCGAAGAAACTACCGTGATGGGGGTGCCTTGCATGACGCTTCGGGATAATACCGAACGACCTGAAACAATCACTCAGGGTACCAATGAGCTGCTTGGTACCGACCCTCAGGCAATTGCTCCGGCGATGCAGAAACTCTTTGGTGGCAATTGGAAGGAGGGTAGTACCCCTGAGCTTTGGGATGGTCAGACGGCCAAGCGAATCATTGAGATACTCTTACAAAAAGGCTAATCCTAGAAGAATCCTTCCTGGGTATATACATGCTGGAGAGGAAAATCGGTGGAACGTTTTTTAGAATTCAATTATCACCTGAATACTATGTTTCTTTGTTTTTAAAATAAAATTATGAGTGCACCATTAAAATCATTTTCTGATTCTACAATTGCTGTCATTGGACTGGGCTATGTAGGACTTCCTTTGGCAGTAGAGTTTGCCAAGAAATTCCCGGTTATCGGATTCGATATTTCCTCCAAGCGGGTGAAGGAGCTGAATGAAGGCAAGGACTTCACCTTAGAGGTGGAGGATGAGGACCTGAAGCAGGTGATTGTCTCGGATCGGAGCGAAAAAAATGGACTCTTTTGCACGGATAAAAGCGAGCATTTGAAGGAGGCCAATATTTTTGTGGTTACGGTTCCCACGCCCACAGATAGGTATAATCGACCTGTACTTACTCCCATGATCAAGGCTTCTGAGACCGTAGCAAAGGCTCTCAAAAAGGGAGATGTCGTGATTTATGAATCTACCGTGTACCCCGGTGTGACCGAAGACGAGTGTGTTCCAGTGCTTGAGAAAATATCGGGCATGAAGTATAACACTGATTTTTACGTGGGATATTCCCCAGAACGAATCAATCCCGGTGATAAGGAACATACCGTTGCGAAGATTTTAAAAGTAACCTCAGGAAGTACTCCCGAGGCGGCCGAATACGTCGATTCGCTGTACAAAGCTGTAATAACTGCAGGTACCCACCTGGCACCTTCCATCAAAGTCGCCGAGGCAGCAAAGGTAATTGAGAACTCCCAACGGGATATCAATATTGCATTTGTGAATGAGTTGTCCAAAATATTTAGCCTGATGGGCATAGACACCCAAGAGGTGCTGATCGCTGCGGGCACTAAGTGGAATTTCCTACCATTCCGTCCGGGCTTGGTCGGGGGACATTGTATCGGTGTGGATCCCTACTACTTGGCTCAAAAGGCACAGGAGGTGGGCTATCATCCAGAGATCATTCTGGCTGGCAGAAGACTTAACGATAGCATGGGTAAGCATGTAGCCACGGAAGTGATCAAACTGATGATGCGTAAGGACCTAAAGGTAATCGACTCCAAAGTCCTGATCCTCGGGTTTACCTTTAAGGAGGATTGCCCAGACGTACGAAACACCCGTGTCATAGATATTTACCAAGAGCTAAAGACCTTTGATATGGAAGTGGATGTATACGACCCTTGGGCTAATAAGGACGAAGTGGAGCACGAATACGGAATATCGATCCTGAACGGGGGTGATACCCCTAACTTGGCGGATTATTCTGCCATCGTATTGGCAGTTGCCCATAAGGAATTTAAAGGTTGGCCCATCGCCAAGTCCGATACGCAGGTGGTATTTGACGTGAAGTCCGTTTTGGCGAAGGAATTGGTAGACGCCCGTCTGTAAATCAGTACTATTCACAGGGGTTATTGTTTGGGGCATGGAAGTAATCTTGTCTGAGTTTCAGGCAATGATTACTTCGATGCCCTTTTCTTCCATTTTTTTTATGTAGTGAGAGGATAAACCATTGTCGGAAATGATCACATCCACGTCCTCCAAGGAGGCGATCTTGCCAAACCCCTTTTTTCCAAACTTACTGGAATCGGCCAGCACAATGGTCTTTTGTACGGCTCGGATCATTTGCATGTTTAGGTGGGCTTCCATCATATTCGTAGTCGTCAAACCAAACTCCAAATCCACACCGTCTACACTTAAAAACAAGGTGCTGCACGCAAAATGCCGGATCATTTCCTCGGCATAATGCCCTACCACGGAACTGCTGCTCTTTCGGACTACTCCTCCCAATTGGACTAGTTCCACGTTGGGATTGTCCAGCAGCGCCATGGTGACATTCATGGCACCTGTAAGTATGGTTAGGTTTAGGCCTTTCGGGATCGCTTGGGCAAAGGAAACCACGGTCGTCCCTGACCCGATGATAATGGCATCGTTGTTCTGGAGATATTCTATTGCTTTTTTAGCAATGATCAGTTTTTGGTTAACGTGGACCAGCTTTTTCTCGTCGAGAGGTCGGTCGTTTACATAGGGGGCCACAGGGGTTGCGCTGCCGTGGGTACGAAAGAGCAGCCCTTTGTCTTCCAAGATTTTAAGGTCCTTCCGAACGGTCACCATCGTGACGTTTAATGTTTTGCTAAGTTCAGCAACGCTCACATAGCCTGCTTTTTGCAGATTTTCCAATATGAACTTATGTCTTTCCGCTATTGTCATGCCAAGGTTGAGAATGGTTTGATCGGATGAATACTTCCCCAAATCGGGTTGAAAAGAATTACTGATCCCTAATATTAGCTAAATACATGCCAAAAAGAAAGTGATTTGGTTTAAAAGAGTTTCCTTTTCTTTCTCTTTGTTTCTTTTTGTATTACTTTTGAGTAAATCAAATGAGTAATGGATAGAAATACAAATTTATCAAAGCTGGAGGAAAAGGAAAGGGTCTGGGATCTGGTCATCATAGGAGGAGGCGCCTCGGGGTTGGGGGTTGCTTTGGATGCTCTTTCGCGGGGGCTGAGTGTGGTGCTCTGTGAAAAAGCGGATTTTGCACAGGGGACCTCAAGTCGTAGTACAAAGCTGGTTCATGGAGGCGTCAGGTACTTGGCCCAGGGGGAGATCGGTTTGGTATTTGAGGCATTGAAAGAGCGTGGTAGGCTATTGAATAATGCCCCTCACCTGACCGAAAACCAGCCCTTTATCATTCCTATCTATTCTTTTTTTGATCGGTGGAAGTATTCAATTGGACTCAAGATCTACGATTGGATGGCGGGGCGCTTGCGACTCGGGAAAAGCAGGTTTATCTCCCGCAAGGTGACCATAAACCGATTACCCCAGATCAAGACGGAGGGTCTACGGGGAGGAATCGTCTATCACGACGGGCAATTTGACGATGCCCGACTGGCACTCGCCATTGCCCAGACCTGCGATGCCATGGGCGGCTGTATACTCAACCATGTGCCTGTTTCGGATGTGACAAAAAACAGTCAAGGTAAGGTAGACGGCGTCTCTGTAAAGGATAGCGTGAGCGGTAAGAAGTACCGGATTAAGGCAAAGGCAGTGGTGAATGCCACGGGCGTATTTGCGGATAAGATCCTGCGAATGGATCAGCCGGGTATTGGCAAGACCATTCAGCCAAGTCAAGGAATTCACCTGGTGATGGATCGGTCTTTTTTGGGTGGACAAGACGCTTTGATGATTCCAGCCACCTCAGACGGGAGGGTGTTGTTTGCCGTACCATGGCAGGATAAGCTGGTCGTTGGAACCACTGACACCCTACGGGAAAAGGCCAAAATGGAGCCTCGGCCTTTGGCAAAGGAAATCTCGTTTATCCTAGATACGGCTCGTCTTTACTTGAAAGAGGCCCCTACCCGCGAGGACGTGCTCTCGGTTTTTGCCGGATTGCGTCCATTGGCAGCCCCTAAAGAAGGTAGCATGAAAACCAAGGAGATTTCCCGAAGCCATAAGATTATCGTGTCTGATTCCGGGCTGATTACGCTTACCGGCGGTAAATGGACGACATTTCGGAAAATGGGCGAAGACACAGTGGAAGCAGTTGGAAAAGTAATTGGGGTCAAGTTAAACCCCAGCACGTCGATGGACATACGCTTGCATGGATATAGTGAGTCATTGGAGCTAAGTCACTGGAGAAGTTATGGTTCGGAGGCTGAGAGGTTGCGGGAAATGGTGAAGGAAAATCCCTCCCTAAACAAACGGCTACATGAAAAATACCCCTATACGGAAGCTGAAGTGGTATGGGCGGTGCGTGAAGAGATGGCCATGAAAGTGGAGGATGTATTGTCCCGCAGAATGAGAGTTTTGATACTGGATGCGAAAGCTGCCATCTCTATGGCACCAAGAGTTGCAGAGTTGATGGCAGGGGAATTGGGAAAAGACACCGCTTGGACTGCCGCGGAATTGGAAGATTTTAATAAATTAGCAAATAAATATGTAATCGATAGCCTGTAATTCATGACAAACCAAACCCAATTTATCCTCGCTTTGGACCAAGGCACCACTAGTTCCAGAGCCATACTTTTCGATCATGCCGGACGTTCCGTAGCGGTTGCTCAGAAGGATTTCGAACAGCATTTCCCCAAGCCTGGCTGGGTCGAGCATGATCCCGCCGAAATTTGGACCTCTCAGGCAAGTGTGGCCACAGAAGCCATTACCAAGGCGGGCATTACGGCGGCACAACTAGCGGGAATCGGGATTACCAATCAACGGGAAACTACCATCTTGTGGGACAGAAAGTCGGGTAAGCCACTTTATAATGCCATCGTCTGGCAAGACCGACGGACTTCAGCCTATTGCAACCAATTGAAAGACCAAGGCTACGCGGATCTCATCAGCCGAAAAACCGGACTGATCATTGATGCTTATTTTTCTGCCACGAAGATCAAGTGGATTTTGGACAACGTATCAGGTGCTCGGGAAAAAGCCGAGCGGGGAGAGGTTTGTTTTGGTACAGTGGATACTTGGCTGATTTGGAAACTGACCAGTGGAAAAGAGCACCTGACGGATTTCACAAACGCCAGTAGAACGATGATTTTTAACATCCACGAATTGAAGTGGGATGTGGAGCTGTTGGAGCTGTTTGATATTCCGGCTTCTATTTTACCGGAGGTTCGGCCGAGCAGTGAGCAGTTCTGTACCACGGCGGGTGATGTGTTTTCAGCCAAGATTCCGATCGCAGGAATTGCAGGCGATCAGCAGGCTGCCCTGTTCGGGCAGCTGTGTCTAAAGCCGGGGATGGCTAAAACGACCTACGGGACAGGCTGCTTTTTGGTCATGAATACCGGGGAAAAGCCGGTTGAGTCAAAAAATAAGTTGCTCACAACCATCGCTTGGGGCCTGAATGGGAAAGTGACCTATGCATTGGAGGGGAGTGTCTTTATAGGAGGTGCTGCCATTCAGTGGCTTAGGGATGGAGTGGAGATTATTCGTCAAGCAGGCGATAGCCAAGCACTTGCGGAACGTTTGGACGATAATGACGGAGTATACTTTGTGCCTGCCTTGACAGGATTGGGGGCACCTTACTGGGATCAGGACGCCCGAGGGGCGTTTTTTGGGATAACCCGAGGAACTACCCGGGCACATATGGCCCGGGCTGCACTGGAGGCCATTGCGTATCAGGTATATGATGTGCTAAAGGCTATGGAAAAAGATGCGGGAGAGGAGACGAAGGAAATGCGGGTGGATGGTGGAGCTACGGCAAACGATTTTTTGATGCAATTTCAAGCTGACCTGATTCGGTGTCAGATAAAGCGTCCACAGATGTTGGAAACTACGGCGCTCGGGGCTGCCTATTTGGCAGGACTGGCCGTGGGGTATTGGAAGAGTGTGGAGGATCTTCGGGAATTGTGGGAGACCGATGCGAGTTTTGAACCGAAGATGGATCAAGAGAAGGTTGCGAAAAACCTCCATTTTTGGCATAAAGCCATTGATAGAACTTTAAACTGGATGGAGGAGTAGGCTATGACGACATTTGTTGCTGAGTTTGTAGGTACCTCCCTGTTGATCGCCATGGGATCCGGGGTAGTTGCCAATGTGGTCTTGAACAAGACCAAGGGATTTGACTCCGGCTGGATCGTGATCACCACGGCTTGGGCGTTGGGAGTTTTTATCGGAGTCGTGGTAGCGGGTCCATACAGTGGGGCTCACCTCAACCCTGCCGTAAGTGTGGGACTTGCTTTGACGGGTGATTTTGCTTGGAGTATGGTTCCTCATTACGTGCTGGCGCAGGTACTTGGGGCCATGTTTGGTTCGGGGATTGCGTGGTTGGTATATAAGGACCATTTCGATGCCACACCTGATCCGGGTTTAAAGTTTGCTCCCTTTGGTACGGTACCGGCGATCAGGAATTACGGTTCAAATCTGATTTCTGAAATGGTTGGTACATCGGTGCTGATTATTGTGATTTTATATTCTACGGATCCCGTTATTAACGATGGGAATAATACGCCTATAGGACTTGGGTCTTTGGGTGCGCTGCCTGTGGCCTTTTTGGTTTGGGTGATAGGACTTTCATTGGGAGGCACCACCGGCTATGCCATCAATCCTGCCCGTGACCTGGGGCCGCGGATTATGCATGCCATTTTGCCCATCAAAGGCAAGGGGACAAGCGATTGGGCGTATAGTTGGGTTCCTATTGTAGGACCGATCTTGGGGGCTTCGATAGCGGCTGGGATTTATATGTTGTTGGGTCTTTGGGGGATGGTTTGAGCAACAAGCCAGTTTGTGATCTTTTTTGAGCCTTACCTACCTATTAAAGCTACCATTTTATGAATAACGTATCCAGCTCGTTTGGCAGCTATTCGCTGCTCGTCTTTTCGCTCTATATTTTTTTGTTCATTTTTCCTTTTCCAGCCCAACATATTCCGTTTGGACAAGAATTAACCAATGCCTCCTATGGATGGCTAATCAAATCATTTTCCGATTGGGTGGCCTATAGCCTTCTGAGACTGGATGAGGTAAACTATGAGGGTGGGTATGGAAGTGGGGATACTACCTATGACTATGTGCAGTTGCTGGCCAAATCACTGCTATCCCTGGTAGGTGCGATGGGTCTATTGGCTCTTAGCAAGCGAATTTCTTGGTTAGGCAACCCCTTTGCCCTGGTTCGTGTTTACGCTAGGTATTTTGTTGGGATTACGTTAATTGTGTATGGCGTTGCTAAGTTTTGGGGAGGGCAGTTTCCGGCTGCCAGTCTAGGGTCATTGGAACAGGTACATGGGGACTTTTCACCGATGGGATTAGCATGGCGCTTTTTTGGATACTCCGACCTATACAAGGTATTTATGGGAGTGTCGGAGATTGCGGCGGGTGCGCTATTGCTTTTTCGTCGCACGGTTGTCATTGGAGCCTTGCTATCCGTAGCCGTCACGTTTAATATTTTCATGGTGAATATGTCTTTTGATGTGCCGGTAAAAATCCTTTCCGGTCATCTTTTGCTTTTTTCTATCGTGATTTTATGGCCTTATTTGCGGCAGTTAGTAGTTATCCTGGTGTGTCGTCGGGAGGGACAGATCAAGTACGAGCCAAGGCGGTTTACCTCGAAAAGGCAGAAATGGGTCTACCGAGCGGCAAAGTATTACCTCGTATTCATAATCCCTTTTAGTCTGTTCGTGGGGCAATACCTCAGGCAGGGTAGAGATGGACCCGACAACCCTTGGGACGGAGCCTATAGGGTCACGGGATTTGAGGTAACAGGGGAATCGATAGAGGATCCGGTTGAAATGCTGGTTTTGGAAAAGAATTCACTTTTAGTTCGGCATGTATCTGGAAGCATGCTATATTTAACTACCGGCGAGCTTGGGGATGATGGCTTTATGCTGGTGAATGGGTACGATCAGGATGAAGAACTGGGAAGCTTGCGAATCACACAAGATGGCGGGCTGCATCATATCAGGTGGGAGGCAGGAGAAAGCCAGCTTTCAATGACAGCAACTCGAAAGATAAAATCAGATTATTTTTTGAATAAAAGAGGATTCAATTGGATAAATGAATATCCAGTTAACAGATAGGAGCTATATGGGAAAGAAATTTACATCGCTGAATGCTGACACAAGGGATTTTATCGAAGCACAGAAAATCTTTTTTGTTGGTACTGCAGCCGCAGAGGGTAGAGTTAATGTTTCTCCCAAAGGGATGGACACCCTTCGTGTTTTGGACGATAACCTGCTCGTTTGGCTCAACCTAACCGGAAGTGGCAACGAGACAGCGGCACACCTGCGCCTGCTTCCCCGGATGACAATCCTATTTTGTGCCTTTGAAGGGAAGCCGATGATATTGAGGCTGTATGGCACAGCCAAGATCTTCCATCCCAGGGATGTGTCGTTTGGTGAGTATTTGGGCCTTTTTCCGAATATCTCAGGTGCCAGGCAGGTCGTGGAGTTGTCGATTGACCTCGTACAGACATCCTGTGGGTTTGCTGTGCCACTGATGGAGTTCAAAGAAGAACGACCTACGCTTTCGGCTTGGGCTGATAGAAAGGGAGCAGAGGGAATAGAAGCCTATTGGCTGGAAAAAAACACAAAAAGTATAGACGGTTTAGAGACGGGTATTTTGGAGGACAACGCCTAGGCCTTGGGGGAAATCGTGCTACATGTAAAAAGGGCTGCTCGTCAATGAGCAGCCCTTTTAGGTAATGAGTAGAAAATAAAGGAGTTATACCAGTACTTTCTCTGCCAATACGATGATTTTATTGTCGTTTACTTCAACCACTCCTCCATCAACCTGGACCGTGCGTTTCCCATCAGCCGTAGAAAAGGAAACAGATCCTTTGGCCAGGGCCGACACGATAGGCGCGTGGTTTT
Source organism: Lunatimonas sp. (assembly GCF_020832325.1). Classification (GTDB taxonomy): domain Bacteria; phylum Bacteroidota; class Bacteroidia; order Cytophagales; family Cyclobacteriaceae; genus Lunatimonas. The sequence goes on from NZ_JAFIEU010000051.1 coordinate 201,472, forward strand.
TTAATACCTGAAACGATCCATCGGCTCCAGGAAACGAAGCTTCAGAAACTTCTCCTTCGAATATTTTCTTATCGGGAGTAATGATTTCTAGGTGCATAGTTTATCGTTATAATGGGGTGTCGAAAAGGCACCCCACATGGGCATATCAATTTATTTTACTTCAGCCATCATCTTTTCACCTTTGGCAATGGCATCTTCGATGCTGCCCACTAGGTTAAAAGCTGCTTCAGGGAGGTGATCCAATTCCCCGTCCATGATCATATTAAAGCCTCTGATGGTATCCTTGATATCGACCAATACGCCTTTAAGACCGGTGAACTGCTCAGCTACGTGGAAAGGTTGTGAAAGGAAACGCTGCACCCTTCTAGCTCTGTGAACAACGAGCTTGTCATCTTCGGACAATTCTTCCATACCCAAGATGGCAATGATGTCCTGAAGTTCTTTGTAGCGTTGAAGGATTTCCTTCACGCGGGTTGCACAGTTATAGTGTTCATCTCCCAAGATACCTGGCTCCAAGATTCGGGACGTAGAATCCAACGGATCTACCGCTGGATAGATTCCCAGCTCGGCGATCTTTCGGGATAGTACCGTGGTAGCGTCCAAGTGGGCAAAGGTTGTAGCCGGTGCCGGATCAGTCAAGTCATCTGCAGGTACGTATACGGCCTGTACGGAGGTGATGGAACCGTTTTTGGTAGAGGTAATCCGCTCTTGCATGGCACCCATTTCGGTTGCCAGGGTAGGCTGATACCCCACGGCTGATGGCATCCTTCCCAATAGGGCAGATACTTCAGAACCTGCCTGAGTGAATCGGAAGATGTTGTCGATAAAGAAAAGGATGTCTTTTCCAGCACCTTCTCCTTCGCCGTCACGATAGTACTCCGCTAGGGTCAATCCGGTAAGGGCTACCCTTGCACGGGCCCCTGGAGGCTCGTTCATTTGACCGAATACGAAGGTGGCTTTGGAGTCTTCGAGCTTTTTTACGTCTACTTTGGAAAGATCCCATCCACCATGTTCTTCCAGGGAGTGAATAAAGTCATCTCCGTAAGTAACGATGCCGGACTCGATCATTTCCCTAAGAAGGTCATTTCCTTCCCTGGTTCTCTCACCCACACCCGCAAATACGGAAAGGCCTGAATAGGCTTTCGCAATATTGTTAATCAATTCCTGAATCAATACGGTTTTGCCTACACCGGCACCACCGAAAAGTCCGATTTTTCCACCTTTGGCGTATGGTTCGATGAGGTCGATTACTTTGATACCGGTGTAAAGAACCTCTGTAGAAGTAGAAAGATCCTCAAATTTTGGAGCTGACCGGTGGATAGGAAGCCGTTTGCCGCTTTCAGGTTGAGGCAAACCATCGATCGCCTCTCCGATCACATTAAACAACCGACCCTTGATGCCTTCACCGGTAGGGACGGAAATGGGGGCACCTAGATCGGTTACAACCATGCCTCTAACCATTCCTTCCGTAGAGTCCATGGAGATAGTCCTCACACGGTCCTGACCGAGATGCTGCTGTACTTCCAAAACAACTCTTACACCGTTTTCTTTAGTAATCTCAAGTGCGTCTAGGATGTTTGGCAAACTGCCTCCCTCAAAGGAAACATCCACCACAGGCCCAATGACTTGAGTTATCTTACCAGTATTCGCCATTTTTATATATTAAGATGAAAAGGATCTGAACTTTTTTATTCGGATGCAAAATTAGTTAATAAAGATTAATACCAAAGGATGTTTTAAAAATTAATCCACTTTACCTCAATTTTTTATAAGTAATTCCAAAAGGAGGATTTAGTCGTTGAATTCCTTCGTATGGGGCCCCACACGAGGGGTTTAGAAAATTCTCCTGGCCCGAATAAACCTGCCCGACCAATAGTTTGAAAAGACATTGTCCTCGGTAACACCCAACGAGGTGGAAGCATGGATAAACTGTACGTTGCCACGGCCTGTTTGCGTGACTATGCCGGCATGGGTGACTTTTCTTCGCCGGTTGCCTGTAGCGAAGAATACCACATCGCCCTTGGCCAGTTTTCCTTTGGGTACATTCTTGCCAATTTTGCTTTGGTCTTCCGTGGTCCGTGGTAAGGTGACCCCCACACTTCGAAAGGAAAGGTATACCAGTGCGGAGCAGTCCATCCCAGACCGGGTGGTGCCGCCGTAGCGGTAGGGAGTACCCCTGTAAGATTTGGCCGTATCAATCACCTGCTGTATATTCTGGGATCTAATTTTTTTGGAAGGAGAACAAGAGGACAATCCCAGCAAGTAGCCGATTGTCAGAAGTTGGAGAAAAATGGGTACAAAGCGGTGTGATCGTTGCAGCATACGGGTCATCGGTAATTTTAGGCCAATTATAGTGGATAGCCTTTGGTAAAAAAAATCCCCAGCGTTTTTTAGCGTATAAATATTCTGGTTGTGCCAGCTGGTTTTCAGATCAAAGGATGGCTAGGAAGAGTTTGAAAAAAATGGTTAATTTAGCAACACAAAGGCAAGCAAAATTCCGGTTTCATCGTTATCTCCCCGGAGGAATGAGGTGAAATTGGAAACCCAGCAAAGACGGGAATAAACCGCTGAGGCGATTACCATGAGCAAAGAGGACTTCAGAAAACTTTCATTGAATAAAAAGATTCAAAAACTCTATACGGAGGGAACCTTCGTGGTGGCCATTCGCTATTATGCCTACAAGGTAAATCTCTACCTCCTGGGGCAGGAGTATGTGGAGGTGTTTTACAACCACAAGCACGACCGCATCGATAAGATTGAATTTCTAAACCACCGGCATTCACGGATGAAGTTTTACTTAGATCAGATTTCCCTGGAAAAGATTGCCTAATAGGCTTAGCGTTTCGGACCGATTAGTTGCTGATGGATTTTCAATACCTGTGGGATCACCATTTTTTGCTCTGAATTATCGATCACAAAAGCAGACGCTTGCTTTTTTTTGTCATCCGCCCACTGCCGATCGATGATCGCTTTCACCTCCTCTTTGGTTCGCTGTGGATCCCGAAGTAAGACTCTGAAGATCCGTAAGCTTTCCGGAGCGGTAACGGTGATGATACGGTCCAGTTCCTGATAGGATCCGGTTTCGAACAGTAAGGCAGCCTCCTTCAGTACATAGGGTGTATCCTGTCTGTGAGACCAAGTTCGGAAGTCCTCTCCCACAAAGGGGTGTACCAGTCCATTGATAAGCTCGGTATTGTGTTTTTCGGCAAATACTTTTGAGGCTAGATAACTTCTGTTAAGGCTGCCGTCGGATTGGTAGGATTCCCGACCAAATGCCTTTACGATTGCTTCTCGCAGGGGGGCGTGGTTCGTCATGAGCCATTTGGCTCTGTCGTCGGCGTAGTAAATAGGGACTCCGAGGAGGTTGAAGATTTTAGCGACTAGCGTTTTTCCAGCACCTATTCCACCGGTGATACCCACCAGTAATTTTTTGGGCTCACTCATAGATCAATTTGAAGGTGGCGGGTTCAAAGCCAATGACTTCCAGGTAGGAAGGGTCTGCGCTCAAATTCACGGAAACGGTGCTGTCTTCCCGGTTGCGGTTGTTGTAGCTGAGAATTGCTTTCAAATCCAACTTTTCGAAGTCTGCTACTTTTCGCTCGTCAAGAAGGTAGAACATGTTCACGGCTGAAACGTCTGGTTCAATCTTTACATTTGAGGGGAGAAATGTTTTTTGAATCTCCAGTGTTTTTTTGCCCTCGACAAACTCCACTACCTCAAAGGAGACCAATACCGATTCCTCATCCAATGTCAGGTAATCTCTTAGGTTTCTTGGTACGGAGAGGGGCAGGAGTTTGACAAAATCCTGATTGATGTTCTGCTCTCCCAGATCGACTTTCCATTTGCCGTCTAGATCTTGGATTTTGGTAATGGGGCCTCGGACGGTTACCTGACCGGGATCTACGGATATAGGTGAGCCAAAACGAAAATTTTTCGAAAGAAGGTTTTCGGATGTGTCGGGTTCAATGGTGATTTTTCTCGAGATAATTTTGTCAATCCTGAACGAAATGGTGTCTTGAACGATCGTTACCAGTTGTGTAGGGGTAAGTGTTTCGGCAAGCTCACGCTGAAGGCTTCGGGTCAGGACAAAACTGTTTCGGGAGGGATCGTCGAGCTCGATGATAAAGGGGGTTGATTGGAACTTGAAATATTTCCGCAGCAGGTCCCATCCGTTGCCGTTGATCTCAATGGAAATTTGATCAGGAAGTGGTTCTACGGGCATGAACTCCGACTGATCGTAGGAAAAAGCAATGGGCTGTCTCACCACGGTGGTGTAGTCGTCCTTATTCAGGGCGTTCAAAAGCCAAAAAGTGGTAGCCGTGACAACGCACAAAACCACCACTTTTAAGTTTGAAGACGCCTTCGGTTTGAGTTTGTCGAAGAATTGTCGAATGTTGCCCAACGTAGGTCCTTTATTTAGACTCCTTGATCTTTTTGGTATAGTCCAGCGAAAGCGCTGATTTTTCCACTTTTATTTTTAATCCTTTATCCAGTTCAATCAGCACGGTATCCCCCTCTACGGCATAAACCTTTCCATGAATCCCACCTACTGTTACCACCTGATCTCCTTTTTTTACTTCATTGATAAAGAGATTGGTATCTTTTTGCTTCTTTTGCTGGGGTCTGATCATAAAGAAATACATGATCAGGATGATACTTCCGAACAGGAACACTTGCCCCATGATTCCGCCTCCGGCACCGCCGGCCTGCAATAAAATAACGTTTAGCATGTTTATCGTTTAACGGGTCCCAAACTTGGTTTCTCGGCAGAAGCAGTCCGCTGATTAACAGTGCCTTTTAGTCTAAGGCGTGTGACATTCGGAGTAGTATTGGCCTGAATTGTCACTGTAGGGCTTTGAACGCCGGCTTTGCCTGCCGAGTTGAATACCACTTTGACGAAGCCTTCATCTCCAGGCTTAATGGGACTTTTGGTCCAATCAGGGCTGGTGCAGCCACAAGACGCCTGGATATTGGAAATCACCAGCGGGGCTTGACCATTGTTTTTGAATGAAAATACGTGCTCGATTACCTCTCCCTCGGCGATCGTGCCGAAATCATATTCCATGCTCTCGAATTCGAAGGCTCCCACCGTGCTCGGGTCGGCAGGCTGCACGTTTTGTGCATTGGTGGGGGTGACCACCGTGCTTTGCTCCAGTTGGGAGATTTTGTCTTCCAAGGCCTTTATTCGATCGGTTTCTTCCGTGCTCTTGCTATTGCATCCGGCTACTGCCAACGCGCCTGCTAGCAAAATAGCAGATAGATACGTGTTTCTAGTCATGATATAGTTAATTGTTGTTTTCCTGATTTATCTGATCGATCAATTTATTGACGTCGTTTAGGAGGTTTTCTGCCTTGGTCTTGGCTTCCGAAATCACTTTATTTCCCTCCGACTTGGCTTCGCTAGAGGCCAAGGTCTTGCCTTCTACCAATTCGGTGATGAGCTTTTCCAATTCATCCTTGTACTTGGCCAATTGATAGGTCAGCTTGTCTCTCGTGTTATTGCCAGCATCCGGTGCAAACAATACTCCCAATGTTGCGCCTATTCCCGCTCCTAAAAAGAATGCGAAAAATGAATTTCCTTTATTGCTCATGTGTAAGTTATTTATTGTCTAATAAGCCCCTACCACTTTTACGTATTTTTCCCGTGTCGGTTAGTTCTTTTGCCAGCACATCCAAGAGTCCGTTCACAAACTGTTTACTTTTCGGCGTGCTATATGTTTTGGAGATATCAATGAACTCATTGATCGTTACTTTTACCGGTATGCTGGGAAAGTTCACCATTTCGGTGAGGGCCATGGTAATAATTATTTTATCTGTAAGCGCTATTCGGTCTATATCCCAGTTTTTCGCCTTTTGGGCGATCATCTCACTGTAGTCTTTTTCCGATTCCACAGTCAAGTTAAAGATATTCTGAAAGAATTCCTTATCCTCGTCCCAATTAATCGCCAAGTCAGGCAATATCTCGGTAGAATCTTTCTGGTCTATGTCTACATTTTTCAGCACTTTTAGTGCCAAACTTCTCACCACTGCCTTATTCTCCGTCCAGTTTAGATCCAGTTCTTGAAACTGACTAAGGATCGCGTCGTTTTTTAAGATCACTTTTTTGAGCAGGTTTTCTGCGATGGCACGGTCATCCTCTAGGGTGGGATCGGTGAGGTTCATGTAGGCTACATATTCCTCCTGAACCTTTACGTAATCCCGAAACCATTGCTTGATCTCCTCTTTCCAGTCCTCGAGGTTGACATGGTGCCGGATAAACTCACTCTTGATTGGCGAATCTTGTTCCAAATACAGCAGTATCCGGTTTTTCGCCAAATTGTCTTCGCCTGGAGCGATTACCGAAACGCGTTCTTGGGAGAGTTTTCTACGTTTATCTACCTCTTTTTCCACGTGTTTTCGGAAACCCAGCAATATTCCGATCGCATAGAGGTATAAGCCAGGGATGCGTTCGGCCGATGTCACCATGTTATTCCTCAAAAACGATAGGTCTGCCTCGCAAAGCTTGTGGTATTGTTTGAGGGCATGCAGCGCTACGTTTTTTATTTTTATACTCAGGTTGCCATCAGCTACGAGTGTACGCGCGTCCTGGCTGCGGGTGAAAAGGTCAATACAGGTTTCTGCATCCTTTTTAAGCTGCGCCTTATCCTGTACCTCCATGCTGTTGAGGTCAGGCTGGAAGGATTCCCGGATAAAGTCTACCGACAAGTTGAAGTTGGAGGCTTTGCACTGATGATAGGCGTACAAAGATTGAAAAGCCTTTACTCTGAGAATTCTTCTGTTTAGCATTACCGGATGTTAAAGAACGCAAATTTAAACTATTTTCGGATAGAAATCCTCCAAATAGGAATTATTCCCAAAGTTAGGGATTTCGGATATAGAGTCAAACGATCGGCGTGTGGGGTGTTTTTGATCCACTGCGGGCTCGTTTGATGTTCATTGTGTCTGCTGTTGTCAATAGGACAGCTTTACGCCGGCAATTTGGTCAATCCGCTTACGGGCGATTTCATTGGCCACATCTTGGATGGGTAAGGCCTTCTCCTGCGCCTCTAGAAGAACCGAAGTGGTGGTATCGTAGATTGCTTCCGTCTGTTTCATGGCGATCTCCCGTTTGTAGTTGCCAAGGTATTCGGTGTACACGTTGATTAACCCACCAGCATTAATCAAGAAATCAGGAGCATAGAGAATTCCGCGATCTTTGAGCAAATGACCATGCCGGCCTTCCTCCTCCAATTGATTGTTGGCCGCACCAGCGACTATATCACAGGTCAAGTGGGGTATGGTTTGATCGTTAAGCGTGGCCCCTAGGGCACATGGAGCGTAGATGTCCATCGGAAATTCATATACATCTGAGGGCTGAATGACCTGAGCGCCGGTGGTTTTGGCAGCGGACAGCAGTTTGTCTTCAAAGATATCCGTCAAAAAAACGACCGCTCCTTCTCTGTTCAGGTGCGAAACCAAGTGGGTGCCTACTTGGCCGGCGCCTTGAACCAAGATTCGTTTGCCCTGCAAGGAATCCTTTCCGTAGGCGAATTTGGCAGCCGCCTTCATACCCAAATAGGTTCCATAGGCAGTCACTGGAGAGGGATCTCCTCCTCCACCTTTGATTTCCGGCTTACCGGTGACAAAGGGAGTCTCCATCGCGATGTATTCAATGTCTGAGGTGGTGAAATTAACATCTTCTGCGGTAATGTACCGGCCGCCTAGGCTATGGATAAATCTCCCAAAACGCCGAAGAAAGGCTTCTGTTTTCATTTTTGGGTTACCGATAATCACCGCTTTGCCGCCGCCAATGTTCAGTCCCGAGATCGCAGCCTTGAAGGTCATTCCCCTGGACAGACGCAACACGTCGGTGACAGCAGCAGCTTCGTCGGAATAGTGCCACAGACGAGTGCCCCCCAAGGCAGGACCCAAGACGGTGTTGTGAATGGCGATTAGGGCCTTTAGCCCCGTAGGTTCATCGTGGCAAAACACCAATTGTTCGTGTCCCATCTGCATGATTTGACCATAAACGCTGCCGTCTTTCACCTGCTCTATTGTTTTAATTTCCGACATCTGAACTTTGGTTTTGTGATTGTGTTATATTTGGGTCTGCATATGCATAAACCAGTTACAAAATTAAATATTTTTTAGCTGCTTATGAAGCATTGCAATTGATATATTGTGAAAGAATGTGTCTGATTTCTAGATTTTTGTTTTGTGGAGCCTCTTTGGAGATTAAATAAGTATCTGATCAAGTACAAGTGGTACCTCCTGTTGGGAGTTATTTTCACGGTGATATCCAATGTTTTTGTGATTATCCCCGCACAGCTTGTGCGTATTGCGATCGATTATGTGGTTGAAAGCTTTAGTTATTACCAGCTTTTTGACCAGAGCCCCTTATCGGCTGAATCGAGAGGGGTATTTTTAAAATTTATCGTTGTTTTTGGAAGTTTAATCCTGGGAATGGCGCTGTTGCGTGGATTTTTCCTGTTCCTGATTCGACAGACCATCATCGCGATGTCCCGGCTGGTAGAATACGATCTCAAAAACGAGATTTACGAGAAGTATCAAACCCTCCCATTGGCATTTTACCGCATGAACAGCACGGGAGACCTGATGGCGCGCATCACAGAAGATGTCAGCCGGGTAAGAATGTATGTTGGCCCGGCCCTGATGTACGGCATCAACTTAATCGTTCTCTTTCCCATGGTGATTGCTTACATGCTTACCGTGAATGTGCCGCTGACCATTTATTCTTTGCTGCCGCTACCGGTGTTATCCATCAGTATCTACGTGGTCAACAACATGATTAATGAGCGCTCGGAAAAGATACAGCGCAGCCTCTCCAATCTGAGCACCTTTGTGCAGGAGGCTTTTTCCGGTATTCGTGTGATCAAGGCCTTCGTACGGGAAGCAGACAGCGCCAACGACTTTCAGAAGGCGAGCGAAGATTACAAAGAAAAATCCATTCGACTTACCAAGGTGGAGTCTTTGTTTTATCCCCTTATTTTGGGCTTGATTGGGCTGAGTACGATCATCACGGTGTATGTAGGCGGAAAGCAGGTAATCGCAGGAGCCATTGGGTACGGCGTCATTGCAGAGTTTATTTTGTACGTCAACATGCTCACCTGGCCGGTGACTTCTTTGGGATGGGTCACCAGCATCGTGCAGCGGGCGGCAGCCTCTCAGACCCGAATCAATGAATTTTTAGATGAACAAAACCCCATTGTAAGTACCGAACACCTGGATAGGGAGATTGTCGGAACGATCGAGCTGGAAAACGTGTCCTTTGAATACCCGGACTCAGGGATCAAAGCATTGGAAAATGTCAGTTTTCAGATAAAGGAGGGCCAGTCATTGGCGATCATCGGGACTACAGGTTCTGGAAAGTCCACCATAGCAAACCTGCTGATGCGGATGTACGACGCAAGTTCCGGGCAAATTCGGATAGATGGTATGGATATTCGCGCCTACGACATTTCTGCTCTTAGGAGGCAAATCGGGTATGTGCCGCAGGACGTATTTTTGTTTAGCGATACTATCTCTAATAATATTGGTTTTGGACTGGAGCAGCAGCTGGTGACGCCGGAATTGGTCGAAAAGGCAGCAAGGGATGCGGATGTATATCAAAACATTGTAGATTTTCCGCAAGGATTCAATACCCGCCTCGGTGAGCGGGGAATCACGCTTTCCGGGGGACAAAAGCAAAGGGTTAGCATCGCCCGAGCGATCGCCAAGGAGCCGAAGATACTACTACTGGACGATTGTCTCTCCGCAGTGGACACGAAGACCGAAAACGCGATCTTAAACTCCCTGAGTACCATCATGAAGGGAAGGACCTCGATCATCATATCGCACCGGGTGTCTTCGGCCAAGCTGGCCGATGCGATCGTCGTGTTGGATGACGGGCATATGCTGGAAATGGGGACGCACGAGGAGTTGCTGCTGAAAAAGGGGGTGTACGCAGAGCTTTACGAAAAACAGACCCAGTCCGTGCAGGAGGGGGAGGAATAAAAAAATTGTGGAGTGGCGAATGCCATGCAAAAGGATCCCATCTGAATATTCAGGTTTCAACCATCCACTACGATTTTCCAAAGTTTCTGCCCTGAATCTTCTGCATTTAAATTCCTTTTTCTTCTGCAGCTCGATAAAGCAAACTTCAAAATCGCTGGGGAGGATTTTACGATGATAGCCAAGGACTGAGATACCTTCCGCCTGAACTGTTTATAAAGCTCAGAGACTACAAAGGCGGACTGAGATACCTGCGGTGGTTTGGCCGGACATTTCCCGATGATATCGGATACCCGGTATTCCTTTTCGAGTGGACAATTATCCTTTTCAAAACGGGGAATTTAAAAGAAGCGGAAAGGAAAGCCTTGGAGACCTTTTTGGGAAACAGCTACCTTTTTGACAAATTTTGGGGAAAGGAGTTGATAATAGTAGAAAAACATGAAAGCTTAAATTGGGAATCAGCTGACTTGGCTGAGGTGTTAAAGTATTCAACGGGTGACCCCGAATAACGCGGCCGGACCGAAGTTTCGATTTCTCTGCTTTGAATGGACATTTGGAGCGGTTTTATGGTGACTAAAAAGACAGGGGGATTCCTTTCGAAAGAAGATGTAGTCCTAGGACTTCTAATAATTTTTTGAAATCAGGAAGTAGAGAAAAAAAAAGGGGGCTGCCAGTTAACGACAGCCCCGTAGGAAAAGTAGTTCAAAAAATGTCAGCGTACTCGTCAATGGACTCCGGCAGCCCGACGCCATGTGGGGTGGCTATCTGGAGCGGTTTCGGAATTGCCTTTTTTGGGGCTCCGTGTTTTTGTCCTCGGTTTTTTCTTTTTCATCTTATTGATCCAAATCAATGTACCGGTTATGGGCAGGCTGGTCGCGATCAGGCAGGAGATAAAATAGATGATCTTGCTGAATCCTCCATAGACGTCACCCATATGCAGTGCTTTGATGGATGCGGATACCCGTTCGTTAAACGGCTTGTCTGAGAAAAGATCCAGGGATTTTAGGCCAGCATCGCTGGTCTGAAGCGTAATCCGGTCTGCGGCAGCGGGGGCGAAGAATCCCACTTTGGACTTGGTCAGACTGATTTCTGCAGCTCCGGGTCGCGGAAAATTGATGCGGTAGTCTCCCGGATAAGGGAGGTGTTTGTCTGCTTCGGCGAGGTAGGCATTTAGCGATAGCAGGGGTGCCTGTGGGCTGTCGTTGGAGCTTTTCTCGCTTCTTCCGCCCGGGCGTCCGCCGGCAGGGGCTTCCTGATAGGTGCCGAGGGATTTTTGCAGACCCTCCCGGTACCAGGGAAACGACCAAAAGGGTCCGGTGACGCCCATAATAAATAGAACGATTGCGCTGTAGAAGGCGAGGGTATTGTGCAGGTCGTGATTGGTCCGCTTCCAGCTACCGCCAAATTTAACCTTAAGTCCCTGTTTCCAGTTTTTCACCTTTCGGGGCACCCAAATGACGATTCCTGTCAATACACCGAGCGTGAACAGAATAGTCGCCGCACCGGTGATATAGCTTCCCAGGGTCCGGTTGGGGAGTTCGCCAATGATCGGATTTTCGATCCGATCCAGCATCAGCCAACGATGCAGGCTAAACATCGTACGCAGCCACTCATTAGCCCGGTTTGGGTCCTTGGATGTTCCTAGGACCTCCGCCGTATAGGGGTTGACAAAGTAGGTGGTTCCACCCCGGCTATTGTCGTTTTGTTCCCGTATGGAAAGTTGCAGTGTTCGTTTGGGATCGTGGGGAACCTGAACAGCCGTGAGGTCGCCTGGGATTTTCGACTTGAGGGTTTCCAACACCTCGTCTATAGTTAGTCTGGCTTTACCAGGAAGGGCTTTTACGTTATATAGATGAGGAGCACCCATTTCCCGTATTTCGTTGTGGTACACATAGATGGTGCCCGTGAAGCAAACGACTAACAGTATCAAGCCGCTTATCAGTCCCAGCCACAAATGGACGTCGTTGAAAAATTTCCGGGTTTTTGCCCAACTACCCTGATTGGTTTGTTTCGAATTCATCGGTTTGTAATTTTTATCAGTGGTCTTTTATATTTCTTCTACTTTAGGGTTACGCCGAGTTAGGGCGTCCACCAAACCTTGTCTCTGAGGGTGAAATCACTGCCTTGAGCGAGTACCTGATCATAGTTGGTGCCCCGTTCTGTCTCTGGGTACATCAGTCGTAGCGGACGTCCATCCACACCTGAAGCAATGGTTGCCGGAAAATTGGGAAGCCCTAGCCTGCGGTGGTCGTTCCAGGCTTCCACGCTACTGATACTGTTGAGCGAAAGCCATTTTTGAAGGATCAGGTACTCCAGTTTGTTTTCGGCACTGTCAAAGCGTGCTGCTTCTTGGAGCAGGTAGGCTGATTTTTCGACGGCCCCTACCTTCATGTAATCGAGGGATGATGCAGTGGCTGCTTGCAATAGTCCGGGGAGATCACCACTCAACCAACCTCTCAGTACTGCTTCTGCCTGAAGGAATAAACTTTCCGAGTCGGATAGGAGCACGCTGCTTTGGTTGAAGCTATGAAATATTCCCGTGGGGCTACCGCCGTTTTCTGCGGGGCCGCGGAATGCTGACGTGTTGATTCGTGAATAGTCAGGATTCCCCGCATCGGGATTTCCAAACAAGACGCCTCGGTACTCCCCATTCACATCCATGTATAGCCGTTGCAGCCGTGGGTCATTCAGGCCTTTGTATTGGGTAATCAGGTACGTTGTCGGTCGGATATGCTGGTGGTTACTGGTAAAGGCGCCTTGTGCATCTCGGTAATAGCTGACCCAAAAAGGATTCAGTTTACCCGGCGTATTCAGGTAGCCAGGGTTTACGCTGGCCGATTCGCCGGATTGGAGAAACCCGCTGCCCTCCTGCTGAATGGCCTGCAATGCAGCGTTGATGTAATTGGGGTCTCCTTTTTCGCTTTGCCGGATCAGCGCCCGAAGCTTCACCGTGTTGCCAAACTTTGCCCAGAGGTTTTTTTGTCCTCCAAACAGCACGTCGCCATGGGTTTGGGAAGGGATTACGCTCGAGCTTTTTACATCCTGTATGCCCTCAGAGATCAACTGGACAGCCTTTCTATATACCTGCTCCCCCGGTTCGTAGGTAGGGTTGAGGTAGGTATTCCCTCTTCCGGCTTCGTCAAAAGGTATATTGTTGTAAAAGTCTACCAGTCTCAGGAACAGCCATCCCTGCATGATTTTGGAGGAGCCTACGTAGAAAAGATCTCCTTCTGCTTCGGCCTCCTCTTGGATGAGTTTGAAGTAAAGGATGTTGTTGTACCCGTTTTCCCAAATGGGAATCCCATCCCGTTGGTCGCGGATATCTAGGCCATTGTAGGTTTTTAGGTCGAAAAATAGGTTGGCACCCTCGTTGTTCGTGCCCCAGTAACCTCCCCAAAATCCACCGATTTGATTGATTGGGCCTACTTCCTGATTCACAGTTGCGACTAGGGCAGCTGGGAGTTTGGCGCTAAGGGGTAGGTTTTCAGAAATGGGTGCGTTGGGATTTTCGTTTACGTCCAAAAATGAATCGCAGCCCATGTTAAGTACGATAAGGAAAAGGAATACGTATATTTTAGCGTTTATTCGGATAGTTTTCATTATTGACCGGAATTAGAATGTAACATTTGCCGTGAAACCGTAATTTCTCATAGGGGGTATCTGCCGAAAGCTGTAGTAGCCGTCGGTGGCATTGTAGAGGTATTCGGGATCCCCGATGTTGTTGCTGGCATGGGTGATGATAAATAGGTTGGTGGCCACTAGCCCCACCGAAGCGGAGCGGATAAAGGATCCCCTCGAAAACCATCCGGTAGGCAGCTGATAGCTGATGTTCAATTCCCGAAGTTTGAAGAAATCGGCTTTGGCGGCCGTATTGCTTTGCACCGCTCCTTGAGCGGTCCAGAATTCCTTTCCGCCTCCAGAAGTCAACAGGCTCTCATTGGGAATGTAGGTGCCCTGATCGGTTTCGATGACGGAATTGGGCCAGACTAAAGGCTCTCGCCCGTAGGCAGCAGTAATCGGATGTGTGCCAGCGGTGTACATGGGCGGAATCGTTTCCGAGTAGAAGTATGCACCCATTCGCCAGTCAAATTGCAATCCCACAGAAAATCCCCGGTACTCGAACATAGAGTTGATTCCGAACATATGGGGAGGTACCATGGGGCCAAGGAGGACATTTTCTTCTGCTATTTTGGGATCTCCTGTCTGCGCATCTACGATTACGCGGCCTTGCTCATCCCGGGCGTAGTCACTGACCCAGAGGGATGGGAATTGCTCTCCTACGAAGGCATAGGACTGCCGGAAGTTCTGCCGAAATTCCGCTCCACCGTAGAGTTCCCTAACTACATTGTTCGTATAGGTATAGTTAAATCCCAGGTTCCATTTGGTTTCCAAGGTTCGCACCAAGTCGCCGTTTATGCTGAGCTCAATGATGTTGTTGGTCATCCGACCGGCGTTTACGAGCATGGCATTATAGCCGGTAGCTCGGGATACATTGGCGTTTGAGATTTGCCCGTCTGAATCTGAGTACACGTAAGCGGCCTCTAGGTAAACCCGGTGGTTGAAGAGCCCCAGCTGCATGCCCGCCTCGTATGAGGTGACAAACTCAGGCCGAATGGCTGGATTGGGGTTTGTCAGGCTGGGGAGAAACCCGATGGTGCTGCCAAAGGGAAATCCATTTGCCTGGGAATAGGGGTTGTTGAGTTGATAGGGGTTTAGGGTTACGTTGCCGGTTTTGTTCCAAGAGGCATACAGCTTGGCATACGACACTTGCCGGGCCTGCCTCAGGAAGGGTAGTGCTTCGGAGGCGATAAAGGAGCTGCTGATACCGGGGTAGAAGTAGGAGCGGTTTTCCCGACTTAGTGTGGAGTTCCAGTCGTTTCTGCCAGTGATCGTTACAAAAAGGTAGTCGCGGTAACCCGTCATCCATTCAGCATAGACCGCTAGTGAACGTTGTTCCATGATTGTAGTACCGCCAGATAGCTCTCCCGCTCGACTGCCGGGGTTGATGATATCCCGGTAGAGCAGGTTATTGGAGGAGATATTCTGCACCTTGCTGTGATCCATCCGGATGTTTTGACCCAGTAGCAAGCGGCTTTTTACGTCTCCTAGATCTTTTTTCATGCTAAGGATAAAGTCTCCGTTAAATCGCTGAAAATTCACGCTTTGATCGTTTACAGATCCGGGGGTGTTTCTAGTGCCCGGGGCTTCGAATTTGTTGGTGAAATTCCGATTGCTTTCGGTATTTCCGTAATAGCCCGCACGGTACATTACGTCGATCCAGTCCGCTAGGCGGTAGTTTAGTTCGATCTTTCCGTTTAGGATCTGTTGGTTGCTTTGGTTACGCAGGTTGTCTATTAGGAAATAAGGACTTCGAAGCCAGCTACCGTTGGGGATAAAATAGTTCAGGGGATTGCCGGGACTGTTTGGTTGTTCCCAGTTGCGGACCAAGTCGTAGTTGTAGTTGGCTGGCATCCTATAGCTGGCTATCCATGGACCGTCCGGCGTGACATCGCTTTTATTTTGAATAAAGTTGATGTTATAGGATGTGCTCAGTTTCGAAAATTGCCGACTACCGTTGAAGCGCAGATTCATGCGGTTATTTTCGTCCTTTGGAATGATCCCTTTTTGGTTCACGAGCTGTGCGGATAGGAAATACGTACTTACCTCGTCCCCACCGGAAAAAGAAATGTCATGCTGTACATTCACACCGGTTTGAAACAGGTCTAATCGGTTGTCGCGCGATGGAGCGGAGTAGTCAACCATTGGCTGGGTACCATCCGGTAAGGGAAGGCCAAAAGGTTGTTGACTGCCGTCAAACCTCGGTCCCCAGGATTCGTACTCCGTTGGACTGTAAACTCCGTTTTGTCCCTGTCCGTAAAGGGTTTGTGCTTCGGGCAGGAAGTACACGTTGGAAAATGTCGTGGTATTGGATATGCTCACTTCTCCTTGTCCTGCTTTTCCTTGCTTGGTCGTAATCATAATGGCCCCATTGACCCCTTCTGAGCCGTAGAGTGCCGCTGCATTGGCGCCTTTCAGGACGGTGATACTTTCAATGTCGTTCGGATTGAGGCGGTTGATGTTGGGGATGGGTACGCCATCCACCACGTAGATCGGCTCGTTGTTTGAGCGTCCGTCGATGCCTGAACCACGCTGCAAGGAACGCGTGCCCCGCAATACGATCATGGCTGCAGGATCTACTTTGCTATCGTATTGATTTATCCGTAACCCCGCTACTTTGGAAGCCAATCCAAATAGTGGATTTACCGTACGGCCCTGATTGAGGTTCTCCGAGTCTATTACCTGTGCGGAGGAACCCAATTCCTTGGAAGACCTGGAAAATCCCAACGCTCCGGTTACCTGAACTTCGGCGAGTTGGTTGATATCTTCTTCCAAACGGAGCTGTATGAGTTGCTCGTCTGCGGGGGCAGTGAAGTAGGTTTCTTTATACCCCAAGAATCGGACGATCAGCGTATCGCCGGCATGTGCATACATGCGAAAGTATCCATCAGAATCCGTAACCGAAGTGGTAGGGTTGGATTTCAATTGGATGGTTGCCCCTGGCAATGCCTCCCGAGAATAGGCGTCTTTTACTTGACCATTGACGTGCACCCGTTGTGCCTCAGCCGGATCTGCCGTTGCGAAAAGCAAGGTGGCGCATAGGCAGGAAAAAAGGAAGTATGTTTTTGTCATAACAGTAGGTGGATAAAATAACCCGGTGTAGATTATTATTATTTAGATTTAATCTAAAAACGATTAACTTTACGGCTGCAAATCTAGCGAGAGGGAGAAATTGAAAATGACGAGGTGGGATATGAAAATGACGAAAAAGGAAATTTATCTAAACGAGTGAACCGAGCGAATAGAGAAAATAGGCTTCAATTGGTATACGAAGGACACTTTATTGGGGATCAAATAAAAAGCCCAGCGGGAAAGGGACAATTCTCTCTTCATACGGTGTATTGTTCTGAGGGAGTATCTTACGTTTATTTTACGGGTGAATCGGGAAAGTTCCAGCAGATGGATATCCTGATCGGACCGGGATGTTACCAGTTGTGGGTGGTACTTAAAGGAGGGATTTCGCTTCATTTTTCGAAATCCGATCATGCGCTAGAGGTAGTGGAAGATCGCTGTTTATTGGTACGGGCAGGATCGGAGTTTTCGGTAGGTTCGTTGCCGGGAAGTTCGGTAGACGCCATGTTGATTTCCCTTTCTCCAGAGTTGGTCGATAAAGTCTCGAAAGGCTTGGATGATTTTCAAGGCTGGGAATCGCTTCTCAGGCATCAGCAGGGTTACCAGATCTATATAGAGTCCAAGCCAGGAGAGGTGATGCTTCAGATCGTGCGTAACTTGGCATTTAACGAGTACGAAGGATGCTTCAAGCGGCACCTGGTAGAGATGAAAGTACTGGAATTCCTTCTTTTGATGTTGATGCAGCAAAAGGAACGGGGATTGGATATCACCGGGCATCCTCAGGCAATGGAGGACAAGGTGCTACAACAGATGCACCAGGCCAGGGAAATCCTGATGCATCGGCTTTCGGATCCACCTAGCCTAAGAAAGCTGGCCCTGGAAGTGGGTACCAACGAATCACACCTGAAGCGTCATTTTAAAGAAGCTTTTCACCAGACGGTTTATGGTTTTGTCATAGACAAGCGCATGGAAAAGGCGTTGGAGTTGCTGAAAGATAAAGACTTAAAAATTGTAGAAATTGCCGAGCGGCTTGGGTACAAACACGCCACCCATTTTTCGGCGGCATTCAAAAAGTACTTTGGGGGCCATCCGAAGGATTATCGATGATGGTAATCCGGCTGGAAATGGTTTCGTCCATTTCTTTGCATAGGGTGATCAGGCGTTGGATATTGGTGTCGTCGATGTCTTCGAAGTGTGCATACTGAAATTCGAACAAGTGGAAAGGAATACAACAAAAAACAAATCAGTATCAACTTTAAACCATAAACTATTTCATCAACTGCCCAACTTTATTAACCACTCTGTATTCCAGATCTTCAAATTCCTCGAAGTGTGCTTTGCCGCACTTGATTTTAAGTTGCTCATCTGAGGTAAGCTTGTAAAGATCGACATAGGGTGTGCCGGTGTCTTTGGTCTCGGCAACGAATTAAACTTTCTCATTTCCTTCAAATACCAGTGCCCAGTAGGGATAGTAATTCCCTATAGGAGTTGGAATTTTAAACCAGTTGGGCAGCTTGAAATAGAATTTCACCTGTTCGCTGCTTTCACAGTCCTGCGCAAATCGGCTCTCCACACCGGAATCTAGCGGGATATATTCTTCATAGATGGTCTTGCTGGTATCTTTTACCTTGTAGGAGAAGTCGTTCAGGTAGATCTCCAACTACTGTGCCTCAAACAGGGATATTTTATATTCCGTACTACCGATCTTCCGGTATTTAATTCCGTCAATAATCAGTCCATGCAGCACCCGGTTGATGGCCTGAACGGATAAGTCAAGAAATAGTTGGGGATTGACTATAATGTCACTGATCCTATTGGATTGGGTTATAATCTGTTCAATGGTGGACCTAGTCAGTTCAGTTTTGCTTTGGATATAGCTCAATACATCTGGGATTTTCCAGGAATATCCTCCATAGGACTCCAGCTTGTCTCCCTTGTATAGCAGGTTACCATTGGAAAGGGAGATGCATTGGTTTACAGCATCAATTTCCTCAATGATGTAGCCGTCGGAATAGACCTCCTGCTCATTGCAGAGCTTATAAAGGTCATCGCCTACCTTTACGGCGAAGCTTTTCTTTTTTACCCCGTCTTTTTCATTGCTGTTGATGGTAACCTTGGCCGTTACCTTGGTCTAGGTGGCTTGGATGGAATCCAAAGAGGCGAATGCGTCATTGAAGGCATTTTTCTCCATGACGGAATCCACCTCTATTTGATTTACCAAACCTAAATCGTAGGCCTTCACGGGATTGAGGCTATAGGAAAGGTTGTATTGTTTTCGATGAGTAGCAGAATAGCACAGGGTGCAAAGTCCGTTGAGGCAAAACCCCTCAATGTGGAAACCTTGGTGCTATCATAGACCTGGAAATTGATCGAGACGTTGTCGTATAGGTTCTGAAAGTACTCATGGGTGATTTCCAGATTTTTCAACACCCCTTCGCGAATGGAAACGGATGGGACCACGATGACAAATTTCTTGAACCCGTAAAGCTTATTTATTTCGTAGATGGTTCGTAGATACACATAGGTTTTACTTGTTCCGGTTTCCATCTCGATCGAGAAGTGCATTCCATCCAATTTCTTAGAAGCAGGCAACTCATTGTCCAATTGTTTCCCATTGATCCAATAGGCACCGGATTTCATTTCGATCCGACTATTCAGGTCCTTTCCGGTTTTGGACGTAGCTTTTGAACATATTGTAACTCTTTCCAAGATTTTCGGCGAGCCAGGTCTGTTTGATCCCCTTTTCCTCTAATACTTCCTTTATTCGATTCATTCCTAAACTATCCTAAATTCTAAAAATAGGTTTAATATTCTACTATCTCATTTTTCAAGACAAAAAAGGTGCAAAAAATACCATATTTGTTTGTTCTGTTTCCTTCCACCAATTGCTACAACATGTGAAAAAGTTAATCGCTAAGTCCGAGGCCAAGCAATCGACTAAATAGTAACTTTAATTTTACCTCGCAGCTTCTGCACTGAATCGTTTATATGATTACCTTTCGAGGAAAACGTCCGTAATTCTGTTTGTCCCGATGCGATTTCTATGCGGTTATTTGGTTGTTCCTTTCTTTTTGCTAGCCGGGTGCGGCAAGGAGACTCCTTTTGAAAAGGTATCCTCTGCCCACTCAGGTGTTTTTTTCCAAAATACCTTGCTGGAAAGCAGCGATCTCAACGTGTTGACCTTCGAGTATTTTTATAACGGGGCAGGCGTTGGCGCGGGTGACCTCAATAACGATGGATTGGATGATTTGGTGTTTACGTCGAATATGGGGCAGAGTAGCGTATACCTGAATAAGGGTAATTTTCGATTTGAAGATATCACAGGTCAATCGGGAATTGATACCAAAGGGAAGTGGGCCAATGGGGTGTCGATCATTGATATTAATCAGGATGGATTTCAGGACATTTACATCTGTTTCGCCGGGCCCTATGCAGGTGATCGCCGGGCCAACGAGTTATATATTAATAACGGAGATAATACGTTTACGGAGATGGCCGTCGCCTATGGGTTGGCGGATACGGCCCACAGTGTTCAGGCGGCATTTTTTGATTTCGATCGGGATGGGTTGTTGGATATGTACCTGCTGAACAATATTACCGACGAGACTGGACCCAATGTAATCCGAAGGAAGCGGAACGACGGAGAGATGGTCAATACGGATAAGTTGTACCGAAACAATGGTGACAATACCTTCACAGATGTGTCCGCAGCTGCGGGGATTACCATCGAGGGGTATGGTTTGGGGGTCTCTATAGGTGACTTTAACCTAGATGGTTGGCCTGATATCTATGTATCCAATGACTACCTGTCCAATGATCTGTTTTACATCAATCAGCAGGATGGTACCTTCCGAAATCATGCTTCCGACGTGTTTGGGCACACAAGTTATTCGGCGATGGGTAACGATGTGGGAGATTTTGATAACGATGGGCTTTTGGATATTGTGACTTTGGACATGCTCCCGCCGGATAATTTCCGTCAAAAAATGATGTTTGGTATGACACTGCACGAGCGTTTTCGCTCAGAGACGCTGTATGGTTACGAGCCTCAGTTTATGAGAAACACACTCCAATGGAACCGGGGGATTGCTTCTGATGGATTGCCTCGATATAGCGATGTAGGTCAGCTAGCCGGAATTAGCGCGACAGACTGGAGTTGGAGTGCGTTATGGGCAGATCTGGATAACGATGGTTGGAAGGATTTGCTTATCACCAACGGTTACCCAAGAGACATTACCAACCGGGACTTTGTGGACTACAAGTCCAGTGTTTTTGGCGCCGGTTCGGGTGAAAGGGAACGGGATCGCCTGCTATTTGAGGCCATACAGGCGTTGGACGGGGCACATGTCTCCAATTTCCTGTTTAAAAATCAGAGAGATTTAACATTTCAAGATGTAAGCACCACATGGGGCCTTGCAGAAAGCTCGTTTTCCAGCGGGGCAGTATATTCCGATTTGAACAACGATGGATTCTTGGACCTGGTGATTTCTACTACTGGCAAGCCAGCTTTTTTATATAAAAATAACCTTGCAGCGTCGGGACAGTCGAATTACCTCGGCATTCGTTTGCGTGGCCCTAAAAATAACCGAGACGGTATAGGAGCAAAAATTTACTTAGTAACCGGCGACCAACATCAAGTTCATGAGCATTACCTGAGTAGAGGGTACCAGTCTTCCGTTACGGGTAAGATTCACTTCGGCCTTGGAGCGCATTCTATGGTCGATACGTTGATGGTGGTTTGGCCGGACCAACGCAAGCAACTGCTGACGCAGGTCAGCGCAAACCGGGTAGTGGAGATAGCCTATGAACCGGAGGCAGACGATAGCTTACATGTGGGGCAGACCCAGGCTGGTTTTACCTTTGAAATGCTGACGGATAGTTCGTTGGGCATCGGATTTGAACATCGGGAAACCTATTTTTCCGATTTCAACATTCAGCCCCTTTTGCCGCATAAGCTGTCCCAGCTGGGACCGGGTATCTCGGTGGCAGATATCCAGGGAGATGGATTGGAGGATTTTTTTATTGGAGGTGCGTTTAAGCAATCCGGTGAACTATATACACAGCAATTGGACGGGACCTTTCGGCGGATGGTTTTGGATTCGGGAAACGCCTTTGAAGAAGATATGGGGTCCTTGTTTTTCGATGCAGACGGAGATGGAGATTTGGACTTGTACGTGGTGTCCGGCGGCAATGAGTTTGAGTCCGGTTCGCGATACTACCAAGACCGATTGTATATCAATCGGGATGGGGTCTTTTTGCTCGATACTGTGGCGCTTCCCCACCGTCCCGTTAGTGGGTCCTGTGTGATCGCCGCGGATTTTGACCGGGATGGGGATCTGGATTTGTTTGTGGGAGGGAGGCTTTCCCCACAGCGTTATCCGGAACCTGGGGTGAGCATGATTTTGGAAAACCAAGACGGGAAATTTGTCGATGTGACGGAGCAGAAGGCTCCTGGGCTGACGAATATCGGCATGGTTACATCGGCTATTTGGTCCGATTTTGATCGGGACGGTTGGGTGGATCTGATCGTAGTTGGGGAATGGATGCCGGTGACAGTGTATAAGAACGATGAGGGTACACTAAGAAATGTCACCGATGAATGGGGTCTTTCCAACACGCGCGGTTGGTGGAATAGCATCGTGGGTGCAGACCTTGATAGGGATGGATATGTGGACTACGTGTTGGGGAATCTGGGACTGAACAGCCGCTACAAGACTGCCCCGGATGGGCCCCTACAGATTCATGTGGCAGATATTGATGGAAACGGGACCAGGGAAGCCGTAATTTCGCACATGGTCGAGGGGACTCGGTACCCGATTCATCCGCGCGACGATTTATTTGCGCAGATCCCTTCGCTCAAGCGCCGGTTTCCAAGCTACGCGACTTATGCCGAAAGCTCCGTCGAGGATTTGTTTGCTGGTATTGATGCCAAGGAGGTTACCACACTTTCGGTGGATACGTTTTATTC
Organism: Lunatimonas sp.; assembly: GCF_020832325.1. Taxonomy (GTDB): domain Bacteria; phylum Bacteroidota; class Bacteroidia; order Cytophagales; family Cyclobacteriaceae; genus Lunatimonas. The sequence continues at coordinate 224,120 of NZ_JAFIEU010000051.1, forward strand.
GGGCATTTTGTTGAATCGTACAGGCACGGATTTTTCGTTTCAGGCATTGCCAAACCAAGCGCAGATTTCGCCTGTTTTCGGTACGTTGACCGAGGATTTTGATGGGGACGGTAATTTGGATTTGCTCCTGTCGGGTAATTTCCATGGAGTAGAGGTGCTTACGGGTAGATACGATGCATCGTACGGCTTGGTGCTGACCGGGAATGGATTGGGAGGATTTGAGCCTGTCAGATCAAACCTGTTTTTGGAGGGGGATACGAAAGCTGTGCATTCGCTGTATCATGCCAAAAGTAGCCGGTACATCTACCTGTTTGGCAGTACAGATGGGAAATTGGCGATTCGTGCGGATAGCATGCCTAGCGAGACTCCTACAAGGCCACCCTCCGGTGCTTCGTTTATCAAGCTCCACCACGCAGATGGGAGCATAGCCATTAAAGAGCTCTACGCAGGGTCAGGGTATTTAGGGCAATCATCCAAGTATGTCAGGTGGTCCGGTCAAGTGGTAAAAATGGAAATCTTCGATGCATTTGGCAATGTGCTGATGTCCTCGCAGTGATTTTTTCCCCTTAAGGGACCCGTGAGAAATAGCGGATTTCATACCTAGATTGCTGGTTTCCGGCAAATAGCGGAGTGTTATCCACTTGCAGGACCAACGATTCTCTGTTTAGTTTCAGAATGGAGTAGATCTCTTCTGTTTCCCCGAGCGGATTCAGGTGGTGGATTTCCTTTTTGGATACGATAATGGGTATCCTCATATAAGCATTTACCGCACTGACGACAAGCTCGTCAGTGGGTAAATACTCATAGGTTTCTTCTTGGTACCAGCCGGTACTGCTGTGGGAAAAGTTGTTATAGTAATACTGCACGGAATCCAGTCGCCACTTTCCGATAAGGTTTTCGGTATTTGTCCCGTTACAGGTGACGATCATTCCTAGCATTATCCATGTAACAATCCACCTTTCCATACGCGATTAATATCCCGGATTTTGGGTTAGAACGCCGTTACTCAAATCAATCTCTCGCTGTGGTATGGCGAAGAGGTAGTGTTTGGGTCGTTGAAAGGTACGTCCGGGCTTTAAGGGGCCGAGGTCTTTAGCATACAGGGCGACAATGTCTACAATCCCGGCCCTGTCCCAACGCATCAAGTCTTGGTGACGTTGGTTTTCGCCTGCGAGTTCCATCCTTCGTTCCTTGATCAGGTCTTGCATCGTTGCGTTGGTGAGCGGGGCTCTACCGGCACGCGCCCTCACAGCGTTGATTTCCGCATCCCCGTTTTGTCCCGACCGGATTTTTGCTTCTGCTACCAAGAGGTACACGTCGGCTGTACGTAAGATCGGATTATGGTGGCCTTCATTCAATCCTCCGGTAGGTCGCCAGGAGGAATACTTTCGGAAATGGAAACCGGAGGCAGATAGGTTAGCAGTATACTCGGTTGGTCCTCTGCTGCCACCTAGATCGACCACATCGCCTACCTTGTAGACGGTATAGTCCAATCGGGGATCGTTTTCATCGAAGGTATCTACCAGATCGTCTATAGGCTGGTGAAAATCCCAGCCGCCCCAGGGCCTTGGTGTGGTATAAATGACGTGGTTGTTACCTCTCCATCCATCCAATGCCTGAACAGCAAAGAGCATCTCTGCGTTTCGCTGTAGGTTGATCCGGAAATTGTTGTCGTAGCTTGGTGCCAATCCATAAGGACCATCCAATACTTTTTGGCCAAACTCGATCGTTTTTGGGAAGTCTTCCATGTAGAGGTAAAGCTTCGCTAGCAGTCCATTGGCAGAGCCCCGATGCGCTCTTCCAAATTCCGCTGCCGGGTGAGAAACCGGCAGCAGTTGGGCTGCTTTCAATAGATCAGATTCAATTTGGGTCCTCGTTTCTGCTAGGGTAGCTCTTGGTTTGTTGTAGTTGTTGTTGAGTACGTCGTCTTCTAGTATGAGTGGAACACCCCCGTAAATGACAGACAGCCTCCAAAAGACAAACCCTCTCAGGAAATGAGCTTCACCAAGGATACGATCTTTTAGTGTTTGGTCCATATTTATGCCTGGTACGTTCATTAGAACCGCATTTGCCCGGGAGATCACCTCGTATTTGGGCCGCCAGCCGTAATTCAATTGGGGGTTTCCGGCATCAAAGGTAAAGGATTCGATGGCTTGATCCTCCGCATGGTCTCCCGCTCTCCATTGGTCGTCGGAAGGAATGTCAAAGGTATGCTCCGCGTGACCGTAGAAATCATGTAGAATGAGTGGCTCATACATGGCATTAGCAGCGGCTACGGCATCGTCGGCATTACGCCAAAATTGAGAGGAAGTAGACTGACCATAAGGAATGGTGTCCAAAATGCTGTCATCGCATCCGAATGCTACGGTGGTAATTACCGCACTGAGAATATATTTTGATAGATTATTCATGTCTAGATTCGTTCAGCGTTTAGAAAGTTACGGTAGCGCCCAGGGTCCAGGTTCTCGCTTGAGGATACTGCGCGTAATCCACGTTAAGCTGGAGGTTGTTATTGATATATCCCAGCTCCGGATCCATGCCAGAGTAGTTGGTCAATAATAGAAGGTTTTGCCCGGCGATGTAGAACCTAGCTCTACTGATTCCGGCCCTGCTGCTTAGCGCATTGGGCAAGGTGTACCCAATGACAAGATTCTTGAGCCGCACAAAGTCACCCCTTTCCAGAAACAGGTCTGAAGTCCTGTGGTTTAGATTGTCTCTGCGGGTCGTCATTCTGGGTATGGAGTTACTGGTATTGGGTCCTGTCCAACGGTTTTCTGTTTCCGCATACATGTTAAACGGGTAGGTGGGATCTAGCCCCTGCATGCGGTCGGCGTTGTAGATTTCAAACCCGGCATTTCCCAAAAAGAAAAGTGCTAGGTCAAAATCTTTGTAAGTGAATTCCGCATTCAATCCATAGACAACCTTTGGATGGGGGCTTCCCAGTATTTCACGATCCCGTTCGTCCACGATGCCGTCTCCGTTCAAGTCTCTGAAGCGAACATCTCCCGGTCTAATTAACCCATTGGCTCTTCTGGGGTCGTTTGCAATATTGGGATCGTTCTGGATTTCTTCGTTGGTTTGATATAGACCATCCGCTCTCCAGCCATAGAAGCTGGCAATGGGGAACCCTTCGTAGGTTCTGGATATTTCCTGGCTGGACCTACCGTACAATTGGGATCCCACAAAGTTTCCATCCACGAGCTTGGTAACTTCATTTTGGATGAAAGATGCGTTGCCGCTGAATGAGTAAGAAAAATTCCGATTGGATTGCCGGTAGGTAAGTTCTAATTCTAGTCCCTGATTACGTAGTTCACCCAGGTTTTGATTGGGAATCTGCGCTGTTCCTACCGTTCCGATGGTTGGCGGAGCAATCAACATATCCCTAGTGTCTTTGATGAAATAGTTGACGTTAGCCAATAGTCTGTTTTCCAAGAAGCCTATGTCCATGCCGATGTTGGTCATCACAGCAGATTCCCAGGTTATAAAGCGGTTTGGGATTCTGGACTGAGCGGCTCCTACAGTCTGATTGCCGCCGAATGAATACCTACTACCGGAACTGATCAAAGCCAGATACTGCAGACCAGGCACGTTTTGATTGCCCAACATACCCCAACCTCCGGTAAGTTTCAGGTTGCTGATAAAGTTGACATTTCTGAAAAAGTCCTCCTCGGACATACGCCATCCCAACGAAAATGCAGGGAAGTATCCCCAACGCCTATCTGGAGCAAATTTTGAGGATCCGTCACCACGAAAGGTCATCGTGGCCAAGTACCTATCTGCGTAGTTGTAGGTGGCCCTGCCAAACCATGAAGCGAGTGCATCGTAGGTTTTTACCCCTCCAATGTTATTGAGGGTTTGTCCTACGTTCAGAAAACGTTGATCGAAGGATTCATCCGGGAAATCCAACTTGCTTGCATTGAACCCATCCGAGGTAAACGTTTGGGTAGTGTAGCCACCTACAAATCCCACCGTACTTTTTGGGGTAATCTTCTTATCGTAGCTGACGAAATATTCCGATAATATCGAGTAGTACTCGTTATAGCTTCTGGAGAGACTGTTTCTGGTGTTTGCGCGTATTTGATCAGCCACGATGATGTTAAAGTTGTAGCCGTCGGATATCGCCCCGTCTATACCAATATTCGCCCGTACTTTCAAGCCTTCCAAGATTTCGTATTCTGCGTTGAAGTTCCCCAATATCTTGTGCGTGGTATTCCTCGAATCCATGGTTTCCTGGGTAAAGATGGGGTTGTTGATATCTCCAAATTCTCCAGAAATTTGCGAGGAGCTGAAGGACCCATCGGCGTTTCGGACAGGGAGTCCTGGGTGAAAGCGAATGGCGCTCCACAACACGCCGGTCTGTGCAGACAATGTGTTTGGTGTGATTTCGTTGATCGTGATCAATTGGAGGCTTTGTCCAAGCTTGAAGCGTTCATTTATTTTGTGGTCAGAATTCATACGGAAATTCAATCGTCTAAAGCCTGAATTCTGGATCATGCCTTTTTCCTCAAAATATCCGCCAGACAACATGAATGAAGAATTCCGGTTTCCTCCTGTTAAGGAAATATCCATGTTATTGATCGTTCCCTGTCCCAAAAGTTCACGCTGCCAGTCAGTTAACTGTGTTTGGTAAGCGGGATTTTCCCAAATAGGATTTACAGGTAGTCCGTCGTTGGTGAATCGCTCCCGTTTTAACTGAGCTAACGTCGGGGCATCTAACACGTCGATGGTTTTGATAGCGTTTGAGACACCGGTGTATCCATTGACAGAGAATTGCAATGGTTTTTCGAAATCCCCGCGTTTGGTAGAAACGATGACCACGCCGTTTGCCGCGCGGGTACCGTAAATGGCGGATGCGGAGGCATCTTTAAGGATCTCGATGGATTCAATATCATTTGGGTTGATGTCATTCAAGTTTCCGCCAGGCACTCCATCCACAATGATGAGCGGGTCTGCATTATTCAATGTTCCCGTACCACGGATTCGGATAGAGCCCTGATTTCCGGGAGCACCACCATTTCGGACCACGTTAACTCCTGCTGCTCTTCCTTGCAGTAGTTGAGAAGAGCCTGAAGCCGGGAGGTTTTGGATACTGGCGCCTTTTACCGAAGAAACGGCTCCAGTCACATCTTTTTTCTCCTGTGTACCGTAGCCGACGATCAATACCTCGGAAAGGGCGGATTCGTCCTGCGCCATTTTCACGGTGAATACAGTTTGAGACCCAACTGAGATGACTTGTGTTTTATATCCAATATAGGAAATGACCAAGACAGCATTGTCCGGCACATTCAGGCTAAATCTACCGTCCAAATCAGACACGGTGCCTAAGGAGGTGCCCTGTACCGTCACCGTAGCCCCTGGAAGGGGTTCGTCGTTTTCATTGGTGATAAGTCCGGAGACTTCCGCGAAATCCATTCTTTCGAAAATCATCCCGGTATCAATTTTTCGGGTTTCCGCCGCAAACCCATTCCCCGAGATACTTAGCATCATGCTAAGTGCAAGTAGCCGGTTAAATAGAGCGAGAGGGATAGTTCGTATTTTGTTCATGTGTTTTTATAGTTCTGTTATGGTCACAGGGCCCCTTGTCCAAAGCGAGGCCACCTCGGTTTGACAATTGTTTGCGAGTCCCGTGAGTGCTATGAAGTACGTTAATTTGTTGGGGTAGGAACCGGTTGCGGTATCCTCTAAAGGCAATTCAAATCATCCCGATTCAAATGGCTGAAATTTCAGCTAGATATTTTTAGCATAGGCGAGTGGATTTTAGGTTGGTTGGTGTTTGCTGAAGGGTTCAAAAGGTTACTCCGGTTTTCGAGTATGTTTAATTAATATATTGAATATCAATTTACTAGGTGTGTGTTGAGGTACTATTTGCCTATGTTCGGTATCTGACGAATGATTTGGGTGATAGGTTTTGTAATATTTTGTAAAAGCGTTACTAAATTCTGTAAAAAATAAATTATTAGCAATTCTGTTTTGGAAAAATAACGTAAAAATAATTTATTCTTAATGAGAGTTTAATTTATAAACTTGGATTGAAATTATGTAGGTATACCGCAAGCAACTAGCGAATTGAAAAGGCCAAAATTGCAATTAAAAAGTGCTATTTGTTATTACCTTTTCTTATGCTTACCTTTTCTCCGAAAGAGCAAAACCGGGATGCACTATCATGGACTACATGTAGAAGAAGTAATCGCCTCAAGGCAGCAGTTCGGAGCTAATAGTATACAGGAACAATCGGGTACGTTTTGGAAAGTTTTGCTTGAAGTGGTGAGAGAGCCACTCTTCTTACTTTTGGTAGCGGCGGCGCTGATTTATTTTTCCGTGGGCGAGTATACCGAGGGCATCGTGATGTTGGTTGCCCTGGGCTTGGTATCCGGCATTTCGCTCTTTCAAGAAAACAAAAGCCGAAATGCGGTGGAGGCACTGAAGAGCCTCACATCGTCAGCTGCTCAGGTATATCGAGAGGGTATCTTGGTAGCTTTGGATCCGAAAGAGCTTGTCGTAGGCGATTTTGTGGTACTTGAGGACGGTGACTTGGTGCCTGCTGATGGGGCTCTTGTCGAATCGTACGATTTTTTAGTGAATGAGAGCATGCTTACAGGGGAATCCCTCGCGTTGCCAAAGACTTCCACTTCAGACGACTCCAAGGTGTTTCAAGGAAGCCTGGTAGTGGGTGGTACTGCCGTTTTTAAAGTGGAATCCGTTGGGAAAAACACGAAGTTGGGGAGTATCGGACGTAGTCTTGAGCAAATTGAAGAACCGAAAACTCCGCTACAGGTTCAGATCCGGGGCTTCGTACGGATGATGGTGGTCTTTGGCGCAGGGGCTTTTGTATTGGTATGTTTGGTCAATTTCCTGACATTTGGTGATTTTCTTGCGGCTTTATTGCATGGATTGACATTAGCCATGTCAGTGCTGCCTGAGGAGATTCCGGTAGCCTTTAGCACTTTTATGGCACTTGGAGCGTATCGGTTGTATAAGATGCGCGTGATTGCGCGCAGCCCGTACACCGTAGAAACCTTGGGAGCCTCTACGGTGATCTGCATCGATAAGACGGGTACGCTGACAGAAAACCGCATGGAGCTGCGGCAGATTTACGAGTTTAGTAGCGGAAAGCTGATAGAATATGCTGAAGAGAAGGCGGTTTTTTCCGAGGTGTTGGCTTATGGTATGTGGGCATCGGAGATTCTGCCCTTTGATGCCATGGAAAAATCCATCCACACCTACTACGGAAAGCTATGCGCTACAGATGAGCGTCCGGGGGCTCAGATGCTGCATGAGTACCCGCTCGGTGGTAAGCCTCCGATGATGACCCACGTATTTCAGGTGGGTGAGGGGAAGCGGATTGTTGCAGTAAAGGGGAGTCTGGAAGGCATTTTAAACCAAAGTAGACTTTCGGATACCGATCTATTAGGCATACAGGAAGTCGCGGGCCGTTTGTTGGGACAGGGGTACCGGCTGCTCGGTGTGGGCCGGGGCATTGACGCCCGAGCGGAATTGCCGGCTACGCAATTTGAGTTTGAATATGATTTTTTGGGAATTTTAGCTTTTTATGATCCTCCGAAAGTGAATATTAGGGGCGTATTGCGGCAGTTTTACCAAGCAGGTATTCAGGTAAAGATGATCACTGGAGATCATGCAACTACCGCTATCGCCCTTGCCGATCAGGTGGGGCTGCGGCATGGGGACGAATTTCTAACAGGGGTAGCAGTCGACGATTTGTCGATAGAGGAATTGAAACAGCGGGTTTCAAAGGTACAGGTATTTGCCCGGATGTATCCCGAAGCTAAGCTCAAGGTGATCGAAGCACTGAAAGCAAACGGGGAAGTAGTAGCCATGACCGGAGATGGGGTAAATGATGGGCCGGCATTAAAAGCAGCACATATCGGCATAGCCATGGGCCAACGGGGTTCCGAGATTGCCAAAAAATCTGCTGCGTTGGTGTTGGCTGATGATGATTTGGGTCATATGCCGGTAGCGGTGGCGTTGGGGCGCCGGATATATGAAAACTTGAAAAAGGCCATCCGCTATATCATTTCGATCCACATTCCGATCATTCTGATCGTTTTGATGCCTTTGCTATTAGGCTGGGAGTTTGTACATATATTTACACCTATACACGTGATATTTTTAGAACTGATTATGGGTCCTACCTGTTCGATTGTGTTTGAGCGGGAACCGATTGAGCCTGGTTCAATGGACAGACCACCCCGCAAGGTGCGGGAATCTTTTTTTTCTATTCGCGAACTTTCAGTGAGCTTGATCCAGGGTCTGCTAATCACGGCAGCCTGTTTGGGCTGGGGTTACTATGCCATACAGGAAGGACTAGACGAAGCATCTGTCCGTACACTGGTTTTTGCAGCGCTGGTCTTCAGCAATGTATTTCTGACCTTGGTTAACCGCTCGTTTTATCATAGTGTCTGGACCACGTTAAAGTACAAGAATCCGTTGATTCCATTGATTTTGGGCGTTTCCCTATTGGTTCTCGGTCTATCGTTGACGGTCAGTCCTGTCAGGAGTGTTTTTGGCTTTGAGGAGGTATCCCTGTGGCAGGTAGCTGGGTCGGCCATAGTGGGGCTCTTAGGTGTAATCTGGCTAGAGGGGTACAAGTACTGGAGGCGAAGGGGAGTTTCCACCCGAGATATGGGCGGGCCATCAAAAAGTATGGAGTACTGATGTGGGCCTTTTGGATGGCCCGAAAATATAGCGTCCATGTACTTTTTTGGCACATGGACGCTGCATAATCAACTGAGGGTATTGTTAGGTAGCCATGGCACCGTTTACCTGCAAGACTTGTCCAGATATATAGCTGCTCATATCTGATCCCAAGAAGACACAGGCATCGGCCACTTCTTCCGGTTTACCTCCCCGTTTCATGGGAATACCATCTCTCCATCCCTGGACGGTTTTTTCGTCCAAAACGGCGGTCATTTCTGTTTCGATAAATCCAGGTGCTACGGCGTTGCATCGGATATTTCGGGATCCCAGTTCCAGTGCAACCGATTTTGAAAAGCCTATAATACCAGCCTTGGAGGCGGCGTAGTTGGCTTGACCCGCATTTCCTTTCACGCCCACGACGGAGGTGATGTTGATGATGGAGCCGGACTTTGCTTTCATCATGGTTCGGGTGGCCGCCTTTACGGTATTGAAGCAGGACTTCAGGTTGGTGTTGATTACTTCGTCCCAGTTTTCTTCGCTCATCCGCATCAGCAGGTTGTCCCGGGTGATGCCGGCATTGTTTATGAGTATGTCCAAGCGGCCAAATTCGGCGACTACGGAGTTTATAAGTTCTTCGGCTGCGTTGAAATCGGAAGCGTCGGAGCGGTATCCTTTGGCTTTCACGCCAAAGGCTTGGAGTTCCGATTCCAGTGCTTGCCCTTTTTCTACGCTGGACAGATAAGTGAAAGCCACATCGGCACCTTCTTCAGCGAAGCGTAGGGCGATGGCCCTTCCTATTCCTTTCGAGGCTCCTGTAATCAGAGCCGTTTTTCCTTGAAGTAATCCCATATCAAAATATTAGCTTGGTTTTTTGGCAAAAATAGGTAATTATTCTTAAAAACCTTGAAGTGGCGGATGGATACTGTCTGGTCGGATTTTAAGGTATTGCAACGGATGTCTTGGGTTAAATATCGTTTATTCCAGCTTTCTTATTCAAAACCAAATTTTTTTCTGAATATTATTATTATAAATTTGCATAGCAAAAAAGTAATCCAAACATAAACAATATGTCTTCAACTAAATTTGATGTGATCGTAGTGGGCAGTGGTCCGGGCGGATACGTGGCGGCCATAAGGGCGTCGCAGCTTGGTCTGAAAACCGCGGTGGTGGAAGCCGAATCCCTAGGGGGAATCTGTCTCAACTGGGGCTGTATCCCCACCAAGGCGCTGATTAAGAGTGCTCAAGTATTTGAATATATCAATCACGCCGAGGAATACGGCATCAAGGTGGAGAATGCCGAAATGAACTTTTCGGATATGATTTCCCGAAGCCGGGGCGTCGCGGATGGCATGAGTAAAGGGATTCAATTTCTTTTCAAGAAAAATAAAATTGAAAAACTCATGGGCTGGGGAAAAGTACAGCCTGGTAAAAAGGTGGAGGTGGAAGATCAGGACGGCAAGAAGACCGTTTACAGTGCTGATCACATCATCGTTGCCACCGGAGGCAGGGCGAGAGAGCTACCCAACCTAAAAATCGATAATGAAAAGGTCATCGGATACCGCAAGGCCATGACACTGGAGAAAAAGCCTGCGAGCATGGTTGTCGTAGGATCTGGAGCCATCGGTGTGGAATTTGCCTACGTGTATAGCTCCATCGGCGTGGATGTGACGATCGTGGAGTTTTTGGACCGCATTGTTCCCAACGAAGACGAAGAAGTATCCAAGACCTTGGAGAAACTTTATAAGAAGAAAGGCCTCAAAATCATGACCTCTACCGAGGTGACGCAGGTGGATACAAAGGGCAAAGGCTGTAAAGTAACCGTGAAGTCCAAGGATGGAAAGGAAGAGCAGATCGAATGCGATATCGTACTTTCTGCCGTGGGAGTTGCTTCAAACGTGGAAAACTGCGGATTGGAAGATGTAGGAATCCTGGTAGATAAAGGAAAGATAAAGGTAGACGAATACTACCGGACCAATATGCCAGGGTATTATGCCATCGGTGACGTGGTTCCCGGACCGGCGTTGGCACACGTGGCCTCTGCGGAAGGAATAATCTGCGTGGAAAAAATCGCCGGACAAGATCCCGAGCCATTGGATTATGGCAATATCCCAGGCTGTACCTACTGCATCCCGGAGATTTCTTCCGTGGGCCTCACAGAAGCCAAGGCAAAAGAAGCCGGCTATGAGATCAAAGTGGGTAAATTCCCCTTCTCTGCTTCCGGAAAAGCATCTGCTGCCGGTGCAAAGGATGGATTCGTAAAGCTGATCTTCGATGCCAAGTACGGCGAACTCTTAGGAGCTCATATGATCGGGGCCAATGTGACGGAGATGATCGCCGAGATCGTAGCTATCCGTAAGCTGGAAACTACCGGTCATGAGTTGATCAAGACGGTACACCCACACCCCACGATGTCAGAAGCCATCATGGAGGCGGCAGCCGCAGCATACGACGAGGTGATCCACTTGTAAAGTGAAAAATCTTTTCTATATTTACGACACAGGCTACTTTCCATAGCCTGTGTTTTTTTATACCCTAACCGATTGGAAGAACAGGAGATCATAGCGGGCCTTAAAGCCAGAAACCGTAAAACGGTGGAGTATTTGTATGCCAAGTACTCCAGAGCCTTGTTTGCGGTGATTACACGGATAATCTCTGATAGGGACCTCGCAGAAGAGGTGTTTCACGATGCCTTTATAAAAATTACTGGCAAAATAGATAGCTACGACGAAAGTAAAGGGAGGCTATACACCTGGATGGCAAATATTTGTCGCAATGCAGCTATTGACAAAACCCGTTCCAAAGAGTTTTCCGAAAAGCATAAAACCAATTCCATCGATGACTTCGTATATGGATTGGAGAGTCAGTCCGGCACTGTTGAGGCCGTGGATGGCATTGGCGTGCGGGAGCTGATGGGCTCGCTGAATGACGAATATAAGTTTATTGTAGACTGCGTTTATTTCAAAGGGTACACTCACACAGAAATCTCGGAAGAATTCAACATACCTCTCGGTACGGTGAAGTCCAGAATACGTGCGGCTATTAATGCGTTGAAAAAGAAAGTGGATAGAATCTAGTGGATGTACAGGCCTACATATCGTCAGGAAAATTAGAGCTCTTTTTGCTCGGGGAACTCTCTGAAAAAGAGCGGGAGGAAGTGCTGGCTATGGCCAAGCAATACCCTGAGGTGCAAGAGGAGCTGGACCAGCTCGAGCAGACCATGTTTGATTTTGATTTGCTCTCCTCCCAGCATGAGCCCTCGAAAGAGGTAAAAAACAGCATATTTAAAACGCTGGAAGACGATTTTTTTAAGCAACAAGCCTCCGAGACCGCTGCCCCCGAAGTGCCTGTAGAGACGCCCGTCAAAGTTCTGAATCCATGGAAGCAATATGCTGCTGCTGCCTCGTTGATCGCTGTGGTCGCCTTTGCAGTAGCCTTGTTTTACGCTTTCAGGTACTTCGATGCAGAGCAAAAATACGACACGCTAGTCGCTCAGCAGTCTCAGTTATCCGAAGATCTACGTTCCAATCAGGTTCGGTTGGAGTCATTGGATCAGCAAATGGATCAATTACTATCCGGGGATTTTGAGCGGATTTTTATGCGTGGTGAAGGCCTTCCCATGCAGGAAAATGCACGTGTGGACGTATTTTGGGATAAAGGCAGCCAAGCTGTGTTTGTATCTGTAAACAACCTGGCAGCAATAGGTCCGGACAGTGACTACCAGCTTTGGGCGATCGGTTCAGATGGGCCTGTCGGTATAGGATTGGTAAATGCGGGAGAAAAGCTTTCCCTCCAGCAAATGCAGGCAACCGCCGAGGCTGGAGCATTCGCCATCACCATCGAACCTAAGGGTGGAAGCCCAAGTCCTACGCTGGAAAAACTGGTGGTTTTAGGAGAAGTTTAGCGTATTCACTCCTTGGGACTGCTTTTATCGGTCCTGTGCAATAAATTGCTTGGCATCCAGAAATGGACTTTTAAGCTTAAGGTGTGCGTATTTGTTTGCTTATCTTATTACTTTTAATCCATGGAACTCCAATTATCTACTCCTGCTTTACTGTTTTCTGCCATTACACTCCTGATGTTGGCATATACCAATCGTTTTTTGGCGATGGCGAATTTAATTAGGGGTCTGCATAAGCAGTATTTGAAAGCACCGGACGAGAAAGTCATCATTGAACAGATCAAAAACCTGAAGAAAAGGGTGAATATGATCAAGAACATGCAGATTTTTGGGGTACTGAGTTTTTTGCTTTGCGTGGCTTGCATGTTTTTGCTCTATCAGGAGATTAACAAAGCAGCCAATATCGCCTTTATGGCCAGTATGCTAAGCTTATTGGTGTCCTTGGCCATCAGCCTGTCAGAGATTCATATCTCTACCAATGCGCTTAACCTAGAGTTGTCGGATATGGTGGATGTACTCAGTAAAAAGGCAGGAAAATCCCGTTTTTAATACGTTCTAGCACCATTGAAAGATACCATGATTATTGATCTAAGAAGTGATACGCTCACACAGCCCACGTCAGGCATGAAGGAGGCTATGATGCAGGCGGCCTTGGGCGACGATGTGTTCGGAGAAGATCCCACCGTCAAGCGTTTGGAAGACCGGCTGGCCCAGCTCTTTGGCAAAGAAGCGGGGTTGTTCTGTCCCTCTGGTACCATGACCAATCAGATTGCGATACGAATCCATACCCGACCTCAGACAGAGGTGATCTGTCATCGGGATTCCCATATCTACCTCTATGAGGGGGGAGGCATTATGGCAAACTCCCATGCCTCGGTGAAGCTACTGGATGGACCTTTTGGAAAGATCGATGCGCAGGCAGTGGCGGAGGCCATCAATCCGGATGATGACCATGCCCCTGAGTCGATCTTGGTTTCCCTGGAAAACACCATGAATAAAGGGGGTGGCAGTATATACACGTTGGATGAGGTGCGTCCCATTCGAAAATTATGCCGTGACCGGGGCTTGAAGCTGCATCTCGACGGAGCCCGGATTTTTAATGCGCTGGAAGAATCTGGCGAAAGGCCGGATGCTTGGGGAGAGCAGTTCGATACGGTGTCCGTCTGCCTCAGTAAGGGGCTGGGTTGCCCGATAGGCTCGGTATTGGTGGGCTCCAAAGAGGCCATCAAGCAAGGACGAAAGATCCGGAAAGCAATGGGGGGCGGGATGCGTCAGGCAGGGATGTTGGCTGCGGCAGGGCTATACGCATTGGACCATCATATCTCTCGACTGGCAGACGATCACCGTCGCGCACAGGGGTTGCTCATGGCGCTGGAGGATCATCCGCTATTTTCGGAAGTGCTGCCGGTTAGAACCAATATCGTGATCGCACGCCTACGCGGGATGCAGCCAGAGGAAATCTTGGTACGATTGGCCGAGTCGCAAATCAAGGCAGTAAAGTTTGGCAAGGATCTGATACGTTTTGTTACGCACCTGGATTTCACCGACGAGATGCTGGAGCAGTTTATTCGACGGCTTGGTGATATGCGTGGCTGAGTCGCAAGGAAGTAGAAGGCATAGTGGATCGATGTTATTTGGGTGATGGTGATTTGCTCCAAAGGTGAAAAGGATTCAATAAAGGATACACGCTTGACGGGATGGGGGATACCTAGCCATTTTTTTGAGATTTTTTTTGCGGATTCTGTAACTTTTTGCCTACCCGATCCTCATCCTCGTAAATGAAATCATTTTTCGAAAATCAAATCTGGCCGCTTCGGCACAAGCTTTACCGTCTTGCTTACCTCTGGGTAAAAGACCGGGACTTGGCCAAAGATATTCTTCAGACGGTTTTCGAAAAAGCACTGGCCAAAGAAGAGGTCCTAGCACAGGTTCAAAATCCGACGGGCTGGATGGTACGGGCGCTCAAAAATGAATCGCTGCATCAGGTAAAATTACAACGACGAAATTCAGGACTGGAAGGTATAGAGCTCGCTTACCCTCCTGCGGAAGATGAAGTGCCTGACCCACGGGCCGAATGGGTGCTTCGCTTCGTTCGGTCCTTGCCGGAAAAGCAACGGGAGATATTTCACCTGAGAGAAATGGAAGGGCTGACCTATACAGAGATCGCCGATTATTTGGAGGTTCCGGTTGAGCAGGTAAAGGTGAACCTGCATAGAGCCCGTAAGACACTGAGGGATTTTCTAAATCAGATACAGCATGGAAAGTAGGTTACAGCAATTGATCGAAAAATACTGGGAAGGAGAAAGCTCGCTGGATGAAGAACGCGAGTTGAAAGCGCTATTGAACCAAACCGATCAGTACCCAGAACTACGGGATTTTTTAGTTGGAGTTGATCGGATCGCGACACTTGAAACGGATATGAAGTTGCCCGGTAGGAAAAAAGCGAGCTACTCCTGGTCTGTATACCTGCGTGTAGCCGCGGTATTTCTGGGAGGGATTTTGCTCATTGGATACGGGTTCACCCTAGAGCGACAGCGACAGCAGGAGGCAGCCTATCTACAAGTGGTAGAGGCTTTTCAGTTGATACAATTTCACATGGCAAAGGGCACCTCCGAGCTGGAGGTAATGGCGGATTTTCGCCATTTGAACACCGCCGGACAATTATTCAATATTACGGAAACAGGAGAAGAAAAATGAAAAAGTTATTGGCAGTATTAGGGTGTTTTATGGTGTTTACCGCCGTGCAGGCACAGGACGATGCGATTGAAAAGTTTTTTGGCAACTACCTGGACGACGACCGTTTTTCGCGGGTATTTATCAGTCCCAAAATGATGCAGATGGCCGGCGGTTTTTTGAAGTCCGGATCCACTGCAAGTGATCCCGAGGCAAAGGACTTGGGAGAACTTATCTCCAAGGTGAGGGGCATTCGAATTCTCAGTGGAGAAAACGTGGAGGGGCAGAAGCTCTTCCTGGAGGCAATGAATACATTGAATAAAAACCGGTACGAGGATCTGATGGACGTAGCAGATAAGACGTCCAGTACCAAATTTATGATCCGCGAGGAGAATGGCTTGGTAAAGGAACTATTGATGCTGACAGGAAGCAAGGAAAGCTTTACACTGCTTAGTATGCTGGGGAGCTTTACCTACAAGGATTTAAATATGTTAGCCGAAAAAACCAACATGCCAGGCATGGATCAATACGGAAAGAGCAAGAACCCAAAGAAATAGATTGGGTCAAAACCATACGTCAACAAATAATCGCTCGTGTGTTCGTTCACA
Source organism: Lunatimonas sp. (assembly GCF_020832325.1). Lineage (GTDB taxonomy): Bacteria > Bacteroidota > Bacteroidia > Cytophagales > Cyclobacteriaceae > Lunatimonas. The sequence continues at coordinate 239,954 of NZ_JAFIEU010000051.1, forward strand.
TTATTATGAAAAATCAACCTTAAAATGAATAAAAAATGAAAAAGCTATTGCTGTTAATGCTGGCCTTTACCTATATGCAAATCGGGTTTTGCCAAAGCAAAAGTGTGGAAGCCTTGTACCAAAAGTATAAGTCCAGTGAAGACTTTTTTCACTTGGATCTGGGGGGAAACTTTCTCGGCCTGGCCAAGTCATTTAACGTCAAGATGAATGAATCGGACCAGAAAAAGATCAGCCAGTCCATGGAAAAGATTCGTCTATTCAAGATCCCTGGTTCCATGGAGACGTCGTCAAATGAGTTCAATGCGCTAAAGAGGTCGTTGGAAAAAGAGCGTTTTGAGTTGATGATGGAGGCCGGTAAGCGCAGTGAGGGCGTTCTTATCTATGGAAAGGGAGGCTCCAGCATCAAGGATATCGTACTTCTTGTCAGGGATGAAAAGGGGGAACTGATGGTGATCGAGGCGGTAGGAGATTTCGATCCCGGATTGGTTTCCGGCCTTGGGAAATAGAAGGCAACAGGGGCGTTGGTGCGGCAGTTGGTATCCGTCTTCTTTTTGTCGTAATTTGGCAGGATGAATGCTACGCCACTTGCCGAGCGTATGAGACCTTCCAAGTTGGAGGAACTCATCGGCCAAGATCACCTTTCTTCACCCAAGTCATACCTATACCGGGCCATAAAGGCTGGGAACGTCCCATCGCTGATCCTCTGGGGCCCTCCGGGTGTAGGGAAAACAACCATTGCCAATATTATCGCCAATGAGGTGAAGGCTCCCTTTTATACCCTTAGTGCAATCAGTGCGGGGGTGAAGGATATCAGGGAGGTCATCGAAAAAGCCCGTTTTCAGCAAGGAGTGGTGCTTTTTATCGACGAGATCCATCGCTTCAATAAGTCCCAGCAGGATGCACTCTTGGGGGCGGTGGAAAAAGGAATCATTCGTTTAATCGGTGCCACTACGGAAAACCCATCTTTTGAGGTTAACGCTGCTTTGCTTTCCCGGTGTCAGGTTTTTACATTGAATGCGCTCGGCAGGTCTGAGTTGGATGCGATGATACAGCAAGCCCTGTCCAAGGATGAAGTGCTGAAGAAGATACGGGTTGATCTGCGGGAAACCGATGCCCTGCTGCGTATTTCGGGTGGAGACGGGAGAAAGCTCCTCAACCTGCTGGAGATTGTCTTGGAAGGTATAGGAGGAGATCCTGTGGAGGTTACAGACGAAAAAGTGATGGCGATTGCCCAGCAAAAAGTGGCACTTTACGATAAGTCCGGTGAGCAACATTACGACATCATATCTGCTTTTATCAAATCCATCCGTGGATCCGATCCCAATGCCGCGGTCTATTGGCTGGCAAGGATGATAGAAGGGGGTGAAGACGTGAAATTTATCGCTAGGCGATTGATCATTTTGGCCTCGGAAGATATCGGCAATGCCAATCCCAATGCCCTATTATTGGCGACCAATTGCTTTCAGGCGGTCAATGTGATCGGCTATCCGGAAGCCCGGATCATATTGTCCCAATGTGTGACCTATCTCGCTTCCTCACCAAAGTCAAATGCCAGCTACTTGGCCATCAATCAGGCCCAGGCCCTTGTCCGGCAGCAGGGCGATCTGTCCGTCCCTTTGCACCTGCGCAACGCTCCGACCAAACTGATGAAGGACTTGAACTATGGTAAGGAATACAAGTATTCCCATGACTATGCAGACAACTTCATCAGCCAGGAATATATGCCCGATGAACTGAAAAATGCCAAATTGTACGATCCCGGCGCCAATCCCCGGGAAAATGAACTCCGTAGGCACCTCCAAAAGCTGTGGGGTAAGAAATACGGGTATTGAGTATGGGTAGCTTTTTTTGGGAGTAGGGATTCAGGTGGGTGGAAATCCCTTTTTGTTTTAGATCAATGGAGGAAGTATTCTCCTGAAAAACCACTATTTTTAGTATAATTTGCGTAAAGATTTGCAAGGACTATTTAAGACTAGTATTTTAGGAGGTATTCTGTCCAAACGTAGTCAATCCAATGGTTATAGCGCCACACCAACACAGGGAACAGCTCCTTCTTTTTTTTTCCCTACTCGCATTCATTGTGGGGTTTGTTGGTTGCGGACCTAGGGACACCTCCGGATCCAGTGAGCGGGAATTTTATGTGTTGGAGAAAGTAGACTCGTTTTCCGTCCATCGGGAGACGGACCTACGTATATTGGACTTTCATCCAGAAAAAAAGCAGTTCTTGGCCGTCGATAAGCTTACAGGCGAGTTTTTGCTGCTAGATGATAGGGGAAGACTGATAGAAGAGGTAAGCAGGCGGGGAGAGGGTCCCCATGAATATTCGTCCAATCTCTTGGCACTGTCCTTTAACCAGGAAAGCGGGGGCTATCTCGCACAGAGTTCCAGGGAGCAAATCCATTACAATGAAGCCTGGGAGGTTGCAAATCGCATACGTTTTTCTTCCTATGCCGGGATTAATTTTTATACCGGTCCTAGGTATGCCGTTCCTTCTTACCAGCTTTCGTCCACATCAGATCCCTATTTTTTCACCAGTTTTTTTACAGGGGTTGGTGTAGGTATGGGAGAGGACCTTCCAGAAGAAATCGCTTTGAATTTGATTGAGCAATATAACCCCGAAAAAGGGGAATTGGAGTGGGTAATGCCGTACGATATGGCATTTTTGCCGCATTTCGAAGTAGATGAAACGCGCAAGGATGTCCGTCCTGTCCCAGTGTACCACTTAAATAGTAAATCGAGAAGGCTTTACCTTACCTTTCACCGGTCTAATCAGGTAGGCGTATACGATCTTTCCCGGGATTTTTTACTATTGGAGCGGATGGAGTTTTCGCATCATTCCTTTTCGGCGGTAAGTAATGCAAGGAATGTGGGCCTGTTCCAATTTGATGAGGAGACAATGGCTATACTTTATTTCCGCGGACTTCCGGAACCGACTGCGGCCGTGCGAAAGGAATCGGATCCGGATTATTATCCACTGATGGACGCATCCCTTTACTATTTCATACTCCTTGATAGCGGGAACCAACTTGGAAAAGAAGTGCCATTTCCGGTGAAATGCGACGCATTGGAGGAAAAACTTCTCCTGCCCGGAGGGAGGCTTTTGCTTCGTGAAAGGCATGCCGGCGACGTGGAGCCGGAAGAGCATGTATATTTTATTTATGAATTGAAGCCCAGCAGGTAGGCGGTTTGGAATTTCCCGCTTTTGTTTTGATTTGTTGCATTTCCCAACAGAATGAAAAAATCGAGCACAACACAAGCGGAAAATGACCGGACTGGCCTTTCCCAGGTTGATGTTTTAACCTTTTTTAAATAGCCGAGTAAACCATTATAGCATACTTTTATCCCATGAAATTTTTGACATTCAATTACATAGGGTTTGTGCTATTGGCGGCATGTTCTCAATCGGCTATGGAGTCTGCCCTGTCGAGCGGCTATCAGGTCGCTGTGGTAGATTCGATACAAGTAGATTACCTCGGTAATCTTTTTGTTATGGATTATGATCCAGCTTCCGGGCTGTACCTTAGTAGAAACAACTCTACGGAGGAGATGGTCCTATTTGATGACGCGGGAACAATCAAGGAACAGTTTACCTTTCAAAAAGACGGCCCGGAAGCGGTATATTCTGCAAATGGTTTTCTTTTAAGTCTCATTGAGGGAAAGATCGTTTTAATGGATCACCAAAAGGGCATTCACTTTTTCAATCCGAATGGGACTTTCTATAAACGGATTAACATGCCGGGAGAACATTTTTTTATCGGTGGCAAGAGTTTACCCTATTACCCTTTGGGTGAAAGAATTGCCTATTTGCGGCCGGAACGTGGTGAAATCGATTGGGAAAACCCAGCTAATATTTTTAAGGGAATTTATTCAAGCCCTTTGATTGAAGTGTTGGATACACTTTCGGGTACCGTAAAGCAGACTATGGAATTTCCTCCCAACACCGTTTACGAAGATGGAAATTACTATCATGGGCTATTTCCGATCATCGTAAGGAATGGAAATGAGTGGCTCTTGTCACTAATGGCTGAAAGAAAATATCATGTCTATCTAGAAAATGGAAATAAATTGGAGTATAGCAGAACGGTTGATTTGGGTCTAACCGATGCCGTTGACATCAAAGGGTCACCTACAATTGACTTAATGTATGAGACAAACCTCTTCAATATTTTTGGGCGATTTTATGAAATGTATACCCACGATGGGTTGACTTTGGTTGTGTATTCAAAAGGTATCAAGGAAGAAATATCCATGCAGTATGATCCAACAAACAGTGAGGAATGGGCATCACTCATGCAAGGAATTCCCCGCTATTTAGCGGTTTTTGACAGCGATCACCAGCTTTTAGGCAAAGAAATTCCCCTGCCTCCAGGAATACATTTTACCCCGGTGATAAACCATAAAGGGGAATTTTTGGCTATCAAAGACCAAGATTTTTGGGGTGTGGAGGAGGATATTGTGACGGTATATAAACTGAAGCTATCTGGCAAATAATGAGTAGTACGCGAAGTGGAAATCGTTGACTATACAAGGATCGCGTCATTCCCAGAATCCAAAATACCTACCCATCCAATAGGCTACCAAATAGTAGGTGCCGCTGTCTTCAGTTAGGCCTCCGTCACCCGAGTCCATCAGTTTGGGGTTGGTATTCCACCTGGAGATGTTTCCCTCTTGGCTTGGGATGGGCCGGTCTGCTTGGTCCCTCAATGTTCTGTGCGCTAAATAGTCTCTACGTAGGTCCCAGCGGTGGCTGTTTTCCATGCGCCAGCTGATCAGATCGATCGGGAACGCCTGTATTTCCTGCAAGGCAAGTTGTAGGTCTGCATCTATTTTAAGCAATGCACTCGCAAACACGTTCCAAACCGGCATCCGGTCCGAGCGTACCGCTTGCCAAGTCCTTTCCAAACTAGTCTGGAAAACGAAGTAGTCGGGGTGGTCTACTGGCAGGTACCGCATCAGGTTGTAATAGGGGAAAAAGTTTAGGATATCGTCCGAATGACTGATATCAAATGGGGCGGTAACTTTAGCATATCGTGCATTTTCCAAGTAACCGTGAGCATCTACCAAGGTTCGGTAGACTTGTTCGTATCTGGGGTTTTGGGTAAAGTGATGAGCTGTCTGTAAGAACGAAAGGATTTGGAGAGAATTTAGGCCGCGTTCAAACATCCAGTTGGGGGAGTTATTTAGTGAGTCTGGATGCCAGATGCCCCAACGGGTCGGTAGTCCATCATAGTCAATGAGGTGGTAGTCATTGTCCAAAATATGGGTAACGATACGGTCTATCAGGTTAGCTGCTTTGTGTTTTTCCGTTTCATCCGCTACCAGATCATGGAATAAAGACACAGAGTAGATATGACCGGTGATTTCATCGCTGCTCGTATCATCCAGCCACTGCCAATTCCCGTCTGGCGAGGGATGCCAGATCTTTGGGTGAGGCGATCGGGATGGCGTTACGGAGTCTTCTGCGCGGGCGTAGGATCTGGCAGGATAACCGGAAATACCGCTCACCGTTTCTAATCGTTCCAAAGCCTCAAAAGTACGGGTTGCCTTTTCCTTGGCATCTGGGCTCTTTGTTACAGCATATCGATAGCACTGCGCTATCAGGTAGCAAGCAGTCCATAGCCCATCGTTGTCCTCATTGTCCATGTAGCTGGTCGTAAGGTCTCCGGGTGTACGTAGCTTTGAGCGGTTGACCAATCCCAGTCGATTATGCCGGACGTCAATTACGTTTTCGATGGAGTCTGCTTTTCGGTCCAGTGTCATGGGGAGTTTGCTGATTTCGGAGATACCCTCATGGGTACCAATCCATGTTTTTCCGTTTTCCATCGAAAGAATGGCGGTTACTTGGTCAGTTGGCAGCCAGCGTTTTCCTGCATAGTAGCGCCATGTTTCGCTTTGGTGAATGGCCCCTCGTAGGGTGCCCAGCCAAAGGCCGTCTATCCCTTGGTGGATAGCGGTAGCGGGGCCATAAGGGAGTCCATCGTTACCCCTGGCCACCCAATGGTCTCCGTCGTCGGAGACTTTGCCCACTGCCCATTCTGAGCTGAAATAGATGTTTTTCCCACCTTCATCAGCAAGTAGGGCATAGTACCTACGCTGGTGCCCCACAGCCATCATGTGTTCGTCTAGGTCCACCCACTGTTCTCCTTCCTTTAGCCAAAGCCCGTCCATCGTGGCAGCCCATAATCTTTGCCTGTTGTCGATGGCGATTGCATTGACTTGAAGTGTTTTGGGTAGTGCTTCTAACTGCCAACTTTCACGCCAGGTATAAATACCTAGACTGGTGCCAAGATGCAGTTGGCGATTGGAGCCTACCGTGATGCATTGGATTTGTTCGCCTGCTCGTGTCTTTGGCAGGGTAATTTTTTTGCCGCCACTAGAGATTATCTCCCTATCATTGACAATCCAGATTTCCCCGTCGCTGCTCGCCGTGCAAGAAAGTATACCACTTGTAGATAGCAGGGTTTGCCAACTGCCCCGGTCTAGACTATAAATGCCCTGAGAGGTAACTACGGTCGGAAGGTTGTCGGCGCTAAACAGTCCAATAACCTTATTGCCGGCTTCCATCGGAAGAGGAATGTCCCGTTTGATTTCTTGCAAAAAATGGGAGGATGAAAGGCGTTGCGCAATCGCTACAGGTATTATCAACCAGGTGGCCAACAAACAAAGAAATGGGAAAGCTCGGTGAAGGGAGGACATTGACGGTGTTTTTCTGATACTACTTAGAAGCTATCCGTACAGGCTATCCATTAAAAAAAGAAGCGCCGATTCACATCGGCGCGGATTGAAAAATTGTTGCAAGGAATTAAAAAATGGTTGCTGTATTACTGTGTCAAAAGTAGTATGTTTTGCTGCTATGTCCGATTTTTTGGGGTTAAGCTTAGTTTATTAAATAGGACTGCTTTCGGCACCTGCATTAATATTGAAGTAACACGGGCACAAGCGATGCTCGTGCTGCCTCCCTTCGTTTATTTTTTGTAACTTTGCGCCAAATTAAAAGCCATTGAAAGCTAGAACCTTAAAAAAAGATAAAGTCAATATCATTACCATGGGCTGCTCCAAAAACCTAGTGGACTCCGAGGTCCTCTTGAGTCAGTTACGCGGAAACGGTATTGATGCCCATCACGAGTCTGCTGATCGGGATAATAATATTGTGATTATCAATACCTGCGGTTTCATAGACAATGCCAAGCAGGAGTCCATCAATACCATTCTGGAGTACGCAGAAGCTAAAGAGAAGGGCTTGGTAGATAAGGTGTACGTTACAGGTTGTCTTTCACAGCGGTATAAGGATGATCTGGAAGCAGAGATTCCACAGGTAGATGCTTTTTTTGGTACCCGGGATCTTCCGGCCATTTTGAAGCGGTTCAAGGCCGACTATAAGCATGAACTGGTAGGGGAGCGTCTACTAAGTCATTCTGCCCACTACGCCTACATGAAGATTTCCGAAGGATGTGATCGTCCTTGTTCTTTCTGTGCCATCCCGTTGATGCGTGGAGGCCATGTAAGCAGGCCTATAGAAGAGCTAGTCAAAGAGGCGAAACACAAGGCAGCTCAAGGTACGCGGGAGTTGTTGTTGATTGCCCAGGACTCGACCTACTATGGGTTGGATTTGTATAAGAAGCGTCAGTTGCCAGATTTGCTGCGGGCACTGTCAGATGTGGAGGGGATCGACTGGATACGTTTACACTATGCATACCCGACGGGTTTCCCATTGGAAGTGATCGATGTCATGGCTGAGCGCAGCAATATTTGCAAGTACTTGGACATTCCCTTGCAGCACGGGTCCACGGAGGTGTTGAAGGTGATGCGGCGGGGAACGACGCGGGAAAAGCAGGAGGCGTTGATCGGTGAAATCCGGAGTAGGATTCCCGAGATAGCGATTCGCACCACGTTGATCGCGGGGCACCCGGGAGAACAGGAAAAGGAATTTGCCGAGATGGTGGATTTTGTGGAAAGGATGCGGTTTGAACGTATGGGGGTGTTTACCTACTCCCACGAAGAAGACACCCACGCGTATGGCATGGAGGACCACGTGCCTCAAGAAGTGAAGCAGGATCGGGCAAACCGATTAATGGAAGTACAGGAGCAAATATCCTTTGAACTGAACCAGCAAAAAATAGGAAGAACCTACAAGGTATTGATAGATAAAAAGGAGGGAGGCCACTTTGTGGGGCGTACCGAGTTTGATTCCGTAGATGTAGACAACGAAGTACTTATTGATGCCGGGAAGCATTATTGTAGAGTAGGAGATTTTGTTCAAGTAACGATTACCGATGCCACGGAGTTTGACCTCTATGGGGATGTGGTAAGTCAGTAAAATCTAAACGCATGGAAGGTTCTGGGTAAATTCCTATCCATGCTTTTTTTTACCCCCGCATCCTGTAGTTTTAATTTTCTAAAATCCACATTGCCGATGAAACTAATTGAAGTGACAACTGCTGCCCACCGCAGGGAGTTTTTGCAAATGGCTGTTCGCCTCTACCAAAAGGAGCCTAACTGGATCAGACCCTTGGACAAAGACATCGAGGGTATTTTTGATCCAAACGTAAACAAGTTGTTTAAATCGGGAGGGAAGGCCATCCGATGGTTATTGGTTGACAATTCCGGTAAAACGATCGGAAGAAACGCAGCCTTTGTCAATCCCAAGTGGAAAGAGAAGCAACCTACCGGTGGGATGGGTTTTTTCGATTGTATAGAAGACCAGTCAGCTGCATTCATGCTATTTGACGCGGCCAAAGAGTGGCTTCAGGCCCAAGGAATGGAGGCTATGGATGGACCCGTAAATTTTGGAGAGCGGGATAAATGGTGGGGGCTGCTGGTGGATGGATTTAGTCCCCCAAACTACAATATGCCTTGGAATTTTACCTACTACAAGGCGTTTTTTGAAGCCTATGGATTTCAGGTGTACTTCAAGCAATTCACCTACATGCGTTCCGTACGGGGGGTAGGCTTTGATCCAAAGATGATAGAGCGGTCTAAAGTCATTTTAGCCGATCCTGATTTTGAATTCAGGTACCTGAAAGGTCAGGAGCTTTGGGATAGGTTTCCAGAGTACTTCATGACTGTGTATAACAAGGCTTGGGCAAAACATATGGGAAAGAGCATCACCGAGCGGGAAGCCAAACTGATGCTGAGCAAAATGAAGCCGATCATCGATCCGTATTTGATTTATTTCGGCTTTTATAAAGGAGAACCCATCTCATTCTTTATCAATATCCCGGAAATCAATCAGCTATTTAAGCATGTCAATGGGAAGCTGGATCTATTGGGCAAGCTGAAATTTTTGTGGAACAAGATCTTTAACCCACCCGACAAGATGCTGGGGTTGGTATTTGGTGTAGTACCGGAATTTCAGGGCAAAGGGGTGGAAAGTGCCATGATTCTTTCCTATCGGGAATTTCTCGACATCAAAAAACTGAAATACCTCACCATCGAAATGAACTGGATCGGTGATTTTAATCCCAAAATGATGCGGGTATGTGAGCAATTATTGGCAGAAATCTACAAAACCCACCATACTTATCGGTATCTGTTTGACCGGGACAGGCCCTTTGAGCGGCATCCTATTTTCGGGTGATTACGGATTAGGCGACATTTCCAGTGTTAAGGTGCCTCCTTGAATGAGTTCTTCATGTCGGATGCCAAAACCAACCAAGGGCTGCCCATTCCACCGCTTTTCTCGGACAAAGTAGTGATCCTGGGCATTGTTATTAGATTCGATGGTGAAGCTTCCTCCGGGATAATAATCTGGATGCAGGGAAATGATGGTTTTATCAAATAGTGGACTGCCAAGTTCGTAGAGGGGATTCTCCTCGGTACCGCCGTTCATCTGAAAGATACCGATTTTCATCAGCACAGAAAGAGAACCCATAAGGCCTTGGTCTTCGTCTCCATTGTATCCCAAATCCGTGCTGAGGGCACTGAATGCCTTGTTTACCACTTTTCTAGACCAGCTTTGCGTTAAATCTGGCCTGCCCAGGTGGTTGAAAATAAATGCTGTCTGCATAGAGGGCTGATTGCCGTAGTTAATGGGGATCCTTCGATATTCGGGATGGGTCTCTACTGCGTGCGAGGTTCCGGAGGTAAAGCCCAGTGCTTCTGCGGTTTCAAACTGCTCATTCAGTTTTTCGACAGCCTTTTCATCACCGCCCATCAGTACAGCCAACCCCCTAAGGTCATGGGGGACAAACCAAGTGAATTGTGCACCGTTTGCTTCTACATATCCCTGCCCGTAATCGTAGGGGTCAAAAGGGGTTAGCCATTCGCCATGTACGTCTTTGGGGCGTATCCAGGTGGATTCCGGATCGTAGAGGTTTAGGTAGTTTCTAGACCGCTGTTCGAAATAGGCAGCATCCTCCGTTTTTCCCAGTGCCATTGCCAGTTGAGCCAATGTCCAATCTTGGTAGCTATATTCCAGCGTTTGACCGGCTCCCTGTTCGTGAAAGCCGAATCTTCCTCGGGGATTGGGGTAGGGAACGTACCCCAGTTCCAGGTAATCTTCCACGTTGCCGCCCATTGATGTGTTGTGTTCGTACCCTGCCTTACTCATCATGCCGCCTGGCAGGTGGTTTTTCTTTAGCCCTTCATAGGCCAATCCTACATCGAAGGATCGGATTCCTTTTTGGTAAGCGGAAACGAAAAATGGAGTGGAAGACGCGCCGGTCATCACATAGGTGTAATTTCCACCAGAAGGACCCCTCGGGATGAGCCCTCCGTCTTTGTAATATTGCAGGAAGCTATTAGTGAATTCATCCATGATATCGGGATATACCAAGCTCCATAATACGCCGATCGTCCATTGTGCTCCCCAAAAGGAGTCCGAATTAAAATGCCGGAAGAGCGGTTTGCCACTATCATCCAGGGGAAGTTGACCGATGCGGAAGGCCTCGCCTGTATTGTCTGGGTAGGCGCCGTTTACATCGGACAGGGTTCTTCTACCCTGCAGTGCTTTCCAAAGGTCGGTATAGAACCTACGCCGTTGCGTGTCGCTGCCTCCTGTTACTTCTATTCTGCCCAGCATATCATTCCAGACTGCTTGGGTTTCGTGGACCACCTGTTGGAAGTCCCAGTGCGGCAACTCTGAAACCAAATTCAGCGCAGCATTGTCAGGGCTTGTGTAGGAAATGGCGACCTTCATCTGAACAGGTTTGTCGTCTGCCGGTTCCACCTCCACGATGCGATGAGCTACTTCATCGTGGTCGATGACCGCACGTATATCACGGTCCAGTTCAACGTGGAAATATACCGTAATCGGTTTGGGCCTGCGAATGGTCGGTAGGTTGGTTACGCTGCCTTTCAGTTGGCGGGGGCCGGTTTGTTCCAGCTCACCTTCGGCGATTTCACTAGGTCCGAGCATGCCGCCAAGATGAAAAAGGATGCCAGATCGGCTCCCTTTCGGAAAGGTGTATCGGTGTATCCCCACCCTGTGCGTAGCACTCAACTCAGCCTGTATGTCGTATCGGTCCAAAAATACCGAATGATACCCCGGCTCAACCAGCTCTCGGTCATGGCTAAATTTAGAGTAGTAGTCAGAAAAGAGGTCGATCGCTTGATCTCCCAACGTCACTGGCATGACAGACACTCCGGACATCTGCCAGGCATGGATGTGGCTGAATCCTTTGATGGTATCCGTATCGTACCGGTATCCTGCTCCCCAAGCCCCGTCTATCTGTGTATCGGGACTTAGGTTTACCATTCCAAACGGTCGCGTAGCAGAACTGAAATAAAACCACCTGGAGTTGGCGGCATCTAACAGGGGATAGACCAGCTTTACCGGCGGAACGGTAGTTGCCGCTTTTTGCTTTTTTCCGCAAGACGAAATCAAGGCGGAGACGATGGCAACTATGAGCAAAATCTGTTTCATGGCAAAGCAGTCAAATGCGCAAGGCTATGTATAGGTTATTTTTTTGAAAGGGCAAGTTGCCAGTTCCAACTGTCCCTAAGGGCATCTTCCAGCGAGAATTGCGGATTCCAGTTTAGTTTTTCGCCAATTTTGGTGGTATCAGCCCAAACTTTTACCACGTCTCCAGGTCTTCTAGGGCCGATTTGGTAGTTCAGGGGTTTTCCGCTTACTTTTTCGAAGGCCTGTATGACTTCCAAGACCGTATTCCCATTACCGGTTCCCACGTTAAATAAGTCGTAAAAACTACCAGGTTTGTCGTTCAGGTATTCCAATGCTTTCAAGTGTGCGTCAGCCAGGTCCAACACGTGGATATAGTCCCTCACGCAGGTGCCGTCGGGTGTGTCGTAATCGTTTCCAAAAACGGTTAATTTCTCCCGTATTCCGATACCGGTTTGGGTAACAAACGGAATCAGGTTTGCGGGAACTCCAAGGGGAAGCTCTCCTATCAATGCGGAAGGATGCGCTCCGATAGGGTTGAAATAACGCAGAGAAATAATTCGTGTGCCGGCACCACTCTTGGTGACATCAGCTAAAATGTCCTCACATATTTTTTTCGTATTTCCATAGGGACTTTCCGCTTCTTTACGTGGAGTAGTTTCTCTTACAGGGAGCTCATCCGGTTGTCCGTATACGGTGCAGGATGAGGAAAAAACCAGGTCATTTACACCAAATTCCGCCATTGTTTCGAGCAACACCACGAGGGAACCTACGTTGTTGCGGTAGTATTTTAGTGGTACGGCAGTACTTTCACCTACGGCTTTATTTGCCGCAAAGTGGATAACACCTTTGAGTTGGTGTTCAGAAAAAATCTGCTTCATTAGTGCTTGGTCATTGCAATCACCCTCGTAGTAGGGTACCTCTTGGTTTAGGATGGTTTTTAGGCCTTCTAAAACCGACTTGTCTGAATTTGAAAAATCATCGATGATGATAGGGAGATACCCTGCTTCTACCAGGGTAACGGCGGTGTGCGAGCCGATATAGCCCGCGCCACCAGTGATCAAAATTTTTTCCATTTTCAAATATAGCCGTTTCGGTGGTCCTTCAAAAATCCCTACAGGAGAAAAAAGAAAAGCATCTGCGGATAAGTTTTTGTTTTTCAAAAGTATCCTTAACTTTGCACCTCGAAAGGGGGTGTACCATATGATAGTTGTAAACGTAAAAGAAAACGAATCCATCGAAAAAGCGCTTAAGCGTTTTAAGAAGAAGTTTGACAAAACCGGCGTGATCCGGGAGTTGAGGGGCAGGCAGCATTTTGAAAAGCCTTCCGTGACACGTAGAAACGAAGTCATCAAAGCTTCTTACATTCAGCGATTGAGGGACGAAGAAGGGAAATAAGCCTTTTTCTTCGCATTCATAAAAAACATTTAGCATATTGGTGGTACAAAACCATCGATATGCTATTTTCTTTTTTAACCCATTTGGAATACGAAAAGCGGTCTAGTGCGCACACGGTTGCGGCATACCGTCATGATCTACAGCAGTTTAGCGATTTTTTGAAAGGAGCCTTTGAGCTTGAGGATACCACTCAAGTAGGACATGCAGAGATACGGGCCTGGATGGTGGATCTGATCGAGCAAGGACTAGCAGCTGCTACTGTAAATAGAAAAATAGCTACCCTAAAGTCGTACTATAAATTCCTGCTTCGATCCGGCGAGATCGATAAGGATCCGACCTTTAAAATTAAATCCCTCAAGAAGCCACGGCGATTACCGGCGTTTATCCAAGAGGCGGCCATCGACAAGATCTTGGACGAATGGGCATATTCGGATGATTTTGAAGGACAGCGAGACCGGATGGTCATAGAGTTTTTATACCTGACGGGAGTCCGGCTTTCCGAATTAATCGGACTGCAATGGAGGCAGGTGGATTTGCAAAAAGGAGAAGTGAAAGTATTGGGTAAGGGGAAAAAATATAGAATTATACCGATATCTAATTCGTTATTGAAAAATATAATTCGGTATCAAAAACTATTTCGGGAAACATTTTCAAATGTATCAGAAAGTGACTATTTTATCGTTAGAATTACTAGGGAACCCACATATCCTATGTTGATTTATCGAATCGTAAGAAATCAGTTGGACCTTTTTGTACAGACCACCAAGCGCAGTCCACACGTGTTGCGTCACACTTTTGCTACCCATTTGCTGAATAAAGGGGCGGATCTCAACGCTGTGAAAGATCTGCTGGGCCATGCCAGTTTGGCGGCTACTCAGGTCTATACCCACAACTCCATAGAGAAACTGAAGGCTGTGTTTGAACAGGCACATCCTAAAGCGTAAATAAAAGTATAACTTTTAACCGATCATGATTATGAAATTACAGATGCATTCCATTCATTTCGACGCAGATCAAAAGCTGCTCAATTTTATCCAGAAAAAAGCGGATAAATTGGACACCTATTACGATCAGATAATTGACGGGGAGGTCTTTTTGAGGTTAGATAAAAACGATCGAAGTGAAAACAAAATCGTTGAGATAAAACTGAATGTGCCCGGAAAGCAACTTTTTGCTAAAAATCAAAGTGATTCGTTTGAGGCGGCTACTGACGAAGCCATTGAAGGCCTCAGGCGACAAATAAAAAAACACAAGGAGAAATTAATCCTTGCCAAGCAATAAACGGTTTTTCCGTAGTAAGCATGCTAGCAGGCTGTCCGAAATGTTGGGCAGCCTTTTTTTAGGGTGTTACGAGATAGTATTTTTTTGTAAGTTCGTGTCTCCTCGCAGCGGTATCTCCCTCCAAAATGCTTTCCCAGATAGCCAGAATAAACTTTGGATCCCAGTTTTGAGCGGCTACCTCTATCTTTACATCGTCTAGAGGGAGCTGTGCGATGGCTGTTTCATCGCACAACAAATAGTCATAATCCTCCCAGTTCGGATTTTCACGGTCCAGGTTTATCAGTTCGTGGTCTAGGTCCAGTCCAATGCGGATTTTGCTGCTATGATGGGGGTTTCCGATAAACCCGATTTGTGTATTGTGGGGGATTCCTTTTTGGTCAACGAATTCATCCACTTGAGTCCCTTGGTCTGGGATAGATAGGGGGTAGGAAACCAGACTACCGTTAAAAAAGAGGAGCATCATGGAAATACCCAAGTAGGGCATATCCACCTGCCTGCGTACTAAAACGGTTACGACGGCACTTGTCAAAACCAAACCGATCGCCCATTGAAGGATAAGATGTGGAGGGCTTTGCATTCCTAGGTTCATGTAAAGCCCTACAGTGAGGACTAAGAAATTGATTGCCACGAATAGGCTGACGAGAAAGCGCAGTGTTATCCTGGAGGTGTTTGTATCTCTGAGTACCAACCAAGCAAATGCGACTACCGATACGGGGTAAACCGGTAAGAGGTATCGATCGTAAAAGGTGCTAACCAATCCAGTCATAAGTAGGATGGCAACGGTCCAGCTGATGGCAAAGCCGAGAAAAGCTGCATTTTTTTCAAGGGTTTCGCGCATAGATGGCAGATGTTGCCTTCTGAAGAAAAATATCCACGGAGTGAATAGCGCTATCAGCACCCCGAGTCCATAGAGTAGGTGGCGGCTGACTTGGCCGATTTTACTGCCAACCCGGATGCCTACTTGGTCATCAAAGAACGAGTACAGATAGGTGGGGCCAAATTGAACATACATGGCGATAAACCAAAACAGCCCAATAACGATTGCCGAAACCAGTGCGGGCGGATACAGAAGCTGCTTGACCGATACGCGACTCCAGGGGTTTATCGCTAGGTAGAGGATTGCGACGGCCCCCAGTGCAAAGGCGGGTAATCCCTTTACGGCAAAAGCCATTCCCAATCCTAGGTAGAGTAGCCAAAGGTGGCGTTTGGAGGTAGTAGAAGGATTTTTTAGTAGGCCGACGATCCCTACGGCACTCAGAGAAAGGAAGCAAACCAATAGGATGTCTGGAATGGCCCGCGAGCTGCTGAATATCACTAGCGGCTGAGAGGCGACAATCCAAGCAGCCGTGGAGGCAATTTTTTTATTGCTACTCGCTGTTTTAGCGATCAGGTAGGTAAGCCCTACCAAGCTCGTTCCAAACAAAAGGAAGAAGATCCTGGAGGAGAACGGAGAAATTCCGAAAATTTGAAAACCAGCAAGAACGGTCCAATAGGTTAGGATTGGTTTCTTAAAACGCAGTTCTCCATTACCCAAATAGGTGGTAAAATAGTCTCTATTTTTTAACATTTGGATGCTTGCATCCGTATAGTACATCTCGTCGGGGTAATGGAAGTGAAAATTCAAGGAAAATGGCGCAATCAGCGCGAAAAACACGCACATGATGAACCAAGGAGAATCCAGCCACCCGATGGGATTGCTAATGGTACGTTTCAACACGGTTATTGGATAGATGAAGCATCTTAAATCTACGTAATTGAGACCTGATTTAAGCATAAATAAATGATAAAACAACATCGTTTTTCCGAGGCGATGGTAGTGGATGGTTAGCGGATGATTTTTCGGGTAGATAAAATAGGTTTTTATGAAAGATTTTAGGTCGAAGGAAATGGTTTACAGCCGCTTATTGTTCGTAGTGCTGGTCTTGGTGGTTCTGGCAAAGCTTTTTTTTACGCTGAGTAGTCCCCTCAGCTTGTTTTCGGAAGAGACACAATATTGGCTTTGGTCTAAGCACTTGGACTGGAATTATTATTCTAAGCCGCTGATGATTGCGGTTTACAACCGACTTGGTACCCTGCTGCTCGGTGATACCGAGATTGGGGTACGTTTGAGCGCTTGGATTTTTAGTTCGCTGGCAGCGTGGATGGTTTACAAGTTGTCGATGTATATGTTTGGAAAGCCCAAGTATGCATTTTTGGCAGCTATGATGGTTTTGGTGATGCCATTCTTTCATTTGGCGTCCCTGTTTCATACCACCGATTCCTCCTTGGTTTTTTTCTGGATACTTGCGCTATACCTTATTTGGCGGGCATTGGAGGAAGAAGGTACCTCCTTGTGGGTGGTAGCGGGGATAGCAACGGCACTTGGAATTCTTTCCAAAAACGTGATGGTTTTGATCATTCCAATTGTTTTTTTGTACTTGCTGATCACTCGCCCTCGGATTCTGAAGCAGAAGGTGTTTTACCTTTTTACTGCGGTTTCAGGACTATCGTTGGTTCCGGTGGTGATCTGGAACTTTCAGCATGATTTTGTTACCTTTCGGCATCTTGGGACTTTGGGGGGCGTGTCTGGTGGAGGCGGATTCGACTGGCAGGCAGCCTTTTCGTATACAGGGGAATATTTGGGCGGCCAAATGGCAGCGGTTTCACTATTTTTTATTCCGCTTTTGTGGCTGAGTATCCGGCGTTGGCAATCTCACCGTGAGCAGGCGGTGCTTTTTCTGCTTTTGCCGGCGGTGCTGATTTGGATGATGTTTATTGGTATTTCACTAGTGAAGCGGGTTGAAATCAATTGGCCGGCATTTGCCTACGTCTCTTTGCCTGTTGCCATGGCACAGGTAGTTAGCCTATATACTTCATGGAAGCGGTATGCTTGGATAGCCGTGGGGATTTCCGGAATGCTGTTGGCAGCGATTATGTATCCGGCCCCATTGGACGCGATAGGGTTCAAGAAGGTGCTCAAACCTCAGAAAGATCCCTTCTTTCGAATGGCTGGCTACCGGGAGCTGGCTGATAGGGTAGACTTTCTAATCGATTCACTCGAGCTAGAAAGGCATTTTGTGTTTAGCGATTCCTATCACGTCGCCTCGGAACTGGCGTTTTACATGGATGGAAACCCTCAAACATACAATCCCAACCTTGGCAGAAGAATGAACCAATTCGATCTATGGCCTGGCTTGGAGCAATTCGAGCAGCAGGGGTTCGATGGCGTTTTTGTCCGTTGGGGGGAGGGAGAAAGTCCCATTGTCAACAATGCCTTTGATTCCTTGATATACCAAGAGACAAGGTATGGGTACTTGCGGGGTGAACCGGTGCTGACTTTTCAAATCCAGGTGCATACTGGATTCCAAAAGATGCAGGAGGTGGATACTGGAGCCTATTGATCGTGCGGTTTCCTATCGGGTGGCATACCCAGAGAATTGCCAAAAAAGAATTTCAATACTTCTTGCGTTCTGCTTCTTATGCGTAACTTTGGCACCTGAAATTGACTACCAAAATCCAAGCAAATTGAAACTAATCATCATCAACGGGCCAAACTTGAACCTCTTGGGCAAGCGGGAACCGGAAATTTATGGAAGTCGTACCTTTGAGGAGTTTTTTGACACCCTGGTCCAAAAATATCCAGAGCTCACATTGGAGTATTTTCAGCACAATGTGGAAGGTGAGATCGTCAACAAAATCCACGAGGTGGGATTTTCCTTCGATGGGATTCTATTGAATGCGGGGGCCTATACCCATACCTCCGTGGCCATTTCCGATGCAATAGCCGGTGTAACCACTCCCGTGGTGGAGGTGCATATTTCCAACATTTACAAACGGGAGGAGTTCAGGCACAAAAGTATCATTTCCAAGGAATGCATCGGAATGATCGCAGGTTTAGGCCTGGATGGGTACGATCTGGGTATTCAGTATTTTCTTTCTAAAAACAAGCAAGCATAAACGCATGGCCAACCTTACATTTGCTCCCGGTCCATCCAAGGTATACGACAAGCTGAGCCGCTATTTTCAAGACGCTTTCGATCAGGGGATTTTAAGCGCCAATCACCGCAGTGCGGTATTTATGGATTTGTACAAGGAAACGGAACGGCTTTTCAAGGAAAAGCTGGAGGTTCCTGCTGATTACCGCTTATTATTTACGTCCAGCGCCACAGAGAATTGGGAAATCATCACACAATCCATCGTTCAGGGCCATTCGTATCACATTTATTCTGGATCATTTGGGAAGAAGTGGTTTGGGTTTGCCCAGCACATCCTTCCTAAAACTACCGCCTTGGTCCTGGATAAGAACCAAGAAATCCAAGTCGATGCGTTGGATATTGACACAGAAGCTGATCTGATCGCTATTACTCAAAACGAAACCTCGAATGCTACACAGGTTCGAAATGAGACGATTTCTGCGCTGGGCACTAGGTTTCCGGACAAAATGATTGCCGTAGACACCACCTCTTCTATGGCAGGGATTTACCTCGATTTTCGTGCGGCAGACATATGGTATTCATCGGTGCAGAAATGCTTTGGCATGCCTGCTGGTTTGGGGTTGTTGGTACTATCTCCCCGTGCTGTTGCAAAAGTAAAGGCGAAGGGAGAACAGGGACGCTACAATAGCCTTAGCTTTATGCTGGAGAATGCAGATAGTTACCAGACACACTATACGCCCAACGTATTGGCGATCTACCTGTTAAATAGGGTGTTGACAGATATGCCTTCGATAGCAGAGACTCAGGATAAGACAGAAACTCGCATGCGTAAGCTGGAATCGGTGGTGGCGTCCTCTCAATCGCTGGGTTTTTTAGTTTCCAATGCTGCTACCAGAAGTAGGACGGTGTTAGGGGTGTCAGGTGAAGAGGCATTTATCAAGGAGATCAAGCAGGCTGCAGAGGCGCAGGGCATGACCCTCGGGGGCGGCTACGGCCCGTTGAAAGCCACTAGTTTTCGTATTGCGAATTTTCCGGCCATTACCGATGCGGAATTCGAAAAGCTGGTGGATTTTCTGGCTTCCTACCCCTAAGGAGACAGACCGAACAGCTTTTGATTATGCCGTGGAAGGAATTCTTAAATAGAACGTTTGACCTATGTTTGATTTCAAGGAAATACTATCTGTGACGTTGATTCTTTTTTCGGTGATCGATATTTTGGGGTCTATTCCCATTATCATCAATTTGAGAAAAAAGGTAGGTCACATACAGTCTGAGAAAGCGACGATCGCTGCTGGGGTACTCATGGTATTGTTTTTGGTGTTGGGGAAGTCGATTTTGAATTTGTTTGGCATCGGCGTGGAGGATTTTGCCATCGCGGGGGCGCTGATCATTTTTGCTTTGGGTGCAGAGATGATTCTGGGTATCGAAATCTTCAAGCCGGACACTTCTGCCAGTCCCACGAGTACGTCCATCGTTCCCATTGCGTTCCCGCTGATCGCCGGTGCGGGCACCCTGACCACCATACTGACCCTGAAGTCAGAATACACACAGGCGAATATAGCGGTCGGTATCGTCCTAAATTTGGTAATCGTATATGCTGTGTTGAAAAGCACCAATTGGCTAGAGCGTAAGTTGGGTCAGACGGGGCTGGACGTGCTGCGGAGGATTTTTGGAATCATTCTATTGTCTATTGCGATTAAGATCTTCAAGTCCAACGTGTTTGCCGGGTAGCAGTTTCCGAGCCGTGGTGCAGCAACCGTATCCATTATTTTTTGCTTATTTTTGACGGATGATTGTCATATATACCGACGGAGCGGCAAAAGGTAATCCCGGAAACGGGGGATACGGGGTTGTCCTGCTCTATAAAAATCACCGAAAGGAACTTTCCGAAGGATTTCGTCTCACTACCAATAACCGCATGGAACTTTTGGCCGTAATCAAGGGCTTGGAGGAACTGAAAGTGACAGGGCTTCCTGTTACGATTTTTTCCGATAGCAAATACGTGGTAGATTCCGTGGAAAAAGGCTGGTTGTGGAACTGGCAAAAGAAGGGTTTTAAGGATAAAAAGAATGTAGATCTCTGGAAGCGTTATATCCCACTTCACTTAAAGTACAAGCCATCCTACCGCTGGGTCAAAGGGCATGCCGGCAACCGGGAAAATGAACGCTGCGACCAACTGGCGGTAGCTGCCGCCGAGGCGTTGGATCTACAAGTTGACCAAGGATATGAAAATCAACCCTCCGGGGGTATCTTTTAAGGATGAGTAACTCCTATTTTCGATTTAAGCGGTTTACCATCCATCAAGACCGATGTGCTATGAAGGTCAGTACCGATGCAGCCGTTCTTGGGGCACTTGCCGAGGCCCATACTCCGCGGAGAATCTTAGATATAGGTACGGGTACCGGTGTGTTGGCGCTGATGTTGGCCCAGCGCTATGATCAAGCCAATGTCATGGCGATTGAGATAGAGACCGAAGCTTCGGATCAGGCCCTGGCAAATGTGTCGGAAAGTCCATGGTCCGATAGGGTACAGGTGAAGCATGGGTCTTTTCAGGAGTTTTGTGCCGAGGAGCCAGTGAAATTTGATTTGATCGTAAGCAATCCACCCTATTACACTGCCCATTTGGCCTCTTCGGATGGAAAGAAAAACACCGCTCTGCACCAAGATTCGCTATCCTTTTTTGAATTAGCTCGGGGGGTACATGCGCTGCTTGCGGATGATGGTGCTTTTTGGCTCATTCTTCCACCTAGGCAAATGAAAGAATTTGAAGCTGTCGCTACTGATGTTGGATTGTGGGGAATGGCCAAAGTTCGGGTGTATGACAGAGAGGGCAAGCCTGTGCTACGGGAAGTGCAGAGCTTTAGTCACCGGCCTAATGCAGGTGATATCCCTGTACAAACGCTGTTGATAAAGGATGTCGATGGACAGTATTCTCTTGCCTATAAAACATTGCTACAGGCATATTTCCTGCATTTTTAGTTGCGCTCAGGAGGGACTATCTGGCCCTTTTTTTGACTACAAATTCGCACATTCTTTTAAAACCGGTTATATTCCCTTAATTTTAATTCAATTGCATAACTATGATAGTAAGAAGGAATTTACGGTTTATCCATATTCTGCATTACACGTGGGGACAAATCTTGTACTATATCCTTTGGTCTACGGTGGTGGTGATTCTCCACGAATATGTGGATGCTGTTGATTTTGATATCCCATCCTATACCATTGCTGCTTTGGGCACCGCCCTGGCGATTTTTTTAGGGTTTAAAAATGACCATGCGTACGACCGCTGGTGGGAAGCCCGGAAGATATGGGGGCTGATGGTCAATTACAGCCGTGCGTGGACCCGACAGGTCACTACGCTCATCATGGCGTCTAAACCGGAGGATGCTGATGCTGTTCGGGAACTGCAAAAGACCATGGTGTACCGGCATTTGGCATTTGTGAATACACTCCGGGTCTTTTTGAGAAAGAAGCTTTCCTACAATGAGACACCGGTAACAGAACTGGTGGAAGAGGCCAATACATACAAAGATGCCAGACCTTTTCTGTTTCCAAATGAGTACAAAGAAGTGATTTCAAAGGACAATCCCCCCAATTTTTTACTGCAACGTCAAGGCGAAGATTTGGCCTATGCCTTTCGCAAAGGCTGGTTGAGCGATTACAGGATGTTAAAAATGGAGGAGACTTTGGTGGATTTCAATGATATACAGGGAAAGAGTGAGCGGATCAAGAATACCCCGATGCCGAGGCAGTACACGTTTTTCTCACGGGTTTTTGTGGTCATTCACTGTACGTTGTTGCCCATGGTATTTGTAGCGGATCTGGGATGGAAGGCCATACCGGTTTCTGTGATCGTGTCTTTTGTCTTTCTGGCACTGGATATGATCGGAGAGCGTACAGAAGATCCCTTCGAGAATAGGTTGGAAGATACGCCGATGACGGCCTTGAGCCTGACAATCGAGACAAACCTACGGGAGCAACTGAAAGAAGGCAAGGAGAGGTTTCCAGAAAAATATAGTGCGGAGCGGGGCGTAGTACTGTAGGTCCTTTGTTGGTTTTTTTCGGGAGGGCTACACCAGGTTAATTTGGGATCTGGAAAAGATTCAGTCTGATATCCACGCTTTTATTTTACATTTGCGTCATGAATCAGGCGCAAGCGTCCCCTATATTTACTTTTGGTGGGTTTTTTAAAATCATCCGTCCAAACAACCTGCTTATGGTTGCTTTTGTGCAGCTTATGACGGCCTATTTTTTAGTCGGGGAAACACCGCTTGGAATTCCCGTTTTACAGGATTTCAAACTTTATCTTTTGGTGGTTTCTACTGTGATACTTACTGCTTCGGGGTATATGATCAACGACTATTACGATGTAAAGATTGACTATGTGAACCGTCCACATGAAGTCGTGGTAGGCAGGGGCATGAAGCGCCGAATGGTGATGACCTTGCATACGGTCATGAACTTCGTGGGCATTTCCTTAGGGATCTGGGTGGCTCCCCGAGTGGGTGTGGTTACGTTTTTCGCTGCATTTTTGCTCTGGCTGTACAGTAATTCACTAAAGCGGCTACCGTTTGTTGGTAATATGACAGTGGCTGGATTGACCGCCTTATCCGTTTGGATTATTGGATACTACTACCAACGATCTGAGCTGATCATCTTTGCGTATGCCATTTTCGCCTTTTTTATCAACCTCATCCGCGAAATCATCAAAGACATTGAGGATCGACAGGGCGATAGAAAACACGGATGTAAAACGCTCCCCATCGTTATTGGCTTTCGCGGCACAAAGAAGGTCATATTTGGCATAGCAGCGATTTTTGTCATCGCCATTTTGACGGTCACTTTCCGGATTGGTGATCCGGGGCTTCTGGTTTATTTCGGCATTTTGGGAGTGTTCTTTGTCTTTTTTTTAAGCCGGATCTATGTAGCAGACCGAAAGGCCCACTTTACCCGTCTGAGCCAACTCGCAAAACTTTTGATGTTGATAGGGGCGATCAGTATGGTGTTCGTTTGAAAACTAGCTGGTTAACTTCGAAAAAGCGGGTTAAAAAATTGATTTTTTAACATTTTCCGTACTTTTACAGCCCCAACCTTAATCCCCCCTTACGTTGAAAAAAATAGCCATATTAGCATCAGGAAACGGCACCAACGCTGAAGCGATCATCAGACATTTTCATTCCGTGCCCCATGCGAAGGTTACTCTCATTGGATCCAACAAGGAAGAGGCCTATGTCTTAGAAAGAGCGAAAAATCATCAAATACAGTCCTTTACCTTTTCAAAAAAGGAGCTGGACAATGGGTCTGTCAAGGCCCTACTCTTGTTGAAAGGCATCGACCTAGTGGTATTGGCGGGATTTATGATGAAGATACCCGAAAACATCATCGATGCTTTCCCAAGAGCGATTGTGAATATACATCCGGCATTGCTACCCAAGTATGGTGGCAAGGGCATGTATGGTATGCATGTACATACCGCGGTGAAGGCAGCGGGAGACACGGAAACCGGCATCACGATACATTGGGTAAACGAACACTACGATGAAGGAGAGATCATTTTGCAGGAAAAGGTAGCGATAGCGGACAGCGACACACCCGAGCAGATCGCAGAAAAGGTGCATGAGTTGGAATATAAATACTATCCAAAAGTGATAGAAAGCCTGATTTAATAAACTGATTTCCCTACCTTTGCGCTCTAAATGCAATTCACGAGCAAAATTTAATCCATAAATACAGCGTCATGGCCGTCAAGAAAATCCAGTCAGCATTAATTTCGGTATTTTACAAAGATAATCTTGAACCTATCATTTCTTTATTGAAGAAACATGGAGTGAAGATATATTCCACGGGCGGTACCCAAAAGTTTATCGAAGAGCAGGGGGGCACTGTCATACCGGTTGAAGAGTTGACAGGATATCCTTCTATTTTTGGCGGTCGGGTGAAGACACTTCATCCAAAGGTGTTCGGTGGGATTTTGCATCGCCGGGATGATGAGGGAGATGTTTCTCAGGCGGCGGAATATGACATTCCCGAAATTGACCTGGTAATTGTTGACTTGTATCCTTTTGAAGAAACGGTTGCGTCCGGAGCGAGTGAAGCCGACGTAATAGAAAAAATCGACATTGGTGGGATATCGTTGATCCGTGCTGCGGCCAAAAACTTCCAAGATGTAGTGATAGTCGCGTCAAAGGATCAATACGGCGAGCTACAGGTACTGCTGGAACAAAACGATGGAGCGACCACCTTGGAGAATAGAAGGTACTTCGCCGCCCAGGCATTTAAAGTGTCATCCCATTACGATACCCACATTTTCCGATACTTCAATCAGGCGGAGGAGATACCAGCGCTGAAAATTAGCGAGACTCATGCTACCTCGCTCCGTTACGGTGAAAATCCCCATCAGAAGGCAGCGTTTTACGGAAAGTTAACCGATCTTTTTGATCAACTCAATGGCAAAGAGCTTTCATTCAATAACTTAGTGGATGTCGATGCCGCGGTGTCCCTGATTGAGGAGTTTGAGGGAGAGACGGCCTTTGCCATTCTAAAACATACCAATGCCTGTGGTGTGGCGGTAGCCTCCTCTGTGGCGGAGGCCTATGAAATGGCGTTTGCGGCAGATACGGTTTCCGCATTTGGCGGTGTACTGGTGACCAATCAGGCAGTAGATCTGGCTGCGGCGGAGGCGATGAAAGGACTATTCTTTGAGGTGTTGATAGCTCCTGAGTTTGCAGACGATGCTTTGGAGCTGTTGAAAGCTAAAAAGAACCGGATTTTGCTGAGACAGAAAATGCGCCTCTCCGGAACGGATCAGGTCAAGACGCTATTGAATGGTTTTGTGGTGCAGGACAGGGATCTGCGTACAGAAGGAAAACAAGACTTTAAAGTGGTTACCAAGGTGGCACCCTCCGAGGTGGAAATGGATGCCCTAGCATTTGCGCTGAAGGTATGTAAGCACACCAAGTCAAATACGATCGTATTGAGTAATCAAAACCAACTTTTTGCGAGCGGAGTAGGTCAGACATCCCGGGTGGACGCGCTACGTCAGGCCATCGAAAAGGCAGCTTCTTTTGGGTTTGACCTGAAAGGAGCCGTAATGGCGTCGGATGCTTTTTTCCCTTTTCCGGACTGTGTGGAAATTGCTGATCAGGCCGGCATTACGGCAGTGGTGCAGCCAGGCGGATCTATTAAGGATCAGGATAGTATCGATTATTGCGACGCACACGGAATGAGTATGGTGATGACAGGTGTACGACATTTCAAACACTAAGGCTTTCTAGCCCCAATAGGGGAGAAAATACTCGGACGACGGGAATAGCCATTGATTGATTTTCGTCGTCCTACTATTTGGACCCCTTTCAGGTGCAGCCAATAAGTGAGGACATAAATTTGTCCTTTTTTGCGTTATATAGAAACGAATAGTACTAACTTTATCACATCAAACTAACCGAATACTAAGAGACTGACAACATGGGATTATTTGACTTTTTCTCCAGTGATATAGCCATAGATTTAGGGACTGCAAATACGCTAATCATACATAAAGAGAAAATCGTGGTAGATGAACCTTCCATCATCGCTATCGACAAAACCAATAACCGGGTACTCGCCGTGGGAACAGAGGCAATGAACATGCACGAAAAGACCCACGAGAATATCAAGACGATCCGTCCACTAAAGGACGGGGTGATCGCAGACTTCTACGCTGCCGAGCAGATGATCCGCGGGATGATCAAGATGATCCCCGGGCATAAAAAAGGCCTTTTCCCCCAGTCCCATCGAATGGTAATCTGCATCCCATCCGGTATTACAGAGGTGGAAAAAAGAGCGGTTAGAGATTCCGCAGAGCACGCTGGAGCCAAAGAAGTGTACATGATCTTCGAACCCATCGCGGCGGCGATAGGGATCGATATCGACATCGAAAAGCCCGTGGGCTCCATGATCGTGGATATAGGCGGTGGAACAACCGAGATTGCATTGATTGCGCTTTCAGGTATTGTGGCCGACCAATCTATACGGGTAGCAGGGGATACCTTTACCAAAGATATACTGGATTACATGAGGCGTCAGCACAATCTGCTGATCGGAGAGCGTTCTGCTGAAAAGGTAAAAATCGCTATCGGCTCCGCACTGACCGAGTTGGAGGATGCTCCTGAGGACTACGAAATACGGGGGCGTGACCTGATGACCGGCATACCCAAGGTAATCAAGGTGTCTTATTCCGAGATAGCTTTTGCGTTGGACAAGTCAGTATCTAAGATCGAAGAAGCGGTGTTGAAGGCGTTGGAAATTGCGCCGCCGGAGTTGTCGGCTGACATTTATGATAACGGTATTCACCTTACGGGAGGTGGGGCCCTACTGAAAGGTCTGGACAAACGACTGCATCAGAAGACCAAGCTTCCCATACACATCGCAGAGGATCCCCTCAGGGCGGTGGTAAGAGGTACAGGCAAAGCCCTAAAAAACCTGAATGCTTACAGAACCGTGCTGATGTCCTGATGAATGCATGCGACGAATATTACTCTTTCTATACAGCCTCCGGGCGTTTATCTTATTCGTTTTTCTGGAGTTTGTCGCTATCTGGCTGATCGTAAACAACCACTCTCGGCAAGGAGCGGTTTTTTTGAATAGTTCTGGCCAGGTGACAGGAACCCTGCTGAATACGAAAAACAATTTTCTGGAGTACTTTTACCTAGGTTCCATCAACGAGGCACTGTCGGAAAAGAATGCGCGTCTGCTGAAGAAGCTGGAGTATACTATGCCGCTTCAGGATACCGTATTCTTTGAGCTGGATTCGTCTTTTGCACACAGTTTTGATTTTTGGTCGGCCAAGGTAATCAACAATTCGTTGCACCTAAACCAGAATTACATCACACTAAATAAGGGACGTAATCAAGGCCTTCGGGTCGGTATGGGGGTGTTTAACGAACAGGGAGTTATTGGAAGGGTTAATGGGATTTCGGGCAATTTTTCCACCGTGATATCCCTGCTGCATACAGATTTACTGATTTCTTCCAAGATCAAGCGAACCGACGTATTTGGTAGCACCAATTGGGACGGAGTTAATCCCCAACGTGCCAAGCTCCTGTATGTGCCCAGGCACGTAGAGGTCGAAGTGGGGGATACGGTGGTTACTTCCGGGTTTAATGCGACCTTTCCGGAAGGTATTCCGATCGGGGTGATCACGCAGGTGGCCTCTGGTTCGGAGACCAACTACTTGGACATATTTCTGGAGTTTACCACCGATTTTTCCCGACTTTCCTATGTGTATTTGGTCGAAAATACCATGCGGGAGGAGCTAGATTCCTTACATCGTCAACAAAATACACAAACAGATGACCGGTAGCATTATCCTTAGAGCCGTTTTTGGACTGGTGCTGTATTTTTTGGTACAGGTCTTTGTGCTGAAGGACATTGTATTGTTCGGTGAAGCTTTCTGCTTCTTGTATTTGTTTGCGCTGCTATTGCTTCCTTTGGAAGTAAAGACGATTCCGTTGATGCTGATGGCGTTTTTGTTTGGTTTGGGCATTGATGCGTTTTACGATACCACGGGCATGCATGCCGCCAGTTTGGTGTTGATCACGTTTATTAGAAGCGCTTGGGTCAATGCCAACACGCCTAGAGGTGGGTACGAGGAGAATGTGCCCCCCACTGTGTTGAATATGGGACTGATTTGGTTTACCGCTTATGCGTTGCCGTTGGTGTTGCTTCACCATCTGGTATTTTTTTATATCGATATGGCAGGAATAGAAACCATCAAGCCACTTGTTACAAAAGTATTGAGCAGTACATTTTTTACCTTTATATTCGGTCTGATTGTTCAGTTGTTGTTTTACCAGAGAAAGAGAGGGATTTAATGAGAAACCAAAGGCCTTTTGTCATCGGCGTAGTGATCGTGCTGGTAGGGCTGGTATTGCTCACTAAGTTGTTTCTTATTCAGGTAACCGACGATTCTTATATCCGGAAAGCGGAACGAAACGCCATACAACGGATCGTGGATCACCCTTATCGCGGTTTGATCTACGATAGAAACAACCGGCTCCTGGTTTTCAACAACCCGATTTTTGACCTGATGGTAATCCCGAAGGAGTTTGCGGTAAGGGATACCCTTCAGTTTTGTGAATTTTTCAACATCCCGAAAGAAACGCTAATTGAAAACCTTCAAGCTGCTAAAACCTATTCTTGGGTGAAGCCTTCCCCTTTGATCCGACAGATATCCATTGAGGATTTTGCTAGGATTCAGGACTACCTGATTGATTATCGCGGTGTGTTTGTGATGAGTAGAGCTGTAAGGTCTTACCCCCAACCCAGTGCGGCTAACGCCTTGGGATATATTGGAGAAATTAGTGCTGCACAGTTGGAGCGTGAAGGAAACAGCTATTACCGACAGGGAGATTACGTAGGCTTAAGTGGCTTGGAGGCTTATTACGAACCCGAGCTTCGTGGACGTAAGGGGGTGAAATACCGCATGGTGAACGTACGAGGAGTCGACAAGGGCCCCTTCAAGGAAGGCGAATTGGACACCCTATCCATAGCTGGAAATAATCTGCAAAGTACCATTGACCTAGACCTCCAATTGTATGGGGAAATGCTGATGGCCGGTAAGCGCGGTTCGGTGGTGGCGATTGAACCAAAGACAGGGGAGATTCTATCGATCATTTCGGCTCCTTCCTACGATCCCAATATGCTGACCGGCTCTCGGTTTGGCGAAAATTACTCCAAGCTCAACCAAGATGGGAATAAGCCACTATTTAACAGGCCTATTATGGCCATGTACCCACCGGGCTCGATTTTTAAAATCGTGCAGTCACTCGTGGGCCTTCAAGAGGGTATTTTATCTCCAAACACCACTTTTTCATGTAACCGTTCGCTCGTAGCGTGCCACAACCATCCCAGTCCAGTAAACCTGTTTGGTGCCATCCGGAATTCATGCAATCCATACTACCACCAGGCATTTCGGATGATGATTAATAGGGAGGTTTCTTCGAATACGTTTCGGGACACGCAGATAGGGCTAGACAAATGGCGTGAGTCGGTGATGAAATTTGGTCTTGGGGATCGACTGGGAGTCGATATAAACGGCGAAAAAGGAGGGTCTATCCCGTCCAGTCAATTGTATAACCGTGTCTACGGAGACGGTCGTTGGAAGTATTCTACGATCTACTCCCTTTCTATCGGGCAGGGAGAGATGTTAGTCACCCCCTTGCAGATGGCCAATTTGGCGGCTATCTTCGCCAACAAAGGGCACTACTTTATTCCGCATCTAATCAAGGCCGTTGATGGAGACAGCACCCGGATTCCCGAAAAATTCCGGGAAAAGCAATATACTGGCGTAGATGAGCGCCATTTTGATCTTATTCAGGATGCCATGCAGGAAGCTCTATCCGGAACCGCTGCGCGTGCTATCGTCAGGGATATTGCCATCGCAGGCAAAACCGGTACGGCCCAAAACCCTAGTGGGGAGGATCATTCGGTTTTTATTGCCTTTGCCCCCAAAGAAGACCCGCAAATTGCCGTGGCAGTGTACGTGGAAAATGCCGGATGGGGTGGACGGGCCGCTGCCAGTACGGCCAGTTTGATGATCGAAAAATACTTAAGAGGGCACATTACCCGGCCGGCACTGGAGCAATACGTGTTGGAAGGAAATTTTATCTACTGAATTGAGAGGCAACGAACAGCTATTACGAAAACTTGATTGGCCCACGATAGGCCTTTATGCCCTGTTAGTTATGGTTGGCTGGATAAATATCTATGCAGCAGTATACGATGAACAACAGGTAAAAAGTATTTTCGACTTTTCTATCAATTCCGGCAAGCAGTTGGTTTGGATTGGTACGGCAGTGGTGCTGATCACTCTCATCTTGGTGGCTGATTACAGGTTGTTTGAAAACTTAAGCCTCATACTCTACGGGATTTTTGTTGTTATTCTGCTTTTGACGCCATTTATTGGTAAGGAGATCAATGGTCAGCGGGCATGGTTTGAAATTGGGGCTTTTCGACTCCAGCCGGCGGAGTTTGCGAAATTTGCCACGGCCCTAGCGCTTGCTAAGTTTATGGAAGCACCTACCTTTGACCTGACGCAGGGTAAGTTTCAGATCAGGGCATTGGCCATCATTGGTTTGCCGGTAGCCCTCATCATGCTTCAGCCGGATACCGGCACGGCCATGGTGTACAGTGCATTTTTGATCATGTTGTATCGAGAAGGGATGCCCCAGCGGTATTATATCCTAGCCATCAGTTTGTTAGTGATCACGCTCGCGGCCATAGCCGTGGAGAATAATCTCTACCTAGCAGCAGGCATTGTGGGCATGTTTGTACTGTTTTTTTTCTTAGGGAAGAAGAACTGGCAGCGCTTGGTGTCCCTTTTATTGCTATCCATAGCCTTTGTGGCGTATACCTACAGCATCGATTATGTGGTGGGAAAATTGCCTGAACACCAGCAAAACCGGATCATGGTACTATTTGATCCGGATATTGATCCTTTGGGAGTCGGGTGGAACGTGACGCAATCAAAAATAGCCATTGGCTCTGGAGGTTTGGTAGGGAAAGGCTACTTGGAAGGTACCCAAACTAAGTTTGACTTTGTGCCAGAGCAGCATACGGATTTTATTTTCTGTACGCTGGGTGAGGAGTTCGGATGGTTGGGAAGTTTGATGGTAATTGGCTTATTTGTAGGGTTATTGATACGCCTGGTGTTTTTGGCAGAGCGCCAGAAAACCCGCTTTTCGCGTGTGTATGGTTATTGTGTGGTGTCTATTCTGTTCTTTCATTTTGCGATTAATATTGCCATGACGGTGGGATTGTTTCCGGTAGTGGGTATCCCTTTACCTTTCTTCAGTTATGGTGGTTCTTCGCTCTGGTCATTCACCATATTGCTGTTTATCTTTTTGAAGCTTGATTCGCATCGAATTCAGATTTTGGGTAGATTATCTTAAGATTTCTTAAATTAGGATAAAATTTAATAACTTTTCTTCGCCCTGCGAGTATACCCAAACACATAGGGTAACTAAATTTTACTAACGATGATAAAGAAGGTTTTTGGATTGGGCTTTTTGATGCTGTGGGCCGTCGCCGCGTGTCAGCAGAAGGCCACCACGATGCAGCAGACATTGCCAATAGGCGATACGAGCCGAAATGCCTTGGATTGGGACGGAACCTACTCCGGGATGGTGCCTTGTGCAGATTGTGAAGGGATACTTACGGTGTTAGAATTGACGAAGGAGGAAACCTACACGCTGAAAAGAACCTACGTTGGCAAAGACCCCAAAGCGTACCTCACGGAAGGCCGCTTTGCCTGGAATGAGCTTGGAAACATCATCACCTTGGATGGCATAGAACAGGGACCCAATAGGTACTTGGTAGGCGAAAACCAGCTGTTTCAGCTGGATATGGAAGGTAATCGTATTACAGGTGCGTTAGCCGACAACTATGTGTTGAGAAAAGGCGAACAAACGGTCGAAGACCCGCTGCTAGGGAAAAAATGGGTATTGAAGCAGGTGATGGGCAAAGACCTGCCAGAAAATGAAGCCATTTTTATCCAGTTCGAGCCAGGTAGTAGCCGAGTCCTTGGTTTTGGCGGATGCAATCAGTTTTTTGGAAATTATGAGTTAAAGGAAGGATGGCGCATACAACTTTCTCAAATTGGACGTACGCAAAAGCTTTGTCAGGAAATGCAGGAGATAGAAGACCGATTTTTTGAAGCGTTGGAAAATGCAGATAATTATTCGCTCAATGATGAAGGCGACGTGCTTTCCTTGAATAAGGCCAGAATGGCCCCGTTGTTACGGTTTGAAATAGGCACCTAAACAGTTCTTTGATCCATGTACTTAAGGTGGAGGGCATATCCATTCTAGGGGTTGACTACCTGCGCGGTTTAGGGATAATCTCAAGGTTGCGAAAAAATTGGTGGTCTGATTGAAGGCTTTTAGGGTTAAACAAAGTTAAATTTTTCATTTTTTGACCTGTATTGGTTTTTATATTCGGCAAAAATTCCTAAATTTTTAGTCTCAATAAATCTTAAGCGTTATGAAACATGTCGTTTTTCTGTTAACCTTAGTTGTTTTTGTGGGATGTGGAGGGGAGCATGGAGGTGGAGACGATGCGCTCCGATTTGATATTGCGATTGACACCGTGATGATCAATCCGGGTCAGGAGATATTGTTTCTGAATGCAGGATTATATGGAGCGGTCCTTAGTAACGACAAGAAACATCTCTATAATTTTAATCACACGGAGTTTTCCATCGAAAAAATAGACTTAGAAAGTCTAGCCTTCGAGCGGAAAATCGAGATTTCCAAGGAGGGGCCAAATGGCGTAGGACAGTACTTTATGGGTATACTCCCCCTTGATGAAGAAAAACTACTCTTCAGATGCTACCGGCAGGACAATGTTTTGGACTGGGAAGCAAAGAAGCTTCGCCAATTTGATTTCACGAAGATAGGGGACGATGAAAATAAGGTAACTGAAGAAGAGAACTTTTATTCTCTTGTCCGCATGGATGACGGTCTGGAATCCTTTTTGGGTTTAGCAAACCGGTATAGGGAAAAAATTACAACTGCAGTTCATGTTAATTTAACTTCGAATTCAGCCAAACGTTATGAAATACCACTGTTTGAAAAAGCTAAGAAGTTTCAAGTCGAGATTGGTGACGGGGGGTCATTCGGAGTGCAGTCATATTTGGTTAAGGAAGGAGGAAAGGCGATTGTATGTTCGGAAATATCTAGCGACATGTATGTATACAATCCAGAATCAGATTCTTTTGAAGCATATACCTACCTCAGTGAGCTCACGGCCGCGGAAAAGACCGGGACTTATCCGGCAACGGTCGGTGGCATAGAAGACCTTGCTCCTGTGTATCGAAGGATGCAGGAGGAGATTGCATTTATGCCACCACACTGGGATGAGATTAATGAGGTT
This sequence comes from Lunatimonas sp., assembly GCF_020832325.1. GTDB lineage: Bacteria > Bacteroidota > Bacteroidia > Cytophagales > Cyclobacteriaceae > Lunatimonas. The sequence continues at coordinate 273,299 of NZ_JAFIEU010000051.1, forward strand.
TTTTATAGGTTTTCCTTTATCTCAGTCTTTGATGATTCCGTGGAGCAGCCCGAGAATAGCCCGATACCTCGAGCAACTGGAGCCAAGGTTTACCTTTCTGTATATGATAAAGATTTAAACTTGATAGCGGAGTCTTTTATGCCGATGTTAAATGCCCGACCAGCGTTTCATTTTGCAAAAGACGGGAAATTGTGGATGTTTGAGAATATTGAAGATGAGATGGGTTTTGTCAGCTTTTTGATTTCAGATTTGGGAACTGTCCAATCTGAAATCCACAATCCACCCACAAAATGAGAAGGATTTTAGTAGCTTTTATATGCTTTTGCTTAATCGCCTGCGCCGAAAAGGAGAAGGATGGAAATCAGGGGATTACCAGCCTAGGGTTTTTGATCGATACTGTATTAATTGATCCGGGTGAAGAAATTCTATTTCTAAACAGTGGTTTGTACCCATCCAGATTGAGTAGTGACAAAAGATACTTGTACAGTTTTGACCATAAGTCATTTGCGATGGAATGCATTGATCTAGAAAGACTTCAAATAGATTCAAAAATCCAATACAACCGGGAAGGTCCGGACGGAGTTGGAGACTATTTATGGGATTTTAGGGTTGTTGGGGAGGACAGCCTGCTGCTTGTTAGCTATGGTAAACTCGGCATTTTTAACCGAAACGGCAAAAAGATTGCGGATATAAACCTAGGTGAGGTAGGTAAGTCGCAACAGCAGGGAAGTTTTGAAAATGCGCAATATCCGCTCTTAGTGCCTGGGGCAGAATGGGTAATTATGGGATTTGTTTCCGATCTGGAGAAAAATGAACAAACACTTGTGCGTTGGGATATGAAGGAAGATTCCGTTCAGAAAATCCAGCTGTCCCTTTTAGAAAAAATGAAACAATTTCAAGCCGACTTTGATGACGGTACATCGGCTATGAGAATCGGAGCGGGAGAATACCTGGAAATTGAAAACCGGCATGTGGTTATGGGATTTAGCGCATCTTCCGCCATCCATGTTTTGGATCCTGGCGCTGATGACTTTAGGCTGATGACGTATAAGGAGCAGCTAGTTCCAACTGAAAAAACAGTAACTTTTCCCGAAAAAATTCAGGACAGGGGTTTGCTGGTAAAACTATTGACTCAGGCAACGGAGGAAATTTTACATTACCCCCCGTTTTGGGATGAGGTGAATGGCGTCTATTACCGACTGTCCCAGGAGCTGATTTATGAGGCAGATGCTGAACCACTTCCCAACCAATTTCTTCCAGATCCGTCTTCTGCATTGATTTACTTATCCGTATATGATAAAAATTTCAATTTAATTGCGGAATCCAAGATACCGCAACTAACCAAGCGACTTTCCCGACACTTTGCCAAAGACGGTAAAATCTGGATATTTGAGAATATGGAGGATGAAATGGGGTTTGTCCGGTTATCGGTTTTAGATTTATGATTTTCGATTTATGTCTTTCAATCCTTGTAAACCTAAAATGTCTTTTGAATGAAAAGTCGACTTATGCGTTGGATGCAAGCAGTTCTATTGGCTTACTTGTCGATGTCCTGCAACCATCAAACAGAAAGAGAAATTCAGGAACTTGTAGTTCATACAGATACCGTCCAAATTGATCCGGGAGAGGAAATTCTTTTTCTGAACTGGGGCTTGGATCAATCCCAAATTTCCAAAGACAAGTCGTATTTATATAATTTCAACCGGAATGATTTTACTCTTGAAAAGATTGACTTGGATAAGCTTTCCCTGGACGAGAAAATTCCCTTGGAAAAGGAAGGCCCAAATGGCATCGGTGGGGATTTATACAGCTTTTATCTGGTAAATGATGACAGCATCCTAATGACTAGCGGTAATAAAAATAGCTATTCAGATTACAATGGCACTATCCTTAGCCGATTCGAGTATGGTGAGATTGGGGATGAAAACAACCGATTGAGAGATGAGGAATGGATAAGGTCAATTGCCATCCCCAAACACGCTTCCCACAAAATTTATGCGCTAATTGAACATTATGTCAAGGGGGAAATGTATCTGGGGATTTTCGATTTAAAATCAAATGGAGTCAAAAAGATGGAGCTACCCGGGTTCGAAAAATTCAAAAATTATGAAATAAATTTTGACGATGGAACCAATCGCTTTGGCTTAGGGACATCAAAGCGCATTTTGGCAGTAGAAGATAATATCATTATCGGAAACAACGTGACAAGCAAACTTTGGATTCTGGATGTGCATACGGACTCCTTAAAGACCGTATCTTTCAAACCTCAATTGACTTCCAGTGAAAAAACTGGGAAGCATCCGTTGCTTATAAACGATAAACGACAAATGGATAATGTATACAAGTCGATTTTTGAGGAAGTCACCTTTCTTCACCCTGTATGGGATGCTGATAGCGAGAGATTCTACAGATTTTCACTTACATCGAATTTTGAGAACAGCCAACCTGAGGAGGGCAGTCGTCTTCCAAGACCTTCAGGTACAAGCGTGTTTTTGACCGTCATGGATAAGGCCCTTCAAATAATCGCCGAAACCCCGCTTCCCATGTTTGATAAATATCCTTCCCATCACTTTGTAAAAGACGGCAAGATCTGGATATTTGAGAATTTGGAGGACGAAATGGGGTTTGTGAGATTGTCGATTTCAGATTTATGATTTATCAAATCTGAAATCCGAAATCAACAATCTTAAATCTAAAATATATAATAAGGTGAAACAAATCCTAGGCATTTTTATTATCTTAATCATGGTTATAAGTGCTTGTGAAACAGAAGTTACTAGCAAAAATACGATACTTTCCGAGTCCAATATAATTATCGATACGGTATTGATAGATCCCGGGGACCAGCTCGTTTTCCCCTATGTAGTAGCGGAAAGAAGTTTTTTCACAGAAGATAACCGCTATCTTTTTAATTTCAATGATTTCGACCACACCCTTGAAAAAATTGACCTGGATAAGCTTGAATTGACAGAAAAATACCCTTTTGAAAAGGAAGGTCCACACGGGACGGGCAATTACGTTGATTACTTGGTGCCTCTCGACTCAGATAGATTGCTGATACAAGCCAGTAGTCAGGCCGGGATCTTTGATTGGGCGGGGAGTAAACTCGGAGAATTTGATCCACTCCTGGAGGGTGCTTCGTTGACGCATGTTGAGAGGAAGGCTTTTCAGCCCGTTCGGGCAGTCGGCGGGCGGATCTATGGGCTGATAGTTGACAATGGGGCCAACACCAGTGAGGTGGGATACGTTGACCTTACCGAGGGTGAATTTTCAACCATTCCATTGGCGAAAGAATTCAGGCATGGGGATTTTAACCTAGAGCACAGAGAAGGTAATACCCGGCGGAGGTATGCGCCTGAGTTTCACATACAGGCTTTCCATAAAGAGAATTGGCTTATCGTGGGAAGTACGGTATCTAGCAGATTGTATATTTTCGATCCCGAAATACATCAATTTTCAAAAAGGGAATACAACCTTAGGCTCACTGCAAATAAGAAAGAAGGTGTCTACACATTGGATACGGAGGATGAGGCTTTGTTTCAAAGAGCTTACGTGTCACTACACGAGGAAGTCACGTTTGGTCCATTACTATGGGATGCTGATGGGGAGCGGTATTATCGGTTTTACTACGAGTTGACGTTCCCCAAGGAGCATACTTCGGCTACTTTCCCGAATGCAAATGCGACGTTCATGTACCTGATGGTGATGGATAGGGAACTTAACTTGCTGGCAGAAATGCCAATTCCTCAATTGGAGTATACCCCTTATTTCTCGTTTGCCAAGGACAGCAACATCTGGATTGCCACCAATCTGGAGGATGAGTTGGGGTTCGTTCGATTGACGGTGTCGAGTTATTGAAATGTTATTGGCATGGTTAAGTGGAGAGGGGGTAACAGTGTTTTCAAAAGGTCGACTTGTATCCTCTCCACTCTACTACCGTTAAACCTTCATAATCTCCTCTTCCTTTTTGGCAAACAACTCGTCGATTTTGGTAGAAAACTTATCGGTATATTTCTGCACGGTGTCTTCGGCGCGCTTTACTTCATCTTCAGGAGCCCCGTCTTTTTGCAATTTTCTTAGACTTTCATTGGTGTCTTTTCGGATAGAGCGTATACTGATTTTGCCATTTTCGCACTCGTTTTTTACCTGCTTCACCAGAGATTTTCGTCGCTCTTCGGTGAGAGGCGGGATGGTCAGCATTACCATTTCCCCGTTATTTTGCGGGTTTAGGCCTAGGTCCGAATTGATGATGGCTTTTTCGATTTCACCGATCAAGCTTCTTTCCCAGGGCTTGATGGCTAATGTACGCGCATCAGGTGTTGTGATAGAGGACACTTGCTGTAGGGGAGTAGGGGCGCCGTAGTAAGACACCACGATTCCATCCAGAAAATTTGGCATGGCCTTGCCTGCACGGATTTTTACCAATTCCGAGGAGGTATGGTCCACGGCTTTTTTCATTAAGCTTTGTGCCTCGTCCAAGAATAACTGTATTTCTTCCATGATTCTGTCGCTCTTATTTTGAAGTGATTAATGTACCAACGTCTTTTCCTTCGACGAGGTTTATCAGGTTTTGTGCTTTGTTCATGTCAAAAACGATAATGGGCAGGTTGTTTTCCTGGCAAAGCGTGAAGGCTGTCATGTCCATTACGTTCAGGTTCTTTTCGTAGACTTCCTGAAAGGAGATCGTATTATACCGTGTGGCTGAAGGGTCTTTTTCTGGATCGGCCGTATATACACCATCCACTCGGGTGCCCTTTAGGACTACCTCAGCCTCAATTTCTATCGCACGCAAGCTCGCCGTAGAGTCAGTGGTGAAATAGGGATTGCCGATACCAGCTCCAAAAATTACGATACGTCCTTTTTCCAAGTGGCGGATGGCTCGACGCCTGATAAACGGTTCGCATACACTTTCCACCTTGATGCCGGACATCAGTCGGGTGTACATGCCGTTTTGCTCCAAGGCACTTTGAAGAGCCATGGCATTGATTAGCGTGGCCAACATGCCCATGTAATCACCCTGCACTCGGTCAATGCCGACGTTGCCCGCCTGCACGCCTCTAAAAATATTTCCTCCTCCAATCACAATGGCGATCTCCACCCCCAGATCACGGACTGATTTGATTTCCGTTGCGTATTGCTGCAACCGCTTTGGGTCAATGCCGTAGGACTGTTCACCCATCAGGGCTTCACCGCTCAATTTGAGGAGTATTCGTTTGTATTTCATTCCTGTGTGGTTTGTATGATGATCCATAATAGAGGGTCTTGACCCGCGATATTCGGCTCTTGCCGACTATGACCTGATGACCGCTAAAAGTCGCAGCCGTTGCGTGCTGAAATTTTTAAATCGGACAAAGATAATTTCTTGTTTCTAGAAAACTAAATCTATCCCTTAAAATTGAACGAGCACCTGGTTTTTTTCCACACTTTGCCCCTGCTGAACAGCGATCGCTTTTACCGTTCCATCTAGCGGCGCCTTGATGGCATTTTCCATTTTCATGGCCTCCAATACCAGTAGGGTCTCTCCCTTTCGAACAGTTTGCCCCACTGTCAGGGGGATGTTCAAGATGAGGCCTGGCATAGGAGCCTTCACATCGGTGGGTTGAGCAGTTTGGCTATTGCGGATACCCAGTTTCTCCAATAGTAGATCTTGAGGATCTTGGATTTTGAGAGAAATCTCCTTTCCATCTAGTTTCAGACAAAGCACCTTTTGTTTTTCGTCCCAACTAATGACCTCTAGGTTAAGCGATCGGTTGCGGTACAGGATATGGTAGTGTCGGTCTTTGATCCGGCGGACATCCCATTCCACGCTTTGGTTTTCTACTAAATAGGTTTCTTCGGATTTCTCGACTCTTAAACTGGTACTGCCGATACTGACTTTGTACATTTTATCTTATTTTTTGGGCTGATGGAAACCAAATAGCGATTAAATTTGTCACGCTAATGCTAAAGAAAATCAAAATTCGCCAATTTGGCACGCTGTATGGCGTGAATTTGTTTCATTTAATAGGGTTTGTCCATCCATCTATGCAAAGATATCGTAACAACGGCCTTGTTGCCGCATTTATTTTTGGGTTACTTTTTTCCTGCAAAACCAGCAATGCGCCCGTTGTAGACGGAGAATCGGCCATCGGTGCAGCAATGACTGAATCTAAGGGAATCAGGGAAGTACTTGCTACGCCAGACCCCAATCCTGATTTAGGTAAACTGGAAATGAAGATGCAGGGGTATAGGGAGACACCTGAGCGAAAGTTTGACCTTATCCATACGAGTTTGGATCTGTCTTTTGACTATGCCAATCAGCGAGTGCACGGGACGGCGTTGTTACGTATGAAGCCCTACTTTTTTGAGCAAAGCCAAGTTAGCTTGGACGCTAAAGATTTTGAAATTCACGACAGTTGGTTAGTGAATGGGCAGGAGCAGAGGCCATTGAATTTTCGCTACGACGGAAAGAGGGTAGACCTATTTTTACCCGGCAACTATTCATCTTCCGATACGCTATTGATTGGTCTGAGATATACCGCCAAGCCCGAAGAAACCACTCAAGCCGGTGGGAGAGCGGTTACAGATACAAAAGGTCTGTACTTCATCAATCCAACCGGTACAGAGGACAAACCCCGGCAGATATGGACCCAGGGTGAGACCTCGTTCAGTTCAAAGTGGTTCCCGACCATTGACCATCCCAACGAGCGGCAGACCCATGATATTCGGTTTCGCATAGACAGTGCAGACCTTACCATCAGCAACGGCCGGCTGCTTTCTCAGACTAGCCACGCGGACGGTACGCGCACAGATCACTGGGAAATGGACCTGCCCCACGCCCCCTATCTGACAGCGGTAGCCGTAGGCGATTTTGCGAAGGTGTCGGATAAGTGGCGAGATGTCGAGGTCAATTATTATGTAGAACGGGGGTTTGAAAAAGGAGCAGCCCGCGTTTTTCAGCATACACCGGAGATGTTGACGTTTTTTTCTGAATTGCTTGGTGTAGACTATCCATGGCAAAAATACGATCAGGTAGTTGTCCGTGATTTTGTGTCCGGAGCGATGGAAAATACTACCGTATCGATTTTTATGGAGTCGCTGAACCTTGATGAGCGAGAGGCTTTGGACAGCGACTGGGATTACATCATCGCCCACGAACTGTTTCATCAATGGTTTGGCAACCTGGTTACGACGGAGTCTTGGTCCAATTTGCCGTTGAATGAATCATTTGCCGATTATTCCGAATACCTATGGTTTGAATACAAGGAAGGGAAAGATAAAGCAGATATGCATCATTTGGCTGCTATGGAACAATACCTGGATGAGTCCTTGGAGAAGCAGGTAGACCTGATCCGGTTTCACTATGAGCACGAAGACGACATGTTTGACAGCCATAGCTACGCCAAAGGTGGGAGAGTACTGCACATGTTGCGTAGGCATTTGGGCGATGAGGCCTTTTTTGCGTCGCTTCGGCATTATCTGACGAAACATGCATACAGCAGTGTGGAGATTCATGACTTGCGCCTGGCCTTTGAGCAGGTTACTGGACGCGACCTAAACTGGTTTTTCAATCAATGGTTTTTGGCATCTGGGCATCCGATTCTGGATATCAAGTTGGATACCAGGAATCCGGAGAGTTACTTACTTACCATTTCCCAAAAGCAGGATTTTCAGACGACACCTCTGTACCGAATTCCATTTAAGGTGAATCTGTACAAAGACGGGGGAGTGGAAGAACGTGAATTTGTATTGGAGCAGGGTACGCAGCAGTTTGCGCTGGAGAATGGTGCCGCCGTCGATGCGGTGATTGTGGACGAGGACATGGTGTTGCTTGCGGAGAAGCGTAGTTATAGGGGTGCTGAGGCCTTTAAGAGGCAGTTTACCTTTGCCAAATCCGGAGTAGCGAGATTGGAAGCATTGGATAGTCTTACAGCGGCTTTTTTGGATGTGGAAGACCGGAAACCTCTTATTCTGGAGGCACTGGAGGATTCTTTTTCCGAAGTTCGGGGCTTGGCGCTCACCCGAATGCCTCAAGCCATGAGTCAAGAACAAGTGGATGAGGCGTTGTCAGCGAAGATATTACGGCTAGCAGAGGAGGACCCTAGCCACGAAGTAAGGGCGTCAGCGATTGGATTATTGGGGGAATTGGACGGAGAGAGATATGCCGGGGTTTTTCAGCGGCTGGTTCAGAATCCCTCTTATGTGGTAGCAGGTGCGGCACTCACGGCGATGATGGATCGGCCCGGTGGCGTGGAAGCAAAGATGAGGATGTTTGAAACTCTGAAGGAGGAGCGAAATATCCGGATGGTGGTGCCATTGGCGGATTTTCTCACCTCTGAGGCCAAAGTAGGGTATGATTATTGGTTTAATTCGAAATTGGACGCGATGACAGGGGAGTCACTTTATTATTTCATTGGCTACTATGGCGATTATTTCGCAAGCGTACAGGGCTCGGACAAGGCAGGAGCGATCAACAGGCTGATGGGGCTGGCAGGAGGCCATCCGGCCAACTACATTCGCCTGACAGCATTTCAGTCGCTATTTGGATTTATCGATGAGGAGGGAGTGTTGGAGCAGGTGGTGAAAATTCATGCGGAGGAGTCTGACGAGTTGGTCCGCAATTACCAGCAGTTTTTCTTGGAGCCCTATCTGGAGGAAAATTAATAAGCTGATTATGAAACCACTACTGGAGGCAGTTGGTAAAAAAGTACATTTTTTTTTGGATTGTTTTGAATGTTAGGGAAAAGGCTATAATTTTGCCATCCGTTACGATAATTAACTGTTGTATCGAATAGAAAAGTTGGGGGAATACCAAAGCGGCCAACTGGGACGGACTGTAAATCCGTTGACTTATGTCTTCACAGGTTCGAATCCTGTTTCCCCCACAATCCAGCGAAAATAGACTTTCTTTTTATTGACAGAGAGTAGATTATTCTGGAAAAAAGGTATAAATTTACCAGCCAATTCAAAAAACAATATGGTGCATACGATGTGTGTTATCGATATTGTTGGAAAGATTGGTAGTATAGAAATATTAAAAGCGGGAGTAGCTCAGTTGGTAGAGCGGCAGCCTTCCAAGCTGCAGGTCGCGGGTTCGAGCCTCGTCTCCCGCTCTATGCTTTTATAGGCATAATAATGTTACTAGCCGACGTAGCTCAGGGGTAGAGTGCTTCCTTGGTAAGGAAGAGGTCACGGGTTCAAATCCCGTCGTTGGCTCGATACATTGGTACAAACAAACGAAATTTTATCATTAACTAAACAAAGGATTTTCACGCATGGCAAAAGCAACCTTTGACCGTTCCAAACCACACGTTAATATAGGTACGATTGGTCACGTCGATCACGGTAAGACTACTTTGACTGCTGCCATTACAACTGTATTGGCCAGAAAGGGTCTGTCTGAATTAAGAGACTTCGCTTCTATCGACAACGCTCCTGAGGAGAAAGAAAGAGGTATCACTATCAACACCTCTCACGTAGAGTATCAAACTGAAAGCAGACACTATGCGCACGTAGACTGTCCAGGCCACGCTGACTATGTAAAGAACATGGTTACGGGAGCTGCACAGATGGATGGTGCGATCTTGGTGGTAGCTGCTACAGACGGTCCAATGCCCCAGACTAGGGAGCACATTCTGTTGGCTCGTCAGGTAGGTGTACCTGCGCTCGTAGTTTTCATGAACAAGGTAGACTTGGTAGATGATCCTGAATTGTTGGAGCTAGTTGAAATGGAAGTAAGAGAGCTTCTTTCTTTCTATGAATTTGACGGCGACAACATTCCAGTAATTGCAGGTTCTGCTCTCGGTGCTTTGAATGGCGATGAGAAGTGGGAAGCAACTGTAATGGAGCTGATGGATGCGGTAGATAACCACATTCCTCTTCCAGAAAGAGCAATCGACAAGGATTTCTTGATGCCTGTAGAAGACGTATTCTCGATCACTGGTCGTGGTACTGTAGCTACTGGTAGAATTGAAAGAGGAGTAATTAACTCTGGTGAGCCAGTAGACATCATCGGTATGGGTGCTGAGGGATTGAAATCCACTGTAACAGGTGTAGAGATGTTCCGTAAGATCCTTGACAGAGGTGAAGCTGGTGACAACGTAGGTTTGTTGCTTAGAGGTATTGAAAAGTCTCAGATCAGACGAGGAATGATTATCTGTAAGCCTGGATCTGTGAAGCCTCATGCTCACTTCAAAGCGGAAGTTTACGTTCTTTCCAAAGAAGAGGGTGGACGTCACACGCCTTTCTTTAACAAATACCGTCCACAGTTCTATCTTAGAACGACAGACGTAACCGGTGAAATCAAACTTCCTGAGAACGTTGAAATGGTTATGCCAGGTGATAACATCACCATTGAGGTAACCCTTTTGAACGCAGTTGCTCTTGAGAAGGGACTTCGATTCGCTATCCGTGAGGGTGGTAGAACCGTTGGTGCCGGACAGGTGACTGAAATATTGGATTAATCTTTATATTTCATACGATAAATGCAGGTGCGATTCTGAATTTTTTCGGAATCGCATTTGTTTCTTAGGACATTTTTGCCTACTTTTGCGTTCCGTAAATGGAGGAAGTGTCTACGGGCATAGTTCAATGGCAGAATAGCGGTCTCCAAAACCGTTGATGGGAGTTCGAATCTCTCTGCCCGTGCTAAAGAACCATAAAGCCCTTTCATAGATGTCCGAACTTGTAAAGGAAAAGACATCTACTACTGAAGGTGGGATCTATTAAAATTGAGTTACATGAACGTCAAGAATTTTGTAGTTGAATCCATCGACGAAATGAAGAACAAGGTCACCTGGCCGAAGTATGCTTCATTGCAGAACAGCGCCGTCTTGGTGCTCGTAGCGTCGTTGATTTTCGCCTTGGTAATAGGGCTCATCGATCTTTCCTTCGAGAGCGTTATGAAATGGTTTTATGATTTATTCTAATAGAATCAAAATTACATAATGGCTGAGCAGAAATGGTATGTCCTCAGAGTAGTAGCCGGGCAGGAAAAGAAAGCTAAAACGTATTTAGACAACGAGATAGCTAGGCAAAAACTCGAGGAATATATTCCGGAGGTGTTGATACCTTCCGAGAAGATTTATGAGATGCGCAATGGCAAGAAGCGTGTAAGGGAAAGAAATTTCTTTCCAGGATACGTGTTGGTACATGCGGATCTCAGCCATGGCGAGGCCAATCATGTGATTACGAGTATTCCGGGAGTTATCGGTTTTTTAGGGTCAAACCAGGGGGGAGCTTCCAAAACCCCCGAACCATTACGGCAGTCTGAAGTCAATAGGATCTTAGGTCGTGTTGAGGAGATTGATGAGTTTGCGGAAAAACTGGATACACCATTTATAGTTGGGGAGACCGTAAAAGTAATGGACGGTCCTTTCAGTGGTTTCTCGGGAATGATAGAGGAGGTGTTTGAAGACAAGAAGAAGCTTAATGTTATGGTTAAGATTTTCGGTCGAAACACCCCGGTAGAGTTAAACTTTATACAAGTAGAAAAACAAGACTAGGAAATGGCAAAAGAAATCACTGGTTATCTGAAATTACAGGTGAAAGGTGGCCAGGCTAACCCATCTCCTCCTGTTGGTCCTGCTCTTGGTTCCAAGGGTTTGAACATCATGGAGTTCTGTAAGCAATTTAATGCCAGAACGCAGGAGAAAATGGGTCAGGTTGTGCCTGTACTTATCACTATTTTCTCGGATAAGTCTTTTGAATTCGTCGTAAAGACTCCTCCAGCTGCAAACATGCTGTTGGAAGCGGCGAAGGTAAAAGGCGGTTCTTCGGAGCCCAACAGGAAAAAGGTAGGGTCTGTCACTTGGGATCAGGTAAAAACGATCGCTGAGGTAAAGATGCCTGACTTGAACGCCTTCGAGGTGGAGGCTGCCATGAGAATGATAGCCGGCACCGCAAGAAGTATGGGAATTACAGTTTCAGGGAAAGCTCCTTGGGAGGATTAAATAAAGGAACATGGCTAAGTTAACAAAAAAACAAAAAGAAGCTCTTTCTAAATATGATCCTAGCCAAGCCTACTCTCTGGCTGAGGCATCTAGTATCGTGAAAGAAATAACCAATGCGAAGTTTGATGCTTCCGTGGATATTGATATCCGATTGGGTGTTGACCCTAGAAAAGCTGACCAAATGGTCAGAGGTGTGGTGGCATTGCCACATGGAACAGGCAAGGATGTGAAAGTGCTGGTACTTTGCAGCCCTGACAAAGTAGAGGAAGCGAAGGAAGCTGGTGCGGACCACGTAGGTCTGGATGACTATATCGCCAAAATTGAAGGCGGATGGACTGACATCGATGTGATCATCACTACTCCAAACGTAATGGCGAAGGTAGGTAGACTGGGAAGAGTATTAGGTCCTAGAGGCCTTATGCCCAACCCAAAGTCAGGCACCGTGACCCTTGACGTGGGGAAAGCAGTGAAAGATGTGAAAGCCGGTAAGATAGACTTTAAAGTGGACAAATTCGGTATCCTGCATGCAAGTGTTGGAAAGGTTTCCTTCTCTCCGGAGAAAATTCTAGAAAACGCCATGGAGTTGATCCTGACGGTGTCTAAGTTGAAGCCCGCCGCTGCTAAAGGAACGTATTTCCGAAGCATCCATATTTCTAGTACCATGTCACCGGGTATTATCATCGATAAATCTAGTATTCAAGGTATATAATCATGACAAGAGAAGATAAAAAATCCATCATTGATGAACTTACCGAGAAGTTTAAGGAGACCCCGCATTTCTATGTAACGGATGCGTCAGGGTTTTCGGTAGCTCAGGTAAATGCCTTCAGGAGGATGTGTTTCGAGAAAGGACTCGAATACAAGGTATATAAAAACACGCTGGTAAAAAAGGCTCTTGAAAACCTTGATACTGATTATTCCGAATTCAACGAGAAAGCGTTGAAGGGTTTTTCAGGCATTCTTTTTTCGAAGGAAGTGGGAAATCTGCCCGCTAAAGCTTTGTTGGAATTCCGTAAAAAACTAGGCAAGAAAGAGACCCGCCCCAAATTTAAGGGTGCTTCTATCGACGGGGATTTGTTTTTAGGAGAAAACAACCTGGAGATTTTGTCTAACCTTAAATCAAAAGAGGAATTGCTCGGAGAGATTATCGGGCTGTTGCAATCTCCTGCCAAGAATGTTGTTTCTGCGCTTCAAAGCGGTCAACATATCCTTGCCGGAGTGGTCAAAACCCTTTCCGAAAGAGAATCTTAAATCAATTTATTCAATTCAGTTAAAAATCAAACAATTAAATATTTTATACAATGGCAGATCTTAAAGCATTCGCTGAGCAGTTAGTTAACTTGACTGTTAAAGAGGTAAATGAGTTAGCCGCAATTTTGAAAGATGACTACGGTATCGAACCCGCCGCTGCTGCTGCTACTGTTGTAGCTGCCGGAGCTGGTGGAGGTGAAGCTGCCGCGGAAGAAGAAAAAACTTCTTTTGACGTAATCTTGAAAGCTGCTGGTGGACAGAAATTGGCTGTAGTTAAACTTGTTAAAGAATTGACAGGTCTTGGACTGAAAGAAGCTAAAGAAGTAGTAGACGGTGCTCCTAAAGCAATCAAAGAGGGTGTTAGCAAAGATGAAGCTGATGCACTTAAGAAGCAACTTGAAGAGGCTGGCGCTGAAGTAGAATTGAAGTAATTTGAATAACCGTTCCTTCTTTTGGAATTGGTTATCCAAAATAGACCTGACTCTTAAGTCAGGTCTTTTCCTGTTTATGGACAACAAATAAATTGCACTATTTATAGTGTTAGTTGTCTTTAATTAATAAATATTATAACTATAAAACATATACTGCCTTGGCTATCCAGAATCAAACCGCAAGGAAAAGTTTCTCATCTATAAAGGTAGTCAAAGACTATCCTGATTTTCTAGACATTCAGCTGCAATCCTTTAAAGATTTTTTCCAGCTGGATACCCCTGCTGAAAAAAGAAGACAGGATGGTCTCTTCAAGGTGTTTTCTGAAAATTTCCCCATTTCTGATTCCCGGGAAAACTTCACCCTTGAATTTATCGACTATGCCGTTGATCCTCCAAAATACAACGTTTCTGAGTGTATAGATAGAGGACTTACTTACTCTGTTCCTCTCAAGGCCAAACTCCGGTTATTATGCTCGGATGAAGATAATGAGGACTTCGAGACCATTGAGCAGGAAGTGTTTCTAGGGAACCTTCCCTACATGACCGAAAAAGGATCCTTTGTTATTAATGGAGCAGAGCGGGTAATCGTTTCCCAATTGCACCGTTCCCCAGGTGTGTTTTTTGCGCAAAGCAAACATACCAATGGCACCAAGCTGTACTCTGCCCGAATTATTCCATTTAAGGGTTCCTGGATTGAGTTTGCCACCGACATCAACAACGTGATGTATGCCTACATTGACCGGAAGAAGAAGTTTCCTGTCACTACCCTGCTTAGAGCTATCGGCTACGGATCAGATAAGGAGATTTTGGATTTGTTCGGTCTTTCTGAGGAAGTAGATGCCAATAAATCTACACTTAAAAAAGTGATCGGACGTAGGTTAGCTGCCAGGGTTCTTAGAACCTGGGTAGAGGATTTTGTGGATGAAGATACCGGTGAGGTCGTTTCTATCGACCGAAACGAAGTGTTATTGGAAAGAGACTCTGTGCTTTCAGAGGAGGATATCGAGCTGATCCTAGACTCTTCCACTAAGAGCATTATTCTCCACAGGGAAGATGTAAACGTCGCAGATTATTCCATCATATATAACACGCTTCAGAAAGACAATTCCAATTCGGAAAAAGAAGCCGTAGAGGTGATCTATCGCCAATTGAGAAATACCGAGGCACCGGATGAAGCCACAGCCAGGGAAGTGATTCATGGGCTGTTCTTTTCAGACAAACGGTATGACCTTGGAGAAGTAGGCCGGTACCGAATCAATAAAAAACTCGGTCTTGACATTGATCCCGAGAAGATTGTATTGACGACGGAGGATATTATTTCGATCGTAAAATACTTGATTGGATTGATCAATTCGAAAGCGGTAGTCGACGATATTGACCACTTGAGCAATAGAAGGGTTCGAACAGTAGGAGAGCAACTTTATAGTCAGTTTGGTGTAGGTCTAGCCAGGATGGCACGTACCATCCGCGAGCGGATGAACGTGCGGGATAACGAGGACTTCAAACCGGTGGATCTAATCAATGCGAGGACCCTGTCTTCTGTGATCAATTCCTTCTTTGGTACCAATCAACTTTCACAGTTTATGGACCAAACCAACCCACTGGCGGAGTTGACGCACAAGCGTAGATTGTCTGCACTGGGTCCGGGTGGTCTGTCCAGAGAGCGTGCAGGTTTTGAGGTGCGAGATGTTCACTATACCCACTACGGTAGGCTTTGTACCATTGAAACACCGGAAGGCCCAAACATTGGGTTGATATCCTCACTTTGCGTACATGCAAAGGTTAATTCCATGGGCTTCTTGGAAACTCCTTACCGCAAGGTAAAAGAGGGCCAAGTGAGCATGGATCCCAAGGATATCGTGTTTTTGACCGCAGAGGAAGAGGACGACAATAACATCGCACAGGCAAACGCTCCATTGGATGAATCCGGAAATTTCATCAACGACCGGGTCAAGGCTAGGTTTGAGGGGGACTTCCCTGTATTGGAACCTGCCGAGATCAACTACATGGACGTGGCGCCCAACCAGATCGTATCTGTTGCTGCATCGCTCATTCCCTTTTTGGAGCATGATGATGCAAACCGAGCCCTTATGGGTTCCAACATGCAACGGCAGGCAGTTCCTTTATTAAAGGCTGAGGCACCGTATGTGGGTACAGGTCTCGAAGGAAAGGCTGCAATTGACTCCAGGGCGTTGGTTTTGGCAGAAGCAGACGGTGTCATTGATTACGTAGATGCCAAAAAGATTGTCATCAAGTACGATTTGAGCGACGACGAACTGCTGGTTAATTTCAGCGATGAATATAAAACCTATCAATTGACGAAGTTCCGTCGAACCAATCAAGATACCACGATCAATTTGTCTCCGATTGTGCTGAAAGGTCAGCGCGTTACAAAAGGACAAGTACTGGTTGAGGGATATTCGACCAATCAAGGGGAGCTGGCACTAGGCAAAAACCTGCTGGTGGCTTACATGCCTTGGCAGGGATATAACTTTGAGGATGCTATCGTTATCTCTGAGCGGGTGGTGCGCGAGGATATTTTTACCTCCATTCACATCGAAGAGTTTCAACTCGAAGTTCGGGACACCAAGCGGGGAGAGGAAGAGCTTACTTCGGAGATACCGAACGTATCTGAAGATGCGGTCAAAAATCTGGATGAGAACGGAATCATCCGAGTGGGTGCTGAACTGAAGGAAGGTGATATCATCATCGGTAAGATCACGCCAAAAGGAGAAACCGATCCGACTCCGGAAGAGAAATTGCTACGCGCGATCTTTGGTGACAAAGCCGGAGACGTGAAGGATGCTTCTTTGAAAGCGTCCCCTTCGCTCAACGGTGTGGTGATTGAGACCAAGTTGTTCTCTAGACCGAAGAAGGACAAAGACCTTAGGGCAAAGTCAAAAGCTGAAGTTGAGAAGCTTAAGCAGAAGTATAGTAAGGATCTGCTTGGCATACGTGCTAGAATGATTCAGAAGTTGGTGGTTTTGTTGGATGGAAAAGTATCCAATGGTGTGAGGCACAAGTTTGGTGACGAAATCATCAGTAAGGGTATGAAGTTCAACCATCAGAATATCGAAAATAACCTGTTTCCTGCCAAGAACCCATACCGGGACGAGAGCAATTACAACGTGCCAGAGGAAGCCAATTTGATTTCTGACATCATTTTAGATGATTGGACAGATGATGCGCACACCAATAATTTGGTTCAGCAATTGGTGAAAAACTATACCAATTCCCGAAATGAAATTTCCGGGATCTTTAAAAGGGACAAGTTTACTTTGGAAGTCGGTGATGAGCTGCCAGCCGGTATTGTACAATTGGCCAAAGTATACGTAGCCAAGAAGCGAAAATTGAAGGTTGGGGATAAGATGGCCGGACGTCACGGTAACAAGGGTATCGTGGCCCGTATCGTGCGTGACGAAGATATGCCGTTCTTGGAAGATGGAACTCCGATGGATATCGTATTGAATCCCTTGGGCGTACCTTCCCGAATGAACATCGGTCAAATCTTTGAAACCGTATTGGCTTGGGCTGGGATGAGGCTTGGTAAGAAATACGCCACGCCAATCTTTGACGGGGCCACCACAGAGGAAGTTGCAGCAGAATTGACAGCTGCGGGATTGCCATCTTTTGGCAGAACTTACCTGTTTGATGGTCTAACCGGAAAGAAATTCGACCAGCCAGTTACTGTGGGTGTTTCCTACATGCTAAAACTAGGCCACTTGGTGGATGACAAGATGCACGCGAGGTCCATTGGACCATATTCTTTGATCACGCAGCAGCCTTTGGGTGGTAAAGCCCAGTTTGGTGGTCAGCGTTTTGGAGAGATGGAAGTTTGGGCATTGGAGGCATTCGGTGCTTCCCACGTCTTGCAGGAGATCTTGACGGTTAAGTCAGATGATGTAATTGGCAGGGCCAAAGCCTACGAAGCCATCGTTAAAGGGGAGAACCTTCCCAAGCCGAATATTCCGGAGTCCTTTAACGTGTTGGTGCATGAACTTAGGGGCCTTGCGCTGGAAATTACTCTTGACTAGAAAAGACTATTACGGGCTGCGAGGCCCTCAAACTACTCACACAAATAACTATGGCGTTCAGAAAAAATAAAAAACTAAACAACGACTTTTCCAGGGTCACCATTAGTTTAGCTTCACCAGAGTCCATTTTGGACAGCTCGCATGGTGAAGTAACCCAGCCGGAAACCATTAATTATAGGACGTACAAGCCGGAAATGGGCGGTCTGTTCTGTGAGCGGATTTTCGGACCGGTGAAGGACTGGGAATGTCATTGTGGTAAATACAAGCGCATTAGATACAAAGGGATTATTTGTGACAGGTGTGGCGTAGAAGTGACCGAGAAAAAAGTACGTAGAGAGCGCATGGGGCATATCGAACTGGTGGTTCCGGTAGCGCATATCTGGTATTTCAAATCCTTACCTAATAAGATAGGATACCTTCTGGGCCTTCCCACCAAAAAGCTCGATCAAATCGTCTATTACGAAAGGTACGTGGTCATCCAACCCGGTGTGAAAGGGGACGATGGATTACAATACCTCGATTTCCTAACGGAGGATGAGTACTTGGATATCATGGACAAGCTCCCCAAGGAAAATCAAATGCTGGATGACGAGGATCCTACCAAATTTATTGCAAAGATGGGTGCCGATGCATTGGAGATGCTGCTGGCCCGACTCGACTTGGATGATCTGTCCTACAGCTTGAGACACCAAGCTGCTACAGACACTTCGCAGCAGCGTAAAGCTGAGGCCCTAAAGAGACTCAAGGTGGTGGAAGCATTCCGCGATGCCAGAACACGTATTGAAAACCGTCCCGAGTGGATGATTGTCCGTATGGTTCCGGTTATTCCACCAGAGTTGAGACCATTGGTTCCTTTGGACGGAGGGCGTTTTGCGACCTCTGACCTGAACGACCTTTATCGCAGAGTAATCATCCGAAACAATCGTTTGAAGCGTTTGATTGACATCAAGGCGCCCGAGGTGATTCTTCGAAACGAAAAGAGGATGCTGCAGGAAGCCGTAGATTCGCTATTTGACAATTCCCGAAAGGTGAATGCCGTGAGATCTGACGGTAACCGAGCGCTGAAATCGCTTTCAGATATGCTGAAAGGAAAGCAGGGTCGTTTCCGACAAAATTTGCTTGGAAAGCGGGTAGATTACTCAGGCCGTTCCGTGATTGTGGTAGGCCCTGAGTTGAAGCTGCACGAATGTGGACTACCGAAAAATATGGCGGCTGAGCTATTCAAGCCCTTTATTATCCGAAAGTTGATAGAGCGGGGAATTGTGAAAACCGTGAAATCTGCTAAGAAAATTGTGGATCGAAAGGACCCCGTAGTGTGGGATATTCTAGAGAACGTGTTGAAAGGGCACCCTGTGCTGCTAAACCGTGCTCCAACGCTACACCGTTTGGGTATTCAAGCTTTCCAACCTAAGCTGATTGAAGGAAAAGCCATTCAATTGCACCCGTTGGTATGTACAGCGTTTAATGCTGACTTTGACGGTGACCAAATGGCGGTACACGTTCCACTGGGACATGAAGCCATCCTGGAAGCCAGCACACTGATGCTGTCTTCGCACAATATTCTAAACCCGGCAAATGGTGCCCCCATTACGGTGCCTTCCCAAGACATGGTGTTGGGACTGTATTACGTGACGAAAGGCAAAAAGTCCACCGAAGCCGAGCCGGTATTGGGAGAAGGCATGGTCTTCTATGGAGAAGAGGAAGTGATCATCGCATTGAACGAGGAGCGTATATCCAAGCATGCACATATCAAATGTAAGGTTACCGTCCGGAAGGAAAACGGCGAGCTTGCTAGCGAAATCATAGATACGGTAGCTGGTCGATTGATTTTCAATCAGTTCGTTCCAGAGCAGGTAGGTTTTGTAAACGAACTGCTCACCAAGAAGAAGCTTCAGCAGATCATTGCTGAGGTGGTGAAGATCTGCGGTATAGCCCGCACCGCCCACTTTTTGGACGATATCAAACATTTGGGATTCCAGATGGCCTATCAAGGCGGTCTTTCGATGGGATTGGACGATGTGATTATCCCCGAAGAAAAGGATCCGTTGATTGATAAAGCCAAGTCGGAAGTTGATCAGGTATGGAATAACTACCTGATGGGTCTGATCACCGATAACGAGCGTTACAACCAAGTAATTGATATTTGGACCAGAACCAACTCTAACCTCACTAACATCCTAATGAGGCAAATGGAGGAGGACAATCAAGGGTTCAATGCAATATTTATGATGATGCACTCTGGAGCCAGGGGTTCTAGAGAGCAGATTCGCCAGTTGGGCGGTATGAGGGGATTGATGGCCAAGCCGCAGAAGAACCTTCAGGGCTCGGTGGGAGAGATTATTGAAAACCCAATCCTTTCCAACTTTAAGGAAGGACTCGACGTATTGGAGTATTTTATCTCTACCCACGGTGCAAGGAAAGGTCTAGCCGATACGGCACTGAAAACAGCCGATGCCGGTTACCTGACTCGACGGTTGGTGGACGTAGCTCAGGATATGATTATTTCAGAGGAAGACTGCGGAACCCTTCGTGGGCTGGTAGTACAGGCGCTGAAAGACAATGATGAGATCGTAGAGCCACTTTCTGAACGAGTCGTAGGACGTATCGCGGTTCACGATGTGATTGATCCGATCAGTGACGAGCTGATTATATCTTCAGGTGAAGAAATCACAGATGCTGTTGCAAAGCGAATCGATGAATCTGCCGTAGAGGAAATAGAGATCCGTTCCGTGTTGACTTGCGAAACACGAAGGGGAGTATGTGCCAAATGTTATGGTAGAAACCTATCTACCGGAAGCATTGTACAGGTAGGGGAGTCTGTAGGTGTCATCGCGGCGCAGTCTATCGGAGAACCTGGAACCCAGTTGACCTTGCGTACTTTCCACGTAGGTGGTACTGCTTCCAACATTTCGGTGGAAGCCAGCATCAATGCCAAATTTGAGGGTATTGTAGAATTTGAAGAGGAGTTGCGCTGGATTGAAACTACTAACAAGGATGGGGAGTCCGTCTCCATCGTTATGGGTAGATCCGGTGAAATCAAGATCAATGATCAGAAGTCTGGCAAGACGTTGGTTTCGAACCACGTGCCATACGGAGCGGTATTGAACGTGAAGGATGGTCAGAAGATCGGTAAAGGAGAGTCGCTATGTACTTGGGATCCCTACAATGCCGTGATCTTGTCCGAATTCGACGGCACGGTGGAATTTGATTCGATCATTGAGAGTGTTACCTATAAGGAAGTAGCCGATGATCAGACGGGATACCGCGAGAAGGTAATTATCGAAACCAAGGATAAGACGAAGAACCCAGCGGTGATTGTAAATTACGGCGACGAGTCTAAGTCATACAACATACCGGTGGGAGCTCACCTTTCTGTAGAAGAAGGGGATAAAGTGCGCTCCGGGCAGATCTTGGTGAAGATACCTCGTTCAGTTGGAAAGACCCGGGATATTACCGGTGGTCTTCCTCGGGTGACGGAGCTTTTTGAAGCGCGTAACCCATCGAACCCGGCGGTAGTTTCTGAAATTGATGGAGTGGTTAGCTATGGAGGCATCAAACGCGGTAACAGAGAGATTTTCATTGAATCCAAAGATGGTGTGAAGAAGCGGTACATGGTATCTCTTTCCAAGCATATCTTGGTTCAGGAAAACGACTTTATTCGAGCAGGTGAGCCATTGTCTGACGGAGCCATTACACCAAACGATATTCTGTCGATAAAGGGTCCAACGGCTGTACAGGAATACCTAGTAAACGAGATCCAAGAGGTGTACCGACTGCAAGGTGTTAAGATCAACGATAAACACATCGAAGTGATCGTTAGCCAAATGATGCAGAAAGTGGAGATTCTGGATGCAGGAGATACTGGATTCTTGCAGAATCAGATCGTCAATAAGTGGGCGTTCCGAGAGGAAAACGACTCTATCTTAGATAAGAAAGTAGTGATGGATGCGGGAGATTCTTCTACGCTGAAGCCGGGTATGATCATTTCGGCGCGAAGACTTCGTGATGAAAATTCCAGCTTGAAGCGCAAGGATTTGAAACTCGTGCAAGTGCGGGATGCGCAGGCGGCTGTATCTCAGCCTACGCTTCAGGGTATCACTGCTTCTTCATTGGGAACAGAGAGTTTCATTTCTGCTGCGTCCTTCCAAGAGACCACCAAAGTACTCAGTGAAGCAGCCATCAAAGGCAAGCGTGATGAGTTGTTGGGTCTGAAGGAAAACGTAATTGTTGGTCATTTGATCCCTGCCGGTACCGGACAGCGTAATCTGGAGCGTGTGCTTGTGGGTTCAAAAGAGGAATACGAACGTTTGGTAGCGGAACGGGATAAGCAGCCAACTAAAAAGGCTAAAGAAACCGTGAAGTAAGTTTATATCCATAACCTAAAAAAAAAGGTCTGTGATTATGCAGGCCTTTTTTTCATTAAATCTAGACGAGCATGGCAGAACAGGAAAAGGATAAGCCAACAGGGCAGCAGATAAATGTGGAGCTGAGCGACGAAATCGCAGAAGGAGTCTACAGTAATTTAGCGATGATAGCGCATTCGCAGTCAGAGTTTGTGGTAGATTTTATTCGGCTGATGCCAGGAGTACCGAAGGCTAAGGTCAAATCCCGCATTATTATCACACCGGATCATGCCAAGCGATTGTTGGCCGCGCTGAAGGATAATATCGAGAAATACGAGATGGCTTTTGGCAAGATTCAAAATGGGCAGGGCGCTCCGGAATTCCCGCTAAATTTTGGTGGGACACTGGGAGAAGCTTAATGAAAATATAACTGCTTAATTTTGTTTGTTTTATTGATTTGTTTACCTTTGCAGTCCAAAAAATAAAAGTTTAAAAGCAGTAAATTAACTTTATCTATTAATGCCTACTATACAACAGTTAGTAAGAAAAGGTAGAAATACCCTCGAGACAAAGTCCAAATCCAGGGCTTTGGACGCTTGTCCGCAGCGTAGAGGGGTGTGTACCAGGGTGTACACCACTACCCCAAAGAAGCCTAACTCAGCGATGAGGAAAGTGGCCAGAGTGAGGTTGACCAACGGAAAAGAGGTAAATGCCTACATCCCAGGAGAAGGACACAATCTTCAGGAGCACTCGATTGTGCTTATCCGAGGAGGTAGGGTAAAGGACCTTCCGGGTGTTAGATACCACATTATCCGTGGAGCCTTGGACACTGCGGGTGTGAAGGACAGAAAGCAAGGTAGGTCTAAATATGGAGCTAAGCGTCCTAAGGCAGGCAAAGGAGCTCCGGCTGCACCAGCGAAAAAGAAATAAGATTTTATAACGTATAGTTAAAATGAGAAAAGCAAAACCTAAAAAGAGGTATATTCTTCCTGATCCCAAGTTTCACGATACCTTGGTAACCAAGTTTGTAAACTGTCTGATGGTTGACGGGAAGAAAAGTATTGCCTACAAGATTTTCTACGACGCGATAGCGAAAGTAGAGGAAAAAGTAGGTGAGAATGGTCTTGAGGTTTGGAAAAAAGCGCTTAACAACATCACTCCAGCCGTAGAGGTGAAGAGTCGTAGGGTTGGTGGAGCTACATTCCAGGTGCCAATGGAAGTAAGACCAGAGAGGAAGCAGTCGCTTGGCATCAAGTGGATGATTACCTACGCCCGGAAGAGGGGTGAGAAGACTATGATGGATAGGCTGGCAGGTGAAGTCATTGCTGCGGCTAAAGGTGAAGGAGCAGCGGTGAAAAAGAAAGATGATACGCACCGAATGGCTGAAGCAAACAAAGCATTCTCGCACTTTAGATTTTAATAGATAATGGCAAGAGATTTAAAATTCACCAGAAACATCGGTATTGCTGCGCATATCGATGCAGGTAAAACAACCACTACTGAAAGGATTCTTTTTTATTCCGGCGTAAGCCATAAAATCGGAGAGGTTCACGATGGTGCCGCTACCATGGACTGGATGGCACAAGAGCAAGAGCGTGGTATCACAATCACTTCTGCTGCGACTACTGTTTTTTGGAATTACAGAGACAACAAATATCAAGTTAATATAATCGATACTCCAGGACACGTGGACTTTACCGTTGAGGTAAATCGTTCATTGCGGATTTTGGATGGATTGGTGTTCCTTTTTAGTGCTGTTGACGGCGTGGAACCACAGTCTGAGACTAACTGGAGGCTTGCGGATAACTATAAAGTAGCCCGAATCGGATTCGTAAACAAAATGGACCGTGCTGGAGCCAACTTCTTGGACGTGTGTAAGCAGGTAAAGGAAATGCTGGGCAGCTATGCTGTACCCTTGCAGCTTCCTATCGGTGCGGAAGACAAATTCCGAGGCGTGGTAGACCTGGTAAACAACCGGGCCATGATCTGGAATGAAGCGGATATGGGTATGACCTACGAGGTGGTGCCTATTCCAGAAGACATGGAAGAGGAAGTTGCTGAATGGAGGGAGCACCTTTTAGAGGCAGTAGCCGATTACGATGAATCCTTGATGGAGAAATTTTTCGATGATCCTGATTCTATCACAGAAGAAGAGATCCTTTCAGCTCTCCGTAAAGCGGTGATCGATATGAAGATCGTTCCTATGGTTTGTGGTTCATCCTTCAAAAACAAGGGTGTACAGACCATGTTGGATTTGGTTATGGAGCTGTTGCCATCGCCATTGGACAAGGACGATATCATTGGTCACGCCCCTGATTCTGAAGAAGAAATCCGAATTTCCCCAGATGAGAGCGAGCCGTTTACTGGATTGGCGTTTAAGATTGCTACTGACCCATTTGTGGGTAGACTTTGCTTCGTAAGAGCATACTCCGGTAAATTGGAATCTGGTTCTTATGTATATAATACCCGTTCTGGTAATAAAGAGCGTATTTCTCGCGTGTTTCAGATGCACGCCAACAAGCAGAATCAGATCGATGCCTTGAGGGCAGGTGATATTGGAGCTGTAGTTGGTTTCAAAGATATCAAAACCGGAGATACCCTTTGCGACGAAAAGCGTAAGGTAGTATTGGAATCCATGGTGTTCCCAGAGCCGGTAATCGGATATGCCATTGAGCCTAAAACGCAGGCTGACGTGGATAAGTTGGGTATGGCCATTTCCAAATTGGTCGAAGAAGATCCTACTTTGCAGGTCAATACAGATCACGAAACTGGTCAAACGATCCTGAGAGGTATGGGTGAGCTTCACTTGGATATCATCATAGACCGACTTAAAAGAGAGTTTAAGGTAGAAATCAACCAAGGAGCACCTCAGGTAGCTTATAAAGAGGCATTGTTTGGATCGGTAGAGCACAAGGAAGTATACAAGAAGCAAACCGGTGGTAAAGGTAAATTTGCCGATATCGTGTTTGAACTTGGTCCGAAAGAAGCGGATTCTGAGACCGGAGAGATCAAGCCAGGATTGGATTTCGTGAATGGTATCGTGGGTGGTGTGATTCCTCGGGAATTTATACCAGCGATTCAAAAAGGTTTTGCGGAGGCAATGAAAAATGGTCCGTTGGCTGGATATCCGATTGAATCGATGAAGGTTCGGTTGTTCCATGGATCCTTCCACGACGTCGATTCCGATGCGCTTTCGTTTGAATTGGCTGCAAGAATTGGCTTCAAAGAAGCTGCGAAAAAATGTAAGCCCCAGCTGTTGGAGCCTATCATGTCTGTTGACGTGGTTACCCCGGATGAGTACACCGGTCCTATCACTGGAGACTTGAACAGAAGAAGAGGCTTGATGAAAGGGATGGATACGAAGGGATCGTCTACGGTTGTTCGTGCGGTCGTTCCGTTGTCTGAGCTCTTTGGATACGTTACCGACTTGAGGACAATTTCTTCCGGACGGGCAACGGCATCGTTAACATTCTCCCACTATGAGCCTGTTCCTACGAACATTGCTGAAGGGGTAATTGCCAAGGTAAAAGGTGAGAAAGCCTAAATATTGACAGAACATGAATCAGAAAATAAGAATAAAACTAAAATCTTACGATCACAGCCTGGTGGATAAGTCATCAGAGAAGATCGTGAAAGCAGTGAAGTCAACAGGTGCAGTAGTGGTGGGTCCTATTCCTCTTCCTACTAAGAAGGAGAAGTTCACCGTATTGCGGTCTCCCCACGTAAACAAGAAGTCTAGGGAGCAATTCCAACTTTGCACGTACAAGCGTTTGGTGGACATTTACTCCAACAGTTCCAAGACGGTGGATGCGTTGATGAAAATTGAGCTTCCCAGTGGTGTAGATGTTGAGATAAAAGTTTGACGGATGGTCGTCAAAAGCCTGCACCTCGGTGCAGGCTTTTTTATGGCACTATTTTTAGTTGATGGTTTTTGGTTTTTGCTCCCGCGAAAGGTTCCAGATACCCCCATGTTTTTACCTAATTAATTGAAAATATTAAAGTTGGGATTTGTAAGGTGAATTTAAATTGCTAACTTTGCAGTCCTTTAAAAAAGCACAGGTGTGTCCATACTTGTGTTTCTTGGTTTATTATATAACAGAAGATGTCTGGAATAATAGGAAAAAAAGTAGGAATGACTAGCATTTTCAGTGCCGATGGGCGTAATGTCGCATGCACGCTAATAGAAGCTGGTCCTTGCGTAGTGACGCAAGTAAAAAATGTTGAATCAGACGGGTACAATGCTGTTCAGTTGGCGTACGGTGAGCGTAAGGAGAAAAATACTCCCAAGCCGTTGGTTGGCCATTTCAAAAAGGCCGGCACCACGCCGAAGCACAAAGTTGTAGAGTTCAGGGACTTTAGGGTTGAATTCGAAGGTCAGGTTGACTTAGGAAAGACCGTTAAGGCTTCGGAAGTTTTTGTAGAGGGTGACTTCGTGGATGCGATAGGTACCTCTAAAGGTAAGGGTTTTCAAGGTGTGGTAAAGCGTCACGGATTTGGTGGTGTGGGTGGTCAAACCCACGGTCAGCACAACCGTCAGCGCCACCCCGGTTCGATTGGTGCTTGTTCTTGGCCTTCCAGGGTTTTCAAGGGGATGCGCATGGCCGGAAGAACAGGAGGTGACCGGGTGAAAGTGATCAATCTAAAGGTATTGAAGATCTATCCCGAGCAGAATCTATTGTTAGTAAGCGGATCTGTTCCCGGACCGAAAAATTCTTACGTAATTATAGAGAAGTAATAAGATGGAGTTAGCAATATTAAAACAGAACGGTGAAGAAACCGGCAGAACGGTTAATCTCTCCGATGATATTTTCGGCATTGAGCCGAACGATCATGCGATTTACCTGGATGTGAAGCAATACTTGGCCAATAAGAGGCAAGGTACCCACAAGTCCAAGGAAAGAAACGAAGTAGCTGGCTCTACCAAGAAGATCAAAAAGCAAAAAGGTACCGGTGGTGCCCGTGCTGGTTCTTTGAAATCGCCTGTGTTCAGAGGTGGTGGTAGGGTGTTTGGGCCTAAGCCCAGAGACTATTCCTTCAAATTGAACAAGAAGTTAAAACAGTTGGCTAGGAAATCAGCCTTTACTTATAAAGCCAAAGACAACAGTGTGTTGGTTTTGGAGGACTTCAGCTTTGAGGCGCCCAAAACTAAAAACTACATACAGCTTTTAGCCGGTTTGTCGCTTGCGGGTAAGAAGACGTTGTTGTTGCTTCCTGAAGTAGACAAGAACGTGGTATTGTCTAGCAGGAATTTGCCGAAGGCGAAGGTAATGGTGGTTAATGATGTCAATACCTATGAGCTGCTCAACGCCGATAGTTTGGTATTGTGTGAGGGCTCTGTAAGTAAGTTAGAAACCCTATTATCGAAGTAAGATGAAGAATGTATTAAAGAAACCTTTGATTACAGAGAAAATCTCTGCTATGAATGATCGGGGAGTGTACGGTTTTGTCGTAGAAAAGACGGCAAAGAAGCCTCAGATTAAGAAAGCGGTGGAGGATATGTACGGTGTGAAGGTAGTAGATGTACGCACGATGCGTTATGCTGCCAAGAAAAAGACCCGGTATACCAAAGCCAAGATCGTTTCAGGCTATACAAATGCTTTCAAAAAGGCGATTGTACAGGTTGCTGAAGGTGAGATAATTGATTTTTACGGAGAAATATAATTAAGGAAGAATCATGGCAGTTAAAAAACTTAAGCCGGTAACCCCCGGAACCAGATTCAGAGTAGCTCCTGCATTTGATGAGATTACCGCATCAAAGCCCGAGAAGAGTTTGTTGGCACCTTTGAAAAAAACTGGAGGCCGGAACAATTCCGGTAAGATGACCAATAGATATATAGGTGGTGGACACAAGAGAAGGCTTCGGGTCATTGACTTTAAGCGCAATAAAGACGGTGTTCCAGCTACAGTAAAGACAATCGAATACGATCCGAATCGTACCGCAAGGATTGCCTTGTTGTTTTATGCAGATGGGTCTAAGACCTACATTATCGCACCGGAAGGACTGGAAGTTGGCCAGGAAATCGTATCTGGTGAGCAAGTTGCTCCTGAGGTAGGTAACTGTATGCTGATCAATAACATTCCGTTGGGTACCATTGTACACGCCATTGAATTGAAGCCTGGTAAAGGTGCTGCAATGGCGAGGAGTGCAGGCAGCTACGCGCAGATCGTTGCCCGTGAAGGTAAGTATGTAACGGTTAAATTGCCTTCGGGCGAGATGAGAATGGTGTTAGGAACCTGTAGAGCTACTGTTGGTACTGTATCCAATGGCGACCACATGAATGTGGTGTTGGGCAAAGCCGGTAGAAACAGGTGGTTGGGCAGACGTCCAAGAACGAGGGGTGTTGCGATGAACCCGGTAGATCACCCAATGGGTGGTGGCGAAGGCCGTTCGTCCGGAGGTCATCCGAGATCTAGGACTGGTTTGCTCGCTAAGGGTAAAAAGACCAGGTCACCCAAGAAGTATTCTAACAAACTTATCATCAGTAGAAGATCTAAATAATTATGGCACGTTCATTAAAAAAAGGTCCGTATATAGAGCACCATTTGTTGAAAAAAGTGGATGCGATGAACGAATCCGGGAAGAAATCTGTGATCAAGACTTGGTCCAGAAGATCCATGATCTCTCCGGATTTCGTAGGCCATACCTTTGCTGTGCATAACGGTAATAAATTCATTCCGGTATTTGTGACAGACAACATGGTAGGACATAAGTTGGGTGAGTTTGCCCCGACAAGGAATTTCAGAGGCCACATTGCCAAAAAAGATAAAGGAAAGAGATAATCATGGAAGCAATAGCAAGATTGAACGATGTCCCTACCTCCACCAGAAAAATGCGTCTTGTGGCAGACCTTGTACGAGGCAAGCGAGTGGGACATGCATTGAGTATTCTGAGGTATACTCCTAATCATGGAGCCATTAAGCTGGAAAAACTTTTGTTGTCGGCAGTGGCTAACTGGCAGGCTAAAAATCCTGACGAGAAATTGGAAGACGCGGATCTGTACATCAAGACTATCATGGTGGACGGTGGCCGCATGCTGAAGCGTCTTAGACCTGCTCCTCAAGGCAGAGCTCACAGAATACGAAAAAGATCAAATCATGTAACCCTGATTGTTGATTCGGTCAATGAGGGCGTTACCGCTGATGTTGTAGAATCAACCGAAAATGTAAACTAACATATGGGACAGAAAGTTAACCCGATTGGTTTAAGACTTGGTATCATAAAGGGCTGGGATTCAAACTGGTATGGAGGAAGAGATTTCGCCGATAAGCTTTATGAAGATCAAAAAATCAGGAATTATGTGTATGCGCGTATACCTAAGGGAGGTATTTCCAAGGTAATCATTGAGCGTACGCTAAAGCGTATCACCCTTACCATCCAGACAGCCCGTCCCGGAGTAGTAATTGGAAAAGGTGGTTCTGAAGTAGACAAACTGAAAGAAGAGCTAAAGAAGCTCACCAATAAGGATGTGCAGATCAATATTTTTGAGATCAAGCGTCCGGAATTAGATGCAAAACTGGTAGGAGAATCTATTGGTCAGCAGTTGGAGGCTAGGATATCATTCCGTAGGGCCATGAAGCAGTCGATCGCCGCTACTATGCGAGTGGGTGCTGAGGGTATTAAGGTGAAGCTTTCCGGTCGATTGGGCGGTGCCGAGATGGCTCGTTCTGAGATGTACAAGGAAGGACGTATTCCACTTCATACGCTTCGAGCGGATGTGGATTATGCCATTTCTGAAGCTCAAACGGTCTATGGTATCATCGGTATCAAAGTTTGGATTTTCAAAGGTGAAGTTTACGGAAAGAGAGACCTTTCTCCCAACGTCGTAGCCTCCGGTGACAGCAAAGGAAATGCAGCACCTGCGGGCAACAGGAGACGAAGAGAAGGTGGACCGAAACGAAGAAAGCGAAGCAATTAATTTCACCCTAATTGACGAATCATGTTACAGCCAAGAAGAACGAAATTTAGAAAAATGCACAAAGGCAGAGTCAAAGGCCTTGCTCAGCGAGGGCATACTTTGGCATTTGGCAACTTTGGCATTAAGTCTTTGGAGCCGGGATGGATAACCTCCCGACAGATAGAAGCTGCCCGTATCGCGATGACTCGGGCAATGAAGCGAGAAGGACAGGTTTGGATCAGGATTTTTCCTGACAAGCCCATTACCAAAAAACCTGCGGAAGTACGTATGGGTAAGGGTAAAGGAGCGCCTGAATATTGGGTGGCGGTGATCAAGCCGGGAACCATCCTTTTTGAAGCAACCGGCGTTAGTTTGGAAGTGGCCCAGGAGGCGTTGAGATTGGCTCAGCAGAAACTTCCGGTCAGTACAAAATTTGTGGTACGTAGAGAATACGTAGGATAATATACAACGATGAAAAATTCCGAAATAAACGCACTTACAGAGGGCGAACTGAACGAACGTATCGTAGCTGAGCAGGAGAATTTGACTAAGTTGAAGTTCGCTCATGCCATTTCTCCCATAGAGAATCCAAATAAGATCAGTCAGGCAAAGAAGTTAGTCGCAAGATTGAAGACTGCTTTGAGGGCAAAACAACTAGCTAAATAATGAATACGATGGCTACTACAGAAAGAAACCTGCGTAAAGAAAGAATAGGAAAGGTAGTTAGCAGCGCGATGGATAAGTCCATTACGGTTGCTGTAGAGCGAAGGGTAAAGCACCCAATCTACGGTAAGTTCGTCGCGAAAACTACCAAATTTATGGCTCATGACGAGAACAACGACTGCAATCCAGGTGACCTGGTGAAGATCAGCGAAACTCGTCCGCTGAGTAAGAACAAGCGTTGGAGATTAGTAGAAATTATTGAAAGGGCTAAGTAATCATGATACAACAAGAATCAAGATTGAGTGTTGCGGATAATTCAGGTGCCAAAGAGGTGCTTGTCATCCGCGTACTGGGTGGAACCGGCAGGCGATATGCCTCCATCGGAGACAAAGTGGTCGTCACCGTAAAAACAGCTCTTTCATCCAGCAATATGAAAAAAGGTACCGTTTCAAAAGCGGTTATCGTTAGGACTAAAAAAGAAGTGAGAAGAAAAGATGGTTCGTATATCCGATTTGAGGATAATGCCGCTGTTCTTCTCAATAACAATGACGAGCCTAGAGGAACGCGTATTTTTGGGCCAGTCGCCCGAGAGCTACGTGAAAAGCAGTTTATGAAGATTGTCTCTCTAGCCCCTGAAGTACTGTAATCATGGAAAAGAAAGTGATAAAGCATCCCAAAATGCATATCAAAACCGGAGATACCGTGAAGGTTCTTTCCGGAGACGATAAAGGCAAACAAGGTAAAGTGCTTTCGGTAGACATCGCAAAGAGACGGGCCATCGTAGAAGGTCTGAATATTGTGACCAAACACCGCAAGCCTACCGCCAATTCTCCACAAGGAGCTATTGACAAGATGGAAGCGCCTATTCATGCAAGTAACCTGATGTTGGTTGATCCCAAGACTGGAGAAGCTACCCGAATCGGCAGAAAGCGTGACGACAATGGTAAATTAGTAAGGTATTCAAAGAAAACCGGGGAGGTGATCAATGGCTAAACCTAGATTAAAAGAAAAATTTGTTTCGGAAGTTTCCGAAGCATTGAAGGAGAAGTTCCAGTATAAGTCGGTCATGCAGGTTCCTCGTTTGACCAAGATCGTCATCAATAAGGGTATCGGTGCTGCCGTGGCTGACAAGAAATTGGTAGACCAAGGAGTAGAAGAGCTTACCATTATCGCTGGACAGCGTGCAGTGGCTACCAAGGCAAAAAACTCCATCTCTAACTTTAAGTTGAGGGAAGGCATGCCGATCGGTGCCAAAGTAACGCTTCGAGGTGACCGGATGTATGAATTTCTAGACAGGTTGGTAAGCGTTGCGCTTCCAAGGGTGAGGGATTTCAAAGGTATATCTGACAAGGGTTTTGACGGACGAGGTAATTATACACTTGGAGTGACCGAGCAGATTATCTTCCCTGAGATCAGCATCGAGAAAGTAAACCGTATATCCGGTATGGATATTACCTTGGTTACATCTGCTGATACCGATGAAGAAGCCTTAGCGTTGTTGAAAGCATTGGGAATGCCATTCGTAAACAAAAATAAAGATAACTGATCATGGCAAGAGAGTCGATAAAAGCTCGCGAGCGAAAGAGAGAGCGCCTAGTAGCCAAGTATGCCAAGAAGAGAGCTGAACTTAAGGCTGCCGGAAACTACGAAGCACTGGATAAACTTCCCAAGAATGCTTCTCCCGTCAGACTTCATAACCGATGTAAGCTGACCGGCCGTCCTAAAGGATACATGAGGAAATTCGGTATCAACCGGGTTACATTCAGGGAAATGGCTTCTGCGGGTAAGATACCTGGTATAACTAAATCGAGCTGGTAAAAATCAGACAAATGTTTTTATTCTGAGAATCATTGTGTAACTTTGCCCGCCCATTGGGGGCGTGCAGTTAGACTATTTATAAATATGACTGATCCAATAGCTGATTATCTGACCAGATTGAGGAACGCTATCAAAGCGTCTCACCGGATTGTGGAGATCCCTGCTTCTAATATAAAGAAGGAGATCACCAAGGTTCTTTTTGAAAAAGGGTATATTCAGAACTACAAATTTGACGAGAATGGCCCCCAAGGCACCATCAAAATTGCGTTGAAATACAATCCCGCCACCAAAGAGAATGCCATCGTTAATCTTACGAGGGTAAGCAAGCCAGGCTTGCGTAAATATGTGGGTAAGGAATCCCTTCCCCGCGTGATCAATGGTTTGGGAGTAGCCATTATATCTACTTCCCGTGGAATCATGACTGACAAAGAAGCCCGTACTGAGGGAATCGGTGGAGAAGTACTTTGTTACGTATATTAATATCGGAATACGATGTCTAGAATAGGTAAAAAACCAATAAATATACCGGCGGGTGTTACTGTAGACGTGTCCAAGCATAACGAGGTCACTGTTAAAGGTCCCAAAGGTACGCTGAAGCAGGAGATTAATCCTGATATTACCGTAACCGTTGAAGGAAATCAGGTGGTGGTAGTACGCCCCACGGATTCCAAACGCCACAAGTCACTGCATGGTCTTTACAGATCCCTGCTTAACAACATGGTGATCGGTGTAAGCGAAGGATACAAAAAGGAATTGGAACTGGTGGGTGTGGGTTATAAAGCCACTAATCAGGGACAGGTGCTCGAATTGGCACTTGGTTATTCCCACAATATTTTCTTCGCCCTGCCCCAAGAGATCTCCCTGAAAACGGAGACTCCGAAAGGTAAGAACCCCTTGATCACCTTGGAGGGTATCGACAAGGAACTGATCGGACAAATCGCAGCCAAAATCAAGTCCTTCCGAAAGGTAGAACCATTCAAAGGAAAAGGTGTACGTTTTGTCGGTGAGTTTGTGAGACGTAAAGCTGGTAAAACTTCTGCTAAAAAATAATTGAGACATGGCTTTTAATAAAAACGAACGTAGACGTAGAATTAAGAAGAGTATCCGGAGAAAGATCTCCGGTACTGATTCTAGGCCTCGCTTGGCGGTATTCAAGAGTAATACTGGTATATATGCTCAGATCGTGAATGACCTAAAGGGACATACGCTGATGAGTGCGTCTTCTAAGGAATTGGGAGCAAAGGCAAACGCCAATATTTCTGTTTCCAAGGAAGTTGGTAAAAAACTGGCTGAGAAAGCGTTGGCCGGGGGAGTGACCGAAGTAGTATTTGATAGGAGTGGATACCTCTATCATGGAAATGTAAAAGCTTTGGCAGACGGTGCCAGAGAAGCTGGCCTTAAATTTTAATAGATATTATGTCCCAAATACGAAAAAAACCAATTAGGGCTACTGATACTGAGCTGAAAGAAAAAGTAGTAGCTATAAACCGAGTTGCCAAAGTGGTAAAAGGTGGTAGAAGATTCTCTTTCTCAGCGATCGTAGTAGTAGGCGACGGAAACGGAATCGTTGGATATGGCTTGGGTAAAGCCAACGAGGTGACTGATGCTATTACAAAAGGCATAGAAGACGCAAAGAAGAACCTGATTCAGGTTCCACTTTATAAAGGAACTGTTCCCCATGATCAGTTAGGTAAATACGGAGGAGGATTGGTGCTCATCAAGCCTGCCGCTCCTGGTACAGGTGTTCTTGCTGGTGGTGCCATGAGGGCTGTCTTGGAAAGTGCCGGATATACCGATATCTTGGCTAAGTCTAAGGGATCTTCCAACCCACACAATGTGGTAAAAGCTACCATAGACGCGTTGGAAAACATGCGAGATGCTATTGCAGTTTCGCAGCAAAGGAGAGTAAAATTGTCTAAGGTTTTTAACGGTTAATACAATGGCTAAGGTAAGAGTTACACAAATACGAAGCACGATCAAGCGGCCTAAAGACCAAAAAGCGACTATCACTGCGTTGGGTTTGGGAAAGATTAACCGAACTGTTGAACTGGAAGGCACACCTCAGATATTGGGGATGATCAATAAAGTGAGTCACCTTGTAAAAACGGAGGAGGTTTGATTAGTTGATTCCACTTGGATCAGTACGTAATCAAGAAGCTCCTTGTTAAAATATAGACACATGAAACTACATACATTAAGTCCTGCTGAAGGTTCTGTAAAAAACAGAAAGAGGATCGGCCGGGGTACCGGATCAGGGAGAGGTGGCACCTCAACCCGAGGTCACAAGGGTGCGAAGTCCCGTTCAGGGTACAAAAGCAAGCTTGGCTTTGAAGGTGGACAAATGCCTCTTCAGCGTAGGGTACCAAAATTCGGTTTTAAAAATATTAACCGCATTGAATACAAGCCCATCAATTTGGTTGAGCTACAAAGGCTGGCTGATAAACTGAGCACAGACACCATTTCATTTGAAACCTTGGTGGAAAATGGTATTGTGTCCAAGAAAGATGTTGTAAAAGTCCTAGGAACAGGCGAACTTACAGGCAAATTAAATGTGAGTGCGCACAAGTTCTCAGCGTCCGCCGAGGAGGCTATCCAAAAAATTGGCGGAACGGTCAATAAGCTTTAAACAATGAAAAAATTCATCACAACAGTTAAGAACATCTTTTCAATCGAAGATTTGAGAATCCGTATTTTGAATACCATCGGATTTTTGGTGGTTTTTCGGATCGGTTCTTTTATCGTGTTGCCAGGTGTAGATCCCAATCTTCTCGGAGAATCCGCTGGAGGTATATTTGGATTGATAGATACGTTCCTGGGAGGGTCCTTTAGTAGGGCTTCCATCTTTGGGTTGGGTATCATGCCCTACATATCTGCTTCCATTGTATTGCAGTTGTTAACTGTTGGTGTGCCCTATTTTCAAAAATTGCAGAAAGAAGGGGAATCTGGCCGCAAGCGGATCAATCAGATTACTCGGGTTTTGACTATTTTGATTACTGTGGCGCAGGGCATAGGGTACATAACGGCTACCATTCCCAATGAGGCAATCATGATCAACAAGTCCATGTTTATGGTGAGCTCGTTGGTGTTATTGACTGCCGGTACCATGTTCTGTATGTGGTTGGGCGAGAAAATTACTGAAAAAGGTATCGGAAACGGTATCTCCATGTTGATCATGATTGGTATCATTTCTGCCTTGCCAGGTGCGATTATTGCGGAATCTCTTTCCAAAGGTTCTGGTGGTATCCTGCTGTTGATTATTGAGGCGGTTGTCTTATTCTTTGTGGTTGTGGGCACAGTTGCTCTCACCGAAGCCACTAGACGTATCCCTGTGCAATATGCTAAACAGGTAGTAGGGGGGAAAGTGTACGGTGGACAACGGCAATACATTCCAATCAAGGTAAATGCTTCTGGGGTGATGCCTATCATCTTTGCGCAGTCTTTGATGTTCTTGCCGGCACTAATCGCCCAGATATGGGCCGACTCCAGTGATATTGCTGCGTATATTGGTACTACATTCAGTGATTTTACCAGTTGGCAGTATAACTTGGTGTTTGCGTTGATGATTATCCTGTTTACGTTCTTCTACACTGCCATTACGGTGAATCCAGAACAAATAGCGGAGGACATGAAGCGGAACGGTGGATTTATACCAGGCATCAAGCCGGGTGGGCCCACAGCAGACTTCATTGATAACATTATTTCGAGAATTACTTTGCCAGGATCGTTTCTTTTGTCAATAGTCGCGATTTTGCCTGCATTCGCGATTGTTGCAGGGGTCAGTGGAGAGTTTGCTCAGTTTTATGGAGGAACTTCCCTACTGATTATGGTGGGGGTGATTTTAGATACGCTTCGTCAGATCGAAAGCTATCTGCTGATGAGGCACTACGAAGGTATGATGAAGAGCGGTAACATGAAGAATGACCCTTCGAGTTATGCAGTAGCTTAGTATGATACATTATAAGACGAAGGAAGAGGTCGAGTTAATAAAACAAAGTGCTCAGATTTTAGGAAAAGCGCACGGAGAAGTTGCCAAATATGTGAAAGAAGGGGTAAAGACCTCTTTTCTAGATAAGATTGCTGAAGAATACATAAGAGACCATCAGGGAATCCCCTCCTTTAAGGGGTACAACGGGTTCCCTGCTTCTCTTTGTATTTCTGTTAATGAAGTAGTCGTTCATGGGTTTCCCAGTGGCTACGAATTGAAGGATGGTGATATAATCTCAATAGATTGTGGAGTCTTTCACCAAGGTTTTCATAGCGATTCCGCTTATACTTACCCTGTCGGTGAAGTTTCCCCTTCTATATTGAATTTGCTGGATGTTACCAAGGCTTCCCTGTATTTAGGGATAGAGAAAGCGGTTTATAACAGCCGAATTGGTGACATTGGGCATGCCATTCAGAAATACGTAGAATCGAAAGGTTTTACTGTGGTACGTGAATTAGTAGGCCATGGGTTAGGTAAAAGCCTGCACGAAGCGCCCGAGGTGCCCAATTACGGGAAACGGGGTAGTGGTCAAGTGCTGAAGAGCGGTTTAGTGATTGCAATTGAGCCTATGGTTAATTTGGGTACCCGTAACGTGGTGCAGGAACGCGATGGCTGGACAATTCGAACGGCAGATCGCAAAGTGTCGGCCCATTTCGAGCACACGGTGGCGATCTTTGAAGACAAAACGGAGGTTCTCACCACACATCAGTATATAGAAGAAAATTTTACATATGGCTAAACAGGCATCAATAGAGCAAGACGGCACCATTATCGAGGCACTGTCTAATGCAATGTTTAAAGTTGAATTGGAGAATGGGCATCAGTTGATCGCTCATATTTCCGGAAAAATGAGGATGAACTATATTAAAATCTTGCCTGGAGATAAGGTCAAATTGGAGTTGTCTCCTTACGATCTTTCCAAGGGCCGGATTGTATATCGTTATAAATAACCAGTAAATCATCAGGGAGCGGCGGGAGCCACTTCCAAAAATTTGATACAATCATGAAAGTAAAGGCATCTATTAAGAAGAGAAGTGCTGATTGCAAAGTGATCCGTAGAAAAGGAAAACTTTATGTGATCAATAAAAAGAATCCCAAGTTTAAACAAAGACAAGGTTAATTACTATGGCTAGAATTGCAGGTGTTGACATTCCAGACAACAAGCGGGGAGAAATCGGCCTTACCTATATTTTCGGTATAGGCAGGAGCTCTGCTAAGGCGATCCTTAGCAAGGCAGGTATCTCATTAGATAAAAAAGCAGGTGAGTGGGACGACGACGAGTCTACCGCTATCAGGAACATCATTGCGGAGGAGTACAAGACAGAAGGTGTATTAAAGTCTGAAGTACAGCTCAGCATCAAAAGATTGATGGATATTGGATGTTACCGAGGTTTGAGACACCGGAAAGGTTTGCCAGTGAGAGGCCAGAAAACCAAGAATAACGCCAGAACCAGAAAAGGTAAGAGAAAGACTGTTGCCAACAAGAAAAAAGCAACTAAATAAATCTTGATTTAGATCATGGCTCAGAAAAGAAACGAAAAAGCGAAAGCTAAAAAGCGAGTTGTCAAGGTAGAAGCTGTGGGACAAGCCCATATCAAAGCTTCTTTTAACAACATCATCATATCCATTACCAATAATTCAGGTCAGGTTATCTCTTGGGCTTCTGCGGGTAAGATGGGATTTAGGGGTTCTAAGAAGAACACTCCCTACGCTGCGCAAATGGCTGCCCAAAACTGTGGTCAGGTAGCTTATGACCTTGGATTGAGGAAAATCGAAGTGTTTGTAAAAGGTCCTGGTGCGGGAAGAGAGTCAGCTATTAGAACTTTACAAAATGTAGGACTCGACGTTACGACAATTACTGACGTGACTCCGCTGCCGCACAACGGTTGTCGCCCTCCAAAACGTAGAAGAGTATAATTTTAAAGAAGAGATAGCATGGCTAGATATAGAGGTCCAAAAGCGAAAATTGCCCGAAAGTTCGGTGAACCTATCGAAGGGCAAAGTAAAGTACTTCAAAAGAAAAACTATCCTCCTGGTCAGCATGGCAGGGGAAGAAGGAAAAAGCAGTCTGAATACGCGATTCAGTTGATGGAAAAACAAAAGGCAAAATACATCTACGGTATCTTGGAACGTCAGTTTGCAAAGATGTTTGACATTGCCTCTCGAAAAAAGGGCGTTACCGGTGAAAACCTACTTCAACTATTGGAGTCTAGGTTGGACAATACCGTGTACCGTCTGGGCATTGCGCCCACCCGTAGAGCGGCCCGTCAGCTCGTTTCGCACAAGCATATCTTGGTTAATGGAGAGTTGGTAAACATCCCTTCGTACACCTTGAAGCCTGGCGATGTGGTTGGCGTAAGAGAGCGTTCCAAGTCTTTGGAGGCAATTACGAGTAGTTTGACAGGAAGACCTGCGAACAGGTTCCCTTGGTTAGAGTGGGAGGCGTCTTCTTTGAGTGGTAAGTTTGTCAGCATCCCTGTAAGGGACGACATACCTGAAAATATCAAAGAGCAACTGATCGTTGAACTTTACTCTAAATAAAAATTAATTCCCGACCTTAAAAGAACTATCGATATGTCCATATTAGCATTTCAAATGCCGGAGAAAGTGGTGATGGAAAAAGCAGATGATTTTCACGGTCTGTTTACGTTCAAGCCATTGGAAAAAGGTTACGGGGTTACTATTGGTAATGCATTAAGGAGAATCCTTCTCTCTTCCTTGGAGGGCTATGCGATCACTGCGGTAAAGCTACCCGGTGTAGTCCATGAGTTTTCCAGCATCGAGGGAGTAGTGGAAGATGTTACTGATATTATCCTAAATCTGAAGCAAGTAAGATTTAAAAAGCTGCATGAATCCATAGACGGCAAGATCACCGTGGAAGTAAAAGGCAAAGATGTCTTTACTGCCGGAGATATCGCCAAGTATACTTCTTCCTTTGAAGTTTTGAATCCGGATCTGATTATCTGTCATTTGGATGATTCTAAAAGCTTGGAAATCGAACTTACGGTTGAAAAAGGAAGAGGATACTTGCCAGCAGAGGAATCCAAGCCAAAAGAGCAGGTGTATGGCGTCATCCCAATCGACGCGATCTTCACTCCCATCAAAAATGTAAAATACCGTGTGGAAAACACCCGGGTGGAGCAGAAGACCGACTACGAGCAATTGGTGATGGAAGTTAGCACGGACGGGTCCATCCATCCGGAGAAGGCCCTTCAGGAATCTGCTAAGATTCTGATTCAGCATTTCATGTTGTTCTCTGATCAAACCATGGTAATCGATGCCCCAGGAAGTGGAGCCATCGAGCCTATTGATGAAGAATACCTGCACATGAGGAAGTTGTTGAAGACCTCTTTGAGCGATTTGGATCTTTCTGTCAGAGCTTACAACTGCCTAAAAGCGGCCGATGTGAAAACATTAGGTGATTTGGCTAGACTGGAGATTTCAGACATGATGAAATTCCGAAACTTTGGTAAGAAATCGTTGGCGGAATTGGAGCAGTTGATCCAGGAAAAGGGCCTTACCTTTGGAATGGATTTGTCTAAGTATAAACTTGATGAAGAATAAAATAAAATGAGACACGGCAAGAAATTTAACCACCTTGGAAGGACGGCACCGCACCGAAAGGCGATGCTTTCTAACATGGCTAGTTCGCTGTTCCTGCATAAGCGCATATCCACTACGCTGGCCAAAGCCAAGGAACTTAGAAAATACGTAGAGCCATTCATCACCAGGGCAAAAGAAGATACCACCCACAATAGAAGGGTAGTTTTCTCCTACCTACAAAACAAAGATGCCATAAAAGAACTTTTTGGCACGGTAGTCGAAAAGGTCGGAAACCGACCAGGAGGATATACCCGAATCATCAAAACAGGATTACGTCTAGGTGATAACGCCGAGATGTGTATCATTGAACTGGTAGACTTCAACGAATTGATGCTACAGGATGCTAAGCCTGCGAAGAAATCTTCTAGAAGAAGAAGCAGAAGAGGTGCGGGTAAGAGTGAATCAGAGGCCAATGTAGCAGCTCCCGTAGTGGAAGAGGCCGCTCCGGCTAACGAGGCTACTGAAGACCAAGCTCCTGAATCCGATGCTGATTCCACTGAGGAGAAAAAAGCGGAATAAGTTTGAGTATGTATGACTACATGCATTTTCGAAAGAGGGATTGGGCTTAGGTTCAATCCCTTTTTTGTATCCTTTCACCATTTATTCTATCACTTACTGATAAAATCCTTAAATTTGCCCATTCAAATTTCATCATGACAAGAAAAAAAGCAACACTTCTATTGGCAGACGGAATGGTCTTTCACGGTACACTCGTTGGAAAGGAAGGGACTAGTGGAGGAGAGATTTGTTTCAACACCGGAATGACCGGCTACCAAGAGATTTATACAGATCCCTCTTATACAGGCCAAATCATTGTAAACACCACTCCCCACATTGGAAACTATGGGGTGGTAGATGAAGAGGCCGAATCGGACAGGCCGCTGATTGCCGGTATCGTAGTGAATGATTTTTCGAACGTATTCAGCCGATTGGATGCCAAGCAATCGCTACAGGAATATCTTGAGGCCCATGGCGTCACCGGCATTGCAGACATAGATACCAGGCTCCTAGTGCGTCACATACGCTCCAAAGGAGCGATGAATGCCATCATAAGCTCTGAAATATCCGATATCGAGGAGCTAAAGGCGGAATTGGAAAAAGTACCCGACATGAATGGCCTGGAGCTGTCATCACAGGTTTCTACAAAAGAACCTTTTTTCTTTGGCGATGAAAACGCTTCTGTAAAGGTAGCCTGCGTCGACTATGGGATCAAGCGAAACATCCTTCGTTGCCTAGCTGAGCGAGGGGTTTACTGCAAGGTGTTTCCGGCCAAAGCCACTATTCAGGAAATGGAAGCTTGGGGTCCTGATGCCTATTTTCTATCTAACGGTCCCGGTGACCCGGCCGTGATGGATTACGCAGTGCATACCGCCCAAGATATTTTGGCATCTGGTAAGCCTCTTTTTGGAATCTGCCTAGGTCATCAGATTTTAGCCAGAGCCTGCGGGGTGTCTACCTATAAAATGCACCACGGACACCGTGGACTGAATCATCCCATCAAAAACCTGCTTACCGGCAACAGTGAGATCACCTCTCAGAATCACGGTTTTGTGGTTTCTAAGGAAGATATCGAAAAGAACCCGGATCTGGAAATTACCCACATACACCTCAACGATGGCACCGTTGCCGGGATACGCCTAAAGGGCAAGCCGGCATTTTCTGTGCAATACCATCCGGAGTCCAGTCCGGGTCCACACGACTCCAGGTACCTGTTTGACGAGTTCATTGCATTAACTAACCAGTAAAAAACAAACCTTTTATACTATGTCATTGATTCAAACTATTCACGCGAGACAAATTTTAGATTCTAGGGGTAATCCTACAATAGAAGTAGATGTGTTTACCGATTCAGGAGCTTTTGGCCGTGCAGCTGTTCCAAGCGGAGCTTCTACCGGAGTACACGAAGCTGTCGAATTGAGAGATGAAGACAAAAGTGTTTACATGGGTAAGGGTGTTTTGAAAGCCGTTGCCAATGTAAACGATGTGATTGCTTCCGAATTGGTAGGCTTCGATGTATTCGAGCAAAACCATATCGACCACCTGATGATCAGCTTGGACGGGACTAAGAACAAGTCCAAGCTAGGTGCAAACGCGATCTTGGGGGTTTCGTTGGCAGTAGCTAAGGCCGCAGCCATGGAATCGGGTCAGCCTCTATTCAGGTATATTGGCGGTGTTAACGCCAATACGCTTCCGGTTCCCATGATGAACATCCTGAACGGTGGTTCCCATGCAGATAATGCCATCGACTTCCAAGAGTTTATGGTGATGCCAGC
This sequence comes from Lunatimonas sp., assembly GCF_020832325.1. Lineage (GTDB taxonomy): Bacteria > Bacteroidota > Bacteroidia > Cytophagales > Cyclobacteriaceae > Lunatimonas. The sequence goes on from NZ_JAFIEU010000051.1 coordinate 315,525, forward strand.
AGGGGCAAAGAGTTTTTCAGAGTCATTGAGAATGGGAACTCAGATTTTTCATCACCTTAAGTCTGTCTTGAAAGCCAAAGGACTTTCTACAAATGTAGGGGATGAAGGAGGCTTTGCACCTAACCTGCGTTCTAATGTAGAGGCAGTTGAAGTGGTGCTTCAGGCCATAGAGAAGGCAGGGTTCCGTCCAGGTGAAGATGTATTCATCGCGATGGACGCCGCTTCTTCCGAGTTTTACGATGAAGAAAGAGGCCTATACGTATTTAAGAAATCTACCGGCGATGAATTGACTTCGCAGCAGATGTCTGATTATTGGAAAGACTGGGTGAACAAATACCCCATTATCTCCATCGAAGACGGCATGCACGAAGACGACTGGAACGGTTGGAAACTGATGACTGAGGCAGTAGGAGACAAGATTCAGATTGTAGGTGACGATTTGTTCGTAACGAATGTAGAGAGATTGCAAACCGGGATTGATCAGCAAATCGCAAATGCACTACTGGTGAAAGTGAATCAGATAGGTTCACTGACAGAGACGATCAATGCCGTGGATCTGTGTCACCGGAATAAATATAAGTCAGTGATGTCTCACCGTTCCGGTGAAACAGAAGACGCTACCATCGCAGACCTGGCTGTGGCGCTCAACACCGGACAGATTAAAACCGGATCTGCTTCCCGATCTGACCGTATGGCCAAGTACAATCAGCTTTTGAGAATTGAGGAGCAGCTTGGCGATGCCGCTTATTTCCCCGGTCTTAAGTTCTAAAATTAAAGAATGTATTTCGATCGTAAAAAGCTCCGAGTTTTTCGGAGCTTTTTTTATGCCTTTTTTTTAAATTATTAAAAAATTAGGCAAATTAAACAATCGATTTCATGTGCTTGTAATTTGTTCTTTAACGGTCACATGGAATCTCGCATGGTTTACAGTCATCCCAGTGTTTGACGGCTACGTCATGCTCGATTTCAACTAACCCAAAATGTATGCGCGTTATTCGCTTTTCTTTATATTTATCTATCCTGATTGCAGTGTGTACTTCCTGTGAATCCTCACCTAAAACTGCGGACCGCTCGCATATTGAGTTATTTAAGGTGAAAGAGGAAAGACTTCCTTTGGAAATAAAGGAGCTAATTCCTTTGGAAACTACGCCAGACAATTTACTCAGTGCCCAATCGGATGTTCGGTTTTGGAATGACGGATTCTTAATTTGGGAGAGTCAGCGTAGGGGAGATGTGCATCATTTTTTGGAAGATGGGTCCTATGCGGGAAAGGTATTGGAGGTTGGGGAAGGCCCAGATAAAGTGGCCCGAATATCCCATTTATTGCGCCCTACAAGCGATCTGGAAATTCTAACCGGACAGGGTATGGATACCGAACTTATCCGGTTTCCAATGCCAAAGGACACACCGGAATCCACCACATTGGGCGTTTTGGGCTTTTCTGCGGAATGGAGTCCATCCGGGCGCTTAGCGGTGTATGCCGGGCATAATTTACCGGTCTCGGACCATCGACTTTATTTGTTGGATGAGGAGGGGGGTATAGTCAGCCGGTTTTTGGAGAACGATTATTCCAACGAAATGATGCCGATCACAGGCATAAATCTTTATCCCTTTCCGAATAAATTGTTTTTCCACGATTCATTTGATCCGGTGATTTATGAAGTTGTAGGGGACACCATAGCACCCTATGTAACCTTTGATTTTGGACGCATGGCGATACCCTCTGAATTTTGGGAGGAAGATTTGATGGAGGCCTTTATGAAGCTGAATGAACGTGGATTTGCCGACGTCTATCGAATGCACGACAGTGAATCGTACAGTCTGTTTGAAATCTATGTTCAATCTATGGAAGGGGTCGAAAACCATCAGATCTTGCTGGATAAATCTACTAATTCCGTAAAGAAACAGGTTTTTCATCAGCACGGGTCCCATGTATTATACCAACCGGTAGGATTTCGTTCGGATCGGGAGTTGGTTTTTTTGGTGGAGATGAAGACGCTGAAGTCGGGTGTGGGGCAAATGGAATTGGCTCCAGGGCTGCGGGAACAGCTAGAGGGGTGGGCAGACGACGATAACCCGGTATTGATCGTGGCAGCTTTGCGTTAGGATACTCTTGTACTTGGTTCTACAAAAGCACCAATTATTCCCTATAAATGGCTATAAGATTGACCCTACATGTATGCCAAAGTTGCATTTCAAAAAGGAAGGAAGGAACTAACAGTTTAACGGACAAACTACAACCTACAATTTAACCTTCCGTAATATAGAAAAGGATGTACTAGATTCCTTTTTTCAATCAGGCTATGTTCAAACAGCTAGTAGCGGTATCGTTCGCTTTTTTTCTATCGATTGGCAGCAACTTCGGAATGGCCCAGCAGGTATCCATTACAGGGCGTATAGTTGATGGCACGACCAATGAGCCCCTTCCTTTTGCCTCCGTGTTCATCAACAATTCCATGCAAGGATCCGTAGCGGATCAAAATGGTCAGTTTGAATTGAAGGTGAATAAAGGTGTCTACGAAATTATTGTTTCCATGATGGGGTATGACAGACTGGTTTACCAAGCTGATTTTACCTCCAACCCTCCGACATACTTGTTTGAGCTTGCTCCGCTTGTTGTTGAATTGAAAGAATTGGAAATAAAGGCGGAAAGAAGCAGAGAGTGGTATGAGAACTTGAAAACATTTCAATTTTTTTTCCTTGGGAGCAGCGAGAATGGGATCCGAAGCAAAATTCTTAACCCGGAAGTGCTGGTCATAGACAGGCAAGAAAGTTCGCTAAAAGTCAGAAGTGTGGATTTTTTGGAAATTGAAAATCACGGATTAGGTCTACATATCAGGTACTTGTTATCATCCTTTCAATACGATATTGACGAGGGAATTTTCCGCTATATGGGATATCCCAGTTATATGGAATTCGATGGAGGTAAAAGGCACAAACTCAATAGATGGGCAAAGGCAAGGAAGAGAGCGTATTTAGGTTCTTGGATGCATTTTAAAAGAGCTCTCAGGGACGGTATAGTTAGTGAGGAAGGGTTTGAAGTGAGACGTATGGAATTGATTCCAAATCCGGACAGGCCTGATGATCAGACCATAGAAGAGGCGAAAAAACGCATGCAGGAAATACAGGAACTTCCGTATAGTTTGTTTAAAGATTCCCTTAATGCATTGATTGAGAAGGAGAAGCTACCTAAAACAATCGAGAAAGTGGAAGAGGACCTGTTGGCTTCCAATACCTACAGCCGTAACGTGGAGGGGGTCATTGAATTGGATTTTGAAAACTATCTTCAAATAACCTTTAAACATGCCAAACTCCCAAAAGAATATGTGAAGGGCTTTCATAGTGGCTACCGGCCGGTTTATGAAAATCCGGTTTCCAGCATTCACTTGATAGCTCCCCTCACCATTTACCCATCAGGTCAGGAATCGAATCCGTTAAACCTTCATTTATACGGATATTGGGCATGGCAAAAAATGGCAGATTCACTCCCTATGGACTTTTCATTGGAGGATTAATGGTAAATTCACATCGGTGGCTTCGCCGGAGGTGTCTTGGGTTTGATGATTTTATTCTCCTCTATTAACTGTTGGAATACCTTCATTGACTATATTTGTGTAAACATATAAGAAGGCGATGGGCAAATACCTGAAATACACCAAAAACTTCTACTTCATTTTTACCGTTTTATTTGTGGCTTGGATGGTCTTAATAGATACCAACGATATCGTAAGCCATATCAAGCTCCGTGCAAAGCTTCGCGATTTGGAGCGGCAAAAGGAGTTTTACTTGGAGAGAAAGGAGAAGGTGCAAAAGGATCGGGAAGAATTGATGAGCAATTACGAACTTTTGGAGAAGTTTGCCCGTGAAAGGTATTTGATGAAACGAAAATCGGAAGACTTATATGTTATTATCGAAGAATAGATTGACTGGTGGCAGACTGTTGCTATTGGTCATTAGCCTTACTATCCTGTCCTTTTCACAGGTGTTTGCCCAGCGTGAAATCTATCCGGAGGACAATCCCCCATTGTCTGAGAGGATGTACTTTGGGGGTAACCTGAGTCTTCAGTTTGGGACGATTACCTTCATAGATGTTTCACCCTTGGCGGGGGTCATGATCACGGAGAAGTACTCCGCGGGAGTGGGAGCCACCTATCAGTATTTCAATGACCGCTTTTTTAACTACAATTCCAACATTTATGGAGGAAGGATCTTTAATCGGTACAACGTCTTGCCACGGATATTTGCGCACGCAGAGTATGAGACTTTGAATCTGGAGGTAGCCAATCAGCTGCCCAATTCCAATGATATCGTGCTAACAAGAGATTGGGTTCCTGGATTTCTGGTAGGGGCCGGATATTTTTCACCGTTTGGCAATAGAGGAGGGATGAATTTTATGTTGCTTTATAACCTGACCCATGATAACTTAAGATCACCCTACCGTGAACCATATGTCATAAGAGTGGGTTTTGTATTCTAAAGCTATTCTTTCTATCCCCCCTTATGTATGAAATCGTTTATTGATCGCCTGCACCAGTCACACAACGATTGTCCGGGATGTCCATCGCCCAAGGTGATCAACCGTTTTTTTGAAGACATCCTTGGGTTACTCTTTCCAGAGCATGCCAATGAGGTGTTGAGGGAGCGTGGAAATTTGGAAATGAAGTACTTTGATCTTCAGGTGCAGTTAAAACGTATCCTTGCGAGGAACAATCAGCTTCATGCTGGAGACGGAGAGGAGCTTGCTGTTCGTTTTTTTGATTCCTTGGAGCAGGTATACGATCTTTTGCTGGAAGACCTGGAAGCGATCTTTTCCGGTGATCCGGCGGCGAAGTCTAAAACGGAAATCATCCGATGCTATCCTGGATTCTATGCAGTGGCAGCCTACCGTGTCGCACATTTGCTACATAAACTGGGGATTTTTCTAATCCCCCGGATGATTACGGAATACGCACACAGCCGAACAGGGGTTGAAATTCATCCCGGGGCAACGATCGGAAGACATTTTTGCATAGATCACGGGACGGGGATCGTCATCGGTGAAACAACCGTAGTAGGAGACCATGTAAAGATCTATCAGGGCGTTACCTTAGGAGCGCTTAGTGTAAACAAGGAGGATGCCGACAAAAAACGCCATCCTACCATTGAAGACGAGGTGATTATCTATGCTGGAGCCACTATTTTGGGCGGGGATACCGTGATAGGCAAGGGTAGCATTGTGGGAGGTAACGTATGGTTGACGAAGAGCATTCCTCCGAAAAGTAAGATATATTACCAGACCAAACTCTACGATGCCTCATCCAATCTGACCGATCTCTACGTACTCAAGAAGGACGATTGAAGTGGCAATTCCGTATGGCCAAACAAGTTACTGCATGAAATTAGTTGAGCTGATAGGCAATACACCGCTGATTGCCCTTGAAAATATCCCCGTTAATCCGGGTGTTAAGATTTTTTGTAAGTTGGAAGGTCAAAACCCTGGAGGGTCTGTCAAGGACCGTGCCGCTTACCATATGATTCGAAGAGCGATGGAGCGAGGAGAGATCCATAAGGGGTCTAGGTTGGTTGAAGCAACCAGTGGCAATACGGGCATTGCCCTTGCGATGGTGGCCAACTTGTTAGGCGTAGAGATGACCCTGATTATGCCGGACAATTCTACCAAAGAGCGGGTGCTCTCCATGGAGGCGTATGGGGCCAAGGTGATTCTTACCCCTGCCGAAAAAACGATCGAATATTCACGAACCCTGGCAGAGGAGATGGCTGCAAAGGAAGGGTACCACATGCTCAATCAGTTTGCCAACCCGGATAATTTTTGGGCACATTACCAAACCACAGGACCAGAAATCTACAGAGATACCGAGGGTAAAGTCACGCACTTTGTATCTGCCATGGGTACCACCGGGACCATTATGGGGGTGTCCCGTTACCTGAAGGAAAAGAACCCTAACATTCAGATTGTGGGAACCCAGCCTACGGATGGGTCCAGCATTCCCGGCATACGACGCTGGTCTCCGGAGTTTTTACCCAAGATATTTGAGGCAGACCGGGTAGACCGAGTTGTGGACGTAAGCCAAGAACAAGCCACGGCAATGACTCGGCGCATGGCCAAGGAGGAAGGCATCCTGGCTGGCATGAGCAGTGGGGGCGCCTTGTTTGCTGCATTAACGGTGGCAGCGGAATTGGAAGAAGGCGTGATTGTATGCATCACCTGTGACCGGGGAGACCGGTACCTGAGTTCAGATCTTTTTGGATAGAAAGAAAGTCTAATCATCTCGGTGAAAAGACATGGTGGGTACTTGTTTGATTGTACCGGTTTATTTCACCTACGTACCTAACCGAACTAATCAATCCCCATGCAGTCGCTGAAACGCCACTAATCAACGCTTTTGCAACAGGTTGAGCCACCCATGCCGTCAACTCCGGTACACAGGAGGAAAGGTTTGCGACAAATTTAAGGGTGCTATCTTCTTTGTCTGTTTCCGGCTGACTGACCTCTAGCGCGAAGACAGTGATAAAGAGGGCAACGTGAAGGCCTCCGAATAGGGTAGTCGACACCATTGAAAATTTATCAAAGAAATCTTTGCTAGTGGCTAGCTTATCAGAGGCCGTTATGGCTTCTAAAACCAGTGGAAAAAACTGTACGGCCCAGATTGTTTCTTCGACAGCAGCAGGTGCGTCGTTCGGGTTGGTCTCCAGATTAAACGAAGAACCTATCGGAAACTGCGAAAGCTGAAATAAGGTGTTAAAACTGAGCCCGATTCGTTTTAGCTTAGCAGATGTGGCGGGCATGCTGTTTAGGTAAGTATTAAACACACCCGTAATGGCAACGAATCCTAGAAAGCATCCGCCCAAGCCCAATGACGCTTTCTCCTGAGCGATCTGGGCTTGGGTACGCTCGTCTTGGTTTACAGGTATTACTGTTACTACCGAGGAAAATAGACTCCGGTACCGGTTTAGGTCTTCACCGTGAAAGGGCCCATGATCGGATCCCGTAGCGAGTTTATACAAAATGGTGGCCGGGATAGCACCTACCAATGCACCAAAGCTGTAAAGGGTAAGCGTGGCTCCGGAGTCTTGCATGATGTAATGTTCGTACAGCCTGGTCACAAAGGGGATATCAATCCGTGTTGCAAGGAGCTTATCGAGCTCAATAAGCAATTGTTCCAGCTGTGTAAAAAACCAGTCGATACCTGCAATCAGCATATCAAAAAGATTATCTGAGATAACTTCCAATAGATCTATCAACCGGTCCACGATCGTGGTTAAACTAAACTCGGTACCAGAGAACAGGTGCAGGTTGGCCATGTCGCTGAGAATTTGATCCGATTTGCCCGGGTTGTTGTTATTGATGATATTCAGCGCATCCTGTGCTTGACTGGGAGTTGTGGTTACATCCGTATCGTCGCTCATGTTTGCATCTTTGGCGTGATCGCTTGCCATATTTTGCATGTAGGATCCTTTGATACTGGTCCGCTGAGTAGGAGCGGTATTGTCATTCATGGACGACTTATGTTGCGTGGCATCGGATTTTAACTGCTCCAGCCACGTATGCGTGCTGGCCTTTAGCCCCTTTGCCCAATTCAGGGTGGCAGTCTTGGTTCTCCCAAGTTTCCCCTGTGCGGCTTTCATCGCCGATTTCAATAACTGTTCGTTGAACTGTTGTGTTTCCAGGATATCGTGCCAGTCAAGAATCGCTTTTACAAAATTAATTGCGCCTTCTACCGTAGCTTCTACTTTTGCCAAAACGCCCTTTACGGCTTCGACGGCATGCTCAACGGTATGAATGGCAAAAGCCGTTACCGCATCGAAGGCATCGGTGATAAATACCACAGCGACCCGTACCGTCTCCTTGATCGTTTCATATACGTGTTCTACCGTTTGCACTACAAAGCTCACCGCATCCCGGATTGCTGAGAAGAGGTCGAAGAAACTACGCGTACGGTTGGTTTCGTCTATCGCAGCTAGCAGGTCCGAATAGGAAGGGGTAGAATCAGACCGCTGCCGTTCATTGGTAAGTCCCAGCAGCAGGCGGGTTAGAGGATCATCTACGATGAGGTTTTCTGTTAAGGCCATATTTCGCGTCCGATTTGAACGGTGATTTTCCGTTACCACAAAGGCCCCGTTTTCATCCTTTCCAAAACTCCAATCAGGCATTTCATTGACAGAAAGGGAGCGGCTGATGCTGGATTGTCCTTGGTCCACCGCATATCCCGAAATCACATCGGTTTGCGGATTATAGGAATCGGGAGAAGCGGTAGCATTTTCGTAGAGGCGGCGCATCGGTGGTGTGACAATTTCCCGAAGACGCTGTTCCACAGGTCGAACCACAGGCGTGTTGCTCTGAGGTGTTTTTTCCGTTCCAACTCCCATAAAGTTCTGAATGGCCTTTGCCACATGAGATACAGAATCACGGTGCTCGGGCGAAACGATTGCCCTCGGCTCCTGGTCTGCAGCCATTTTGACTTTTTTGTTTAACAAATCGTCTTCGGTGACCGCTGCAAGCGCATGATGGGCCTGCCTATCCGGGAACACCAGGAGTGCATGATCCTGAAGCATGAAAGGGGCTGTAATGCGCAGCACGGGAGCTAGAAGGTCTTCCGCTGGCAGTGAAAAAGCGATCATTCCCTGTGCGTTTGTAGACAGCACGTAGGGCTGATTGATAGCTATCGGGTTCGTGGCTGTTTTGCCGGAATCTTCCGTTAGGATGTTTGTATTTTGAAATGGATTATTGGGTTCGGCTTGAATACTAATCGACAAGTCAAGGCCAGGAAGTAGGGAGTCGTTTCCGTCGTGGGCGATTATTTGTATGCGGTATGAATTTCGCGGTGTAATTTGATCATCGTCAAAATGATAGTCTTCCATCAACGTAACTTGAGCAACGAGGTAAGGAGACCCAATTGGTTCTAAGTCAATATCCGAAAGCTCGGTGAATTCAGGTTTGTTTACCGGAAAGGCATGTTGTTTAGTAGTCGAGGTATCTCTTCCGAGGGCATTTTCAAATGCCCAGCGACCTACCAGTCCCACTTCGTTCCCGGTGAGGTAATGATACATCATGTGTCGTATTTCCCCTATCGCCAAGGCCCTGTTCCAGAAGCGAATCTCGGCAAAGCTGCCGTCTACGGCCGTAGTGCCATCACCGAAGGCACCAAACTGCAGCTGCAACAGGTTCCCTAATTGGACTAAACCATTAGAAACGCCCGATGCAGGTGAAAAAGTGCTTGTTCCGTCAAAATAGCCGCTTACTCCTGTCGTGGAGATAACGAACGCCAAATGATGCCATTCTGTTAACTCGGTACCCGTGGAATCCATTGCAAATTGGGTGTATTGGTCGTCTACCGCATTCTTCACGGAAAGGACCAGTCGATCACCGTCTTTCGCCAAGGATACGTTGACCATTCCGTTGGTACCTAGACCACGAAGAAGGAAGCCGTCGGTATTTACCTGTGCCCAGAGCTCCAGCGTAAAATCCGACCCGGATAGATCGGTGTACGGTCGTGTTTGCATGCCACCCTTGTCCGGGCCAACGTGCAGCACTTCCCTCATTGCCAAGGTGGATTGTAAGGGGTACTTGACATCGTTTTCGAGCATGGGAAGAAAAACCCGATTGTTTCCATATATTTCCTCCTCCACTTTGAAGGTGCCTAGGGGCTGATAATCGGTTAATGCCGGATCGGAGGCATCCGGTAACACGCCCCGTGCGTATTCACCGATCTCCTCGGCAGATAGCGGTCGGGACCAAAAACGAAGGTCGATTAGATCGCCTGTAAATACGGAATCATCCGCATCGGAGGTTTGCCTTGCGCCAAGTAGAAGCGGCTGGCTTGCGATCACACCGTCATTCATGTACCTACCTGGAGGGTAGGGACCGGGTTGTCCATTCAAATAAAAGGTGGTAGAATTTGCCACAGAATCTTCGACAATGGCCACGTGGTTCCAATCGCCGGTGGCTGCCTGCAAGCCGGATCCGTAGCCGTTCAGGCTTAGTCCGCTGGGATCTTCAAGTATCCAGGGTGTTCCGCCATCATTGGGATGGTCGGAGTTGGATAGATCGCCATAGCTGATGAGCGTACCAGAGGCTCCCGCTCTGCACCGAATCCAAAACGCAACAGTTCGATCTCCGGTCGGGAAGCGTGAGTAGTTACCCGTAAACATAATGACAGGGTTATTGTCGGTGCGGATGTACTCTTGGGCATGGAAGAAAGGCTGTACGGTGTCGAGCCAACGTCCAAGGCGGCGGTCATAGTGTAGGTCATCGAGCGGGAGATTGAGGTACGGGGTAGCGTTTTCGGGCAGGTCTCCCAGTGCGTCTATGTTGATCGCTTCGGCGCTTAAGGCTTCCCTATATATGTGCAGTTCACTCATGCAGCCCCGGGCTTCCTGAAGGTTTCCAAATTGGCCATCCTGGGATAAATCCGGTGCTTGATTACCGATGTAAAGCGGACCTGAGGGGAGTAATCGCATGGATTGGGGTTGGCTGGCGCTATTGAGGATTTCGAGCGTGATGGTATCGATGAGTACTGCGTTGGCATAGCAGCTGATAGCATAGCCCGACGGCGTGCTTTGAAGCGTAATGGCAAGGTGATGGGCTTCCTCCGTCCAAAACAACGGAACGGCGCCGGTAGAAAAATAGTGACCGTTTCCGGCGAAGTTAAGGTCTATTCCGCCAGATTGAATGGAGATATCTAGGAAAGTCACCGTGTCATCGTATATACTACCGGTGTCGTAAAAACCGTAAAAAAGCCGGGTGGGCTCGTGGGTCCACAGCGAAAAGGTGCACGCTTCGGTGGGAAAATTATTAAGTTCAGAGACAAGAAAAACCTGGCCTCCTAGACCTGTGTTGGCTAATGTTTGCATGTGGTTGGAATTTGTTTGGTTAAAATGGTGTGGCGTATGAGAGCATTCGTTGACGAACCGATATTCTTGAAGGGCTATGCGGCGCGTACTTGAGATTCCAGCTGTACAGGTAGGAAGCGATTGGGAATCTTGGTTCTTACATCAGGGGTACGAAAAACGTGTACTTATTCATACCTATGTATGATTCAAAATATTTTCTGAAGGAAATAACAAATCTAATTTTGTATATCTATAAAAATACAATAAAAAAAATTATCATGTGAAAAAATATTGAAATAATTTGAAAATATTTTCACTCTATGGGTAAGGGTAAAGGGTTGTTAAGTTGTCCTACTTAAAATGGGCTTATCTAGACCGCTAATTCTTACCAAACAATTTCTACTATGCTTTTATTCATTATCTCGATGTTAGTTAGTTTTTCCGCTGGTTTTCATGCTGCGGATCGTTTCAGCAGTCAAGAGAAATTCCAGGTAATTCGGGAAGAGCGGGGCATTCAACTAGCGGAGCGCTGGATTGAGAAACCGGGATCAGGGGATTTTCGCGAGGTTCGCGTCATTATACGGATTGACGCCACGGCTAAAGCTATTCTTTCGGCCCTCCGCAATGAGGAGAAAGGAAAGCTGTGGAACGCAAACGCCAAACGATTTAGGACACAGGAAGTTTCTCCCGATGCCTGGATCAGCTACTCAGAATACCCCTTGCCGTTTCCGCTGGCAAACCGGTATTGTTACTTCATGCATTCTGCCGAAACGGTAAACGGTAAAACCACCGTTCAATTTGAAACCCATGAATCGCTTCTATTTACGGAAGGAAAAAAACTGGAGCCGCTAAAGGGGCTTTCTGGTAAATGGGTCATTGAGGAAAAGGGAAGATATGCTATCCTGAGTTATCATATCATATCCGTGCCCGACAGCGCGATGCCCCGATGGATAGTAGATCCAATCGTGCGAAAAAATCTCTGGACCAATATGGAGTTACTAAGGGCAACCGCAGAACAATCCTGAGCGGGCTTGGTTAGTAAATTCGTTGATTGGTCAATGAAGGGTAATCGTAAGCTTATCTAAAGGATGGGTAATGGTCAGGGTTCTCGTATCTTCGCATTCGTGGTACGGGTGCCGATTGTCCGGTAATGGATCAAAATCACTGATCCGGTCTACGAACGAAACATCCTCTTTTTCAAAAGTCTTTAAAACCTCCCCTACGCTAGCTTGGGTTTCTGTAAAACCATGGAAATAAATCTTTACCGTTTGGAACCTGCTTTCGTAATTGCCGATGCTTTCATCAAACGTAAGCACTTTGTGGGTATGGTCCATTACCAAATATCGTTTGAAATAGGCACTCCCTCTGTAGTCAAGCGTGGTTCCGTCGTCCTCGTAGTGGAGGTGGGTGCTCGTTCCGGATCCACGGTATACATGCAGGTGGAGAATCCCGTCGTGGGCTTCCCCGGTATGGGAAACCGGTTGCTGCATGGTCAGTAGGGTGCCTGCTTTTACAAATACGGGTAGGTAACTGAGCGGACTTTCCCAATAGCATACTTGGTCCCCCTCCAGCAATTGGGAGGTAAACAGGTAATACCATTTTCCCTTGGGTAGGAATACCTTGGTAACCGGCCGGAAACTTTCTACCGGAACCACCAAAAATTTATCGCAAAACAGGTATTGGTTGTCGAAAGGACCTTTGTACACCCGATCGTCAAAGGGGTAGTCAATGGCGAGACTTTTGGCTATTGGGAGTCCGCTGGAGCCACTTTCTAGAAAGGCTGCGTAAATGGTAGGCAGTAGTTTGTAACGTAGCTTTATGTAGTTTTTTGCGATTTCCTCCACCTCTTCTCCAAAGGACCATGGTTCGGAATCGTTGCTGTTGATCATGGAGTGTGCCCGGAAAAGGGGTGAAAAGGCACCCAAACTAATCCATCTGGCGAATAGCTGCGGGTTGGTATTGCCTGCAAAACCCCCTACGTCGAATCCAGAAAAAGGTACACCGCTCAATCCAAGGCTATTCACCAATCGGATACCCGCAAGCATGTGCTCGTCCGAGGCCACATTGTCTCCGGTCCAAACAGCTGCATGCCGTTGGATACCGGCATATCCAGATCGTGAGAGCACAAAGGGTCTTTGATTATCCGTGTGACGGAGGGCCCCTTCCTGAGTGCTTCGGGCCATTTGCATGCCGTACACATTCCGGGCCTTGCGGTGACTGCACCGTTCACCCTCAAAGTCAAACTCAATGATATTTGGCATGTGCTGTCCCCAGGTGGCAGGTTCGTTCATGTCGGTCCAGAAACCGTCTACTCCCAGGGAGCTGTAAAAGGAGAGTTTGTTCGCCCACCACTCCCTCGCAGCAGGCTTGGTGAAATCAGGAAAGGCACACCAGCCCGGCCAGACATGTCCTTCGTATGGCACTTGATCCGGATAGCGTATAAAAAGCCCTTGCTCAATCCCTTCCACGTAGGGAGTGTAATCCGGGTCCTTTTTAATGCCAGGATCCAGTATCACCACCACCTTGAATCCACGTTCCTTCAGACTTCTGATCATTGTTGCGGGATCGGGAAAGTTTTTGCTGTCAAAGGTAAACACCTTGTATTTTTCCATGTGGTGGATATCCAAGTAGATCATATCGGCAGGAATACCTTTTTCGCGGAAGGTTTGAGCCAATCGCAGCACCTCGCGATCCGGGTAATACGAGTACCGGCATTGCTGATATCCCAAGGACCATAGTGGGGGCATTTCCATCCTCCCGGTAAGCTGGGTATAGGCCTGAATGATGGATGCCACGGAGTCGTCGTGGAAAAAATAATAGTCCAAATCGCCATTGTCTGCGCTGAAATAGCTGAACCGGTTGTTACTGGCCCCGAAATTGAAAACCGATTTGTGGGGGTTGTCAAAAAATAGGCCGTACGCTTTGTCGCTGTGAAGTCCGATATAGAAAGGTACTGATAGATACAGAGGGTCTGCATCCAGGCCGTAGCCGAAGTGGTCGGTGTTCCAGTTGGTGTAGGCTTTTCCCCAGCGGTTCAGTCCCCCAGTCTTTTCACCTAACCCAATGAATTTTTCCCAAGGCTGCAGTTTTTTATAGCAGCTCACTTCTGTTCCCAACCAGTTGATACCGATGGCTGGATCCTCTTCACAGAGTACTTTCCCCTCCGGGGTCGCAAAGGACAGCGAAAAGCATTCTCGGGAAATGGTTAGGGTCATCTTCTTGGTTGCTAGCCATAGGATGTCAGGCGAGGAGCGAAACTCAAACAAACCAGACACGGGTTTGGTGGTAACTGCATAGGGATTGGGAGAAAATACCTCGTGTCGACTCACCTGAACGCGGATGGTGTGGTCTGCATAGACCTGAATGGAAAAATAGGCCTCTTCGGTATGCCCACTAATTCCGTAGGGTGTTGCCTCCCAATTTCGGATGGGTCCCGGGGTGATGATGGTGTGTGGCTGCTGCAAGGGAGTCATGGCAGATGGCTGGGTTTACGTTTTGTTCGTGGTGCGTTCACCGGTACCAAGTTAGCAAGTATACCGAAGGGAAAAACCCGCAACCTATGTTCTGGGTGTTTGATGATGGAGCGAACAGGTTTTGTCTGTTTAGTTAGTGAGTAAAAGGGCTGATTTTCAGCGAAGAAACAGACTGGCAAAAAGTGGTAGGTTTCACTAGGAAGGAGTTGGTTTTGGTGCAAATGATTGGTGGGGCCAATTTTTTTTTCGAGTTTTTTTGAAAGTAAATCCACCCAATTTACGCCCATATTATTGGCTGGTTTTAGTAAATAACTTGGATGCATACCCCTGTATTTCCATTAAATCCGACGCGTTTGCTGTTCTTGGTAATTCATTGTTTTTTATTTAAAAAAGATTATAAACTTTTTGATAGTATCTATATATCCCCTGCAATTTTTCTGTATGGATAATTTTATATATGTAGTGTATAGATAACTAGAAATGTTTTCTGATCGCAGGGCAGCGGCAGAAATTGTTGCCTTTGCCCTGATAGACCCCCAGGCGGGAGCAGAATCGATTACACCCTACTATTTCTAATCTCCTTTACAGTCGTAATTCGTTGCATGCCATTTGTAATGGGTTACCAAACAAGTTAATAGCAAACCCCCGCCATATTGTACACTTTTTTTAGCTTTCTTGGGATGACGCCAAAAAGATGTTAAATTTACAGCATAAATACAGCAGCGATGGGTAGAAAAACAGTGGATTTTGGCGAGACCTTAGATCGGTATATTGATTTTGCCGTAAAGCAAGGTGGGTATAAAACCGAAGCCGAATACTTGCGGTATTTGGTTCGGAAAGATGAAGAGCGAAACAGGGAGTTTTTACTTACCAAAGCGGCTGTTCAAGAAGGAATCGAGAGCGGTGTCAGTCCGAAAGTTAGGACCGCAGAAGAAATCGTGACACTTGCCAAGAAAAGAGCGTTGGGAAAAACCGGTGGAAAACACCATGGCTAATTACGTTTTATCTGTCAAGGCAGACGAAGATGTGGATGCTATTGCTGACTACTCTTTAGAGAAATGGGGTGAAAAACAAACCCTTGTTTATATTGAGGAGTTGTTCAACTGTCTGGAAAAAATCGCTAGTAGTCCTGAAATTGGGCGAGATGCATCCGAATTTTTCACACACCTTAAACGCAATAATTACAAAGCCCACAGTATTTTTTATTTACGCTCCGAATCGAATATAATCATTGTGCGTATTTTAGGACAACAACAGGACTTTCACCGTCACTTATAGTCGGCATGCAGGGAATGTCCCCTCCTGGAAAAGCTCGTCTTTTTTGAATTGTCCGTCAATTGCAGCATTTTTTTGTCTTCCAATAGCTAGATACACGTAAATCGCATCATCGAATGGTTCAGGAACATTTCATAATCTACATCTTGTAAATAGGCTTCTATTTCAGAAATGGCATCAAGGATGTGATTCAAACGAGCACTGTCTCCTACCCTACTTCGCATAAATCAGCTCTTTTTCACGATCTACTCGAGGATGATTTGGATATTTTTGGAGATGATGAGGGGCTTTTTGATTTTAGGCATACGCCAAAGGTCACCACTATGCCAGACTATGTGGCTAGTAGAAAACCCTGCGAGGATTTTGAGGATTTTGAATCAGTACTCAAGTCCTGTCAAGCTGACCTAAAGCATGGAAAAAGAAAGATTAAAGATTTTAAAAATGAGCAACAAATAGATGTTGGCTATTTCTTCGTGTTAAATGGTATTTTAGTATACGTTGCCGAAGTAGAAGAGAGGAAACTAGACAAATCGGGTAAGATGAACGCTCGATTGAGGTGCATATTTGAAAATGGCACCGAATCAGATATGCTCCTGCGATCTCTTGCGGCAGAGCTTTATAAAAACGGGAAAAGAATCACTGAAAATCACGGTAATGTCAATGCAGCATTGCAGAAAAGCTTAGGGGCCATTATTGAAGAGGATAAAGAAACAGGATTTATTTATGTGCTGAAATCAAAAAGCAGTCGGGAGGAAATAGCCTCATTGGACAACCTTTACAAAATAGGCTATTCCCGGACAGCCGTAGCTGAACGGATAAAACATGCCGCAAAGAAACCTACCTATCTAATGGCCGAGGTGGAATATGTAGCAGGATGGAAATGCTACAATATGAATACCCAGAAATTTGAACAATTGATCCACAATTTTTTTGGTTCCTCCTGCCTAAATATCGATGTCTTTGACGAAAAAGGAAAGAGGTACACACCACGGGAATGGTTTATTGCACCCTATGAAGTGATCGAAAAAGCGATTGCGCTAATTATCAGCGGCGAGGTCGTGAAGTATCGCTATGATGTGGACGAGGAGCGGATTGTGGGGAGGTAGGTTTTGTAAATCCATTGTCTTCGTTTTAAAAACCTCTCATAAGCAGCATATTGCAATTAATTTTCTATATTTAGCAGCAGCACCCAGCAAAAGGTGTATTTCCCGAGTCAACTCCTTATTTAAACGAATCACCTTAGCATAATCTGCAGATATAAATGTAGATCACATGCTGACCAGCGCTTCAATTTCCCTGCAGGTAGCCACCATCAGAAAAAGGAACCTATGATTAAATTCTTTCGAAAAATCCGCTTTAACCTGTTGGAGGAAAATAAGATTGTAAAGTATCTGAAATATGCAGTCGGTGAGATTGTGTTGGTTGTCATTGGGATCTTAATTGCTATCCAAATCAATAATTCCAATCAAAAGCGCTTAAATGCCGAAGCATTGGAAGGCTATCTGAATAGTATAGCCAACAATATTCAGAGCGATCTGCAAAAAGCCGAAAAGTTCACCCAAAAGCGCCTGGAGCTTTTTCCAAGAGTATCAGCCATCAGGCAGCAAATGTCTCCGGAATATCAGAAAATCATGTCGGAAGTTTATGGTGAAAACCTAAACGCAGAATCTCGCTACAGTGCCCAAAACCTCAGCTTTATAGCTCAGACCATCAACGGAGTTTGGAGCAGCATTTATCTGACTCCCAATCTCAGCGGGTTTGAATCCTTGAAGAGCTCAGGCTTCTTGAGTCAGCTTCAAGGGACAGATTTGGAGCAACTTCTTTTCGACTACTATAATTTATTGGATGAGCTGACCATCTTGGAGAACAATTACAATTCCGGTATTCAGCGTTCGTTTGACGATTTTATCAACGCAGACCTTCCCGGAACCTTTGCTTTATTTTCCCAGGGTACGAGAGACTGGAATACCGAACTGAAGGGACAACTACCGGCTATGGTGGATGAAATCCTCGAGCACCCGACGCTCATTCCTGTTTTTTTCTGGCCATATGAACTCATCGTCAAATATGAAAACCTTATCGTAAGGGGTCAAGCCTTACATGAAATGATTGTCACAGGCAAAAAAGCGTTTAACGAAGAAATCAATCAGCAGTTAGTACAGATCTTTGATGAATACGGATCGGTCCCCTATCCCAAAATCATACGAAACGGATACAATACGCATTACTACAACAGTGCAGTGGCAAGCCCAAACAACAACCAAGGAGTTAATATGCAATTTTTAGGTAGCCATATCGCACTTCAGTTTTCCGCGGAACCCTGGGCAGCGGCTTACTGGTTTGTTGGAAGTGGTGTCCCTGACTCAAATAGGGTGAAAGACTTTTCAAATTTCCAAACACTCCGACTCAAACTTAGAGGCATACTAGGTGGCGAAAAGGTGGATATCGGCTTGAAAGACAAATCAGACCCAACAGATGGCAGCGAGACGAAAATCCCTTTAACTTTAACGAATGAATGGCATACGTATGATATACCACTCACTAGCTTTGCTCCTACCCGGCTAGAGGAGCTGTTCGTAGTAGCTTCCATCGTCGTAGAAAATCGGGCGTATACCATCGAGATCGAATCCATGGAATTTTTATAAACATTTTTTTTATCCGTGATCAACTACCGGACAGACTGCCACTTCAACCGAAAACTTTCTGCTCACCAGGACATGTTACGTTCATTACCCGTCCTAAGAATAAACAACGTTGACCATGAGGAATTTTCTATTTGCTGGCATAGTCCTAATGCTCTTTTCGTGTGGGGAAGATCAAGCCGATCCGTATGTGGTAATTCCTTACGAAGTGGAGCCGGTGCAAACCGATATTTTTCAATCTTGGGGATTCCTTTACTTTAGGGATCGAATAAGGAACACACGTGAGCACCCACCAGCGGATTTGGTTCGCTTCAGTAGCGAGGGGTTGTTTGCGCTAATCGCTGTACCTCAAACGCAGCTATTTTCCATAGAACCGGATGGGGCGGACGAACAGGAAGTGCCGAAATGATGCGGGGCGACTTGGCTTATCACTGCGATTCATCCCAATTCACACCCAATCGTTCACCTAAGCCCCTGAGGTCGTCGACTACAGCGGGTAGAAGCGGAATACCTTCCCTTCTTCGAACTTCCTCCAATTCCCGCTCGGGATCTCCGGGGATGACCACTTTCTCTTGTCCCTCCACCGTTTTTGCTTTCCGAAAACGCCCTATCCAGGTATCCATATGCGATTTGAATTCATCGGCAGGACGGAAGGCATCTACGCGCATGGCACCGAAGAAATGTCCCAGCCCTTCGCCCACCGGATTGGGATGTGGCTCCAAAAAGGCCACAAACGGCGGTACCCAGGGCCCATAATTAGCCCCTGAGAGCACGGCAGAGAAAATATCCACCACGGCGCCCAGGCCATAGCCTTTGTGGGAACCGTGCTCCCGGTCGCCACCGAGCGGCAGCAGGGCTCCCCCGTCTTTTACACCATTCGGGCTGCTGGTAGGATTGCCGTCTTTGTCCTGAATCCATCCGTAGGGAGCTTCTTGCTGTTTACGTTGTAGGATTTCCAATTTGCCGTTGGCGGCAGTAGTAGTAGCCATATCCAGCACAAATGGCGGTTGGGTTGCGGCAGGAATGGCCACGGATATCGGGTTGGTGCCCAGAAGTCGCTCCCGTGAAAAGGTGGGGCTGACCAGCGGACTGGCATTGGTCAGCGAAATGCCGATCATGTCGTGGGCGAGGGCCTGCATAGCATGGATGCCAGCGATGCCGTAATGGTTGGAGTTTTTGACAGAAACCCATCCCGTTCCGGCCGTTTTGGCTTTTTCAATGGCCACCTGCATCGCGTAGGGCGCTACCACCAGCCCAAGGCCTCCGTCGCCGTCCACCACTGCCGTGCTGGGGGTCTCGTGTATGATGCGAATGTTGGGCTGGGCGTTTATGCGGTTTTTTTCCCAAAGCCGCACGTATCCCGAGAGTCTGGCCACACCATGGGAGTCGACCCCCCTCAGATCGGCCGAAAGAAGGACTTCCATTGCCGTGGAGGCATCCTTTTCAGGACATCCGATACGTAGCAGGATTTCTTTCGTAAACCGTTCCAGTTGAGACAAAGGATAGGTACTCATAGGTGAGAGGGGTTGTAATACAGATGGAAGGTGCAAAATTCGCAAAATTCAGGACAATCAAAAAGAATAACCGGAAAAGGCCGCAGGTTTAGATTGCCTGCCGGGCGTAGTGGAGGGGTTTGGTACCGCTTTGGTTTTGGAGAATCTCGGCGATAGCACCCTCCTTCAAGGAGTAGGTAGAACAGTGCAGCAGATCGGTATCTACTTGTCCCAAAATAAACTGAATCAGACAGGAAGCAACGACGATCATATCTACGCGCATGGGAATCATACCCTGGATCTGTAGACGCTCGGCCCTGTCCAGGTGGATCAGCTGCCCTGCGATTTGTTGGAAACTAGCTGCCGGAATGGAATACGTACTTTGATAGCGAAACTTGGCTTCCTGTATCCTTGCCCGGTACATGTCGGTTAGCGTATCGAAGGTTCCCGAGGCACCTACTAGACGCGACGGTTGAAAATGGGCGATGGCATGACAGAGGGTCTCCAGCTTGCTTTCCAGGTACTCGTTTAGCCGGGAAATTTCTGTAGGCAGGATGGGATCGTGATAATGAAAGAGGTCCAGCATCCGTTGACCACCAATTTCAAAACTTTGTTTCCAGAAGATGCGGCTTTCGTTTCCAATGATAAATTCCACAGATCCGCCGCCTATATCCATCATGAGCGAGGTTTCGTCGTTTAGGCTGCCGCTTAGGCGAATGCCTTTGTAGATGAGTTCCGCTTCCCGGTTGCCATCGATTATATTGACGTCTATACCTAGACGCTCCCTGACGTCCGCAACAAACTCATGGCCATTGCGGGCATTTCTAACCGCACTGGTGGCAAAGGCAAAAACGCGATCTATTTGTTCGCCTTTGATTAAGTTGGAAAAGTGGGTGAGGGTGTGGAAGGCTCGTTTCTTTGCTTCAGGAAGAATCAGCTCTTTGGAGATACCTCCTTCTCCCAGCTTGACCGGAATTTTTTCTTTGTAAAGCGTACGAAAACCGTTATCTGCCAATTCCACAAGAAGCAGATGAAAGGTATTGGTTCCCATGTCGATGACTGCCGCCTTTTCCACCATGATACCGGTCATTTTTTAATGGTGCGAATATAGAAAGTTTATTCAAATCCGCAGGTTACGTAATGATTATATATTCATAAAAATGATGTTTATTTTTACTAACGGGTTGGGATATTTGATTGTTCTTATTTTTCGCCGGAAAAGCACTATTGGAATCCACTGCTGTATTCCCGGAGAACTTTTTTTACCTTGTTAGTGCTTACCGCACTTTACGGTGTGATAAAAAAATTGGCGGGATGTGGGGATTTATTCGCGCGCTATTTTTCTCCCTGAGAGGTGCTGCCTATATTTGGTAAGCAGGAAATGCCAAACCAACCCTATGAAAACAGACAAACCAACAACAAACGTCCCGGGCATAAAGCAGCAACAACTGGATTTGCTCAAATCCAAAAACGAGGAAGCGATGCAGGGAGGAGGCAAAGCCCGTATTGCGGCACAGCACGGAAAAGGAAAACTAACCGCAAGGGAGCGCTTGGCGCTGCTGTTGGACGAGGGGTCTTTTCAGGAATTGGATAAGCTCGTCGTGCACCGGGGTCGAGATTTTGGGATTGAACGCGAGAAATACCCAGGCGATGGGGTAGTTACGGGTTTTGGCCGGGTGGCCGGACGGCTGGTGTATGTTTTTTCGCAGGACTTCACCGTGTTTGGCGGATCGCTGTCGGAGACACATGCCGAAAAAATTTGTAAAATTATGGACCTCGCCATGAAAAACGGTGCACCCGTGATCGGGCTTAACGATTCAGGTGGCGCGCGGATTCAAGAAGGAGTTAGTTCTCTGGGAGGCTATGCGGACATTTTTTACCGCAATACCTTGGCGTCTGGAGTGATCCCACAGATTTCGGCTATTATGGGTCCTTGTGCCGGGGGCGCGGTGTATTCACCGGCCATCACGGATTTTATCCTGATGGTGGAGCATACTTCTTACATGTTTGTGACCGGCCCCAATGTGGTCAAAACCGTAACGCAGGAGCAGGTAAGCTCCGAGGAACTGGGAGGTGCTTCGGCACATAGTGCCAAAAGTGGCGTGACCCATTTTGCATGTGTGAACGAGGCGGCCTGCATCGCCTCCATCAAGCAATTACTGTCCTACATGCCGCAAAACTGCGAAGAAGAAGCGCCCCGTTTGCCCTACACTGGCGGTCAGTCCGAAATCCGGGAGGTATTGGACGGGATTATTCCCGAAAACCCCAATCAGCCTTACGATATGCGGGAAGTGGTAGCAGGAATCGCCGATGAAGGCAGTTTTATGGAGGTACACCGGGATTTTGCCGAAAATATCGTCGTTGGCTTTGCACGCCTTGCGGGAAGAAGCATCGGCGTGGTAGGCAACCAACCGGCAGTACTTGCCGGAGTCTTGGATATCAAGTCCTCGCTCAAAGCGGCCCGGTTTGTGCGGTTCTGTGACTGCTTTAACATTCCTTTGGTGGTGTTGGTGGATGTGCCGGGTTTCTTGCCAGGTACCGACCAAGAGTGGAACGGGATCATCAGCAACGGGGCCAAACTGTTGTATGCATTTTCTGAAGCTACAGTACCTCGGGTAACAGTCATCACCCGCAAGGCCTATGGAGGTGCCTACGATGTGATGAACTCGAAACATATCGGAGCGGACCTGAATTTTGCCTGGCCCTCGGCAGAGATTGCTGTGATGGGAGCTAAGGGAGCGTCCGAAATCATCTTCAAAAAGCAGATCGCCGAGGCGGAAGACCCGGAGGCAAAACTTGCAGAGAAAATCGACGAATTTACCCGTAAATTTGCCAATCCATATGCTGCCGCGGAGCGAGGCTTTATCGACGAGGTGATTCTACCGAGGGATACCCGACACCGGTTGATCCGGGCTTTTTCCATGTTGGAAAATAAAGTGGATAACTTGCCCAAAAAGAAGCACGGTAATATTCCTTTATAACAGGTTGGCAAGGAGGGTCCCGGGAAAAATCGCTCAACGGTGAATGGGTGATAGTTGGATCCCAGGCCTGGTATTTACCGACTAGAAATGGCTAATTTGAAGTGTAGTGTACTAACCAAAACGCAATGACAAAAAACGAAGAGTTCCTATACCGTTACCTCAATAATGCTTCCCCTACGGGCTTCGAAGCGTCGGGACAGCAGATTTGGCTGGACTATGTAAAACCATTGGTGGATGATTACTTTACCGACGCCTACGGCACCGCAGTAGGGGTTATCAATCCAAAGGCGGATTATAAAGTGGTCATCGAGGCCCATGCAGATGAGATCAGTTGGTTTGTAAATTACATAACCCCGGAAGGGTATATTTATGTGGTTCGAAACGGGGGCTCCGATCACATGATCGCGCCTTCTATGCGGGTGAATATCCACACCGACGATCGGGTAATCCAGGGGGTGTTTGGCTGGCCTGCCATCCACGTGCGGGACAAGGCTAAGGAAGAAGCTCCAAAGACCGAGAACATTTTTATAGACGTAGGTGCCCGTTCCAAAGAGGAAGTAATGGAAATGGGGATTTATGTGGGCTGTGTGGTCACCTTTAAAGATGAATTGACCGATTTAAATGGCAAATTTTACACGGGGAGGGCGTTGGATAACCGCATCGGTGGCTACATGATTGCCGAAGTAGCCCGATACCTAAAAGAACAGAAAAGGGAGCTTCCCTTTGGCGTCTATGTGGTCAATGCGGTTCAGGAGGAGATTGGACTTAGGGGTGCAGAGATGATTGCCGCACGTATCAAGCCAAATGCCGCGCTGATCACGGATGTGTGTCACGATACCACCGCACCGATGTACAATAAGGTAGTGAGTGGGGATTATACCGCCGGTAAGGGGCCGGTGTTGACCGTGGGGCCAGCGGTACACCGTAAATTGCTGGATTTGGTACTTGCGGCTGCCAATAAGCGCGAGATACCCTATCAGCGCTCTGCTTCATCGAGAAGCACCGGGACGGACACCGATGCCTTTGCTTATTCCAACGGTGGGGTGCCCTCTGCCTTGATTTCCCTGCCGCTAAAGTACATGCACACGACCGTAGAAACAGCCAGCAAAGCGGATATCAACCATGTGATCCAGCTGATGGCAGGTTTTCTCGAGGACTTCGACCCCTCGTTTGACTTTCGGTATGTGAAGTAGTGGGCAAGCCATTGTTGCAGATTCTTTTCTCTATACCGTTTGCTGCCTGTAGATACGGAGATAAAGCACAGCCGTAAGAAACGGTAGGAATAAAAAAAGTAAAGAGTATCAGTACATCAAAATAATATGATTATCAGGTGGTTGTGATCCGTTTCACAGGTACAAACGCTGAAAAACAATTAGACACATGAAAGTTTTTATCAATAAGATTATTCCCGACTATGGCCTTGGACTGCTGGAGCAGGCGGGGGTGGAGGTGACGATGTGGCGGGAGCCTTCCGTGCTTACTAGGGAGCAGGCGATCGCTTTCTGCAAAGAGCACGATGCCTTTTTGAGTGCAGGACAAGCAGGCTTGGATGAAGGTTTTTTTCGTGAATGCAGCCATCTTAAGGTAGTGGCCCTCCATTCTGTAGGCTTTGACGGGGTAGATATCGCGGCGGCCACCCAGTTGGGCATTCCTATCGGAAATACCCCAAACGTGTTGAACAAGGCTACGGCTGAAACCGCGCTTCTTTTGATGCTCACTGTGGCCAGAAGAGCACTTTATTTGCACCGAAAAATTAAAA
The DNA here is from genome assembly GCF_020832325.1 of Lunatimonas sp. Taxonomy (GTDB): domain Bacteria; phylum Bacteroidota; class Bacteroidia; order Cytophagales; family Cyclobacteriaceae; genus Lunatimonas. Next base: position 339,978 of record NZ_JAFIEU010000051.1, read on the forward strand.
AAGGTGAATGGGGTGTTAGCCAGCCCACGCTAGATTTGGGGTTTGATCTTGCCGGAAAAACTCTTGGTATCGTGGGGTTGGGTAGGATTGGTGCGGAACTGGCCCGCATGTGTACGCAGTCTTGGGGGATGAAGGTCGTCTATCACAATCGCACGCGAAACGAGGAGGCAGAAAGGGAGTTTGGCGCCACCTGGCTGCCCTTTGAGGAACTACTGGAGCAGAGCGACTGTGTATCGGTGCATACCGCCTTGACCGAGGAAACGAGGGGCTTGTTTGGATACGAGCAGTTCAAACGCATGAAGCCCCGTGCCGTATTTATCAACACAGCCCGTGGAGGTGTGCATCGGGAAGACGAACTCATTCGGGCCTTGCAGGAGGGTTTAATATACGGAGCAGGTCTGGATGTGACTGATCCGGAGCCCATGGAGCCTGATAATCCCTTATTGGAGATGGATAATGCCGTGGTGTTTCCGCATATCGGATCTTCCACCGTAGAAACCCGCAACGAGATGTCTCGCTGTGCTGCCGAAAACATTCTGGCCGGATTGAAGGGAGAGCGTCTTCCCTATCCGGTAAACCCCGAAGTGTACGGTTAAAAAAAAAGGGGCTGTCCGAAAAGGGCAGCCTTTTTTTAGTGTGCCGTGCATGGTAACTAACTAGGTGGTGAAAGTCCACTGTGGGGGTTTGTAATCGCCAACCACTAGCCAATAGCAAGGGTGTCCATCGTGAGGTGGAATCTGAAGGAAGCAGGCGGCAAAACTC